>CAVRBF010000107.1:0-186974 GCA_963719115.1 uncultured Acidobacteriota bacterium | reverse complement strand
CGTGTACAATCTACGTACAATCCACCCCGTGTTTGATATCATTTGGTGGCGTTAGGTGCGACGTAATGTCTGTAACTTACGGAGAATTAGGAGTCGTTCGAAGTTCGAGTCCCCCCTTTCGCACCAAGCCTGCGCCGGGGAATGCCTTACATTCGAAAACACCGCCGGGTTTTGCCTTTTGTGCTACACTGCGCCTGTCGGGGGTGGTATTAATCTTGTTATGCCCCAAGCCGTCGAAGCCAAGCAGAAACTACGTGAAATTTGCCGCATAGCCGCCCGCGTGTTTTACGCCAAGAGCTATGACGGGGCGTCGATGCAGGATATTGCCGAGGCCGTGGGCCTGACCAAGGCGGGGCTGTACCACCACGTGGGCAGCAAGGATCGCCTGCTGTACGAAATCCAGAACTACGGCATGGATATTCTGGATGAGACGGTGCTGGCTCCCATCAAGGACGTCGCCGACCCGCGCGAGAAGCTTCGCCAAACCATCATCGGCCACATTGACCTGATCGTGCGCGCGCGCGACCAGGAAATTACGGTGATTCTGCACGAGAATCGCTCGCTCAGTGGCCCTCTGCGCAAGAAGCTCAACACCCGCAAGCGCGGCTATATCGACTATCTTGTTGATTTGATCGCGCGCGTTCAGGAGCAAAGCGGCAGACCACCGCAGATTCCGCCACGCATCGCCGCCTTTGCCCTGCTGGGCATGATCAACTGGCTCTACCAGTGGTACAACCATGACGGAGCCGTGAAGCAAGATGAACTGGGCGCGTACTACACAGACTTCTTCTTTCGCGGACTCCTGGGAACCACTTAAGAGACCATCGGCAGAGCGGAAGGCCATGAGGCAATCCGCAAAAGCTAAACGTTCCGGGAATACCGGCTTTGCCGGTTAGCTTTCGCGGTTTGCCTGTTCAGTTTCCCCGCGCCGGTGGATCACTTCTTTGTCTGATTTAGCAAGCGTTCATAATTACTTTTTAGGCCGGCGTCATTCGGTAACAGCAGGTAGGCCGTGCGATATTCCTGGAGGGCACCGCGCGAGTCACCTTTCGATTCCAAGGCCCAGCCAAGCATGTTGTGGTAGTAGGCGACGTTCGGATCACTTTGGACGGTCTGGCGTGCCTCAGCAACGGCTCGGTCGGGTTGGTGTTTCTGGATGCAGAGCCACGCCATGTGATAATGGGCCGAAGCGTTGGCAGGGTCCACGGCAAGAACCGCGTTTAGATCCGCCAGCGCCGCATCGGGCTGGTTTTCCGCCAGCAATGCCCACGCGGCGTGGATGTGCGCCTGGATGTCGCCGGGGTTCACGCGCAGTATCTCGCGACACTCCGTCAAGGCACCCTCGTTATCGCCCTTGCGGATAAGAGCCTGCGCCAAGGGCAGGCGAAGCTCCACGTTGTTGGGTTCCAGCCGCATCGCCGCCTGCGCTTCCACAATGGCCTCATCCGGCCGGCTGAGCATATCCAGCGCCCACGCTGCGTTATTGTGCACCCAAGCGATATTCGGATTGATGCGGATGGCCTCTCGCGACTCCGCCAGCGAATCTGCGGATTGGCTTTTGCCGTTCAACGCCCAGCCGAGCATGGCGTGATTCTCCCAGTTTGACGGGTCGAGCCGGATTCCCTCGCGGGCTTGCACCGCCGCCTCGTCGAACTTGCCTTCCAGAATCAATGCCCAGGCAAGACGGTCGAATGCCCAGTTATCGTGGGGATCGAGTTGCATGGCCTTGCGCGCTTCCGGCTCCGCGTCGGCGGGCTTGTTCAGTGCGTCCAGAGCACAAGCCAGGCGTTCATGCGCCACGGCGTTGTTGGGATCCTGTTGAATGGCGGCCCGTGCTTCCGCGGCGGCTTGCTCATATTGGGCTTTTCCAATGAAGGCCCACGCCAAGTCAACGTGCGCCCAGGGAACTTGCGAATCGATCGCGAGGGCTGCGCGCGTCTCCTTGATGGCCTCATCATACTGACCCTTTAAAATCAGAGCCCACACCACGCGCTCATATCCCCACAGGTGTTTGGGATCAAGGCGCAGGGACTCCCGCGCTTCCGCCAGGCCCTCATCCGTCTTGCCCTGTAGAAGTAATATGGAACTCAGGATTTCGTGGGCGGCCGAGTTAGTGGCGTCGAGTTCCAGAGCGGTTCGCTCCTCCTTGGCGGCGTCGTCCAGATTGCCTTTTTCCCGTAGCGACCAACCCAACACCGCATGAGCATCGGAACTCCGGGGCGCCAAGCGCAAGGCTTCTCGCGCCTCGTGGGCGCCTTCGTCA
This sequence comes from uncultured Acidobacteriota bacterium, assembly GCA_963719115.1. Classification (GTDB taxonomy): domain Bacteria; phylum Acidobacteriota; class Terriglobia; order UBA7540; family UBA7540; genus Bog-366. The sequence continues at coordinate 184,711 of CAVRBF010000107.1, read as the reverse complement.
AATTTCCCCTGCCCGTTGAGCGCGTTCGCCATGACGTCATGCGCGCCGAAGTTGTGGGGATCGAGTTCAAGCGCCGTCCGGCATTCCGCCACGGCTCCGTTGGTGTTGCCATGCTGCAACGCGCCCAAGGCCGCCACAAAATGCACGTGCGGGCTGGAGGGAGCAAGCGTCAGAGCCCGGCGCGTCTCCTCCACCGCCTCCTCCGGCTTGCCGCTGCGGTAGAGCGCCCAGGCGCAGTCGGCAGGCGCAATGCCGCTCTGCGGGTCCAGGCGCTCGGCCTCATGGCATTCAGCCAGAGCCCGCTCGTAGTCGCCCTTCAGCAGAAATCCCACCGCCAGCGTGGCATGAGCTTCAGAATTCTTCGTGTCAATCTGCACGGCCTGTTGGCCCTCGGAAATCACACCGTCGTGGTCCCCGTTGTCCACCATCGGCTGCGCCCGGTCCAGATGTTCCTTTACCTGCGCGGCGACCGCCGGTGACCTTGCCAGTTCCACGCCCACCCGTCTGGCGCTGCTCACGGCGTCGATCAGATCGTCCTGGGCTCCGGCCTTGCGCAACGTTTCGAAGTCTTTATTGCTGGGTTCAAATTCGATGCCGTCACGTTTGACCAACTCCGCCAGGCGGGCGCTGGGCACGTCACCCCGCAAGAGTTGAACGATATTCTGCATGCTGAGCGGCTTCGGCGGGGCGGGCGACTGGGCCATCACCGTGCTCACAGCGAGAAAAACCCCCACCAAGGCATTCAGCCTCATACTGAACCTCCTTCGCGCGACTGCCTGCGCGGAGAGTGTACACCTCACCCGCCCGCAGGGAAACCTTACTTAGGTACTCGGAGGTCGGATGGCGGTTTCGAAGGCGCTTCCCTTGCACGCGCCGTAGGATGCGGGTTGTCGCCACCGTTTCCACGTGGTAGCATCCTGCCTTCACATTCTTATCGGGGGAAAACGGCGTTCATGGCCAAATTAACGGTCGCCTTCCAGGGCGAAAGAGGATCGTTCAGTGAGGAGGCTGCGTATAAACTTCTGGGGCGCGGCATCCGGGTGCTGCCCTGCGAAACCTTCGCCAAAATCTTCGCCAGCGTCACCGGCGGACACGCCAACTACTGCCTGGTTCCCATTGAGAACACGCTGGCGGGCTCCGTCTACGAGAACTTCGACCTGCTGCTCGCCAACAACCTGCACATCGTGAGCGAAGTGAGCCTGCGCATTGTCCACAACCTTATCGCCATGCCGGGCACGCGGCGCAGGGACGTGCGCGAAGTCTACTCCCACCCCGTGGCTTTGGCCCAATGCGAGCGCTTCTTCATCAAGAATCCCAGGATCAAGCGCGTAACCTACTACGACACCGCAGGGTCTGTGAAAATGCTGGCGGAGCGCCGGCCCACCGGCACCGCAGCCATTGCCAGCCGCATTGCCGCCGAGGTTTACGACGCGCGCATCCTGCAAACCCATCTGGAAGATCACCGCGAAAACTATACCCGCTTCTTTCTCCTCTCCAAAACCTCGCGCGTCAGCCCCAAGGCCAACAAGGTTTCCATTGTGTTCTCCACCCGCAACCTGCCGGGCGCGCTTTACAAGTGCCTGAGCGTTTTCGCCCTGCGCGACATCGACCTGAGCAAAATGGAATCACGCCCCTTGCGCGGCCGTCCGTGGGAGTACTTCTTCTACCTCGATTTTGTCGGCAACGTGAAGGAAGAGCGCTGCAAGAACGCCCTTGCCCACCTGGGTGAAGTCACCAACTTCCTGCGCGTCCTGGGTTGCTACGAGAGCGCGAAGCGCTAAATTCATATAGAATTCCAAGGTGGGGAGGTGCACGCCATGCTGGCTCAGGTGAAAAGGTGTCTTGATGAGTTTCAGGAGAACTATCGGCGGCCGGGCCTTCCCGCGTTGGAGTTGAAGGGAATGTACGCCCTGTTCCCGGAGGAAGGAACGCCTGACTTCGTGGACTCGCAGTGGAACGAGACGTACCCGAACGCCGATCGCAAAGGGGTTTACCTGATCTTCGGCAGAAGCGGCTTGCTGCTGTACGTCGGCAAGGCCTCTATGGGATCGTCGATCGGAGGCCGGCTGAGCACATACTTTGCGGGCAAGAACGAGTGCCGGCTGCTTTTCACCGACTGGACGGAGCGGCCCACTTACATCGCCACCATCGCCGTGCCCCAAGGCATGAGCTTCGAGGCTGCCGCTTTGGAGGAATACCTGATCAAGGCCCTCAAACCGTGCGACAACAATCTGGGCATCTCCGGGCGGGCGCCGGCCGTAGGCGCTTTGGAGCCGGAACCGCCTGCACCTGAGGCCGAAGCCAGGCCCACAGAGTCCGCGGCTCCCGGTGCCGTACTCGAACCCGGCGTTTACACGTACTCAGCGCCCGGCATGCCCATGTGCCCCGCGTGCGGCCAGCGCCCATCCATCTTCTTCTGCTCGACTCACCAGACGGGAGTTTGCCTGGAGTGCATAGCCCGGCACGACGAGCGAGGGACCTGCGTTTACCTACCCGCATTTCGCGCACCGCAGGCCGCTGCGGAGGAACCTCCTCGACAGGAGCAGGCCAGCCCGCCCCCCAACCGGCCCCGGGGCATTCTGGGCATCGACTGAGCCAGCGGCGATTCCGCCCCAACCGGGCGGTTTCGATCTACGGCAAGACTTTGGCGGTCGCGTTGTCGGGTGCTCGATGAGTGCTTTGGGCGCTTGCGCCAGGTTCCGGCTTTCCCGGTTACACTCGGATCAGCGAGACATCAAGCGCTATCTTCAACTCATCGCCCACCAGGAATCCACCCGCTTCCAGCACGGCATTCCAGGTCAAGCCGAACTCGCTCCGTTTGATCTTCGTCGTCCCGGACGCCCCAATGCGTATATTTCCCCACGGGTCTTTGGTCTCGGCCGTCGGGCCTTCCACGTCCAGAGCCACCTCTTTCGTGACTCCGTGGATGGTAAGGTCGCCCACGACGTGAAGCTCGCCATCTCCCTTAGGGGTCACGCGCTTGCTCTTAAAGGTGATGGTAGGATACTTCTCGACGTCCAGGAAGTCCGCGCTCTTCAGGTGCGCGTCGCGCTGCGGCTCGAGCGTGTTCACCGTAGAGGCGTTGATGACCACATCCACCTGCGACTCGGCCGGATTATCGGGATTGCAAACCACCGTCCCTTCCACACCGCTGAAGCTGCCCCGGACATTGGTCACCATCATGTGGCGAACGGTAAACTGTGCACTGGAGTGCGCGGGATCAACTTTGTAAGTCTGTTTCATGGCTTCTCCTTTTCTCTATGGTCGGCGCGCGGCCGGTGGCCCGTGCCGTCCCCGTTTGAATTCGTGCCGGCGACCTTTCCCCCCAGCGTCGTCGAGCTGGCTCAGGGCCGCACTGGAACCCCACCCAACCTCTAATTACCTTGGCATCAAGATAGATGCTGCTCACTATCTGAAAGTTTCAGCAAATAGCCGGACGTTGCATCTTTAACCTTGTCTTGACATCAATATAATCAGCAAGGCTCGGAGGAGGTAACCTGGAACCATGGCTGAACTCGATCCCCGTAACGGCGAGAAGACCAACGCTACTCACGTCTGGCTGATTTTGTGGAGGGCCTTTCACGCCATCGAACAGAATGCCCTGCGCAGCATTGCCGCCACCGGCCTGGGACTTTCGGATTTTGCCGTGTTGGAAGCTCTGTTGCACAAGGGGCCGCAGCCGGTAAACGTGCTCGGCCGGAGAATCCTTCTCACCAGCGGCTCCATCACCACGGCCGTTCGACCGGCTGGCAGCGAAGCGCTTGGTAAGGAGAATCGCCGATTCGGCCGACCGACGGTCGCGGATTGTACAACTCACCGACGCCGGCCGGCGAACTATCGAGAGCTCCTTCAAGCAGCACGCCGCGGACATGGAAAAAAGCCTGTCGGTGCTGAACTCCGGCGAGCGCCGGGAATTGGTCCGTTTGCTCCGCAAATCCGGCCTGTGGGCCCAGTCGCGGTTGGACGAGCCGAAGCATCAACCGGCGCTGAGTTAACCGCCCCTTCCTTGCCTGCATAGAAGGCGGCAACATCCTGCCGCGTGCGCCACGTCCCAAGCGGCCTTAAATATCCTTTGACACGTCCCAACCGCCGCGTCTAGATTGTTGGGCGGGTCTTTCCCGACAACTAAACTACACCCTGCTTCGCACGGTGAGGTCTTCCAAGGAGGCCGGCGTGGAACCGGTGCAGATTGAGCGATTCTATCTGGGCTGTCTGGCGCATGCGTCCTACTTGGTGGGCTCAGAAGGCGTGGCGGCGGTCGTCGATCCGCAGCGGGACGTGGATATTTACCTTGAGGCCGCGGCGCGCAAGGGATGGAAGATCGAACACGTCATTGAGACCCACCTGCACGCCGACTTCATCTCCGGCCATCACGAGTTGGCCAAGCGCACCGGGGCGCAGATCTATCTGGGCGCGGGTTCAGGAGCGCAATTCCCCCATGTCGCGGTGAGTGATGGCGACGAAATTCAGTTCGGCCAGAGCCGCTTGCGGTTCCTGCAAACTCCCGGCCACACGCTGGAGAGCATTTGCATCCTGATGACCGACCTGGGCCAACCGCAGCGTCCGCAGACGGTGTTTACCGGCGACACGCTATTCATCGGCGACGTGGGGCGGCCCGACCTCTCCGCCAGCCACACTCCCCAAGAGCTTGCTGCCATCCTCTACCGCAGCCTGCACGAGAAGCTCCTGACACTCCCCGACGACACGGAGATCTTTCCCGCGCACGGCGCCGGTTCGCTCTGCGGCCGGCAGATGAGTTCGGAAAGCTCTTCCACCATCGGTAAGCAGCGATTGAACAACTACGCCTTGCTGGCCAAGAGTTCCGAAGAATTCGTCCACCTACTGACCGACAACCTTCCGGCGCGGCCCGAGTACTTCGCGCGCGAGGTGGATCTGAACCGGCGCGGGGCGGGTTCACTGGCCGACCTGCCGCCACTGGCCGCCTTCACCGCGGCGGAGGTCATCGAGTTGCAAAAGGCGGGGGCGGTCGTAGTGGACACTCGGCCGGCAATGCAGTTCGCCGTGGCGCACGTGCCCGGATCGATTCACATCGCCCTTACCGGCCAGTACGCTTCGTGGGCGGCGCGCGTTTTGGGGTTGGACGCACGCCTTATCGTTGTGGGCGAGGATGCGGAACACGTGCGCGAGTCGCAAATCCGCCTGGCCCGCGTGGGCCTGGAAAACGTGGCCGGTTACCTGGCGGATGGCGTGGTGGGCTGGATCCAGAGCGGCTTCGAGCTCGAATATATTCCCCAAATCACCGTCCAGGAGTTTGTGGAACTCCAGGAGCGTGAGCGTGACGGGATCGCCGTGCTGGACGTGCGCGAGCCGGGAGAACGAAGCGGGGGAGCGATCGAGAAATCCCTGCATATCCCCTTGGGGGAACTTGCTTCCCGCACCGGCGAACTGGGCCGCGAAAAGCTTCTGGTGGTGCATTGCAAAGGGGGCTATCGCAGCTCCATCGCCGCCAGCCTGCTGCGGCGAGCCGGCTTTCGCGATGTCGCCAACCTTACCGGCGGCTTTGACGCGTGGAAGACCGCGGGGTTCCCCGTCTCCGTCCCGACGAGCGACGCACACTAACGCTCCCGTCAACGCGGATTCACTTGAAGAGGTCGCGAGTCTATTCGACGCGTAAGGGCGCCGAATAGAAAGTCAACAACCTCTCCGAGGGGAGAGGTCAACCCGATCCATCGGGACGGGTGAGGGGTCCCTTGCCCGCGCGTAGCGAATCCGTGAGGCTGTAAGTATGCGACGCACGGCGCTACAGCTTTACGTTTTTGGGGAGGGCTTTAATCACTGACCGCAGGAGAGAATTGACGGCTTCAGACGATCCGAACACGGAAGCCACGTCCGGATCGAGCACGACCGCGACCGCCCTACCCTTTAACAAAGGCGCAAACCGGTTGGGGCGTGCTTGCCGGTAGTCAAAGCGATATTCCCTCCGCATCTCCTGGCGCTTCGCTTGGCTACTGGAGGATGTTTTCTTCATAGTCCTTCCGTTCGCTTGCAGTCGCGGTTCGAACACTAAAGATTCTAACCGACTCCGCTCGCTCCGTAAAGCAGGCGACCAAAAGGCAGTTTCTCGCCGAGTGGCCGATGATGATCTCGCGCTGTTCTTCCGCGGAATGGTGTTCGTCATGAAATATCCGCGCCAGCGGATCGGCGAAGACGGTTACGCCCTCCTCGAACGAAACGCCGTGCTTCGAGAGGTTGGCTGCGGCCTTTTTCGGGTCCCACTCAAATTTCAAGTCCATACTGATCGCTGTACGCTATCATGGCTGAGCCGGCTCTGTACACACGGCTCTGTCCACACGCTGGCGGAACGCTCAGGCTCACGCTATAATCTCGCCTCACCTTTTTGGAGGATCCTTCCATGAAAAAATCTGCAATCGCGGTGCTGTGTCTATTGCTGGTGGCTTGTTGTTTAGGGGCTGCGGTATCCGCGCTGGGGGCCGAGCGCGGCGCATCGGAACTGAAGCTCAAGGACAAATCGATCTCGGTGGACTATGGCCGCCCGGCGCTGAACGGCCGGACCACGGACAGCCTGCTGGGCCGGTTGCCCGCCGGGGCTTTGTGGCGGCTCGGCAAGGACCAATCCACAACCTTCAAGACTGACGTTGACCTGGACTTCGGTGGGGTCGCGGTGCCCGCCGGCGAGTACAGCATCTGGATGCAACTGCAGGAGGACAAGTCCTGGAAGCTGCTTTTCGACAAGACGCATGGCCAGTGGGGCGAACCGGCTCCCCCGGCCTCGGAGATCTTCGCCGCCGTGCCCATGAAGAGGGAAACGGCGAGCGCGCCCGTGGAACAGTTGACCCTCTCATTGCGCCGAGCCGGCGGCCAGGGCGGGATTTTGATGGTGGAATGGGGTACCCTCAGGACTACCGCCCGCTTTTCGTCGAAGTAGGCCGGCGGTTCCGAGTGGAGTGGAGCGGCGCAGCGCTACGGAGCCCCAAGGAACCGTAGGGGCACTCCTTGTGGGTGCCCTCTCGAATTTCAGCACCACCCCCCGCCGCTGAGCGCGCTGGCCCCTCCTCGTCTGAGGAGGGGAGCCGTGCAAGCTCCACTCAAATTCAGGGCTTGTCGTGAGCCAGACTGCGGCGGCCGAGTGCGTGGTCGCAATAGTGACGAACTCCTTCTAACCAGCGATTCCGGCTCCCGGTGACGCAGACTTGCCGAAATCACTCCAATTCCGTAGCGCGGACCTGCGTTTCAAGGCCCGCGGCTTTTGATCGCGTTTTCGCGCCGCCGGCGCGAATGTGACGTGGCGTGAATCAACCCGCTCGCGCGGTGGTGCAAGGCCGAAGAACCGCGGACATTGTGGAGCATGTCCGCGCTACGAGTTCCCCCTTCGGCACGAGGCACGCTACTTGCTCAGCCACGCGCGGGGCCCGCAGGAGGGCTCGTGAACCGACGAACTGCATTGAAGGGCCTTGCCGCCGGTGTTGCCGCATTGCCGACGCTCATCCCCCGGGCCGGCAGCGCTTCTTCTCGTTCCCCGGGTACTCTCTTTCCCCTCGACCTCCCGTTGCGCAAGCCGGTGCAGTTTGCGGCGGAAGGTTTTCGCCAGGCCGCGTGCGGCGTGATCTATCGGCAAACCGAGCCGCCCCGCGGGGGAATGACTCTGGGCGGAATTGATACCGGCTTCCTGACCGTCGAGCCTGACGGGACGTTCGGTTCCTGCACACTCTTCAACTCTCTTTGCCCCATGCGCGCGCCTTTGGACCTGCCCTTTCTGGGGATGAGCCTGAAGGAAAGGGATGAAGTCTGGCTACTGGGCAGCCCGCGTTCGGCCTTTGGCGGATATGTATGGTTGCCGATTCGGCACATCCAGACGCCTCCGGTAATCCACTATTGGGGTCACTATCCGGTGGCGGACCTGGAATTTTCGATGCCGGATTCTCCTGTCAGCGCCGGACTGCGTGCGTGGTCACCGTTTTTCCCGGGGGACTCCGCCGCCAGCAACACGCCCGGTGCCGTGTTTGAGTTGCACCTCCGCAATTTAAGTGCTTCGCCGCAAGAAGGAAGACTGGCCTTCATGTTTCCCGGCCCGACGCAGGCCGAGGCGCAGATTGCCCCGCACAGCCCGCGCGAGCGCAGGACGAAGCCGCACGTCCAGACCATCGCCATCGCCCCCACTCCCACCCGTGTGCTGAGGCAGCAGGTGCGCGGAGAGTTTTCCGGGCTGGTCGTGACCTCGGAAGCGGTCAAGGAGATCGGTTATGCCATCGGAGTGGTCGGCGACGCGGAAGTGCAAGTGGGCGGAGGCCTGACTCCGGGAAGTCTGGCGGGCAATCCTGACGCGCCGGAGGGCGCCGTTGCCGAAGGCCCGGACACTCGCGGCAGAATCTGGTCGCAGATTGGGTCTGCTCTGCCCGAACCCAAAGAGCATAACTTCAGCGGTTCCGTGTCCGTCGCTTTCGCGTTGGAGCCGGGAGAACAGAAAATCGTTCGCTTGGTGTTGGCGTGGTTTGCTCCCATGTGGATCGGCGAAGGTCCCCACACTTTCACCCACATGTATGCGACGCGCTTCCAGAGCGCCCTGGACGTGGCCCAATTCCTCAGCCGCAACCACGAATCGCTTCTTCGGCGCGTGCTGGCGTGGCAGGAAGTGATCTTTGCTGAACAGAATTTGCCCATCTGGCTGCGCGAGGCGCTGGTCAACATCCTTTATCTCTTCCCCGTCAACAGCCTGTGGGCGCAGGGGCGGCCCCCCGTCGGTCCGTGGTGCGATCCCAAGGACGGCCTGTTCGGAATGCTCGACGGCATCGTGGAGGTTCCGGCCGTGGAACCCATGCCGGACACGTTTTACGCCAACGCCCCCATTGTCTATTTCTTTCCCGATCTCGCTTTGTCGACGATGCGTGGCTACAAGAACTACCAGTTCACCAACGGCGCCGCCCCGTGGGTCTTCGGCGGAGTGGTGGGAGGAGCAAAAGGAGGCTTTGAATCGACCTCGGGAGTGGAGATGGCGTCCCCATCACCGGGGTACCAGACGGCCACCACCGGGCCGTGCTATGTCGACATGGTTGACCGCTACTGGCAGCGCACCGGCGACGATGCGGTGATGAAGGAGTTTTACTCCTCCGTCAAGCGCAACACGATTTTGACCATGTCGCTTCGGCACGGAGACGGCGATGCGAATGTGATCAGCGTGCCGGACGATGACTTGGATCCCTTTCGCGAGGCTCCGCAGCCCGGAATTCTGCTCGATATGTTCGAGTGGACCGAGTGGTTTGGAATGACCCCCCACGTGGGAGGCATGCACCTGGCAAACCTGCGTATGCTGGAGCGCATGGCGCAAAAGGCCGGAGACCAGGCCTTTGCGCAACAGTGCCGCGACTGGTTCACGCAGGGTAGCCGGGCTCTGGAAAGCCAGCTTTGGGCGGGAAACTACTACTTGGCCTACTACGAACCGAAGAAAGGACGAAAATCCGACGACGTGTTCGGGTATCAACTCGATGGAGAATGGATGGCCCGCTATCACGGCCTGCCCGGCGTCTTTCGCCCCGAGCGCGCCAAGGCGACGCTGGAGACGATCTCGCGCACGTGCGTCCGGCTGACCCCTTATGGCGCCACCAATTTCGCCCGTCCGGATGGAACCCTGGCACGAGGCGTCGGCTATGGCCCGAATACCTTCTTTGTGCCGGAACTGTACATGTTGGCCATGACCTACATGTACGCGGGACAGCGCGAACTGGGCCTGGAATTGGCTCGCCGCTGCGCGCAGGCCCTGATTGACAGCGGCTCGGAATGGAATCAGCCCAACATGCTGCGCGGCGACAACGGGCTGGAAATCTTCGGCAGCCACTACGACCAGAACATGATGCTGTGGGCCCTGCCGGCTGCCGCGGAAGGGAAAGATATCTCCGCCTTCTGCGCCCCGGGCGGACTGGTCGATCGGATCATCCGCGCCGCCAAGGCGGGATAACCCGTGTTGGATCCGGCGTCAATTGAGCCTGCGCGTAGCGCTTTGGATAGGGGTAGGGAGAGTTGATTGAATTCGGTTCCCCCTCCCTCCGAACCGGACAGGCGGATCTCCCGCATCCGGCTCTCCAGTTGGTGGTTTACCTCGAAGAGGAGTGATGAGCGATCATCCCGTCGCAGCGGAGACCACGGCAGGAAACCGGCGGCAGAGCCGCCTCGGTATCCGAGTCATCACCATGAGTACGTGTCCAGATCAGCGCTCTCGCTTCCCTCGAGGGCGAACCGAGTCCCCCACCGGAACAGCCCGAAGGCACTGGGCGGAAGATAGGTACGCCGCTGTTCATCCTTACTCATCCACCTTCCTGCGTCCCTTCGCTCCAGACCCATTACAGGCCCTTCCTCACTCTTATGGACGCTCTGACTCCTGCTCACGCCGATTCGGCAGTGCCGGGATCATTGTGCGGCGACCACCTCTTCGACTCCTTCGTGAGCAGGTCTCCCTGATTCACGCACCCGGCCTTCCGACCCTTCTGTCTCCAACCATCTGCGCCGACTGCGTCTTGCCAGGGCACGTTACCCCTCGGCAGATCGCACCAAGATCGCTTCTCCACGGGACTCCTCCCAACGAGAACTCGGGGCTTCGCCATTGCACTGCAGGCTCGCCATCGGACACCGGCCGAATCGAGTTTCTGTTCGTACGGACTGGTCGTTCACCTCCGGCAGCTCACTACCCCGTCTCGCGACGACGCAACTGCCTTCCGTTACTGGTTTACGTTGAACCAGAGAGGACTTCCACCTCTCTGACCGAGTGCGCTACTTCAGGCGCACACTGCGGGAGCGGCAGCTACCGCAGTCAAAGGCGAGCCGCCTCTCCGATTGTGTCGAAAAGTCAGGGAAAATGCGCATACAATAAGACCGCCGATCCGTGGGGAGCGGTCGCGATCATAAGATAACAAGTGGACGGTCAAGGAGAGGAGATCTCATGGCATCAAAGAAAGCTGAGCAAGGCAGCGGACCTTTAACCATTGAGTATTACTACAAGCTGGCGCCGGGGGCAGGAGCGGAATGGCTGGCTCTCTACAAAAAGAACCACAACCCCATTCTGCAACAACTCGTGAAAGAAGGCATTCTCTTGAGCGAAAAGCTCTATGAGCGGCGTTTCCACTCGGAGACACCGGCGTGGGATTACAAGATCGTCATGGTGTGGCGCGACTGGATGGCGCTGGAAGAAGCCCATCATCGCGATCCGCAAATCAAGAAGGAACTTTACCCCGACCGCGAGGATCACACGAGGCAGGAGAAGCGCCGTTGGGAACTAACCACCGGTCACTGGGACGATGTGCTGAAAGAAGTGCCGCTCGATTAGGAACGAAGTGTTGGGGGCGGGCGGCTGGGGAATTCTGAATTATGAATTCTGAATTATGAATTCAGTATTCCCAGGGGGGGTTGCGAAGATTGAGTTCCAGTCTGAGTCCTGCAATTGAGAATTCATAATTCATAATTCAGCATTTCCCCGAGCCCCTGGCCCCCAGCCCCTATTCTCACCGCACTCCCTGCGCGTTCAGAAACGGGCTATACCTCTTGTCCGACCCCATGATGTGTTTTACCAGCCAGTCCTTCAGGAACTGCATCACTTCAATGGTTAGTCCCACTTCGCTCTTCTGAAACTTGGCCTGAAACTCCAACACGGTCTTCGTCAGTTTCTCGTGCTCGGACTTGTGCTGGGTGTATTCGGGATATTTGTGCGACTCCATCAACCCTTCTTCCGTCTTGAAGTGAACCTGGGTGTACTTGACGAGACCCGACAGAATTTTCCCCAGTTCGTCCTTGCCGTGGCCTGCCACCATGGCCTGGTGCAGGGCATTGACCATGCCCACAAGGTTCTTGTGCTGCATGTCGATAATGCCGATTTTTACGCTATACGTGTCACTCCAAGGGAAAAGCAGGGCCACGGCATTTGCCATAAGCATCTCCTCAAAATTGAGCTCCACTGGCCCAAGATCCACCGGGCCGTCTCCTCACCCATCGGCAGTTGAAATGAAGTGTTTAGGCAAATTTTGGAAGAGTGCAGCGATCATGCCGGGATTCGACAGCGGCACCAAAGCGCCATTTCCGTGGCGGTGAAGTTACGGCAGAAAGAGCACGCCGGGCTATTTCTTTCGTGGCGGTTGTGAGGGCCGCATTTCGATGCGGCTGGCCAGCGCGGTGGTCGGGAACTTGTACAAATCGATGACCGCCTTGGCCACGTCTTCGCCGGTCAGCTTCCACTTCTCGCGCGGCTTCGAACCGGGTGCAGCGGCAAAGTCCGTATCCACGCTGCCCGGCATCAGGTAACTGACGCGAATACCGTCGTACCGCACGTCCTGCATCATGGCTTCGCTGAAGCCGTTCAGGCCGAACTTGGACGCGTTATAGGCAGAGCCGCTGGGCATGGGGTTGACGCCCGCCAGGCTGGAGATGTTGAAGATGTATCCCCCGCCGCGCTTGCGCATCAGGGGAATCGCTTCGCGGCAGCAATAGAAGACGCCGGAGAGGTTCGTCCCGATGGTCGCGTCCCACTCCTCAACACTGAGCTGATCGACGGGTTTGAAAATGCCCACGCCGGCGTTGTTCACCAGAATGTCGAGGCCGCCGAAGCGTTCCGCCACCACCTTGATCAGCTTGCGGCAGTCTTCATAGTTGCGCACATCGGCCTTTGAGCCGTCCACATTGGCCGGAGCGGTGCTGCGAAGTTTTTCCAATGCCGCGTCCAAAGCTTTCTGGTCGCGCCCGCAGATGAAGACCTTGGCGCCTTCCGCCAGCAACGCCTGCGCCACGCTCAAACCAATCCCTCGCGACCCGCCGGTAACCACCGCAACCTTGTCCTTCAATTCGCCTGGCATAATTCACCTCGCGTCAACAGATTGAATTCATAGCTTAACTCAAACCTCGCGGGATCGTCATCTCTCAGCCGGCGATGAAAACTGCCCAGTGCGGCGGAATCGGCGCGTCCTCACTCTCGCCGTCATATATAGAATCTACACGGCAGCACGTAATACCTGCGCGGCTTACGATTTTACACACCTGCCTAACTTACAGATCTGCAACGGCCAGCCTCCGTCGCCGGGAGCTAAAGGTCTTTGGCAAGGAGCTTGCGCCAGCGTCATCAGCAAGTTTCAGGGACGAAGGGAGGCGTTTTCACCTATGAGGCGTGCAAATTCCATTTTATTGGCCAGCTTCTTCGCGGGCTGGTTCATTTGCAGTGCGGGATGGGCGATGGCCGCATCCGCCGACCCGGGTTCGCCGAAAGATACCAAGGCGCCGAAGGAAAAACATTGGAGCGGCCTTCTGGTGGATGTGGGATGCATGAACAAGGCCCTCGGCGCCGAAAGCACATCGCCCCCGCAAGGCTCGATGTTCGGCGCTCCGCACCTGATGGGTTGGGGCGCGGCCCTTCCCCAGAAGACACTGGATCACGCGCCATACGGAAATGTGGTGCCAGCGTCAGAAGAAAGTTTCGCGTCCCCCGGGCAACAGCAACCCGGACAGCCAGGGCAGCAAGGCACTCAGCCGGCACCAACGCCGCGGGGTCCGGAACCCATGCCCGGAACCACGGAACGGTTGCCTGACCCCACTTCCGCCGCAGAGGCGCGTGCAAACAAAGTGAACGACGCCGCGAAGGTGTGCGCAGCCTCAAGCTCGACGGAAACGGTAGGTTTGGCGACCGGTGAGGGTCAGGTGCTGAATTTTGACAGCGCCGGCATCGCCAAGGCAAAGGCAGCGCTGAAGAGTGCCGATCTGCAACCGGGTAAGCAACCCAAAGCAAAGGTGACCGGCACGCTGCAAGACCAATCCACGGTTATGGTCGCGTCGATCGAAATGAAGCGTGCCGGAAAGCAAGCACTGCAAACGGTGATATACGTGAATGCGTAAGCGCTACCTCCGCGCCACCCCTTCACGCAAAGCTGATTCGTTACCCCTGACGGCCCGCCAGGCGCGCCAGCGTGAGATCGACCACGAACGCCAGTCGGCATCCTGTGGACGCGACCATCGATCGAGAACGCCTTGCGACAGCTTCCTGCGCTCGGCCGGGCTGAGGTTGGGCAGACCGGCCACGATCTCCGGCACGGCGTCCGCACTGAGATCCAGCACGTAAGATGCATCGAAGATGCGCCCGCTGCGGGCACGCTCGATGTTGGTGCGGGCAATGAGCGCGTCGGGGTTGATCACATGGAGTGCCGCCACCAACAGGAATCCCGCCACCATGGCGCCAAAAGCGAATCGTTCGCGCTCGCCACGCAGGACCGTCAAACAGAACCATACGAACACCACGGCCAGCCATCCCATGAAGGCGGTGGGATATAGCCGCTGCTCGCTCAAGCCGTACTCCGCCTGGTACAACCGCAGGCGCTGAACGGCCGACGCCATGATGACGAAGAGCAGCGCGATTTGAATCACTGCCAGCCACTTGAACCACCGTTGTGCCCAGGCGTCGTCAGGCCGCAAGAGCCAATGCACCACCAACAGAAACGGCAGAAGCAGCGCGGCGGCCGCGAGCAGTTCATAAAAGCCGCGCCGGGCGTATTCCGAGAAGGTCAAGCCGGTGACGGCGTGCACGCGCGCCGAACCGCCAAAGAAATATCGCACCTGCACGGCCACAAAGGCGAGAAATAGCAGATCGAGGAGGCCCAGCATCACTCCCATTTCAATTGCGCCCAGCGAGAAAGGAAGGAGGCGCTTCGGCGCTTCGGGGTTCACATCCTTCCCGAACAGCACCCCGCGCAGATAGCCGCCGGTGATGTAAGCGATGAAGGCCATCAGCAGCAGGTGAGTGGGAGTGGCCCGCAGAAACTGAATCGCGAAGGTTTTGAACACTTCGTCGGCACCCATGAACAGCGCGCCGAAGACGAGCAACGGAGGGATCGCCAGCGCCAGGCCTAAGAGCACGGCCACCACTTTGCGCAGCTCACTCCAGCCGGCGGTCTTGTTCCACTCGCGGTTGCCGAAGGCGAGAGGAAGCATCCCGAAGGCGGCGTTGAATCCGGCGAGCACGCTTCCCCATGCATATCGCACCAGACTGGAGCTTTGCAGCCGGACGCTGCGGGCGCGAAGCATGGCGAGTGACAGGGCGACCATCATCGAGAAAAGGCTGAGAGCGTTCAGTGCCGAGGAATCGCGCCAAACGAAGGCCAATGGGCAGAGCACCACGGGCAACAGCAGCCCCCTGCCGCCGTCGGCAAACACCTGCCGCCGCGCACGAGCGAGATAAATGATGGCCGCCGCCAAAAGGCTGCCCCACACCGCGAAGTTGATTCCCCAGGGAAGGCTTCGCAGCAGGGCGTCGCCGAGAATTCCCAGGGCGAAGGCACCCGCCAGAACGGTTATTTCCAGCTTTGCAGTGGAGTTCACGATGACGATCCCCTAACGGTGATTTTGCTCTTACGCCACTACCGGAATCCGCCCGAAGCGCCGATCGCGCCTGTTGAATTCGTCCAGGGCGGCGTCAAATTCCGCGGGACCGAACTCCGGCCATAGACACGGAGTGAAATACAACTCGGCGTAAGCGATTTCCCAAAGCGGGCAGTTGCTCAACCGCAACTCGCCGCCGGTGCGAATCAGCAAATCCACGTCCGGCGCGGGTTCAACCGAGGGCTCGGATTCCGCCAGCAAGCGGGAAAAGCCTTCTTCGCCGTCATCGCCTGCCAGGTAAAAGCGTCGCGCGGCGGCAAGAATGGCTTCCCGGCCGGAGTAGTCGATGGCCAGGCGGAGGTGCAGTGGCGACGACGCACCGTTTGCCGCCTCTACTTCTTCGATCGCCTCACACAGGGAGACCGGCAGGCGATCACGCCGGCCCACGGCCGTCACACGCACCCCGTGACGGATGAGCACCCGGGCATCCACTCGGAAAAAGCTCTCGAACGTGCACATGAGTTCGGCCACCTCGTGCGCTGGTCGGCCCCAGTTATCCGTCGAAAAGGTGAACAGGGTGAGCACGCGCACGCCGCGGCTAAGGGCCGCTTCCACCGTGCGTCCAACCGCCGAGCGGCCGGCGCGGTGGCCTTCCGCTCGCGGCAACCCGCGCCCCACGGCCCACCGCCCGCTGCCATCCATGATGATCGCGACGTGTAGACCGGCGTCACCGTGCGTTGTGGTATGTCGCTCGTTGTCGTTATTCATGGTTTCCCTCGCTCGAACCGTATGTTGTCGAAATGCTCGCCTGGACATCAACCACAGGCTTTCATGTTCCCTTTACACTGTCGCAATGTACTTTGCAGCACAAAGCCAGCAGGCAAATTTTTTTGTCCTGCGGCTTAGCGCGCGCGCATGGATTGAATAAGCGCTTCCATCTGATCGAGATAGCGCTCCAGCGCGTGACGCCCGGAGGGGCTGAGGCGATACACCGTTTTGGGCAGCCGACCCTCGAAATACTTCTCGCAGACGATGTACTTGGCGTCTTCCAGCTTGCGCGCGTGGACGCTCAGGTTGCCGTCCGTCGTGGAGAGCAGTTTCTTCAGGTCCTGGAAGCTGAGCGACTCATTCGCCGCCAGCGCGCTGACAATGCCCAGGCGCATGCGTTCGTGAATCAGCCGGTCGAGATCGGCCGCGGAAGAGGGTTGCCGGTGCTCCCCGGGTGCAACCCGCTCCGTTCTGCGCGTTTCCAGCGAATGACGTTCGGCCGACAAACTCGGTCTAGCCACCATACCTCCTTGCGATGATTGTTCCGAACACGATGTGGAGCCCGCCAAAGCCGGCCGCCATCACCGCGTTGGCCCACGCCGCCGGACACAACAGCGCCGCCACACCCGCCACCATGAAACTTAGCCCCATCACGGTAATCACGCGCACGGAGACACTCCCGGCGGAGATCACACCCACACCGTAAAGCAGCAGCCAGATGGCGGGCAGCAGGCGGCAGAGCCCGGCAGCGTAAAGCGCGACGGAAATCACCGCCCCCGCCATGAGAGGCGGAAACAACGTCAACACGAATTTGCGCCCCTGCTGTGCCAGGATGGGCGTGCCGCTTCGTCGCGCTTTCATAAAGCTGGCAACGACGCCGATGGCAAACGCGCCCATCGCCGCGATGAGCCAGGTGATGGACCATGCCGTGGCGCGGGAAGGGCTTGGGCCCAGGAGAGCCGCGGCCACCGCCACGGCGCCCATCGCCACACCTCCCCAACCCGGAACCGCCGTAAACGACGCGGCGTTCTGCATGGTCTCACGGATGAAGCGCAGGTCCTCAATCGCGTGCGCGTGCAGCGGGGCGGGACGAAGGCGGCGAGAGCGAACGGGTCCGGCACAAGGCATGGGCGTGTAAATACTACAGGTGCGAAGCCATGTCAAGTACTTTGTGATGCAAAGCCACTCCTCCCCGCATCGCGAACCGTGAGCGGTGGTATCGGGCGGCGCGAGAAGATCGTGGAAGCAAGGGGGCAGGTGTTGCGCACCCTTCACAGGATACGTCGCGCCGGTCGACCGAGTTAAAGCTTCAGGTAGGTTCGCAATTCAGGATCGGAGCGCATCTTCCAAATGTGGCCGTCGATCCAGTAGTGCAGAAGGCCCGGAGCGGCGAAGAAGGAAAAGATGATGTGGTTGCGGGTCCCGATGTTCATCAGGCCCACGTGGTCCTTCAGGATGAAACGGGGAACGACGTCGAACACAAACGCGTAGGCAGCCGCGGCGGCCACGTAAGTCAGCCAGCGGGCGTTGACCAGCGTGGCGAGACCGTACTTCCGCGCGGGACCAAGGTCGGGGCCGTACTTGTTCTGGTTATAGAACCACACCAGGCGGTGGTACTGGACGTTGTGGAAGATGGTGACCGCGGCATAGACGCCCAAAATCGGCATGGAGCTACGAAGGAGCAAAAAGTTCACCGGAATGGCAGACGCGAAGAGAAGCTGCTTGGGCCAATCCAGGGATAGCCCCTGGCGGAATTTCTGTACTTGCCGGACCACATACGCTAGCGTCACGAGGATCAGCAAGAACAGCAGGACGTTCTCATAAATCGAGGCCAGACGCGGCAGGATGGGGAAGGGCAGGATTTCGGCCGCTTCCTTGCTATGCAGCGGATAGGTAAGGAACGGGTAATAGAACCCGGCGGCAAAAAACAGCTTGTCCAGTCTTGTATCTTCCGGCAGGAAATCGCGGTTCTTCTTCTTGTACATCATCATGAAGCCGTAGTGCTGCTTGAAGACGTGGTAATAGCCCCAAAGCACCGTGGCCAGCTCCAGCCAGTCGCCGAGGTGCAGAAGGATGAGGACGGGTCCAACGGCAAGAAAGAAGGCGAGACTTCCCCACAACCAACGGCCTCGACGCTCGCGCTCCTGGGCGTCCAAGTAAGTGCGGGAAATGGTGGCAAAGCCGTGAGTTTCGTCGAAGACCACGGCCCAGACGGCGACCAACAGAATCAGGGGCACCGGCGTGAATCGCCACAACGCCCAAAACAGGTATGCAAACGCGGCGCCGCCGGCGGTAAACCAGAACAAGTCAGCCCGCGGAGAGACAATCCAGCCTGTACGCGCTCTTTCCTGAACTTCGACTACTGCCGTCGCCATCAGAGTAAACCTCTGCTGTTGTTCGCCGTGCGAAACACGGCGCCCCGAAATGTCGTGACGGTAGCGCAGCGGCGAGTCGCACGCGCCGGGATGAAATCCAAATTTCGAAAATTCCCCGAACCCCGTCGGGGAAAGCCCCAACGCGTGTTGGATGAAACGAAAAGCCGGAAGGGTTGCGCTGGGTCAGTTGCAACCAAGCTCCGCAAGCCGTCGTCTCAGATAGCGGCGCTCGACGGCGTTGGCCGTTAAAGCGAGGGCCTGGCGGTAGGCGTGAGCGGCTTCCTGCGAACGCCCCAGGCGGCGCAGCAGGTCAGCACGCGCGGCATGGTAAAGGTGGTAGGAATTGAGTTCACCGGAAGCCCCGAGTTCCTCAACTTGTTTTAAGCCCGTCTCCAAACCTTCACTCATCGCCACGGCGACGGCGTGGTTCAGTGCGACGACCGATGAAGGATGCAGCCGCATCAGCACGCGGTAAAGAGCCGCGATCTGCCGCCAGTCGGTCTGCGCCGGTGTTTCTGCCTGCGCGTGCAGCGCGGCGATGGCGGCCTGTAGCTGATACAGTCCGATGCTCGCCAGGCGCAAAGCCTTCTCGACAAGCTCCAGACCTTCGCGAATGCGCTCGTGATCCCAAGCCGAGCGATCCTGTTCCTCCAAGGGCACCAGTTCGCCGTGGCTGTTCACGCGTGCGTGTCGGCGCGAATCGTGCAGCAACATCAAGGCCAGCAGCCCAAGGTTCTCCGCCTCCTGGGGCATCAACTCACCAAGGGTTCGCCCCAGCCTGATGGCTTCTGCACAAAGCTCGCTGCGAATCAGGCTGTCGCCCTCGGTGGCGCTGTAACCCTCATTGAAGATCAGGTAAATGACCGCCTGCACGGAAGCCAGGCGTTCCGCCAGCCGGTGCGGAGGAGGAACCTCATACGGAATGCGGGCGTCGTGGATCTTGCGCTTGGCCCGCACCAGTCGCTGCGCCAGAGTTGGTTCCGGCACCAGGAAGGCGCGGGCGATCTCTGCCGTGGAGAGCCCTCCCAGCGTCCGCAGCGTCAGCGCCACTTGCGCGTCCGCACTCAGCGCCGGATGGCAGCAGGTGAAGATCAGGCGCAAGCGGTCATCGGGAATATTCATTTCGGCCGCTTCGAGGCCCGGGTCATCCGGCTCCTGCACCGGTTCGCCGCTAGGAAGCAGTTCGCCTTCCTTGTCGCGCCGGGTCTGAGCACGGCGGGCATAATCAATCAACTTGCGATGGGCAACGGCCGTGATCCAGGCAGCCGGGTTGCCAGGCAGGCAGTGGGCGGGCCAACGAGCCACCGCCACGGCAAAGGCATCCTGCATGGCTTCCTCGGCAAGATCGAAGGAACCAGACACCCGAATGAGCCCGGCGATGATCCGCCCCGACTCCCGCCGGAACACCGATTCGATAGTGCTCTTCAAATCGTTCATCGGCTCTCAGGGCAACCATTGGGCGCAGCGTTTTGGAGTGCGGGAGCAGCAGCGCCCGCTTTGGACTTGTCCTTATCGGCTGGGCGACGCCAGCGCCCGCAGAGAAAGGCGGGAGCTGCTGCTCCCGCAGTCCAAAGTGCTACGCACCGGTTCATCGGTGGTGGTCGCCGGCCTGGTTGGACACCTCGATTTTCTCTCCGGCGATTTCGGCGAACGTGCCGATGGGCCGGATTTCGATACACCCGGCGCCGCCGCAAGGGCCGGGAAACTTCGCCGCCCATTCCAAGGCCTCGTCGAGGTCCTTGCAGTCCAGAATAATGTACCCGGCAAGTTGTTCCTTGGTTTCGGCGAAAGGGCCGTCAGTGATCATGACCTTGCCGTCGTGCTTGCGAATGGTGGTGGCGACATTGGTCGGGCGCAGGGGATCAGCGCCCACGAAGATCCCCTGACGGGTTGCCTCGTCCATCATGGCCTGAGCCTTAGTCATGTTGTGATGGCGTTCTTCCGGCGGCATTGCTTCCCGCGCTCGTTCATCCCCATAAATCAGAAACATGTAACGCATGTGCACCTCAGTGGTGAGTGGATAGTGGTCAGTGGTCAGGATCGCTAGCTCTTCATCCCGCCCGTCCAACGTCCAGCCATTCGACAATCGGAAATCGGCAATCGAAAATCGACAATTACCCGACCAATTGCCCATGCCCGAGCCACTTGCGCAGGTAGCTGACTTGGCCGACGTGATAGGCCTCGTGAAATGCCAGGAAGGCGACAAAGCCGCCCACCTTGCCGTCAAAGGTAGGCTTGTCGTGCGGTTTCGCCAGAACATCCGCCGGCACTTCGGCAAGACAGGTGGCGAGCCGAGTGGAGAAATCGTTCCAGGCGTTGCAAACCTCGTCAACTTTGGGATACTGCTCAACGCCCTCGCACTTGGCGCCACGTGCGAACTGTGGAGCCCAGTGAAGCGACACGTCGTCGCCCAGTGTTTTGAGAACGAGTCCCCGCGCCCACACGAGATGACCCATCACCCAGAGCAGGTGGTTTGAACCGTCACCCGGCTTCAGTCCCCACTTCTCCACAGGAATGCCGGTTACGCATTTGCTTACCAGATCGGTGTTGGTTTTGAACATGCCGTCAACGTATTGAAAATTTGTCTCCACAGTTCCTCCTTCACCTGAATCGAATTAAGCGGGCTTCTTCAGAGACTACACAGAGCGGCGTAAATTGTAGCGTCGATCTCCGATCGACGGCGGCGGTCGGAGACCGCCGCTACAACCCGAATACGCAGTCAGTCATGTCGCCCCGTATGGCTCTCGCCGTCGCGCAGAAAAACGCTGAGTCGCGGCATTTCCCCTTTGCCTGTCCAGAGCTTCCCCGTTGCCAGCAACCCTTTGGCATTTGTGTAATTGTACTCGTATCTGGCACGTTGCGGCTCATGACGGGGAGAACGTCATAATGGGCCGCACCTCAATGGAACCGCTGCGTGCGCCGGGTATCTTGGCCGCCATGGCAACGGCCGCTTTTTGGTCGGGCGCTTCCACCAGGTAATATCCCCCGAGCTGTTCCTTGGTCTCGGCAAACGGCCCGTCGGTGGTTAGCGCCTTGCCGTCGCGAACCCGTACGGTGGTGGCGGTGCCGGTAGGCTGAAGGGCGTTTCCACCCTTGATGGCCGCCGCGTGCTCCTTGCCAAAAGCTTGGTAGTCAACCATTTCGGCAGGGTCATACCCCTTGCTGTAACGCTGTTCGTTTTCGTAGATCAGCAGCAGATATTGCATTGCGTCTTCCTCCTTTGAAGTTGTGTGTCAATCGCCCGTCACTGGTACGACGTTCGAATTGGGGGAAATCGACAACCGCGACAGATTTTTTTTGCCAGTCATTTTGGAATGGCAGAGCCAGATTGCCCCTCGGTTACGACTCCTGCAAAGCTGTGTGACAATTTGGTGCCTTGACCCGCTGGGATGGCGAACTTATCATCAAGCGCTGCACCCTTCCATTCGCGAGGGTTGCGGCAGTTCCTGGAGGAAGAGTTGGATATCGACGGATTACTTCGGCTTTCAAAACCTCAGTTTGTCCCACCCCTGCATCCATCGTTCACACCCTTCGCGCTGGTGAGGCGGAATTTCAGTGATGTCATCAGTAAGTCGGGCCGCGGAGTCCCCTTGGTGATCGGCCTCGAGCGCGGTGACCGGTCGTTCTCTGTTTACCGGACGGAGTGCCTGGATGAGGCTTCGGACTCCGCCGCGTTGAATCTGCCCATTGCGGAACGCCTGGTTAAGATGCTGCTGTGGCAGAAGGGCGGATGGCGCGTTGTAATTGGCGGGCCGCGCAGTGTGGGCGAGCACATCCGGCAGGTCTACTCGACGCAAGGGGCGAGGGCCTTTGACGCCAATTTCATGGGGGGCGTCTACGAGCACCCCTTCACGGTGGAAATCACCGAGGCCGATAAGGTTCCCGAGGCGCGCGAAGATACCGTCCGCCTGGGCGGTCACCTGGAAGGCTGCCGCATCGGATTCGACCTGGGCGCGAGCGACCGTAAGGTGGCGGCGGTCAAGGACGGAGAGGCTGTTTACACGGAAGAAGTGGTTTGGGATCCGCGTAACGCCACCGACCCGCAGTATCACTTTGACCAAATCAACGCCGCGCTGAAAACCGCGGCGCAGCACCTGCCGCATGTGGACGCGGTGGGTGGAAGCGCGGCGGGCGTTTATATCAACAACCAGCCGCGCGTGGGCTCGTTGTACAGGGGCGTTCCCGCACCGCTGTTTGACACCAGGATTCGCAGTCTCTTTTTCGACCTGCAAGCCGCGTGGGGTGGAATTCCCTTTGCCGTGGTGAATGATGGAGAGGTCACGGCGCTGGCCGGGGCCCTCTCACTCGGCGATTCGGCGGTGCTGGGCATGGCGCTGGGCTCAAGCGAAGCAGGCGGATACGTCACGCCCACGGGCGAGCTCACGACCTGGCTGAATGAGTTGGCCTTCTGCCCGGTGGACTGTGACCCGCAGGGACCGGTGGATGAGTGGTCAGGCGATCAAGGCGTCGGAGCCAATTACTTTTCGCAGCAAGCGGTATTTCGCCTCGCACCGGTGGCCGGGATCACCGTTGACGCCAAGCTTGGTCCGGCGGAAAGGCTCAAGTCCGTCCAAGAACTTCTCCACCAGGGCGACGAGCGAGCCCGGCTGGTCTTTGAAACCATCGGCTGCTACGTGGGTTACGGCGTGGCGCATTACGCCGACTTCTATGAGTTGCGGCACGTGCTGGTGCTGGGACGCGTCACTTCCGGCGAGGGCGGCAACATCCTGATGGCGCGTGCGCAGGAAGTGCTGAACAAGGAATTTCCGCAACTCGCGGCCAAGGTGGCGCTGCATCTGCCGGACGAGTCCACGCGCCGCGTGGGCCAGGCGGTGGCCGCCGCCAGCTTGCCCTTGTGCGAACCCAAAGTGAGGAATTAACTTATGAACTTTTCCAAGTCTTCTTCGGAAATCTATGTGCCCGACGGGACGCCCGTGGATGCGGCAGTGGCGCGCACCACACACCTCACCATCGCCGCTCACCAGGACGATATTGAGATCATGGCCCTGCGCGGCGTGCTGGAGTGCTTCGGACGCGACGACCGGTACTTTACCGGCGTCACCGTGACCAACGGCGCGGGCAGTCCTCGCGACGGCATCTATGCGCGTTACACGGACGAAGAGATGCAGAAGGTGCGGCGCGTCGAGCAAAAGAAAGCCGCGTTTGTGGGCGAATACTCCGCGCATGTCTTTCTCGATTACACCAGCGGTGAAGTGAAGGACGGCAAGAACCCCGCAGTGGTTGGGGATTTGAAGAAGCTTGTGGAGGCGGCCCGCCCGCAGGTGGTCTACACGCACAATCTTGCCGACAAGCACGATACGCACGTCGCGGTAACGCTGCGCACCATCCAGGCGCTGCGCGAAGTGGCAAAGGAAGCGCGCCCGCAACATGTCTACGGCTGCGAGGTATGGCGCGGCCTTGACTGGCTGTGCGATCCCGACAAAGTTCTGTTTGATGTGCACGAGCGCGAGAATCTGGGCATGGCGCTGCTGGGCGTTTTCGATTCGCAAATCTGCGGCGGCAAGCGCTATGACCTGGCCACGGCGGGCCGGCGCCGCGCCAACGCCACTTATCTTGCATCTCACGGCGTCGATGAGACCACGGCCGTCAACTTCGGCATGGACCTCACGCCGCTGATCGAAAATGAGAAGCTGGATCCCACCGAATACGCGTTGGGCTTTATTGATCGCTTCAAGAGCGAGGTTACTCAACGTCTCGCCAAACTCGGCTGAACAAGGACGCAGCGATGAGTGGTGGATTGCAAGGCATCTTTACTCCCACGCTGGTTCCCCTGGACGCGCACGGCGACATTAACGAAGAGGAACTTCGCCGTTACATCGATTGGCTGATTGAGCGCGGCGTCCATGGCCTGTATCCGAACGGTTCGACGGGCGAATTCACTCGTCTCACCGCGGAAGAGCGGCGGCGCATCGTTGAGATCTTCTGCGATCAGAACAAGGGGCGTGTACCGATCCTGGCGGGCGCCGCGGAGGCGAACGTCAAGGAGACCCTGCGAGCCTGCGAATACTACGCGCAGTTGGGAGCGCGCGCCGTCGCCATCGTCGCGCCGTTTTATTACCGCCTGAACCCGGAATCGGTTTACGCCTACTTCCGCGAAATCGCCGTGAACTCGCCCATTGACGTCACGCTCTACAACATCCCAATGTTCGCCAGCCCCATCGACGTGCCCACTATCAAGCGGCTGAGCGAGTTCCCGCGGATCATCGGCATCAAGGACTCCTCCGGCGACGTGGCGTTCATGATGCGCATGATCTCCGCCGTGCAGCCCTCGCGGCCGGACTTTGCCTTCCTGACAGGTTGGGAAGCAGTGCTGGTACCGATGCTGATGGTGGGCTGCCAGGGCGGAACCAATGCCACCAGCGGCATCGTACCGGAATTGACGCGCCAGGTTTTTGACCTGACGCGCGCCGGGCAGTTGGACCAGGCGATGAAGCTCCAGTTTCGTTTGCTGGAGTTGTTTGATGCCATGCTCTATTCCGCCGAGTTTCCGGAGGGTTTCCGCGCCGGCATCGACCTGCGCGGCTTCCAGTTCGGGCGGGGCCGGCAGCCGCTCAGCGAATCGCAGCGTGCGGATTACGCGGCGCTGCGGCACGTGCTCCAGTGCATCATGGCGGATTTTGGACTCGTGGAGGCGCCGCCGGGAGGCTGTGCGCCGCGCACCGGGAACATGTCGCGCGATAAGATCGCCCAGATTGCCCAGGAAGTGGTGGAGAAACTGCGCGAGCGAGGGGCACTGTGAGAGAGGCCTTGGGGCTGGTCGAGGTTCTGGGCTGGTCACCCTCCATGGTCATCCTGGACGCCATGGAGAAGGCAGGTTCAGTACACTTGCTCCAGGCGGAGCTGAACGATTTCTACGGCGTCTGCCTGAAGATCACGGGACCGCTGGCCGACGTCGGCGCGGCGCTGGATTCGGCGGCGGCGCTGGCCCGCAGTCTCAACGTGGAATGCGTCAGCGACTTGATCGCGTCCGCGGCGCCCGAAGCCAGAGCCGCGTACGAGGCCCGCCCCGAATTCAATCCCTTGATTGAGCAGGGCGTTGTTTATATTCCATCCCCCGCCGGAACCAAAAAGGAGAATCACGTGAGCCAACAAAGCGATTTTGCCATCGGTTTCATTGAGACGCAGGGATTCACCGCAGTGATAGAGGCCATTGACACTGCTTGCAAGGCGGCGAACGTCGAGGTTCTGGGCCGGGAAAAACTCGGCGGCGGCTTCATCACCGTGGTGATCAAGGGCGACGTGGCGGCGGTCAATGCTGCGGTCGAAGCCGGAAGGGCCAAGGTGGGCGGCCTGGGTAAACTCATCGCCGCGCACGTGATTCCCCGCCCCAGTCAATCGGTCCTCAGACTGCTGCCGATGTCCGAACCCTCCTGAGGCGGTCTGCGCCCGTCCGGCCTCGGCGTGCTTCCGAAAAGTTCCCGCCGCACCGATGTTCTCTGTCCACTCCGTGGCCCCCATCGAGCCGCGCCGGTCACTGCCTCAGAGGCTAGCAAGACCCGGTCAATGAGCACGCGAAAAGACGCTCAAAAGCGCGAATTTCGAGCGTATTTTTGCCAAAATTCACGATAAGTCCTCACCACCAAAATGGTGAAGTTGATTGTAGTTATTTGATTCTAAGCGTGATAGGTGATGGATAGGGGAAAACGATCCATTTCGAAGCTTAAGTCCTTATTTTTCATAAACTCATCGGCATCGGGCATTGTGTCTCTTTTTAAGTGGCTTGTTTTCAATAACTCATCGGGTTCTTTCATCCATTTTTCATTTTGGCGCCTTATGGACGCTGTTTCCGGAACCATTGGGCCGCCTCCCACCGTCTGCTGCGAGGCTACGTCTGTGGAATGGGAATCGTCCGGCCGAAGGGGAAGAAGACGTGATGGGGCGGGTTGAAATGCGTTCTTTGACACCGTCAGCCACCACTGATAGGCTAACATATCTTGCCTTGTGTGTCAAGCAAAAACTGCGGGGGAATTTGGTTCCTTTGGCTTGAAAGACTTTTCTTGCGATTTTCCGCTCATCCCGGTACCATTTTCAGCCGATAGGCATTCTGGGGGTTATTGTGGTTCTGGCTACGCACACTTCCACAAAGTTCAAGGCGGACGGGAAAATCCCCCGCAGCATTGAATTGAACGTCCTAAATCCCTAGATGTTGTACCAATTTCGATGATTGAACACAATAGGTTGCGCTTTTTTCTTGACGAATCGAACGAATTTGGCATATTCTCCAGCCGGATTGGGGATCGCGCCACCAGTTTTCAGGAGGGGATACAGTGCAAAGCCTTTTAGAGGCTGTGCAGGGTAAATACGGGACGATCCTGATCGATCCTCCTTGGCGTTTCGCCAACCGCACCGGTAAGATGGCCCCCGAGCACAAGCGCCTTCATCGCTACCCTACGATGTCGTTTGAGGAAATCACCGCCTTGCCGGTGGGGGACATTGCCGCTGAGAAAAGCCACTTGTATCTGTGGTGCCCGAATGCACTTCTAGCCGAGGCCCTTGGCATCATGAAGGCGTGGGGCTTTACCTACAAAACCAACATTGTTTGGTACAAAGTCCGCAAGGATGGCGGCCCCGATGGTCGCGGTGTCGGATTTTACTTCCGCAACGTCACGGAGTTGGTTCTATTCGGCATTAAGGGACGTGTGCGGACGCTCGCGCCAGGGCGAAGCCAAGTCAACGTTATCGTCACTCGAAAGCAGGAGCATTCCAAAAAACCAGAAGTACTTTACGATATCATCGAGCGTTGCAGCCCTGGGCCCTACTGTGAGCTTTTCGGCCGGCAGCGTGTCAAAGGTTGGACGCAATGGGGAGATGAATTGGACAGCTACGAACCTCCTCCTTATAAGGCCTATGCGTGGACTACAAATGAGGATCGTAGCAGGCCTCTCCAATCCCGACCAGTAGAAGTGGACAACCTCCAGCGCCGCCTCCATCTACCTTCGGTATGAGTTTGTCCCAATGCGTCGATGTCGTCCCGTATTTGTGCCACACTCCGAGGTCCGTAAACAACGTTCTCAACTCGCTCAACCGTGTGATGATGACCCCTACCGCAAGCACCCGAAGCTCTTTCAGTAGCCGAAAGTTGTTAAGGTCACGGTCGTAAAACTCTGTCTTGTTGTTCCACTCCACTTCCACCCCGACTTCATTTTTAAAGTTGTCGATTTTGTGAGTAGGGATCGGAACTGGACTGCCGTCTACTGTGATGGCGATATCGAACGATTTCTCCCCCCATCCCCGCTTGCGAAGAAATCCGTCGATCAGTTTTGGAATTTGTGACTTCCCCCCGCCCGGCTTCATGATGTGGCTGCGCCGCAGAGAGAACGCGCTGAGACCCTCCATGAGGTCGTTAAATTCGCTCGGGTAGTCGCTCGCAAGGATCGCAGAAGCATGTCCGCGTTCCTTGATGCGGAACCTGTCGCGCACCGTTTGGGGAATGCTCTCAAGTCCCATAGACGGCGGATCTTACCACAATCAGGTGGCTGACGTTTCTAGAATCCACTCCTTCTTGAAACCGAGAGAGGTTCCCTTCGCTCTTTGTTGACCGCCAAGAACTCATGCTCCTTACAGATCAACACCACATCTCCGTGAATTCCTACGAGCCGGCCGGCAACTTTTTGCCCTCGAAATCAACTACCCTTACTTTGTGTCCCGTTTGCACAGGTCTAACCTCCAAGGGAATACTACTTTTGCCTCTCCGCCAATCTCGGAGATCTCCCGGCGGACGATTCCCGAACGCCACGATCAGCTTGCTTTCCCCGCCCAGCGGTGAGATAAAGAAGCCACAGGGCATTAAAGGAGGAAACTATGCGATGTCCCGATTGCGACAGCATCGGCCGGCGGGAATTTCTCAAAACCGTGGCGGTGAGCGGCGCCGCTCTGGCCACGGGAGTCTCAGGCTCGCGAATACTCACGGCTTCAGCTTTGCCGGAAGCAGGCGCACACATCGACACTTCTGAAACCGTAGTGGGCACGCTTTATAAAAGCCTGACCCCGGAGCAGCGGCAGCACGTGACTTTTCCTTTCGGCGATCCGCTGCAATCAAAAGTCGACAACAACTGGAAGATTGTCCCGACCACGATCGCCGAGACGTTCACGCCCGACCAGCAGGCGATGATCCGGGAAATCTTTCGCGACCTGCACAATCCGGAATTCGTGGACAAGGTCATTTATCACATCAACGAGGACGCCGGCGGCCTGGAACAATACTCCGTGGCGCTCTTTGGTGAGCCCGGCAAGGGCGGCTTTGAGTTTGTACTGACGGGCCGCCACTGCACGGTGCGCTGCGATGGCGATACGGTGGCGGGAGCGGCGTTCGGCGGGCCCATCTTCTACGGCCACGCCTCGCAGGGATTCGTTGAAAAGCCCGACCATCCCAAGAATGTCTACTGGTATCAAGCCAAGCGAGCCAATGAGGTCTTCCAGGCGCTCGATGGCAAACAACGCCAGATGGCACTGCTGGGCGATCCGCGTGAGGAACAGGGAACCCGCACCGTGGAATTGAAGAAACGCGGCGAGCCACTGGCCGGCCTGCCGGTTGGGGAAATGACCGCCGACCAGAGGCAACTCGTCACCGAGGTCTTGCACGATTTGCTCTTGCCCTTCCGCCGGGAAGACCGCGAGCGCGCCATGCAGGACATCACCGCGAACGGCGGTGTGAACGCTCTGGCCATGTCATTCTACAAGAACCAGGACCTGGGGAACGACGGCGTGTGGGACGTGTGGCAACTGGAGAGCCCCACGATGGTGTGGTACTTCCGCGGCGCGCCGCACGTGCATGTTTGGGTGAACATCCGCGCGGCGGCGTGAGAAAAGCAGTGGTTAGTGGTTAGTGGTCAGTGGCCAGTGGTGCGGCGTCACGCTGGTCTGGGCACCTGGGAAACGACCCGCCGGACGTGTATTTCCCCAGCCCCCAGTCCCTAACCGCGTGCCGCCTGCAGGGCTTCCACGCGCGCGTGGGCCAAGGTCTTCACCACGTCGCCGCTGGGACGGAATTCCATCGCCACATAGTGGTTATAATTCAACTCAGCAAGCTTCTTGTAGATATTAATATAGTTGATTTCACCGGTTCCGGGCTCGTGGCGGCCGGGAACGTCGGCGATGTGGATCAGGCCCACTTTGTCGTGATGTCTTTCAAAATGGGCGATCAGGTTGCCGCCGGAAATCTGCGCGTGGTAGAAGTCGTACAAAAACTTCACCTGGGGATGATTCACTTCCTCAATGATCTTGAAGGCATCGGGCACGGACCACATGTAGTAGTGGGGATTCTCCTCAAGGTCGATGTTTTCCAGCAGCAGGGTGACGCCCGTGCCTTCCACCAACTGCGTCGCCCGCTTCAGGCCCTCGACGCAGCTATCATGCTGTTGCTGCGGCGAGAGCCCCGGCACCACGTTGCCGGACATGACGATCAGCGCCGGACAGTCAATCTTCTTCATGATCTCCATCTGTTCGCGGATATCGCCAAGAAACGCGTCGCGAACGCTGGGGTCGCCCGCGCCGTGGCGAGTGCCCGCGGTGCAATCAAACTTGATGCCCAACTCCAGGCGCTTCTTGTTGTAACGGTGAAAGTCATCGTCGGTCCATTTCGCGTACTCGCCCACCAACTCGACCGCGTGATAGCCCGCTTCGGCAACTTTCTCCAGGCGTTCCTCGAAGGGCAACTCGTGCAGGATTGTCCAGAGCATAATGGACGTTCTGAACGGTGCTTCCTCCACGTTCTGGTCCGCGGGCGCTGCCGCGAGTGGCGCAAGGTTCAGGGCCGCCGTGCCCAGCGCGCCGCCGGCAACGGTTTTGGCAAAATTGCGACGATTCATAAGTCCTCCTAAAAGCGTTTCACACAGAGGGCACAGAGAAAGCCCTCAGTGATCTCTGTGAGCGCCTCTGTGACCTCGGTGTGAAACGCACGCAAGCTTACGCAAGTACTACGTTCCTGACAACTGAATTCTTGCCATCCACAAAACGCAGAAACTTGAGATATCCGGCAAACTGCGGTACCGTATCTTTTCAACACAACGCGGCTTCTGCTCCCAAGGATACGACATGACAAGTTTGCCCCGGCCCATCGTCCAAATTTCATTGGACCTCACCACCATCGAGGACGCTCTCGATCATGCGCACAAAGCGGTGCGCGCCGGCGTGGATTGGTTGGAAGCGGGGACTCCGCTCCTGCTGGGCGAGGGCCTGCACTCCGTGGAGGCGTTGCGGCGCGAATTCCCCCAATACCCGGTGGTGGCCGACCTGAAAACCATGGACGGCGGCTACCTGGAAGCGGAAATGATGGCGAAGGCCGGCGCCACCCACGTGGTGGTGATGGCGAGGGCGCATCCGGCGACCATCAAAGTGGTGGTGAAGTGCGGGCGCGATTACGGCGTCAAAGTGATGGGCGACGACCTGGGTTGCGAAGACAAGCCCGCGGCTTCGCGCATGATGCAGGACCTGGGCGTGGATTTCATCGTCCACCACGTCGGTTACGACGAGCGGCGCGATCCGGAAGTGATCGCCGCGCATGGGGGTGTGCCGCCCAGCCCGCTGGATGAACTGGCGGCGGTGGTCAAAGCCGTCACCATTCCCGTGCAGGCGGTCGGCGGCCTTTCTGTGACCCAGGTTATGGAGTTGCCCAAGTATGGCGTCCATCACCTGGTTCTGGGCGCACCGCTGACGGTGGATGCGGACGCATTCAAATCACCGGCGCACGACATGGAAGGGTTGCTGCGCGAGATCATCAGCAAGCTGAATGGGTAAAGGCAGGTGTCAGGCGCCGGGAAGGAACGAAGCTCGAAACTGGAAATTCGAAACTCGCGCCTATGGGATCGAATTTCGACTTTCGAGGTTCGTTCCGCCCCCGGCACCTGACACCTGCGAGTTCGAATCCGAAACCATACTGAGAGGACTGATTATGGCCACCGCCACGATGGCAGCGATTGTTCACTACGCTCTGGAGAAGTATGCCGTGGAGTGGCGGGAAGTGCCGCGCCCGGGCGATCCCGCGGACGACGAAGTTCTGCTGGCCACGCGCGCCGTGGGAGTTTGCGGGAGCGAGATTCACCAGTTTCATAACACCCATAGCTGGCCCGTCAACATTCCCGTCATTCTCGGCCACGAGTTCACCGGCGTGGTGAGCGCGGTGGGAAAGAACGTAAAGGGATTCCGCGAGGGCGACCGCGTGGTGTCGGAAACGGCGGCGTACATTTGCGGCCAGTGCGCCTATTGCCGTTCCGGTGAGTACAACCTGTGCCCGCAGCGGCGCGGCTTCGGCAACGGCATGAACGGCGCCATGGCCGACTACGTGCGGGTGCCGGCGCGCTGCCTGCATCGTGTGCCGGATACGGTTTCGTTTGAGAAGGCGTCGCTCACCGAGCCCTGCTGTGTGGCGTTCAATGCCACGTGCGTCCACTCGCAGATTCACCCGGGGGATTCCGTGCTGGTCCAGGGGCCGGGGCCGATTGGTCTGTTGTGCGCGGAACTGGCCAAGCTGGCCGGCGCCACGTGGGTGGGTGTGGCGGGATTGAAGCAGGACGCAACCCGCATGAAGGTGGCGGAGTCGCTGGGCGTCAGCCGCACGTTCATGGAAGGCGACGAACAGATTCGTGAGGCGGTAAAGTCTCTCGGCGACGGGCTCGGCGTGAATCTGGTAATTGACGCTGCCGGTGCTTCCGCCGCGCTGAAGACTGCCATGGCCGTGGTCCGGCCGGGCGGGCAAATTACCAAGGTCGGGTGGGGACCGCAGCCGCTGAATTTCTCCCTCGACCCGCTGGTGCAGAAGGCGATTCGGCTGCAAGGCAGCTTCAGCCACAATTACCGCATGTGGGAGACGGTCTTGACCCTGCTGGCGTCGGGAAAACTCGACCCGCTGCGCATCGTGGGCCGCATTGAGACCTATCCGAATTGGCGGCCGTGCTTTGATGAGATGGCTTCGGGCGAAATTGTGAAGGCCGTCCTGACGCCGGCGGCTACGAACAACTAAATGCCGGCACTTTGAAAGGAACTCATGAGTAGCGCAAAAGCCGAAAAGTCAGCGTTGGCGGGCCAGGTCGCGGTGGTGACGGGCTCCACTCAGGGCATTGGCGGGGGAATCGCACTGAAACTCGCGGAGGCGGGAGCGCGCGTCCTGGTGCATGGGCTCGACAGCCAACGGGCGGGCGGTGAGAAGATTATCGCGGCCATTGAAGCCGCCGGCAGCCAGGCTTTGCTGGTCACCGGCGATTTGCGCGAGGAGTCGCATTGCCGCAGCATCGTTCGCAGCGCCGCCTCGCGTTTCGGACGCGTCGACATTTTGGTGAACAACGCCGGCGTGGTGCACCGCGGCACCATTGAAGACACTTCCACGGAACTTTGGGACGCGATTTTCGATATCAATCTTCGTGCTCCGTTCCTGCTTTGCCAGGAAGCCGTACGTCACATGAAAGACCGCCAGAGCGGCTGCATCGTCAACATCGGCTCCGTAAATGCACACTTTGGATTGAAGGCGCTGCTGCCTTACTCCTCCTCCAAAGGCGGGCTGATGACCTTTACCAAGAATCTGGCGAACTACCTGACGCAGTATCGGATCCGGGTGAATCAGATCAATCCCGGCTGGGTTTTGACCGAGGGCGAGAACCATCTGCACACGGTAATCGAGGGGAAGGGCGAGAAGTGGTTGCAGGATGCGCTGAAGACTCGCCCCTACGGCCGCATGATCCTTCCGGCGGATATCGCCAACGCCGTTTTGTTTTTTGCCACCAATGAACTGATCTCCGGCGCGGTACTCGATTACGAACAGCTTCCTTTCGGCGCGCCCGCAGAACTTGCCATCTAGGGGACCCACACACCATGAAACTCGCCGCTTTTCCCAAGTGCTACATGGACGAAATGGTGCGCGACCGCACCATGACTTTATTTCAGTGGATTGATATGGCCGCGGACCTGCCGGTCGAAGGCCTGGAACTTTATGATGGAACCCTGACCAGCTTTGATGATGCCTACCTGGAGCAGGTCCGCGAGGCCCACGCGCGCCACAAAATGGAAGTGCCCATGCTGTGCTGCTCGTCCGACTTCACCCAACCGAGTGCGGAGGATCGGCGCAAGGAAGTGGAACACGAGAAGCGCAACGTGGACATCATCGCCAAGCTCGGCGGCCGCTTCTGCCGCGTGCTTTCCGGCCAGCGCCGCCCCGGCGTCTCGCGCCAGCAGGGCGTGCAGTGGGTGGTGGAGTGCATCAAGGAAGTGCTGGAATACAGTGCCGGCAAGGGCGTCGTGCTCTGCATGGAAAACCACTACAAGGACAATTTCTGGACCTACCCGGAATTCGCCCAGAAGCAGGATGTTTTTCTCGAGATCGTGAACCAGATCGACTCGACGTGGTTCGGCGTGCAATACGACCCCTCCAATGCCATTCTGGCGGGCGAGGATCCGCTCGACGTGCTCGAAAAGGTCAAGCATCGCGTGGTGACCATGCATGCCAGCGACCGTCACCTGAAGCCCGGCCACACTATCGAGGAATTGCGGGCGGTGGAAGATTCGGTTGGCTACGCCACCATCCTGACCCACGGCGAGGTGGGCAAGGGAATGAATGACTACCCGCACATCTTCCGCACCCTGCGGGAGGCAGGCTTTGACGGATGGGTCTCCATTGAGGACGGACTGAGCGGCATCGAGGAAATCCGCGCCTCGGCGGTGTTCCTCAGGCCGTTCATCGATGGGAAGAAGTAGCTCAGCTTCGATACGACGAATTGATGTCGATGTAACCCTTGGTAAAATCGCAGGTCCAGACGCGGGAGCTGATCCTGCCGGCGTGAAGATCAACGTGCAGGACAATTTCCTTCTTTTCGAATTCCCGGTGGGCCGCCGCCTCGTCATAGCCCGCATCCATGCCCTTGCGGCACAGCGGCAGGTCATTGACGGTCAGGTCAATCTTGCCGGGATCGAATTTGGCCCCGGAGTAACCCGCCGCACACACGATGCGTCCCCAGTTGGGATCGGCGCCGGCAACGGCCGTCTTCACCAGCGGTGAGTTGGCAATCGCGCGCGCCACACGGTCCGCGTCCAGGGGAGTGCGCGCCCCCACCACTTCCACCGTGATCAATTTGGTGGCGCCCTCGCCATCGCGAGCAATCATGCGGGCCAGCGTCTGGCAAAGCAGTGTCAATCCCTCCGCAAACCACGAGCGGCTGTCATTGCCGGGAATCACGGAAATCTCCGCCAGGCCGCTGGCCATCGCCGCCAGCGTATCGTTGGTGGAGGTGTCGCCGTCCACGGTAACACGATTGAAGGAATCTTCCGCCGCCTCCACCAGCAGGTGGTGCAACATGCGCTCGCCCATCAACGCGTCGGTGGTGACGAAGGAAAGCATGGTGGCCATGTGGGGATGAATCATGCCCGCCCCTTTGGCCACTCCGGCAATGTGCACGGTCCTCCCTTTGGTTGTTGACCGCACCACACAGGTCTTGGGGAACGTGTCAGTGGTCATGATGGCCTGGGCGACGGCTTTGGCATTCTCTTTGGAAAGACTCTCCTTCAGGAATGGGAGTTGCTTCAGGAAGGGATCAAGGGGAAGCGGGATGCCAATGACTCCTGTTGAAGCCACTAGAACCTGTGAGGGTTCGATGCCGAGCAGTTCTCCGGCAACGCGAGCGGTTTCCTCGGCCGTGTGCAGTCCCGCCTTTCCGGTGCAGGCATTGGCATTGCCGGCGTTGACGAGGATGGCGCGGCACCGGCCACGGCTCTCCACCAGGTGTTCGCGCGAGAGCACGACCGGCGCGGCGGCAACTCGATTCTTCGTAAAAACTCCGGCGGCGGTTGTTCCGGGTGAATCGGAGAAGATCAGCGCCAAGTCCAGCGCACCCGGCGCCTTTTTGATCCCGGCGGCCACGGCTGCACCACGAAATCCCAACGGCGTCGCCAGATCGCCTTCGACCTGTTCCCACTTTGTCATAGATCGACTCACCGGACCTCCTTATACCCTCACGATGCGGGAACCTGCGGACTTGCTGACCGTTTGCCGGCGTGCATTTCTCACCAAGCTGCCGAAAATCTATCCTGCGGCCCGCGTTTTCAGCCCCGAAGGGGCGCCCTAACAAAGCCCAGGCCAACGGCCTGGGTAAAGGCGCACGCGTCGCCAATACCGCCCAGCCCTGGAGGGGCGTCATAACAGCCTGACTATCCACCTCCGACCGTCGTCGAAAGGCGATTCTTGAGAGCCCCCGCACCCAGCTCGCGGCGTCGGAACTCTTGCGCCCCTACAGGGCTGGGGGGATATTGCTTCTGTTCAGCCCAGGCCGCTGGCCTGGGCTTTGTTATTTCGCCCCTTTGGGGCTCGTCACTTGGCGTCCGCAATTCCGGAACTTGGTGAGAAATGCGGGCTAGTGTGCCGGCAACAGTAAAGTTCTTTTTCGCATTCCGGCGTTATTGCTGGGCGGACGGCGAGCCCGGCGTGCCCTCGTCCGAGCCGGGAGCGGCAGGCTGCGGAGACGGCGGCCCCGCCACCTTGATGGTCCGCACGCTCTCATCACACGCCTGCATATAAAGAACTTCATCGGCGCTGCCGGGCGTGCATTGAACCTCGATGATGCGATCCGGCGAGATCACCCGTGCTGTGAGCTGCATCGTTCGGTGCAGGGACTGCCAGATCAGGACCGCGTCGCGGCCATTGATGCGCGTTTCCTCGAACTGATAGCGCTGCAGGTTGTGCTGCACGCCGTCGGTTTCCCAAATAGCGGTTTGCTGGGGAGTGAACTCCGCACTCCCATCGGGATTGGGTTGCGAGGTGATGGTGATGCTCGGACCCGTGCTCCAGAATCTCGGCGAAAAAATCCTGACGCCCCCGGTAAACGGTTCAACCTTCTCGTGAATGCCCGCCGCCACCTGCATCTCTACTCCCAAGCCATCGTTGTTGAAGGGCTTGGGCGCCAACGTGTCCTTGACCACGGCAGCCTGGTGCGCGGGATACCATTTGACCAGCAAAGCCTCGCCCCCAACGATCCCGCCCCCGACCAGCAGGATTCCCAAACCGACAATTAACTGCGTAGGAATACGTTTTTTCATCTTGGCGATATTAACCCTTGTTCAGCGCATCGTGCAATGCGCTGATGGTTTTGGAATTTGCGCCGTAGCGCCGACCTTGAGGTCGGCACCTGCCCCGGCGCGCCGGGGCGGTGAATCAACCGTTCCTAGTTGGCTTGCGCTGGCTCTGACGGCGGGAGCCGCGCGCCCGCGCGGAAGTGCGAGCGGCCGGCCCCTGGCCGGCGGTGCCGACCTCAAGGTCGGCGCTACTACAGGTCCATCTCCAGAAACAAAGCTCCCGGAACCGGATTGTATCGGTACGCCTCCACGGGCCGGAAACCCAGCGACTGATACATGGCAATGGCCTGTGTCATCTCCGGAAGCGTATCGAGGCGCATGCGTTGGTAGCCAGCGGCGCGCGCTTCCGCCAGAATGGCGTCCACCAGCGACTTGCCCAATCCTTGCCCACGGAAGGCCGGGCGCAGGTACAGCCGCTTCATCTCGCAGACCTCGCCATCGATCCTGCGCAAAGCCACGCATCCCGCTGCCACCGTGCCGTCGATGGCCATGAGCAACCTGCCCTCGGGCGGCGCATAGTCACCCGGCAGCCCCGCCAGCTCGCGCTCAAAATTCTGGAAGCACAAATCTGTTTGCAGCGAGGCTGCGTATTCCTTAAAGAGCTCGCGAACCCGCTCGGTGTGCTCGGCGCCGTGCGCGGGGATCAGTTCGATCATCGCGGTCACCGCACGCTCAGCAGGGGATGCGTTTTCTCGATGACTTCCCCGATGGGCTGCGCGTCCACTGCGCTGGACCGCAAAGCTTCTACCAGCCGCTCGGCGTCCTTCGCGGCGACCGAGAACAAGAGGCCTCCTGACGTCTGCGGATCGAAAAGCAGGTTCCTGATTTCGTCGGGAACCCTGGGTGCAAACTCCACGCAGCCGCCGACAAATTCCTGGTTGCGCTTCAGACCGCCGGGCAGGTGGCCCTTCATGGGCCAACTCGCGCGCTCCCGGCAGAAAAATGATTTGCGAGGAATCCAGGGCAAAGCTGACGTTGCTTCCCACGGCCATTTCCCGCGCGTGGCCGAGCAGGCCGAAGCCGGTCACATCGGTGGCGCTGTGCAGCTCGAACGGCAGGGCAATCTCCATGGCGGTGAGGTTCAGCATACACATGGAAAGGATGGCGGCCTCCACCTCCGCCTCTGAGGCAACTCCTTTTTTAAGAGCCGTGCCGAGCACGCCCGTCCCCAGGCGCTTGGTGAGGATCAGGCGATCGCCGGGTCGCGCGCCCACGTTCTTCAGCACGCGCTGCGGGTTGATGAGGCCGGTAACAGCGTATCCGAACTTGATTTCGTCGTCGCCAATCGAGTGGCCGCCAATCACCGCACAGGAGGCCTCCTGCATTTTGGCAAGGCCGCCCTGAAGAATTTTTTCGAGAATATCGATATCCTGCCCGCTCTGGGGGAAACCGACAATGGAGAGCGCGGAGATCGGCCGGCCCCCCATGGCGTAAACATCGCTGAGGGCGTTGGCGGCGGCGATTTGTCCAAAGGTGTAGGGGTCATCGACGATGGGCGTGAAGAAATCCACCGTCTGCACCAGCGCCAGGTCCGGCGAGAGTTGATACACTCCCGCGTCGTCGGCGGTGTCAAAACCTACCAACACGTTGGGATCGAATTGCCGGGGCAGACGGCCGAGCACCGAGTCCAAAATCCTTGGACTCAACTTCGCCGCTCAACCCGCCGCCTTGACCATCGCAGTCAAACGGATGCGTTCGTCCATAACGATTGAATTATAAGCGCGCGCGCGGCGATTCCCAAATATCTCGCACCAAGTTTGCCTATAATAGGCGCGGCCGCGGAAGAGACCCCTCACCCGGCGGCGCATGGCCGCCCCCCTCTCCCCGGGAGAGGGGGGTGGTTTTTCCTTGTGCGCTCGCGCACCCAACAGAATCCCGACCTCTCCGAGGGGAGAGGTTGACCGTCCGCTGACGGGCGGGTGAGGGGTTTTGCAACGCAACTGGGCAGTGGCTGGAGGGAAAGTCCGAAGCCGCGACTCAGACGGAGGTCCTCATGCGCAGAACTATCATTGTGGCCATTCTCGCCATCTTTTCCTTCTTTAGCTTGTCCCGCGCCCAGCAGGCGCCGCCACCGCCCGCCGCCCCTGAAACTCCAGAGGCAACCGGCCGCCTGCCCGTAAAGCGCGTGGTGCTTTACAAGAACGGCGTGGGATATTTCGAGCACTCGACGCACGTCCGAGGAACGCAGGATTTGAACATCGATTTCACCTCCGCGCAGTTGAACGATGCGCTGAAGTCGCTGACCGTCGTGGACCTGGGCGGCGGGCACATCAACGGCGTGCGGTTCAATTCCGTGGCGCCGCTCTCCGAGCGCTTGAAGACTTTGCGCCTGCCGCTGGGGGAAGACGCCTCGGGCACCGACCTGCTGCAAGCACTGCGTGGCACGCGCGTGGAAGTGCGCTCCGGCACAGTTTCCGTTGCGGGCAAACTGCTGGGCCTTGAAACCCGGAAGCGCTTCGGCGACAAGCCGGAACTGGTGGAGGAAGTCACCGTCCTGACGCTGGTAACCGATGCCGGGGAGGTGCGCAGCTTCGACCTGGGTCCGGCGACTTCCGTTCGCATCGCCGACCGCGAACTGGCCGACGAAGT
The DNA here is from genome assembly GCA_963719115.1 of uncultured Acidobacteriota bacterium. Classification (GTDB taxonomy): domain Bacteria; phylum Acidobacteriota; class Terriglobia; order UBA7540; family UBA7540; genus Bog-366. Next base: position 145,595 of record CAVRBF010000107.1, on the reverse strand, counting down.
GAATCGCTACCTGAACCTGATCGGCTCGGCCAAGGCCGTCGATTTGCGCCGCCTGACCATTTCCGCCGCGGGCACGGGCGACCGCGAAATCTTTGTCAGCTACATCAGCGAAGTGCCGGTGTGGAAAAGCACCTATCGCATCCTGCTGGACCAGAAGCATGGCAATCAGCCGCTGGTGCAGGGCTGGGCCGTCGTTGACAACACCATCGGCGAGGATTGGAAAGACGTGCAGTTGTCGCTGGTGGCGGGCGCGCCGCAGTCATTTGTGCAGAACATCTCGCAGCCCATGTACGTCCGCCGGCCGGAAGTGCCGCTGCCCGAGTCGGCCATGCTCACACCACAGACGCACGAGAGCGCAATGAATGAGCCTGCGCCACCGCCGCCACCTCCACCAGGCATGGGCGGAGGAGAGAACAAAGGGGTTTCAATTGCTCCTGGAAGGGCAAGTTTGGAAGGTACCGTGAAGGACCAGAGCGGAGCGGGTGTGGGTGGAGCACAGGTCACCTTGCGCAACGAGGCGACCGGTGAGTCGCAGACCATCACCAGCGACCCCCAGGGCTACTATCGGTTCAATAATGTTTCCCCCGGGAATTCGGCACTCTTTGTTCAGGCGATGGGATTTCAACGCTTCGCACTTACGAATATCTATATCGGCGTCGGGAGGCTGAATGAAATTCATCCGACGCTCTCGGTGGGAGCATCCGCACAAGCGGTTGAAGTCCGAGCAGCAGCGCCAGTTTTACAGACCCAATCTGCCGAGATTTCCAGCAATGCTGAGCGTCAGGGGTCCGAAGCCGAGGCCAAAGCGGTCGGCGATTTCTTCCAATACGATTTGAAGGAGAACGTTACCATTGACAAGAACCAGTCGGCGCTGGTGCCCATACTGCAAGACCGTATCGACGCGGAAAAAGTCACGCTCTGGAATGAAGACAGCGATGAACCCCTGCGCGCCCTGTGGCTCACCAATACCAGTGGTATAGAATTCGACGCGGGGAGTTTCAACATTCTCGAGGAAGGAACTTTCTCCGGCGAGGGCATGCTCGATGTCTTGCGGCCGGGCGAAAAGCGCCTGATTTCGTATGCTGCCGACCCGGCTGTACGCATCAAGGCAGTGGAGACCCCGTCGGAAAAGCCCTTCAGCCGGATTCAAATCATCAAAGGCACAATGATCATGACCAAGGAGGAGCGCGAAATCAGGACATACACCGTCAGCAACTCCGACTCGGTGTCACGCGACGTAATCATTGAGCATGCGGTGCGCCCGGAATGGAAACTGGCGGATGGCACGAAGCCCGAGGAGACCACGGCATCCCTCCAGCGCTTCCGCGTGAAGGTGGAACCCAAAGCCGGCGCGCAACTCGTGGTGGAGGAATATCACCCTCTCGCCATGCGGGAGGAACTCTCGAACGTTTCGGATGATGAGGTCACTTTTCTGACCGAGCAGAAGAGAATGACCCCGGAGTTGCAGCGAGCCATCAAGCGCGTGCTCGATCAGAAAGCGGTGATCGAGGGATTCGACCATCAAATCAGCGTCCGCCAACAGGAACAGAATGCAATTGGCACCGACCAGGGCCGGATCCGCGAAAACATGAAGGCGTTAAAGGGCACTCTAGAGGAGAGGGCGCTAGTGCAGCGATACACACAGCAGTTGAATTTGCAGGAAGACCGCCTGGCCGCGCTACGCAGCCAGATCGCCGACCTTCAGACCAAGCGGCAGCAAGCCGGCGATCAACTGGACAAGATTCTTTCCGAGATCAGTTTGGATGAGAAATTCTAAAATCAGTTGGCGCGTTCGAGGTACTTTCCTTCAGTGGTGTCAACGCGGATCGTTTCTCCCTCATTGATGAAGGGCGGCACCTGGACCACCACGCCGGTTTCAAGCTTGGCGGGCTTGGTCACGTTTGTCGCGGATCCACCCTTGATGCCGGGCTCGGTCTGCACCACTTTCAGGTCCACGGTGGCGGGCAACTCGACGTCCACAGGCCGGCCCTCAAAGAACGCGACCTTCAGGATGACGTCAGGCATCATGTAGGCGGCGCGGTCGCCCACGGCCTCCTTGCTGAGGGGGATCTGCTCGTAATTCGCGGTGTTCATGAAGTAGTAGGAATCGCCGTCGGCATAAAGGTACTGCATCTCCACATCGTCGATGAGGGCTTTCTCCACCGTGTCCTCTGAGCGGAAGCGATGGTCATTCATGGCGCCAGTGCGCAGGTTGCGCATCTTGGCCTGCACGAATGCCCGCAGGTTGCCGGGCGTGCGGTGTTCCGCCTTGTAGATCGTAAAAAGCTCGCCGTTGTGCCGGATGATCATTCCGGGCCGGAGATCATTCGCGTTCATAATATTGATCCTTCGTTCTGATGGTGGGGCTTAAAACAGGTGGAGAACCAGCAGTCCCTTCCCGCAAGAGCCCGAAGGGACAATTCTAGCGGCTTCCCGGGCTTCCGTCAATGAACGCCTGGTTGAAAGCTACGCCAACAGCGCCGCACCTGTTGCCCCGTTTATGATCGAGTCAACTGCGAGAACGAGGTCGCCGGAGTTGAGAAATCGCCAGGCGAAGTGCCGCCCGACGAAGCCCGCCGCGCCCGTAATCAGGATCTTACGCATCCGGGAAATGCCTCCGGTAAAGATGGAACGCCCGTGCCGACTCCGGCGGAAGGTACCAATGAATCCGCTCGGCGTCGACGCCCAGGTCATGAATCAGGTTCAGGTTGTTTTCGTAGCCCAGATACTCCTGCCGCATGTCGCCGACCAAATCATGGATGTTCCTCTCCTGGACAACCGAAGGCTTTCCGTAAACGGGCCGGCACCCCTTTGCCTGCACGTAATAGCTGGCCCAGATGTCATCCATCCGGCCGATGTGGGGAAACAGGAAGTAGTGTTTCAAGACACTCCGAAGCATGAAAGTGTTTTGAGAATTGAAGGGTGAGATTCGATTGCTCGCCATGGGAAAGTACTTGGGATCAAAACTGCAATCCGGCGCATGTTCCATACGGCAGATGGCGTCAATGTCGGGGTCGCCATTCCAGAAATCCGCCTGCACATCGACGTGGAGCCGTTTTCTGGAAACGCTCTGGTACTCGCGCTGGGGAAGAAGCTGAAGCGGGTAGCCACGATGCCAAAGGTGACGCATATTGGTGGCTCCCACCGGATCAAATGCCGGCAGGTCAGTTTCATAATAGTTAACTTCAACTTGTTTCCCCACCATCAGGTTCTGGCCCCAACCATCAAGGGGGATGTTGTCATCGTCAATCAGAGCCACCACCTCGGCTCCCATGTCGTACGCCAGGAGCAACCCGAAGTTCCGCCGCTGAATACTATTCCACCCGATGGCGCAGGAGAGGTCCTTGTCGTAACTCTCCTGCTCCGAGGGAGGGACGTAGGTCCCGCGCTGCAACCGGTAATCCGTTGGTGTCTTCTTATCCCCGATCACGATGAGGTGCCAGTCCGGCATGGCGTCAAAGAGTCGGACGGCCTTGGTAACGGGGTTGATGGTGGTGGTGACGATCACATTCATTGCTTCCCCCTTCATGCGGCCGGAGTTTCAAGCCGCCAGTGTACCGGAGAAGAGTCGTTACCTACAAATAATCAATGGCCCATAGGCGGCGTGCATGCCCGGAGGCCCCGGGCCTCATGGTCAACGCAGTATACGCTGATAACCTTGGGCGAACCGGCGGCCGCGAAATTGAGCATACGGAATTCCCCATAGAGAAGAAGCTTCTTGTTTGCTATCATGCCGCGCGAGGAGAAGGCATTTGTGTTCCGTTCTATATCCGGTTCCCCATGCGACCAGTTGAGGCCGAGGATCATGAAGCAGTTCTCCGCATCGCAGAAGGGGCATTCAATTTCGGCCGCTATCACGTGTTGGGCTCACCGCAGGCCGTCTCCGGGTTCACGCACTTGGTGATCCGCAGGTCCGGCGAGTGACCACGCATTCAGAGGAACGTGCGGACTGCGTCTGAGCTGACGGAGTGGTGAGGGTTGAAGACTGATGGCTTCGATTCGTACCGGTTTTGAGCTTACCTACGAGCAGATCTCGCCGGATCCCATCCTGGGCGAGGCGGCGGTGATCCCTTGGGATAGCGCCATTTTCGGTTTCCCCGTGGCCACCTTCCGCCCGGGAGTGGGAGAATTCAGCCGCGAACGATTGGAACTGTTTCGCAGCACAATAACCAAGTGGCTCGACACGAGAAACATTTCAGTTTGCTCTTCATTCCTGGCCCCCACGGATTCCTTTTGGCGGCAGGTCTTGCCGCGAGCCGGGTTCGAGTTCGTCGATCTGTCTCTTCAGGTTAGTGTGCCACTCGCCAGCGCCAAGCTTCCGCCGCTGCGCACACCAGTCCGTCCGGCCTTGCCCCAGGATCACGCGGCGATTGAAACGATTGCCTCGGAGTCGTTTTCTCATGGGCGGTATCATGCCGATCCGCGATTTCCTAAATTACTTGCGGACCGCCGCTATTCACAATGGGTGCGTAACGCCCTCCACAACCCCAGTGAGTTTGATCGCATATACGTGCTGGAGTTGGGCGGACGCGTCGAGGGCTTCCACCACGTCGTGGTTGACGGTGAACTTTCCGATCTGCGCCTCGCGGCCGTGGCAGCGAACTTGAAAGGGACGATGCTCGGCGTGGAGCTCTACTCCGCAACCCTGCATGAACTACGCCGCCAGAACGTGCGCCGCGCGGTTGGCAGCATTTCGGCGACGAACCACAGCGTCGTCAATCTTTTCTCCATACTCGGCTTCCGTTTCAGCAGCCCGGAGATTGTCTATCACTGGCATGCTTCCGGATGGGGACTGCGGTGATGAGAATTCAGCGCCTTACCGCATTGCCCGGGGGAAGGGCAGAAGGTGGGAACTTGACGGGGATTACACCACGGTGTTGGATGGTGCGGGCCGGGTGTACATGAAGGAGGATTCGATGTGGACAGAGCGGCAGAACTCCTGCAGCAGATCGTAGCCGTCCCAGAAGCGGTGGAATTGCAGGGCTTGGCCAATGGGCACGATGCGGTCAATGGCGCGGCCGTTCAGACTTTGAGCCAAAGCGCGCAACTCCTCGGATGCAAAGCCAAACCACGTGAGGGTTTGATCACGCCGGGAAAGGTACGGGGGCAGATCACAGAGACCTTCCAGGTGCGCTTCGAAGAACAGCCCTCCGCCGGGATGCCCCCGCTGGAAGCCTTCCAAGGAGCCAATGCTCAGGACGGTTAACCCCTTGTACCGCCGGCACTCCTCCACGGGAGAGTTGAGAATGGCGGAACAAGCGAACACCAGATTGTGCATGTTGGGAGCAGGCGGCAGAACGTAACCGCGACGCTCAACACATGCGGCCACGCGAGGGAAGAAGTCCGCGGAAGCGGCGCGCGCGCCAGGCCCACTTCCGCACCATACAACGAGGCGGGGAGAAGAGCACGCCAACTGATCAAACCAGTAGGAATCGTTGAAAAACTGATCCGCCAGACGATTGCGCTTCTCTTCCGGAAGAACGGCATAAGCGCCGGCGTCGATGGCGGACAATGAATAGCGGTCGGGAAAGGTGAGTTCCCTTGCTTGCGGACGCAGAGGAAAACGCCGGATGGTTTCCACCGTCTGATCCCCGCCCCAGATCACGCGGACGTCACACATGACGGACAGCATCTCCGTCGGTTCCGTTTCGTGGTGGTAGCTGACGATGATGGTGCCGCCACGCGCCGGCTCCGCAGCCGCGGCCAGTGTTTCCCGCAGGAGGCGCAGAAGGATGGTGGTTGCCTCTGACCGTTGCGGAGAAAGTCGAATGACGTTTCGATTGCCGGTAAGTGCGGCAAGGAGCCACGAGTACACAAAAATCGTATCGACGTTGCGCGGTGGCAGGTGAAAAATGAGGCCGCGAGCGGTCAGAAGCCTCTGGTCGAGTTGAAGCCCACGGAATTGTGATGCGAGCCGAACTATCTCCGTCTTGCGCATCCAATAAGCCAAGGCCGACAATTCGGGATGGGCGCGCGCTTCCGGGTCATGAAAGATGCGCTGCGAGAGGTCCACGACGGCATCCATGATGGATTCATGGAAGGGTGGCGCGGGAGCGGAGCCGGCCAAAAGTCCGGGCAGATCCTCAAGGTCAATCCAGCGTTCTTGGGGGAGCAGGATTTCTATTTGCATCAACCTACCTTGGCGGCAATGACGTCGCTGCAACCACGCAGTTCGGCCTGGGGAATCCGGCCGAGGACGGAAAACGCCTTGCCGAAACGGCCACACGCAGAAGAATCCACGGCGTGCACGACACCCAGATCTTCGGTCAGTAGGCAATGCCCGGGATAGCTGCGGGGCAGAGCGCTCAGCACTTCCAGCACGCCGGTTTGGCCGTGAGGTAGTTCTTCAAAGCTATAGGGATCGCGAACGATCACATCCGCGAAGTTAGGGGGGTAGAGGTAGCCATCCTCGCCCTCCAGAAAAACGCTTCCCACCTGTTCCACCATGCCGTAAAAATTGTAGACTCGCGTGAGGCCCATCGCCTTACGCAGCGCGGCGCGGAAGCCGGAAGCAGTGACCGCCTGCTCCTGAAGCTTCTTCCAGCCTCCACTATGGATGAGGATGCCCTGGGAGAAGTCAAGACCGGCGTCAACCAGCGGCCGGTAAAACCGCGTCCACACCAGAAAGGTAAACCCGAAAATCAAAAAGGGACCGCCTCCATATTGGCGCAGGAACTCCTTTAACTCCGGCAGACGAAGTTCCAGATTGGTATCGAGGGCGTAAAAGTGGTTTCTTCCGAAATTCATCATTCCCAGCAAGCCGGCAGCGCGGGCGTTGAATTGGCGCCTGTCCTTGATGAGGTCGGGAGTTTCCACCAGAATCATAGGGAGGCGGTGCGGCCCCAGCAAGCTGGTCATAATGCGGCTGAGCGCCAGCGTCTGCAACCGTGCAGTCTCGCGATCCAGGACGACGCGGCTGGGCGTTTGCCCCGTGGTTCCGCTCGACTCCAGAATCCTGAAGATTTCGCTCTCGGGGACGCTGGAAAAGAGGTGCTCCTTGAAGAGCCCAACGGGGAGGTAGGGAAGGTCGGCCAGGCCGTGGGGATGCTCGCTCTCCGGAAAAAGTACGCGCATCAAGCGGGCGTACTCGCGCGATCGATCACGGTGAAGCTGACCGAGGTGCGTTAACTCCGCCAACAGCACCCCCTCTTTCTCCTCTTGCGGCACGGAGTACTGGGGCCGTTGGATTAGGTCGTCAAGCGTCATACCTGCGCCAAGAGGTCTTCATAGCTGATTTTCCCGGTGCCCTTGACGGGCAGCCGGTCGATGCGCCGAAATTCGAAAGCTCTGTGGTGGATTTTCAGTTTTGCCGCCAGCGCGGCCCGGATTTCCTGATGCGCTGCCTCGGTGCCGAACTCGCAGAAGATGATCACCCGGTCGGCACCCGCCACGGCGGCAGCGGGACCGTTGCGCTTCACAAACGCCTCGAGTTCATCGAGATTGATACGCAACCCAAAGAGCTTGGCGTCGCGCTTGGACCGGCCGAGGATTGACACATAGCCCTCTGTGTCGAGCCGCGCCCGGTCGCCGGTAAAGAGGCAGCCTTGCAGTTCATCGCCTTTGGCCAGATCCTCGCGGCCGGCGGCATACCCCATCATCACATTGGGACCGCTATAAACCAGTTCCCCATCAATGTCCGGACCGGCGACCGCTGCTCCATTTTCGTCATGGATGCGAATTACTCCGCGCGGAATGGCGCGGCCGGCGGATCCCAACTTGCGAGGCAGATCGGATGAAGGCAGTATCGAAATGCGTGCGGTAGCCTCGGTTTGCCCGTACATCACAAAGAAGCTTCCATGGCGCTTGGCCATACATTCGTGAAAATAAGTAATGTTGCCGACGTCCAACTTGCCGCCCGCCTGGGTCATGATACGCAACGTCGGTGCGTTTAACTCATCCAGCCCCAAGCGGCGAAGCATCTGGTAAGTATAGGGGACGCCGGAAAACGAGTTCACCTGGTGACGGCGTATGCTCTCCCAGAAAGCCTGACTCACTATTCCCTCCTGTGACAGGAGGACGGTTGCGCCGGCAGCCAAGTGACTGTTCACTACGGACAGGCCGTAAGAGTAATGGATCGGCAGATGCGCCACCGGCACGTCCTGCTCGCGAATGGAAAGGGCCTGCCGGATGGACTGGGCATTCGCGACCACGCTGCTGCTTCGCAGCCTCACAAACTTCGGGCTTCCGGTGCTCCCCGAAGTGGACAACAGCAGGGCAAGATCGGAATTCAGGGGCCCCCCGTCCGGTCGCTTTCGCCGCCGAAGTCCGCCGGCATCGGGACTTTCGTAACCCGGGAGGTCGGAAGGCACGGAGCCAGCCACCCATTCGGGCCGATACAACGCAATCAGGTTTGCAGCCAACGGTGCGTCCACCCGGTCGTTGAGTAAGGCTACGGCCTGCCCCGCTTCCATCGCCGCCAAGTACCACGTCACGCACGAGACATCATTTCGGCAAAACAGGAAGAGTAGGTCCCTCTCGGTATCCGCAAGCAGATCACGCCGCCGCGCTACCTGATCGGACAATTCCCCGTAAGTCCAGGGATGATCCGTAACTCCGTCGATCAGAGCAACCCGACTCCGCCGAGCGTCATCATCGATCGAAAAGATCATTCAAACGACCATCCCGCCGTCAACGCCGAGCACCTGGCCGGTTACATAGGACGACATATCGCTGGCCAGGAAGACAATGACATTCGCCACTTCCTCGGGGGTGCCGATCCTGCCCATGCGAATGCTCGCAACACTTCGCTCCAATTTCTCCCGCGGCAACTCGCGTGTCATAGCCGTATCGATGATCCCCGGAGCGACGGCATTAACACGGATACTCTTTGGCGCCAGTTCCTTCGCCGCCGCCAGGGTCATTCCAATGACCGCCGCCTTGGACGCCGAGTAGAGCGTCTGGCCCTCACTGCCGAATCGCCCAAGGATGGAAGCAACATTGATAATGGAGCCGCGCCGATTGCGGCCCATTAATCGCGACGCTTCCTGGAGATGGACCAGGCTGCCGACAAGGTTGGTCTGAATCACCTTATGGATGGCCTCGTCGGCGATCATTCCCAGCATCGCACCCAGAAGAATTCCGGCATTGTTGACCAACACATCCAAACGCTTGAAGCGGCGGAAGATTTCGAGATAGCAATTTCGCACGGCAGCGGTATCGGTCACATCAGCCGCCAAGCCGAACACCGTCCCATGGAATTCAGCCACTAATTCCCGGGAACGCTCTTCCAGCAGCGCCGAGGATTCCCGGGCGTTGAGGATCACTGCCGCGCCATGGCGCGCGCATTCGCGGGCCACTGCCCATCCGATCCCGCGCGTCGAACCGGTTATTAAGCAGACCTTGTCCTGCAAGATCAAGCCAAGCCGCCTCCATTCCGGGCCACGATCTCCTTTGCCTTCTGGAAGCTGCTCATGGCGATGACATCATCGGTGGGTAACATGATTTCGAAGGCCGACTCGATCTCCGTGACTAGAGCCATATGGGCAACGGAATCCCATCCCGGGGTCTGGCTGTAAGCCATGGATTCGAAATCGTCGCCAGGACTTACACCCAGGGCGACAACAAAAGCATTCTTGAGTTTTTCCATCGATGAGGCGTTCACGAATCAGCTTCTGTCGAACCGAAATTGCCTTCTGGAAAACAAGTGTAACAGGAAGAATTCAGTCGGGAAAAGCGATATATCCCTTCTCCCGGCGCGGTCGCCTTCCCGGTCATCATTGGCTTCGCATGGATTCTTAACGAACGCTGCTGCCGTTTCCACGAAGCCCCCTTCAAACCGCTAAAACTCCAGAAGAGCAGCGACGACGTTTGCTTGTTGGAGTTCGGAAAGCGTGTTGTAGAAGGGCAAACGGAGCAATCGTTCGGAAACATCTTCCGTGACTGGGTAATCGCCCGGCTGGCCCCCGAACTTCCGTCCCATGTCAGACAAGTGCAAGGGCAGGTAGTGAAAAACGCTCAGAATGCCGCGCTGCTGCAGATGCGCGATCAGGGCAGCCCGTTGTCGTTCGCTGGGCAGCAGCAGATAGTACATGTGGTACGCCTGATCACAGTGAGCAGGTACGATGGGCGTACGGATACTGCGGTCGCGAGCCCAATCGTCAAGGTGACGGTGGTAGTACTCCCACACGCGACGCCGTTTCTCCTGAATCTGCGGCCACACTTCCAATTGCCCGTAAAGAAACGCTGCCAGTACATCGGACATGACATAGCTGCTTCCGATATCCACCCAGGTATACTTGTCCACCTGACCGCGAAAGAATCGGGCGCGGTTGGTGCCCTTTTCGCGCAAAATCTCGGCCCGTTCGATGTACCGGGTATCGTTCAAAAGTAGTGCACCACCTTCGCCGCAGGTGCAATTCTTGGTTTCGTGAAAACTCAGCGTGGCGAAGCTCCCAAAAGTCCCCAGCTTGCGCTCCCGATAGCTGCCGAACAGCCCATGCGCATTGTCCTCCACCACTGCGATGCCATGCCGGGAAGCAACATCCATAATCATGCCCATCTCACATCCGACGCCGGCGTAATGCACGGGCACAATGGCTTTCGTTCGCGGAGTCACTAATCGCTCAAGCCGCGACTCGTCCATATTGAGCGTATCCGGCCGAATGTCGATGAAGACAGGACGTGCCCCTCGCAGGACAAACGCATTCACCGTGGACACAAAGGTGAACGACGGCACAATCACCTCATCGCCGGGTTGAAGGTCTAACAGTAGCGCCGCCAACTCAAGAGCGTGCGTGCAACTGGTGGTGAGGAGGGCTTTGGGGACGTGCAGAGCTTCCTGCAAGAGCAATTGGCATCGCCGCGTGAAGGTCTGATCACCGGCGATCTGCCCGCCCCTCATGGCCTCAGTGATGTACTCCAACTCCCTCCCCATAATCGAGGATTGGTTGAATGGAATCGCGTATTTGACGTCAGGACTCATGGTTATTGGGAGGCGCGCTTTTGAGCAATGGCGAGCAGGGAGGTCCCCAGGGGTAAGGTCCAACGGCGAGCGATCAAACGCGCCTCTCCGCACAACAGCCACGCGAGCACCTCGTTCAGCAGTGAGGAAATACGTAATTCCCGCGAAACGACGGTATCTTTACCCGCCCCTTTTTCCCCGCTGGGGACCCGGTGATGCGACCGTACCCGACGGCCGAGCCACATCAGGGGGTAGAGGATGCTGAAGAACTGCGTCAGGTATTCGACCTCAAAGCCTGCTGCCGTTAGTCCCTCGTGCAGATGGGACACGCTATAGCGTCGGCAATGATCTGCGTCCACATCGAAGTAACTCCACAGGGACATGTGGGCGGGAACCATCACAATGAGCAAGCCTTCAGGCAGAAGCAAGTCGTATAGGGAAACCAGCGCGCTGTGTTCATCCGGGATATGCTCGAGGACGTCAAACATCCCGATCAGCGCAAACCTCCCATCGAAAGGCGCGTCGCTCAAGCTGCCCTGTACCACCGGACACGTGCAGCGATTCCGCGCCCTGCGAAGTCCGGCGATGTGGAGATCCATTCCAATCACTCGGCCGGCCGGGCACGCCCGTTGCAGTGTCGCCAGCATGGAGCCATTGCCGCAGCCGGCTTCAAGAATCCGATAACCGGCCGGTAGACCAGCGGTAAGCTGGGGCAGTAGTAGTTCCAGGATCCGGCGCCGGCCTCTAAACCAGAAGTGGCGGTCTTCCGCCACGTCGAGTTGGGCATAATGTTGTGGATTATAGCCCCCGATGCGGCGAGAATTCTGCGGTTTGCCGGCCTCCAGTGGCCCGGTGACATTGTCATGCATAGAGATCATCGCAGCGGCAAGGGGGCTCATGGCACATCTGACGAGTCCGCGTCAGAATCCCCGTCCGGGCAACGTTCCATCAACAGCGAAGAATTCGATGCAGTTTCACCCCGGACCGTGTACGTCGGCTTGGTGATCGTCTTCATATGCAAGCGAGCCAGGTATTCGCCGATGATGCCCAGCGCAAACAACTGCGCCCCGGAAAAAATGGCAATGATCGACGCCAGGAATGGAAATCCTGGAACGGACGTTCCTCGCAGCAGATACAGGCCAACCACGTACACCAGTATGACAAGTCCAAATGCCGTCAGTCCGAACCCACAGTAACTGGCCAACTGTAAGGGAAGCGTCGAAAATCCTGTCAGCATATTGAAAGCATGAGTAATGAGTTTTCCTACGGTGTAGTTCGACTGGCCCGCCTTACGCGGGTCATGGCGCACTTCGACGGCGGCAAAACGGGAAGTTGCCCAGGTCAGCAAAACATCGATGGACACGAACGGGCCATCGAACTTGGCGAAGGCGGCACGCAGCTCCGTTCGGAAAGCCCGAAAAGCGCTCACGCGTCTTGCGGTCTGGGCGCCCATCATCCTTTGCAGCGTAAGTTTGGTGATATCCGAGGCGAGGTCGCGCAGCACGCCGTGCTGCTGTTGGCGGGGATAGCCATAGACGACGTCGGCTCCGTTTCGAATTGCTTCCAACAGGCGGGGAATTTCCTCCGGTGGATTCTGAAGATCATCATCGATCGTGATGATCTTGTCGAATCGGGCGGCGCGAATCGCGCAGAGCAAGGCATTGTGCTGGCCGTAATTGCGCATAAGGTTGATGCCACGAATCCAATCGTGGGATCGACCAAGCTGGTCAATGATTTCCCAACTGCGGTCTCGGCTGCCATCGTTAACAAACACCGCTTCGAACTTCTCCCCGGATTGGCACAGGACAGGCTGAAGCCGGGCGACCAAGTCCGCCAGGCTCAGGTCACTGTTAAAGACGGGAACCAGAATCGAGATTCCTACCGGTATTGTGCGGATCCCCTCCGCCATGTGAATTCCCATTTCAGGACCGTGACCTCAACGACCCTTGGACAGAACGGCCAGCAAACCTTCTGCGCCCGGGTAGGTATGTCTGAATCGAATGGTCTTGTATTCCCGCGCGCCCAAAACTCGGGCTTCGTAGTCGCCCTGCGAGCGAATGAATCGGCCTCGACCGAGTTTGCAGGGCGCCCATGCCTGCGGACGCCTCCACGCCGCCTGGGGCAATACGGCGTCAGACAGAACCGCATTCCCTCCGGGTCGCGTGATCCTGAGGATCTCCCCGATGGTCTCGCCGGCCATGTCATCCGGGAGATGATGGAGCGGATTTGCACTGAACACCAGGTCAAAAGAAGCCGTCGGAAAGGGCAGGACCGCGGCCGAAGCCGTGACGGACAGGTTGCCGGCATCGCGAAATTTCTTCGTGTAGGCGCGGCAGACATCGAGCCCCACCGGCTTCATGCCGAAATTCCACAGGAAGCAGGACGGTCCGCATCCAACGTCGAGAACGGTCGCCGGCGCCGGGATCTGCTTAAAGGTCCGGGAAAGATGCCCGGAAATAATGCGAACACTCACGAGAGCAAGGTCGGACTGCGAGATGCGATAGACCAGCGGTATCTCCAGAACACGGTAAATATTCATTGCTGCTTGCCTGCTTCCGCCGCGACAGTATAGGGTGACAACCGGGGCGGCGCAAGGTCCGGTTCCGCGAGCCAGACGCGTCTTTGCGCATAGTAGCGGAGCAACGGCGCATTGCCGGAGTCGCCCAGGTCACGCGCCCAAACCACTTTTGACGCATCGATGTCCGCTCGGTTGTAAACCCATTCATTGCTGGTCAAATGATATCGATTGTAACGGACGATGACGAGTTGTTTCCCCGGCAATGCCTCCAATTGGGCTTTCGCGTTGGCAAGATCCAGGTTCTGGAAGTGCTCCGACTCCCATGTATAGTGCCAGAAGACAGGTGTGGGAATGTGCAATTGCGGCGCGAAGGAGCGCACCACGAACATCAGGACGCAAATGACCGGTACCGCCCGGACCAACGCCAGCCCGGCACGTTTTCCTCGCCAAGTCCTCAGCCGCAGATACCGCATTGCTTGAAGCAGTAAGGCATAGATGGCAGCGGTCATGGGAGCCGCATAGTGCGGGCTGAACTGGATCGGCAACGCATTGCCGATCATGGTTGCTCCGCAAACCATCAACAGAAAGCCCATCTTGCCTTTCACTGCTTTGCGAAGAAACTGCCAGGGGTTGATGATCAACGCCAGGACAAAGGGCAAAGCGAGCGCCGGCCCGAGGAAGAATCGCCAGAAAGCCGAGGCCTTATCCCCCAACGCCACCAAGGGGTGATTGCGGGCTTGATAGTAAAGGTACAAGGGCCAGTCATGTTGAAAGAAGTGCGCCATCACCAGGTTGTTGTAGTGATGAGTGAGATTGAGAGGCTCCCAGGGAAAACCCGGCACCGCCAGATAGGTTTTCATCCACACCATATAGGGTGGCAGGAAGGGGTTGCCGGTGGTGCGCCAGAAGTAGTAGCCCATGCCCGCCGCCACGGCCGTCAGCAGAAGACCTATCGGCAAAACGGTTCGTAAAAGCGAGCGGCGCAGTGGTGGTCCCTTTGCACCCAGCATCCAGACAAACAGTGCCACTCCCACAGGCACGCTGAAGAACAGACCCTCGTAAGGACGGGTGTTGGCGAGAATTGCCAGTCCCAATCCCATCAACAGGGAGTACTTGACTCGCTGGCAACGCTTAATCCTCGGCAATGCTCCCAGGACCAGCGCCCCACCGATCGCCGCCAGGGCTCCTAAACAGTAAGAGTTCGCCCAATAACTGAAAGTGCCAAGCCGCATAACGGCCAGCAACCCACCCAGCAGAGCCCAACCCGGTGGCAACCAACCTTGCAACATCCAGCATATCGCTGCGCACATCACTCCTGAGCAAAGCCACACACCCACATAAGGGTGGCCTATCACCTGTCCCAGGGCCAGCACGAAGCCTTGGGCGGGATAGAACAACCCCACATACGTCGGCTTCAGGATGATGTGGAAGGTCTCGAAATAGATCCACATCGGGGGCGTCGGGTTCGCCAGGCGACCGTGCGCGAACGTGTCACTCATTAACAGGTAAGTGAACTCATCGTGGATGCCGGGTTGCGGGACCGGCAGGTTGGGCAACAGGGCCACGCGTAATGCCAGGGCAAGGGCGGCCACCACGAAGATCGCCAGGGTACGTCTCCGGGCCAAGCGGCCCAGATACTGCTCCGCGGCCTGAAACCACCCGGAGGGGAAGCTGGGCAAAAAATACGTGGCGACGATCACGATTGCCACCAGGCAATATTCGAAAAAGAAGAACATGTTAGCCGCTCTGGAGTTCAGCCAATTTCTAGAACGTCCCTAATAGTTTCCTCGCCCTTGCCATAGGGTACAATAATAACGAGTCTTGCATTAAAGGTGGGCAGTATAACATGAAATTCCACACCGACCCCTGACGAGGACGCCTGCCGTTTTCGATTCCGATAAGTTCGGTGTGCATTTCAATCCACGTTTTCTTGTATCACATGAACCGAATATTGTAGATTGAGGGTCCGGCTTAATCCATACCTGAGCCTTTTGCCGACTCATCCAGGATGCGATCGCGCCGGACAGAAACCGCAGCCTGTATGGTTCCCACTCCGCAAGGCTCCGATCGTTCGCATCGTTGGCTCTATGGGACGTTGGTTTTCGTGTTCCTGCGCGCCCTCCCCAACCTCCGTTATCCCCTGGGACGTGACCAGGCTACTTACTCGGTGATTGGCCAGGGCCTGCTGCACGGTCAGGTCCTCTACCGCGATCTCTGGGATATCAAACCGCCGGGTATCTTTTACCTTTACGCCGTCATTGTCAGAATCTTTGGCCACGTGATGTGGTCGGTGGGAGTTCTCGATATCCTCTGGTTGCTGGGAATCTCGGCTTGCATCTTTTGCTTCGCCAAGCGCTACCTGGGCGCTCCGGCCGCAGCCATCGCCGCCATCTCAAATGCGCTGTGGCATTGCACGTGGGGTTACATCCACGCCGCACAGGCCGAAACCTTCATTACGCTGATTGTCTTCCTTGCGTATTTCATTTTGATGTCAGGAAAGCGGGAGAAGTGGACTGGAAACTTCACGGGGGGCTTGATACTGGGAGCCGCGTTCTGGGTGAAATACAACGCCGCCCTGTTCTTTCCGGTTTTGACGTTCCTGCCGTATTTGGATTTTAGTCATTTTGACGATTATCCACGCCGGCTCGCATTGACTGTTCCTTGGCGAGTATGGCTTCAACGCACGACCGTCATCGTGGCGGGATTCCTCTTGATGGTCGCCGCGGTGCCCGCATACTTCTGGGCCGTAGGGGCGTGGACCGACCTGAAAGAAGGCCATTTCAAAGTCGTGCCGCTCTACGGTTCGATGTTTCTGCGATACATTCATCATTACCCGCTTTTTGCGCTCACCGTGACTCGCAATGTTCTGGGACCGTGGACGGAGGCCGCTTGTGCCGCCGCACTTGCGATCGCGTGGGCGCGTCGCGAAGTGCGGATCATTGCTCCTGTGGTCCTCATAGCAGCGGCAGGACTCGCTTCCACCGCTTCCCAGCCACGCATGAGCTCATACAGTTTTGAAACTGCCTACCCTTTCATTGCCATGCTGTGGGGGTATGTGATTGTCAAACTGTACGAAGCATTGGCCCATATTCGGAAAGCCGTGATCCGGCGCGGCTGGCGCCTGGCCGGGGTGCTGTTGTGGGTGGTCGCTGCGGAAGCGATTTACTACCCGCTGCCCGGTTATGCGTTTGGAATCGTTGACGACTACGGGGGCTTCGCCGCGTGGGTGCACAATCCCGCCGATTCGTACAAGCACTACTCGTTTCAGTTCCCGCTGGAAAAGCTCCACGACCAGATGGAGGTCATCGACTATTTGCGGGCGAATTCTCAGCCGACCGACGGAGTATACGTTTGGGGCACTGCGCCGCTGATCAATTTTCTCACCCCGCGTCCGAGCCCCAGCCGGTTTGTTGCCAATCACCCTCTGATCTCTCCCTGGGGGCGGCCGTGGTGGCGGCAAGATCTGATCGCCGAGCTGAATCGCCGGCCCCCGCGTTTCATCATCGTGGAGCGTCATGACCAGATCCCGCTCGTGAGCCTTACCGTTGATGATTCCGAGCAATGCTTGAAGAAATATCCTGCCCTGGCCGCATTCCTCACGGCCGGATATGCATCGGTGGAGAATCTGGATGATTTTGAGATTTATCGCCGTAAGTGACCGGGATTGCAGTGAGGCTCCAGGGGCACAATGTTTTGACGCAGAATCCGAGGGCGCGCGCTGCCCCCGTAGACAAAGGTGAGTTGATACGCCAATGAATGCTGAGACCGTGCCAAAGCGCGATCGCTCCCGAACGTGGCTCCTCGTGAGCCTGGCTCTGGTTTTTCTACGCGCCCTGCCCAACATTCGGTTCCCCCTCGAACGCGATTCCGCCACCTACTGCCTGGTGGCGCAGCGAATGCTTCACGGGTTGCGTCTTTATCGTGACCTGTGGGACAACAAACCACCTGGCATCTTCTACGTCTACGTGCCCATTGTGAAGCTGTTTGGGCCGGTCATGTGGTGCGTCGGGGTGATGGATGTCGTCTGGCTACTCGCAATTTCCTGGTGCATTTTTCGCTTTGTTCAGCGCTACCTCGGCCCGGAGGCCGCGGCCATTGCCATCCTGTTTAACGCGGGATGGCATTCCACCCAGGGTTATGTTCACGCGGGGCAGCCTGAAACCTATTTGATGCTCTGCGTGTTCACCGCCTATCTCTTGATGTCACCGGAGGGCCGATGGCCGCCAGTGCGGTGGCTCGCGGCCGGAATGATGATGGGAGCGGCCTTCTGGCTGAAGTACAACGCCCTCATTTTCTTCCCTCTTGTGGTGTTGCTGCCCTCTGTGGATTTCTCCTGCCTGGACCGCGCACCGAGGCGAGCCCGTTTGGCCATTCCGTTCATTCAGTGGGTGAGGCAAACCTCCGTCGCGATAACGGGATTCCTGACAGTGATCGTGGCAATGCTCGTCCACTTGTGGATGATTGGAGTCTGGCCTTGGTTCAAAGAAGAGCAACTCGAGGTGCTTCCACGCTATGGAGCTATGGTCTTTGAGCGGTCTCACCCGATGTTGCTCATTGCGATCTTCCAGACCTATCGCCACCTTCTGCCCTGGAACGAGGCCATCGTGGCTGTGGCTCTGTTGATTGCCTGGAAACGCAGGGAGCTCTCGGCAACAGCCCCGATCTTCATCATGGGCCTGACCGGGTATCTTCTCACCGCATCGCAGGGGCGCTTCCACCCTTATTACTTTGAGACCACGTATCCTTTCATCGCGATGTGCTGGGGTTATGTGTGGGTAAGAACGTTTCAGGGATTTCGGGCAATGAGCCGGATGTGCGCCGCGAGGCACTGGAAGCTTGCCCAAGTCATGCTGTGGGTCGTGTTTTTCAATCTAATCTACGCCGGGGTGGTCACGGAAGCCTTTCGGATCAACGAGCAGTACCATTCTCTGGCATTCTGGTACCGGGAGCGCGAACGGTCCTACGCGGAATACTTGTGGCAGATGGATTTGGAAAAGCTCCACGATCAGTTGGCGGTGATCGATTACCTGCGGGCCGCTTCTACACCACAGGACTACGTGTACGTGTGGGGGACAGCGCCCGCCATCAATTTTCTCTCGCAACGGCCGCCGGCGACACGCTTCGTTTCCAACCTCGGCCTGATTTCACCCTGGGGACTGAAGCGGTGGCGCACGGAACTGGTGCACGACCTGACGCGAAATCCTCCGCGCTTCATTGTGGTTGAGCGCCATGATGCCATCACCGGCGTCTCATACTCCAAACTGGACTCCGAGGAAATGTTGCAAGGCTATCCGGCGTTGGCGGAGATCATCAGCACTCGCTACCAGCCGGTGAAGAACTTCACGGACTTCGAAATTTACCGTTTGAAATAGAACACCGCGAGCGTGACGGCAGTGAGCAGCGAGATGGCTACGCCCAGCCGAAGGCCACGCTGGCGATAATCGAATCGGATTTCGTGCTCGCCTGCCCCCGCGTAAACGGCGCGAAAGATTTGATTGGCGCGGAGAATCGGCGCTGGGCGCCCATCGAGCGTCGCTTGCCAGTTGGGGTCATATCGATCAAGGAGAACCACATAGGCGGGGCGCACGAGCTGCGCTCGAAGCGTGACGGAATTGGGGTCGCGTTGCACGATCTCCACCTGGCCCGCAGGTCGTTCGGTAGTCGCGGTGGGCTTGGGTGCGTAACCGTCTGGCGCCGACACGGAAACCGGCGTGACATCAGGCGATGATCCCGGCGGAGCCGCAAGAATCACCGTGTTGAGCGCGTCGAAGTTGGGGTCGGCCAGATAGTCGATGGTCGCTGCGGAACTGAGCGAGAACAACGAAGTGCCTGCCACATAGGCGCGAGGCACAAAGCATAAATCTTCGTACAGGCGGCTGGGCTTCGGTGAGCCGTTGAAGACTTTGCCGATGGCGCGCGTCGCCGCCGAATCAGCGGACTTCGGCCGTATGATGTATTTCACATTCGTGCGGCCGAGCAGGCAATCGACATGCAACGGATCGGTGGCCTGTCGGTCCTGGTAGATCTCGATGTCGTAGAGATATGGCGGCAGCGAGCGCTCCAGATCCAGATTGATGTTCCCCTCCACCTCATTCACCATGGAACCGGCGGCAAGCTGCAAGCGAGTCTGGAAAGCTCCTTGCGCCGCAGGGCCGAATTCTGCGGCTTCCGGAATCTGGTCAAAATTCACAAACGATTGCAGGTTTTGCACCTCCGGTCTCTCTACGACGGGCCAGAACGATGCAACGCGATAAGTCCCCGGGGGATCCTTGAATTCCTGTAATACCGGTGGCCGGTAGGTGAAGAAGGTCTTCGGTACGGTTGGATTGGTATCGGAATTTGCCGCCACGAGTTGCCACATGGCCAACAGCGCGAATGCATACAAGCCCGGTCGCGCCCACCGCTTTCCCTCGCTCAAGCCGTAAGCCAGAACAATTCCTCCCAGGCAGAATCCCGCGAGCCCCGGCAACTCATAACGCAGGATGGTGACGAGAAAGTCCGGCATGTGAAGAAGATCGAACCGTGTCATCCCCACCTTGCTCAGCGCCCAGTGTGTCGGCAACATGATAAGATTGGGCAGCAAATATGCCACGCCAAGGGCTGCGACAATGCCCGCCAGAAGTACCTTCAGCGGTGTGAGAACCCGTCGTCCGCGAGTTTTCCACGGTGAGGCGCTCGAGCGCAAAGCATCAAATCCCCATCCTGCCAGGATCGCCACCAGCATGGTGACAAGCACCAGAAGCTTGACGGGATAGCGGACCACTTCCAGCGGAGGGATGAGCAGGTAAGCCAGGGCAAAGACCGGCGTGAAGTGGCCAAACGATAGCAATAAGAAAACTCCGGCCGCGCCCGCCACAAAATTACGGCGGCGGTCACCCGCCAGGGCCCATCCGGCCAGCGCACAGAACAGCGGCACGAATCCAATAAAGACGCAAAGGAAATACGGCAGGTTTGAGTCGGACATCAACCACAACCATCCGCTCGGAGCGCCGATGCCGGAGCCGAAGAAGTCGGGCACGACGATCTGCGGCAAAGAAAGCGGATTCACAGCCCAATTGGAAGTTTCGCGGAAGCGTAAGCCTTGCAGTCCCCGTCGAGATTCGCTGAGTAAAACAGACGCGGGCAGGAACTGCGCTGCGCACAACGCCAGCATTCCCAGACCTACAAAGAAGAAAATCACCAGGGTGCGAATGAACGCGCGCCCGGACGGCGAAGAAACGAAATTCGAGATTCGAAGGTTGCGACTCGCGGCGGTCTGCCCCGCATATCGAGTTTCGAATTTCGAATTTCGAGGTTCGTTGTCCCGCCGGACCCCGGACTCCGGACTCCGGACCGCCTTAAACAGGGCGTACGCAAAGCACAGCCCGAATGTCCCTAACATGGTCATCGGTTCACCGGCCAGCCACTGCAATGAGAAAATCACGATGAGCAGAATCCAGTAGCGCGCCCGCCGGCTGGCCAACGCGCGGTCCGTAACCAGAAGCGCCCAGGGAATCCAAGCCGCGCAGGCCGACTCATTGTAAAGATCTCCGAGGGACAGTACGGGGCCGCTGAACATGAAGACGAAGGCCGCGAAGAAAGCCCCTTGCCGGGATTGTCGCCATGAGCGCGCCAGGACGTATACTCCGATGCCCGCCAGCGCGAAGTGCACCAGAAAGTGCAGCGTAAAGGCGACGTCTGCGGGAAGCAGAACGATGAGCAGCGTGAAAGGGTAAAAGAACAGCAGATTGGGATTGGCCAGCACCGCCTGGCCGTAATTCAGATAGGGATTCCAAAAGGGAAGGTAGCCCCGGTGGCAGATCTCGTGGATGAAGCGTGCGCTGGGAAAGGTGTAGTTGAAGATATCGCGGTGGAAAAACACTGCGGAAGTGAAGATGACCTTCCAGAACATGCCCGCCAGGCACGCCACGAGCAACAACACTGCCGCGACGTCCCATCGGAAGTCTGGGGTCCGGGGTCCGGGGTCCGGAGTCGGTAATCCGGCTTCGACAGAGGTGTTTCCAGGTTGAGGTTCAGCCATACAAGTAGAGGTCCCTATGCCGCGAACGCCTACTATAGCATCGGTGCGGAATTACTGCGGTCGGAAGTCAGCGCGCTGAGCATTCGATGTCCCACGTCAAACTCAGCACAGCGAAGGTTTTGACGCCGGACTTCAGACGACGTACTTCATATACGCAGCTATTGCTCGTTGCCGTAAGGGAGACTCCTCAGCAGTTCGCGGTCGGAATTTTCGGACTCAGCGCTGGGGCTCTCCGGGTTGGGTGGGAAGAGGGCTTGCGGGGCTCCGGGCGCGGGGGACAGCAGTGATGCTCCCCAAATTGCGGGGTTCAGCTTGTGGGCTTCGTCGTCGATGGAGAGATTACCATTCGAGAGCGCCTCAATGTAACGGGGATCGCGCCACGGCCGATAGGAACTTGCGACCAGGGAGACGAGGTCATCCTCCAGGTGCACGATGATTGCTTGGTTGTCCGGCGATTCGGCAACGTCATGTTGCTCCAGCGGGTCAGAGGGCCAATGGAAAAGACGGCTTTGATGGTCAGCGTAATAGATGAAATGCCACTCGCGGGTGGTGACGCTGATGAGGCCCCGCTGCACCGTGGGCGGGCCGGGGTCCACAAACTCTGAGACCGTGGGTTCCTCCGGAAGGACCGGCACGTAATGGGAAGACCACAGCCGCGAAAGGCTGCGTTGCCGCAGAACTGGTTGCCTCATTCCTGACCACTGCAGGACCGTCGGGAAAATCTTCCGTGTGCTGGCAGTATCCTTGACCCGAACTCCCGCCGGAACACCGGGGCCCACGACAATGAGTGGCACGTGCAGCACTTCACGATAGAGGTTCCAGCCGTGCGTGTAGGCGTTATGCTCGCCAAAGGCCTCCCCGTGATCCGAAGTCACAATAATGTAGGTATTGGACCACTCCGGGGACTGCTGGAGGAAGCGGAGCAACTCCCCGACCTGACGGTCGATATATCGCAAAGAATCGTCATAGGCGGCGATCACGCTATCCCTCTGGTCCGCCGTCAGACTGACCCGGCCATACTTCGCTTCCGGCAATAACCGCCTGGCTTGTTCCGAAACCGGTCCATAAATATGATCGTAAGGCGGGGGAACCTCATAGGAGTCGTGGGCATCGTCGTAGTGAACCAGAAGGAAATACGGCCGGTCAGACCGGCGAGCGAACCAGTGATAAACCTGTTCGTTCAGTTGATGGGCATTGAACTCGTTGAACCGGCTGTAATGAAACCACTCTTCGCTGAGAGGCTCGATCATGTCATGCCCCAAGCGTGAGGCATCGAAGCTGTAGCCCAATGCTTCCGTGGTGTCAGTATAGGTTTCGAACCCCCGCCCCAGTCCCCATGGTCTGATGCCAAAATGCGGATTGGCGCTGAATCCCGCCGTTTCGTAGCCCACCACGCTGAGAATTTCCGCCATCGTCCGCGGTCCCTTTCCTAAGGGGAAGTCGGCGCCGGCCCCGTGCTGGTGGGGTAAAAGACTGGTGAAGATTGACGCTATCGCAGGCAACGTCCAGGACGACGATGAGATGGCATTCTCAAAGAGCACTCCGCGTTTGGCGAGACCATCGATGTTGGGGGTGGTGTTCCGATAATAACCATAGGAGGAAAGATGGTCAGCGCGCGTAGCGTCGGATATGATGAGCACAATGTTGGGCGATTTCGACCGGCCCGTGGCGTGGACCTTCGAGTCTATCGAGGAAGAGGGGAGTTGGTTCAATCCGAAACTCACCGCCAGGACGGCCATGGAAACCAGCACCGTCACCGACCAGCCTCGCCGCGGGATGCGATCCATGGCTCCTAAGGGCGAGCCTGGCGTGCGAGTAACCCAAAGGGCGGCCAATGCCAGCCCAAACACCAAGGCGGCCACGAGGCTGGGGCTGATGACCTCACGGAGAAAAACAAACCAAGCGCGGCCGGATGGCAGCGCGCGGAGGATCAGGACAAAATAGATACCCGCGCAGCTCACGAGGCCGGCGACCACCGCCATGCCGGGAAGACGGTGCCTGGCGAGTGTGGTGAGGACGCCCGCCAGCAATCCGAGCAACCCGAAGGCCACGGAAGCGAGCAGTGGTGCGAGAAACCAGAAAGAAAATGGCACATGCGGCCGCGGAAACGTCAGCGCGAAAGTCGTCAGTCGCAGACAGGCAGCCTCAACAAGTCCCAGTACAATCCCCAAGCTTGCTCCCAGCAAACCCAAGGTGCGGATAATAGTTCCCCGATTTGTCACCTCGACTGCCATTTTCTGTCGTCTGCCAATTTAAGCGGCTTGGGAGTGTCCCACAGTTCAGCACCCCTCGAACAGCCTATGGGGATCAGCTAAGCGCTTGCAAAGGACTGCCTTTCCGCACTTGCCTCCACCCGCTGAGAGACGTGGGCCCGAAGTAGAGCCTTGGCCTCCTCCCACGTAACCAAGTGATATATTCGGCAAGGGAAATGCCAAACCTTACATATTTGATCTTTACATTCTTAACTTTTACATTTTTAATCTTTTAAATAGCCCTTCTGGCACGGCACCCACCAGGGCCATGATGACGCGCCAGAATCGAGGAACGTAAACGACATTTCGTCGGCTCTTTACGGCACGATAGACGTCTCTCGCGACCGCCTGGGGAGAAGCCACCAGAGGCAGTCCCGGCCTTCCATATACCATACGAGTGTCGACGAATCCTGGTTTCACGGTGATAACGTGGACGCCGGAATGATAAAGCCGGTTGCGCAGGCCCTGAAGATAGGTCGTCAGTCCACCTTTGGCCGACCCGTAGAGGTAATTGCTCTGGCGGCCACGATCGCCGGCGACAGAAGACAAGGCAGCAATGAACCCCTTGTGCTTTTGCTCAAAGTGGTTTGCCAGGACGTTGAGGGCCAGCACGGCGCCGGTGAAATTGGTGTCCAGAATGCGGCGTGCTTCGTTCAAATCTCCCCGCGCGGCGTCAGGGTCTCCATTGTAGCCTATACAGAAGATAACTCCTTCCAGGGAATCTCCGGCCGGAGTGATACACGCAGCGAGGGCGGGTTCCAGAGCTGCGAAGTCGAGGACGTCAAAGGTCGCAGCGCACGCCTGCACGTTGTGGCGCAAGGTCAAATCCGCCGCGAGCGCCTGCAGTTCCTCCCCGTCGCGCCCGGCCAGAATCAAATCGTAATGCTGCGAGGCGAATTCGGCCGCGAGTGCGCGTCCAATGCCCGCATTGGCACCCAAAATTAGTACGCTCGGCACTGAAGTCCCTCAACGTGATCGTCGATTTTCGGTTGCCGTTTGTCGATTGAAAGAATCTCCGTTCCTGCTCGCTTTTCCCAAAAAACTCGGCACCGAATCGCGGTAACCCGAGCGTGCCGCTTCCATCGAAAATCGGCAATCGTTAATCGACGATCGTTAGTCTTCGCGCCATCGACGACGACAGGACCCTTCCCGGGTCCAACTTCCGCTGGATGGCACGGAAGGGTTCGAGCTGTGGGTACATGGCGCGAAAGTCCTCGGCGCGCAACAGGGAGTCCTTCGCCAGGTAGATTCTGCCACCGTAATCCAGGGTCATCCGGTCGAGTTCGTGCAGAAATGGAACCAAGCCGGCTGCGGCGGGAATGTCGAGCGCCAACGTATAGCCTTGTAGCGGGAAAGACAACAGCCCTGGCCCCCCGACACCGAAGCGCTTTAGAACTGCCAGAAACGACGCCCGTCCGGAACGTGCCAAACGGTCGAGGATCTTCGGGAGGCCCTTGCGACCGCTCGCTTGCGGCAAGGCAATTTGGTATTGGACAAATCCGCGCTTACCATACATCCGATTCCACTCTTCGATGGCATCCAGAGGGTAGAAGAACTTCTCAAGGTTCACCAGTTGCCGGGGCGAAGAGCGATGTACGGCGTAGAAGACGGCGTTGAAGGCTTTTACGGTCAACCAGTTTAAGGCCATTGACGGGAAGTCCGCCAGCAGTCGGTGCTGCGTGCCAGAGTGAAGCGCCAGAGGGTGCCGAACTCGCGCAGGCAACTCCGCTGCCGGCGCGTGATTGCCCCGCATCAGGACACCACGGCCCATGCTATCGCCAGTGGCGAGGCCGTCGATCCACGCGACGGAATATTCGTAGCGTTCGTCCTCAGCGTCCATGGCCGTCAAAATGTCTTCTAGATTCCGGGCGCGGTGATAGTCCACAAAGACGTAAGCGGAATCCACACGTCGCAAACTCAACCGTGCGCTCAGGATCACACCCGTAAGCCCCATACCACCCACTGTCGCCCAGAAAACCTCCGGATTGAGGGTTGGCGAGCAGAGCAGGATGGCGCCAGTGGGAGTCAAAAGCCGGAAGTCGAGCACAAAATTTGAGAAAGATCCATCCCGATGGTGATTCTTGCCGTGGATGTCAGCGGCGATGGCACCCCCCACCGTGACAAATTTTGTCCCTGGCGTTACGGGCAGAAACCAGCCGCGGGGGAGAAAATACTGAATGATCTCCGCCAAGCTCACGCCGCCCTCGCACTCCAGCACGCCGGAAGTGCTTTCAAATGAGAGGAATCGATTCAAGAGCACTTGCCAGATCACGCCGGCGTCGTGGTTGAGCGCGGCATCGCCATAGCTGCGTCCCAGGCCGCGAGGAATGTAAGAGGTTTGCGAGCCTGACGCCAGCGTGGCCGCCACTTCGCTGCGTTTTTCCGGGCGAAACAGGTGGCAAGTCTCCACCGGGTAGCGGCCCCAGCCGGAAAGCGGTTTGGTTACGAACATTGGCTGCATATCATCCGATTGGCTTGAATGCTCCGAACGTGATTGGCCAAGTCTATAGATAAATAATCAAGATCACCGACGCCGCCCAAAACAGCACCACGGAAAACAGAACCGGATCTGTAAACAGTGATCGCGTCGGGTTGCCGCCCTGCTCGCCGTGGTGGATCAGGTGCAGATAACGGAAGATCCCAAACAGGACGAACGGAATGGTCATCTCCAACCGTTTGCCGGGGAACTTGCTCTGGACGTCGGGAGACAGTGTATAGAGGGCATAGGAAACCACCGTGGAAGCGGTGACGATGCTGATGAGTTGGTCCAGGAAATAGGGCGTGTAATCCGCCAGAATAGCGCGATGATCGGAGGCGTGGTCGCCCAGCAGACACCAGTTCGTGGCGGCGCTTGCTGAGGGCAATGAAAAGCGCCAACAGCGTAGTACACACGATCAGCCACGGAGAAATGGGAACGTGAATTACCACCCCTCCCGCCACCACGCGCAACAGGAATCCCGCCGCCACAATGAATACGTCGAGCAGAACCACGCGCTTCAGGAAGGTGGAATACATCGTGTTGATGGCGAGGTAGGCAACGACCACGAAAAAGAATCGCGTATCCAGCTTCCACGCCGCCGCCAGGCCGCCGCATCCCAGAACAAGGCCCACCACGGCGGCGGTGGTCGCGCTGAGCCGCCCGGAAGCAATCGGCCGGAGCCTTTTGACCGGATGGTGGCGGTCTTCCGGCGCATCCAGGATGTCATTCATGATGTAGGTGGCGCTGGAAACAATGCAGAACACCAGAGCCGCCAGCACTTCTTGCCGGCAGCGGTCCCAGCGCGTGAGGCTTTGGGAGAAGATGAGGGCGGAGAAGATGAATCCATTCTTCACCCACTGCTGGGGCCGCAGGGTTTCCACCAGCGCCCGCAGCGTGGATCCGCGGTTGAGAGTTGCGTGCTCAACCAGAGGCGAAATCGCCGGCGAATTCATTTCCACTCCCCAACCATCGCAGTCACTGCGAACCTCATGATCAAGTCCCGCTCAGGTTAACTGAACGACCCCGCTTTTTCAACGCGAATTGGTTTGCGAACAGTCCCTCTTGGGCCGGGCGAAGACGCAAGCCTCTCGCATGGTCGCTACGCTACTTACGGACTTAGAGGCGGACATTTTTCTTCTGCGACATAATGTATGTACTACTGGGATATCGCTTGACAAGACATAAGGGGGGGGGTAAATTACGCGCGCATATCGCTCTCGATTTTTTGACAAGGCCGCTATGCTGACGGTTACGCCTCCAGAACTTCGTTTGAATCCCAATTTCAAACCTATTGCGCCCAGCGTGGGCGTGCATCCTCGTTTACACCTGGCTTTCAAGTTCATGCGGTCCTGCTGCGGGGGGCATTTAACTGTCCGAGAGGTGGCGGAGCACGCCGGCCTGAGTTCATCGCGCCTGGAGCACCTCTTTAAAATCGAGACCGGCAACACATTCAGCGCCCATCTGCGAGAGTTGCGCATGATCAAGGCCGAAGCCTTGCTGGCCGATGGGTCGCTGCGCGTCAGGCAGATCGCTTTTTCTTGTGGCTATGAGAGCGTGTCCAGTTTCACTCGAGATTTCAAATCCCGCTTTGGCGAACCTCCCTCCCATTACCGTTGCAGCAGGCTTGGAAAAGAAATAGCAGGTTTAGATAACGAACCGTTATTGACCGCATAGGGTATACATCTACAATCATCACGTGGTTGGCATCCATTCCACGGAGGTGCCGGATGTTTCCTCACCCCATTCTACTACCCCATTCAGGAAAGGAGCGGGCCAGGGCCTTGCGATGGACCGGCCCGCTCATCCTCCTTCTGGTTGGTTCTTTCGCCTTCGGACAAAGTGCCAGTCCTGTGCCCGCGAACGCCCAAAAGGGCAATGCTTCCTTGCCGCACTTATACTGGCATTTCCTCCTTTACCAGAACCACCTTGACTCGGTCGCGGCCCAGCGCGAGCAGCAAGGAAAGGATGGTTCCTGGCTGCGCACCTATTTCCAGAGGAAGCTGGATTTCACCGACGCGCAATTCGCTATAGTGCGGTCTACGGCTCGGCGCCTGGGGTCAGAGCTTCAGGCAGTTGACGCGCAAGCCAAAGCTATCGTTGCTGCGGACCATGCGGCGAATCCCTTACAGCCCGGCAGTCCTAACGTATGGCGGCCCGTTCCACCGCAACTTACGGGGCTGATGCAACAACGTGAAGCCCTGATCCAGTCCGAGGTTTCCTTCCTGAAAAGTACTCTTTCCCCCGACCTTGCCGCCCGGCTGGATGCCTTCCTGCAATCCGAGGTGGCGCGCAACGTTTCGGTTCAACATCTCCACCAAGCTTCGAACTCCGACGAGGCACGGCAGCGCTTGCTCCAGTCCATGCAAAAGAAGGAGGTACACTGATGATCCGCATTCAGTGGTTCCGCACACTACGTGGCGCAGCATACCTCCTGGCCGTCGCGCTCTGCGTGGCCGGCATGAGCCGCCCCGCCGCCGCCCAGGAGGTTACGCAGGACATAACAATCGATTGGGATGGTGGTGAGGTCGAGGGCATCTCGGATATGATTATCTCGAGCGACCAATCCGAGGTTGACACGTACTCAGAGACCTTCATATCGTACGATCTGTTGTGGAACTGGTACGGGGCTTACGTGGAAGCCTATCTTTATGACGGAAGCCAGTTGATCGATGGCGACGCGGAATGGGATGACGGTACGGGCGACGCCGTTGCGTACCTGTCAGACCCCGCAACCGTAGGCAATACGTACGAGCTTGACAGCGAGCACTACATCTACTGGGAGGGGGATTGCGACCCCGATTTTCCGGACGAGTGCGATCTCTATGATGTCCTTAGCACGAGTGTGAGCGAAGAGGACGGGGGCGCGCCCTATATTTATAGTATCAGCCCCAACTCCGCCGCGGTTGGGACATCGGGCTCGATTAGTGTCAACGGCGACAACCTCGTCAACCCTTCTGAATGTTCAGACTCAGTGTCGTTCACCGGCACGGGCGTTACTTTCACCGTCGTCAACACCCTCATCAATGGTGCTTGCCAGCAAGAGGAAGATGCCCTGACGATAAACTACACGATCGATCTAACCGCCAGCACGGGCAACCAAACCTTGAAGCTCTCCACCGACCTGGGCACCAGCAATGGGGTCACGTTTACAATCTATGATCCTACACCGGCCATCGCCAGCATCTCCCCGAATCTCTGGCAGGCCGGCTGGACGAATTTTCCCGTAACGATCACGGGCACCGGTTTCGGGACGAGCCCCACCGTCAGCGTTGGTGATCCAAATGCTGTTTGTACTATGACAGGCGCGGTCGACCCCGGGTCCCCCAATCCGGCACAGATCTTCTTAAACTGCTCGGTTTCTTCTAGCGACAAGAGCACCATCGCAACCGTCACCGTAACGTCCACCGGTTACGGCATCAGCTTCGCGCCCGCTCCCACCGGAAATTTGGCTGAATATAATGTTGGTATCATCCCAACTCAGGGGTCGGGCTCACAGCCCACGGCGCCGCAGATCTATCAGGTCAGTCAGCCACCGAACTCCCAAGGCGACGGAATTTGTGGCAACGCGACGAACATCACGAATAGCCAGCAGCAAGTCCTGGTCGGACAGCAAATTGCTTTCACGGGTTGCATACCGACGGTGCAATTGGCTCAACAGGCGCTCACACAATACTGGACAATGCCGGATAATTGGAATACCAATGCATTAGGAGCGCCTCAGGCCGCCGCAGTAGGAGGCTGGAGCGTTACTAACCCGTCGTCCACCTGCGTGCCCAACCCTCCCAGCCAATACTGCAATTACGTCGCATCGCTGACAACTGTCTCTACCATGGCGCCGGCTTGTGTTCGGCTGCAAAGTTGTGACTTCTATACCTTCTACTTTGTTGTGCCGGGAACGTATACATTTACGTACACCTATGGCACGTCGGTTGGCTCTGCCTCTTCGTCGGTCACGTACGTTGTCACCGGGCCGACGAACGCGAGTGTGACGCCTACACAGTTTGACGCCGTGACCGAGTACGCCGACCAGACCAAAAATGGCGAACCATCAATGGGACTGGGAGATGTGCCTGGATTCTTGGGCTTGACACTTCAAGCTACGTTTAACCCGCCTGCTAACTATACATATAATGCGAACAGTACCTCGTTCGTGCACGTAATTACCCAGGACAGGGAACGCGACCTCACCGTGGCTGGTACCTGGACAGGTCACAAAACAGGCTCTATTTCGCCTACGGGTGTGATTTTTTCTCAGGTGCTTGACAATTATTACCCGTACATAAGTGGTCCCCAGTTCTACGACGATCCTCATGGCGCGCTCCCGGACACAAATGATGTTAATGGAGAGTTGTCGAGAAACTTCTCCGCAACTCTTTACCTTATGTGGGATCCCGCTCTGCCGCACGGATGTCAACCCGCGGCTAATCCCGGCAACTCCCCCACGCCGAGCACCTGCACTTCGATCCCAGTTCCGTTGGGAACTATATCCTGGGGTTTTTGTGGCGACGCCATCAATACACTGATTCCACAAGGCATCTGGACGAATTGGACTTTGAGCTGCTCCTCAGAGACGCAGCCAAGTTTCATTCCAGGTACAACATACCCTTCGTGGCAAAGCACCAATTACAATAGCGAACTGATTCAATTCGCCCAGCCCTAGCTAGGTGGACCAGACGGAAAGAGGATGAACCCTGTCAGTTAGGCAAGGTGGCTGTCACCGAACAATCAAGAACGTCCGCGAGACGGGACAAAGTGTTGACGGCCCAAGGTACTGACGTGATCCGAGGAGGGGTTATGAAGCAGGTACTCAGCTTGCTCTTGGTTCAATGGGTGGTGGCGGCGGTCGGCGCCGCAGGGGTTCAAGGAGCGCAATCGCCTCAAAATCTGCCGCCGGAACTTTCGGTAGCCATACGAGCGGTGAAGGATGCCGTCCAGGCCGGTTCATCCGTCGAGGTCGAAACTACGTTTAAGAATGAATCAGAACACCCCATACGTTACGAAATCTCGGACGGGTATGACTACTCGAGATTTGACGTTCGTGACGGCGCGGGCAACCAACCCCTCACCAGGTTCGGGCGCGCGGTTCTGTTGGGTGAAGGTCTTAGTCCCGACGACTACCCGCCCACGAACGCGCAAGGAGGGCAACTCGAGCCGCATGAGAGCAAGACGCTCAAGGAACGGATCTCAGCCAGGGTATTCGATTTGACCAAGCCTGGCAGTTACACGATACAACTACGAGAACCTTGGAAGGATCATTCCATAATACTGTCAAACACCATTAGTGTTACGGTGGTGCCGGGGTCCACGCCGTATGTGGCGCCAGTTCCACAGCCCCCCATCTCCGTTACGATTCAGCCGGCGGACGGGACATCGGTCTTTCCCGGCGGTAAGGTCAACATTGTCGTCATCACCAAAAACACCTCGAATCACTGGATCAATGAGCGAACGGCAGGGAATAAAAGAGACCTGCAAAGATTTTTCAGGGTGGATGTGCAGGACAGCCGGGGCGCCAGCCCACCGGAAACGGATTTCGGCCGCAG
This sequence comes from uncultured Acidobacteriota bacterium, assembly GCA_963719115.1. Lineage (GTDB taxonomy): Bacteria > Acidobacteriota > Terriglobia > UBA7540 > UBA7540 > Bog-366. The sequence goes on along the minus strand of CAVRBF010000107.1, from coordinate 113,886 downwards.
TGTCGGGAACCGAGGTGACGTCCCGCCCGGTATTCGCCCGGCTGGCCCCCCAGATCCTTTGAGGGCGGACAAAATGGCAGCCTCTTATAAACTCGGACAAGAACAGACGGAGACCATTACGGCCAATGACCTGTACGACCTCAGCAAGCCTGGACAGTACACCATTCAGGTGCGCCGCTGGGATGACGAAACCAAAACATGGGTGAAATCGAACAAGATCACGGTCACGATAAGGCCGTAATGCAAGGAGGTATCATGCGCCAGACATTCGCAATCATGTTGCTGGGACTGGGTCTTCTCATCCCCATCGAGGCGGCGGGCCAAGCCTACCTGACAGTCAGTCCGAACCCTGCGACTTCCGGGCAAACGGTGACCCTCACGGCTTCCGTGTACCCACCCAGTTGTTACGGAACGATCATGTTCATGGATCAGGGCTCGCAGTTGGGCACGGCCTACCTTGACGGAAGTGGCAATCCGGTCACATTACAAATCTCTACCCTCAGCGTCGGGAGCAATTCCCTTACGGCATCGTATGACGGAGAGGGCGAGTGCGACCCCAGCACTTCGTCGGCTGTAAGCGAGGTCGTTAACCCGATCGGGCCGAACATCACCTCTTTGTCGCCGGCCAAAGGCGGCCAAGCGACGCAGTTCACCATTTACGGCACGGGCTTCGGCTCCGCGCAAGGCACCGTGACGATGAATGGCGTCGCGGCCACCGTCGTGTTATGGGGAGGCACCAGCATCACCGCGGTGGTCCCCAACCTCGCCGTGGGTACATTTCCCGTGGTCGTTACCGCAAACGGCACTGCCAGCAACAGTTCCAACTTTACGGTTGCCCCACAGATCAACTCTTTGTCATTGCCGCAAGGCCCGCCGCAGATGGGTTTTACGATAACGGGTACGAACTTTGGTGCGACGCAAGGTGCCAGCGCCGTAACCATCAACGGCGTGAGCGCCGCGGTAATCCCTGGCGGTTGGAGCGCGACCAGCATCACCGTGCAAGTACCCAGCACCACGTCAGGAAATGTCGTTGTCAAGGTAAGCTCAGTCCCGAGCAACGGCGTGGCCTTTACCGTCTCGGGCGGGTTTGGCTGCTCGTGATTTCAGCCCGAACTTATGGAACCATCCACGTCAGCCAATACGCCTGGGCAAAAGCGATCAGGCAGAGCAGTGACGCCAGCACCAAGCTATGGAACAGGGTGGAACGCACCACGTCGCCCTCATGTCCTACCAGGCCGACGGTGGTGACTCCCACGGCGACGTTCTGCGGTGACACCATTTTTCCACACACGGCCCCGGAGGAGTTGGTGGCGGCCAGCAGTACGGGGCTCACACCAATCTGGTGCCCGGCGGCAACCTGGAGATTTCCGAACAACAGATTGCTGGCCGTGTCGCTGCCGCTGAGAAAGCAGGCAACCCAGCCCAGCAGTCCGCTGACCAGCGGGAAGCCCTTCCCCAAGCCCGCCAAAAATGCCCCCAAGGTGTAAGCCATGCCCGAGTAGTTGTAGAGATAAGCGAGGGAGACAATCAAGATGACCGTCAGTCCGGGTTTGCGTAACTGGTGGAAGGTCTTCATGCCAGACGCCAGCACTGTCCCAGGCGAGCAGCGGAAGAAGAACGCCGTCAGCAGCATCGCCACCAATCCGCCGGTGCCCGCCGCCAGCGGTTGAAACGCGAATTTGGCAGCGTAAGCCTTCTGGTAAAGTGTGATGTAGACTTCGTTGTGCAGGTGCGGAACCAGCAGGCTCTGCTCGCCCAAGGAAAACAGGTGGAAGTAAGACCAGGCAATCATGACGGCGGCGAGAATCACCCAGGGCGCCAGGCGGAGAAGGATTGTCCTCGGCGTCAAAGCCGATTCCGTCCGGGCAGAGGGTGCAACACTGGCAGTGCCTTCCGCTGTCGGCGCAGGTTTCCAAACGTGCAGGACCAGCACGACGCAGCCGGTGGACAACATCGCCGCGACCACGTCCGCGGCGTACGGCCCCCAATAGTTTGAACAAACGAACTGCGCCAAAGCAAAACTTCCGCCTCCCGCCAGAGCTACCGGCCACGTGCGCTTCAACCCTCTGCTGCCAGCCACCACCAACGCCAGGTAGGCGGGTAGAATCAGCGAAAGAAACGGCAACTGCCGGCCCACCATGGCGGATAGCTTCAACAAGTTCAGCCCCGTGACGCCCGCAAGCGCCACGATGGGAATGCCCAGTGCCCCGAAGGCCACTGGAGTGGTGTTGGCGATCAATGCCAGCGTAACTGCCTTTCTGGGAGGAAACCCCAATCCTAGAAGAAGGAAACCTGCCACCGCAACCGGTGAGCCGAACCCCGCTGTGCCCTCCAGTAACGCGCCGAAACAGAACGCCACCAGAATGACCTGCACACACGGATCGCCGGAAGCGCGCTCCGCCATCCATCGGCGCAACAAATCGAAATTGCCCACATCAACAGACAGGTTGTAGAGCCAGAGCGCTGCGAAGACGATCCAGAGAATGGGCCAAATGGCGTAAACGGCCCCGTACAAGCCGCTAACGACCGCCAAAGGCAAAGGCATTCTCCAAACGAGGAGAGCGAGCACAAAGGCGGTCGCCAAGCCGGCGGCGGCTGACAAAGCACCGCTTTTTCGCAGGCCGCCCATCATGAGCAGGACGACGGCCAGCGGCAGCATGGCGATGAGAGCCGAAACTCCCAGGCCGTGCGCCGGGGCCAGCGGCTGCGGCCACACAAACGCCAGATCCAGAATCCGCGCCGAGATTAGCGGCATTACGGGTCAACTCCCTTCCAGATTGTTGAAGTCGATGATTTCCGTATCCGTGAAGCCCACCAGTTCCGGCTCAACGGCAATGGTCATGCCGGTTCGGGCTCGCACCGTTTTCCTCACGTGCTTCGCCAGCGCCATCACATCCTGCGCCGTCGCGCCACCCTGATTGAGCAGCACCAGCGGCTGATTCTCATTCACCTGCGCGCCGCCGATGCGATGCCCTTTGAGGCCACAAATTTCGATCAGAAAAGCGGTGGGTATCTTAATCCTATCGGCGGACGGAAAGCGATGCCGAATCGCTTCCAGGCGCTCCACCACAGCGTGCGGGAAGTTGCGGCGGACATTCGCTTGCAGAGCCTCATACTCAGCTTCCGCCAGCGAGAGGTTCTTGAAGAAGGAGCCGGCGTTCCCGCCCCGCTCCTCGCGCGGAAACGGAAATTTGCGATCGCGGATGGAGATGATGCCCTGCCGGATCTCGCTCAGCGAAGGTTGCGCGATGCCCCGCTCCTGGAAATAAGTCCGCACGTCAGGATAATCCAGTAGAGGTCTTCCGTCTTTCGCCAGGCGCAGCGTCAGCCGCACGATAATGAACTGGCCGCGGGCAGTGCTGTTGAAAATGCTGCGCCGGTAGCTGAATTCACACTCCGCCGCGCTGAGCACACGCGATGCGCCGGTAGCGGTTTCTACCACCTCCGCCGACTGCACCACGTCACTGACCTGCTGGCCGTATGCGCCGATGTTCTGCACCAGCGCGGCGCCCGCCTGGCCGGGAATGTGGGAAAGGTTTTCAATGCCCCACCAGTGGTGATCGACAGCGTGTTGTACGAGATCATCCCACGCTTCGGCGGACTCTGCTTGCAGGGTCACAGCCTCCGAATCTTCGCGCAGGATTTCGATGCCGCGATGAGTGGGATGCACCACCACGCCGTCAAAACCGCAGTCGCTCACCAGGATGTTGCTGCCTCCGCCGAGGACAAATAGAGGCAGGGATTGCGCAGAAGCCAGCCGCAACGCCCCACGAAAGTCGTCCATCGCCGCGGCGTGGACGAAATAATTCGCCGGCCCGCCGATTTTGAAGGTCGTGTAGGGCTTCAGCGGCGCCGCCCGACTCGCGACCATTGCGAAGAAACGAGAGCGCGATGGCATAGGAAGTGATTGTAACAGGTCTCGGTGCCTCCGAAACCACGGGGCCGCCGCGCCCGTCAATCACCAATCACCAATCGCAAATCACCAATGAGTTAGTGTACGCGCCGCTCGTGGCCGGCCCAGTACTTTTCCCGCAGGACCTTCTTCAGAATCTTCCCCGTCCCACCCTTGGGCAGGGCTTCGCAAAATTCGATGGATTTTGGAATCTTGAATCCCGCCAGATGTTTTCGGCAATGTTCGGCGATTTCGTTTTCGCCGCACGGGCAGCCGGGCCTCAGGGTGATGAGGGCCTTGGGGACTTCTCCCCACTTTTCGTCGGGAATGGCGATCACGGCACACTCCAGCACGGCCGGGTGCTGGTAAAGCACGCGCTCGATTTCCGCGGATGCCACGTTCTCACCACCGGTCAGAATCATGTCCTTGGCGCGATCGACGATGAGAACGTAACCCTCTTCGTCGATGGTCGCCAGGTCGCCGGTGTGGAACCAGCCGTCGCGGATGGCGGCGGCGGTGGCCTCCGGCTGGCGCCAGTAACCCTCCATCACCACGTCGCCGCGCACAATGATTTCGCCCACCTGATTGCCGTCGGCAGCCACGTCATTGCCATCGAGATCGACCACGCGAATTTCCGTTCCCGCCAGCGCGTAACCTGCGGTGGCTTTGCGGTGAAGGATGTCTTCCGGCGGGCCGTCCGCGAGATGTTGCTTGGTGCGGGCGATGGTGAGGACGGGTGAAGTCTCCGTCATCCCATAACCACCCATGGCCTTGCAGCCGGGAATTTTCTCTTCCACCTCCCGCAACAACGCGGTGTTGGTGGGAGCGCCGCCAATCAGAACATCGCGCACGCTGCTGAAGTCGTACTGCCGGAAGTCGGGATGATTGAGCAGCGCGATAGCCATGGCGGGAACCAATTGCAGGTCGGTTACGCGCTCGCGCTGGACCAGGCTCATCAGCGACGGCGGATCGAACTTCCGCGGCATCACGTGCCGCCCACCCGCCAGCGTATACATGTGAGGCGCGCCCCAACTGTTCACATGGAAAAGCGGCACGGTGTAAAGGTGCACATCGCGGTCCGAGCAGTGCATGCCGAGAGCTGTGTAGAAGGCATGCATGTACAGGTTCCGGTGCGTCAGCATCACGCCCTTGGGATACGCCGTGGTGCCACTGGTGTAAAAGAGTTCGGCCACGGCGTTTTCATCGATGTGGCGGTAATCAATGTCGGCAGGCTCGGCGGCGGCCAGCAGTTCGTCGTAGAGTCGGGCATGCGCCCACGAGGCCTTCGCGTCGCGCAGGGAGATGAGGTGCTCAACCGACTTCGCATGGGGACGCAATGCTTCCACCAGGGGAGTCAGTTCCGGATCAAAGAAGAGCACGCGCGGAGCGGCGTCGTTCAGAATGTAACCAAGCTCTTCCGGCGCCAGGCGGATGTTCATCGCCAACAGAATGGCGCCGATCTGAGGCACGCCATAATAGCCCTCCAACAAGCGATGGCAGTTGAAACTGAGGTAGGCGACGCGATCGCCCTTTTGGACACCCAGATTGAGGAGCGCGGCGGAAAGCCGGTCAGCACGCTGGTTGAATTCCTGGTAGGTGAAGCGATCCTCGCCGCACACTACGCCGACTTTGCGCCCAAACAACTTCGCCGCATGCCGCTTCAAACGGACGGGAGTCAAAGGCAACAGCATGTTTGTCACCTCGGTTTTCGTGCTAGACACTGAATATACTACAGCAGGAACCAGACCCGATGGGCGCGTTCAGGACTTAGCCGCAAGCTACGCTCGAACACTCATGCACACGGGGGCCGCTGTCATCCTGAGCCCGCTCACCAAGGCGAAGGACCTTTTTCATTAAACCTGGGAAGCAAGGCGTGCCATCGCCTGGTTGCATCTGCGCCGAAACTCCGGGGTAGGACGAAATGCAAGGGGTCCTTCGCCCAAACTGCGGGCTCAGGATGACAGTGCTTTGTTTCGCGTTCCACTACCGCACCAGGCGCACAATCACGAGGGATTTTCTCACCCTCGGCAGAAAGCGAAAGCTTATAATGCGGGCGCTCGTGATAGGTCCCGGATCAGGTGAGACCGCCAAACCTCGGGAACTTCACGAAGGGAGGCATTCATGTCGCGACGCGATATTTTCATTCGGCTATCATGCGCAGTGCTTCTGGGCTTTTGCCTTTTGTCCACGGCTGCCGCGCAAAAGCCGAAAGACCCTGTGGACTACGTCGATCCCAACATTGGCGGCATCGGCCAATTGCTCCAGCCCACTTATCCCCTGGTGTACTTGCCGTACGCAATGATGCGCATCTCTCCCATCACCACGCCGGGAATCAAGGACCGGTACCTGGCGGATAAAATCTACGGCTTCCCTGGCGGGGGCGGGGTGGTGATGATGCCGACGAGCGGTCCGGCCGAAACCGAACCGGACAGGTACGCGTCGCTCTACGACCACGACTTGGAAACGGCCACGCCCTACTACTACGCCGTCCTGCTGGAAAAATACAACATTGAAGTCGAATACACCGTGAGTGAGCGTGCCGCGTTCTACCGCTTTGCCTTCCCGGCAAATTCTCCCGCGCATGTTTTGTTCTCGGTCCGCGGCGGCAGTGACCTGAAAATGTTAGGGACCAAAGCCATCTCAGGTTCGCAACGCGCCATGGGCGGCCAAACCTACTTTTTCGCCGAGTTCAGCGAGCCCTGCACGTCCTCCCAGGAATGGCAAGGCATGCAAGTGCCGCGCAATCGAAATCAGCAACCGGCGCACGGGCTCGGGATCGTGGCGGATTTTCCGCCGGGCCGGCGCGTCAGCGTGCGCGTCGGAATTTCCTATATCAGCATCGAACAGGCGCAAAGAAACCTGGAGCGCGAAATCCCCACCTGGGAGTTTCAGCACGCGAAAGCACAGGCGCGCGCGGTTTGGAGCAGGGCGCTCGGTCAAATCGCGGTGAAGGGAGGCACGGAAGAACAGCGCACCATCTTTTACACGGGCCTTTACCGGACATTTGAAAAGCCGGTCAACTGGGCGGAAGAGGATCGCTATTACAGCCCCATGGACCACCAGGTGCATCCCGCCGGCGGTCGCGGTTTTTATCCCACCAGTGGCAGCCTGTGGGGCAGCTATCGTTGCCAGCATCCGCTGCAACTGCTTCTTGACTCGCGCCGCCAGGAGGATTTTGTGCGCTCGTTTCTGGATTTATATGACGAGACGGGCCGCATGATCGGCACGGGCCGCAGAGTGATGATTGGTTATCACGTGGCGGCGCTCGTGCTCGACACCTGGGTGAAGGGCTACCACGACTTTGACCTCGCCAAGGCTTACGAAGGCCTGAAGAAAAACGCCACTCAGGAGTCGCTGTTACCGTGGTACGACGGTCCGCAGACCTCGCTCGATCGCGTGTACCAGGAGAAAGGTTTTTTGCCCGCCTTAGGCGAGGGTGAAGTCGAGACCGTAAAGGGCGTGAATCCGTTCGAAAAGCGGCAGTCCGTGGGGGTAACGCTGGAGGCCGCCTACGACGAATGGTGCACCGCACAAGTGGCGAAGATATTGAATCGCCAGGATGACTATGAGTTCTTCATGAAGCGCGCGCACAACTACGAAAAGGTTTTCGACGCACGCGTGGGCTTCATGGCGCCCAAGACCGCGGACGGCAACTGGCGCTTCACGCCGGAGGAATTCAGCCCCACCTATGCCGGGGGCCAGGGAGGCCGCGACTACTACACGGAAATGAACGCGTGGATCTACACCTTTCACGTGCAGCAGGACGTGGCAGGGCTGATCAACCTGATGGGTGGCCGCGAGAAATTTACCGACAAGCTTGACACGCTCTTCACCCAGCAATTCGGCGGGTATTTCGACGATCCCAGCCGGGGCGCCTCGAAGAGCGGCACCAAGTTCTTCTTCCTTTCCTGGTTTCCCGACATGACCGGCCTGATCGGCCAATACGCGCAGGGCGACGAGCCGAGCTTCCACATTCCCTATCTGTACAATTACGCCGGCCAGCCGTGGAAAACGCAGCGCAAGGTTCGCGAGATCATGAAGATCTGGTACAGCGCCAGCCCCTTGGGGATTTCCGGAGACGAAGACCAGGGAGAAGAGTCTTCGTGGTACGTGCTGAGCGCCATGGGATTCTTTACCGTTTGCCCCGGCCGCCCGGTTTATGACATCGGCAGCCCGATTTTCGACGAGACGCGCATCACGCTGGCCGACGGCAAAGTTTTTACGATAACTGCGAGGAATGTCTCGGCGCAGAACAAAAACATCCAGGCCGCGACGCTGAATGGCAAGCCGCTCAATCGGCCCTTCTTCAGCCACAGCGACATCGCGAATGGCGGAACGCTGGTGTTGCAGATGGGTCCGCGGCCCAACACCTCGTGGGGCAGCGCACCAGAGGACGCACCGCCGTCAATGTGATGCGGGGGATAACTCGCCGTTTGCGAAGGGTGTACAGCGTTTTTGCCGGGATTCGCGTGTTTTGAAATTCAAATCACCGACCTAACGCGCTGTCATCCTGAGGCCGCATTTCAGGGCGAAGGACCCTTTTCATTTGTTCGTAGGAAGCACGGCGCGGCAGCGCCTGGGCGGCAAGGGGCCGGCTGATCGCGGCGCACTAGGGCAAGACGAAATGCAAGGGGTCCTTCGCCCTGAAATGCGGGCTCAGGATGACAGGCAGGCTTGTTCACTTTTGCATTTTGCCTTTTAACTGGCCTTGGTCCTCCTGCTCTCTTCATGCTCCAGTCACCCCGTAATCGGCGACAAGCGTGATGGTTTCCCCCGGCGCCAGAGCGCGGTGGGCCGACCACAGCGACATGGTCACGGGCACTTCTTTACGGCGCGACCACTTCAGCGCGCAACGCACCACTTGGTCGTTGGGGAACCTAGTCACGAAAACGCGACCTGAATTCAACTCTCGTGAGGCTCCACTCGCCGTCCGGAAGTCGGATCCGGCATACCCATCCACGCCATCCGGCACTCCTCCCGGCGGCAGCATGACGTAATGCACGGACTTTCCCGCCCGGCTGCGAAAGACCACGGCCGACTGGCGAGAAACTTGGGGCTGAATTCACAACTCGAATTGAGGACCGCATTGACGGGCGCCGTGGCGGTGTTTTCCACTGTGGTCTCTGTGTGGAGAAATGCCTTATCCCCCGCGAGCCGAATCGTGCGTTGGATCTTCAGCCCGTTGGCGCATATCGCGGTGAGGCGAATCTCCAACGGTCCCGGCTCTCCGTCCAATTGCCAAACGGCGTCGTAGGGATCGTGCATCACGTGGTCGGCATAAACGGCCCCGGACAAGCCGCCGAAGTCGGGATATCGCGCCTCGCCCGGATCCGCGTGGCGCACAAAATCCGCGCCGGTGGATTTATCGATCATGCTAATGGTGCGGCCGCTAAGGTCCGGCGCCACAACCACGCGCAAGGCCGAGTTCTCCAGCGTGTTCACCGGGTACGGCTTCATGTATTTGGCAAATTCCACCTCGTCCTTTTCCAGCGGCTTGCCCTCGTGAAGCTGAGTGATGCCGAAAGAGCGGGCGTTGGCCATCAGGGCCTGAAAGTCTTTCTTGAGCTGATCGATATTTTCGGGCGCGTAAGAACTGCCGCGAACGCTGAAGGCTTTCGCCCGCATCAGCTTCACGTAGTCGATCGAAAGGCGGGCCTTTCGCACTCTCCTGCGCACCGTGTCGTCATCTGCCGCGATCTGCACGTCGCCAAGAACCTTGGTGGCGTCCGCAAGGAACTCCTTGGACAAATACGGCGCGCTCGGTTGCGAGGAGATCCAGAAGTGCCGGCCCTCGCCTTGCGGAGACAGCCGGACCTGCCGATGCTGCAAGTCGAAATACGCGCGCATGGCCTTGGCGCTCTTCCCGTAAAACGCCGCCATGAACTCGTTCACTGTTGCGTCAACGTTAGTTTCAGGATTCCACAACAGCCGCGCCAGCACGTAGGAGCGCAGTTCGGCGTTTTCCGCACCTCCGCCCTTCTCCGCATCGCCTTCCATGAAGATGCCCACCACGCCGTTCTTCTTGTACATGGGCACGTCGGCGGCAAGCTCGTCAAAGTTCGGATAGGGCAGCAGGAAGTGCCGGAAATTCGTAACGTAGTGCCAGATGTAAAGCTGATTCGTGATTTTGGCCCAGCCGTGCAGGTGATCCGTAAAGTATCGATTGTGCACGCAGCGGTCGTAGGGCTGGCCATTGCACGCGCCGATGGGACACAGGCGGATTCGCACGTTGGGATGCGGCCGGACGTTGAGCGGCGGCGCCTCCGAGTACAGGTAAGCCAGCGTGTCAATCAGCTTGTCGGGATGGGTCTTGGCAATCTCCTCGGCGACGGCGTTCACGAAGCGCAGGATGGGTCCGGAATGCGCGCCGCCTTCCTCCTCCTCGACGCGCCGGCAATTTTCGCACTCGCACCAGTTCAGCGTGTCATTCTGCGAGACGGAAAAAATGCTCGCCTCGGGGTACTGCTCAATCCACTTTTGGACGGTTTGAATGGTGATCCGCAGTACGTCCGAATTGGTCAAGCAGAGTTGCGCAAGCACGTCGCCGCCGCGGCGCTTGCCGTCAACCAGTGAGTAGTATTCGGGATGCTCACGGAAGTATTCCTTGGGCGGAAGCAGGGCATTGAAGGAGTGGACGAAGGGGTGGTAGCTCACCTTGCCGCCCGTCGATGCGTCCAGCGGCAGGAATGAGCCATTCACGCGGTTGCGCGCCGCCCAGTCTTTGTCCATCGCTTCGGCAAAGAAGGGCTCGCGATACTCGAAGGCCGGCTTGTGCGTTTCGTCGAGCGGGTTCACGACCAACGCGGGCGTTTTCGGAATCACGCTTACGTCGGGAGTGAACCAGCGGCAGCCTAGCTTGTCCAAAAATGTGTAGACGCCGTACATCGTACCGCGCTGCTTCCCGCCGGCGATAATGAGCTGTCGGCCCACGGTTCGCAGCGTGAAGCCCTCGGCCCCGAGGTTTTGGGAAGCAATATCCAAGCCGAGATCGCGCACCCGCTTGCTGTCACCGACCAGCACGAGGTCGCCGCTCGCTTTCTTCTCATCGGTCAGAATGGGCAGGCGCGCACCCGTCATTTCCTCGACAAACTTCTGCAACTCGGCGGCGGCGCGCCGCTCCGAGGGCGAGGCGTCTTGCGAGATCAGAATCGAATAACTGGATTGACCTTGTTTCGCCAGAAAAAGCGGTTTGCCTGAGGCCGTCGCGGCAGCAAGAGTGAGGTCGATTCCGCCCGCCGCCATCCCCGCGCCGCTCAGAACGGCGGATTTGAGAAATTGCCTGCGAGTCGTACTCTTACCCTTCGTGGAAGCCATGATTTTTTCCCGTCCAAGGAGAACTTGCGCTTTCTGCGCTACGACTCTCGTGCCCCTCGCCGCGCTATTCTCTCACGCCCGTCGAATTTCATACTCCGCGTCCAGCTTCAAGCCCTCCCCAGGCGCGAGCTTGCGCTTGGCCGACCACACGTTCAGCGTGACCCGGCGATCGGCTTTGCCCGACCAGTTGACGGAGGTGCGTGCCGTTTGCTCCTTGGAGAAGCGATTGACTACCGCCACGGGCGCCCCGCCGCCGGTCACGGTCCACTCGCCATTGGGCTGGTCCGTTCCCGCGTACCATGTCGTGCCAGTGGGCTCTTTGCCGGGCGACAGCACGAACTGCTGAACATCCTTCCCCGCCTGGCTGCGGAAAACCACGTTCGCTTTCGCGAGGTCGTCGGGCATGGCTTCAAACCGCACGCTCAGCACCGCGTCGAGCGGAGAACTGCCGGTGTTCTCCAAACCGCTTTCGGTGTAAACGATGGGTTGATCCGCCGCCAACCGAATGGTGCGCCGCATCGTCAATCCGTCGGCACAAGCCCCGACCAGATGGACTTCCAGCGGCCCGGGTCGTGTTTCCAACTTCCAGTCCGCCTCATAAGTCTTCGCCTGGATGTAATCCGCCATCGCGTACAGCGCCGCACCGCTGACGTCGGGATAAGTGCGCTCGCCCGGATCGGGATGGCGCACCACTTCCGTGTTGGTGGGTTTGTCGATGATGCTGACGATGCGACCGTGCAGTTCGGGAACCACAGCGACGCGCAGCGCGGCGTTTTCCAGAATCGTCACCGGATACGGTTTGATGTACCTGGCAAACAGCGTTTCCGCTTCCTCCAGCGTACCGCCTTCGTGCAGCGCCGGGATACCAAACGCGTGGGCGCCACTTAACACTTGTTGAAAACTCTGTTTAAGCTGGTCAAGGTTCTCGGGCGCATACACGGCATCGCGCACGATGAATGCCTTGGAGTGAATCATCTTCACGTAGTCGATGGAGAGGCGCGCCTTCCGTACCCTTTTGCCCGTCGCCTCATCAGCGGCCGCGGATTCAGCTTCGTCCAGGAGCTTGGTTGAGGCGCTGAGAAATTCTGAGGATAGGTAGGGAACGCCCGGGTGGTTGAAGATCCACATGTGGTTGCCCTTGCCTTGCGGGGCCAGCCTGACCTGCCGGTGCTGCAAGTCGTAATAGGCGCGCATCGCCCGCGCGGCTTTGCCGTAGAAAGCGGCCATGAACTCGTTTACGGTTTGGTCCACGTCGGTGTTGGGATTCCACAGCAGGCGCGCCATCACGTAGGAGCGAAGTTCGGCGTTCTCCCCGCCGCGTGATCCGTCACCTTCCAGGAAAATCCCCACCACGCCGTGGTTCTGATAAAGGGGAAAGTCCGCGGCAAGTTCGTCGAAGTCCGGGAAGGGCATCAGGTAATGGGCGAAATTCGTGACATAGTGCCAGATGTAAAGCTGGTTGGTGATTTTGGCCCACGCCCGGAGATGGTCCAGGAAATATTGGTCGTACTCGCAGTGGACGTAGGCATGCGCTTCGCAAACGCCGATCGGGCACAAGCGAACGCGCACGTTGGGAACCGGCCGAACCTTCAGCGGCGGGGGCTCCGTGTACCAGTAAGCCAGCGTGTCAATCAGCTTGTCGGGGTGCGTCTTGCCCACCTCGGTGGCGACGGCATTAACGAAGCGCAGGATGGGGCCGGAGTGCGCGCCGCCCTCCTCCTGCTCGACGCGCGCGCAGGTTTCGCACTCGCACCAACCCTGCGTGTCGTTTTGCGAAACGGAAAAGATGCTGGCCTCAGGATGCTCGCGGATCCACTCAAGAACCTTTTGAATCGTCAGGCGGAGAACGTCCGGATTGGTCAGGCACAGTTGCGCGTCGTTGTTGCGCCGCGTGCCATCAACCAGGGCGTAGTATTCGGGGTGATCCGCAAAGTACTCTTTGGGCGGAAGGATGTGGTAGAAGGAATGAACGAAAGGATAGTAGCTGACCGCGCCGCCCGTGGACTCATCAAGCCGGTTGGACGCGCCGTTCACCCGATTGCGGGCTGCCCAGTCTTTGTCGGAAGCCTCCGCAAAGAAAGGTTCGCGATACTCGAAGGCGGGCTTCTGCGTTTCATCCATCGGCTTGATGACAAGCGTGGACCTCTTAGGGATCACGCTGACTTCCGGCGTGAACCATCGGCACCCGAGCTTGTCCAGAAACGTGTAGACTCCGTACATCGTGCCGCGCGGTTTACCGCCAGCGATGACGAACGTTCTGCCCACCGTTCGCAGAGTAAAGGCTTCACGGCCGAGTTCGGGGGCGGCAACCTTCACGCCGAGCTTCTGCAACCGGTTGCTCTCGCCCAGCAAGATCAGATCGCCGCTTGGTTCCTCGGCGTCAGTAATGATCGGCAGGCGCGCGCCCGTCATCTCCTCGATAAACTTTTGCAACTCGGCGGCGGCGCGGTTCTCCGCAGGTGGAGCTGCCTCGGAAATAAGAATGGAGTAGGTGGATTTCCCCTGCTTGGCCAGTACCAGCGGTTTACTCGCAGGGTCGGCGGCGTTGGCGTGAATGGCAATTCCGCCAGCCGCTACCCCTGCACCACTCAACACCGCGGACTTCAAGAATTCCCTGCGACTTTTATTATCACTGCCGAACGAGCCCATGATTTGTCTCCCTTGGGTTAACGCTTACCGTGTTTATGAATTGTCGATCAACGCTCGAGCATTCGCCGAATCGCCTCGACGAGCCTTCCGGAATAGTTTTGAAGCGCCCCGGTCTCTCCTCCGACCGGGTCAACTGGAGGTCCGAAAGCTTGCATCGCCAACGCGTGGGCCTGCTTTGCCTCCACCAGGGCTTTTCGGAGATCGCTCGCGGCCTCATCTTTCGGCGACGCCAGGTACTTCTCCATTCCCCGATGGAAATCCGCCAACGACAGCATCAGCAACTGGTCAACCGCAAAACTTGCCTTTAGGAATTCCAAGTCTTCCGTGCAGCTTGGACGTGGGTCGGAACGCAGTGCCTCATCCACATCTTGCGCACCATGCGCATTCAACTCGCCCAGAACCGTCCAGCGCCTCACCAAACGATGGTGTACTTCTTGTGGCGATAGTCTCAACGCAGCCATTTCCTTCAAGTAACGCTCGTTGCTGATTTCGGGAGTCCAAGTCTGCGCATCCAGAGCCAGATCGCGCCAATGCTTGGGAATGGCATAAGCGCGGTCCCATACCATGGGCAGATAGCTTGAGCGCAGCGACGCCGGAGTATTTTGCAAGCGCCTGCTGACCTCCGGCGCATCAGGCACGCTTGCTGACTCCCGGTAGTAGGCCGCCATGATCGGAGCGGCTTGCGGTCCATAGAGCAACTTGCACGCGGTTTCGTAGATGCCGCCCGGTCCGAATAGCTCCGGTGGTTCGCCCTCCTCTGACATCAATGTGCGCCACAGTCCCACGGCTTCGTCGTAGCGCGCCGGATTGCGGTAGAAGCCCGTGGAGCGGGTGTTCCAACTGTACTCCGCGTTGATGACCTCCATCGGCTCCTGGTAAAAGTCTCCGCAGAAATTGTATATGCCCGTCGCCCCTTGAAACATCGCGTTCAATGCCGGCGCGCCGGACAGGGGATTATCCGTCGAGTAGCCGTCGGCGCCACCTAAAAAGAAGAGGTAGGTACCCAGGCGCAGGCCAGACGTCCTCATGGTGGAGTTAAAGGCATGCAGCCAAGTTTCGCCCCCGTATTCGCTGGGGAATGTCTCGCGAAAACAGACTTGAACATTTTCGGCGCGCGGAAGCTGGAGACCGATGTTCTTCCAGAGCTCCAAGACATTCGACCAGTCATTGGTGAGCCGCGAATCGGCCCAGTAAACGGGAGAAACCAGATTGATGATGCAATCGCGCGACGCATCATATCCGTCCGCAGGATTCTTCACGTTATTGACAGCTTGAATCAGCGCCGCGTAACCGTGGGCAAGGCCGCCGGCGCCTCCATCCGCCGCCAGCACCGAATCATTGGGCCAGCGCTTCCGGCATTTTGCACAGCGTTGGAGCCATCCGGCTTGTGTGTCGTGAATATCCCCGAAATCTTCGTGGTGGATGTACAGCGCACCGGGTTCAACGGCCTCCACGAACCTGCGAAGTTCCTCGCCTTTGAGCCGGTTGAGATCGTCATTCGCGCGGCAGCTTCCCAGGATCCTCGGGTTCACACCTTTTTTCGCGCGCGGGTATCCCATGCACTCATAGGTGGGTCCGTCCGGGTATGATTCGCGATTCGTAAAAACCTCGCCAAGGTAGGCCGTGGATTCGTAGAGCGGCCCCGTCTGATACGTCATGCCATAACTCGCGCCATACCCGCCGAAGACCAGGTGGATGCCCCGCGCGCGGGCGTACTGGTTCAGGCTTCGCATCAACGGGCCGTATCCGGCGAACCTCTGCTTCAATCCCCAGCCGAAACCGTCGAACACCACCATGTTGATCTTGAACCGCAGCGCCTCATCCAGCTTACGTTCGCAGAGGCGCTGATAAGCCACGATTCCCTGGCCGCGCTCCAGCGCCCAGCGATTGGCTTCGCCGTTCAGCAGCCAGTCAGCAGCGGCTCGATAGCGGAAATCGGGATAATCGCGGATGTACGACCCTGCGATGTCCACGCCGTCCGAACTCGTTCGGATCAACTGCAAGACGCTCATCGCTCCCAACAACACGCCCTGCTGGGTGCTCCCTACCACCCACATCGAATGACTGTCGGGTGTGCGGATCACGTAGCTTTGCCCGAAATGATGGGGGTCGGTCAGTGTTTCGCGGTCTAAGAAGCTCAAGCCTGCACCGGGCGTTCGGTCAGCGCTGTAGTCCCGTAGGTAAATGCGTGTGGCCGTTGGCGGAACCGCGCTTGCCGGCTTGACGTCAACT
This sequence comes from uncultured Acidobacteriota bacterium, assembly GCA_963719115.1. Classification (GTDB taxonomy): domain Bacteria; phylum Acidobacteriota; class Terriglobia; order UBA7540; family UBA7540; genus Bog-366. Next base: position 97,799 of record CAVRBF010000107.1, on the reverse strand, counting down.
CGCAGGGAGGAGTCGGCCGCCTCCAAGTCACGCCGGATGAAATCCGACGCAAGCTTCAAAGCCGGATCATCCTTCACCTTGGCGGGCCCCAACGCAATGACGATATGGCCACCGCGGGCGACATGCACCGACTCCTTCGTAGGTTCGTTGTACTGGGGGGTGGGAACGACCTGCGCCGCGGCCGCGAAGCTCGCGCTGATCGAGATGAGCAAGAAAGTCAGAATTACGGATCGCACCGGCACCTGGACCCCACTATGGTTATTCCGCTACTTCGCAACCAAGCTCGAAGCAGGTCGCGGCGCATTATCCTCTGGGTTTCCAAGTGACGCAAGATAAGAGGTGCAGGCAGCGGCCGTGATCGTCCAAATTCGGGCTTTGCTTCCGTTTTAATGTGGCAAATTGTCGAACTTTTGCCCTCCGAGGTCCGTGCGGAATCTGAATTGCCCGCCTTCCTGTTTGCGGTCGATCTTAGCGTGTTTTAACCCCATGAGATAGGTGCTTGGTGCCGGGTGCCGGGTGCTGGTCTGTAACTACAATTATGAGCATCAACATCGGATTGGACATCGGCGCGGTAAGTCTAAAGCTGGCAGCTATTGGGGGCACTGGCGATGGGCCACGGTTCAGCGCCCTGACGCAGAATTCCCCGAGTTTCTACTCGGCATCCTTCCCCGAATCGAGTCCCTTCACCGGCCGACCCCTGGTGCTTTCCCGGTACCGGCGGGTGCAGGGCAGCCCCATCCAATCCACCTTCGACCTTTTGAAGGAGCTCTACGACTTTCTGCCCGAAGAAGATGTGGAGGGCATTCGTGTCACCGGTTCGGGCAGCCAGTTGATCGCCAAGGTCCTGGGCATCTACTTTGAAAACGAGTTCCGTGCCATTGCCAAGGGGATGCGGATGTTCTACCCCCAGGTGCGGACGGTGTTTGAAATGGGCGGCGAGGCCTCCAAGTACCTGCGCCTTGACCCCAACGTGACGGGCAAGCACCTCGGGATTGTGGACTACCAGACTAGTGGCGAGTGCGCGGCGGGCACGGGCTCATTCATTGACCAGCAGGCTTCGCGGCTCCTCTACTCGATTGAACAAGTCGGCCCGGCGGCTTGCGGAGCCAGTTGTGCCGCGCGCATTGCCGGCCGGTGCTCGGTGTTCGCCAAGACCGACATGATTCATGCCCAGCAGAAGGGCTATAGCACTGAGCAGATTCTGCGCGGGCTGTGCGACGCCGTGGCGCGCAACTACAAATCGAGCCTGGTGAAGGGCCGCGCCGTGGTGCCGCCTGTTGCCTTCATCGGCGGCGTGGCGATGAACCAGGGAGTGCTGAACGCTCTGCGCGAAGCCTTTAAGCTGAAAGACGGCGACCTGATCATCCCCGAGCACTACGCGTGGCTGGGGTCCATTGGCGCGGCCATGCTGGAGTCGGAGGAATACCGCAAGCGGTCGTTCAAGCGCATCCACCAACTGCGCCAGCATGAGACGTCGCGTAAGAATTTCGCCTGCACTGAACGTCTGTCGATGGAGAAGGTGTTGTTGCTGAGGGAACAGCCGGAAAACCAGGTGTCAGGTGTCAGGTGCCAGGTGCCAGGGGAAAGGCAACGGCAGGTGTCAGGTGCCAGTCTTCAGGTGTCGGAGGTGCAAGAACCGGCGTCGGACGTCCGATCTCAGGCGCCAGGGAAACACACCCCTGCCGAGGCCGCTAATTCCCCTGCCACCTCGCACCGTGCACCTCGCACCTGTACTTCCCCTGACACCTGGCACCTGACACCTGACACCTCGATGGAGTCCTACCTGGGCATCGACATCGGCTCCGTCTCGACCAACCTCGTGGTGATCGACGCCGACGGCAATCTGCTGAAGGAAATTTACCTGCGCACGCAGGGCCGTCCCATTGAAGTGGTGGACCGCGGGCTTAAGGAAATCGAGGCGGAGCTGGGGGCGAAGCTCGATATTCACGGCGTGGGCACCACGGGTTCCGGCCGCGAACTGATCGGCGAGTTGGTGGGCGCGGACACCGTGAATGACGAAATCACCGCGCACAAGACCGGCTCCATGCACGTGTGCAAGCAGATGGGCATGGACCCTGTGGACACCATTTTTGAAATCGGCGGGCAGGATTCCAAATTCATCCGCATTGACAAGGGCGTGGTGGTGGACTTCACCATGAACGAGGCCTGCGCCGCGGGCACCGGTTCGTTCCTGGAGGAGCAGGCGGAGAAGTTGGGCATCTCGATCAAGGAACAGTTCGCGCGGATGGCGCTGGCGTCCACCAGTCCCGCACGCCTGGGCGAGCGCTGCACCGTTTTCATGGAGCGCGATGTGACCGGCCTGATGCACAAGGGCGCGGAGGTGGGCGACCTCGCGGCGGGCCTGGCGTATTCGGTGGCGCTCAATTACCTGAATCGCGTGGTGCGCGGGCGCAAGATCGGCAAGGTGATTTTCTTCCAGGGCGGCACGGCTTACAACGACGCAGTGGCCGCCGCCTTCTCGCAGATTCTCGACAAGCAGATCATTGTGCCGCCGCACAACGGCGTGATCGGAGCCATCGGCATGGCGCTGATTGCGCGCGACCGCATGAAGGGCGCGGGCCGGGAAAGCCGCTTCCGCGGATACGACCTGGACCGCGTGAACTTCACCACGCGCGAATTCGTTTGCCAGGCGTGCTCGAACTTCTGCGACATGAAGGAATTCAACATCGAGGGGCAGCGCACCTATTGGGGCGACAAGTGCTCGGACAAATTCCGCAAGCGCGCGCGCACGGACCGCACTCCGGTGATTGAAGACCTGATCGAGTGGCGCGAGAAGCTGCTGGAAGAAACGCTGTTGCCCACGCGCGGCGGCAGCCAGACGGTCGGCATTCCGCGCACCATGTTTTACTTCGATCGCTTCCCGTTCTGGTGCGCCTACTTCCAGGAACTGGGTTTTGACGTGGTGGTGTCTTCGCCGACCGACCGCAAGATCTCCATGGCGGGCGAGGAGTTGGCCATTGCGCAACCCTGCTTCCCCGTAAAGGTGGCGCACGGACATGTGCAGGATCTGCTGGAGAAGGGCGTTGATTACATTCTGGTCCCCAACACGGTTAACGTGGAGGGGCCGGACGACGGGCTGGAATCGCACCTGTGCCCGTGGAACCAGACGCTGCCCTTTGTAATTCGCGCCGTGCCGCAACTCGATGAGGCGCGCGACAAATTCCTGTCACCCACCCTGCATTTCCGCCTGGGGCGCAAGCATGTGGAAAGAGCGCTGGCGGATTTCGCGCGCGGGTTGGGAATCAAGACGCGCCGCAACGCCGAGGCGGTAGCGGCAGCCTACGCCGCGCAAGACGCATTTGCCGAAGCGCTACAGGACGCGGGCCGGGAGGCGCTGGCCCGTCTGCGCGAAACCAACGAGCCCGCACTCGTGATCGTGGGCCGTGCCTACAATATTTTCGATCGCAGCGTGAATTGCGACATCCCGCGCAAGCTCCGCACGCTTTACGGCATCAATGTGCTGCCCATGGAAGCGCTGCCGCTCGACGCGGAAGACATCTCCGAGGTCAATTCCAATATGTACTGGAGTTCGGGGCGGCGCATCCTGGCGGCGGCGCGCATTGTAGCGCGGCATCCGAACCTGCACCTGGTTTATATTTCCAACTTCAAGTGCGGTCCCGACTCTTACATCAAATCGTTTTTGGACGAAGCTGCGGGCAAGCCTTCGCTGGTCCTCCAGTTTGACGGCCACGGAAACGATGCCGGCTTCATTACCCGCTGCGAAGCGTATCTCGACAGCAAAGGATTCCTGCGATGTCCATCTTCTCCCGACCCCACACTCACAGCAGCCGAAAGATAGGCCCGAATCATCCCCTCGCCGGCAAGGTGGTGTACGTCCCCACCATGGGCGAGGGCAGTCCGGAGGCATTTTCCGCCGCCTTTCGCTGGCTGGGGATCCAGGCGCAGACCACGCCGCCTTCCGACCTGCGCACGCGCGAGTTGGGCGGCAAGTTCACCAGCGGCGATGAATGCTACCCCGCCAAGGTGACGGTGGGAGACTTTATGCGCGTCATCGAGCAGCCCGATTTCAGCGCGGCGCGTTCGGCCTTCTTTATGCCGACGGCGGAAGGTCCCTGTCGCTTCGGGCAGTACACGCCTTACCTGCGCAAGATCCTGCGCGATGCGGGATACGGCAACGTGCAGGTGGTGGCCCCCAGCAGCCGCAATGGTTACGCCGAGCTGGGCGACATTGCTACTCCCTTCATGCGTACGGCCTGGCGCGCCTTGGTGGCTGCCGACACTCTGCACCGCGCGCTGCTGAAGACCCGTCCCCACGAAACCACTCCCGGCGCCGCCGACAAGGTTTTTCAGGAATCGATGGCAGACATGGTGACCACCATCGAGAACAGTTGCGCCGACCCGGCGTGCCAGTTGAAGTCTATGGCGGAATCCGTGACCCGCGCCCGCGAGCGCTTCCGGCGTGTGCCGGCCCATTATGATCGCGAGATTCCCCAGATCGGCGTCGTCGGTGAAATTTTCTGCCGCCTCAATACCTTCTCCAACGAGGATTTGATTCGCAAGCTGGAAAGCTACGGCGCGGAAGCCTGCCTGAGCCATATTAGCGAGTGGGTGGGCTACACCAACGCGGAGGAGAAGCGCAAGCTGCACTTGACCGGCCGCAACGTGACCATCGCCATGGGCAAGGCGTATTTGCGCTCGCACATTCAACGCGCCGACGAGCACACCCTGATTGCGCCCTTCGCCAAAGACTTTGAGGGCTACGAAGAGCCGCCCATCGAAGAGATTCTGGACCTCGCCTGGCCCTACCTGCCCTCGGGCGGCGCGCTGGGCGAAATGGTGCTGAGCGTGGGCAAGGCCGCCTACCTGGCCAAGCACGGCGCCGACGGCATTATCGACATCAGCCCCTTCACCTGCATGAACGGCATCGTGACCGAGGCCGTCTACCCCAAACTCTCCCAAGCCTACGCGGGAATTCCCATCCGCAACTTTCTACTTCGACGGCACCCAGTCCGACCTCGACCGCGACCTGGGAATTTATATGGAACTCGCCCGCTCGTACCGCGAGAAGAAACCGTTTAAGCGGCAGTTTCCGGCGTATTTTGCGCAGGCGGGGGCGTAAGTGGACGGCGGCTGTCTGAGCTTACGTCTGACCCATGCGATACCGGTGAAGCCGACGCTGTCTGAAGGGGTCTAATCCCTGATCGGTTGTGGGAAGGTCAGTTTACAACACTTGACCGGCGGACGCGGAGTTCAGTTGGTTTCCATCCCTCATTGTGTCTAATATGCCGTTGCCGGACTTCGGAAGGGAGCTATCTTGAATGGACTCGACAGTTAGCCTTAAGTTCCGCTACACCAAGCAGGACATTGTCCGAGCGATGCGGTTGCACTATGCTTCACGGCTTCGGCTACGGCTTGACATCGTCGTCACCGTGCTGACGGCAGCGATCGGTGCTTACCTTTGGCGGTCATCCACCTCTCGTGGGTACGGAATTGCGCTAATCGTCATCTCAGGCATTTTCGCTTCGGCGCTCGTCGCAGCGTTTGCCATTATACCGCCCGTAGTCTTTCGCAGAAACCCAAAGTTCCACGACGAGTATGGGCTAACCTTCTCGCCGGAAGGTATTCACTTCCGTACCGACCATATCGATTCCCAACTTCAGTGGAGCCTTTACTCACAGGCACTGGTAGATTCATACTCTTTCGTTCTCTACTACGGGGAGCAATTTTTCACGGTGATTCCGAGACGGGTTCTTGAAACTGCGGAGCAGCAGAAGGCGTTCGAGTTGTTGCTCTCTCAGAAGATTCCTAAGATAGTCAGGAAAGGGCAAGCAACTCAATAGCTATCGGGAATCCCCTCATGACCAGCGATCTGGCGACCCCCTTTCCGCGAATCGAGTGCCACCATAACTTCACACCACCCGACCAACCCAACTGTCATCCTGAACCCGCTTTTCAGGGTGAAGGACCCCGGTATTTCGTCTTATCCACGGCGCTGCGAAGTGGCGCGGTGCACGGCGCGGCGCTGCCGCGCTTCCTACGTACAATGCAAGGGGTCCTTCGGCCTGAACTGCGGCCTCAGGATGACAGTTTGGTTAGTTGGGTGGTTGAGTTTTGCGATCGTACCCACCGCAAGGAGAATCGGGTCCGCGCAGAGGTAGCACTGAGATGCCGCAGTCTGCGCTCGTCAGCGGCCTTGCGCCCAACCACTGTGGCGGGAGATCGATGCCAAGCGTGGCACTGGTAATCAGTCGTACCAATTCACGACGGCGAGATTCTGAACGCGAGAGAACTCCCGCGTGTTGCGGGTTACAAGAGTTGCGTGGTGAGCAAGCGCGATACCCGCGATAAGATTGTCGAGGGGGCCGATCGGCATGCCGCGCTTTTCCAAATCCACCCGCACCGTTGCCGCTCCACGGACAGCCGCGCCATCAAAGGGAAGCAGCGATACGGAGGCCAGGAAGGTGTCAAACTGCCTGCGCCGCCTGGCCGACTGCCCTGACTTGGCAATGCCGACTTCGATCTCATACAACGATACTGACGAGATCGCGACGTCTCCGGGCGGCCCGGCAAGGAGTCGCTCCGCCACCTTGCCCTGGCCTTTGAAGAAGTAGATAAGCGTGTTGGTGTCAAGCAGGAACATCGGAAAGCTGGGCCTCACGATCGGGTTGGCTGAGCGGCATACCCGCTACGGTCTACAGGCGCACCAGAGCCCCGAACAAATTATAGGGCCGAGCATCGCTCGGCCGGGCTGAACGCCTACGTTCGGTCAAGCCATGGCATGCCCTACGGGCGCGGGGCGGGCCGGCGCTTATAGAATCTGCACTTTCAGGCCGGGGATTTTACCGAAGCTGCGCTCGTCGCGAGTGGCGACGGAATAATTCTTGGCGATGGCCGTGGCGCCGATCATGAGGTCGCGTTCGCCCACGGAAGTACCACGTTGGGCGAGCCCTGCCCAGAGCGAGGCATGGACCCTGGCCACGGTGAGGTCGAAGGCGACCACGGGAAGCTGGGCCAGCAAGCCTTCAACGAAGGCCTGACGCCGGTGGCGTTGCTCTGGCGTCCTTGCCCGATGGACTCCGTGCAGAAGTTCGGAAGCCGTCACGGACGAAATCGCCACGTCTTCCCCTGCGAAGCGCGCCCGGAAGGCGGCCAGGTTCAGATCTCCCCGCTCCGCCGCGATGAGGACACTGGAATCGATCAGCGTGGCCATTTCGACGCTGCCACCTTGGGTTGTTTCGCCGCCAGTTTCGTCACCAGTTCCAGGTACTCGTTATCCGGCTTGGGCAGCGACTGGAGCAGTTCCGCCAGCTCACCGCCGTTGAATTTGGCCGGGCGCGCCGGGACAATTTCGCAAATGGGTTTGCCTCCGCGCTCCACGATAAAACTCTCTCCCCGATAGTGAACCCGGTTCATCAGTTCCGAGAACTGGCGGGCGGTTTGTGTCGCGGTAAGTCGAATTCTCATAGAATCAGATTCACACATTTGCCTCCGGTCGTCAACCGGATACCGCGGGAGGGAGCGCAAACAGAGGGCGCGGAGAAAACCGGCTCTTCCCCGTGTCCTCTGTGTCTGCCTCTGTGATCTCTGTGAGAAACGCGCTTAAGCCAGAGCGTCAGCCGTGCTCCAAGATGCCAAGCACAGTTGATTCGATGGGTGAAGGTCCGGGGCACTACACCGTTTCCCCGCCGCGGCGAAGGTTGTGGATGGTGAAGATGACGCTGAGCACTCCCAGCAGCAAAAACACTGCCAGGCACTGGACCCATTCGGGATAGAGTTGGTCCGCCGGCACCAGCGATACGGTGAGGAAGTAAATGGGATTGAAGTATAGCGGCGCCTTCACTGCGTAGGGCAGGTTCTGAAAGGACTGGCGATAAATCGCCTCGATGATGGCGAAGACCACAAAGTCACCGCCGTCATCACGATCACGGTGACATAGCTGACGGCCGTGGCGTGCACGCTGCGCCGAAACAGCGACGACCAGTACAGGCTGATGGCGCTGATGGTCGCGAGGATGACTACCGTTGTGAACGTCACGATGGCCACTTCCCAGGGCCCAACGCCGCCGAAAGCGAAAACCACGCTCAGCACCGGCAGGCCGGCCACCAGCAGCAGGAGCACATACAGCAGCGACGCCACAAACTTTCCCCACCAGATCTGAATCGGCCGGAGCAAGGAAGTCAGCAGCCCTGACAGCGTGCGTTGTTCCTTCTCAATGGTCAGGGCTCCGGCGCTGAAAATGGGCGTCATCAAGAGCAGCATGACAAGCTGCGTGTAAGCGACGGCGATGAACAGGGCGACGCCGATCTCCCAGCCTTGCGGGCCGCGGTAGGGCCGATCTGTGGTCAGATAATAGACCAGCGCAATCACCGCACCCAGCGTGGCCAGGTAGAGCGAGGGCAGAATCCAGCCGCGCCGCTCGCGCATGCGCTGGCGAAGCTCTTTGCCGATCATGGGGTTCATTGCGGCCTGCCTCCGAATGCCTGCCGGTAGCGGTCTTCCAGGGATGCCGCGCGGCGGGCGAAGCTGACCACTTCGATTCCCCCCGCCACCAGGTGCTTGAGCAAACCGGCGGCCTGCGCGGCTTCACCCTCAACCTCCAGCACAAGCTGCGTGGCGTGCTGTTCCAGAACCTTCACGCCCCGCCACTTCCGCAGCGCGCTGGGCGGCGGGAGCGGCGTCACCGAGCACTTCCACCTCGTAAACGCTGCGAGGCAAGACTGCCTGATGCAGGTTGACGATGAGGCTGTTCCCCTCCGCGTCCCTGGCGTTTTTCGCCCTCGCTGATCATCGCCACACGCGTGCAGATGTCTTCCAGATCGGCGAGGATGTGCGAGGAGAGCAGAATGGTGATGCCCTGCGCGTTCAATTCCTGCAACTGCCGCCGCAGGTCGATGCGCGCCAGGGGATCGAGCCCCGTGGCCGGCTCGTCAAGCAACAACACCTTGGGTTCGTGCAAAAGCGTGCGTGCCAGGAACAGCCGTTGCTTCATGCCGAATGATAACTCTTCAACAAAGGCCTCACGCCGCGCGGCAAGCCCCGACCTGGTGAGCGCCAAGGCGACGGCGGCGCGGCGCCGTTCGCGGGAAAGTCGAAAGGCATTGGCGAAGAATTCCAAAAACTCTTCCACGCGCATGTCCTGGTAAAGCCCCGGTTGATCGGGCATGTACCCCACGGCGCGCTTCACTTCCTGGGGATTCACGGTCACGTCCCAGCCGGCAACCTGCGCCCGGCCGCCATCGGGCTGGAGCAGGGTGGAAAGAAGTTTGATCAGCGTGGTCTTGCCCGCGCCGTTTGGACCCACCAGCCCGCAGAGTTCGCCCTGCTCAACCCGCAGGCTGAAACCGTCAAGCCCGCGCGCACCGTCGTAACTCTTGCGAAGTTGTTCGATAACGATCATGGCTGATCCAGCGCAACGGTGACCACCGCGAAGTTATGCTGCGTTGCCGGCGCGGCATCAAGTCGGGCGTTGATGGCCGGAGTCTCGACATCTCCGACGAAAACATGATTCCCCTGGCCCACTCCGATTCCGTATAGCTGCGATTCTTCCGCAGTCAGCGCCTGGCGAAGGGGCTGTCCACCCGGCATCGTGCCATTTAACAACTCCAGCGCGGGCAGCGGCTTGTTCCCTGGGCGTGGCTGCTTGGGAACAATACCCGCCAGATCCACTTCCTGATTGAGCGCCATGCCGTGAATCGGATAGAACAAGTTCGTCCTCTTGTCGAAGTACAGCGCCTCGCGAAACTTCAGTCCCGTGTCGTTCTTCAAGTGCATCGGTGAGGTCCAATGCACCGTTCCGGGAAATTCGTGAAAGCCCTCCGCGTAGAAGTCCGCGAAGGACCACCGCCGCATGGGAACTTCCAGCTTCAAGGGCGGAGCAAGCTGCACCTGCCAGCCGGGCAGGTTCCCGCCCCGGCCCTCGATGTCGGAGCCCAGATAGGCACCAGTATCCTCGCGCGGACTCCACGAGCGCTGGTTGGCCAAAATGACGTCGTCATCCACGGTCAGACCCACCTGCCTGCGGTCAGGAGAGGAGATGCGGAAGCCGTAGTGCTCCACTGCCACCGGACTGTGCGCGTCCATTGAGTAGATCACCGCGCCGTCCAGAGTGAAAGTCTTGGGCCGGTGGGATGAACTGCTGACGTAAATCCCGGCAGCAAAAAGCACCGCCGTCGCGGCCATCGTCACCCAGCCCCACTCCAGCTTGCGCAGGCGCTTCAGGCAGGCGAAATTCAGCGGGCCAATGACCAGAATATAAATGCCGACCCAGATCAGCAGCCACCTTAAACGCGGAAACGTGAAGGAAATCCCGATACGGCCCAGAAACTCGTCGATTCGGCGGAAGTTCGGCACGCTCCTGCAAGGTCGTCACCGCTGGATCGTTGTTGGGCACAAGGGATCGGAGAACAGGTTCGTGAGTAGCTTGCTCTCCAGACTCGGAATTCGATAGAGCTTCCCTCTGCCGACACGCACGAAGTCGGTGCCGGCGGGATAGGCGGAGAGGAACTTGGGGTTGGCGACTTCTTTCTCCACCAGCACCAGCGTGCCGCCGCTGCGCAGGAAGTACTCCAGACGCTTTGCCCTCATCGGGCGTCATGTCGGCCATCGATCCGGCAATGACGACCGCATCCGCCATTCGATATACCAACCAATCGCTTCGCAACTGCTTTAAGAAAACGAATTGCAAGTCGCTTCGCGGCGACCGTGGTCTGCAGACCGGTTACTCGGGTGGCAATCTGGTTCTGCGCCGCGAAGCACTGGGCGTCGTCGCGGCAATAAATAGCAATCGGCGGGCCGGGCTTAAACGATGGGAGTTCCAGCTTAGCCTCACCGAACTTTTGACCGCGTAAGTCGGTGCCGAGCGATGCGCAGGACACGCCGCCCATAGGCCGACAACAGGATGGGCAAGTCAACGTCCAGAGGCTGGCCCGCCGTCACGGACACTCGCTTTTCGAAGTGGTCGCTGCGCACCAACGTGGGATACTCCGCCGAGATGCTGGTGTCGAGGTTGACCAACAAGTTGATCGTCTGCGACTGGGGAAGCGCGGGAATGTGAACGCGCACGGGCGTGGGGATGAAGGTCGAGCAGTGACCCTGTAAACCTACTTCCTCAATGCGCAGTGCTGTCCTGAGCACGAGCAGCGCCCGGTAAAAGGACGGCCAGCACGAGCAGTGCGAGGGTTTTCATGGCGGGCTCGAAAACGTCGCCGCCATTATAGCCCTCGCCCTGCGGAGTTCAATCGAAAACGCGAGTTAACAAAAAGACTCACGCCCTCCGATCCAACTGCCGATGAGAGCCATTGAATAGCCGGAATGGCGGCAGGACCTCTTTCCCAGCAGGCACAGGTCAGGCGCGGAGGCGAGCGTGGAAATGATCATTCGGATTGCCCTTATGTTCTTCTTTATTCAGTTTCTGGTGATGATCAGCGTCATGTTTGTGTCGATGCTCATGGCGCGACCGGAGGTGCCGTTGCTGGGGCTCCCGCCGCACACCGTGAGGCGCAGCCTGGGGTTTGCCGTCCATTTGCCCGGCAAAGCCGTCCGTACCGTCGCGCGGGCGCTGCACGTCGGACACGGCTGAGGCGAAACCTGCTGATTCCAAAGGCCATGGAGCGCGGGGAGGGGCTCCGGGACGGTTCTGCCGTCGGTTCCCTCTTGATATGGGTCTGGCGCCACAGTATGAGTTCGTAGCGGCGAGTTTATCCGTCAACTGACGGACCACCCCGCGGCCAGGGACCGCGTGGCGGGGTAAACCCGCCGCTACGCCTTTTCCGTCGTCCGGTGGGACGTTTTTTCGCCGTCCCGTCGGGCGTCTTTAGCCGTTCCGTGGGAGCGTAACGTCGATACCATCAGTTCCACTATCTTCCCTTGGAACACCGAGTCAAATATAATTGTTGGGGGTTTAATCAGAGAGGCTGTTCGGGATTGGCCTTGGGGCGCCGAATTTCCGGCATCCTGCGGCGTGACCAGGGCAGCGCGTGGACGTGGAAGGTGAACCAATGACTCCCCTCCGCAAGATCGCTGTGGCGGCAGCGCTTATAGCCGTCGTATGGTTTGCCGTAGGAGCAGTTCCGGCTCCCCTCTTGGCCCAGTCGTCCACATCCCCGCCGACCACCACAATCGCTCCCGACTCATCGCCGCAACGACATAACGAAATGGGGGTTTGGCATCACTTCGGCGAGGGCCAGGCCAAGGCGGCGGCCGCGCCAACCCAGTCAACCCAGTCGAGCGGTTGGCACCACTTTGGGGAGACGGAAAACGCCCCTACGCCTCCGCGCGGGGTTCCAACCTGGCAAACCTCCGCTTTGAGCCGCACCCAGCAGATGGAACGGCAGATGTTTGATATGGTGAACCGCGATCGCGCCGACCCGGCCAACACACCGGAAACCAATGGCCGGGCGTTTCCCCTTCAGTGGAATGACCAGTTGGCCGCCGTGGCGCGCGCTCATTCGCTCGACATGATGAGGCAAGGGTACTTTGACCACCAGGACCCGCAGGGCAAAAATGTGGCCGGACGCGTGGAAGCCGCCGGCATCCAGTGGCAAGCCCTGGGTGAGAACATCGCCATCTCCGGCAGCGACGCGAGCGCCCAGGCCGCTTTCATGAACGAGCCGAAGTTCGCCAAAAACCATCGCGCCAATATCCTGAGTACCACTTTTACAGAAGTCGGCATCGGCATCGTCCAAAGTCCCGACGGCCGACTGTATATCACCCAGGACTTTTACACGCCTCCGGCGCCGCGTTAGGCCGCCGTCGCTTCCGTCCATTAAAAAACATTCATGTTGCCCTGACCTCCCGCCGATAACACCTATGAACGCGGCAGAGTGCCGAGTCGCGAGGCAAGCGGAAAGCCCCAACGGTGCGAGGTCAGAATGAGTGCCCTACAGCAACTGGTTCCGATGTTCTTCGTGCTTCAATTCATCGTCGTGCTGGTGGCCCTGGCCGCAGCCATGATATTCGCTGACCCGCAACTGTCACTTGCCGCCCGGAGACCGCCGCGGCGTCCCTCGAGGTAGTCAACCCACGGACCGTGCCGCTACTGCTTCACGCAGACGAACCGTCGGTAGAGCGGCTAGAGCGCGAAGCCGGCGAACACCCCGGTCAGCTAACTCACAGAAAGAATCCCCAACTCGTCACTTGCCGATGCTGGCCGCGTCAAAGTCACCCTGCAAGGCCGCTATTTTAGGAAGCCATGCGCGGTATTGCTCGAGCGAAAACGGCGGCATGCCCTGGAGGTAATGGTTTACGTAGCGCTTGCCGTTCGTCGTCCACTCGATCAGCCACAAGTGCTTGCCGGAGTGAAAAACCGGGATCTGGCCGACTTCCAGGTTCTCGTTGGCCTTCACGGCGTAATCCCCTTCCAGCAACGTCGCGCCGGAATCGGCGTCCCACACGCGATAGTGGCCGGCAGCATCCTGACGCGAGTCGTCACCCACGACGACACGGCAATGCCAGCTTTTAGGCTCGTCCACCATCACCACCACGGGCTCCTGCACGCGGCGGATGTAATAGTAGGCGAGCTTTTTGTTGAAGTAGTAATCCACCACCGAAGCGTTCAGCAGCGGCCAGCCATCGACGACGTTCCACCATACGATGCCGGTGCTCCGCCACTTGGCAAGCCGCGTCATTTCAATGAAGAACTTGAACGCTTCCGCCTGCGTGAATTGAGTGGCCTGGATGAAGTCTTCGAGGTCGTTCGGGACCGGCCCGAACATTTCCGTGGCCTCATTCGCCAGCACCACGTTCTGGTAGGGGTCGCCCACCGTGCTCGAGGAGTGCAGAATCCATTGCGGATTCTTCTGCCACGGCCACAGGTGGTCGGCGTCAATGAACCTCTTGAGCGACGAAAGGCCCGGGCATCCGTTGTAACCGATCTCGCTCACAAACGGGGCTGTGTGCTGGGTGTAGTAAGTACTTTTGAAATAGTCGCGCGCGCCCCACAGGTGTTCTTCCGGCATAAGCTGGTGATTGCCCGTGGCCGCGACCTCCGGCGAGATGTAGGGCGAACTGGGCAGGTAGGCGCGGTAGGGATCGCAGCGGAAGACCACTTCCGGCAGCACCTCGCGGTTGATCCTGTTGTGCGCGGGGTCGAGGCCGTGGAACAGGTACGCTCCATCCACTTCATTGTCACCGGCCCAGAGCACGAGAGAAGGATGGTTGCGCAGCTTGCTCACGACAGAGACGGCCTCCTGCCGGATCAGGTCGAGAAAATCGTCGGTGATGGGATACACGGCGTCAGCCAGGGCGAAATCCTGCCACACCATGATGCCGTTGCGGTCGCAGATATCAAAGAAGGCATGGTCCTCATAAACGCCGCCGCCCCAGCTTCGGAGGAAATTGCATTTCAGGTCGACGAAGAGGGCCAGCAACTTCTCGTAGCGCGCGGCGTCGCGGCTGTGAAAGGCATCGGCGGGCACCCAGTTCGAACCTTTCACGAGAATGGGCACGCCATTCACCTTAAACATGAACTGGCCGGGCTTGTCCCAGGACGTGGCTTCGGTGCGAACCAAATCCACCTTGCGGATGCCGATAGTGTCCTGGCGCGTGGCGACTACTGTTGGGACAGCGGCCGTGGGGGGCCGAACGCTGTTCGGCCCTACGTTGTCCTGGAGCAGTTCCGTGGTCACGGTGTAGAGGTCCGCATCGCCATAGCCGCGCGGCCACCACAGACGCGGGTTCGGCACCTCGATCTCCATGCGGCCAACGGGAAATTGCACCTTATGAATGTAGGTAAAGGTGGAACTGCCGCAACGCGCCACAAGCTTTAGCCGCAATTGCGGAATCAGTTCCAGCTCCGCCTTCAGCTCGTAGGTCACGATCAGCTTGGCGTGCGTTTGGTCCGCCTCGATCGTGGTGAAATACATATCGGTGATTTCCTGCGGAGCATGGACCACCAGTTCCACGGGCCGCCACAGGCCCGCCGTCACAGCTCGCGGCATGATGTCCCATCCGTAACTGTGCGCAGGCCGGCGAATCCAATTGGCCTCCTGATTGGTGTCCAGCGCTTTGACGGTGTAGGCTGGGTCGTAATGCTTTGCGGCCGCTTCAATGATGGGCGAGCGCAGGCGGATAGTGATCACGTTGGGCCCCGCAGCGTTCAACTTGCCCGTCACGTCAAAGCGGTGCTCGATCAGCGAGTCCTGCGATTCCCCGAGCGCCTTGCCATTCAGCCAGTAGGTGGCGAGGCAGTTGACCCCGCCGAAGCGCAGTTCCACCTGCCGGCCGGCAATCCCCGTGGGAATCGGGAATTCGCGCTGGTACCACCACTCGTACAGTTCGTAAGCACGCAGCTTGGAGATGTTTTCGCCAAAGAAAAGGTCGGCCGGCAAAATCCCGAGGCGCGAAAGATCCAGCGCTGTCTCGCCCGGAACCGTAGCTTCAATCGGCGTCAGTCCATGCTCTCGCAACTGGTCGGGATTCGATATCGGGTATTTGCCCTGCGGAAAATAGAAAAGCTTCCATGCGCCGCTCAGGCTGATGTGGATCGGCGCAGCGGCGGCGGTTATCGCGTCCGCCGAAGAGCGCGCCGGCAGCCACGTGGATAGCGCGAGTGAACATAAAGCTATCAGAACGAGCCGAAATAATTTCACGTACCAGATCCTCCTGTGTAACATGTGCAGCGACGAAAGGTCGCGGTAAAGATACTATACAGAGCGACATAAATTGTAGCGTCGATCTCCGTTCGACGACGACGGTCGTATACCGCCGCCTGGAATTCCTGCATTTCCGACGAAGTCAGCAATGAATTGCAGATGAGCCCGGCGCTTACGGTTCCCAACCCTCGCCCCCTTGGGAGCGAGGGACATGGCGTTTCACGCTGGCCTGCGTACTGAACAAGTTCTTGGGCCCGGCGGCGAGTCTCCGGCCTCTGAAGTAGCTTTACCTTTCATTAAGTCGTGGAGCACATCTGACGGACGCTGATGAGAGTACCGCTTCCGTCATTCAGAGTTTGGCTATACGCAGGTTTCGAAGCCGTCTTCTGCTGGGACCAAGGACGAGAACCCAGACTCCTGCAAGGCTTGGATTACGTTATTGGCGAGTGTCAGACCGATCACACGGAGAATGAAGCCCTTGGGAAACGCGACTCTGTTATCGCGAAGTTCCCCGTGGTGCTCCTCCAATGTCGGGAGTATGTTGAGCAGATTAGTGAAACGGTCCTGTGTGTCCGTAACGTCATAGCAGGTGACCGCTCCTTTTTCGCGGTGATCAGTAGTTGGATGGGCAGCCCAGAAACGTTTGCAGGCCACTTTATTCTGCGCGCTGGCAACTAGCCAGACAGGGGCAGATTGGGCAGCCGACTCCAGGTGAACTTCATAGTCTGGATCAAGGACGACGATGAGGTTAACCATTTGACTGGCCATGCCGGTTCTCGTTTCAGTCTGTTGAGCTTCTGCCGGACGGTGTTTGGTTGCGCCACCCATGGAAACGGTTGAGCGCGCTTGTTGTTCTCAGAGATATATTCCTGAATGGCTCGAACCAGCTCCCCAACACTCCAGTATATTGTGCTCGTAGGCTTGGTTTTCATTGTGGCTTCCGCAATCGCCGCTTCCTTTTCCTGCGATATCCGCTTGGGTCTGCCTGATCGCGCTTGGTCTTGCAGAATTCCGCTCAAACCCACTTCCCCGTACTGCCTTCGCCATGGGAAGACTGTTGGAAGCGTTGTCGAAAGTTGGGGCGTTAGGGCCTTATTGGTTAGTCCCTGCGCGGCCCCCAATACAATCTTGAGGCACAAGGCGACGCTTTGCGGTGTCCCGCGATGGCGGCAGATCGCAAGCAATTCGTCCTGTCGATACTCAGTAATTGTTAGCGGCTTGGCAGGCAGGCGCGCCATCGCAGTGAATTATAGGGACAGATGAGTTAAAGGTAAAAGCATTTAAGAGACGACCCACTACACGGAGCGACAAAAATGTTTGCGCATCCCTCTGTAAAGTAGGTTTCCGACTAAAGCTGTCCGAATCAGCCGACCATCCTGCAATTTGATCGGGCTCCGCCCCCTGCTCTGCGAAAAGGCTGCGCCTTTTCGGCCGGGCGGCCCCGGTTTTTTCCGATGTGCGCCGCGCCGAAGGCTCAGCTTTCGGCGCGGCGCAGATGAGGTTGGTTGGTAGTTGGCGGCGACGGCAAGGCGGAGCCATCCCGCAAAGCAAGCGGCGGAGCCGCAGGTCGTGCCTAATCGCGCGAATCGCAATTTGGTCACGCCCGCTCTCTTGCCGACGTCGTCGGTCGGAGATCGACGCTACCATTCATGTCCCTCCGTATAGCGATGCGCTAGTGTTGCTGAGCGAAGGGAAACCAGACGCCCCGGGGACGAGAGACGATTTATGAAAATGCGGGCGTGGTAGACTTTAGGTTAGAAGACCCGGAAGGATGGCGTTGACGATTCAGAAAATCATCGAAGCGGCGTTGCAACTCGCGGCGGAAGAGCGACATCGCCTGATTAAGGAGCGATGAACATGGTCGGTACCGTTCTCCACCTCGCTCGTTACCCGGTAAAGTCCATGCGCGGCGAGCCCATGCCCGCGGCGTCGCTGACGTTTCAAGGCATACCGGACGACCGCCGCTACGCCTTTGTGCAAACGGCCTCACGCAGCGAGTTTCCCTGGTTTACGGCGCGGCAGTTCCCGGAGTTGTTGCGTTACAGGCCGGTGGTGGAGAAGGAAGCGTCAGGTGAAGTGCTCGTGACGGTCACCACTCCGACTGGTGAGAAATGGCCCGTTGATAGCAACGAGCTTCACCGAGAACTCGAGCAACGGTCCGGACGCGGCCTATTCCTGCTCCGGCACGACCGTGGCTCGTACGACGCCGCTCCCATCTCCATCATAAGCCGGCAGACGATCGCCCGCATCGCCGAAGAGAGCGGAACAGAGGAGGACTTTCGGCGCTTCCGCCCCAACCTGGTGGTCGATTTGAGCTCGGGAGAGCCTTTCGGCGAATTGAATTGGGTCGGACGAATCCTGCGCGTGGGCGAGACCTCGCGGGTGGCGATTCTCAAAGTCGATCAACGCTGCATGATCATTACTCTCGACCCGGAAAGCGCGGAGGCGAGCCCGCAGGTTCTGCGCAGCGTCGTCGAACAGCACGCGAAGTGCGCTGGCGTTTACGGAACGGTACTCACGCCCGGCGAAGTGCGCCTGGGAGATTCGATCTCGCTGGAAAGCTAACGGATCGAGTCGCCTGCCAGCCCCCAAAAATCCTTCACATAATACGAAGAAACCACATTGCCGAAAAGGTGACAGATGGCGCGGCAATCCGGGATGTCGCCATAGAGCTTGCGGCCGCGGGCAAAGACCTTTTTGAATGAGCCCTCGCGCAGCAGGTTGCCGGCGATCTTCTTCAACGGCTCGCAAGGGTAGAAGACGTCGCCATTGGGGTAAACGCGCGGGAACATGGTGGGGAAGCACTTGAAATCGCCAAACTCCAGCACCGTGCGCAGCAGCTTGGGCGTGCCGTTGATGGGCTGCCGGCGCTCGCGGCGGCGTGTGATGATCTTCTCCACCAGCGCCTGGTAGCGCGGGTTGCGCTTGAGCCGCAGATTGGGCATCTTTTCTTGCAGCGCCGTCTGCGTGGCAAATACAAATCCCTGCTCGCCGCAGAAATCCAGGATGCGGTCAATCTCCGCAATGTTCCACTCCTCGATGACCGTGCTGATGGTGATGTCGCCGGGGCGCGGCATGCTCTGCTTGGCAAGTTGGAGATTCTCCAGCACCCGGCTCAGCACGCCGGGCTTGGACTTGGGATTTTCCGGGTCTGCGGTCAACGCATCCAGGCTGACGATCAGGCCATCGAGCGACGCGAAGAGCCGTTGCCGCTTGTGGAGCAGCGTGCCGTTGGTCACCAGCAGCACGGACCGGAATTTGATGTCGCGCTTGGCGGCTTGTACCAGGTCTTCCACGTCGGCACGCAGCAACGGTTCGCCGCCGGTGAAGAGAATCGAATCGGTCTCGCGCCGAATGGTGCGTAGCAGCGCAATCGTGGTATCCGTGGGCAACTCCTGGCTGAAGACATCGGGCTCCTTCTGCGTGCAGTAGGTGCACTCCAGATTGCACTTGTGCGTCGTGTAGAACACGGCGGCGTAGGGTGCGACCACATCGGTGCGCAGGATTTCGCGGCGATAGAGGTTCTGGAAGTAGTGCTTGAAATTCTTCAGGACAAACGGATAGTGGCGCAGAAGCCCGCGCAGAAGCCGGAGGCCGGAAGCTGGAGTTTGAGGATCGCCCATCCCAATGACCAGCGTAACGAATGGGCAGGTGAATGACAAGCGCGAACGGAGTTTCAGGCGTCCTTGCCGACCCGGATCAGGTGCTTTCCGGAAACGCGATATTGCACGCCGCGCCATTGAACGCGATTCCAAACCAGGCTAATGGACCACAGCACAAAGGAGATCGCGTCCCAGAAAGGCACCAGCCACCAACGGCGCTTCAGGAGATCGTCGTGCAAGCCGCGGATGCACACCACCCATACGACAGACATCCGCAGGACCAGGTAAGCCGCCACGAAACTCGCGGCCAGCGCGCGCGTAGGGGCAGCAATCGCCGCCAGAATAGTCCACGGCAGGCCTTGGGCCATAAAGAGGCCTACCCAACCCACGGGCCGGGATTGCCGAGCCATAATGGCCCAGCGTAAGCGTTGGCGGAAGAAGTCCGGAAGATTCTGAAGACAGCACCAGGTCTTTACCGAAGCGTCAACCAGTTCCACGCGGTGTCCCCGCGCGGCAGTGCGGGAGCCGAGTTCGTGGTCGTCGGCGGCTTCATCAGCCAAAGCCTCAAACCCGCCGATTTCCTCCAGGCACTCGCGCCGGATGCCGACGGTCGCACCCAGAGCAAAGCGCACTCCTTCCACTTGGCGGGCGATCAGCACGGAGGGCATGAAATCCGTGCTGATGGAAATGGCCTCCATCTCCGGCCAAAGCGAGGGCAGGGGGATGCCCGTGAACATGCTGGTCGCCGCGCCCACTTTGGCGTCGCGAAAGGGCGCCGTCATCAAACGCAGATAATCCGGGCCGACGCGAATATCGGCGTCGGAGAGCACCAGCAGATTGTAGCGTGCAGCGCGCGCCAGCCCGCAGAGCTTGTTCACCTTGTCGTTGGAACCGACCCTTTCTGCGACCGTAATCAGCCGGATCGGTACTTGAGGGAAATCGGCGATGAGCTTGCGGATTACCGCGGCGGCGGGATCCTGCTCGCTCCTCACTCCAAACAGAATTTCGTACTGGGGAAAGTCCTGACGGCAGAAGCTGGCGAAGTTTTCGTAGGCTTCCGGATCCAGCCCGTGCACGGGCTTGAGGAGACTCACCGGCGGCGTGAAGTCCCGCGGCGTCGCGTTTTGGCGTCGATAGAAGCTGCGGGATGCGAATAACACGAGCAAATAGAATATCGAGGGCGATATCGCAGCTCCGAGAATCACCCATCGCCAGAAGATCAAAGACAATTCGTGCTCCTTCTAACCGACGCACACCAGCGCCACACCCACAGAAACCAGGGCCACGCCCGCCCACCGCAGGGGCGTCAAACGCTCACCCAGAAAGTACTTCCCGCCCAGTGCGCCGGCCACATAACTCAGCGCCGTGGCGGGCACCACGAAGCTCAAGGCTTCCCAGGACAGTAAGGCCAGCAGCGAACAAAACGCCAGGGCCATTTGCGCAATGCCGATCCACATCCACGCCTCGCGGAAGGCCCGTCCCAGGAAACGCAGAATCACCATCGGCGCAAAGCTGTGAATTTCACCCAGCCGCTTCATGGCGTGCGCGACCGCCAGATCGCCGCCCGTGCCGGCAAATATCAGGACCGCAAGCGCGATGGCAGTTCGCATCATCAATCCTTGCTCGTGGTGCTCGGAGGCGTCTGCCCGACGAACACCACTCCCGCGCAAATCAGGACGACTCCCAGCCAGCGCAGCGGCGGCACCGCCTCCCCCAGAAGAAAATGCCCAAGCAGAGGAGTAGCCGCATACATGGCGGCGGAGGCAGGCAGCACGTAACTGAAGTCCGCCCACGACAACACCAACATCAGCACCGCGAGGAACATCAACATGCTGACGATGCCGAGCCACACCCAGGCGCTGGTAAAGATGGCGACGAACGACGCCCGCAACGCCTCCATGCCCCAACCGTGCAAGGCGCCAGTGCGCTTCATGCCGATGCTGAAGAACAGGTTCCCTGCGGAACTAAAGATAATGAGCAGTACTACCATCAGGGACGTCTTATAGCTGAAAGTTTTGGGCGGCGTCATGAAAGTGCGGAATGGGGTTCGGCGCGGGAGTGGGTGTTGGTTTTCTGCGCTCTTCCTGCTGGTCCTTTCCAGTTTGCAAATCGCCCGCCTCAAGGCTAACCATTTAAGGGCAGGCTGAGATGTTTATCTTACTCGAAACGGCAAAAGCAAAACAGTACTCGACTAGATACGGGGTTGCCGAATCGGCTCCGGGGTGGGGGAGCACTAAAGTCTGCGATTGTACAGGTTCTCGACGGCATCACGGCTCGGTTGTCGGAAGTCCGGTTAGGAGTGGCCACCGGCATGATCGCAACCGGTAAAGGTTGTAAAGAAGTTATCGCCCGTCCAACCCAACTCCTTCATGCCGGGCTCGGAAGAGTAATACGCCATGCTGATCCAGTTCTTCAAGTGGTCAAAGTAATCGCGCAGGTTGGGGGTCGCGGATCGCGTTCGTGGTGCGTCTTCATCCTCGCCGGCGTCCTCAAGGTTGGAGTCGGACGGCCTGGCCGTTGAAGCGGCCGTCAAAAGCTCGTCTTGTTGGCTGGTGGAAAGGTCCATGAACGACTTGGTATAGCGCCGCAAGGCCTCGCCTTCCAGGGCGTTCAACGACGTCACAAACTCCCGCTGCACTTCCAGAGTCTCGGCGCCCAGCGCGGTGTCAAGAAAACGGTTCACCTCCACCGCGGTGGAGCCCGGAACGATTTTCTCTGCGAGGGCGATGACCGTCCGATTCTGATAGTCATCGAAAAACTCGGGCTTCCATTCGCCCGCGGCAGCCTCCGCGCTTGCTGCCGAGGAGGCTGGGTGCGAGACCAAGCGGTGGTGCGAAGAGGTCGCCGCGGCCACGGCCGGCGCCGCGATGCCTGCGCCCGCGCCAGCCAGCATGCGCTGTACCCACTCCCGGCGCGTCAGACTGCGAACCGAAACGGGCAGCGATGCCCTCTCACGACCGTCAAAGTTTTTGTTCATAAAACTACGCCCCCTGCTGATGCAACCCATTTAATGCTACCACCCAAGAGTCGCCTCTTCAAGGCACGCCCAGAGGTTCGTCTTACCCCGCACCCGCACCAGCAGGTTAAGACTTCGTCCACGCCTTCTGGAAGAAGCGCAGCCAATTGCCGTGCATGATGCCTTCAATGTCAGCTTCTTTGTACCCGCGTTTCCTCAGGAGATCGGGGACCACCTGCAAATCCGCGATGGTATTCAACTCGCGCGGCGCCTGTTCCGTGCCAAATCCGCCATCCAAATCGCTTCCGATCGCCGAGTGGCTGGCGTTGCCGGCGATTTGGGATACGTGGTCGATGTGATCAATGACGTGCTCCATGCTGACCAGTGAGTTCTCCGTGACGGCCCGCACGTAATTGGGGTGAAGCATCCAGGAATCGAAGGCCGCTCCAATCACCGCGTCGCGCTCCACCAACGCCCGGATCTGCTCATCGGTAAGCTGACGGTCACCGGGCACAAGCGCCCGGCAGTTGTGATGGCTGGCCAGTACCGGTCCATGGTAAAGCTCAAGCGCTTGCCAGAAGCTTTCGTCAGCCAGGTGAGTGATGTCCAGAATCATTCCCACCGTCTCGAAGGCCGCCAGCAGTTCCCTTCCTTTCGCCGTCAGGCCGCCGGGAGCGCCGGTTCCGTGGGCATAGTAACTCACCCCGTAGTGAACCGGTTCGACGACGCGCAAACCGCGCTCAAACCACACTTCCACCTGGCTGGGTTCGAGAATGGGGTCGGCACCCTCCATGGCCAGGATGTATCCCAGCGGCATTCCCTTGCCGTTGGTCTTCTTCCACTCCGCCACGTGTGCTTCCACCGCCGGCCAGTCGCGCAGCATGCGCATGTACCCGCGCGATTCCATGATGCGGTAGTACTCCAACTGGCCCACGCCCATCGCCGAAGCAATCTCGCGGCTGGGGTAATCGAGCAGGGGGTCTTTTAATTTGCTGCAACGCGCCAGCACGGTGGCCAAACACACCACCATCTCCGCCTTCTGCAATTCCGCGAACGAGACCGTGTTGTGGCCGCGGTCCCGGTCTTTCATGCCCTGTTCCGAGCGGCGAAGTTCGTCAATGCTTTTGGTCAAATCCCGCCGCCAATTGAGGGCGTTCCAGGACAAATCAAGATGCGAGTCGATGATCATCATAGGGCGACTATCATAACTGACTCGTGCAGCGCACGCCAGAACGGAGGAAGCCTGGGCGTCCAAGCGGGGTTCGAGCAGCGGCCAGGAATGCAGCGTCTCGATCATCGCACCGAATCTCGAAGTGGGAAAGTCGCCGGACGGCCTTATCAGAGGCTAGTCAAAAGGCCTCAACGATGATTAGAAAAACACTCCAAAATCGTCTTTTTGGGCCCGAATTCACAGGAATTCTTGTTGGATGGTATGTCGGGTTATCGCCGAAAATGCCCACAATGAGCCGGGATTCAATAAGATAGGAGGAAAAATCTCAAAAATAGCTGTCAACGATGGTTAACTGCCTTTGAATCAGAAACTCATCGGCATCGGGCATTCTGTCACTTTTTAAGTGGTTTGTTTTCAGCAACTCATCGGGTTCTTTCACTGAATTTTCATTTCTTCGGAGTAATTTACTGTAATAACCGACAAATTGGCAGTCAGCCCCTTCTCCCGCGAGGCTACGCGGACTTCGCACCGGGCACGCACCGAACAACGGGTGCCAGGAGCAAGGGCGAATTGGAGAACACTGAACAGAGCCATTAGCCACCGTATGTAGACTATCATATTCGAGGCCGCTTGTCAAGCAAAAAGTGCGCCTTCCTATCTTGGCCGGTCACCGTGCGGCCATACAAAGTGGCAAACTCAAGTTACGTCACCGCCTGAAAACCATGCCAGAAAGAGCATGGTTGCTGATCACGTAAGGGCTGGACTTGGCCTGCCTCCCAGACGATTCGGCGTGACACTTCATCCCCCTGCGACGCTCCGATGTTTCAAAATCGTGCTTTGCGGAGTAAACTTTCGCCACCGTGCGAGCAAGCGAGTATGGGCAACGGTCGAATGCAATGAATTCGAGGCAGGCACAAGGAGCGGATATGCGGAAACGAAGGATTCTGGCTTTCTCGGCACTGGTGCTTTTGACATGTCTGGCGGGCTTCGTCCCGTACCGGGCCCCTGTGCACGCGGCGGCGCCCGCACATGCCCTGGCCGCGGGTGCAACCACAGCTCCGGAAGACGTGGGCCTTTCGTCCGAGCGCCTCGAGCGCATCGCTCGTGCCATTCAGAAGAGCGTGGATGATGGGCGCATCGCCGGCGGGGTGGCCCTAGTGGCGCGGCACGGAAAGATTGCATATTTCCGGGCGGTGGGCATGGCGGACCGCGAGAACCACAAGCCCATGCGGACGGACAGCATTTTTCGCATCTGCTCCATGTCCAAGCCCCTCACCAGCGTTGCGGTGATGATGCTGTACGAAGAAGGCCGATTCGAACTCAGCGATCCCGTCTCCGACTACCTGCCGGAATTCCAGCACATGAAAGTGCTCGACCCGCCGTGGCCGCAGGACAAGACTTCGCCGCCGGGAAAACTGGTGGACGCCAAACATCCGATTACCATTTTTCAACTTCTCACACACACGTCGGGGCTCACGTATCCTTGGAACCCGCGCGTCGGCAAGGCTTACCAGGAAGCGCACGTGGGCAGCGGCATTAAGCAGCAGGACGGCACGATCGGCGAGGCCGTGAAGAGATTGGCCACCCTTCCTTTGCTTTTCGAACCGGGCGAATACTGGGAATACAGTTTGTCGGACGACGTGCTGGGCCGTCTGGTGGAAGTGGTCTCAGGGATGCCCTTTGATAAGTTCCTTCAGCAGCGGCTATTCCAACCGCTCGGAATGACGGACACCTATTTCTACCCGCCTGCGGACAAACTTCCCCGCCTCGTCGCCGCCTACGCGTATGACGAACAGAAGGGTCTGCGTCCGATTCTCGCCGGCCAGGTGCGGGAGGAAGGCGGCTTTCAATACACCGCGGATTATCCCTACAACGGGCCGCACACCTATTTTTCCGGGGGCGGCGGTCTGTGCTCGACCGCGGAAGACTATTACCGGTTTTGCCAGATGATGCTGAACAAGGGCGAACTGAACGGCGTGCGCATCCTCAGCCGCAAGTCGGTGGAGTTGATGAGCCAGAATCACGTGCAAGGCAAGCCCGACGGCAACGGTTACGGGCTCGGTTTCGGCGTCAATAGTGAGTCGATTCAACTCAAGGAACTCGGATCGGTCGGCACTTTCTATTGGGGCGGATTTTATTACACCTCGTTCGTGATCGACCCGAAAGAGGATTTAATCGCCATCTTTATGGGGCAGATGAATCCGCCGGGAGGGTTGAATCTTTCCACCAAGGCCATAACGCTGGCTTACCAGGCCATTAAAGATTGAGGTTAATCATGAAAACCAATACCCGCTTCCCACTTCCCGGCCGCCGGGCCATGGCGAAGAGTGCGCTACTCGGCGGAGCATCACTTCTATTCGCGGCGCCGGGAACAGCGCGGACGGAAGGCGGAATGGGTCCCAAGGAAAGCCTGAATGTGCGCGAATTCGGCGCCACGGGCGACGGCAAGACGGACGACACCAAGGCCATTCAACGCGCTCTGGACGCGGCTGGCGAGGGTGAAGCGGTGGTGTTCGTACCGGCCGGCGTGTACCTGTGCGCCGATCTCCAGATGCGGACCAACACGGCGCTGGTGGGCGTCCCCACGTGGAATTACGGCGGGGCGGGCAGAACGGTTCTGCGCCTTGTAAGCGGCAGCGCCAAGTGCCTGCTCAATATTGCCGCGGCTGCGGGCGCCACCATTGACGGGCTGGCGCTCGATGGCGCGGGTCTGGGCACGGGTGTGCACGGGATCTTTCTCGATAAGCCCGACTACGGCAAGCATGAGGATGCCTTCCGCATTGAGCGCTGCCAGGTGGCGCGATTCACCGGCGACGGAGTCAGCCTGGCGCACGCGTGGTGCTTCTCCGTGCGCCACTCCATGCTGGCGTTCAATCACGGCGACGGCCTGCGCCTGCGTGGCTGGGACGGCTTCCTGAGCGACAACTGGTTTTCCGGAAATAAGGGCGCGGGCTTCGGAGCGCGCGAGGAAAACGCCTCCGTCACCTTTACCGCCAATCGCGTGGAATGGAACGGCCAGGAAAATCTTTTGATCACCGGCGGCGACGGCTACCAGATTACCGGCAACTTCTTCGACCGCGCCGGCACTTGCGGAATCGCCCTGCGCAACGGCCATCGGCGATGCTTCCAGATGACCATCACCGGCAATTACTTCAAGCGCAGCGGTAAGAACGCCGACGCGGCCAGCCATGAGTCATGCCACATCTTTATTGAAGGAGCGGAAGGCGTGACGTGCCTCGGCAACAATCTCCACGTCGGCCGCGACGACGGCGGCACGGGAGTTTGGAGCCCCGCTTACGGCATCGTGTGCAAGAACCTTGAGAACTGCGTCATCACCGACAACGTGCTGCACGAAGGCGCCCTGCGCCAACTCATTGTGGATCAGGGTGGCCACGGCGAAGGCGTGGTGCTGAGGGATAATCCGGGGAGCTTGTTTAAGCCGCCTTCGCAAAGTGGTAGGAGGTAGAGAGTAGACGGCGGGCGGCGGGCGAGGTCTCCGGGAGCCACCCGTCGTGGTGACCTCATTAATACCCAGCCACCCCGTTGGCTACATTCATGGGCTTGTCGTCGCGGTTCACGGTAATTGGCATTTTCCGGTCAGCTCACGGTGATGTCATCCTGAGCCTCGTTTTCCAAGGCGAAGGACCCTTTTCATTTGCAGGTGAAATGCCCGGCGCGGGAGAGCCCTGCGGCAGAGCATTGCGCCGTCGTGGCGCACCGGGGTGAGACGAAATACCGGGGTCCTTCGCCCTGAAAGACCGTGCTCAGGATGACAGCGACGGGAGGTGAACCAGACATGCACACCAATGTCGCCACCCGCGGTGATTTTGTGCTCTTCCGATCACCCGATCACCCGATCACCCGATCACCCGATTACTTCATAGTCCGCATCGAGCCTCATGCTTTCGCTGGGCCGCAAGCGGCGTTTATCCGACCAAAGGACGAAGCTCACCAGATTCTGGTTCTTGGCCCCCCAGCGCACGAAGCAGCGCGCCACCTGCTCTTTGGGGAACCGATTGGACAAGGTCAATCCTGCGGCATGGTTCACCATTCGCCACTCGCCGTCGGGTTGGCTTGGGCCGTTGTAGGTGTCGCCGCCCGTCGGGTCCTGCGCGGGGTCGATGACCTTCTTGGCAATGGATTTCCCATCCTGCGCGGTGAATTCGATGCTGACGTTGTCCATCTCTTCCGGCGCCGGCCCGTGCGTGGGGTTGGCATCAAAGCGCGATTGCAGGACGATCTCAATTGCGGTGCTTCCCGTGTTTTGAACCGTGGTTTCCGTGTGGGTCAAAACCCCGTCGGAAGGAATTTTGATAATTCTCTTCAGGCTCAGACCCTTCGCGCAGGTACCGGTCAGCACCAGCGCTGAATTTTGCGAACCCGCGTCGGCGTTCCACTGCACGTCGAGCGGCTTAGGCGAAAGGTAGTCCTCAAAGACCGAGAACACGAAGCCAAAGACGTCCGGGTAGGACGGCTGTTCGGGATCGGGCGGCATCAGCACGTCGCGACCCCTTCTCTTGTCGAACATCTGCACAGCGCGCCCGCTGAGGTCGGGGACCACGTGGAATGCCACCGACGAACTTTCGAGCGTCTTCACCGCATAGGATTTCACGTAGGCGAAGTTCTGGCGTACCTTCTCCCAGCTCCACCCTTCGCCCAGATCGGTGATGCCATATTCCTGCGACTTGTCCAGCAACGCCTGGAAGCGATTTCGCGCGTCTGCGAGGTCGGCCGGTTCGTACACGCCATTCTGCACGCGGCATTTGACGGAACGCACGAATTCCAGGTAATCGATGGAAAGCTGCGCCTGGCGCACCCGCTTGCGCACGGCATCGTCATCAGCCGCTGCCAGGGCCTGGCCGAACAATGTTTTAGCGTGGCCGATAAACTGGTCGGAGAACTTTGGCGAACTACAGCACCAGAAGTGGGTCCCCTGCCCCGCCGGGGGGAAATTGACCACGCGGTGAAGCAAGTCGAAGTACGCCAGCATCGCGAGCGCCGCCTTGCCATAGAAGGCGTCGTGAAATTCCTCGATGTCCTGGCGGGCGTTGGCGCTCGCGTTCCACAGCAATCGCGCCATCATGAAGGAACGCAGCGCTCCGTTTTCCGCACCGCCACCTTTGGACACTCCGCCTTGCATGAAGAGCCCCACCACGCCGTTTCGCCGGTACATGGGAATGTCCGCCGCCAGTTCGGTGAAATCGGGATAGGGGCGAAGGAAGTGGGAAAAATCGGTGTTGTAATGCCAGATGTAAAGGTTTCCGTCCGTAATCTTGTGCCATGCGCGCAGGTGGTCCACGATGTAAGCGTCGTACCGGCACTTTTCATACGGGTGCGCCTGGCACGCGCCGATGGGGCACATGCGCACGCGCACGTTGGGCAGCGGCCGCACCTCGGTCGGTGGCGCCTCCGTATACGAGTAAGCGAGGGTATCGATCAGCTTGTCGGGATATTTCTTGGCCACCTCCGCGGCCACGGCATTGACGAATCGCAGCACCGGCCCGGAATGCGCTCCGCCTTCCTCCTGCTCCACGCGCAGGCAATTGGGGCACTCGCACCAGCCCCAGAAGTCATTCTGAGAGACCGAGACGATGGTGGTGTCCGGGCGCTCGCGCAGCCACTCAAATATCTGCTCGACCGCAATGCGTACGACCTCCGAATTCGTGAGGCAGAGTTGTGCCGCTTCCCCCCGCCGGCGCCCATCGACGAAGGAAAAGTATTCCGGATGATCCTTAAAATACTTGCTCGGGGGAACGAGGGCGTAGAAGCTGTGGACGAAAGGATGGTATTTGATCTTGCCGCCGGTGGAGGCATCGAGCGGCAGGTGGTCGCCGTTCATTTTGTTGCGCGCCGCCCAATCCAGGTCCATCGCCTCCGTGAAGAACGGCTCGCGGTATTCGAAGGCGGGCTTTTGGATTTCATCCATCGGCGGCACGGTGATCGTGGCCAGCTTGGGTATGCGGCTGACGTCGATCGCGAACCAGCGGCACCCAAGCTTTTCGAGAAAGGAGTACACGCCGTACATGGTCCCGCGCTGGCGACCTCCGGCGATCACCAGATGGTGGCCCACGGTCTTGATGGCGAACCCTTCCGTGCCGAGAGACGCAAACGGAATTTGCACTCCTAACGAATCGAGGTAGTCGCTCTTCCCCACGATAATCAGATTGCCCTGGGTCTTCAGTTCGTCCGTAACAATCGGCAGGCGGGCGCCGGACATTTGCTCAATGAAGCGTTGCAGTTCCTCGCTGCCCCGTTTTTCGGAGGGCGAGGCCTCGCGCGAAATCGCGATCTTGTAATTGGATTGGCCATCGCGCACGAGTTCAAGCGGCCGCGCCGCGCCGTCCGCCGTCGCTGCGGCGGGGTGGATGATCGCCAACGATCCACCCAGTGTCTTCAGGAAATTCCGTCTTTGCATAATGCACTCTCCTGTTGACTCCCCCCTCGCCCCCTTGGGGGAGAGGGGCGGGGGTGAGGGGGTCTTTGCCACCCAATATCGCGACGCTCAGTCGTACTTCCCCAGAATCGCCACGGTGCTGTTCCACACCTCACCCTCGGCAGTTCGGCTGCTTTCCGTGCCGATGTGGAGGAGCTTCAGGCCGTGGCGCAAATAATGGTTCACTTGTTGTTCGACGCTGTCTTCCGACAGTTTGAGGTCCGAGCAGTAGGGGCACATCTTCCAGAAGCTGCTGCTGACCTCAACGATTTCTTTGACGTCTTGAATGCTCGTCGCTGAATTCATGCGCCGACTTTTGCCTTTTGCACTTTGCCTTTTGACTTTCATTTTGCGCTCTTCGGTGCCAGGTCCTCCGGCCGGATCGGTTTGCGCGGGAGCATGTCATCGCACATCGCGGCGTTGTACACGAAATCCGCCATAATCGTCGCGGCCTGCTCCAGGTCCAGCGGGCGGAGATGCTCGTAGGAGTCCACGCTGGAGTGGTGAGTTACGCCGTAGTCCAGACCGTCCTGAAGAAACTGAAAGCCGGGGATGCCCACTGCGTCAAAAGAGATGTGATCCGTGGAACCCGTGTCGCGCATCGTCAGAGTGGCCATTCCCAGATCGTGGAACGGCTCCATCCACTTCTCAAATATGGGACGCACACCCGCATTCTCCTGAATGAACACGCCCCTAATCTTGCCCGGACCGTTGTCAAGATTGAAATAAGCAGAAACCAGCTTCTGTTCGGGCTTCAGCTCCAGCGGTCCGCCCGGAGGCCGCAGCCACGATGGCAGAATCTGATCCTCGGGAGCGGTCGATTCCGGGCGCGAGCCGAAGTGCTGCTTCACGTAGCCGCGCGAGCCGAACAGTCCTTGCTCTTCTCCCGACCACAGGGCCACGCGGATGGTTCGCCGCGGCTCGACGCCGAGCGTTTTGAGCAGGCGGACGGCTTCCATCACCACACCCACGCCGGCGCCATTGTCCGTCGCACCTTCCGATGCCTGCCAGGAGTCGAGGTGGCCCCCCAGCATAACCAACTGGTCCTTCAGCTTGGGATCGACGCCGGGAATCTCCGCCAGCGTGTTGTAACCCATGTCGTCATCATCGTAGAACCTGGTCTCGACATTCATTTCCACCTGCACGGGAACCTTCTTCTCCAGCAAGCGCGCCACGCGGCCAAAGTGCTCGACGGAGAGGGTGACGCGGGGGAAGTCGATGGTTTTGCCTTTTTCGTAGCTTCCACCGGCTTGCAGTTGAATGACGCCGTCCTCGCCGTATCCCCGCGTGATATCCAGCACGGCAGCCACGTGCTCCTGAGTGAAGAACTTGTTCACCGCAGCGATAAACTGGTAGCGGTGAAAGGCCTCCGCTCGCCGCGCATTCGGACCTCCTGATGGTTCGAACAGCGCCAGCTTGTCTAGGTCAGCCGCGTCTACCCGCGAAAAGAGGGGCTTGTCGCTCGGGTCAGGCAGGCGGGCCTCGCCGAACAAGACAATCTTGCCGGCCAGCGTGCCGTGATATTTTTCGAGGTCCGCGGCGGTCGATGCCGTCACGTGCGTCACCTCAGCGCGCAGCGGGCCGTTGGTGCCCGGCGTCCAGGCTTCCGGCAGGGCCACAAATTGCATGTAGTCGGGTGAGGTCATGCGAACTTCGCAAAGTTGATAGGCCCAGCCGCGCCCGAACGTTCCCCACGGCTCGAGGTGCGCATTCGCCAGGCCCCACTTGGCGAATTCGTCGCGTGTCCAGTCGTTCGCCTTTTTCATATTGGGGGAGCCGGTCAGGCGCGCCCCAATGTCATCCGTGAGATGGCTCATGATGTCCATCACTTGACTGTGGTTGAATTCCTCCAGCCGCAAGCGCGTGATGAACTCCAGGTCGGGAATCGGTGGCCACGCCGGGGCCGGACTGGCGACCGGGGCTTCCGTGGGCTTCGCCTCCGGCTTCTTGGCGGCACTCACGGTGACGGCAAAGCCAGCCACCATAACAAGGGTCAAAGCAAGCAAGTTCGAGTTTCGAAATCTCATCAAAACCATTCACCTCCGGAATAGAAATTGCGCTCCCGAGATTATGCAATGCTGACGGGGAAGGCAAGCCCCAAGGAGCGCCCGAGATTCACGGTTGGATACTCGTGGCCGGATGCGTATAATGTCTAAAATCCAAATCTTCCGTTTTGGGTTGCTTTTAGACGGCTAGCATAAACCCCCGTTTTGCGGGGCAGGACAAACTACGGCTGACAGTCGCCAGGAGAGTGCGGTATGGTCGTCTTCTGCAAACGTTGTGGCACACCCGTAAAGCTGGATAATGCCCGGCTCGCCGACCCGGCATACAGCGTGAAATGCCAGCAGTGCCAGCGGCCGGTGGCCATTGACACCGTGCGGCCGGCCAGTGCTGCACACGCCTCCGCCGGGGGCGCAGTGACAACGGCGGAATCTGCCGCTGCGCATGCCACCGAAGTGAACGCGGTGGAGCGAACGCACTACCTGCAAAAGGTCCAACTCTTCAGCGGACTGCCCTACGAAGAATGCCTGCTGATTGAGAGCCGCCTGCGCCCGCGCGAATTCGCCCCAAGGCAGGTCATTGTAAAAGAAGGCGGCCCCGGCGATGCCATGTTCTTCATCACCTCCGGCTCGGTGGATGTGCGCAAGAAGGATCCCAACACCGGCATCGACTTCCTGCTCAGCGAACTCAAGGCCGGCAAGTGCTTCGGCGAAATGGCGCTGCTGACCGGCAAGCCCCGCGGGGCGAGCGTGGTGGCCGTGGAGCCTACTACCTGCTCGGTACTGGACCAAGCGGCTTTCGACGAAGTGTTGCTGACCAGTTCCAAGGTAGGCATGGCGATGAGCCGCGTGCTCGCCGAACGCCTGGACGAAGCCAATCAGCAGACCGGAATCGAGTACATGAACCTCGCCAAGCTGCAATTCGATCCGCGCGTCATAAAGCTATTGCCGCAGCAGATCATGCAGCAACATCGGGTCATTCCCGTGGCCTTCTCCAACAATCGCCTGACGCTGGCGATGGTGAATCCCAACAATCTTGTTGCGCTGGACGACGTACGGCGCGTCATCAAAGGCGTGATCATCGAACCCGTGGTGACCTCGGAAGACGATTTCAAGCGCTTCATGACCGTCACCTACGTCAACATGGTTCGCCGGGAGGACGAGAAGACGGCGCGAGAAATGGGCTCGGCCACTTTGAAGAGTGCGGCCCCGCCGCCGAAGGCCGCCGAGCACGATCTCCAGGTGACCAAGGCGGAGTCCATGGAGAGCGTTCTGGAGTCGCTGCAATCGGAAGCGCTCAAGACTTTGGAGGTGGACGAGGGCGCGCAGTCACATGAAAGCGTTACCGACCTCTCCCGCTCCGCCGAGGATGCGCCCATCATCCGCATGGCCAACAGCATTCTGGCGGAGGCCATCAAAAAGGGCGCCAGTGACATTCACGTCGAGCCCCAGGAAAAGGACCTTAATGTCCGCTTCCGTATTGATGGAGAACTGCAAGTTGTGCAGGTGTTAGCCAAAAAGATGCAGATGGGGTTGATCTCACGGTTCAAAATCATCTCCAAGCTCGACATTGCGGAAAAACGCCTGCCGCAGGACGGCCGCATCAGCGTGCGACTCGAGGACCGTCCCATTGACTTTCGCGTTTCCACCATTCCCTCCAAGTGGGGCGAAAAGATTTGCATGCGCATCCTCGACAAGTCCAACACCCTGCTGGGCTTGGACAAGCTGGTACTTCACCAGGAAGTGCTGAAAATGGTGCGCGAGATGATTGCGCAACCTTATGGCATCATCTACGTGACCGGGCCTACGGGCTCGGGTAAGACCACAACGCTTTACAGCGGCTTGGCGGAACTTAACGACCCCAACGTGAACATCTCCACCGCCGAGGATCCCATCGAGTACGATTTGCCGCGCGTCAATCAGGTGCAGACCCACAAGGAAATTGGACTCGACTTTGCCCGCATCCTGCGCGCCTTCCTGCGGCAGGATCCCGACATCATCCTGGTGGGTGAGACCCGCGACAAGGAAACCGCTCACATCGCCGTGGAGGCGGCGTTGACCGGCCACCTGGTTTTCACCACGCTGCACACCAACGATGCGGCCGGCGCCTTTACCCGCCTCGGCGAAATGGGTGTCGAACCCTTCCTGATGTCGAGTTCGACGATCGGCGTTGTCGCCCAGCGCCTCACCCGGCGACTCTGCCAGGAGTGTAAGGAAAGCTACACGCCGGATGATATGGCGCAGAGGTATATGGGCCTCGACCCGGCGCCTTCGCGCACGTTCTACCGCAGTAAGGGGTGTGAAAAGTGCTCGGGGACAGGCTATCGCGGACGCGTGGGCGTGTACGAAGTGCTGCGCCTGAATGCGGATTTGCGCCGATTGGTGGCAGGAGGGGGGAGTTCCGAGGCCATCTCCGAACTAGCCATCAAGAACGGCATGAAAACCCTGAAGGATTACTCCGTGTGGCTGCTTGAAAACGGCTGGACCACCATGGAAGAAGTCTTGCAAGTCGTCTCGGTAAAGGAATAAGCTCAGCGCGTTCAGCACCCGGCGGACGATCTCGGATCTGGCTCAGGCCGGGGGCTGACGGCTGGATGCTTTATGGGATGTTTTCTTGGAATCGACGGCGGCGGCACGCGCACGGTGGCGCTGCTGGCGAACGTTGAGGGCCAACTCTTGGGGCAAGCCGAGAGCGGGCCTTCCAATCCTCTTAAAGTAGGGTTTCGCAGGGCAGAGCGCGAGATTCTGAAGGCTGTTCGGGCCTGCTGGAAAGAGGCCGGCGTTCCCGGCGGTGCCCGTTCCTCCCGTAACCGCTTGCTGAGAGCAGTTTGCGCGGGCATCGCCGGAGTTGACCGGCCGGCCGCCCATCGCCCACTCCTCGCATGGATGCGCCGGCACATTGCCGCTCGTCATTACCTGTTGACCTCCGACGCCGCCGTTGCGCTGGCAGCGGCGGTACGCGACCGCCCGGGCATCATCGTGATTGCCGGTACCGGATCCATCGCCTTCGCGCGCGACGACGCAGGCAAGGTGCTGCGCGCCGGCGGCTGGGGAGTGCCGTATGACGACCGCGGCTCCGGCTACGATTTGGGCCGAATGGCGGTGCAGGCGGCGCTGGAAGCATTTGATGGCCGCGGTCCGCACACCGCCCTGATGGATGCCATCTGCCGACGCCTGAGCCTTCGCAACGTCAGCGAGGTCATCGCCCAACAGCTTGAACAGCAGCAGATTGCCGCTCTTTTTCCACTGGTCATGGACGCCGCCCGCGATGGCGACCTGGTGGCACGGCACCTCTGTGATGCGGCGGCCTGCCACCTGGCCGACCTCGCCATTGCTCTGCTCAAACGGGCCGGCTGGATGCGCCGCGCCACGCCTGTGGTAACTACCGGCGGAGTGTTTCAGTCCAGCAACCTGATCCGTCGAGCCTTTGCCCGCCACCTTCGCCGCTTCGCTCCCCAGGCGCGCGTGGAATTGCTCCAGCGCCGCCCAGTCGAGGGAGCATTGTGGCTGGCACGCACTCTGGATACGAGAGGATCGCAAGGAAAACGACCGTCGGAGGATTAAACCATGTCTTTCTTACACAAGTTGTCCGCCATCATCACCGCAGCCCTGCTGGCCAGCACCTTGGCAATCGCTGCCGGTGTGACGCAGATCATCCCCGCATCGGATCTTATGCCGACGTCACAACTCAACAGTCAACTGACGGAGGTTAAGTCGGGAAAGGTCGTGCTGATTCACGTGGGCTTTCTCGTCATGTACAGGATGGGTCACATTCCCGGATCGCGCTACGTCGGCCCGGCTTCCCGGCCGGAGGGGATGGTAGCTCTGGAAAAGCTGGTGGCCAAACTTCCCCACAATCAACAGATCGTGATCTATTGCGGCTGCTGTCCCTGGGTTGATTGCCCCAACATTCGCCCGGCCTACCACGCGCTGAAGCAACTGGGGTTCACGAATGTTAAGGCACTTTCCATTCCCGACCGGCTCGGTTCAGACTGGACCTCGAAGGGCTTTCCCATTGTTAATGGGGACTGAGGCGATTTTGGATTTTTCGATTTGCGATTTTGGATTGATCCGGCTTGACCGGCCAGTTCGTTGGGCTGCTACTTCAAAAGCCAGCCGATGTGGCGTGACACAGACATACGAAACGATGTACGCGCCACCCGAGTCATAAGTCTCGAAATCCGGCAAGCTACGTTATTCCTCAAGCGCGTGCGAGCAGGCTTTCCCTCACCTCAGCATTCGTGGCCAAATCAATGCAGGTCCAGGCCATGGCCAAGGCGCCGTCCTCCAGGGCCTTGTCGGCGTCGGGGGTCACACAGTGCGCGGTGAATTCCGGTTGATGATTGACGGCGGGTAGGGAGTTGATCCCGATCATCGGATGGATTGAGGGAATGGCCAGGGAAACATTGCCCATGTCCGTGGATCCCGTCGGGCGCTTTTCCCACTCACCGAGATTCGGAAACGGGCGGCCCAGCGCCTCCGAATTCGTACGGTAAATCGCCGCCATGGCTTCATGGTGACGCATCTCAGCGTAGGGTTTGTCGCCACCAGTGATCACCACCTTGGAACCCGTGGCAAGGGCACCGGCCTCAAAGCAGCGATGAACCTTCGGACGCAGTTCGGCGAGCTGCTCCAGCGTCTCGGATCGGACGATGTATTTGGCGGAAGTGTGCGCGGGAATGACATTCGGGGCGACGCCACCGTTGGTCACAATGCCGTGGATGCGATCCGTGGAGCGGATATGCTGGCGCAGCAACCCCAATGCTGTTTGTGCAATCGTGATCGCGTCCGCGGCGTTCACGCCCAATTCCGGAAACGCCGACGCGTGCGATTCCTTGCCGGTGTAATGGACCTCAAACATGGACGCGGCGATGATCTTGGCGCGGAGCATGTCAAAGGGCGCCGGATGCACCATCATGGCCGCATGGATGCCCGCAAAGGCCCCGCGCTCCAGCAACAGGATCTTGCCGCCGGCGTTCCCCACCTCTTCGGCGGGAGTGCCGATGACGTTGACGGTCAGTCCCACCTCATCCGCGACTTTGGCCGCGGCCAGCGCCGCCCCCACGGCTGAGGCGGCAATGATGTTGTGGCCGCAAGCGTGACCGATTCCGGGCAGGCAATCATATTCAGCGCAAATCCCGATGTGCAACGGACCGGACCCGGCGCGGGCGCGAAACGCCGTCGGGAGGCCGCCAATGCCTTTTTCCACGGCGAAGCCGGCATCCGCAAGCGACTCACAGAGCCAGGCCGAGGCCTTCTCTTCTTCGAAGCCCAACTCCGGGTGAGCGTGAATGCGGTGGCTCAGTTCGACGAGGCCCGCCCGGCTGGATTCGAAACGCTCACGCGCGGCGGATTTGGTGTCCACGGGCTTCCCTCCTGGTGTTGCGGCGTAAACCTATTTTGTCGGTTCTATGCCACTTCCTGCCCGCTGCGCTGAAGCTGCGTCGCTTGACGAGCAGGTGCGCGCCCGCTAGACGCACTCCTCGAAGCCCAACTGCCTTGCCTTGTCGTCCTCAGCACCGGCTTCAAGCCACTCGATGGTGTGCTCGTTGTCCTTCGTCGGGTTCGCCCAAAGCACTGGTCTTAATTGCCCTACACTCGGGGCGGCCTTACGAAAAATCGCGCGTACCGTCTCATCCAGGGATACAACTCTGTAGTCGGTGTCGAGCGCGGCTTCGATCAGGTGTGCGTCCTTTAATGCCGCGGCACACTCTTTCGCGGTCAGGCATGAGCTTTGAATGCTGGTGCGGAGCGCATTATTCGGACCAATTTCCGGGCGCGCAACTTTCTTCCTCGCAAACATGGAGGAACACCAGAGCAGCGTAAACTTCGACTGGTGTTTCTTCCATTCGTCGGAGATCGCCCGTGTTAAGACCACGCGGTGGCAAACCTTCAAGACGCTTTCCAAGAAATCCCTGCACGCTTTGGAGACGGGGTGGTCAGTTCGCCCTGCCGCCCTGGCGATGGATGCGTCGATGACCAACTGCTTGGAGTCCTCCGGCCTCATTGAGTTGGGCTATGCGCCTCCACCGCATCCAGGTATTCCTTTTCAGAGGCCATCGCCGTCTCATCAAAATCCTCCGGCCAGTCGCCGAATGCGCCCTGCTGGTCAAGATCGGCGCTCTTGATATCGGTCGTTCCGTCCTCCTGACGTGTGAACCAGTGGAGTTTGACCAAGTCGGGAGAAACCATACCTTTGGCTACCAGGGTCTGAACGGCCCTCAGCAGCAGCGAGCTGTGAGTTTCCGCAATGACTTTCACTCCCCTCTGGGCAGCCTCGGCGAGCAATTCTGCCATGCGCGCCTGTGCCCGCGGATGGAGATGGATCTCCGGTTGCTCGAGGTATACTGCCTGTCCAGGTTCTGCCACCAAAAGCGCGACAATTACCGGCAAGGTTTGAGAAACCCCAGACCCTACATCGGCGATGCTTACCAGGTCGTGTGCCCCACCTCGCGTGCCATGAGGCAGGCGCCCCACTCTGAGTTGGACTTGGGTGTGGGTGACCGGTTCTGCAGTGACCTTCCAAGTCAGTCCCAGGCTTTCTAATGCCCGATTCGTCGCTTCCAGCGCGTCCGTGTCCTTGTCAGTCTGCCACTCGGCGATTACGCTGGCAACGTAGTATTCGAAGGTTCCCGGAAAAGTCGGGCCAACTGCGGTAACAGGATACGTTCTCGCTGGGTTTCCTCGAAGGCCAGGGACATGAATCAACTGGCGAAGCTGGTCAACGGCAATGCTTTGGGGAGCATATTTGGCCAGGAGATCCGGCGCCGCCTCGCCGTCCGCCAACCTGACTTCCAGCCCAAGGAAGGAGCGGTCACGTGCAACAATGAATTTTTCCCACGGAAGATCCTGAAACGATCCCTGCATGTCGGGATTTGCGGACGCAATCTCGGCCTGCGTCATGCTTGGGCGCAGCATATTATCTCGATTATTCGTTCTGTAAGTCATTTCTTGAATCTCGAGGCCTCTGTCCGGATGCCATTTGTAAAAAATTCTGACCCTTCGGCTCGACCCGATGATCATCTCGATTTCCAGGCCCTCCTGGCAGTTTCCCTTGCCGAGGCGCGACAGAAATTGATCGCCTGAAGTGAACCTCACATTGGGACCGTCGAGCAGGAGCGGGCCAGGGTCAAAGCTGGCCTCGAGCGTCTGTTTCAGCAAGAGGAGAGGCTGGATAATGCTCGACTTTCCCGAGCTATTTGCGCCAGCCAGGATCGTTAGCGGTCTGACGTCGATAGACTGTCGGCGTGCTATCGACTTGTACCCACAGACGCTGATTTGGGTAAACCCCTGTGCCTCTCGCGATTCTCTGGGCTTTCGCTGGTTCATCTTGGATCACCTTTGCAAGTGCCTCTAACCGAACCCCCGCAAACTGCCAGTGTACAACTTAGCGTCACCCCACAACAAAGAAAACAGTACCGTGCCGCACTGGGGTGGCCTCAACCCGTTATGAGGCACGCGTTGCCTCGCTAACGTCACTGCCACCGAAGTGACCGGCGAGCTTCTTGTTTATAGGTTGGATTGAGCGTCGCCTGCATCGTGCTCTCACAGAACGCAAGATTCTTTTGGGCTACGAGGCTTCACGCCACCGCGCGCTCATACTTGCACTGCTCGTTGGGGCAGCGGCGGGTGGTTTCTCCGCTCTTTTTGTCGAATTTCTCCACCAGGATGGGCGAGCCGCAGTTGGGGCAGGGTTCGGCGACGGGCTTGTCCCACGACGTGAACTTGCACTCGGGGTAGCGGCTGCATCCATAGAAGGACTTCTTGAAGCGCGTGCGGCGCGCCACAATCTCGCCGGTACAGCCTTTTTCCGGACAGGGGATTCCCAAAGTCTCCCGCTTCACATACTTGCACTTGGGATAGTTGCTGCAAGCGGTGAACTGCCCAAAGCGGCCGTGCTTCAGCACCAGGTGGTTGCCGCACTCGGGGCACTTCTCTTCCAGCGGCTGGTCGCCCACCGCCGTCGCCAGACCTTCTTTAATGATGATCTTCTTCGTGCTTTTACATTCCGGATAGCCTGTGCACGCCAGGAAATATCCAAAACGGCCGCGCTTCACCAGCATGGGCTTGCCGCACTTCTCGCAGTTTTCCGCGGCAACTTCCGGTGCGGGAGGCCCGGCGCTGGCATATTTGGCGGCGAGATCAGGGGGCAGGTCGCTGGTGCCGTCACAGTCCGGGTAGCCCGTGCAGGCCAGGAACTGCCCATTGCGGCCCAGGCGGATCACCATGGGTTTGCCACATTTTTCGCACTTGACGTCGGTGGGAATCCCTTCGCCCTTGATGTCCGCCATCT
Source organism: uncultured Acidobacteriota bacterium (assembly GCA_963719115.1). GTDB lineage: Bacteria > Acidobacteriota > Terriglobia > UBA7540 > UBA7540 > Bog-366. The sequence goes on along the minus strand of CAVRBF010000107.1, from coordinate 57,772 downwards.
CCCGTTCCGCCACGTGCAAGTCCTTCTTGAACTTCTTGTAGAACTCGTCCAGCGAATCGATCCAGGAGAGCTTTCCTTCCTCAACTTCGTCCAATTCCTCTTCCATCCGCGCTGTGTAGGCGAAGTCAAAGATATCGGTAAAGTTTTTAACCAGCATGTCACAGACCAACATGCCGAGTTCGGTGGGATAGAAGCGCCCCTGGTTCTTTTCCACGTACTCCCGGTTCATGATGACGGAAAGGATGCTGGCATAGGTCGAGGGGCGACCGATGCCCTTTTCTTCCAGCGCTTTCACCAGGGTGGCTTCATTATAGCGCGGCGGTGGTTCAGTGAAGTGCTGTTCCGGCAGCAGCTTGTGCAAGGTCAGGCGCTCGCCCTCGGCAAGCTGCGGCAGGCGGTGCTTCAATTCCTCGTCCTCTTCCATCTCCGCCTTTTCGTCCTTGCCCTCTTCATAGACCTTGCGGAAGCCGGCGAATTTCTCCACCGAGCCGGTGGCCCGCAGGGTGTAGTCGCCCGCCGCGATGTCAATTGTGGTCTGGTCGAAAACTGCGGGCGTCATCTGGGAGGCAACGAAGCGCTGCCAGATCAGCTTGTAAAGTTTGTACTCATCAGGGCTCAAGAACTTGCGCAGTGACTCCGGCGTGCGTGCGACGTCGGTCGGCCGGATCGCCTCGTGGGCATCCTGCGCGCCCTTTTTGCTGCGATAGTGGATGGCCTCCGCCGGAAGGTAGTCGTTGCCGTAGGTTTTCTGGATATAGCTGCGCGCGGCTGAGAGCGCGGTTTCCGACACGCGGGTGGAATCCGTACGCATATAAGTAATGAGGCCGACGGCTCCTTCATCCTTCAGTTCCACGCCCTCATAGAGGTGCTGAGCCACCATCATGGTCTTCTTGGCATAGAAGCGCAGCTTGCGCACGGCTTCCTGCTGAAGCTTGCTGGTAATGAAGGGCGGCACCGGGAACTTCCGCTTCTCTTTGTTGGTAACCGACTGCACTTGCAGCTTGGCGGCCTTGATTTCTGCGGTGATGCGGTCGGCGGCGGCCTGGTCGGGTATCTCCAGGTCTTTCCCCAAGTACTTCACCAGGCGAGCATCGAATGCCGGGGGCTTTTTGCCCTCCACGTTGGCGGTGATGGTCCAGTATTCCTTCGTCTGAAAGGCCTGGATTTCTCGCTCGCGCTCGACAATCAGCCGCAAGGCAACGGTTTGCACCCGGCCGGCGGAAATCCCGCGCTTGACCTTATCCCAAAGCAGAGGACTGACCTGGTAACCCACCAGACGGTCAAGGATGCGGCGGGCCTGTTGCGCGTCAACCAAATTGGCATCGATGTCCTTGGGGTGCTCAAAGGCCTCCCGTACGGCGTCGCGGGTGATTTCGTTGAAGAGCACGCGATGGAACTTCGTCTTGCCCGAGTTCAGCAGTTCGTGAAGGTGCTGGCAAATGGCCTCACCCTCACGGTCGGGGTCAGCGGCCAGGTAAACGGCATCGGCCTTTTTTGCGGCGGACTTGAGATCGGCAATGACCTCTTTCCGGGACGGGATGGAGATATAGGTCGGGCGGAACCCGTGCTCGACGTCTACACCCAACTCCTTCTTGGGAAGGTCCATGATGTGTCCCATGGAGGCCTTCACCAGATAGTCCTCGCCAAGATACTTGTTGATGGTTTTCGCCTTGGCGGGCGATTCTACGATGACCAGCGATTTACTCATGACCCTTTTAGCTTACAGCTCACAGCTAACAGCTTGTAGCGCGCTACGGATCGTTAGCCTGAAACTGCCACCCCGTCTTGAAAATTGGTTCCCGCTCTTACCAACCACTCTTACATTATCTTCTACCCACCAGAAGCACAACTGGCAGCCAACAGCGAACTGTAAGCTGTGGGCTATAAGCTGTCAGCTTGTGCTGATGGTCTCCCTGCCCTACAGTTTACGAATAAAATTCTTTCCCGGCAACTGCCGGATTAAACCGCTCATTTCCAACTCCAATAGCGCCGCCAAAACCCGGGGGTGCGGCACGCTCGAGGCGGTGACGATGTCATCCACAAAAGTCGTCTGGTCAGCCCGCAAAACCTCAAACACTGCCTTCTGCTCCGGCTTTAGCGACGCTTGAAAGAGAGATGCAGCTTCCTGCCCGATCGGTTCACGGTCGAAAACTTCAGCGGGTGGCATGAGTGCCATGCGAACTTCGGCCGGGAACTCTTCGATGACGTCCATCCACTGGTCCACCAGCTTGGCCCCCTGCTTGATGAGATGGTTGGGACCAAAACTCTGGGCGGACGTTATATTTCCAGGCACAGCAAAGACTTCGCGGTTCTGTTCAAGCGCCAGGCGGGCCGTAATCAGCGATCCGCTGTACTCGGCAGCCTCCACAACCACCACCCCGAGTGACAGTCCGCTGATGATTCGGTTGCGGATGGGAAAATTTTCTGGGGTGGGACCTGTTTTCAGGGGAAATTCTGAAATCACCGCTCCCGACTTGGCGATTTGCTCGGCCAAGCTCTTATTCTCTCGCGGATAAATGACGTCGATGCCGGAGCCGAGCACGGCCACGGTCTTCCCGTGCGCTTCCAGAGCTCCCCGGTGGGACGCGGAATCCACCCCGCGAGCAAGTCCGCTGACCACCACCAGTTGACGCTGCGCCAAGTCGTGGGCCAGGCGGTGCGCTACCGAACTGCCGTAAGCGCTGGGACGCCGTGTGCCCACCATCGCTATCGCGTATTGAGAAAGGACCTTGACGTCCCCCCGCACGTAGAGGAACAAGGGCGCGTCAGGGATTTGCTTCAGCCGCGGAGGGTAATCGTCGCTGTCAAAGGCGACCAGTTGACAGTCAGCCTTTGCTGTGGCCTCAATCTCCTTCTCACCTTCCTTTAAGCAAGATTGGGCAAAAATCGCCTGCGCCACTCGCGCCGGAACCCCGCAACTCTCCAGCTCAGTGAGCGAGGCCATATAGGCGGCCTGCGGGGAACCGAAGTATTCGATGAGCTTGTGACAGCCGCGGATTCCCAGACCTTCAATCCGCGTCAGTGCCACCCAAAACGGTAGTGTGTCGCTCATCCGCCTGCCTCTCCCCGCGTCCCGCCTTCCATCCGCGACCATCAGCCGCCGGCCATATCGGGTCGCTCCAGGGGGAGGCATTATACGGCGAGATGGAGCGGCAGGGGCGTTTAATTGGGGTACGCCCACTTAATCCCGGCCGTCTGTCGTGCATTCTGTCCGCGTCTGTCTCCGAGAAGGGGACAGATTCGCGCCTCACCGTAGGAAGGAGCCTCGGTGCATTGTCCGTGAAGCGCTAGAGGTTTTCAGTGACCGGATCCGAATCCGCCTCACGCTTTGCCTGTCGACCCAAACGCCCGCAGCAACTTGATTACTTCCGTCTTCACCGCTTCGCGTCCTGCCACTAGCAAGTCGAATTCGCCGCCCAAGCCCAGAAAAGGGTGGGGGCTCATGGGCTTGCGGTAATGGGCCAACCTTTCCGCGACGGCGGCGAGGTAGGCTTGCTTCAACCCGGTCCCAAAATTCACTTTGGCCACCCCAAGCTCGATGCAATGCGGGGCCATTTCAAGCGGGATGCCCGTGCCTCCATGCAGCACCAGGGGGATATCGACGGCCGCTTGGACCTTTTTCAAAGCGTCGAGGTCAAGGGTGCGCTTTCCAGAGGTAAGAATGTGGACGTTCCCCACCGCCACGCCCAGCGCATCGATCTGAGTCTCCTTTATAAAGTAGCGCGCCGCTTGGGGATTGGTGGGCTGCCCCTCGGACCCCTCGGACGCGTCCGCCAAGTGCCCCACCTGCGCTTCCACCGTCACGCCATTCGCGTGCGCGAGGGCTACCACCCGCTGAACGAGGGACTGATACTCCTCCGGCGGCAAAACCTCGTTCTCCACCATTACGGCATTGAAACCCAGCGCGATGCCGTCCTCGATTTGCGCGAAGCTGTCCGTTTCATTGAGGAGAAAGGCGACGGGAACCCGGGCACGATCAAAAACGACTCTCACGGCGGCATAGTAACCCAGCTTTTCGCGTGTGGTCTGTCCCGACCGCAGCAGAAAGCCGCCGTTGAAGCCGGCGATGATAGGTGAATTCTCGGCTTCCGCCGCTTCCACCACCGCTTGCAGCGATTCCAGATTCCACGATTCGCAGTAGCATGCGGCGTAACCACGCCGACGTGCGTCCTGCAGCATTTCCTTCATCGAAACCAGGGACATAATTGCAATGGTCCTTTTCCCGGCGAGATGCTTGCCGTTCGGGGTGCGCCACATTGTAATCCAGAACTGAGAAATCCATGGTGCCAGAGCGCTGCCTGTTGCTTCGACCCGGGGAGGAACTGTTAACTAACGTCCAAACCCGCTCACTCCCTCCCGAGAACGTTTTCTGCCGACCATCACAAAATCACGATCCGCTGATGCTGAAGCTCTTGCCCACACTTCTCAACTACCTCAAGGCCCGCGGAAGTGATTGGGACGCCGTGCGCAAACGGCCATCACTGCTCTGCCTCCGACGGTCATGGCCGCACGGCGCCGCCGGTTTTCCCCGCCTCCACCCCCGCGCAAGCCATCTCGCTTCCGGTCTGGTCGCTAACGTGCAGCGACCGACCGCGAGCCGATAACGATAGCTCATTCTACGTGACATGGTAGCCTAACGTGAAGCATCGACCCTGGTCCGCCGTGGGGACCGCGAAGAATCAGACGACCCTCTCCACCTATCCTCTTGACCGACTTCTGCTTAGGTGTCCATCGGGATGTCGCGCCGCAACCACCCTGCGCCCAGTCGAGGGGTCCTAGCAAGTCATAATTGGAACAATTGCCATGGTGTGCCAAATGTCGTCCTCAGCGATCACGTCCCCAGCGATAACCCCTTGTACAATAACCACATCTTACTTCCCGGTGCGTGGGCGGCAGTCGTCGTCCCGGCCTCCGGCTCTGGCCTATCTGCCGCCCAACAACTGCGCGATTTTTCGCGGTGGAGTTTGCGGTCCCACCTCAACTTTCGTAGCCTCCAACTCTATGACACGGGCCAGGTTTGGGGATGTGGCCGCGGAATGGCCGGAAGGGTTAAACCCAGGCGTGGGCGCGACATGGTCGGCAGGCTTGTCCTTCCTGAGTGGTACGTCGGCGAGGGCTGGAACAAAGCGTCCTCTTTTTCCCTCAAGAACGGATCAGAGTAAATTTCTGGTCGGCGGTTGCAGCAGTTGTAGCTGCGGCCTCGATCCGGCGGCCGGCGGTGGGGAAATTGGCGCAGTATTGGCGGAATTTTCCCAGTCGGTGATTCTACGAGCCTACTATGTGGCCGCCGAACGCCGTGGGAATTCAGGCGAACAGGAAATTGCCAACGGCGCGCGATTTCAGTGACCTCTGCTGTGAAGTCACAGGCAGAGCCAGGCCGCGGGCCCAGTAGGTGGGTATGACTCCGTACGACCAGCTTGGCGTTTACAAGCGCCGCCGCGGTTTAATGCAGGCGGAAGCGGCGCGTGTCCGGCTATCTCTCGGCCGCCATGCTCGGTCGATGGGCGGGGGAGCGCTGCGTAAGACTGGCGGGCAGTTATGCAGGGGGTTTACGACCTTCGCAACTCGTAAGGTAACGATGCGGGCACTGTGCCCGGACAAAGGTGCCAACTGTTGACGTGTCGGCACCAGCAAGAGGAGGGCGTACGATGCAGTGTCCATATTGTGGATCGCGTACGGAAGTCATCGAGAAGCGCGGTGCATTCCGGGACCGGCGGTGCATGCGTCCCGATTGCCGTCAGCGGTTTACGACGCGCGAGCAGGTCATGCATCCACTCAAATCGTTCGTGACGCCACGCGAACACGGGCGGATGTGCGCGCGAACACGGTCGGTGCTTACCATCGCTTCTCCGGCACAGGCGGCGGTGAAGGCACTCGGGGCGCAACCTCGAACCCCAGCTTCTCGTGCGCCACGCGAAAGGGCCGTCGAGGAAGTCGCGCCCAATCGCCACGCGGAAGCCGGAGCGTGACAGGAACCTGCTCAGTGGGTGCGGTAGATCAAGGCCCCACGCGGCCATCTGGCTACACGGGAACTCTCGGACGCCAGGCAAATTGGAGAGAAGTGGCCGAATTTCGCACTCGCCCACTACGAATTGCTCGGCGCACCAGGCCATCGAGGCGCTGCAACCGGATAGATTTCAGGGCGACGCGGCTTCGTCCCGGTTTCCAGGCGACCGTAGGAAGACTGGTTCCCTTCTTTACGGCAAGGGCAACGGGCCTGGGGCTGGAGACAGCCGAAATTATCACCATTTTCGATATTGAAAATGGTGATGCGTTCAGGCGAAGTTGGCGATTTTGTCCGTCTTACAAACCGATAAAGGCGGCGGCGAAAACCCAATTTCCTACCGGTAGGAAATTCGCTAAGAAAATCTTCATCGAATTTCCTACCGGTAGGAAATTGGGTAAGAATCGCATTGACATTGATTATAAGTATATTATACGATGGAGGAGTAATGAAAACGGTATATCCAGTTCCGATGGATCCTGGTCGTGCAAAGATCGTCTCCGACCGAGTCGTGCGGGGGCTGCGAGGGTCGTTCCCGGATCGACAATGTCTACTCCAGGCCGGCATTCTGGCCAACGAGTCAGTCAACCGATTGACCAAAGGCACCACGGCGGGGTTGGAACGGGGCCCTTCGGCCAACGTGTCGCTAACGTCTCACCGCCTGCGCCTTGAAGTCCCTTTGGGGACGCCGTTCCGCGAGATTCAAGAGGCTATCTTCCGCCAGGCGTGCGAACAAACTGGAACCCAATTGCGAGCAGCGGCAGCGCTCGGCGTGCACCCCAATACCATTACCCGCATCTTGAAGAGAGCCGCGCTGAGGCGAAAGGAAAGGACGAGTTTCGCGAAAGACGAGTCACCGTTTCGACCCTTGCGTCTGGGACTCGAGGAAGGCGACGACTGGCCATGCGATGTTGAAACTGATGACCCTATGCAGAATTGAGTGAACGAGCAGGCGGAAAGTAGTTGACCGACTGCGGAGCATTGCGAACAGAGAACGGATTCTTCCGACTTCATCTTAGCCCGCGCCTGATCAGCACGGGTGAGGGCGGCGGCGGGTGCACACGCTGCCGCTGCCCGAAATGACCGACCTCAGCCCAGCAAAGAAAATCGCGACCGGCAACTCTCGACTCGACACACCCCCAAGGGCGCTTCCCGTTCGGAGCCTCAGTATTCGGCCTTCCGCCGGCCTACGGGGCCCGGGTGCGGCCACGGAAGCGAGCAACTCACAGCGACCCTTCCTTTATCCGGATTCCGCATCTCCAAGCGTTGCTTCTACCCGGATTCCAGGCACGGGGTGCGAAATGACGCGCTCGGCCATGACCTCCGGTTCTGCATGTCAGGTTAGCCCGCCATCACCCATCGCGTCTTCGGCGTGCCCCATTAACTATCCTGCCGTTGGCGCTGCTGCCGCTGGCGTGGCAGTCTCGACTGCCAGCAAGGAAGTCGGACCGGCGCCCCGCGGGAACCTAACTCCTGCTCATCTGAGCTCGCAGCAGCTTCAATTCCTAATGAGGGTCACGCCGCCGGCGCTCGCAAGCGAGAGCGAGTACGGGATCCCCGCCTGCGTCACGATTGCACAGGCAGTTCTTGAGAGCGCCACTGCCGCCGGCTGGGGAAGCAGTCCCCTCTTCCGGCTGGCCAACAACCCATTTGGAATCAAGTATGCCCATCTGGGCCTTGGGGACTGGGCACCACGCACCGGGGAGGGAAAAAGCCATCAACCGGCAACCGGATCAGCAACGCGGCAAAGTCTACAGCCCATGGCAGCCAATGGGCGTCCCGCATTGCCGGGTCCAAACCCCAACTCCTCTGGCACGTCCGCTCCCTCTGGCCCGCCGGCCGCGGCGTCCCAAGCTTCCAAGGTCACGGCCGTAACCTCTGGCTTTCAGCACCCAGTCCCTGCTGCAGAAGACTATGGCGCGTTTGAGGCCGCGACCTGGGAGATCGAAGACGGCCGGAAAGTGGTGATTTCCGCCGAGTTCCAGCGCTTTCCCAGTTTGGAAGAAGCCTTTCGTGCGCATGCATGGCTGTTGTGTTCGCCGCGCTACCAGCCGGCATTTGCGGTGCGTCACGACTGGAAACAGTTTGCGGAGCGGTTGGGGCCTAAGAGCTCCTCGCATGACCTCGAGCACTGTGGTTATTCCACCAACCCCAATTACTCCGCTGCACTTGTAAAGCTCGTCAATCTCTACCGGCTTGACGACCCTCGCGCGCAGCAGTGGTACGCCACCGGCCATGACCCGGGCCCGGAGTCCTCGGTGTCCGAGCCTAGTTCGCGACCACCGAACGGCGGAGGCGGCGGGCAGAAGGCGGCGAGCTAAACATGGAAGCGATTTCACGAGCGGTGGAGAGCGGCAAGGACCGTGGCCTGACGGACCAGGAAATCGAGGCCGCGGTGGGCGAGGGAATGATCCGTCACGAGCGCCGGCGAAGTGGGGTGGCCGCGTCAGGCACGCACGCCGAATGCCGGCCGATGGCCCCAAGCCTTTGGTCGGCTGGTCCGGCCGTGGACCCCGCACCCCGCATTTACTGCGACCCGGAGATCGGCCAATGAAGCTTCGCGGCTACGACTTTCGCTCGTCGGTGCGGTTGTCGATCTCGGAGCTGGCCGTGTTCCTCCTGGGCCTGGTTCCGTGGTTCGTTCCGTGGTTCGTATGGTTGGCCATGAGGTGAGCGATGCTGGCGGCCACGATGTGCGCGGCGATTTTCATTCTGAACGTTCTGGCGACGGTGGTGCTTTTCGTAGCCCGCGACGCGGAGCGGCAACGGTGAGGAGAAGAAACATGAAGAAAGCAATTTTGGCGGTGCTGTTGGCGAGTGCTCTGTGGTTTGAGGCGTGTACGGTTCCCGCGTGGGTCAACACCGCCGAGCAGGACGCGGAGGTGGCGGCGCCCATCGCTGCCAGTCTGATCGACATTATTGACCCGTCGCTGGCGCCGGTGGTGACGCTGGTGGAGAACGGCTTCAACGCCCTCGTCAAAACGCTGGACACGTACAAGGCTTCCCCGACGGCGACCGACCTTCAGGCGGTGGAGGCGGCGTTCGCGGCGGTCAACGCCAACGTGGCGCAACTCGAATCGGCCGCCCAGATCAAGAATGCCACGACCGCCACAACCGTCAGCGGCGTGGTGCAGTTGCTGGCGCAGGCGGTAACTGAAATCGCCGCCCTGGTGCCGCCCGAAGCGGCCAAGACCGCCCTGGCGATTCCGAATTCCGGATCCCGGATTCCGAACTCAGAAACACAGGCACAACCTTCCGGATCCCGGATTCCGAACTCGGAAACACAAGCACAAGCTTCCAGTTCCCGGATTCCGAACGCAGAAACACAGATGCAAGTCTCCGGACTTGCGACTTCCAACGTGCCATCGCACACGGCGAAGGGCTGGAAGGCGAAGGACTTCAAGCGCGAGTACAACCGGATTGCCCAGCAGGACCCGCGGTTGAAGCCCCTGAAGTAGGTAGGCAGTAAGCAGAAGGCAGTAAGCAGTAGGCAGTAGGCAGTAGGCAGTAAGGCAGAAGGCAGTAAGCAGTAGGCAGAAGGCAGTAAGCAGAAGGCAGTAAGCAGTAGGCAGAAGGCAGTAGGCAGCGGGCAACGCACGGCATGCAAGTAATTCCCGCCTGCCGTTGACTTCGGACTTCGGACTTCGGACGGCCTTTAGGACTTCGGACGGTTTCTTATGTTTGACCACAGCACAATGCGGCTTGGCAAGCGTCCCCGGCGGCATGACGCGAGGACGCTGAAGATGGCGCGATATCTGGCGAGCGGGCTTCCCCCAGCGCCGCCGGCGGTGGATTACACCCGCGGCATCACCGACTTTGGCATGATGTTGAATGACCGCCTGGGTTGCTGCACGATTGCCGCGGTTGGCCATGCGGTTCAGGTTTGGCGGCTCAATGCCAGTGGTGCTCCCAGCGTCGGGCACAGCGGATCGGGATTGGGGATTAGGGAATCGGGAATCGGGGCGCAAGGCGCGTCCGACTCCCCACTCCCTGCTCCCTACTCCCCCGCGCCCACGGGAATCAAAGCGCCCCAAGCATGTCATTGTTCAAGCTCCACACTCTTTACTTCCCCATCCCCTCTCTCCAATCCCCCTTCCTCCCCGGCAACGGGAGTGGGGCGCACGGACTCGGCAATTTGCAACGGCAAAGCCCTTGACTCGGCCGACCCCCCCCGCCCCACTCCTCCCTACTTTGAGGCCATTCCCGATTCCACCATTCTCGACTACTACGAGCGGTGGGACGGCTATAACCCGGCCGATCCTGGCACGGACCAGGGAGGGGTGGAGTTAGACGTTTTGAACGATTGGCGGCAGCAGGGATTTGCCGGACATCAACTCGACGCCTTTGTTGCCATCGACCCGGCGCCCGAAGTCGGAAGTCCGAGGTCCGAAGTCCAAACCGCCATCTGGTTATTCGGCGGTGCGTACATCGGCGTGGAGCTGCCGTTGCGCGCGCAAAACCAGGACGTGTGGGACATCGATAGTCAGGATGCTCAGGATTCGGAACCAGGGAGCTGGGGCGGGCATGCGATTTACCTGGTGGGTTACGACAGTGGCACCGGCACTCCTGCCGGTGCCGGTGTAGGGCCGAACAGTGTTCGGCCTGCACAGCCAGGAGTGGCTGTGCCACGGACTTTGACCTGCATCACCTGGGGCCAACCGAAGAAGATGACCTGGGCGTGGTTTCAAAAATATTGCAGCGAGGCTTACGCGCTGGTCTCCAAGGACTGGCTGAACGCCGGCGCCATTTCACCCAGCGGGTTTGACCTGACAACCTTGGAGAACGATTTGAAGATGGTCACTGAATGAATCGGGTGATCCGGTGATCCGGTGATCGGGTGATCAGCGGGTAGAGCGGACCTGATTTATAGGTCCGCGGCTCGTGAACGGGAAGGAAAAGCCGCAGACCTTGAAAAGCAGGTCGGCGCTACGAGGCTTGGCAGGATCGGTGAACTTTAGCATTCAGAATTTCAAAGGACCAAGGACAAAGGACGAATGACTAACATGGACGCAAATTCATTACAGATTCAAGCCCTCATTACTTTCCTCACTCCGTTTCTGATCCAGCTTGCCAAGCGCAGCCAGAGTGCGGCGTTTGGCTGGATCGATCAGAACAAGCCGAAGATCTGCATGGCCACCAGTGCGGTGGCGGCGCTGGCGACCTCGATGGGAATCGAGTTCGTGCACGCTCCGCACAGCCTCACCGTCAGTTGGCCCGACGGCGCCGCGATGGCGCGCGGCCTGGTGACCTTCGCGGTCTCCGCCGTCCTCCAGTTCGCCACGCAACATGCGTTGTACGAAGGGTTTTGGCGGCATGTTGTTCCGAGCCCGCGCAGCGGGCAGAGCCAACAGCTTACAGCTCACAGCTAACAGTAAAGGTGTTGCCAAAGCGTGAGCTGTATGCGTTTCAACTGTAAGCAGTCGGCTGTGGGCTGTTAGCGCTGCTGCTGTGAGCTGTTAGCTGTCGGCTGTGAGCTGTTAGCTGTCGGCTATGGGCTGTTAGCGCTGCTGCTGTGAGCTGTCGGCTGTGAGCTAAACAATGATTAACGCCAGTGAAATCCAAGCACTGTTACTCGGCTCCGGCGGCTTCATCGGCACCTGCATGGCGGGGGTGGGAGCTTATCGATTGTTTTCTGCGGCCACCCGCGGCGTGCTGCGGGTCCCCAGCAGCCTGGAAAAGGGCGCCGAGTGCCTGGAGCGCGCGGTGGAGGCGGTGGAAACGCACAACGCCGTCAGCCAGCAGGTGATGGAGCTGAAGACGCTACTGATGGCCACGCGCGAAGAAATCCTGAAGATCGGCGCCGAGCGCGAACAGATTGGCCGCGAACTCCGCCTGATGTCCAGAAAGATCGAAGGGTTCAGTTGTTATGCGGCGGACGAGCTGAAATAGGTGGAGGTAGGTGGTAGGTCGTAGGTGTAGGTGGCAGGAATGGCAGGTGGAAGGTCGCAGGGGTAGATGACGAGATGAGGCGCATGGGCGGACTGGATGCAGGGAAGGTTGTCATTGGCCGGCGCAGAAAGCGGATGGCGCAAAGGAACACGGTGCGCATGGGTTTGTTCCTCACCCACGACCTGCCACCTACCCTTCCGCATGGTTTTTCCCCATATACCACCTACGACCTGACACCTTCTTCCGTTGCCACCTGCTCCGAATCTGAAAAAGAAGAGAAGGTACACACATGTCCAAGGTGAAAACGAAATCGGAGCAAGAGTTCGACCGCACGGAGATTCTGCGCTACTTGAACGAGTGCGGACTTCAGCCGGTAACCCCCAAGAGCATCCTGATCTACCTGGACGATTGCCTGCGTCCGGTGAGCCTGTCCGCCGTGGAGTTTCACCTGCGCTACATGCGTGACCGCGGCTGGGTGGAGCTGGGGATCGAGAAGAAAGTGGGCACCGCGGAGACCATCCGCTGGACCCGCATCACCGCCAACGGCGTGGATGAGTACGACCGGCGCTGCATGGCGCTGGGAGAAGCGAAGTAGCGCGCGGGCGAGCCCGCGCGGAATTCTGAATGATGAATTCTGAATGCTGAAACTGCTGCGCCATACATGGCGCCACCGGTAGCGCCGCCCTTCAGGGCGGCATGCCAAAGAAGCTGCGGAAAAACTCGTAGCGGCGGGTTTACCCCGCCACCTCAGCGTTGTGACGCTGGGCGTTATGGCGACGTAAAGTCGCCGCTACATTTCCAGCGCCGAGCTTTCCGCAGCCTCATAAAGAACCGACGACGGAAGGATCTTCACTACGAAGCGGCTAACAAAAATCGAAAAACTCGACGGGCAGTTTCCCGGCCTCGCCGATGACGTCCGGAAGTGGCTCGCGCGCGGAATCGCCTGCAACGAGATCGCCGGCCTTCTGTCGGAGAAGTACCCCGTGCCTGTATCACCCTCGCAAGTAAAGATCTTCCGCGCGCAGCGCTGGGTACCGGAGCAGGAACTGCTGCGCGAAAAGCGGATTGCAGCACTCGCGGCGCAAATGGTGGCGAGCGAACGAGAGGTCAAGGCGGCGTTGGCCGCGGAGGATCCAGGAGAAACCCGATGAATCGGAAGTCCCAGCAACCGCGCCAGCTCATGGTGTTGTGCGAGATCGAAAAGCTCGACGCGCGGCATCCGAAACTGGTGTTCAGTGTTAAAGCCTGGCTCGACCTAGGCCGAACCACGGAAGAAATACGGGAGTTGATTCGCCAGCAGTTTCAGGTTCCCGTGACCAGCAAGATGGTCGAGACCTTTCGCGCTCGCCGCTGGGTGCCGGAAAAAGAGCTGGTCAAGCTGAAGCTTGCCACCACCAAGGCCGCCATCGAAGCCTTCGGAGGCGACGCGGGATTTGATGCCGTGCTGCTGGCCAAACTCTGGGAACTGATGGATGAGATGACCATCCCCCAGCTCCTCTCGGCGCGCACCCTCTTTCTGAAGGTGCGGGCGCAAAACCTGAAAGAGCAGGAATTCCTCTACAAGACGGGCCAGTTGCGGCCCGAACAGGAAGTCGATCCACAGCAACAGCAGCGCAACGTGCTGCGGCGAATCAAGGAGATCTTCGGCCTGGCCGGCGACGAACCGGCCCCACTGCCCGCCGCCAAGACTGTGGAAGCCGAAGCGGAGCCGGTGAAGTCGTAACGCCGGCATCTTGCCGGCACCGGTGATGCCGGCGCAAGGCGCCGGCGGCTCGTGCCACGGGCATCTTGCCCGTGCCCGAGGGTCGTAGCGCGGACCTGCTTTTGAGGTCCGCGGCTCCTAAGCGGAACCGAAGGAGAAGCCGCAGACCTTGAAACGCAGGTCTGCGCTACAGACCCGTACCACGGGCATCCTGCCCGTGACTCGGGCACGGCCAGGATGGCCGTGGCACGCGGCCACTAATCATGCAGTCGGAATGAATTCCATGGTCAGCGCACCACAACTCGAGAGCCGGAACGGGCAGCGCCAACGCGCACACGGGGGCAACGCCCGCGGTGCACGCGGGAAGGTGGCTGCGGTTCGAGAACGGATGAGGGGGCTTTGCCTCCTTCGAAGCGCCTCGCAGGAATCTGCCGGCCGGGGGACCCCCTCACCCGTTTTCGAACCCAAGCCCCGCAGGGGCGCCCGATCTCAGCCCACGACAACGGGCGGGGTAGAGAGTTCCGACATTCAAAAGAGGGCGTTTGTTGCCATTCGCGGAGATCGTCGTGTCGATGCACACCCGTTGGGCTGTCATCCTGAGCCCGCAGTTCAGGGCGAAGGACCCTTTTCATTGTGCGTCGGAAACGCGGTGCGGGAGCGCCCCGCGCCTGCACGCCGCGTTCCCGCGGCGAACTTGGGTAAGACGAAATACGGGGGTCCTTCGTCCTGAACTGCGGACTCAGGATGACAGTGGGGGTCGGTGGGAGTGCCAATTGAAGATGGTGGTCATTGCATGAAAAGCCTCGTAGCGCGGACCTGCTTTTGAGGTCCGCGGCTTTTAAGCCGAACCGACAGGAAAGCTCGCAGGCTTTGAAACGCAGATCGGCGCAATAGCCCTGAGGATGATTAGTTAGATGGCAAAACGCAAGGTTTCCAACTCGGCCAAGGTGGGATCGCGGGAAGAGATGCTGGCGCGATTGAAGGCGCCGGTCCACCCGATGCTTCAAGCTAAGCCGCCCGGCACGCAGGCGGCGGAGGCCGAAGCTCCCGAACAGCCCGGAGACAAGCCGCCGGCAACACTCATCGACTGGGAGAATCACATCCCGGTTCTGGCGTACCAGTTCCGTTGGATCAAGGATGACTCGCCGCTGAAGATTGCGGTATGGAGCCGTCAGAGCGGGAAGAGTTTTGCCGCAGCCCTGCGGGCGGTGCTGAAGTGCACGGAAAAGCACACTCAGTACATCATCTTGTCCAAGGGCGAACGGCAATCGCGCCTCTTCATGGAGAAGGTCCAGGATTTCTGCCAGGTATTGAAGGAATTCAAGCAGCTACCTGGGTACACGGCGACGCAGGAATCCGACGAAACCACCATGGAGGTCTTCTTCCCCCACAACGGCTCGCGCATCATCGGCCTGCCCGCCAATCCCGACACGGCGCGCGGATATTCCGGAAACGTCGTCCTGGATGAGTTCGCATTTCACGGCGACGCGCGGAAGATCTACGCCGCCTGCCTGCCCATCATCACGCGGGGATATTCCATCGAAGTCATCTCCACGCCGAATGGGACGGTGGGAAAGTTTTATGAGATCGCGAAGGAAGCGGGGCTGGTGGGAGAGGTGTCAGGTGCCAGGTGTCGGGTGTCAGAAGAACAAGGTGTCAGATCACCTCTCTCGAATGCCAACGAAGGCCTTTCCCTGACACCTGACACCCGAAACCTGACACCTTCTCTTTGGTCCGGCCACCGCGTGGACATCTACGACGCCGTGAAGCACGGCCTGCCGGCCAACATCGACATGCTGCGCCGGGGCTGCGACGACGAGGAAACCTGGCTCCAGGAATACTGCTGCCAGTTCCTCAGCGACGCGCAGAACTACATTCCCATCGAGTTGATCTCCTCGTGCGTGCATGAGGAGGCGGGCACGGAGTGGGGACTAGGTTCTGGGGACTGGGGACTAGGGAAAGACCGATCCCAGCCCCCAGGCCCCAATACCCAGGACCGCGAGCTTTATCCTGGGCGTGGACATCGGCCGCAAGCGCGATCTGACCATCGCGTGGCTGTTTGAGAAGGTAGGGGGAATCCTCTGGTCACGGCACCTGCTCACCATGAAGGGAATCTCCTTCGATGAGCAAGAGAAGCAGATCTGCCGACTCATCGAGGTTGGTGGCACCGGCACTCTTGCCGGTGCTGCACAGCCAGGAGTGGCTGTGCCACTAAGCGCAGCCAAGAGTGGCTGTGCCACGATGCGCCGCTGCTGCGTCGACCAGTCGGGCATCGGCATGATGCTGGCGGAACACCTGGTGCAGCGCTATGGCGCGATTGTGGAGCCGGTGCAGTTCACCGCGGCGCGGAAGGAACGCCTGGCGCCCATGGTGAAGATGGCCTTCCAGGAACGCACGGTGCGCATTCCCGACAATCGCGAGGTGCGCGCGGACATCAACTCCGTCAAGCGCTTCGTCACCCCCGCCGGCAACGTGCGCTTTGACGCTGAACACACCGACCGCGGCCACGCCGACCGCTTCTGGGCCCTCGCCATGGTCGTGAACGCCGCCACCGAACCCGACGCCAGCTTCAGCGAGCAGGCGTTCATAACAGGAAGGCCCGTCATGGCCAACCTGATGAGGGCGGTGCTGTGAAGGATGAAGTGTGAAGGATGAAGTGTGAAGGATGAAGTGTGAAGGATGAAGTGTGAAGGATGAAGGATGAAAGGCCGCGCGGCGCAGCGCGCCGCGCAGGCGACGAGGTTGTTGCATTGCGACTTTGGGTGATGCGTGAACCCCCTCACCCGTCTCGCCCCGGCTGGTGAAAGCGCCGGAAGCGAGCCACCCTCTCCCCCAAGGGGGCGAGGGTAAGAGATCAACTCGTTCCTCTCTCCCACGGGGGCGAGAGTAAGAGATCAACTCTCCCCTCGCCCCCATGGGGGAGAGGGGCGGGGGTGAGGGGGTCCTTGCAAGTGAGCGGTGCAAAGACCTGCACGACCACGACCTTGGGTGTGGAAGCAACTCTTATGACAACCGCACACAACTCGGGAAACGGCGCTCTGGGAATTCTGAATTCTAAATTCTGAATGCTGAATTATGAAAACACACAACGGTCACAGCTCGGGAAATGGTAACCAGATGCGAAACCTAGTCCGCGAAGGTAAATCGGTCTCGAAGGCTCTGCAAGGGCAGATTGACCAGGCGGTGGCACTGGCCGACAAGGAAGTCGGACTTCATCCTTCATCCTTCATACTTCATACTTCCCCAACCCCCGTCCCGACTCCGTCGGGGATTCCTGTGGCTCCGGTGGCGCCGGTGCCGCCCACGCCCGCGCCCGAGAATATTTCCGTGGCTGCTTATACGGAACGGCTGCGCGCCGGCTGGGTGCCGGTAATGGGCTTGTCCGGCACGCCCATCACTTCCGGCTTCATTCGCGACCTGGGTGAATACAACCCCAAGTTGGAAGGCCTGAACGGCATCTGGACCTATCAGGAAATGCGTCGCGGCGACGGCCAGGTGGCCGGCACGCTGCGCGCGTGCAAGCTGCCGATCCTTTCGGCGCGGTGGGAGATTGTGGCGGGAGACAGTGGCACCGGCACTCCTGCCGGTGCTGCACAGCCAGGAGTGGCTGTGCCACTGAGCACAGCCAGGAGTGGCTGTGCCACCGTCGCCAGCACGGGCGCGGGGAGAGCCACGGCTGACAAGGCCAAGGAAGTGGCGGCATTCATCCGCCACAACCTCTTCAACGGCTTGGAGTGGCAGGACTCGCGCGGGTCGTGGCACACGCAGGCGTGGAAGGACGTGGTGCGTTATGCGCTGCGCATGCAGGATTTCGGCTGCGCGTGCTACGAAGAGGTGATGACCGTTGACGCGGACCGCATCCGCGTGCGCCGCATGTGCGACCGCCAGGCGCTGACCTTCTATCGCTGGCACACCGATCCGCACACGCTCGATCCCGGCATTCCCCCGGTGGTTTACGACGACGGCGAAACCCTGTACGCGCTGGAGCAATGGGGCTACCGCTCGAACCGCTTTGAGTACGTGCTGCTGCCCACGGACAAGGCCTGCATCTTTACCCACGACCAGGAGGGCGCGAACTTCTGGGGCATTCCCCTGACGCGCGCCATGTATCCGCACTGGTTCGTGAAGAAACATCTCGAGCGCATTGACGCCATCGCCTGCGAGCGCAATTCGCTGGGCGTGCCCATGATCATGCTGCCGCCCAACCCTTCGCGGCAGGACGTGCAGACCGCGCAGAAGTGGGTCTCGGAACTGGCCGCGCATGAGAAGACCGGCCTCTCGCTGCCCAACGGCGCGGAGTTCAAACTGGTGGGCATCGAGGGGCGCATCCGCGAAATCCTGCCTTCCATTCAGTATCACAAGCAGCAAATCGCCACCTCGTGCCTGGCCATGTTCATGGAACTGGGCCAGACCTCCACCGGCTCGCGCGCGCTGGGCGAATCGCAGGCGGACTTCTTCCTGCTGGCCACGCAGAACACCGCGGATTACATCGCGCACCAGATCCGCAACTCGACGATCCGGCGCCTGGTGACGTGGAACTTCGGCCCCGACGCGCCGGTGCCCTACCTCGTTCCCGCCAACGTGCAGGCGCGCTCGATCGACGCCATGGCCGACATCATCAGCCAGCTTGCCCAGGCGGGGGCGTGGATTTCCGACCGCGCGAGCGTGAATGCCCTGCGCAACGACCTGGGCTTTGAGGACTTCCTCGACCAGGACGTGGTGGCCATCCGCGGTGAAACCATCGGCACCCCCAACGGGCAGATTTCCGGCCGCGGGGGAGAGCCTATCGGGATTGGGTGATCGGGAGATCGGGTGATCCGGTGATCGGGAGAACAACGGCCTAACAGAATGGCGATTCAAATGGTGGACAGAGAAACCAAGTCGACAAATCGATCTCCTCAAGATGGCGTCACCAGCAAAGGCCTCGCCTTTGTTCACCCGATCACCGGATCTCCGGATCACCCGATTCCTTCGTTCACCCGATCACCCGATTTCCCAAGAATGGAGAGACTATGAAAACCTTGCGCAATTCCCTGCTGATATCTTTTGCCATCGCCGTGATCGTCGTGGTGTTCGCGACGGTGAGCCTGCGCCCGCCGGAGGTGCTGGCCGACGCCTACAGCTCGCATCGCTTCCCGTCGTACAGTTCTATTCTGGATAATCCTGGACTGTCTATTGCCGGAGCGACAACGACCACCAGCCCCACCTCGACGGCCGGCTCGACCACGGTCCATCTGGCCTGGGTGTTCGGCACGGTGGCGGGGACCTATGCAAGTTGCACGGTGCAGGCCAAAACCAGCTTCGACGGCGCGAACTGGCTAAACCTGGGCACGGCAGCGGCAGTTACCGTGACCAGCAACGCCATCAACGCCTGGGACATTTACCAACAGGCGCCCGTCTCCACCGGCGTTACAACCACCTCGGTCAGCAGCACCACCGCGGCCGGATTCGGCCAGTTGACCAAATACACCTTCACCTGTAGCGGCTACGGAAGCAGCGCGCCGGTGACGATTACGGCGATCTACAAGTAAGGTGCTGGGGGCCGGGGACTGGGGACTGGGGAAGGCCTCAGACCTTCGTGCCCGGCACCCAACGCCTGACACCCGAAAGAGGAAGCAATTAAGCGAGGAATACGACGATGTCAGACAACAACCACTTTCAGTTCGTATCTCAGCTCAGCGCCATACCGGCGGCGGGGCTGGCGCGCATTCCCATCCTCGTCACCGGCGGTTGGGTGAAGGGCGGACGCGAGGTGTCGTTTACGCGCGAGGAACTGGACACGGCGGTGGAGAACTTCAGCAAGCTCGCCAACCACGACCTGAACGTTGACTACGACCACGCCTGCGAAGATCTGGAACGTGCCGCCGGCGAACCCACGCCCAGCGCGGGACGGATCTTGGCGCTGGATGAGCCGGAGGAATTCAGTGACAAGTGCCAAGTGACAAGTGACGAGCAAGCTGGTCACTCGTCACTCGACACTTGTAACTCCGGCGCGCAGCGCTGGATTTTGTACGGCCGCTATGAGCCCACGGCGCGCGCGCGGCGGTTGATCAAGGAGCGCGAGTATCGCTACGTGTCGGCGGCGTTTGCCAAGGATTATCCCGACCGCAAAACAGGCCAGTCGCAGGGCCTGACGCTCACCAGCGTGGCGCTGACCAATCAACCGTTTTTGGACGAACTACCGGAGATTTGGCTCTCAGTATCGGGAGATCGGGAGATCGGGAGATCGGGTGAACAGGAAAACCGATCACCGGATCACCAGATCACCCGATCACCCGATAATTTATCCCGCCTTTCGGCGGAACAAGGAGGAAAAATGGCAAAGCTGACTCTGAAGTGCTCCGCCGAAGGCACGCACGAAGCCTACGACGGAGACCGTAAAGTCGGTGAAATTGAGAACAATCAACTGAGCGACTACGCCGCGAAGTATGGCGACCCCGGCGGTAACGGCGCTGCCGACGGCCAATTGTCGATGGCAAGGGGCAATCGGCCATCGACCATCAACAATCAACCATCCGTTGAGACCTTCGCGGCGGAGGTCGGAGCGGAGGGCCGCAGCGTGGAGGAAATCCGCGGGCTCGTGACCCTGGCGCTTCATCCCCTGAAAGCGGAAGTCACGCTGCTTTCCGAAGCCATCGGCGCGGACGGCAGGCTGGACAACAGCCGGCTCGACGCGTTGGATGATTCCGGCAAGATCAGCCGCTCCGCCTGGCGCCGCGCCAAGGACGCCGAACAGCGCGTGCAGAACGCCTTCAACCGCGGCCAGATCACTCCCGCCATGATGGCCACCGGCGCGCCGCTGCGCCTGGCGCTGTCAGACGGTCCGGCCTTCAAGGCCCTCATCGAGGACCGGCCCGCCATCGTCAGGAGCAATTCCGTCATCGGGCTGGGCGGCTCGGGCTCGGAAACGGGTGAGTCGCCGCGGCAACTCTTCTCCCGCCTCGTGGAGGAGAAAAAGCAGCAGCTCATGCAGACCGATGTGCGGCTGGGCGAACTGGAAGCACATCGCAAGGCCGGCGCCCTGGTGGCGAAGGAAAATCCCGACCTGCTGAAGAACTACCGGGCGGACGCCAAGAGCGCGTAAGAAACCGTAGGTAGTAGGTGGCAGGTGGTAGATGGGGAAACCCTTCCGCCACCGGCCCCACCTACGACCTACCATCTACCACCTACTTTGAGAAGGAGGAACCATGCTAGGAAATCAAGGACTCGCTGCCGCCAAGTTTGACACGAACATCCGCGCTCTCCGCGGCACCGTGATGAGCTTGCCGGTCAGCAACCCCTCGACCGAATCGGATTTTTACGTTGGGCTGCCCACGGGCTTCAACACTGTGCCCACGGGCGTGCTCTCCATGGATGTGGTGGAGCCAGGTTATCCGCTCACCTCGGAACTGTGGCTCGACCCCACCACCAACAACCCCGTTAACGGCTCTACGCCGCCCTCGCCTTTCATCTCGCAGGGCCGCGCCTGGGGCCTGATCGTCAGCGCGCCGGAAGCGGAAGTGATCGCCGCGGACACCACCATTCAGGCGGAAGACGACGTGGTGATCGCAGACGCCTACGGCCGCGTCACCTCCATCCGCAACGTCACCACCGGCAACACCGCCAACGTGGTGGGCAAAGCGAAGTACCCGCCCACCGCCGTGAACCAGCGGATTCGCATTCAGGTGAATCTGCGGCAGACGAAAGTGTAGTAATCGGGTGATCGGGTAATCGGGTGATCGGGCGAACAAAAGCCACCCGCATCCGTATTGAACCCGCTCGCCCTCTGTTTGTGGCGACCGGCGCGGAATCTTGCGGACCACCGCGCTGCTCGCTTACGGGGATCTCGATGAAGGGGTGGCCGGGTTTTGTTCACCCGATCACCCGATTACCGGATCGCCCGATCAGAGGTATCCATGGAAGTCAGTCTTGCCCATCTCGACCAGTTTTTGACGAACTACAGCATCGTTTATCGCAACCAGGATTTCGTGGGGGGACGGTTGTTCCCCGACTTTCCGGTTTCGAAGCAGAATGACCGCTACCCGATCTTCGGGTTCGAGCGGTTCAAGGCCTATAACACCGAGCGCGCGCCGGGGAACGAAGCCAACGAAATGCCCGGCTGGCGCATGTCCAACGATGAGTACTACTGCGACGGCAAAGCGCAGAAGCAGCTTATCCCCGATGAACTGCGGGCCAAGTGGGATTTTTCCACGGGCCCGGAAGTCTTCACCACGGAAACGCTGGCCGACATCATCGACAAGCAGCGGGAAATCCAGATCTTCAACCTGGTGATGACCTCCACGTCGATACCGAGCACCACACTTTCCGGCACGGGCCAGTGGAGCGATTTCCAGAACTCCGATCCCGTGGCGGCCATCACCGCCCAGCGGTCCACGATCCTGCTGGCCTGCACCAAGGAGCCCAACACGCTGCTGGTCGGCTACCCGGTGTGGCTCCAACTCATTCAACACCCCATCATTCTCGACCGCTTCAAGAACAGCGCCCTGCCCCTCGGCTATCCCACGGATCAGCAGTTGGCCGGCCTGTTCAATGTTGATAACTTTGTTGTTGCCCGATCTCTGTATGACACTTCGCAACAGGGCATCGCGCATAACCTCAGCTACATCTGGGGCAAGAACGCCATTCTGGCGTACGTTCCCCCGAGCCAGGGTCAACTGATGATCACGCCCGGCACCACCTTCCGCTGGCTTTATGGTGTGCCCCAGAACGGCGGCATGCTCGTAAAGCGCTATCGGGTGGAAGAGCGCAGCGGCGACATGATCGAGTACCAGACCTATTACTGCGTCAAGCTTGTCGTGCCCGGCGCCATGTACGTGTTCAAAAGCGCCGTGGCCTAAAACCAGGGTCTCGGGACTAGGGGCTGGGGACTGGGGAAGATCACAGGCCCCAGTACCCAGAACCCAGCCCCCAGAACCGGAGGTCTATCCATGCCCAAGTACCAAGTGTTGCAACCGATTGAAAAGAACAACGTGATGTTTGTTCCGAGGGGGGCGGAGGTGGCGAAGTCGGTGCCCAGCGCCTGCCACGGAAAGCTGATCCCGGTCGACGCCTCGGGCGAAATCGAACTCACCGAGGAGGAGGCCGCCGTCCTGGTTTACGGCCAGGTGCCGCTGTTTCAGGGCAAGCCCGAAGCCATCGGCGGAGCGGACGCGCGTGAAAAGAAGGCCAAGCAAGAAGCCGAGGCAGCCCTCGCCAAGGCGGCAGCGGAGAAAGCCGAGTACGAGGAATTTGTAGCGTTCCGGGCGGCCAAGGCGGCGAAGAAGGAAAAGAAAGGTTAATAGTCAATAGTCGATAGTTCATAGTTTCAAACTATCGACTGCCAACTATCAACTATCGACTAGGAGGTTTTTATGGCAGCAAGCGCAACTTACACCACGCTTTACACCTTCCGACTGGACCGCCGCCAACTCGTGCGGCGGGTTCGGGTGGATGTTACCGGCCTGGCCAGCGGGCCGAACACAATTGCACACGGCATCGTGGCTCCCAACAATCAGTCGGTCGGGCAGACACCCAAGGATGAGGTAGCACTGCCCACTTCCGCCGTTTCCGTGCACCGCACGCAAGCGGCGGACGCCACCAATGTTTACTACACCGTCGATTCCGGCAGCGGAACGACGGTCTCAGTATTCGTAACAGTCTGAGGAAGGGCAAAGGAAAAGGTTAAAGGGTAGAGGATGAAGGGTAAAAAAGGACCGAAGCATCTTGCTTTAGCCTCTACCCTTTGCACTTTACCCTTCCTGAAAACCCAATATGTCTTACACCACGATCACGCAAGTCGCCGGCATGTTTCCGACGTTCACGCAAACCGGACCCAAGGGTCCCTCCAACGCGCTCATTCAGAACTTCATTGATGACGTGGCGGGAGAGATCGACTCGATCTTGCAGCGGCGCTTTCAAGAAGCTTACTCCGCCATGGGATTCTCCGCCTGGCAGGGGGCTTTCACCACCGACCAGTTGAACCTGCTGGAAAAGATCAACCGATATGGCGCCTGTGCGCAACTGGCGGAAGTGTTTGAGACCTCCGGCATCACCGCCGCCGCCCGCGTGGCCAAGAGCTATGAGGACGAATATCGCGAACTCTGCAACAAGCTCAACGCCCGTACTGCCGAGGGCAAACCGCTGGAGCAAGGCGGCGACTACGACTATCTGTTTGACCCCTTCGCCAAAGTTGAAACGCCGCGCCCGCAACTGGGTGGCATCGCCGGCGGAGACCAGTATCCGAGCGAGACCTCAAGCGAGGATTCGACCAACGTGTTCAAGAAGTGGGACCGAAGGGAATTCTGAAAGGGTAAAGGATAAAGGGTGAAGGGTAAAGGGTAAGCACAGGCGCTTCGTTTCAGCCTTCAGCCTTTACACTTTAACCTTTTAGTAAACAAACAATGAGCTGGACAATCGCTTACAACGCACAGTTCGCCAAACCGCTGGTGAATCAACTAATCGCGATTATTCAACGCGACCAGACAGCGGCCCTTGCCGTTATTAACGCCGCGAGAGCGGTGGATGGCAACCAACCACTCAGCCCGCTTGCCGAGTTCCACAAAGGCCCGGGTGCAATCCTCGGCTGGCCGTGGCTCTCGTTTGAAATCGGCCCCACCACCTTCAACCGCGACGATGACAAGGCCGCGCGCCATCATCAGGTTCGCATCAACCTGGTCATTGATACGGGACAGTACGACCAGGAAATGGCGCAGGAAGACGCGCAGGACTATGCGCGCCTGCTCGACATGATCGTCACCAGCGCCGGACCCTGGCCCGCCCTGGGGGATTGGACCATGCCGCTCACCATTCAACACGAAACCGTCCCTAGCGGCCTCACTGTTCCCAATGCCATTGGCAGTGTGGACGATGTTTTTGTCGAGTCGCACACGCCCGCTCAAGTTGCGGTGCCGGGTATCGATACGCCGGTGATGCGGATTACGGTGGGCGTGTCATTTGAGCTGGAAGAAACGTAGGAATTTTGAATTGTGAATTCTGAATGCTGAATTGAAGGCCGCGCTTTGCAACTGTGGCCGAGGGGCAGTAGCCGTTTGCTGCCTACCGCGTACTGCTTACTGGAGGTTGTTATCATGGCTCTCGGAACTGCTACCCCAACTTTAATCCACCAAGGCCCTGGTTGGGTCTATTTGAATGTCTGTGCACCGGCCAGCGGGAAGCGGCACCTTATTGGTCCAGACGGCACGCCGGCACAGCCGGCGTGGAGCGCCACCACGCCCGTCACCGCCGGACAGATGATCGTGGACTCAAACGGAAACGTCCAGGAGTGCACAACGACCGGCACCACTTACGGCGCCATTCCCAGTTGGAGTACGTCTCTGGGGGCAACGACGCCGGACGGCTCTACTGTGGTGTGGACCTGTGCGGCATTGTCGCCGGCTTACCTGTTTGCGGGAGCGCTGGAAGGCGTGACCGATCTCGACATCGGCGCCAAGGTGGAAGAAACCACCGCCGACCAGGAAACGCTGCCCATCGACGCGGTGATGACGGGCGAAGTGGACTCCATCGCCGTGACGTTGAAGGAATCCGACTGCGCCAAACTTCAGCTCCTGATTCCCCACGG
Source organism: uncultured Acidobacteriota bacterium (assembly GCA_963719115.1). Taxonomy (GTDB): domain Bacteria; phylum Acidobacteriota; class Terriglobia; order UBA7540; family UBA7540; genus Bog-366. Next base: position 32,620 of record CAVRBF010000107.1, on the reverse strand, counting down.
CACGTATGCCACGGGCACGGATAGCGGTTTGCCCGCTGGTGCGCAGTCCTACGAAGAAATTGCCTTCGGCGGTCTGAAGCCCGTCCCAAAGTTCGGTGTGCTGCTGATCTCCAAGCGTAAAGACCAAACCGCCAAGTTCGTGGTCTCCCAGATCTACCGCGCCTATCAGAAGGAAACCGTCAAGCTGCCTTTCCAGCGCGGCAAGGAAACGACCTACAAGATCACCTTCCAGGCCATCGCTGACTTGAACCGGCCGGTGGGAGATCGGGGCGGGAAGGTCTATCGGCAAATTTAGTCTCTGGTTTTGACTTTTGCACTTTGCCTTTTGACTTGCTTTCGCACGAACTGAAGTCAAAAGGCAAAAGTGAAAAGGCAAAAGGCAAAAGTGAAGGGGTTCTCATGTCGGGAAATGGAATTTCCAAAGCGAAGGATTTTCGGCGCGCGGTGGAGCGCGCCAACATCGAGCGGGTCGAGTTGCCCAGCGGGCTCTCGGTGCTGCTTTGCCGTCCACCCGTATTCGCGGCGCTGGAGATGGGGCGGACAGGCACACAACTGCAAAGCAAAGTAACCGACGCCAGGCCCGAGGAGCTGAAGGCGCAAGACGTGGAAGCTTTCACTCAGTGGCTCGTTGCGACGATGTCGCGCCTGTTCGTGGAGCCACGCTTCGCTGCCGCTCCAGGCGAAGACGAAATCGGCTTAGAAGACATCCTGATTGAGGACTTGAAATTCGTATTTCGTTTCTTGCGAGGCGAGGTGTTCAGCACAGGGTCTAGGGACTCGGGACTGGGGGCTGGGGAAAACCCTAGTACCCAGGCCCCAGCCCCCAGCCCCTGCTCTGAAGACCTCGGCCGATTTCCTGGAAAACAAGGAGCGGTTGGCGTACCTGGCGGAGGTGGCGAAGCGCAGCCACTGCCGCCCCAGCGAACTGCTGGAACTCACCGGCATGCCGGCCTATCTGCTGGATTGCACGGCCGCTGAGGTACAGGCCGCCCGCGAGCGAAGCGAGGCAGAGGAGCAGGAGAACGTGATCGAGTGGTGAGAAGGAAGCTGACAGCTAACAGCCGACAGCTTATTGGAAGCGAGTCGCACTAATTGTTGACCGTTTGGCCGTCGGCCAAAGAGAAGTCAAACGGAAGCTCACAGCTCATAGTGGGCGAGCCGTTACTGTCGGCTGTTAGCTGTTAGCTGTCAACGAAAGCGTGGTGCCATGGAACAAGGTCAAAACAACATCCTCAGTTTGTTGCTGGAACTCGGAGCGCATCCCCAGCGGGCACAGGCGGCGCTGAAAATTCTAGACGCGTCTTCCGCCGGCATGGACAAGTCCGCTCGAGCCATGAGTGCACACACGGCGGAAGTGATGAGAGCATCCAAGGCTCAGCAGGAAGCACTGACCATCTTTTCCCGGATGCACAGCCAGAGCCAGGTGTCCGCGACGCAAACCGATCTGCATACCACTGCCATCGAGCGCTCAACTGTGGCGCTGCGCTCACAGTCCGAGGCGGGCACCGAGTTGGCGAGCAAGGGTTTGGCAGGGTTGGTGGCCGGCCGAAAAGCGCAGGCAGGCGTGGAAGCGGTTTGGGAGACGGCGCGAGGCGTCGCGCTGCTGGCGGAAGGGACATGGCCACCCAATCCCGCCGCCATTATGGCCGCGGGGTTGCACTTTGAAGCCGCCGCGCAGTACGCGTTGCTGGCCGGATCGGGAGGCCATCGGCGCAGCGCCAGCGGTGCCAGCTATGGAAGCACAGACACGCGACGCGGAGCCGGCGGCGTGGATTCCGGATTCCAAATTCCGAATTCCGAACTCGCGACCGGCGCGGCAGGCGCCGCCTCCAGGTTCAGCGGCAGCGGCGTGGTGATCATTCGCGGCACGCAGGCTTTTGAAAACTACGTCGCCACCGCCGTAAACGGTGCAGTGGCGAGAGGCGTGAACGTGACGTCCACCAGCTCGATGCGCGGCGCGCCCGTGGGCCACTAGGCCCAGGAAGGATGAAGGGTGAAGGATGAAGTATGAAAACTGCCACGCGCGGCGCGGCCCGGCCTTTCATCCTTCATACTTCATACTTCACACTTTTTAGGTCACAACTATGTCTAACCCCGCGATTATTTATCCCTACGGAACCGGCACGGCCACCCTGAGCTTTCTCAGACCCCCGACGAAGGTGCCTGCGTATTCAGCGGTGGCGGTGCGGCACGACAACGTGGCCTCCAGCGGCGTACGCGAGTCGGTGGTGGAACGCGTTGACAACTTTCTCGACCTCGACCTGGAGTGGGTGGGAATCGGCAACGATGTGCAGGCCTGGGCGCACTTCATAGGTTACGCGCTTCAAGGCGGCGTCTTTGCCTATTATCCAGATAGTTCACAGTCCACCTTCACGTCTTATTGGCTGGAAGACACGAACTGGACCGCCGCCTACAAAGCGCCGGGGCAGTACAGCTTTCATCTGAAGTTCAGGCAGGTAGTGACTTAGAAAGGAGGTAGGTGGTAGGTCGTAGGTGGTAGATGGGGAAAGGCCCGCTTGGCGCCTGGCGGCCCCCACCTACGACCTACCACCTGCCACCTACCAGCAAATGATCAACGGTAATCAGACTTGGCAATCAGGCCTGAACGCGCAAGCGAAGCAGCCGCTTTACATCCTCCAGATTCCGCAATTCGGAATCGTGCTCGCCAGCTTCACACAGTCGCAGATCCAGTCGCTCTCGACCAGTGGGTACGGCGCGATGACGTGGGGAGTGGGAGGGTGGGGAACGTAGCCGCGCGGAGCGCGGCAGAAAGGTTAAAGGGTGAGTGAGGAAAGGCTAAAGGGTAAAGGATAAAGGCAGATCAACCGGCGGTTTTTCAGCCTTTACCCTTTACACTTCACCCTTTTCTCCGCCCTTCAGAAACGTGCCAACCGTCTCACAATACTGGCCCGGTAATTTCTGGCAGGCGATGAATCAATCGCTGGCCTGGCTCTACGGGCGGCAGTCGAGCCCGGCAGGAAATTGGCTCGGTGACGCATTGCTGACGCAGGGCGCTACAAGCTCCGCGGAAACGGCAGAGCCGGCGTCGGGCCTGGTGGAGTGTGGTCTCAGCTCGCAAATCAATTTCTTGACCGGACTCACCGTCAGCGGCGCGCAGGAAACTCCGTTCGCCATGTCGCAAATTGAATCGATCGTGGCGGCGCTCCCACCCGGGCTGTGGGTGGACAACCAACTGGGTCCGGATGGCTACCCCGTGAATGAATCGGGCCAGGGGCTGCCCTGGGGCAACCTGCTGGTGAACGCCTACCAGGTCACCACGGCCATGCAGCAATCTGTGGGCGCGCTACTCTATAACGCCAATTCCAGCCAGGTCACGCCAGGACTGCCGCAAACCCCGGGAGTCATCTCCAAATGGGTGTCCAACGCCAATTACCCGTTTGGCTCATTGGTTGTCGATTCCAACAACAATGTGCAGATGGCGCTGTACAACGGCGCGACCGCCAGCACCAGCAACCCTCCTAATTGGCCGACGCAAGTCGGTGCGCTCACCGGGGACAACACGCAGCTTTGGAAGCTGATGGCGCTCGGATATCAGAACACCTATTGGGTGGCGACGGGCTATGCCTTCAATTTGCTCAACACCCAGAGCTCGTACCGCGTTGACGTGTTTGCCCAGACCGACGTCTGGTACTACCAGGGCAGTTCGGCGCTCCAGACGATGGTTCCGGCGGGAGGCGGTGCATACGCAGGGGGCTATACCTGGAGCCTGGCAGGCGTGCGCACGGGCCTGCTGCTGGCGGCGCTCTACCCCGCCAGCGTCGCACCGCCTGCGAGCGGCTGGTACGGGCCGGCCATTCCCGCCGGATGGGTGGCGCACACCAACACCGGAGTGTGCCAGACGCCGCAGGCCGGGACCACCCTCGGCGGCAAGCTCTCCAGTTACAAGGCGCAAATCTACCTCAAGACCGATATCGAATACCTGCAGGAAGACAACATTCCCATCATCGTCCAAAGCGATGGCTTCCACGCGCGCGCCGGCAGCTCCGTCATCTTGAATCCGGGCGCCGGAACCCCTACGGTCCATATCCTCTATAACGACCCCGTGGCGGGATGGACGGAGGTATTCGATTCCCTGGGAGCGGAGCTGGAGTATTCCGATCTGCCGCGCTCCTTCGATGTTCCGACCAGCGATCCTCTCTATGTGCCCAACTCGGGGGCCAGTGACACTCCAGCGCTGCAAAATCGCGGCTACATTTACGATTCCGCGCTGGCGATTCTGGCCTATACGTCCGCGGGAAATTTCACCGCGGCGGAAAAGGTCATTAATCAGCTCAATGCGTTTCTGGCCGATCCGGAATACCTGGCCTCGACGGTGCTGGAAAACGCCGAGGACGGATCGACAGCGCGATGGTCGGCCAGCGGCAGCGGGGCAACCGTCTCCAACATCGCCGCCAACTCTGTCTCTCCCCAGGAGCCGCCCCACGGAACAGGCAATATCCTCGATTTCCACGCCGGCTCCGCCAATGATGTTTTCACCTACATCGGCGCCGGTTTTCCCGATACCGCGGATACCTACGTCAGCTTTGAACACCTGGAGGCGCCGGCAGCCGGCTTCGTGTTTGACATCGGCGTGCTCACCACCCACGGACTGGTGACCGACATTCAAGTCACCAGCGGCGCTGCCGGCCCGGCAACCCTGGCAGGCACGGTGATTACCGTTCCGATCGGCGCCGGCGCAACGCTTTGGCGCACCGCGCTGGTGAATCTTCAATCTGAAATCTCAAATCTGACCGCCGATACGCTCGTCAAAATCACAGGTCTCAAGCTTACCCTCACCAGCGGCAACACGGATCTTTACTTCGATAATTTCAGTGTCGGAACCCTGCAGCCGGCAAATTCTCTGAGCTTCAGCTATGACACTTATAACGGCCAAGTGGACCAGGCGTACATCCGTGCGGGGGCGATGGCCTGGGTGGTTTATGCCTACTGCGTCTACATGCGGCTATCGCAGGACTTCACCCCGGCGCTGGCGCTGCAAGGGATGATCAATTTTCTTCTGACCTTGCAGAGCACGGCATCGGACCTGACCAACGGCCTGTTTTATGAAGGCTACGGAACCTACCGGAATCCCGGCTATCAATTTGTTCCCGGGTTCGTGCCCACGGTATCGACTGAACACCAGATTGATTTGTGGTTTGCCTTCCAGCGCGCTGCGAACGCGTTGCCGGTGGCCGCCACGAATTTGGCCAAGATTGGGGCCATTACCTCCGCACAATCCAGTTCCCTGGTGGCCACGGCAGGGGCTGCCACCGCCGCGGCCGCAAGCATCGACACCAACCTGATGGCAAACCTTTATATTGCGCCGTCGGGTTCCACGCCAGGGCACTTCGCACAAGGAGTAACGGGTGGCACGCTCGACACCAGCCAGGCGCTTGACGCCTCCGGCCATTGGGCGGCATTGTGGGCGCACGCCACCGGTCGCGACGACGTCGCCCTGCAATGTGCCCAGTTCGTTTATCGAACCTTTCTGGTCGCGAACCAAACGGTGGCGCTTTCCAACCAGAGCAATTCCTATAACGAAGCCTATCAGCTCGCCACGCAGTTCAGCGGCATGAAGCCTTACAACGACTCGCCGGGTGGATACTCCGGTTCTCCGATGTCCGTTTGGCAGGAGGGCACGTGGGGCATGATTTTGATGCTCCTCAATCTCTACAGCATTTCCGGGCTCGCAAGCTTTTTCACCAGCCTCGGCACCACGATCGACGCGGTGCTGACAACGGTGATCGCGGGCCAAGCCAACCTTCTCCAGGCGACGGGCAATGGATCTTTGCTGGCATATTCACTGGCGTCGCGCGCGATCCCTTATGAGTTCGAAGTGTGGCCCGCCCTCGCCCCGACCGGGTGGATGTGGCTGGTGGCCACCAATCCCAGCTTGCTGCTCTCTGTCGCCGGATTGCCGCAGCTACTGCCCTACATGTACGTCCCGGCGGGAGCCGAGCAGTCGATTGACGACAAGAACGGATCGAGCTCCGTGGGCCAGATGGAGATCCACTGCATTGATCCCGGAGGCGTGCTCCACACGTTGGCGGCGCAAGAGCAGTTGATCGGACAAGTGGCGACGTTCAGCATGGGCTTTCCCGGCAGCTCCATCGGTGATTTTGTGCCGCTGCACGTACTACAGATTTCCGAGATTGGTTTCGACACCGACGGCCGCGTCATTCTCCGGGCTGATGATTTGAAACGCTTCGCCCAGGGGGCGTTCCTTTGGGCCAACGGCGGACCGGAGGAGTACCTGCCAGGACAAAAGAACACCTGGCAGCCCGATGGCGCGCAATGGCTGGCCAATGGGTATGCGGTCTCAAATGACAATCCGCGTTGGCTCAGCGGCAACCCGCTCGACATTTTTCTTGCCGCCATGCAGAACGAGTTGGGCGTCGGGCAGGATCTGGCACTCAGCGCCGTCGTGGAAACCGGGGGCACGGGCGAACTGGTCGCGGCGGTCAATCCTTTCTGGGCCAAGTATCTTCCCGCCAATCCTTCGTCCGGACTGGTGCCCGTTGCGGGCAACGCTGGCACACTCATTAACCCCAACCCCTACGTCGACGTGGCCGGCATCACGGCGCTGCGCGATTCGATGTTCTCGGGAGACTGGTTTGAATTCAAGATCACCTCGCCGCAACAGGCGCGTAGTTGGCTGGAGGACCAGATCCTGAAGCCGCTCGGTCTGGTGATGGTGGTCACGTCTTCGGGCCAGCTTACGCTGAAAGCGATGAAGAACCCGGTGAACCAGACGCCGGTCATGGGCCTGACCCAGAACAACATTGTCGGCATTCCGGAAGTGCGGCTGGCGCCGGTTATCAACGCCCTCGCCTACCGCCTTGACGCCGACGACTCCGCCACCAACACCAGCGCGCGCACTTACAACACCACCGTGACCATGCTTCAGCAGGCCAGCTATAACCTATTCCGCTATCTCTACAACCACCAGGTGGAATCCGCCGGCCTGCGCACCGGGCGCGGCGGCACCCTGCGCGCGTTCCTGCTGGGCGATCAACTTTTCCGGCGCTATGGATTCGCCACGCCTGTTTACCAGGTTGTGACCCAACTCGGCGCCCTTCAGGCCGAGCTGAAGGACTGGGTTTTTCTCAGTCACCCACTGATTCCGGACTACATCGGCGGCGGCCGCGGCGTTACCAATGTGCCCTGCGAAATCATCGGCCGCGCGCCCGACTACGCCAACGGACAGGTCCGCTTCACCTTGCTCGATATGCGCCGCGCCAGCACGACTTCGTCGTATGAAATCGTGCCGTCGGCGTCCATGGTCCTGCCCCCGTACTCGCAGGCGACCCCGTCCGAGCAGGAGACGTACTTCTTCGTCACGCCTTCGACGAATGGCATGTACACGGAGGCGCTTTCGACAATCTTCTAACTGCAGGTGTCAGGTGCCAGGCATCAGGTGTCAGAAAAGAAGGAACCCGCAATTGATCGGTATTCACGATAACCGGCAGAGTACCCAGCACGTGCATTTTCGCCCTGACACCTGGCACCTGACACCTGACACCTTCGAGGTCTTTCTATGTCCCAAATGTTGATGTCTTCCATTCCCGGATTTTTCGACTTGGCCGACTCGACGATTGCCGGCGGCCAACCACTGACCGACTACGCACTTGCCAAGATCTCTCACAACGCCAAGTTCGGCGCGGTGCGTTGCGAAATCATCTACATGGGTTTTTACGGGCCGGGCGACACCGTTTCGCCGCCGGTCTCTCCCGTCGATGGCTACAGCTACAGCTATGCGGAATGCCTGTTCATTCCCATCCTCTATTCGTCGCGCTCTCCGGCAGCGGGCTATGTTCCCGGGCAGGCGACGCCGCCGGGGCTCGCCAATAGCGATCCCGGGCAGGGCAGCCTGGCCGTATGCCCGTATCAGCTTGACGTGAACGACGCCAACGGTAAGGTCGTGGCCCAAACCTACTGGTCCACCAGCGGCGCCGAGAGCCAAGGCACCGTAAAGGTCCTGGCGATCTGCCAGAGGCTCAGCGTGAATCTGCCGGCGGGAGTGAGTGGAGACTAGCAACGATCGGGTAATCGGGAGATCGGGTGATCCGATGAACAAAGTGCTCACCTGATCACCCGATCACCGGATCAACCGATTGTGAGTTTGGCGGAGTAATTGAGGTGCTCAAATGGCGATTGTAAGGACGATACTCCCGCGCAAAGGCCTGGTCCAGCCGCAGCACGGAATCACGCAGTACGAGTCGGACATGGACTCCAACATGGCGGTGCTCGATGCCAATGTGGCGTTCCTGAGCGATTTGGCATCGGTTTCGGACAGCCTGGTGGGTGACCTGGGCTTGAACGGCGTGGTGAGCGGCTTCCAGCTTGCCCCGTCCAGCTCACTTTACCCGGGCTTGACCAACGGCATTCTTTACGCCAACGGTTCGCGCTTCGCCCCCACCACCTCCGGCATCACCGCAGCGCCTGCGAACGCCACAACTTATCTATTCTATCAACAGGAAAACTGGCCCGGCAGTTACTATTACCGGAACGTTCTCGCCGCCCTCAACCTCGGTGACGCGTTTATCGGCGTCGTCTCCACCAATGCCAGCCAGGTCACCGCCGTGACGCAGGGATCCAGCGTGTTTGGCCAGATCTCCATGGCGCCCGCTGCTCCCGGCAGTTTCACCGTGCCCCATCTCCTCGGTCGGGCGCCGATTGGAGCTCAGATCCGCATGACGAGCGCGGGCGCCATCTGGTGGCAATCACCGACCGACACGGACACCGTCAATCTCTATCTTGTTGCCTCGGACGCTGGGGTAACCGCAAAGGTGCAAGTATGGTAACAATTCAAAATTATAAATTCGGAATTTCAAATGGCCGCTCCATACGTCACCAACCGTTCCCCGCTTCCGGCCGGCGCAAGTTGCAAGTGGCCAAGTTGCGCGGAACAGGGAGACGCTTCATCCACTTCGCCGCGATCCTCCTTTTTGCTCAATTCATAATTCACAATTCAGCTTTTTGCCAGCAGCCCCAAGCGCAGTCAGGGCAGGCGATTTTTCCCGTCAATGCCAAGTACGTACAAGGCTTCGGCCCCGGATACTGGCCCACAGCGGGTTCGAATCTGACATTGAACCTGGCCGCGGGAACCGCCTTGTGCAGCAATGTTGTGCAAACGTACGCGGGCGGTACCCTGACGCTTGCACCCAGTGCCACCAACTACGTGTACCTTGACCCTTCACGCAGTTGCGCTCCGTCCTCGAACACCATCGGGTTTGCCACCGCGACCATTCCCATCGCGACGGTCATCACCGCCAGCAGCACCATCTCGTCGATAAACGACGTGCGCACGCTTTTTGTCACGAATGGCGTGACGAGTCCCGGCACCGTGACCAGCGTGGGAATGACCGGTGACGGCATCATCTATAGTCCCACCGTTCCGGGCTCGCCCACCACAACAAGCGGGACCCTCACACCGCAACTTTTGACTCAATCGTCCAATAAGGTATTGGCAGGGCCTGGCTCGGGACAGGCGGCCACGCCGACATTCCGCTCGTTGGTGGCGGGCGACCTTCCGGCAACCATTTCGAGCAACACGACTGGCAACGCTGCGACTGCCACCGCCTTGGCATCCAGCCCTACGCAGTGTGGAAGCAGCAATTGGGCCACCGGTGTTTCGGTCACTGGAAATGCCAACTGCTTGCAACCGGGATTCAGCAATCTTTCCGGGTCTTTGGCGCTTGGTCAGACTCCGCTGACCACTGCCGGCGACCTTCTTTTTGCAAACTCGACGCCGAGTCTTGCCCGGCTGCCCATTGGCGGAACCAATCAGTTTCTAGGAGTAAGTGGGGGCGTGCCGGCTTGGACGCAACCCACCTTCAGTAACCTCGGAGGAACCGCCGCGATTTCGCAGGGTGGTACCGGACAAACCAGTGCGGCCGCCGCGTTCAACGGGCTCTCGCCACTTTCGACCGAAGGCGATCTGCACTACTACCATTCCTCCTCCAATACCCGACTGGCCCTCGGCGGTGCCAATACCTTCCTGACTTCCAACGGCACCGACCCCTCCTGGGGAGCTTTGACCGGTGCAGGATTCGGCAGTCAAACCGCCAACACCATTCTGGCCAGCCCCAACGGCGCCAGCGGCAATCCTTCCTTCCGTAGCTTGCTAGCGGCCGACCTGCCCGCTTCCATCACCAGCAGCACCTCCGGCAACGCCGCCACCGCCACCGCCTTGGCCACTGCTCCCTCCCAGTGCTCCGGCAACAACTTTGCCACCGGCGTCGCCGCCTCCGGCAATGCCAACTGCGCCCAACCCACCTTCGCCAATCTCAGCGGTACGGCCACCAACCCCCAACTCCCCGGCAGTGGCGCCACCACCGTCAACGGCCAGTCCTGCACGCTCAACTCCACCTGCAACGTGAACAGTGGCGCGGCTCAGTATTCTGTGGCCGTTAATGGGGCCGCAAGCACCGCGTTAGGTGGCGTGGCGCCCAGTGCCACCAGCGGCGTTCCCCTGGTTTCACAGGGATCCAGCGCTAATCCTGTCTTTGGAACCGTGGCGATCGTCGGTGGCGGCACCGGACAGACCACGGCAGCGACCGCCTTCAATGCTCTCTCCCCGCTGACCACCGAAGGCGACCTGCACTATTACCATTCCTCCTCCAACACCCGTCTCGCCGTCGGCGGCGCCAATACGTTCCTCACCTCGAACGGCACCGATCCCTCCTGGGGAGCTTTGACCGGTGCGGGATTCGGCAGTCAGACGGCCAACACATTTTTGTCTGCACCCAACGGCTCGAGCGGCAATCCCACCTTCCGTACCCTGGCAGCCGCCGACCTTCCCGCGACCCTTACCAGCAACACCTCCGGCAACGCCGCCACGGCCACCGCGCTCGCCGCAGCTCCCTCCCAGTGCAGTGGCTCAACGTTTGCCTTAGGGGTCGCCGCCAGCGGAAACGCCAACTGCATCGGCAGTCAGACAGCGAACTACGTTTATGCCGCACCCAATGGCAGTTCGGGCGCGCCGACTTTCCGCGCTCTCGCGGGTTCAGACCTTCCCACCATTGGCATCTCCGGCGGCGGGACAGGACAAACCACAGCGTCGGCCGCCTTTAATGCCCTTTCGCCGCTCACGGGGGAAGGTGACTTGCACTATTACCACTCGAATTCAAATACGCGATTGCCTATTGGCAGCAATGGCCAATGCCTCACGTCCAACGGCACAGATCCGGTGTGGGAAACGTGCGGTACAGGAAGCGGTTCGGTCACCAGCGTTGGGCTGTCAATGCCTTCCATCTTCTCGATTACAGGGTCGCCGGTGACGGCTTCCGGCACGTTGACAGCATCATTGGCCACCCAGAACGCCAATCTGGTTCTGGCAGGACCCAGCACGGGTTCGGCTGCTGCGCCGGGCTTTCGGAATTTGGTGGGCGCCGACCTGCCTGCTCCGACGACGGGCACGATGGGAGGCGTTGAAGCCATAACTTGCAATGCCGGCCAGTTTGTGGACGCGATCTCCCCAGGAGGCGCTCCCCTGTGCGGTGCGCCGAGTGGCAGCGGAAGTCCCACGGGTCTAGGGAACGGCTCGACAGTTATTGATGCCACTCTGGCGGCGGGAGCAGACTTTGGCGTTCAGTTGGGCAATGCGCTGGCCCAAGCCTACGCGCAAGGAGGCGGCATCGTGGATGGGCGAGGATTTGCGTGTCCGGCGCATTGCCAAATCGGAACGCAAGATCTGGTGCTTGGCGACGGCGTACACCCGGTAACTGTGTACCTGCCGAAAGGCACCATCACGCGCGGTGAGCTGAGTTCGACCGGCGTCAGCGCCAAGGTCTACTATCGCGGGCCACTGACTGTCTGGGCTTACGGGGCAACGTTAAGTGGAGCCTCGGACTCGACGGCGCTCGACGAGTACCCTACCGGAAGTGCGGTATCCAATGTCCACATTTACGGACTGGCGATCAACGACACATCGTATCCGGCCACGGCAGGAAGCGTGACCATGCAGGTTGGCGGTCCCAATCCGAACGGGTATGGATTTGTCCCAACGACGGGGAATGCCTACAGCAACAATTTCATCGGAAACTGGGCCGGGTACGCTGCTCAGTTTGCAGTTTACAACTACGCCTTGACCGCGAGTCAGGTTGCGAATCATTACTCTGCTGGCTCAACAACTGGCAGCGGGTACGAAACAACTGTCGAGGGAGACAGCCCAGTTTCATTCTGGCCGTTAACGGAGACGAGCGGTACCACGGCAACCGACTTTACTTCCGGACGTAATGGAACCTACGGAGCCGGTGTCACCGTGGGGGCGGCCTCAGGGATTCCAGGTCAGTCAGGTTCGAAGGCTGTAACGCTGACTACGGCGAGCAACTCGACCGTTGCATTTCCATCATATCCTTGGTTCGGGTCGAGTGGGAGCGCCTTTAGCGTAGAGGGGTGGTACTACTACACGGCGTCGGAATCAGGACAGTGCAACAATCTTGCGGTATTTTACAGCGGTGCACCAAACATCATGGCACTGGAGGACTGCGCTTCTTCGGACGGCGGATTTGACGTACAGATCACTAACAGCACTACCAATCCCGGCGCACTTGGAGTAGTGACCTTTGGGCAAAACGCGATGCCAAACGGTCAGTGGGTCCATCTGGTTTTCACCTACAAAAACGGATACGGCCTGCTCTACATCAATGGGGTTGTGGTGAGACATCTCGGTACTGATGTAGGCAACAGCACGTTCGTTGATATGACCGCCAGCGGCGGCGACCGTGGCGTGCAACTAAATTCCGCGCATGGGTGCGTGTGCTACAACGATTTTGAAAACATTTCGGCTTACGGTTACAGCGTGGGTTGGGAAGTGCTTAACAGTTCTGGGTACGCATTCGGGGTAAACGCCAATCACTACGGAAAAATCTCCGTGCAAGGAAGCCCGATAGGGATTTATGAAGGACCGGGTGCTGGAGCCAAGAACGTTTACGACAAACTTCCTGACCTCGAAGGAAATCGCTCAAGTACTGGCGCGGTGATCGAGGCTGAGGTTGACGCGCTTTATCCAGGCTCTGGCTATGTCGTCGGCGACACGGTAACAGGAAGCGGCTGCACAACCCAACCAACGTTTTCTGTCACCTCTGTATCGAGTGGGCAAGTGACGGGAGTTTCGGTAAAGACGGGTGGAACCGGATGTAGTAATACACTTGGCATGGTTACCACCGGAGGTAGCGGCACTGGTTTGGAGTTGAACGCTCATACGCAAGGGTACCTGATTCTCAACGGCTCCTCGACAAAGGTCGATACGCAGTACGAGGAAGCAGGGAGCAATGACTATCTCTGCGGCGCTTTCAACGAAGTCTCAGGCCCGCAAGGGTCGGGAAACGGAAGCGTCTATAATCCCACGTACTGCCCTGGTGCAACAGGTATCTATGGCGGACCCCTCAGCAATTTTGTGTGGGGAGCTGGGGCTACGCCAAACAGTATTGGTCTCAATGGAAGCTTAATTTCACCATACGTGGCGTTCAATAATTCCTATCAGTACGACCCATATGTTTCTAGTGCTTTTACATCGTCAGTAAGCAGTGGAATAAACTTATTTGGTGATGGTCCGGCTTTTTCCGGAAGGGTCGCGCAAATATATGGGGAATGGGGTCACACTGACTGGTACTCGGGCGTGGATCGTCCCATGGCCGGGTTCGTGAGTCACGGGCTAGCGACCGTCAATCAAATCGCCAATCCCTCCGCGCCGACACTTACGGCCTACGGTGGTACCGGAACGACATCGGCAGCCTACGGCCTCGTCTGCCAGGATGGGAACAACGGCCACACGGCGGTACCCGCCCCGGTAACCACGGTCAGCGGCCCCGCTACCCTGGGTGCGTGGCAGACAGTGACGATTGCCGCAGGAGGCTCCAGCTACCAGCAATCTGATGTCGGAACTCACGTGAATATTTCGGGTGCGGGTGGTTACGGCTCGGGCGGCCAATTGACTATCACGCAGGTTAATAATGGCTCGGGTTCCGGCCCGGTGACTGGCATCTCAATCTACGCGGCGGGTAGCGGATACGTTACCTCGCCATTTATCGGTGGTGCGTATAGCGGCGCCTTCTCAACCAGCGCCAGCACGGGCGGCGGTACGGGTCTGATCGTCAGCGGAACAGCCTCAAACATTTCCGTTGCACTGCCGTTGACGGACGGTTGTCGGGGCTGGACGGTGATCGTCAATGATACAGCCCACGCGTTGCAGGCGACGAATACCTATGCGACGGGCTCGACTAATGTTTCCAGCAACATTCTCGACTACGGCAACTCCTACAGCTCCGTAAGCTGGACGACCACTCGGAACACCACGGGGGATCTCGCGACGGCGGGGAAACTCACCACCGCCAACAATACGCTCGACGACGGAACCGGGAAGATGTCGGCGAGCGCCTCGATGACGGCGCCCCAGTTTTGCGTTGGTTCCAACTGCATCACCTCGCTTTGGTCAAATCCCATGACCACTCTCGGAGATCTTCTCTTCGAGGGATCAGGCGGAGCGGCCACGCGCTTGGCGGGGAATACGTCAACGACGCCGATGTATTTGAAATCAGTGGGCGCTTCGGGAGTTCCCACCGCACCCACGTTGGCGCAAATTCAATTCACCGATATCGCTGGAACGCTAGGAATTGGCGCCGGCGGTACCGGACAGTCTACGGCGGCCGCCGCCTTCAATGCTCTTTCACCGCTGACTACCGAGGGCGACCTGCACTACTACCATTCCTCCTCCAATACCCGCCTGGCCCTCGGCGGCGCCAATACGTTCCTCACCTCGAACGGCACCGATCCCTCCTGGGGAGCTTTGACCGGTGCGGGATTCGGCAGTCAGACGGCCAACACGTTCTTGGCTGCACCCAACGGTTCGAGCGGCAATCCTTCCTTCCGTAGCTTGCTAGCGGCCGACCTGCCCGCTTCCATCACCAGCAGCACCTCCGGCAACGCCGCCACCGCCACCGCCTTGGCCACTGCTCCCTCCCAGTGCTCCGGCAACAACTTTGCCACCGGCGTCGCCGCCTCCGGCAATGCCAACTGCGCCCAACCCACCTTCGCCAATCTCAGCGGTACGGCCACCAACCCCCAACTCCCCGGCAGTGGCGCCACCACCGTCAACGGCCAGTCCTGCACGCTCAACTCCACCTGCAACGTGAACAGTGGGGCGGCTCAGTATTCTGTGGCCGTTAATGGGGCCGCAAGCACCGCGTTAGGTGGCGTGGCGCCCAGTGCCACCAGCGGCGTTCCCCTGGTTTCACAGGGATCCAGCGCTAATCCTGTCTTTGGAACCGTGGCGATCGTCGGTGGCGGCACCGGACAGACCACGGCAGCGACCGCCTTCAATGCTCTTTCACCGCTGACTACCGAGGGCGACCTGCACTACTACCATTCCTCCTCCAATACCCGCCTGGCCCTCGGCGGCGCCAATACGTTCCTCACCTCGAACGGCACCGATCCCTCCTGGGGAGCTTTGACCGGTGCGGGATTCGGCAGTCAGACGGCCAACACGTTCTTGGCTGCACCCAACGGTTCGAGCGGCAATCCCACCTTCCGTACCCTGGCAGCCGCCGACCTTCCCGCGACCCTTACCAGCAACACCTCCGGCAACGCCGCCACGGCCACCGCGCTCGCCGCAACTCCCACTCAATGCGGAAGCAGCAGCTACGCGACGGGTATCGCGGCGTCTGGCAACGCCAACTGTGGAACGTTCGGTTTCCCGACCCGCGCCGTATCCGGCACCACCGATACCATTGTCGCCGGCGACAACGGGGGCGGCGTGAATTACAACGGGTCGGGCAACGTCTCTGTAACCCTTCCCACCGCCACCACGCTTGGCAACTCGAAATTCTCGGCGTCGATGGCCAACGCCACAAGTGGTTCCTCCACCGCCG
Source organism: uncultured Acidobacteriota bacterium (assembly GCA_963719115.1). GTDB lineage: Bacteria > Acidobacteriota > Terriglobia > UBA7540 > UBA7540 > Bog-366. Next base: position 16,748 of record CAVRBF010000107.1, on the reverse strand, counting down.
TCACGGTAAGCGCAACGTCCTGGCAAATTTACACCAACGGAGGCAACAGTGGCTCGTCCAGCCTGACACTTTCACAAGGGCAGTCCTGTTTCTTCATGGTCGATCCGTCCGGCTCGGCGTGGGATGCCCTCTGTCGCGAACCGCAAGTCGCTGCCGGTTCCAACATCACGCTCACGAGGTCGGCAACTGGCTTGACGATAACGGCGAACCCGCTGCCTAACGTAAGCTCGACCTCAAATGTCTTAGGCCAGACAGCGTCGCAGGGAACGGTCACGCTGGCTGCGTCGCCCACGGCGGGAAGTTACCGGATCAATATCTATGCGGATCAGTACTCCGGCAGCGGCTCAACGTACTTTACGTTCAATTGGACAGACGGCTCGACCGCACGTTCGCTAACGACCGGTCTTCTGACCCTGTCCGGCGGATACCTATCCGGCCTTTTCCCGATCTACGTGGGCGGCGGCAACGTGACCTACACCAGCACCGTGGCTGGTACGGTGAATTACGACGTACATATCACCCTGGAGCGGATGCAATGAAAAACTTAAAATTTCTAGTCTGCGTACTAATCCTCAACTCATCTGTAGCGTTCTGCCAGATCTCGGGAGCGGGGCAAATCGGATGCAGCTCTGCACCTATGGCGGGAACCGCGTGGAACAGTTCGACCACAGTCAACACCACCCAAACCCTGGCCGGCAATATTGCTGGAGTGAGCGTGACGGTGGTGCTCGACCAGACGTTGACCATCACAGCAGGCGCAGTTTCCTTCTATCTCGACTACGGCGACGGCAACCTGGTGCAGCCGAACTCCTGGCAAGTGGTTGACCCCACGTCATCCAGCTTCGCGACTATCAGCCTGCCATACTCACTGGTGGCCAGCACCAACAAGATTTTCGAGATCCAGATGGGCGGCGCATACAAGCTGGTGCTGAAGCTGACCACCGCCATCACTGGCAGCGGGTCGATCACGCCCTATACCAACCTGGTGTGCTACACCGCTCCCGTGCAGGCCAACGTGGCGAACACGCCCAACGTGAACGTGCAGTCGAATGCCAGCGTCAACCTGAATCAGCTTGGCGGCACCGGCCTGGGGGCGCCCTCAAACTACGGGACCTCGCCGGGTGCCGTGGCGGTGCAGGGCGTGAATGCTTACGTGACCAACACTGTGCCAGTCAGCGGCACGTTTTGGCAGACGAATCAGCCCGTGAACGTCGAGGACGCTTCGAACAATAAAGTCACGTCGAACTCAACCACCTATACCGGTAAATACGCTTTGGACGTGAACCTGCTCGGTTCCGATGGCGCTGCCTTCGGCACGGCCGGCGTGATCGACCACAACACCAAACAGATTGGCGGCAGTGCGGTCTCGACAGCCGCGACGGGCGTGCAACTGGTGGGCACGGCGGACGGCAGCGGCAACAAGTTTGTGGGCGACCCGTGCCAACTTAACGCCAAGTCATATTTCTCCGACTCCATCACTGCCTCAACGCAGGAAATCACCGGCACCACCAGCAAGCACACCTATATCTGCTCGCTGAATGTGCTGAGCGCCAGCGCGGAAAACGTCGCGATTGTGGAGGGTACAGGCACGACATGCGGCACATCCGTTGCCAAAGTGGTGGGCCTGAGCGGGGGCACCACGGCCGCCACCGGATGGAATCTGGCGGCCAATGGCGGCTTGACTTTCGGCAACGGCGCGTCGTCAATCGGCGAGGCGGCCAACGCCACCGGCGATAACGTTTGTTTTCTTCTGAGCGGGTCAACGCAAGTGAACATAGGAGGTAGCTATGTTCAATACTAAGCACGAGCTTCGGCGTGCTGCGTGCTGCCTTCCGATTGCTGTTTTCTGCTTGCTATTTTGCTTGCCAGCGCGCGCCGCAATCGCGCTGGTTGCTCATACAGCGCGCAGTGACGGAACTACGACCACGGCGGCTATTAACACCACCGGTGCGACGTTATTGGTCGTTGATCTTGTTACAAGGGGTGCAAACCCTACGGTATCCGATTCTCAGGGTGACACCTGGAATTATTTAACGTACTATTCCGTGCCTTCGCATGGTTATCTCGTAATAGCCTATTCGTATTCCAAGAGTGGCGGCGCGCTGAGCACCAGCACGTCACACACGTTCACGGTTTCCGGTGGGAGTTACCCGTCAATAGCCGCAAGCGCGTGGTCGGGAACACTTACCACCTCGGCGGTTCTGGACTCTTCCACCGTTAATGGCGCATCGAGTTCAAGCACTGCGTCACTGCCTACAGGGTCTACGGGTACGTTGTCGGGAGTGGGCGAGTTAGTCTTTAGCGGGTGGGGAAGCGACAATCCAAATGGTTATTCTGTGTCTTCGTTGACGGTGAGTGGTGGTGGGCTGTCTGTTTTAGACCTTCCAACGAGCGATACTAACGATAATATTGCCGATGCTTATTGCGTCGAGTCGTCAACGACTGCCGTAGACGCAACGTGGTCATGGACAACAAGCTCTGCCGACTTTGAGGTAGCGATTGCTGGGTTCAAACCGTCAGGAGTTGCTCCGCCAACCTGCCCTCAGTCCGTCGCTCTAATGGGGGTGGGGTGCAGATGAAGGTTAAAGGGTCAAGGATGAAGGGGAAGGATGAAGGGTAAAGGGTAAAGGATGAAGGATAAGACAAACAAAGCGCCGCGCTCAGCCTTTACCCTTTACACTTTACCCCTTTTGTTAGCCTTCATCCTTTACCCTTTATCCTTTCTTTACGCCCAATCCACCTGGTCTCCCGCCAGCAGTTTGACGTGGGCCGACCCGTCGTGGGCGCCAGCGGCGGGGCAATCCTGGCAGTCTACCGACCTCCTGGCATGGCCCACACTCAGCTCGCACGGCATTCTGCTGACCTGGACGGCCAGTCCCACGAGCGGCGTGACGTACAACATTTACCGCTCGTCAGTCAGCGGCCAGGAAGTTGCTCCCGCGCTGGCCACGGGCGTCACCACTCCCCGCTATAACGATCAGCCGCTGGCGGACGGCCTTTACTACTGTTACGTGGTCACGGCGGTTCTGCCTGGCGCGGAAAGCGCATTCAGTAATGAGAGTTGCGCCACGGTGTCGGTGGGGACGCCGTAGCCAAACAGCGCTACATGCCATCTACGGGTCTTTCCCTCCGACAGTTGACGGAACGCTTGAACTGCGAAGATGATAGGTCTTGGCGTCGTTACTGGTCTCGAAACTCAGTCAGGGCTCCGGGAGGATATGGTGGCGGATATTCAGACGGAATGGATCAATTTGCAAGTTGCCGACGGCAGCGTGATGCGGGCCTACGTCGCGCGGCCGCAAGACTCACCGGCCCGGGCCGGTCTTCTGGTTTTTCAGGAAGCCTTTGGCGTGAATGCGCACATCCGCGACGTTACCGAACGCTTCGCTCGCGAAGGATATAATGCCGTCGCTCCGGAACTTTTCCATCGCACGGCGCCGGGATTCGAGGGAGCGTATAACAACTTCGAAGCAGTGATGCCGCATATCAAGGCGCTCACGGAAGAAGGCCTCGAGGCCGATGTGCGTGCCGCCTACTCATGGCTCGATGATAACCTTGACGCCCCGGGCAAACCCATTGCCTGCGTGGGTTTTGCATGGGCGGCCGCGTTTCGTTTCTGGCCAACTCCATTCTGCCGGTCAAGGCGGCCGTGTCATTCTACGGCGGCGGCATTGCACCGAACCCCATGACGTCCGGGTTGCTGGGCCGCGCCGGCAATCTGCACGCCCCGCAACTCTTCTTCTGGGGTGGACTGGATAAGCACATCGGCGCCGAACAGAGGCAGGCCGTGACCGAGGCCATGCGCCAGGCGGGCAAGGTCTATGTGAATGTCGAGTTTTCGGACGCGGACCACGGATTCTTCTGCGACGTCCGCCCCAGCTACAATCCCGCCGCAGCCTCACAGGCTTGGGCGTTGACTCATGCCTTCCTAGACCGCTATTTGACCGCCTTGTAATTGGCCCAGAGCCATTCCCCGGAAACCTCAAGGCGACTCACCGCACCACTCATCCGGCGATACGCGATCGGCGCCCGGAACTCTATGGCGAGATCGCCCGGCCGGAATGAGGACTGCGGCTTTCGTCATGACGTATCTGCGGCGGAGAGTTCCTGCCGGGCCGACGCAGCGGTCGCTTTGCCACGCCTGGCAAAGAACCAGATTCCCACTCGGAACAGTAATAGCAAGGTAACCAGCACGCCGTAAAACACGGGCTTACGCACGTCTGACTTGACCAGCCAGTAGTAGTGCACCACGCCGCAGACCGCCGTGGCGTAAATCAAGCGGTGCAGGGCCAACCACCGCTTGCCTCCCAGGCGGCGAATCCAACCGGCCGTGGAGGTCACAGCTAAAGGAATCATCAGCGCGAAGCCGGTAAATCCCACCGTGATGAAAGGCCGCTTGCGGACGTCGTGCAGCATGTCCGACCAGGCAAAAAAGTTGTCCAACCCGATCCACGTGCTGAAGTGGAGCAACCCATAAAAGAACGCGAACAAACCCAGCATGCGGCGAAACCGAATCAGCTCGGGCAATCGCAGGAGCTTGCGCGCCGGGGTCACAGCCAGCGTGATGACGACAAAGATGATCGTCCAGTCACCCGTCTGGTGTGTGATGTACTCGATGGGATTGGCCGTCAAATCGCCATGGAGTGCCCGCCATCCCAACTGGCCCAGAGGCACCAAGCACGCCACAAATACCGGGAACTTGATCCATTTGCTGCTGAGAATTCGGTGCAATCGTTCTCCCTTGCTAATAGTACTTTCTCAGGTCCATGCCTGCGTAGAGCGAAGCAACCTGGTCATAACCGTTGAACATCAGCGTCGACCGCTTGAAGAATTCGCCGAGCCGGCGTTCCTTTGCCTGACTCCAGCGGGGGTGGTCCACGTTGGGATTGACGTTGGAATAGAAACCGTATTCGTGGGCGTTGGCCAGATTCCAGGTGGCATCCGGCTGCCTTTCCACCAGCTTAATCTTCACCAGCGACTTGATGCTCTTGAAGCCATACTTCCAGGGCAACACCATGCGCACGGGCGCGCCGTCCTGGTTGGGCAGCGTTTCTCCATACATGCCGAAGCAAAGAAGCGCCAGCGGGTGCATGGCTTCATCCAGCCGAAGTCCCTCAACATATGGAAACGGAATGCCCGCATAGTTCCCCAAGGGCATCTGACTGGCGCTGTAGTAACTCTCAAACGCCACGAATTTTGCCTTGGGCTGGGGAGACACTTCTTTCAACAGGGCACTGAAGGAGTAGCCGATCCACGGCACTACAATTGACCAGGCCTCAACGCAGCGGTGACGGTAGACGCGCTCCTCGAGTGGCGCCAACTGCATCAACTCATCCAGAGTGAAGGTTCGGGGCTTGTCTACCAAGCCATAGACTTTTACGCTCCACGGCGAAGTGCGAAAGTTGGTGGCATTCTTGGCGGGATCTTCCTTCCCCGTCCCAAACTCGTAGAAGTTGTTGTAGTGCGTTACATCATTGTAGGGGGTCACAGACTCAGTGGTGCTAAAGGGGCTCTTCGCCGCCACGTTCAGCTTGGTTCCTGCCAGGACCTTCTTCGACGGCCAAGCCATCTCCGTCAATGCATGGCCTGCCAAGGCTCCCGCGGTTACCCCCAGCGCTCCCGCGAGGAATTTCCGCCGGTTTAAATAGAGCCACTTCGGTGTGATCTCCGACGAAGGTACTTCCGGCCCCGTTTTTAGTAGCATGTCTCACCCTCACTGCCATTGCCGCGGCTGAGGGTATTCGCGGATGTAACCGCAAGCACCCGGCCGACTGCTTCTGATGTAGGGGTTTTCCCCCTACCATTTTATCCCACTTGGATGCGTATTTATTCCCAACGGATTCGCTGGTTGCCACCTTTTGCACGCGAAGAAGCACACTGGGTGTCACGCATCGGTGTTTTGTCAGGTGAAAGTTGCCAAATCCCCTTCAAAAGGGTAGTTTGGTGGGCGACTTGAAGCAGTGCGCTTGGTTCAGAACACGCTGATCGATGACAAGCTGGAGGCGCCGCGGTGAGAATTGTTAGCATCGGCGAAGTCTTATGGGACGTCATTGGCGATAAGGAGTACCTGGGCGGCGCGGCACTCAACTTCGCTGCACATGCCACAAACCTGGGGCACTCCGTAAGCTTTGTAAGCGCCATCGGCAAGGACGACCGCGGCCGGCGCGTGCTCGAGCGCATGGCGGAAATAAACCTCTCCACCCGTTACGTCCGTGAGGTGACGACGCACCCCACGGGAGTCGTGACCGTGGAACTGGATGCGGCCGGGGTGCCACGCTTCACCATTCACCACCCGGCCGCGTACGACGTTCCGGAGCTTAGCGAGAACGATATTGCCGAGCTTTTGACACCGCCTCCCGACTGGATCTATTTCGGCACCCTGTTTCAAATGAGCCCGACGGCGCGGCAGTTGACCCACCGGCTGATCGAACCGCTTAGCGGAGCGCGGCTTCTCTACGACGTCAACCTGCGCAAGGACTCCTACACGGCCCCGCTGTTGCGGGAGTTCATGGCCCACGGCCAGGTGGTGAAGCTCAACGAGGACGAGGCAGCAACCATTGACAGGATGTTCGGCCGTACCTCGCGTTCGCTGGAAGACTTCTGCCGTTCTTACGCCAGCGAATTCGGCTGGGAGTCAGCCTGCATCACGCGCGGCGAAAAAGGCTGCGCCATGTTAGTGAACCGCGAATATGTTGAGGCCCCGGGCTATTGCGTCCAAGCTCAAGACACAGTGGGGGCGGGCGACGCCTTTGCCGCCGCCTTTATCCATGGCCTGAGCTTGAAATGGCCGCCGCCAGAAATCGCGGACTTTGCCAATCGCGTCGCGGCCCTGGTGGCCAGCAGGCCGGGAGGCACCCCGCACTGGACAATCGAGGAAGCGCGAGATCTCTCTCGGTGACGCGTGCGTTGGCCGCTGCCGGCATCAAGCACGTGCTTCGAACACCATGTTGAACGGCGTCTCGGTAGCGCGGCGAAAGCTCTTGAATCCGCCCTTCATGACCACGTCGCGCAGGCGCGCCTCACCCGCTTGAGCACCGAGCGCCAATCCCACTTCCTGGGCGCGCGACGCCGGTGTGCAGACCATGGTGGAGGCCGAGTAATATACGCGGCCAATGGGGTTTAGGTTTTCCTCCACGCGATCATGGGCAAAAGGCTCGACGATCATCCAAGTCCCCTCCGGCGCGAGGGTTTGAAGCACGTGGGCAGCGGCCCCGCCAGGATCGCCCATGTCGTGCAGGCAATCGAAGAAGGCCACAAGGTCATAACCCTTGCCGGGAAACTCCTTGGCCCAAGCCACTTGGAATCCCACGCGATCGGAAACCCCCGCCCTTTCCGCCGCCTTCCAAGCCGACTCAATTGAGGGCGCGTGATAGTCGAACCCGACGAATTGCGACTTCGGATATGCCTTGGCCAGCAGGATGGTTGATGCCCCGTGTCCGCAGCCCACGTCAGCCACCTTTGCGCCCGCCCGCAGTTTCGCCTCCACGCCCTCGAGCGCCGGAATCCACGAGTTCACCAAGTGCGTCGCATAGCTTGGTCGAAAGAACCGTTCGGTGCCCTGAAACAAGTCGGCGCAGTGTTCATGCCAACCCACGCCGGCGCCGGTCCGAAACGCCTCGGTGATGCGCGGCTCGTCCTTTAAGACAGACGCGATGACTTGATATGCCCCAGGCAAGTAGGCGGGACTGTCCTCGACCGCCAGCGCCAGTGCCTGCTCGTTCGGCAGCGTGTAACGGCCCTCGCTCGCATCGTAAGTGACGAACCCGCCGGCGGCTTGAGCGTTCAGCCACTCGCGCACATAACGTTCCGCCGTGCCGGTCTTCTGCGCCAGTTCTGTCGAAGTCATCGGGCCCGCTCCGGCCATGGCTTTATACAGACCCAGCTTGTCACCGACAATCACCAGGGCTGCGTTCATGCCTGCACCAAGTTCTCCCAAAGCTTGTCCCATAAATCTCTCCAACTTCGCTTGGTCAATTTCCATAGCTCCTCCTTTTGCGTAGGTGTGTAGTCAGGAAGAAACGAGCTTCGACTCCTCGTCGCGCAACTTATCGTGAATTTGTTTGGATTGGGCCCTTACAACTATTCGAACTTTAGCGCATGCGTACCAGCAAGACAAGCAGAAAGGCGGCGGGAATTCATTTGGTAAACTGCCCCGCGGAGGTGGTGTCCCGTGACGCGACTGGAATCTACCGAAGTCGAGCGGCCAGGGTAATCGCTTCTCACCAGGCGGCAAGCACGCGGTCCAATTCCGGCAGCGTGGTAATCCGCGGACACTCGGAGTGTGGATAAGCTTCGACACGATCGATGAGCACGCCGTGAAGGCCTGCGAGTTGCGCTCCGCCGATGTCCGTGGCATTCGTATCCCCCACGAAAATCGCTTCGTTTGCGGCTGCCTTGGCACTGGCGAGCGCCATCTGGAAGATCTCCGGGTGCGGCTTCTCCACACCGACAATCGCCGAGTCAAAAACTGCCTGGAAGTAATCGCGTAAGCCCAGGCGTCGCAACTGTTCCTCAACCTGTCCGCCGGAGTTGGATATGACGCCGAGAAAGTACCCTCTCTCCTTCAAGGACGCAAGATAGCCCGGCGTTTCCGGCATGACAACCGACCAGTTGTTGACATTACGGAATCCCTCGTATACCAAGCTGACCAAACGCGCGTGTTCGGTCTCCGGCACTCGGAGCAAATTCATCAGCGCAGCAAGATACTCCATCCAAAAGTAATGGTCGATGGCGCGCGGTACCTCACCCTTGTGAATTTGCGGCCATAGCCATAAGTCCAGTTTCTGTTTGGCGATGCGTTCGGCGGCGTAAAAATCTTCCACGTGGGCCGGGAAGCCCGCCGCGGTCAAGTCGCGAGCCCGTTCATCAAGACGGTGATAAACCAGCGTGTTCCCCGCATCAAAGTAAATGGCGCGAAGATGTGATGGTGCCATTCGGTCTCCTTGCGGATCCGGAAAGTACGCATTATATCAGTCGCCATGCATCGTCTGCCGGGTCGAAATGGCCTTGACCGACTTTGACCTTGCCCATAGATTAGGTGTGTCGTCCGAGAAGGATCAGGTGTGATGAAAGCAAGTTCAGTCCTTTTGTTGCGATGCGCTTTGCTAAGCGTACTCAGCGCCTTTCTATTCGGAACCCACGGCTTTTTGAACGCTGCTCAACCTGTCGCGGAGGCAGCAGGGGCCGGCCCCGCCGCGCAAACTACTTCGGATGCGGACGAGCGAGCGGCACTTGAAGATGCATTCCGCTCGGCGGAAAGCAATCCGCAAATACTCATCAAGAACCTGGAAGATTTCCTGACCCGCTTCCCTCAAACGACGCGCCGCGACCTGGTTCTGCGCACCATCTGCAGTTACGCCATGCAAGCCAATGCGCCGGACGTCGAGCTGAAGTATGGCCAATTGCTTTTGGAGAGGATGCCCGGTGACCCCCAGTTGCTGAGCCTGCTCATCGAGGCGGCGGGCCGACTGAACGACCAGCCGAGTCGTGCCCGAGGCATCGATTACTGTTCGCGGCTGATTGCCATCGCGGAAAGTCAGCGTGACAGGGCGGCAGCGACCGGCGTCAGCAACAACACACCGGAGAAATGGGCGCAGCAGATCGCCGCACTTTACGACCAACGTGCAGGTTTCATTCGCGATTCGGGCGACCTCGACAAGTCCTTCGCCGACGAGGAGAAGAGCTTTGCCATATACCCCACGGCAAAGGTCGCTGAACGGTTGGGGGATCTCGCGTCAGCAAAAGGTGACTCTACCCAGGCGACGGATGACTACCTCACCGCTTTTGCATTTCCCGACCAGAGCCCGGACGCTGCGCATCGACACGAGCTTCGCCGCAAGCTGGGCAGCAGTTATCGAGCCCAGCACCACTCCGAGCAGGGGTTGGGAGACTTGGTGCTGGCCCGCTATGACGCCCTGACGGCCCAACTCGGCGATCGCTTGGCCAAAGACGAATCGCAGAACGCCGGCCGTCATGATCCCTTCGAGTTCGTCTTGCAGCGAATGGATGGCACTCCGTTACCGCTGGCGAATTATCGCGGCAAGGTTATCGTGATCGACTTCTGGGCGACCTGGTGCGGCCCTTGCCGGCTGCAAGGCAAATTCGTTGATCAAATCGCGGGGAGTTTTCGCTCTCAGCCCGACGCTGTTTTCCTGTCGCTAAATACCGATCAGGACCGCGGCGGCGTGCAGACGTTTCTCCGGCAGCAAGGCTGGACGTTACCCGTCGCCTATGCTCAGGGATTGGATCACCTGTTTGCCGTGACCGAACTCCCCACCTTGCTGATCTTCAATCGTGAGGGGCGTGTCGTCTTTCGCCAGAATGGCCTGGACCCCGGGAGCTTCGTGGATGAAGTGAGCAAACACCTGCGCGAAACGCTCCGAGCTTCCAACGGACCGTAGGAGTGCTAGAATGGGCATGGGGTTGGTGCACGTACAGTCGGAGAGAGATATTCAATGATGATGCAACTCCATGTTCCCATTCCCGAGCGCCAAGACGCGGTGTTGCTGCCTCCCGGCGTTTTTCACTGGACGGAAGAGGAGTTCTTCCACTTCTGTCAATCCAACCGCGAACTCCGAATCGAGCGGTCGGCCAAGGGGGAAATCATCGTGATGTCGCCTGCCGGAGGTTACGCGGGTTACCAAAGTGGAGCCGTCTTTGGACAGCTACGGGAGTGGTCCGTGGCCAACGGAACCGGCGTCGCCTTTGATTCGAGCACGGGATTCATGCTCCCTAACGGCGCGATGCGCGCTCCAGACGCCGCGTGGATGCGGCTCGCCCGACTCCAAGACTTGACCCCGCGGCAGAAGGAGCAGTTCATTCCGCTCTGCCCTGATTTCGTGATCGAGGTCGCATCGCCCTCCGATACGCAAGCGAGTCTGCGACAGAAAATGCAGGAGTACCGCTCCTGTGGTTGCGAATTGGGATGGCTGATCTTGCCGGCGACACATCAGGTCGAGGTTTACACACCATCGGAAGTGACAACGCTCTCTGCGCCCGAAACGGTAACTGCCGACGTCACAGTTCATGGCTTTAGGCTGGATCTCTCTTCAATCTGGAAACCTCCGTTCTAAAGCAAACGGCTCGGCCCAAGTTCGCCCGGCGGCACCCGGCTCTACCCTTTAACCCTCGCCCTTTGACCTTGCATTGATCTGCGCTTCCAACACGTGTTTCTCGCTTTCACTGAGGAAGGACGCACGCACGGCGTTTCGGCACAGTCCAACCAGCGTCTCACGGCTCAACTTGAAGCAACGAGCAGCTCTTTCGAACTCATCCCCGAGGCTGGTTCCAAACATGGCCGGATCATCGGAGTTGAGCGTCACCACCAAACCCGCTTCGAGCAGCTTGGGCAGCGGGTGATCTTCAAATCGCGCGATCAATCCGGTGGACACATTACTGCTGGGACAGACTTCCAGCGGGATGCGGCGCTCGCGCAAGAGGGCCATGACGCTGGGATCGCGAACGGCAGTCAGGCCGTGACCGATCCGTTCCGCACCCAGCGACTCGACGGCGTCGCGAATACTTTCCGGCCCGCAAGCCTCGCCGGCGTGCGCCAGGCAGTGCAGTCCGAGGTCGTGCGCCTCGCGGAAGATGTCCGTGAACAGTTTGGCTGGACCAGCCGCCTCATCTCCACCGATGCCGAAGCCGACGACGTTCCGCTGGCGGTAGCGCGCCGCCCAGCGCAGCACCTCGCGCACATGCTCGATGCCGAATTGTCGCGTGGCGTCGAAGATCCACCTGACCCTCACCTCCCTGCGCGCCTCAGCCTCTTCCGCGGCGGCGGCAATCGCCTCAAAGACTGCTTCGACGGACTGTTTCTTCCACAGCACCACGCCGGCGGCGAAGATGATCTCCGCATACTTCACGTTCTGCTCGGCCAACCATTCGATCAGCCGCGTCGTCGCCAGGGCATAGTCCTGCGGCGTTTCCAGCAGTTGACTGATGACCCCGAACGCCACCAGAAAATCCCGGAAGGTCGGGTAACGGTAGCTTTGCGCCTGGCGCGCCGCGATCCACTCGTCCACTTTCTGGCGCAGGCCGGGCTTGCTCTGCGAGAGCTCCGACAGGGTCTGCGGGCGCACCGCGCCCTCCAGGTGCAGATGCAGTTCCACCTTGGGCAGGCCCGCTATAAACGACGAGTGAACCGTTTCAATATCAGGCATTAACGTTCGTAGTAGTCACTGCTTGTGTTCGAGGAGACCTGCCGAATTCGGAGCGGTGCCGGCTGTAAGTCAAGTAGATCACCAGGCCGATGACCAGCCACACAAAGAATCGCACCCAGGTCTCAATGGGCAGGCTGGCCATGAGGACCATGCACGAGAGGATGGAGAGAATTGGCACCACGGGCACCCACGGTGTGCGGAAGGAGCGCCGGCGGTCCGGATCCTTTCGGCGCAGCACCAGGACGCCCAGGGAAACCAGCACAAACGCGAAGAGCGTTCCGATATTGGAAAGGTCCGCCAGCGTGCCGATGTCAAACATTCCTGCCGGGATGGCGACGAAAAATCCCGCCACCCAGGTGCTGATGTGCGGGGTGAGGAAGCGCGGATGCACTTTGGAAAAGATCGCGGGCAACAATCCGTCGCGCGACATGGCAAACCACACGCGCGCCTGGCCCAATTGGAACACCAGCATGGAGCTGATCATGCCGGTCAGAGCGCCAATCGAGACCCACTTCATGACATTGGGCAGTCCCAGCGCCACCAGCGCGTTGGCCACGGGGGCGGCGTTGCGCAGGGTCTGCCAGTTCTGCACTCCGGTCAGCACCAGGGCCACCGTGACGTAAAGGGTGGCGCAGATGATCAGGGAAGCGATGATGCCGAACGGAACGTCTTTCTGGGGATTCTTGCACTCTTCCGCCGCAGTGGAGACGGAATCGAATCCGATGTAAGTGAAGAAGACAATCGCCCCGCCGGTCAGCACTCCCTGCCAGCCGTTGGGCATGAAGGGCTTCCAATTGGCAACGTGGATAAAGCGGGAAGCGGCAACGATGAAAATCAGGATCGCCAGAATTTTGACGCACACCATGAAATTGTTGGCGCCGGCACTCTCGCGAATTCCCACCACCAGGATCACGGTGAGAATCATCACGATCAGGAAGCCGGGAACGTTGAAGATGGCGCCCGTGGCTTTTCCACCTACAAACATCGGTTCCATCAGCTTGCGCGGCAGTTCGATGCCAAAGCCGCGCAGCAGGCTGTCGATATAGGCGGAAAATCCCACCGCCACCGCCATGTTACTGACGGCGTATTCCAGAATCAGGTCCCAACCGATGATCCACGCCACGATTTCGCCGAGCGTCGCGTAGGAATAGGTGTAGGCACTGCCGGCGATGGGAATCATGGAGGCCAGTTCCGCGTAGCACAGTCCCGCCAGCGCGCAGGCGATGGCCACCAGCAGGAATGATAGCGCGATGCCCGGCCCGGCTCCCGGCCGGCCCGCGGTTCCCAGCGCTCTCGTTCCATGCATCAGGACATCGAGAAGCGGCGCCTTGAGGAGCGAGTGCACTTCCAGAACTTCGCCCGCCGCTGCCGTGCCGGTGAGGATGAAGATACCGGTGCCGATGATGGCGCCGATCCCCAGAGCCGTCAGCGACCACGGACCCAGGGACTTGCGCAACCGGTGCCCCGGCGAATCCGCTTCGGCGATCAGCTTGTCGATACTCTTCTTCTGGAAAAGTTGACTTGCCAAGTTGGTCCCCTCAAGCAGAAGTGACAAGTGACGTGTGACGAACTGGTAGGTGGTAGGTGGCAGATGGTAGGTGGGTTCAACCCCGACTACCACCTACGACCTACCACCTACCAAATTTCACTTACCACTCGCCACTCATCACTGGTTCGTTACTTCCTGCGTGGCGCCACGCCCGGGCCCTTCTTCTTCACTTTGGGCTTGCGTGAGCCGCGGGGCTCAGTGCGCTTCGGTTTGGCTGCCTGCTTCTTGCGGGCCGCCCGCTTCAGTTTCTTGCGCTCGAGTTTGTCTTTGGTTTTCTTTGTGTCCATGATTTAGCTTCTAGCTGACAGCTTACAGCCGACAGTAACTGCCTTCCGTCGCCTGTGAGCCATCCGTGTTTCCTTTCAAAGTAGTTATCTAATCCCATCGTCATAGCACATACATCTGTAAGTATCCGCAGCCGCTAAAAGACCCCTCACCCGTCCCGACGGATCGGGACGGCCTCTCCCCTCGGGAGAGACTGAGAATGTCTGGAGGCGCGCCGCCAGAGCGCCAGGGAAAATCAACAACCTCTCCGCGGGGAGAGGTTGACCGTCTGCGGACGGGCGGGTGAGGGGGCACGTCCCCGGCCTCCAATCCCGCAACTGTCAAACTCTTGCCGCCAGCCCCGGCAGAGCCCGGGGATCTGCTGAGCGAATGAGCTGGCCTTGCGCCGCGCTGTCGGCTGTTAGCTGTTAGCCCCGCCTACACCCGCTGCAACCCGGCAAAGCGTTCCACCATTTTCTTCCGGCCATAGCCGGGAAAACTAATGGTCAGCTTGCTGTCTTCGCCGTCTTCTTCACACTCCAGAACAGTGCCGATGCCGTACTTGGCATGGCGCACTTTGCTGCCGAGTTTCCAGCGTTGGGACTGTCGTGCGCTCTGTGCCCGGCCCTTGCCCAGGGATTGGTCAACGCCGCGGTCGCGCAGGAAGCGTTCGACACCGGCCACTGAGTTTACGGCATTTTCCCAAGTTGTGCGAGCTTTTGACGCGCCTTCGCCCACAATTTCCAGCAAGTTGGTGGGCACCTCGTCGAGAAACCGCGAGCGCCGGCTTCCTTCCAGCGAGTCCCGGCCGTACATGCGCCGTTGCCGCGCCCACGAGAGGCTCAGGCGATCGCGCGCGCGGGTCATGCCCACGTAGCAGAGCCGCCGCTCCTCTTCGATGCCTGCGTCGTCGTCCAGTGAGAGCTTGTGCGGGAACAGACCCTCTTCCATACCCACCAGGAAGACCACGTTGAACTCCAGTCCCTTGGCGCTGTGCAGCGTCATCAGCGTCACGCGGGCGCGCTCATCATAATCATCGGCGTCGGAGACCAGCGCGGCGTGGTCCAGGAAGTCCGCCAGCGTAATGCCCTGTTCTTCCGACTTCCACCGCCGCGTTCACGAGTTCCTGAAGGTTCTCGATGCGGTCCTGCGACTCCGGCTGGTTGTCTTGTTGAAGGATTTCCACGTAACGGGTGCGGTCCAATATGCTTTTGAAGAATTGGCCCATCAGCAGCTTTTCGCGCTCTGCCATCAACTCCTTCATTAGCGCGTGAAAGCCGTGCAAGGCGTTGAGCGCACGCGCCGGCAGCCGCCGAACCGTGAGTTCTTCCTCCAAAGCGTGCCACAAGGAAATCTTCTGGTCGCGGGCAGTTGACTTAATCGTTGAAACCGTCGACGGGCCGATGCCGCGCGCCGGGGTGTTGATAACGCGCTCAAAAGCGGTTTCGTCCGTGGGATTGATGGCCAGCCGCGCGTAAGCCAGCACGTCGCGGATTTCCGCCCGCGCGTAAAAGCTGAATCCGCCCACCAGGCGATAAGCGATGCGGTTGCGGCGCATCGCTTCTTCAAACAGGCGCGACTGGGCGTTGGTGCGGTAGAGCACGGCCACGCTGGCGTTCGCGTCCGTGGCTAAGGCCTGTGCTGTTTCGCCCCCCACGTAATATGCTTCCGTGTCCGCGTCCCACGCTTCATAGAGCCCGATGCCGTCGCCGCCTTTGCGGTCAGTCCACAAGGTCTTGCCCTTGCGCGCCTGATTGCGGCTGACCACCGCCCCCGCCGCGTCCAGAATTTTCTGCGTGGACCGGTAGTTCTGCTCCAGGCGAATGGTCGTGGCGGTGGGATAGTCCTTTTCGAAACTCAGGATGTTCTGGATGTCGGCGCCGCGCCAGCGGTAGATGGACTGATCCTCGTCGCCCACCACGCAGAGGTTCTGGTGAAGCAGCGTGAGTTGCCGGATCAACTGGTACTGCGTGCGGTTGGTATCCTGATACTCATCCACCAGCACGTACTCGAATCGGCGGTTGTACTGCTCGCAGACTTCCCCGGCTTTATAGAACAGCGCCACGGTCTTTAGCAGCAGGTCGTCAAAATCCAGGGCGTTCGCCTGGCGCAACTTGGCCTCGAAGCGCTCATAGAGGGCGGCGATCTTTTCCATGGGATCGTTCTGCGCCTGCTCGTACATCATCTGGGCGCTCATGCCGTGGTTCTTGGCGTAGCTGATCTTTGACAGCACACTGCGCGGCGAGGTGACCTGATCCTCCAGGCCCAACTCCTGAATGCAGGACTTGATCAGGCGCTGCTGGTCGTCGTCGTCATAGATCGAAAAGTCGCGACTGTACCCCAGGTGGTCGATGTGCCGCCGCAGCACGCTGACGCAGAAGGAGTGAAAGGTGGAAACGTGCGGTCCGTAGCGCGGCAATTCCGTCCCGGCACCCAGCAGTTGCGCCACGCGGTCTTTCATCTGCGCCGCGGCCTTGTTGGTGAACGTGACCGCCAGGATGCTCTCCGGCCGAAGGCCCATCACCTGGATCAGGTAGGCGATGCGATAGGTAATGACGCGCGTCTTGCCGCTGCCCGCGCCGGCCAGGATCAGCAGCGGCCCCTCGGCTTGTTCCACGGCGGCGCGCTGCTGTTTATTCAGTTGGTCGAGCAGGTTCTGCATGCAGATTTGTGCGGGAGCGAGGTCCCATCGCGGGCGATGACCAGACTTAAGCCCGAGTTCTCATTCTACACGATGCACGGAAGTGGTGACAGCAAATGGACCCGTGAGGCAG
>CAVRBF010000106.1:0-119100 GCA_963719115.1 uncultured Acidobacteriota bacterium | reverse complement strand
GTTGGCGCGTTCCACACCGCCGGAAGATCCTGCGCCAAGCTACGAAGCACAGCTTTATCCGGAATCACGGGGAGATGGGTCCGAAGATCAAAATCACGCAAGCGATCCTCGAGCGCCTGCGCTTTCTGCCGAGCAGCATTCCAACGTGTTTCCAGTTCGGCGCTGACCAGTCGATTGTCGGGATCAACGGCCTCGTATCTCCGCGCTGCCAGCCGCGACTCATAACGAGCCTGCTCGACTTCCAGTTCGAGAGACTTACGTTGCTCTTGCCGCTGTCCTCGCATCTGGTCGGCAGCCTGCAGCGCCGCGTCTACAGCGTTCCCACCGATGACGCGCAGAATCTCATCGGCCACCGCCTGATCCGGTCGCAGGCCACCGAAAGAGATGCACCAACCCTCTCCGTGATTGATGTGAGCACCCTTGCAGTGGTAGCGCAAGACAACGCTGCGTCAACCGGTGTACGACACATACAGCATTCGCCCACAGCGTCGGCAGCGCAGCAAGCCCGCCAGCAGAGCCTTCCCCCCGCGGCCCGCCTTCGGCTCCATCCGCGATTTCATATGTGCGTTGGCAGCAATCATCGCCTGGTTGCGTTCGTACTGCTCCCAGGAAATGTAACCGGGATGGTGATCGGGAAGCAACACGGTCCATTCTTCCCGGGGCTTTTTGTGCCCCCGGGTCTTCCGCGCTCGGCCCTCGACCACGCTTGTCCGTGCGCACGTCTTACCGAAGGCATAGACGCCAGCATAGATGGGATTCGACAGAATCTTCAGCACGGTGTTGTAGATGGGCAATGCCCAAACCGTTCTCGTCGTGGGCGGCTCGAAGCCTCTCATGGGCAGTTCGATACGTTCCCTCCGAAACCATAGCAGCACTTGGCGCACGCTGCCCAATTCCGTCATCTTCGAGAACACGGACGCGAGAGCCTGCCGGATCCTTTGGTCGGGGTCCATTTCGATCCGACCCTCTGTATTCCATAAGTATCCGACCGGAAGACAGTAGCGTAACTCTCCGCGGCGCGCTTTCTGACGAATGGCCTCGAAGGAGCGCTGACGCAGTAAGTTCAGCTCAAATTCACTCATCGTCCCCTTTAGTCCAAGCAGAAGGCGATCGTTAATGAGTGCTGGGTCATACACACCGTCAGGATCGATGACCACCGCGCCCACCATGCCGCACAGTTCAATCAGATGATGCCAGTCACGACCGTTGCGCGCGAGCCGCGAAGCTTCGATGCAGAAGATGCCCCCAACTTCCCCCGTGCACACTTCGCCCACCAAGCGCTGAAACCCAGGCCTTTCCATCAAGCCTGATCCGGTACGCCCGAGGTCATCGTCGATCAGTCCGACGTCGCGGAAACCGAGTTCGCGGGCTCGATCCGCCAAAGCATACTGCCGGCGCGTACTCTCCTGGTTATGGATGACTTGGCCAGGAGAAGACTGGCGGATATAAACAATCGCCCGGCGACTCAGACGTTCACTCGTCAGCTTAGGATTCATCCTGACCTCCTTCCATGGCGCTTGGGGGAACGCTTTCTTTTGCCGCGCTGATCAACAGTTCGACCAGCGCGTGAACCAGTTCTTCGTTCCTTTCGCTGGGGAGTTCCGCTGGCACTTCCGGTGCCAGCAGCAGGTTGAACTGGAGATGGGGCGGCTTGGGCTGAAGCTTCATGCGGGACCTCCGTGGAAATGGGTTTCACGGAAGTGATATCGCATGAGGAAGAAGCTGCGTGCAAGACAGCCAGAAGGTCCCGGAGCTCCGTCAATGCCTCGGCCGAGATGACTGGCCGCCCAACCACGAATTCAGCACAGCTCGGATCAAACATCCAAGCCGGCAATCCGCACGCCGTGTCGTCGGGCAAGCGTACGAAAACATATTCGCCGTACCGATTCTTCTCGCGCTTGTGCACACGGAGATGCTTCCCCGCCAAAGGATGCCAAGGGTAGTAGATCGTGACCGTCTCAAAGTGATGGGCATTATGTGATGGGTTCGCCCGGCGTGGGCAAAACCTTCTTGGCGCAGATCCTCGGCTGGCGCGCCTGCCAAGCCAACGTGCGCGTGCTCTTCACCACCGCCATGGAGATGCTCAACCAGTTGCTCGCTTCCCAAGTCGATCACTCGCTGGTCCGCAAGCTCAAGGTCTACACCGAACCTACCGCCTTGATCGTCGATGAACTCGGTTACCTGGCGCTTGACCAGCAGACTTCCAACCTGTTTTACCAGGTCATCTCCACTCGCCATGGGCACAAGCGCAGCACCATTATTACGACCAACACCGCGTTCTCCGACTGGGGCAACATCCTCTACAACACCACCATTGCCGCCGCCATTGCCGACCGGTTGGTGGAAAACTCCGAGATCTTTCTGCTGGGGGGAGAAAGCCTGCGTAAAGCTCAGAAGAGCCCGCCGCCTCCCGCTTCCTGAAGGCGGGTTCTTCTCAGGCGCCGCTCTGTGCGATAGCCCATCACCGGAGGAGTCCGGCGGGTGAACCCCTCAACGGCGCTGCCCATGGGGCGGGGGTGAAACTACCCCCGCTCCCTGCTTGCCACCATGTTCAACTTCAGCGCCAATCACCTGTTCTTGCTTTCGCGGAAGGAGTACCGGTCGTGTGCGGTGTTGCTGTTGCTCGACCGCGACACCCAGCGTGTCTATCGCCTGCATGACTTCACCAAATCCCACCACCTCGTGCCTGGCCAGGCCTATTGCGTGGCGGGCAAAGTCAACAGCGCCGATAAATTCTACCTGGTGATCGAATCGGTTCGGCCCGACACCAAGCACGCCCGGTCCTCCACAGCCCCTCTTCCTTCTGACGGCGCAGGAGAGAATCCCTTGGCCTGAACCGCCTCGCCAGCACCAACCCGGCATCCCCACGGCGCGCTCGATTCGCTGCTTCCGCTCTCGTGTGCCCAGCCCTCAAAAATCATCCCGCCTGCTGCTCATCAAACCGGCAGAAGTGATGCTCTTTTAAACCGGCGCGGACAGCAAAACCCACCGAGTGTTCATTCGCGCTTCGGTCGAGTCTGGTGAGCACTCTTCACCGCGTGGGTGAGCAATACGGCACAGTGAACCTGAAGGCTATCAGATACAATCATATCGGCTCGTTCCTGGTGACCACCGCTGGGTGAACCGACAGCGTTGAGACAGAGGCTGACCACCGGGGATCTGCGCCGGAAGACAAAAGGGAGAACCAAGCATGTTTGAAGAATCATCCGAGCAGTCGCAACTAGCTGGCGACGATGACAGCGGATCCCGGACGGGTCGCGTCCCTGTGAACCCGACACCCGTAGCGGTCGAGGAAAAGGCGGCCAGCGAACGGGCGGCCAATGACGAGTGGATTCGGGCTCGCAACAAAAGGGTACGTGCCCCTCGCCGCGCCCCGGGACCCGGAGGCCCACCTCCCTTCAGCAATCATTCCTGACGGCTCTGACTTGTCCCCGGTCATTATGATTGATCCCTGGGCGGCAGGACCAGAGGACTTCAACAGTTGATTCGGGCCGAACCCGATCAACATATTGCGAAGGAAAAGAGAGGGAGATCAAAAATGGAACTTCCACAAGGTATTGACAGCAAGTTTCGATTCATCCTGGTGGCGGCCAAACGCGCCCACCAGTTGATTGGCGGGGCCAAGGCGCGTGTTCAGGGCGAGGGCAAAAAGTTTATCGTCATTGCCCAGCGGGAAGTATCCGAGGGGCTTGTTCCTTTTATGCTGACCGATGGCAAAGGCCACAACCTCGGATTAGCCGCGACGGTTAGGATCAGTTAGAGAGTTATCAAATTCACCCACGGTTGCCGTTGGGAAGCATGCGGGGTTGGGCGCGAAGGGAGCTCCTGCCTTGATCCAGTGGATTTACCGACTTGTCATGATAAGGCTTGGCAAAGCGAAACGTTTGATAACCGCCGAAGGTCTTATGCAATCGAGTGCGTTTACAGGGTACGTCGCAACCGATGACATCATCAAAAGAAGCGGTATTTGGCCATGGTTAGCCAAGCGGGCGATGCGATCGGAAACGAAGAGAAAGATGGGTCTGGTTTAATCCTCGGCCCGTCGATGGTGGACGTCTTCCTGTGCCGCTCGCTTTATGCCGCTGGGTCTAATCTGCATTTCTCACCACGCTGGGGGGCTATCTGATGGGAGGGGCGTATGCTCTTCCGTGCACTCAATCTTTCTGACGAACGGGCTGAACTTCCACCGTGCACCGGCTGGCAGTGCGTCGTAATCAGGTGTTCGAATTCCACCGGCGTAAGAGTTCTTTCGAGATCGTCCGACGCGCCAAGTTGTATGGCCGCGACACAGCAGTTCATCTCCAGGCAGCCCGTAAGCACCACCTCCGGCATGTGTCCGCTGCGTGCCAAAGCAAGCTCCATCAAGGGGCGCGCTTCAAAGGCCGGGCTCACGACGATGATGTCAAAAAGCTCGTGATCCAGGCAACTCTCTGCGTCCTGGTATTTTGCCAACGCTCGGACCGTGTAAGCCCTACGCTCCAACAAGGCCGTGCAGTGCTGCAAGCTGTTTTCATCGTCATTAAGCAGCAGAACCTTTCCCCTCGGAAGGGAAAACCGGGAGGGATGGAAATGCGGCTTGCCGTTACCTGGCTTCATCGTTTGCCTCCCTGGTTAACTTAACCAGGCCACAAACACGGGACGATAGCAAGTTCGATTCAGGGCTGTCTGTTCAAAAATGCACACCAGCGTGGTCACAATTGCTCATCTCCGTGAGTAAGGACTCAGCCCGTGGATTGGGCGGGCATCCCTCGCCGGGATCTCGCACGAGAAAGCGGTTTTGGAATACGGCGCAGACCGCACGATCTTCGTGCAGGGAGACCCGGCGGATTCCGTTAGCCCGGATTTCTCATCCAACCTCTGGATGGGGAGGAATATCTCCGCCGATCGGCGATACCCACTTCGCGTCGCCCAAGTGACCGGGCAACCTCCAGCAAACGCCTGAGCAAAACTGAACAGACGGATAAACCACTCTGGGGTATAAGATATGGGCCGGGCAAGCCGTGCACTCCACCTCGTGTGGAGGCAGGCAAACGGGGGCAAGATCACCAGTGACGGATGCTGCCTTCTACTCCCCCTGGAGTCGGCCTACACCTTGTAGTCTCGAGAAATCGTCGGCAACGTGTCTAGCGTGCTGCTGGATTCTCACGTCCGGCTTGATGCACTCTTCTCATCGCATGCGCTCGGCTCGAAGTTACAAGTCTCAGGCAGACAGGGTGTCATACGAGCACACTTGTGGAATCGGAATCTAAAATTCGCAAGATCGCCTTCCTTGGCGACTACCTACCGCGCAAGTGCGGCATCGCCACCTTCACCTCCGACCTCCTT
The DNA here is from genome assembly GCA_963719115.1 of uncultured Acidobacteriota bacterium. Lineage (GTDB taxonomy): Bacteria > Acidobacteriota > Terriglobia > UBA7540 > UBA7540 > Bog-366. The sequence continues at coordinate 113,775 of CAVRBF010000106.1, read as the reverse complement.
ACCTCGGTGGCAGCGGAGTACCCTCAAAGCCAGTGCTTCGCGGTGCCGGTTAATGATGTCGAGGACGGGTACGAGTATCCGGGTGTGGTGCGTTTCGAAATAGAAGAGCAGGATATTTCCTCGTACCAACGGGCGGCGGACTTCCTCAACATCAGCAACGTTGACATTGTCTGCGTTCAGCACGAATTCGGGATCTACGGTGGGCCCGCCGGCCGCCATCTGCTGGCGCTGGTTCGCGAACTGAAAATGCCGGTCGTCACCACGTTCCATACCATCCTGCGCGAGCCCAACGACACCCAGCGGCGGGTGATGCAGGAATTGATCGCGCACTCCACCCGGCTGGTAACCATGACCGAGCGCGGATACCAGATGTTGCAGGAGATCTACAAGGCGCCTGCCGCCAAGATCGATCTCATCCCGCACGGCATTCCCGACATACCGTTTGTGGATCCCAATTATTACAAGGACCAGTTTGGCGTGGAAGGAAGGACGGTGTTGCTCACCTTCGGGCTGCTTTCGCCTAACAAGGGAATCGAGCACGTCCTCAACGCTCTGCCGCAGATTCTGGCCGAATTCCCGGACGTTGTTTATATCGTCCTGGGTGCGACCCATCCCCACGAGTTGGCGGAGCGTGGGGAAGCCTATCGCCTCAGCTTGGAAATCCTGGCCAAAAAGAACAAGGTGGAGAAGAGCGTCATTTTCTACAACCGCTTCGTGGAACTCGAGGAGTTGAAGGAGTTCATTGGTGCTGCGGACCTCTACATTACCCCCTACCTCAACGTGGCGCAGATCACTTCGGGAACGTTAGCTTACACGTTCGGCGCCGGTAAGGCCGTGGTTTCGACCCCCTATTGGCACGCCGCGGAATTGCTGGCGGAGGAACGCGGTGTTTTGGTGCCCTTTGGGGACTCCCGCGCCATCGGCCGTGAAGTCTGCGGCCTGCTCCGCGATCCCACGCGGCGCAATGCCATCCGCAAGAATGCTTACAAGCTGGGCCGTGAAATGGTTTGGAGCAACGTGGCGCGCCTTTACATGCAAAGCTTCGAACAAGCCCGCCTCCAGGGCGCCTCCGTGTCCCGAAAGCTGTTTGCGACGAAGACTCTCGACCAGCAACCCCGCGACTTGCCGAAGATTAGGCTGGACCATCTTTCCCGGATGACCGATTCGACCGGCATTTTCCAACACGCCGTCCTCACCGTGCCGAATTTTTCCCAAGGATACTGCACGGATGACAATGCGCGAGCCTTCATTCTCTCGGCGCTGCTTGATGAGTTGAAAGAGGAACCCGCCCGGGTAAGTGCGCTGTCTTCCACTTACGCCGCCTTTTTAAATTACGCCTTCGACGACAAAACGAAAAGGTTCCACAACTTTCTAAGCTTCGATCGCCGCTGGCTTGATGAGCAAGGGTCCGAGGATTGTCACGCTCGCGCGCTCTGGGCGCTGGGCGTGGGCGTTGGCCGGTCCCCGCATCGAAGTTTTCAAATTATGAGCGGACAACTCTTTGCGCAGGCCCTGCCCATCGTCACCCAGTTTACTTCCCCGCGCGCCTGGGCATTCTGCCTCATCGGCATCCACGAATATTTACGCCGTCTCGACGGCGACCGATCGGTCAATCAAATCCGCGAAGCGCTAATCGCCCGGTTGATGGATATCTTCGATAGGGCCTCCCACCCGGATTGGCCGTGGTTTGAAGAGGAGTTGAGTTACGACAATGCCAAACTCGCACATGCGCTGATCCTCGGTGGGCGCGCTAACGGACATCAAGAAGCGTTTGACCGGGGCCTGAAGGCGTTGCGATGGCTGGCGGAGGTACAAACCTCCGAGCATGGGCATTTCCGCCCGATCGGCAGCAATGGCTTCTATCACCGCGGCGGCACGCGATCGAGCTTCGACCAGCAACCGATTGAGGCGCACTCGATGGTGTCGGCATGCCTCGAGGCCTACAGGGCAACCTCCGACACCTGGTGGTACGAAGAGGCCCATCGCGCCTTTGACTGGTTTTTGGGCTGGAATGACCTGGGACTGGAACTGCACTCCATCAATACCGGCGGCTGCCACGACGCTCTGCACGTGGATCGGGTTAACGCTAATCAGGGAGCTGAGTTGACGCTGGCCTTCCTGCTTTCGCTGGCGGAAATGCAGCTCATGCAAAATGCGGTTACGGTGTTCAGCGAGCCGGCTTTGTAGCCACTGGTGAAAACTATCCATATCCATCGCACGAAAGTCACTCTGTTACCGGACTGCAAACGTGTCCTGCTCCGGCCGTTTCATTTCATGACCGGTCAGCGCGCCAGCGAGATTTGCTCCCACATCATGGCCCTGTCGCAGGATGAAGCCGATCGATTGCTGGGGCAGTTGTGGGCTCAATTCGGCGCTCGGCACAAGAATATACGGGAGTTCTTCCGCCGTCGATACGAAGAAGTTCGCCCCTATTTGTTGAGCGACCATCCCATCTCCCAAGAAAGATCGTTGTTGATCGGCGCGTATTTCACTCACGAGTATTCATTGGAAGCTGCGGCGTTGTTCAATCCCTCCATGGTACCGCACCCGGACCAGTCGCACCTGGCGGCCGGGACGCAGCGATTTGTGCTGAGTCTTCGCGCCACGGGAGAAGGGCACATCTCTTCCATCACCTTTCGCAGCGGAGTGGTAGACTCCGATGGAAACGTGGCGATCGATGCGCCCACCCGCTACAGCCTGGGGCCGTCGCACGTGCCCGAGGCGGCATTCGAGAAGTGCCTGTTCGAGCGCAAACTCCGCGAACTCAACCTTATCGGCGCCTTCAGCCGGGAAGTGCTGAAACTCCTGGGGGAGCTGTTTACGCTGGAAGAGCTGCGCGCCAGTATCAGCCTGGCAACCAAGGAACTCCGGGCACATGACCTCGAGACCGAGAAAGTGGCCAAGAAAACGTTGACCCTGGCGCAATCGTGTTTTGAAGTTCAATTCGATACGGACTCGTGCCTTTCTGAACGTGTGCTGTTTCCCTATACCGCCGTGCAAAGTCACGGCATCGAGGATGCACGCTTCGTTCTTTTTCAAGACGACGATGGCACGCGGACGTATTACGCTACTTTCACCGCCTATGATGGCAAAGACATCGAGCCGCAGTTTCTTGAAACCCCTGATTTTCTTCAGTTCAAATTCGCCACGCTGAGCGGCCCGGCCGTCTTGAACAAAGGTATGGCGCTATTTCCAAGGAAGATTAAAGGCCTTTATGCGATGCTTGGCCGGCAGGACTATGAGAACATCTACGTGATGTTTTCTGACCATCTGCATCTATGGCAGCACAAACAGCTTCTTCTGGGGCCGAAATTCCCCTGGGAATTCATCCAGATGGGCAACTGCGGCTCGCCGATTGAAACCGAACGGGGCTGGCTGGTGCTGAGCCACGGGGTGGGGCCGATGCGGAAATATTGCATCGGAGCATTCCTTCTCGATCGTGATGATCCTACCAAAGTCATCGGCCGCCTTGGCGAACCGCTTATCGCGCCCAACGATGAAGAACGCGAAGGGTATGTCCCGAACGTGGTTTACTCCTGCGGTAGCCTCCTGCACGATGGCCGATTGATCATTCCTTACGGTACGTCCGACCGCGCCACAACCTTCGCCACCGTGCCGCTCGACGATGTTTGGGCCGCGATGCAAAGGCCCTAATCCATTGGGAGATCCCGACTCTGCCGGGGTGGCAGCAAAAGTTCGACAGTTCCGGGATTTGAGGCCAGGGACGTGACCCCTCACCCGCCCGTCAGGAGACGGTCAACCTCTCCCCTGGGAGAGGTTGTTGAGGCTGTTTGGCGCGCGATCGCGCCGCAGAAAAACTAACAGCCTCTCCCGAGGGGAGAGGCCGACCCGATCCATCGGGGAGGGGGCCCCACGTTCTGCTTGTCGTGGGGGTGAGGGGTCTTTTTACCGGCTGCGGTCAGGCCCCTTTGAGGGGCCAGCAGCCGTAAAGCCTCCGGCTCTGCTGGAGGATAATTACTCCTCGCCTGCCTCGCCCCGGAATCTCCCTCCTGAACTGATTTGAGCTAACTCAACCAATCCCGTGAGCCATGGAGAGCCGCGGAGAAGTTGGAGGGTGCCCAGCAATCAACATGCCGGCAAGAGGGTCCGGTGATTCGTTCAGATTCCCGACGTGATGCCCACGTTGTCAACATCTATCGGCCGCAGGTTTTCAATCTTGAGAAAGACCCTAAAGAACTGACGGACGTAGCGGACCGGTACCCCGATGTAACGCGACAAATGTCCGCCAGGACGAAAGAATATATCGCCGCAAGCCGAAGAAGGACTTCGCGCGAAGTAAGACTTCAGGATGGAGAATTGATGGTGGCGCCAATCTGAAGGGCCTCTGCGTAATTACTGAGCAATGTGGCATCAGTGAGGCCCAACATCCGAAAGAACTCCGAGGCCTGATAACAGATCTCCATAGAGCAGGAGACGAGAAAAGTTCTGACCAGCTTCGTTTGCCGCGGGGAAACGCTTCCCTGGTTAACGAGCCTTGTGCCGGTAAGGAGCACTTGGTTGGCAACCCAAAGTTTGGTCGCAAGGTCTGCAAACGCCGCCGCCCGGCATTGCCAGGAAGAAGCAGAATTAACCCGCCGATTTTCCTCCGCGCTTTGCTCTCGAACAATGTGCAGCGCCTCAGTGGCGAGTTCCAGGGCGCGCCAACTGGGCCCCCAGAGAGTGCTCAAGGGGCCGCGATACTCCCCCGCAGCGTCTGCCAGGCTTTCCAGTGCCGGCAGGACATTTCCGTCACCAGAGTCTGGGGCGAATAAACTTCTGGCAATAGCAAGGCGCAGAATCTCCGAAGCACCCTCGCCGATGGTCAACAGCCGTGCGTCGCGGTAATTCTGCTCGACCTTGTAATCCCGCATGTAGCCATAACCGCCAAGGATTTGAATGGCTTCGTCGGTGATACTCAGGGCTGTCTCGGTGGCGAACACCTTGGCCATGCAGGCCTGCACCTTGAATGGCTGGGACTCGTCCGCGCAGCGGGCAGCGCCGTGCACGGCTTGCCAAGCTACCCACAAATTTTCTTCCATGCGCGAAAGCTTGGCCCGGGTTAAAGGTTGGCCGAAGAGGGATCCTCCGCCCACCTTGCGCTCTTTCGAATAAGCCACAGCCCGCTCGAGCGAGTCGCGGGCAAGGCCGAGGGCGAGAGCGCCAACACCGACTCTTCCTCGTGAGAGGACCTGGCGGGTTACTTTGTTGCCGCTTCCCAGCGGAGCAAGAACCGCCTGATCCGCAATGGGAACTTCGTCAAATTTCAGAGCCGCCGTGTCGGAATGCCACATCCCCATTTTGTCGTGGAGAGGCGTGGCGGTGATGCGGTCTTCATTGCCTTTCTTTTCCACAACACAAGCCGTCATCCCTTGATCGTTGCCGTCCTGCCCGATGGCAAGGGCAAGAACGACAAACAGATCGGCGTGACATCCATTGGTGATGAAAGTCTTCTCGCCGCTCAGCCTCCAGCCTTTGCCGGTATTTACGAGCCTGGTCCTGGTATCTTTAAAGATGTTGCTTCCCGCCTGCGGCTCGGTCAGACACCACGCGCCGACTTTCCTGGCCGCCGTCAAATCCGGCAGGTACTGGCGCTTCTGCTCAGGGCTGCCACCCAGGAGGATGTGCGTCGTTGCCAGAGATTCGTGCGCTGCGAGGGTGAGGGCGAAAGAGCCGTCACAGGCGGCGATTCCTTCCAGGACCGGAAGGAAACCTGCCAGTGTTCCGCCTTGCCCGCCATATTCCTCGGGGATCACCGTCCCCAGAAAGCCGTTTTTGGCTGCCAGGGGTAGGAATCGTTCCGGAAACTCCTCCCTGGCAAGCTGCCTGAGATAAGGCACAAGTTCGCGGTCACCAAATTCGCCGATCGCTCGGGCAAGGAGTCGGAGGTCATCATCGGCGAAGAGTTCCATCAGAGTTGCGCTCGCCACCATGCGAAACCTCACAGAACGTTAGAGGCAAATTCCGGAGAAAGGGTTCGATAGTGCTGAAGCCCGTACCCTGCTGCGTGCCCCAGCCGAACGGGCAAACCGCTTCAAGGCTTCCTGAAATTCACGGCGCTCGATCGCTCCCGGGACGCAAGGATGCGCTGGGCTTGCTTAAGATGCGGTGCATCCAGCATCTTGCCATCAAGCGCAATCGCACCGCGACCGGCGCTTGCTTCAAAGGCCGCCACCACGCGTTCGGCATATTCGATTTCGGCGGCGCTGGGTGTAAAGAGTTCGTTGATGACAGGTACTTGGGCGGGGTGGATTGCCAACATGCCCTGGAATCCGTCGCGGCGGCCTCTTGCCGCATAGGCGCGCAATCCCTCGGCATCCTTGAAAGCCGGGTAGACGGTTTCGATGGCCGGGACGCATGCGGCCGCGGCCCCCGCAATGCACAGCGACCTTGCCAGCTCGTACAGAGGTGTGAAGGCGCCATGCTCGTCGCGAGCGCTCGTGGCGCCCACTGCGGCTGACAGGTCTTCAGCCCCCCATGTCAAACCGGCGAGGCGACCGAGACCCCCGGCGTAGGAGCCCAGTTCGAACACCGATCTTGGCGTTTCGGTCACGATCGGCAGGATTTTGGTTTCACCGATGGGACGGCCCATCGCGGCTTCCAGGGCGCTCAGATAATGATCAAGTTGGACCACCGCCGCGGCCGATTCTGCCTTTGGGAGGGCGATGCCGGCCGGCCCAACGGGGACGGCGGCGGCGAGATCCAGGAGTGCGTGTTTAGTGTCGAGCGGGTTGATTCTCACCCAAAGCTGCGAAGATGTCGGCGGCAGGTCTTGCTCAAATGCCGCAACCAGGCTGCGCGCATGAGCCTTGTTCGGCTCTAAAACGGCGTCCTCGAGATCGACGATCACCGCATCTGCGCCGGATGCGAATGCCTTCGCCATCATCTCCGGCTTGTCGCCCGGAACAAACAACCAGGATCGTGGCGTCATCACTAACCTCCGATTCTTGAGACCTCTCCCCACGGGAGGGGGATGGCGATCCTTTCCTTCTCCCTTGGGGAGAACGTGGCCGAGGTACGAGGTGGGGGGCCCCACGTTCTGCACGTCGTGGGGATGAGGGGTCTCGTAATCCATCGGCAAGTGATCCCTCACCCGTCGGCACATGGCCGACACCCCCTCGCCCACGGGAGAGGGTAAGGGATTCATTATCACGCGGCGGCTTTCTTCATGAGCGCCGTCCGCCGGCATTGGCAGACGATCTCATCGCGTTGATTGAACATCTTGTGTTCGAAAATGACGATGCCTGCCGAGGGACGCGACTTGCTCTCGCGCTTTTCGATCACCCAGGTTTCGGCGCGCAACGTATCGCCGATGAAAACGGGATGGGGCATCACCACGGCGTCATAGCCGAGATTCGCGACCAGCGTGCCCAACGTCGTGTCACCGACCGACAGCCCCACCATGAGTCCAAAAGTAAAGATGCCGTTGACGACGATGCGGCCGAACTCGGTCGCGCCGGCGTACTCCGCATCGAGGTGAAGCGGCTGAGGATTGTGCGTGAGGGTGGTAATCAGCAGGTTGTCGGTTTCCGTCACCGTACGGTGAATGCTGTGGACGATGTGGTCGCCGATGTTGAATTGATCGTAGGTAAGCCCGGGCATAGGCGTCACTCCTCAACGTTGATTCGCGCCAGCACCACTCCCTCGCTGACCTGATGGCCTTCGATTGCGGAAATCGCCGTGACCGTGCCCGGGAAGGGCGCGGTAAGGGTGTGCTCAATTTTCATGGCCTCCAAGGTCACCAGTGGCTGGCCCTTCGCTACCCGGTCCCCGGCCTTGACTCGGACGGCGACGATCCGGCCCGGCATGGGCGAGATGATGCTGCCACTGGAGGCCGGATCCGCGGCCTGCGTCGCCAGTTTCGGATCCGTAAAGGCGTAGGAGTTCCCGCCGGCGAAGACAACGATGGCGTCTTCGAAGTCTCGCGTCGGCAGCGCAGCCGCCGCGTTCGCGCCCAGTTCGACCTGGTAACATGTGTCACCCGACTGGAGGCTGACGTGCACGTGCGGCGGGGCGTTGAGTCGAAAGCCCTCGAGGGCTCGCCACGGTTCATCAGGAGCGCGTTCCCTGGCCAGCCGGACGCTGGCGGCCGACTCAACAATTTCTTCCGAGGGTTCGGCAGGCGGGATCAATCGGTCCAGGTGAGTTTCGATGAACGATGTGTCGATGTCCGCCGCGACAAAATCGGGATCGGAGAGAGTCCGCGCGAGGAACGCCGCATTCGTCTTGATCGGCCACACCTCCACCTGCGAGCACGCCCTCGCCAAGCGCGCCGCGGCCTGACTCCGCGTGGGGCCGGCAGCGATGATCTTGGCGATCATCGGATCATAGAAGGGGCTGACCTCACCGCCTTCTTCCACCCCGGAATCGATGCGAACGTCGCCGGGAAGCCGGAAGTGCGTCAAAGGGCCGGTGGAGGGCAAGAAGCCGGTCGCGGGGTCTTCGGCATAGAGCCGCGCTTCCATCGCCCAGCCGCACATCGCGATCTCCTCCTGGCGCAGCGGCAAGGGCTCGCCGGAAGCAACGCGCAACTGCCATTCCACCAGGTCCTGCCCGGTGATGGCCTCGGTGACGGGGTGTTCGACCTGCAGCCGTGTATTCATCTCCATGAACCAAATGCGTTCGGCGCTCAGGCCCTGGCTCGCATCGGCAATAAATTCCACCGTGCCCGCCCCTTCGTACCCGACCGCCTTGGCGGCTGAAACGGCAGCCTGCGCAGACCCGCGTGGCGCGTCGCGCTGTCCATCCCCGGAGCCGGCGCCTCCTCGATCACTTTCTGGTAGCGTCGTTGGATGGAACAATCGCGCTCGAAAAGATGAACGACGTTGCCGTGGCGATCGGCAAAGACCTGCACCTCGATATGCCGCGGCCGATCGATATATTTCTCGAGGAAGACCCGGTCATCGCCGAAAGCCGCCGCCGCCTCGCGCTTCGCCGATTCGAGCGCTGCGCCGAACTCGCCCGGCGCCGCGACTTTGCGCATGCCCTTGCCGCCGCCTCCGGCGACCGCCTTGATCAACACCGGCCACCCGATGGCAGCATGCTTCGCGGGCGAGACGTGCTTCGGTTTGGTCCTCGCCGAGGTAACCGGGCGTGGTCGGCACGCCCGCCTTTTCCATCAGCCGCTTGGCGGCGTCCTTGCGCCCCATGGCTCGGATCGCGGCAGGCGGCGGGCCCACCCAAATCAGGCCGGCCGCAATGACGGCTTCGGCAAAATCCGCGTTCTCCGAGAGGAAGCCGTACCCAGGGTGGATGGCTTCCGCGCCCGACCTCTGGGCGGCGTCGAGGATTCTCTCTTGCGCAAGATAGCTGTCTTGCGCCGCCGAGGGACCGATGGCGACGGCCGCGTCCGCCTCGCGCACATACGGAGCGCCGGCATCCGCCTCGGAGTAAACCGCTACCGTGCGCACGCCGAGCCGCCGGGCCGTGCGCATGATGCGGCGGGCGATTTCCCCGCGATTGGCGATAAGCAGGCAGCGGATCATGCGGTCACATCCGGAAGACGCCGAAGGCCGTCTCGGGAATGGGCGCGTTGAGGCTGGCGCTGATGGCGAGGCCCAGCACGTCGCGCGTCTGGACGGGATCGATGATGCCGTCGTCCCACAGGCGGGCCGTGGCGAAGTAGGGGCTGCCTTCCGCCTCGTAGCGCGCGCGGATCGGCGCCTTGAAGGCCTCCTCGTCTTCCGCGGTCCAGGTTTCCCCTTTGGCTTCCATCGCGTCCCGCTTGACGGTTGCCAGGACGCTAGCCGCCTGCTCCCCACCCATGACGCTGATGCGGCTATTCGGCCAGGTAAAGAGCATGCGCGGCGAATAGGCTCTGCCGCACATGCCGTAATTGCCCGCGCCAAAGCTGCCGCCGATGATCACCGTAAACTTCGGCACCTCGGCCGAGGCGACGGCGGTCACCAACTTGGCGCCGTCCTTGGCGATCCCTCCGGCCTCGTACTTGCCCCCCACCATGAAGCCGGAGATGTTTTGCAGAAATAGAAGCGGAATGCGGCGCTTGCAGGCGAGCTCGATGAAATGAGCGCCTTTCAACGCGCTTTCGGAGAAAAGCACGCCATTGTTCGCGAGAATGGCAACCGGGAAACCCCAAATGCGCGCCGTGCCGCAAACCAGAGTGGTCCCGTAAAGAGATTTGAACTCGTCGAATTCGGAGCCGTCGACGATCCGGGCGATGACCTCACGGACATCGTATGGGGCTCGGACATCCGTGGGAATCAGGCCGTAAAGCTCCGTGGGATCGTATGCCGGAGGTTTGGGCTTGCGGACATCGATGTCGATACGCTTCGTCGTGTTGATATTGCCGACGATGGTGCGGACCAGCGCCAGGGCGTGTTCGTCATTGGCCGCAACATGATCCACCACGCCGGAGCGCCGGCCATGCGTGTCGGCGCCGCCCAGCTCCTCCGCGCTGATGACCTCGCCCGTCGCCGCTTTCACCAGCGGCGGCCCGCCCAGGAAAATGGTTCCCTGATTGCGAACGATCACCGTTTCGTCGCTCATCGCCGGCACGTAGGCCCCGCCCGCCGTGCAAGACCCCATGACGCAGGCGATTTGCGCAATCCCCTGCAAGCTCATGCGCGCCTGGTTGAAAAAGATGCGGCCGAAGTGGTCGCGGTCCGGGAATATCTCCGCCTGATAGGGTAAATTGGCCCCGCCGCTGTCCACCAGGTACACGCAGGGCAGCCGGTTCTGTTGCGCGATCTCTTGCGCGCGAAGGTGTTTCTTCACCGTCATCGGGAAGTAGGCGCCGCCTTTGACGGTGGCGTCATTCGCGACGATCATCACCTCGCGACCGGCGACGCGGCCGATGCCGGTGATGATTCCTGCGCCGGGCGCTTCGCCCTCGTACATGTCCCAAGCGGCCAATTGCCCAATTTCAAGGAACGGGGCTCCGGGGTCCAACAATCGCGTCACCCGGTCGCGCGCCAGGAGCTTTTCTCGGGAAACGTGGCGCGACCGGGCGGCCTCAGGACCGCCCAGAGCAGTGACGCGGATTCGCTCGCGCAACTCATTGGCTAGTCCCTGATTGTACGTAAAGGTGCGCTGGAAGGATTCCGCGCCCGGACTCATCTGGCTTTCGAGTTTCGGCATGGGAGCAGAGGATCAGTGCGTGCCCAAGGGAAAACGGCGGACCTCAATTACACCATGGGCCGCCATCGTACAGCCAAGCATCGTCGCTGTCGCCGTCGCGTGGTACCGTTCTGCTCACAAAAGCGCTTAATAACTTGATTAGGCCCCCGAGACCAGCGCCCGGAGAAAGAATGGCACCGGTTTCTGGTTTTTGCAAGAGCACCCTCCGCACCACCACGGATCCGAGAAGCTCTACTCCACAAGGTCGCCGCGCAGCGTGACCCGCGCGGTCACCACAAGAACCATGACCGCCAACACGTACAGGCCCCCGCTGGCGGCGAAGACGAGGGGCAGCCCCACCGACTTCATCATAAGTGCCGCCAGGATGGCTGAGGTGCCTCCCGCCAGACAGCTCGACAGATTCAACAGCCCGAATGCCGTGGCGCGCTGATACTTTGTGGTGACGTAGGTCAGCATGGGCATAAAGCTTACGTCGGACGCCGCGGCCACCAGGCCGTACAGCAGCATCCCACCAATCAAAACCGGGGTGTGCCCGCCCAGCCCCATGGCGGCGAGGGCGGGCAAGCCGGCCATCGCTCCCAGTGCACAAAAGTAAAAGCGCCTCCGCACGCTGCCGGCGGACCAGGCGTCCGACAGATGGCCCAGCAACGGCTCCGCCACAAACGTCGATATTTGCACGTAGAAAGTGGCTTCAAACGCGGCCCATTCCAGGCTGAAATGATAATGTTCATAGATTAATAGGGGCAGATAAGTGGCCACGATCCATGAGGCGCCGCCGAGCAAGGCGTACGCCAGCATGATGTTCAGGATTGATCGCTTGCGAAAGACAGCAACGGCAGAGCGAAGCGACGTCCGGGCCGGCGCGATCTCCTCCCGCTTGCCGCCGGTTCCTTCTAATTGGCCGCCGGGCAGAGCGAACATGAATGCCGAGCAAAGCAAGCCGATTCCTCCCGAGAGGAAGAACATCATTCGCCAACCCAGGTGAGTGGCCACATAGGCGGCGGGGAATCCGGCCATAAAGATGCCTACATACGCGCCGATCTGGAATAAGCCGATGCCTTTGCCCTGGGTCTGCGGGTCGTGGAAATCGGTCACGAACGCCAGGGCCGTTGGCATGTAACAGACCTGAGCGGCGGCCACCACCACCCGTAAAGCTATGAGATGCCACGCGGACGTCGCAAAGCCGCTGAGAATCGTCACCACGTTCCAGCAAGCGATGCTCACCAGCAAGACCGTGCGCCGCGAGAAGCGATCACCAATGTACCCCGCCACGGGAGAGAGCAGCGCGTAGGTCCACAGGAATGCGGTGGCCGTCAGGCCGGTCTGAAGAGCGGTCATCCCCAGGTCGCGACGCAACATGGGAAAAACCGAATTGATCGCCACGCGCGTCTGGTAATCGAGAGCCAGGCCGAGAGACAGCAGCCCTGACAGCAGCCACTTATTTTGGAGTTTGCTCATGTACGAACTTCACCGCTTGCAGGGGAGCCCCACCCATTCTAACTGAATGACCTGCCAGAATGACTCCCCCGTGCGCTTGCCGGTTGCAGGGTGGAGCTTACCTGTCGATGCCGTTCGTGTTGTTTGGCCCGAAGCGAATATCGACGCTGGCGCCCGGGACGGCGGTATTGCGGTAGAGCAGAAGCTTCTCGCCCCACGAACCGAAGACCGCAACGACGCCAAGAAGTAACCCGAGGGCCACCGTCTTCCGGATCCATGGCATGTATGAACTGTCGGTGACGCCCGCTGGAACGTTGCGGTCCGGCTGCGCGAGAGTTCCGGTAATGACCAGGACGGTGCAGAAGGCCGCGTTGATGGTCATGAACCACTCCGTCACCAACCGCTGCGGAGCGAATCGTGGCAGGGTGTTGGCGAAATTGATGATGATCTGTGCCCAGAGATAGACCAGATACACCAATTGCGCCTTGCCCAGCCACGTGGAAGGCACGAAAGGCAGCGGTCGCCGCAGGTGGAGAACCAGCAACCACACCATGGCAATGCCTATCGCGAGATAAGCGAAATCCAGCCAGCCGAGAAATCCATGGGAGGGAATGAACCCGCCTACCACGGCGATCCCGTAAAGCCTGGGGTGGAGCGAAGGTATCTCGACGACCCACTCCGAAGGGCTCTTTTGGAAGTTGAGATACGTGAAGAGCCACAGCAGGACCATGACCGCATAGGCGTCCGTCCAGCGGCGTACCGGCGGATCGTCGCTCACTCGCGGGGCGCGTCGCATGATCATTCCCATCGCCACTGCCAGGCCCAGGCCGTAGAAGAAGCCGTCGGTCTGCTCCATCACGCTGTGCCAGTTGGTGGCCAGCCCGGTGTGAAGGCCCACGTGCTTGATGGCCGCGGCGATGGCGAATCCACTTCCACCCAGCAAGCCCGTGCAAACGGTGGCGAAGGCCACTCCGCCCAGTCCATTGCGGGCGCAGAAAATCAGGATGCCGATGACCAGTCCCACACAGCCGGCCCAACCGTCGGGGCGCGGCGGGCTGAGGTGCAAGTGGCAGAGGTGCACCAGCAGCAGCATTCCGGCCCACCAACCGCCGCAGATGTAGAGCCCCAGGCGCGTTCCCATGTCAAAGCGCCGGCGAATGGCCGCCAGGATCAACAGTGCGATGATGGGCACCAGAACTCCGAACCCATCCGTACGCAAATGGTGCGACAGACCGGAGAGCATGTCACGAACCCACCAGCCGATGATCACGGCCGTGATGGGATAGAAAAACTCCGTCAATTGCTCGCGGCTCAAATAGGCGGGCAGCGCGCAACCCGTTCCCCCGGGGGCCGCCCACAGGAAACCCAAAAGGAACATGCCCGCGAAGCCGTACAGCGACGTGACATCGTCGGGCGAGTGGGTGTAAGCCACCACTTTCATGTACGACATGCTTCCGCCAAACGCCCAGCCGAAGCCGCCGAACATGGCAAAATACAAAGCGCGGCGGTGCCAGTCGTCGCGTCCGGAGAGAATGGCGATGGCCAGGCATCCCAGCGAGCCTGCCATGCCCGCGCCGTACTCGTGCCCGAATTGGCCGCGAATGCCCCATCCGATCGAAAGCGATAACGCGGCGAGCAGCAAGAATTGCCAGGTCATCCTGGTTTTCATGGGTGAAGCCGAAGAAATTGCGTCCACCATTACAGTCTCCTTTGTGGGTATCAAGCTCTTACTTCTTCATGAGCCAAACCTCGGCCACCTGGCAACCGCGACCGTTTCCGCCCAACCCGGGCTCGCGGAACCACCGCAAGGTCAGCTCTCCCTTGCTCGTTGCGGCGGGGGGAATATCGAACTCGAGAGCGCCGACGGGATCGGGCTTGGTGATGTACGGATGCACTTCGATGCCTTCGGTGGCCTCTAGCCGGATTTTCTTCTCCGGGGTCTCTCCCGAATAGGTCACGCGAACGCGATACGGCGCCGTGGGATCGAGGTTGGGATAGTGCATCACGAGCGGCGCATCGAACAACGACTCCGCCCAGCGCTTCCACGCCATCGGCGCCACCACGGTGCACCAGTCCGGATAGCCGAATCCAACCAAAGACGATTGCTTGAACTCCGGGTCGCGGGTTGACCCCAGGCCGCGGACCAAGTGCGGCTGGCACGCCAGGTTCCCCAAGTCGTCATAGAATCCGCCGGGACCGGGATTGGTGCGGTCCAGAATTGCCTCGATGGCGCGAATCCTCTCGACGGGGGAGGCGAGGCGGCGGATTTCCGCGAAACGCTGTTTCAGCCACGGCCCGTCGGTAAGGGCGGAATCCAGCGTGTCGAGATTGGCGGCGCGCTCTACTGCCTCGGCCTGATATCGCTCGACGGCGAGTTGCATGTGAATGCTCTGGAACAAGGCCTCACCCAGTTCCAGCAGGCGTGTGCGCCATTCGGGTGAAACCGGATTCTGCAAGGGCGCGTCCAACTCCGCCTCCGCCAGGTTGAGCAGCACCATAGGGTCGATTGAACTGGTTACGGCCGCGTCCGGACTCTCCACCTCAAGCTGGTTGGGCCGAACGCCCGTGCGCCGCACTTCCGCGAGTCGGCCCATCGCGCGATTCTCGGCAGCGCTCTCGTTGATCAGCCGGCTGCGAACGTAGGCATCGTAGTAAGCCCGATAAAGCCCCATCTGGAACCGCCAGTTCTCCAGTTCGAAGGGCGTGGCGCTACTTTCCATGCTCTGAAATTGTTCCAGCGTTGTGTAGACAGACTGGTTGGTGAGCAGCGGCCGCTTCCAGTTTTCTTCCAGGCTCAGCATGCCTTGCGCGAAGCCGTCCGCCAGACGGTCGGAAATCAGGTAGGCGCTGTACTCGCGCAGGATTTCGACGACGGGCTTCTCCGGGTCCCAACCCAGGGCGCTCCATACGAACTTGTTCACGTCATCGTTGCAGCCTTCGGCGTAGGTAATGAAGCCAATCGAATGCGGAGTCTGAAGCCGAAAGATATTGGCCTCGCCGAGCGGACGGGGATTGATGACCTCGCGCCCTTCCGTGACCGCATAGGCAACGTCCCAGTCCGGCACCGGCAACTGGCACTGCACGCTGTGAGTGATGTCTGGACAGACGCGAATGGGATACCGTTCCGGCACACGCTTGCGCAGGGCGGGCAGGTCCATGCGCGTCTGCGGCGCATAAACGACACCTGCCAACCAGCGCGGCTGATCGCGATTAACGATGTCGAAGAATTCGTTCACCCACGACTCCCGGAAACCTTGGATGGATGTCCACATTTGCGCGTGGGGGTGATAGCGCTGCAGGTTTTCGGTTTGCTTCTCCATCAACGCCATCAGGTATTTGGGGCGTGTCTCACCAGGGTCGCCGCCCGGTACATAGACGGCATCGAGCCGCGGGATGGCCTTGAAAACTTCACCCCATTCTTTCAGGGCGAACTCGACCGTCGCAGGGTCGGAATAATCGCGATCCATCGCCGGATACCAAATCCAAACATCCATGCCGTAATCGTCGGCGATGCGCGATTGCTCGGCTGTCATTTTCAACGGAGGAAGAGGGAAGTGGGGACTGTCGGGCGCGTCATCGGAGCGGGGCGGGACGAGCTCGACGGCGTTGGTCCCGAAGATCGCCAGGTCGCGAATATACTGGTCCCAGATGGGAACGCTCCATGCGTCGTAGGCGTTGGTTTTCGGCCGATAGCATAACTCGTGGCCGCGCAATCGGTGCTTAGGCGCCGTGAGCACGTCCAGTGGCGAGGACAGGCTGGCGCGGTTCTTCGTCATGCGCAGCGAGCGCAGCAATCCGCCAACTCCATAGAGCACGCCACGCTCGTCCGCGCCTTCCACCAGAACCACGGTCCCGCTCGAGCGCGCTGCGGTGCGCAGACGGTAGCCTTCCGGAGAGATGGGCTGGCCGCTCTTTGCTGTCAGGCCGGCGGGCAACGCCGAACTCATTTCGCGCAGAGATTCCGTTGAACTCACCACGATGGCTGTGGAGTGCTCCGGCTTCAGCGCCGCTACGACGGGCAGGGAAAGTTGCGTGCGTTTTTCGACTTCTTCCACGAGCACTTGCACGGCCTTCCGCTCACGCGCAGATAATGACGCCGGCGCCACAACCACAGCGTTGCTGAGGTCAATTTCGCCTGCCGTGGGTGCGCCGCCTCGCGCCGCCGCGGCGCCAAGACCTCCGCCCAAAGCTGCCAACGGTGCTGCTCCCGCGAGCCCTGCGCAAGCCAATCCACCCCTGAGAAATCGCCGCCGATTCATGTTTGCCTCGATCGTCGTTCTATTTGTTCGCTGGCTGCTTGATTAGCCAGACTTCTGACAGGCGCGAATGCTGACGCCAATTCAGGTGTTCCTCGCCGAGGGGAGGGTCCCAGGTGAGGACCAGCCTTCCGGTTTTCGTGTAACTGGCCGGCACCGGAAACTCTTTGAACTCGCCCATCTTCTTGCCGTCGATCGTGGGCTCGACGCGGTCGCCGTTGATGCGCAGAAGCGCCTGGCCTTGTCCCGTCGAGCGCACCACATAGGCCGCGTCCGTGTCAATCCCGTCATATAGCATGGCTTTGGGCCAACTGGTGGCCTGCCACGAAAGCCGAGCGCGACTCTTTCCTTGATCCCACCACCAGAAGGTTGTTCCCCCTTGTTCGTACAATTGCGGAGAGTTCTCAGGATCGCAGCGAACCACATGCGGTGACTTGGCGATGTTGCCGACAACGTCGTAGAAACTTCCCGCGCCGGGGTGTTCCCATGTGGCCAGTTGCAGGAGGCGTTGGTTCATTTCGGACTCGGAACCCAGCGTTCGAATGCTCTTGAACTGGTCTTCCAGCCACCAGCGATTGTTGAGCGGCAGGTCGAACAAAGTCCAGGACGGCGCCCCGCTCCGCGCCGATGGCGTAGTACTTGTCCACGCTGGTTTGCAGACCAATGGAATGGAAAAGCTGCTCGCACAGGTCGAAGATGCGCGTGCGTAACTCCACGCTGATCGGCTTCGTGGTGGCCTCGGCCAGCACGCGCTCGGCGTCGTCCATGGCGCGGGCTGCGCCAATTTTCGGTGATTGTGCAAGTATGGCGTTGGCTTGGTCTTCGAGATGGCTCTCGTTGATCAAGCGCCGCCGAATGTAGACGTCGTAGTTCGCCCGCAGCAGGCACATCTGCCAGCGCCAGTTGCCGGAGAGTTCCGGCTTGGCGCGAGCCAGACCTTCCCACTGGAGCAGTGTTCCCTCCACAGCGCCATTGTTCACCAAGGGGCCGCGCCAATTGTTCTCCAGGGCCTGAATCGCATCCGCCATCTGCGCGGTACCACTGGGTTGGAAATAGACTCGCACGTAATCGGTCAGAATCTCGCGCGGGGTCAATTCGGGATTCCAACTCAGAGCGCTCCAGACCGTCTTGTTGACGTCATCGTGAACGCCCTCGGAGTAGGAGATGAAGCCATCCGTGTACATGGAGGTCTGTTCGAAGATGGCTGCGTACTCCACAGGGCGGGGATTGATGGCCTCTCGCCCTTCGGTCAGAGCGTAGGCCTGATCCCATTCTGGAACTTCATATTGCGATAGTTTGTTATGAGTTAGATCGGGATAATCACGGAGTCTATACGGCTTGGGAAGCCGCGTGCGCAACGTTCGCAAGGGCAGGCTGGAGGGTCCTGCCACCAGCCCTCCCAGCCACGTGGGCGACTGGCGTTCAATGTAGTCGTAGACGTAATCGACCCTTTCCTGACGGAACTGCTGCATGGACAACCAGATTTTGGCCTTCGGATGAGCTGCGCGGAGGGGTTTGGCGAGGTCTGCGAGGAAGGGAAGGAACAACTTCGGCGGATTATTCCCCGGATCGCCTCCCGGGTAGAAGAGCCCTTCAAAGACGGGAGTGTCGTGGAAGAACTCGCCGCATTGTTTCAGCAACTGTGCGCGCTTAGCCTGGTCGGTGAGGTCAAAGTCAACGGGGATCCAGGCCCAATAGTCCAGGCCGTAGCGCTGGCAGATCTCGCCGATCGCGCGGTTCATCTCGCGCCGCGGGAACTTCATGACCGGCGTCGGCCGTTCGTCCTGGAACGGAATTCCCTCAAAGCTGTTGGCGCCGAAGAACGTGAGTTCGCGAATATACTGCTCGAATTGCGCGGCGTCCCAGGCGTCGTAAGAGTTCGCCGTGGCGCGGTAGCCAAGCTGGTGCCCACGAATGGCGAACGCCGGGGCCGTGGCGATGTCAAGATCGGCGGCGATGGACAGCTTTCCCTCGGACCAATCCAACCGGCGCAGCAGTTGGCCCACACCAAACAACGTTCCGCGGGGATCTGCCCCGGCGATCCAGACCACGGGCTTCGGCCCTTGTGCATCGACTGCGAGCCGAAAGCCTTCCGGCCGCTTCTCCGGATGGTCCGTTCCTTCCCTCGGCGGGATCGAATGCTTCCATGCGGGCACGGAATCCGTGGACGCAAGGGCAATCACGGTCTTTCCTTCCGGCCAATCGGTTGACTGCTTCAGCCGAATCCGCGTGCGCTTTTCCACTTCTTCGATCAGGGCGGTCGCTGCGGTTTTCTCCGCCGGTGGTAACTCTCCGGGGCGAACCACGATGATGGCGTCGCGAAGATCGATCTGTTCGCTTGGGAGAGGCGATCCCGACAAAGCGCTCGGGACGCCCAGGCTGAATGCTTGTCTGCCGGTCACGCGTTCAATGGCGGCGGCACTCGCACAGAGTGTTCCGCCTCGAAGGAAGTTCCGTCTATTCATATTGGGTTACCTCGATTTCCTGATGAAAGTTATCTCCTGCGGGTCAGTCTGCCCCTTGGGGTTCGGGGGGTTGACTGGCCGTGACGCTCCAAACCATCCACGTGAGCGCTAAAGCCGCGACCGTGAAGCCGGCCTCCACGATGAACACCCAGCGCCAGAGATGCGCCAGGTAGTGCGACAGGCCTCCGGCTAGCTCTATCGCGCCGACAGGTGGAAAGAGCACTGACGCATTAATAAATGAAATCGAATAGGACAGCACGACGAAGGCCCAAAGAAGAGACAGAAACGCCTTGCGCGCACCTGTCCCACCGGTCTCGGCACGCCAACCTTCCACTTTCCACGCGACAAACAACGTGGCCAGTACCGCCAGCGTCCACAACTCCACGCCGTGTCCCAACTTCTGCTCGCGCGACCAATAGTCCACCAGGTTGGCCGCCGTGCCGAAAAACGTCATCGACACTCCGATTTGCCACGCAGTCTGGTGAGAGTAATACGCAGCGCACCAAAGCAATGATCCGAGGATGATCCACGGCAACACGCGTTGCGATAGAGCCATGGTACCCGCAACGGCCAGTGCCGCACCAAGAATAGCGGCCCAGATTCGTCCTTCCGCCGCACTCTTTGGCGCACTTGATTCTCCCGCGGGCAGCGAGTCTTTGACCCGTAAGGTTCCCAGGGCGATGCCCGTTCCCATAAACGCACCGAAGGTCGTTTCAGCCAGCTTCCACCAGTCCTGGTGTATGTGCGAATAGCGCATTCCCGCGGCGGCCAGACTGACGGCAATGGGATACCCGATTCCACCCGCCGCCGCTGCATAGAGAGCTACAGTGAGCGGTATGCGCGTGTGGCCACGAACGGTGATCCAGACAAGGAAGACGATGCCTCCCACCAGCAAACCGCCCCAGATCTCCGGCCGATCGACGGAGAGGTAGATCAGCTTGGGCCGGTCGATGACCCACCAGCCTGCGTAAAACGTCGCAATCAGCAACAACAGTCCCGCGACGATGTCACGCTTGTGATAGTGGCGAGCGGCCAGGGCCAGTCCCACTCCCGCGCCCGCAAACATGGCCCAAAGCCCGCCCTTGATGGCGAGTCCGGGCAAGGCGATCCCCAACCTCACCACGTGGTCGTGGTTGGTTCCCCTCAGGAATCCGGCGGTTTGCAGCGTGGTTTGCGCTGCGCCAAATCCGTAGCCGGCGGCCGCGAGTCCGGCCAGCAAGCCGGGCGAAAACTGTTTGCCCTTCAGCAGGAAACTCAAGGCAAGGCCCAGCAGCGCCCCTGGAATCATGGCCCCGGTCCAATGCCCGAGTTGGCCACGGATACCCCAGCCGATCCACATGGCCAGGACCGGTATAAGGAAAGATAAGCCTTTACTCGTGTTTTCGCTGTTCATGGATTGTGAGTTCATCAGGCCACGGCTCGGGGGTTGCCAACGATTTCTGGCGTGCTTTTCGGAGCTTCCGATAGCGGCCTGAGGCACCAAGCGAGAATGAGGGCGGCGACAGTAAAGCCCACGCCGACACCTACTCCACCGCCCAAAGCCTTGAGAAAGTATGGCCACCAACCGCCGGCGAGGGCTACGACATTGGCAGGGGCATGGATGACCGCCCGCGGGGTAAAGAGCAGCAGGTATGACATCACCACAAAGGCCCACATCAGCGAGAGGAAGACCCGGCGCGGGACATCTGCGTCGGCCTCCGCCCACCAGCCCGTGACCCTCCATGCCAGAATGACGGTGGCAAGCGCCACCACCACCCACACTATCGCAGTAATTCCGAATTGTTCGTTGTTGCGCCAGTGGAGCAGCAGGTCAACGGCGGTGGCAAAGAAAGTCATGGTGACGCCAAGCTGCCAGGCCGCGCGGTGCCAGAAGAAGGCAACGCACCACAGAATGGGCCCGAGCAGAATCCACGGCGTAATGTTATGGAAACCACGGCTGGTGCCGCCAACCATGACTCCGCTATAGAGGGTGTTGGCAAGCGCCGCGCCCGCCGCTCCAACCAGCGCCCCGATCCAGGAGTGGGAGACCGGTACGGGATTTTCAGGCAGGGCGTCTGCGCGGTCGGGCAGCAGCGGTTTGAGGTAGTAGGTCCCTAGGCCAATGCCTGCCCCCTGGAACGCCCCGAAGGTGGTTTCAGCCACCTTCCACCAGTCATGTCCAACGGCAAATGTGGAGTGCCGGCCCAGGCTCGACAAGGTTACAGCGATGGGGTAGCCGATGGCGCCACCCAGTGCCGCCCACCCGGCCAATCGCAAGGGAATTGGCGTTCGTCCCCGCACCGTCAGCCACGTGAGTAAGGCGACCCCGCCAAACAGGAGTCCGGCCCAAATCTCCTTGCGGTCCAGCGAAAAGTAGATGAGTTGAGGACGATTGATCAAGTACCAGCCCGCGTAGAAGAACCCCACCAGCAGCAGCGCTCCGATGGCGATATCGCGCT
Source organism: uncultured Acidobacteriota bacterium (assembly GCA_963719115.1). Classification (GTDB taxonomy): domain Bacteria; phylum Acidobacteriota; class Terriglobia; order UBA7540; family UBA7540; genus Bog-366. Next base: position 92,085 of record CAVRBF010000106.1, on the reverse strand, counting down.
TGGAGTAGCGATATGCCACCAAGGCGAGTCCCAGCCCCATACCCCCAAACATGGCCCACAGTCCGCCCTTCAGGGCCAGACCGGGGTAGGCGATTCCCAGCTTGACGAGGTGGTCGATGTTGCCGCCTGATAGATAGCCGGCCGTCTGAAGAGTGGTTTCATCCGCGCCGAACCCGTAGCCAATGGCGGTCATGGCCACAACCAATCCCACCGACAGCCTCTTTCCTTTCAGCAAGTAGCACACTGCCAGGGCGACCATGGCTCCGGGAAACATGGCGCCATTGGCGTGTCCAAACAGCCCCCGTACACCCCAACCCAGCCACATGGCGAGGGCGGGAATGAAGACAAACCACAATGCGCTGGATTTCTCTTTGGTCATGGTACCTCCGGCGGTGAAGACTTCGCTTGTTTGTTGGCTAGGCCATCCAAGTGAGCGCGATCGTTGCTACGGTAAAACCTGCCTGCACCAGCAGGCTGCCGGCCCAAACATGAGAAACGTACGGCCAGTGACCTCCCGCCGCGGCAATAGCGTCGGGCGCGGGGCTGACCGTAGAGGAATTGACAAACGTTTTCAAACAAGAGAGCGCAAAAATGGCCCACAGAAGAAACAGGAAAGCGCGATGGCCGACGCGGCGATTCGTTTCCTGGCTCCAACCCGCCACCTTCCATGCCACCACCACGGTCGCCAGTCCTGCCAGCGTCCACAACACCACCGCGTTGCCGATATGTTGCTCGCGGTGCCAGAAGTCGATCACATTAGCCGCCGTGGCAAAGATCGTCATCGTCACGCCGACGTGCCAGGCGATCACCTTATCGCAGAAGGCAGCGCACCAAAGCAATGCCCCGAGGATGATCCACGGCAGAACGTGCTGGTACAGTAACGACGCGACAACCGCGACGAGCAACCCGCCCAGCCCCAAGAGCCACGCGGGCGGATGCGGGGCGGATTCCTCCGGTTGGGCTTCCTCTTTCGCCGGGAGTTGGTTTTTGACCAGGCACGTCCCAATCCCAATCCCTGCTCCCATGAAGGCGCCGAACGTGGTCTCCGCCACCTTCCACCAGTCAACTCCCCCGATGGTGGAGTGCAGGCCCATGGCCGACAACGACACAGCGATGGGGTATCCAATGGCCCCGCCGGCCGCGGCGCAACCCGCCATCACCAGGGGTATTCGCGTGTGGCCGCGCACCGTCAACCAGATGAGCAAGGCAAGGCCACCCAGCAGCAGCCCGCCCCAGATTTCCCTTCGCGTCACCGAAAAGTAAAGCAGTTTAGGTTTATTGATTGCCCACACGCCGGCGTAGAAAGCAGCAACGAGCAGGAGAGCGCCGATATAGATGTCGCGCTTGTGGTAGAGATACGCAGCCAGCGCCAACCCGAGGCCCAATCCGCCAAACAGCGCCCACAGGGCTCCTTTCAGGGCCAGTCCGGAAAGAGCCAGCTTGAGGTTCACAAGATGGTGAGGATTCGTCCCCTCCAGCATCCCCGCCGTCTCCATGGTGGTTTCATCGGCCCCGAATCCGAAGCCCACGGCGGTCAGCCCGACGGCCAGGCCGGGGGAGAATTTCTTATCGCGCAGCAGGGAACTAATGGCCAGCGCGACGAACGCCCCCGGAATCATCGCTCCGTTGGCATGCCCAATCTGGCCGCGGATTCCCCACCCCAGCCACATGGCCACTGCCGAGGTCAGAACCAGCCACCAGCCAGTCGTTTTCAAACCATCCATCGAAATGTCCTGTTATAGGCGGGAGATGACAGAAGCCCGGCGCCAAGTTCTCTCAATTCGACAAAATGAATCGCGCTTTCATAAGGCACCCTCTTTCAGCGGCGATCGCCGGACCTATCCGCCAATGAGTACAGTTTTGAACCTGTCCTGAAGCTTCTGGACTGCTTTCTCCTCATCCTTGTTGGGGTTTTCTTTCAATAGAGCCTGGGCGGCTTTCAGGGTTTCCTCGCCCTCGTCGCAGAGCATCTTCATCTTCTCGGAGTCTCGATTGTGCTGACGGTCGAAGACGATGGCACCGTTGGCAAGTTGCTGCGAGAGGAAAATCGCAAATGCCGCTCCATCTATTTCCGCGGGACCGTCGGCGAAAACGCTACGAGCTTTCGCCAGGTCGCCGCCAACCACCTCTGCCAGGGCCTCGTCCATGCCTTTGCGAAGAGCATCCGCGGCGGCGCTTTGCTGCTGATTGTCCTCGATCCAACCACCCTCCTTGACCCGCTCCAATGAAGGGATTGCCCCGGGGTCTTCGCTGGGAGGAATGCTGAACTCCAAGGGCTCCGATCTGGCGGTCCGTCCATCGGGAGCAAGTAAGTGCGCGGTTTCGGCTAGACCCAGAGCGGCGCGTGCGGCGGCTTGGAGAGAGTCTTTCTGCAACTGCTGGTAGGCAGCTTTGAATTGGGGGTTTTTCGTCTTCTCCGCCCCCTGGCCGTAAGCCTCGGCCAGCTCCAAGTTGCCTTGAATCTGACCTGCGAAAATTACGCTGCGCATGGTTCGCGACCGCACTCTTAAATGCGTGTGCTCGGTGTGCGAGGTGGGGGCCGTCGCCAACCCAGCGGTCAACACCAGCGCTCGATCCCATTGGGCGTTTTTGAATGCAGCCTTTGCACGGTCGTACAAATCCGCGCACACTCGAATGTTGTTATCGCGGGCCAAGACGATCAAGTCGCTGTCACCCATCGCTTGGATCGTTGGCTCTGAGGGAGGCCCGGCAGGCTGCTCCGCCTTGCGCCTGCAGCTCACCAGAAAAATAACGCCAACAGCCAGCAAACCGTACCATCGGCGAGTTTGAGAGGAAAATCGAAGAGAACACAACATGGCGCCACCTGCTTTGGGGGATGGTGTTGCTCAACGCGTTGCCCCAACCTGCGTGACTCCCGAGGATGACGGGATGACCAAGGTTGCAGGGCTTTCGTGCAAGGGAAGGCACTCTTTGGGCCAAGCCTTCCCCTCGCGGCCGGCTAGTTTTCAACGCCCCCTAGAATTTGAACGTCAACGACAAAGTGAAGGCCCGGGCACTATTGCTGGGAAACGAATAGGGAGGGCCGATGGTTCCAAATGTGGTATCAAGGGAATTGGTGTCGGGGCCGCCCATCCAATCCGTGCTGTTGAAGATGTTGGTGGCATCGGCGCGGAAGATCAGGTCATAGTGCTCTTTAATCGTCGTTTTCTTGGAAGCCGACATCTCGACTTCATCGAACCTCGGAGTGCGGATTTTGCTGAGGTACGGAGACCAGGTCGTAAGTTGATCCGCCACGGTGGTTCGCCATGCGGGGGTAGTTACGCCGGCCGGGCAGTTGACGGTTGAAGTCCCGGCGGCGTTTTCCGTGCAACCATTGAACCAGTAACCCCCGATTTGCTTGCTGGAGACTGTCTCGGAGGCTCCCGTGGGCATCACTCCACTGGGGGCGGCGATGGGAAGGCCTCCCATGATCAGCGATGAGGCTGCCCAGGTCCAACCCTCCACCAGGCGCCGCACCACGGGATTTGTCGAAGAGAGGAATCGTTTCCCCGGCCCGAATGGCAACAAGTAAACGATGTCGATTTTCGCCGTCTGGTGGATGTCATAGGGGTAGATACTCCACGTGGGTTGGGCATCCTCAGCGTTGTTGAAAGTGATGGCCTGCATGGTTTTGCTGTACTGGTAGTTGAAGATGAAGTCCAGTCCATTGGACAGGCGCTTGTTGAACTCCGCCTGAAGGGCGTTGTAGCGCGTGCCTCCGATCGGCTCAAACATCTCGCTGACCGCCGAGAATTGCGGGAAGGGATAGGTCAGATGATACTGCGTGATGGTGGAAGCCGCGGGCGAAAGGTAAGTGCCGGTGATCAGGCTGTAATACGGTGAGGTGCTGGGAACTGCTGTAAAGGGATTGGCCACATTGGAATTCAGTTGGGCGGCCGTCATTCCGGTGGGATTGGTCTGGAAGCCGTAAGTGTAGGGCAAGTCCGCCAGCGGTATGGCATCGAGTGACTGGGTGACCGGCAAGCGGCTGCCACGCGTGCCCACATAACCCACGGTCAGCAGCCAGTTGCGCCCGAACTGATGCTGGACTTCCAATGAGTATTGCTGGGTCATCGGAATGTTCATGTCGCGATCGGCGAAGGCGATCGCGTTCCCCAAGTTCGCCGCCAGGCCGTATTTCGAGCCCACCGGGGTAAGTACGCCGGTAGGGAATGGATCCTGGAGGCTCACGGCGGGGTTGGGAATACCCGTCTGGATCGAGGTCAACATTGTGGTGTTCTGGCTGAATCCCGGAGCCAGGCCGGGGGTTTGGAAAATCTGGGCGTAGAGAATGCCATAGCCGCCCCGCACCACGGTGTTGGGCCGGACGTTATAGGCAAAACCAAAACGCGGACCGAAATTGTTATACTTGGGATTGAAGACGCCGCGGGGACCCGGCGCCACGCCGGTGTACTCCGGCCCCCCGAGCAGAGTCAACCCGGGCACCTCCAAAGGACTCGCGCAGGTCGTACAGAACCCCCCGAGTTGCCCGTTGTGGCGCTCGGTGACGGTGCCTTGGTAATCCCACCGCAAACCAAAATTCACGGTCAGCTTCTGGGTAACGTGGTAATCATCCTGGCCAAAAAACGAGTACGAGCGCATCGTATACGCGGGACTAAGCTGAACAGTAATGTATCCGGAAGCCGGGTCCCCGAGCACGAAGTCGCCAATGGCATTGCCGGTAGCGGCGGTCTGGCTGGTGGGGTTCGCGGTGGTCAGATCTCCCGTAAAGCTGAAGTTGCCGGCGATACTGCCGGGGTTCAGGATGTTCTGCTGGGCCACATAGTTCTGAAATCCGAAGCGCAGATTGTGCTCTCCACGGGTTTTGGACAAGACGAGCCCTGTATCCCAGGTCGGGCTGGCTTGAAATCCGGTGGGGCCCACGGTGCCGGCGCCGGCATAACTTGACCAATTGAACTTGGGAAACCAGGGTTGTGCCTGCGACAGAAAAGTGGACGAGAATCCTAGAGAGGAGAGGTTATAGTTTTTCCCCTCCCCACCCCCGCCAGGACTGGTGATATAGCGGGTCAGGCCGGTGCGGAATTGCACGACTGTGGTGGGGTTGAGCGTCCGGACGATTTGGAAAGCGTAAGACTGCATTTCTCGAATCAACGGATCGTTGATGGTGATGTCGGCGGGATCGTTATAGCTGGGGGTCGAATAGTCAAACCCTTTGTACAACAGGTAATTGAGCATCGAATAGCGGAAAAACGCGTGCGTCTTCTCCGAGAGATTCAGATCCACGCGCCCCTGGCCCTCGGGCATGATATTCGACTGCTCACGATACTGCCCCTGGTTGATGAAGTTTCCGTTATCGTTGTAGCCATTCGCAGCGTTGGGCAAAGGGATGAGGCTGAAAGTGTTGACGGCGATGGGATTGAGCAACGTGGAGGGAATAGTGTTGTTCGTGCCGTATTCCGTGCTGAAGCTCTCGCGCGCGTAGGTCCCACTTTTAACTCCCGTACACCATGCCACGGCGGCCGGGCACAAGGTGGTGGTGGTGGGGTCGTAAATTGTTATCTGCGAGGTTTTGGCGGAGCTGGTGTAAAGCCCCGAAAAATTACCCTGCCTCTCCGCCGCCGTCGGCACGGCCGTGGTAAACGAATTCGGTGTATACGACTCGACCTTCTCATACGCACCGAAGACAAAGAGCTTGTTCTTTTTTATCGGACCGCCCCCGTTGAACCCGTAGATGTCGCCGTGCAGCGGGCTAATCGGTAGGCGGTGGTAATTGTTGGTGAAGCTATTGGCGTCGAAGGCAGTGTTCTGGAGGTGCTCGTAAGCGCTGCCGTGCCACTGATTAGTGCCGCTCTTGGTAATCGTGTTCACTGCGGCGCCGCTGCTCCAACCATACTGGGCATCATACATCGTGGTCAACACGCTGAGTTCCTGCACGGTCCCTTCGATGGGGTTCCAGGCATCGCCGTTCTGGGTGATGGTGCCGCCCCGCGCCGGACCGTTGCTGGTGACTCCATCCACCATGTAGTTGTTTCCGGCGATGCCGCCGTTGGAAATCCCACCCGACATTCCGCCGTTGGAGAGGGTGCCAGGAGACATGGAACCGGAATAGTCGGAAGAGTTGCTGAAAGCCATGCCGGGAGCATAGAGAGTGGCCTGCATGGTGTTCATCCCGGCCATGGAACCGCCGTTTTCCAGCCGCACCGGATCATCGGTGAAACCGCGATCAGCAGACTCCGTCTGAAGGAGCGGCACGTCGGCCACCACGGTGACCGACTGATTTACGGCGCCGAGTTCAAGTTTGACGTCCACCGTCACTTTTTGATCGATAATCAGCGTGACGCCTTTCTGGACATAGGTCTTGAACCCGGCTTTTTCTGCCGTCAGCGTGTACTCGCCGATGGCCGCAAAGGGGATTCGGTAAATACCCGCATCGTCAGATTCCGTCGAATAGACCGACCCGGTGGCTGTGGAAGTAATTACGATCTTGGCTCCCGCAATCGCCGCACCGGAGGGGTCCGTTACGTGGCCGGTAATGCTCGCGCCGGTTTGCTGTGCGTAAAGGAACGGCGCCGCGCAGAGCATCACGAGAGAGCCTATCAACAAAAGAAGCTTCCCTTCGCTTTTCATGTTGTCGCCTCCACGGTAAATGAATCACTGCTCTTTTGTGCACGCTATGTATACCATTGCATACATGTTGTCAACAAAAAAATTCTTTGTTGCATTTGTGTCGGCAACTGCATAATATGCGTCCGACGGAGTGCGGTGGATGCCGCCGCGCCCCACGATGTTGCAGACGAGGCCATTTCCATGCGCAGGAAAACACCCCCACCGAATCATGACAACGGCCGCTCCAGTCGCGAGCGGGCCTATCTCCACATCCAGCGCAAAATTGTTTCCGGTGAACTGCGCGCCGGCCAGTCGATCTCCGAGCTTTCGCTAGCCAAGGAAATCGGCATCAGCCGCACGCCCATTCGTGAGGCGCTGCGGCAGTTGGTAACGGAAAGTATCCTCGATCAGGGGCCGAATGGCGGCATGAGTGTGGTGCGGTTGACCCGTCAGGACATTATCGATTTGTACGAATTGCGGGAGGCGCTGGAGATGTTCGCGGTGGCAAAGGCCGCGCGTCAGGTGGTGCGCAAAGTGGACCTGGATCGGCTGCAAGCGATGACCGATCCCATCCTTGCCCTGCGGGACGAGCTCAAGCACTCCGGCAACCCGGAGTTGGACGAGGACCAGATGAACCAGTTCGTGGCTTATGATCTGGGCTTCCACGTGCACTTGATGCGCATGGCCGCGAACGCCCGCATTCTGAAGGTGGTGAATGAGACGCGCCTGCTGATGCGGATTTTCGGCATGCGCCGAAAGGGACATACGGTCGCGCTGTTGGACGACATTCACCGCCGACATTCCGAAGTGTTGGACGCGGTGGCCAAGCAGAACCCGGAACGCGCCACCCGCGCCATCTCGGAGCACATTGAGCTCAGCCAGAATGAACGCCTGGCCGATTTCGATCAGTGGGAACTGGAGACTTCCCTGCGGGAAACGCTCCCGGCTTTCTTTGACGTCAACAGGTTCCCCGAGCTGCAGTGAGGCCGCCTGGCCGCAATACTTTTCACTTAGGATATGGCGTCAATTGAGCCTGCGCGCAGCGCTTTGGAGTGCGGTAGCAGCAGCTACCGCTTTTCCGGTCATGACCCATACGGGAACGGTGCGTGGGCCGCAACAAAAAAAGCGGTAGCTGCTGCTACCGCACTCCAAAGCGGGCTTCGCCCGCAGGAGATCTCCTTTTGAAGTAAAAATCTGCATTAGCTTGAAAGAGACGGAATGCAGACCCTTCGCCCCTAAACGCGAGGCTCAGGGTGACGGTGTGGGCAGCAATTTCCGCAGCCTCTTTAGCCCGGCACGCCTGCCCTGCGCTGCGTTCAGGGCAGACTCTTAAGATCGGCTCTACAACTTGTCTTATCTGTGGCGCACTATACAGAACGACATATTGGTTTGCGCATCCGGCTGTAGCGGCGGTCTCTGACCGCCGCCGTCGATCGGAGATCGACGCTACAATTTATGCCGCTCCGTATAAATCAGTTCCCGGGGCCCCAAATCGTTGCGGCGATGAACCCGTCTTTTTCCGCTGACTCATCCCAGTAGTAGATGGTCACAACCTTCCCATCCGGCCGCTGCACGCTGCGCGCATAGCCAATGTCCCAGCCGGCCGCGCCGGTGCGCAGGACAATTTCCGGCCCCCAAGTCTGGCCCTCGTCGGAACTCAAACGCGCCCGGATTTCGTAAGGCGGAACCCGCACTCCGTAGGTGATGGCAATGCGCCCATCGTGCAGGCGGATCATCGACGGGGGATTGCCCTTGCCGGTTTCCGGCACGGGCGTGCTGACGTAGCGCCACGTCTGGAGGTTGTCGTCGGAGCGCCAGATTTCAATCCAATGCGAATGGCGAATCGCGGTCAGCACGGACGTGGGCGAGAGGCGCACGGTTGACGGCATGATGGCGTAATCGCCGGCGGGCGGTTCCGGGCCAATGAAGGAAACAAACTGCCACGTCCTGGCGCCATCGGTGGTCCGCACCACCATCACGCGGCCCTCCTTGCCCGTGGACTTGGATACGGCCAGCAACATGGTCAGGTCGTGCGGGCCGTTGACCAGGTAATCGGTCCGCGCGGCGGTGCCCTTCTGCCCGAAGTCGGGAATCTTGTAAGGGCCCTGCCAATGTTTCCCTCGGTCCAACGAATAGTAGAAGCGGGAGGCGCCGCCGTCCGCGTCAGACATCCTTGCCGTCAGTGCGAAGCCAGGGTTGGAGAAGTCGATGCCACCGGGACAATCCATGTCGGGCGGGCCGCCGCGCTCGATGGGAATCCCCGCCTCTTTTGTTCCGTCCGGCGGCAGCAGGTCGGGATGCCTTTCGGTGGTCCACGTCTCGCCGCCGTCCAGACTGCGTGCCAATAAATCTTCCGCGGGCCGAATGTGGTCGATCGGGTGGGCGTCGGGACTTTGGCGTTTGAAATAGCCGGACTGAAATCCCACCAGAATTTCATTTCCCCACGACCAGACGCCGTGGTTCGCGGGCCATGCGGCATAGCGGCCCGGCACCTGGTAAACCACCACGGTGTGCTGGTCGACGGAAACGGGAGCGGCATAACCGCATAAGGAAACGATGACTCCTGACATGACCATCCATGTTATCCGGCGGGCTCGCGGCATTCGGTTCCTCCTGGTTTCGGGTGCGCTGGGAACATATCGCGAACCATGCTCTAAGGCAACTGCCAACCCATCTGGGAGCGGCTGCAAAAAACTTGCGATACTCGCACGCCGTTCCCGTCGACGTGCCTTGAGAGACTATCCGCGAAACTCGTCGTCGCTTGACGTGGTGGAGGCTTGATGCCTTTGAGCCGAGGGCGTCAAGCCTCCTGGACACTTGGTAGTGTCCTAAAGTTGTGTTGGTAAATTCAGACTAATGCAGGAATCGATTTCCTACAATTAGCGCTAGGATGGTGGTAAGGGGAAGAGATATTGTAATCGCGGCTGTATCGTGGCCCTTTATAGCCAGTAACCCAGCGGCCACGAACGCTGCTAGACTTATAATTCCACCTACTATGATAGATAGCTTTTTTCCGGAGTCGTCTCTTTTGGCCTGCTCCGTCGCAAATTCAAAATGCCTCTTATCGGTGGCATCGGCCTGGTCTAGGATCACCTTCGTAAGCTCCATTACCTGAACTGGCGTTAATCGATCCCACGCGTTCTGTGGTATCTGATAGACATTCACCTGTTGATTGAACTGGATAGGAATCTTTGTGTCGGGAGGGGGAGAGGAAGGAACAGGTATCGCCTGAATAACCGTTGCATCCCCATTCGTTTTTTCCGGCTCAGATTGTTTCTCTGGCGCTGGATTATCTTCCGGCATACGATCCTACAATGTAATCCATTAGGCCGTTAGCCTTGTCGCGTGCCACTTTCCTAAGGTCATCTTGATTTCCTGCTGGCTTCACTACAAGCTCGAAGTTGCCGCTGCCCAACTTGAAGTAAACATCCCATGTAGGAAAAGAATTCCGAATCTGCTCACGATAAGCTTTAAGCCAGTCAAGCATTTTTACCTTATCGCTACCGGAAGTTCCTTTTGGCAATTTAACTTCCACGATCCATCCATCCTCAACCCGCGTTGTATCCACCGTAATGGCAGATTTGTTTCTCCGCATGGCTTGGTAGGGATTAAGTTGTCCGAAGGTAACTTCAGCCATGACTTTGCCTCTCGCAACGCCTCAATCCATTGGATGATTCGGCGCCCGTATTAGATGCCAAGTCTTTCCAGATGTCAATATCGTAAAGTTTACCGCTTCCTTAACTGGCCATATTGTAAGGCATGGACCGTTGGAATGTCAAAATAATGTCGTTTGATAGGCTACTGCAGGAGTTCTGTTAGTTCCCAAACATGGTCGGTAGTTCCTGCTTCCATGGCCGGGGTCACCTGTAACGTTGATGCACTCGGCAGAAATTGTAATAGACGAACCCAAGGGCGCAGGCGGCCTTCAAGCTCCGCCACTTCTTACTGAAGGCATTCGTCAACCTCGGCATTCGATGTATTCCTATCACACTGCTTACAAGAAAGCATGTAAAGAAAAACATGATTTGACACTCATATGCTTGCTATTCTATGCTTGTGGTGATCGGGGGTGGAATATGTCGGAGGATGAATCTATTCAATCTAAAGGTGGCCGCGCTCGCGCAAAGAATTTGACATCTGAAAAGCGTATCGCAATTGCGCGAGAGGCAGCGCTAGCCCGCTGGGGAGAGCTTCCAAGGGCAAGCCATGATGGAGATTTGGACATAGGAGGAGTTCCGATCAAGGCAGCCGTACTGCCTAACGGTAAGCGGCTAATTACCCAAGGCACGTTTCTGGTCGCAATTGGCAGATCACGGACTCCGAAGGCTGGAACGGGCGGCCTAACAAGCGTTGACGGATTGCCGTTTTTTCTTCAGGCTGATGCTCTTAAGCCCTTTATTTCTGAAGAGTTGATAGAGTCGACGACTCCTATAATTTTTAGGCTGAAGGACGGACAGAGAGCGGTTGGCTACGATGCTCTTTTGCTCCCCAAGGTATGCGAAGTGTACCTTCAGTTCAGGGATTCATATCTGAAGGCCGAGAAACCTATTCCTAAGAATTATGAACACATAATCAATGCCTGTGACACTCTCATGCGTGGGTTTGCGCGAGTCGGAATTGTCGCGTTGGTCGACGAGGCCACGGGCTACCAAGATGCGAGGGCTAAAGATGCATTGGCCAAGATCCTTGAGGCCTTTATCGCTACAGAGTTGAGAAAGTGGGTTAAGACCTTTCCCATTGAATACTACAAGGAACTCTTCCGGCTGCGCGGGTGGACTTTTCCTCAGCTACCAGCCGACCAACGGAAAAGGCCTATCTTGGTGGGAAAGATCACCAATGATGTCGTATATGATCGCCTAGCGCCAGGGGTGCGGCAAGAGCTACATCGCTTGACGCCGCGAGATGAAAAAGGAAGGCTCAAGAATCGGTTATTCCAACGCCTCACAGAGGACGTTGGCCACCCTAAATTGAGGGAGCACCTCGCATCTATTATTGCGTTGATGAGAGCAGCCGATTCTTGGCAGCAATTCAAGAGTATGTTGGACAGAGCGTTGCCGAGATATGGGGACACACCTTATTTGCCGTTTGAGGGTTGACGAATGACCTGGTGGCGGCCCACTCTCCCGAGGCCGCCACCAAGAATCAACACAAGATTAGGACACCACTCGACACTTTCCGGATCCCGCCACCGTGAATTTTTCGCGGCAAACTTTTCGCTTGACAAATTCCGTCGAATATGTTAGCCTATTCTTGGTGGCTAATGGTTCCGAAAGACGCATTGCAACCCGCCGCGGCCCGTTTCCTCTCCTTTCTCCCCGACCAACTCACTTCGACGTGCGTAGCCTCGCGGCAGGCGGCTGGGGGGGTAAGATGTCCGAAAATCAGCGTTCGAACGGGCGTGAAAGCAAAATTGGATGAAAGAACCCGATGAGTTGTTGAAAACAAACTACTTAAAAAGTGACAAAACGCCTATCCCGATGAGTATATGAAAAATAAGGGACTTAGCCTTCGCAGTTGCCGTTTTTCGCTAATCCTCGTTTATCTCATGTATAATCAATCAGATACGGAAAGACATCACCATTTTGGTGGCGCTGGTTTCTGCGTATTTCAGCGAAAATCCCACCAAATTCCGGGCTTTTGACGGGCCTTTTTTGCATGCTTCCCAATCCTCGCAAGTAGCCTCTGACGGGGCGGCTTCGCCGCTCCGCTTTGCGGAAGGGCTCCGCCCTTCCGGCCCAAATCGCCCCTCTTTTTCGTATCCTCGCCGCGCCGGAGGCTCAGCCTCCGGCGCGGTGAGGATGAGGTAGTGCCGTAGGGCCGCGCGTCGGGAAGGCGGATCCATCCCGCATAGCAAGCGGCGGAGCCGCAGATGGTCGGTCGAGGCGCGTCCTTTGTTTCGGACACGGGTGTTTCGAGTCTCGGCTTGGCGAAAATCAGGTTGGTTGGGAATCGGCGCCGGCAGCAGGGTGGCCCATGCCGAGAAGTTGCGATCATGACCTGTAGACCGGGGTCTCAACTGGGCAAACTTGAGGTAAACTCACGGCTACGAATTTTGACGGAACATCGCCGGACGTTCGGGAGTGTGATCATGACGGGTTACAAAGCGCGCGTGGGAATGGCAGCACTGGCGGGACTGCTGGCGGCATCGACCTTGGTCGCAGCGGGGCAGGCGGTGGAACTGCACCAGCAGGGAAGCGATGTCGAAGTTTTGATTGGAGGCCAACCGTTCACCACCTATCATTTCTCTGCTGACGTCGCTAAGCCCTACTTTCAACCCTTGCGCAGCGCCCAAGGCACCATCGTCACCAGGGGATTTCCCAACGGCAACACGGTCCCACCCGAACATCTGAAAGACCACAGCCTGGAGCCGCACCAGCGACCCATGTTCTTCGGCCATGGGAACATCGATGGCATCGACTTCTGGGGCGAGGCCGCGTTTCCTCGCTACAGTGACGACACGGTTTTCGGACGGACGATATTTCGCAAGATGGAAGAGGTCACGAGCGGGGCCGAGTCCGGCACGCTGCGCGCTGATTTTGAACTGTCGGGACCGGACGGCCGCGTGATTGCCGATGAGATCCAGTCTTACGTCTTCGGCGGCGACGCCAACACCCGCTGGATCGATTGCGAGATTACCCTGCTGGCGAATCATGGCGCTGACCTGACCCTGGGCGACACCAAAGAGGGAACCTTCGGCATCCGCCTGGCGCCTGAACTCAATTCACCTCCCGCACACATGGTGAACTCCGAGGGCGCGGAGGGCGAGAAAGCCATCTGGGGCAAGCGTGCCGACTGGGTGGATTTTGACGGCACCGTCGCCGGCGAAGAACTGGGCATCGCACTTTTCGACAGCCCGCTCAGTTTCCGCCATCCCACCTGGTGGCACGCGCGCGGCTACGGCCTGCTGGCGGCGAATCCGTTTGGCTGGCGGGAGTTTTATCGCGACCCGGAGAAGGACGGCAGTTGGACCGTGCAGCAGCACAAGGAATTGAAATTCCGCTATCGGGTCTTCATGCACCACGGCGACTACAAGCAGGCCGGCGTTGCCGCGGCCTACCAGGAGTACGCCACGCACGAGCGCTAGCTCTGTGCTGGCCCTTGTTCTTATTAATCAAATTGTCAGGTGAATGCCTGATATACACGAAGGGGAGTACGCGCTATACCTTCTTGTGTAATGCGGGGAGGCGCGCTGTGCTGAGCCCGCCGTCCGAAGTCGAGGCTTCACATGGACAACAGTCAGCCGCACATTTTGATCATTGAAGATTCCAAAGACGATCGGGAAATGTATGCCCAATTTCTTTCCATGAAGGGCTACGCGGCAAGCGCCGCGGCGAATGGAAAGGAAGGCCTCGATAAGGCCCTCGCTCTCAGGCCGGACCTGATCCTGATGGACTTGCGGCTTCCGGTGATCGACGGCTGGGAATTAGTGCACCGCTTGAAGGCCGATCAACGGACCCGGAACTGTGCCGTGGTCATCGTAACCGGACTTACCTGGTTGCAGCCCAAGAGTCTCGAGTGCAACGCGTGGTTCGCGAAGCCTTGCCCGTTGGAGCGGCTCGAGGCAGAAGTCGCCAGGATTCTCGAAACCCGCGCCTACTACCCACAGTAAGCAGGAAAGCTGCGAGCATGGCTCAAATCTTCAGGAACAACTTCCGCCGGTACATCCAGAACAACACCAGCCAGTAGCAGAACAGCACCGCGGCGCCTTCCATCAGCGGCTGGAGCCCGGTGCCGAGAAACTCAAAGAAGTGCGGGCCCAGGTGAATGCGGAAGGTGCTGATCAGGAATCTCTCCATGAAGTGGGCAATGCAGTAGGCAGCGATGGAGTTCATGCCCACGACCACCAGTGGAAACGCCCACCCTTTCTGTTTCTTCACTTCGATAACCCAGCAGAATCCGGCCAGCAGAAGGAAGCACGCGCCGCCGCTGAACAGCGTCCAGCTTGGTGTCCAGATGCGTTTGACCACCGGGCAGATGTGAGTGAAGTGGAAGAAGAGCCCGAGGGCGATGCCCGCCACGCCGGCCACCACGAACTTCTTCATCGGAATTTGTGGAGCCGCCTCGCGCAGCCAGCGGCCCCCAATCAGTCCCAGGATCATGGTGCCGAGGGTGGGAATGAAGCTGAGCGTCAGGTACCCGCCGGGGTTATAGACCCAGGGCTTTTCGCGCGGAAACAGGTTCAGGAACCACTGGTCGAAGGCAATCCCCAGGTTGTAGTTTTTGTTCCAGTGCGCGGCAAAGCCCGTGTAGTTGTACTGGGCATGCCACGCCGCGGGTACGCCCACGGACTGCCAGTCGAAGTTCGCCGGAGCCACGGGATAGAGCGCCCACGCCAGCCAGTAGCCCCCCAGGACCACGGCCAGCGCCGTCCACGCCCAGCGCGGCGGCCGAAAGCCCAGCAGGAAGAGGAAGGGATAGCCAAACCCGATTTGCGTCAGCGTGTCTTCCATGGTGAAGAAGGTTTGCGTGTGATCCATGGAACGCAGGAAGACTCCCAGGGCGGCCAGCAGAAAGGCCCGCCACACCGCGTGCGCGAAGAGTTTCCAAAAGGTTCCGCCCTTGGCAATGCGGCTGGCAATCGAGTAAGGCAGCGCCACGCCCACGAGAAATGAAAACGAAGGCTGAATCAAATCGTGCAGCGAGCATCCCGCCCATTCCGTGTGCGTCTGGTTATAGGCCAGGATGTGCCAGAACCAACTGGTGGGAAATGCCTTCGCCACCAGTGCGAACCGCAGCACTTCCCCCATCATCAGCAGCATCACAAAGCCGCGATAGGCGTCTACTGCCACGTTGCGCACTGCTGGCGCGCGCACCGGAACCGCAATCTCGACCGACGGCACACTGACGACTTCCTGGACCGTGCTCATGACTCACCTCGCGTTGGGCCTACATTATCACTTTCCCCCGCTCGTGGCACCTTGCAATACCTTCAAGCGATTTTGCGCCAACTGATACGACGACTCGGGAATGGCAAGAGCCCGTTTAGGCTTGGTGACTTTGGCATAGTCAGCCAGGGCGATTTCCCGCTCGCCGTATTGCTCGGCGATGCGCCCCAAAGCAAACCAATAGTCGCCATTCGGTTCATCCAGATTGGCAATGTCCATGGCGTGGATGAGCACGTCGTAGGCTTCTTTGGTTTTGCCGGACTCGGCATAAAGGCAGCTCAGCGTGTGAAGTATGTGAGGGCTGTTGGGGCTGAGTTGCGAGGACTTGAGAGCCGAATCGATGTCCGGCCCGTCCGGCCGCGGAAAGAAAAGTGTCAGCCAAGCCATGCCGTTCAAGTCGCTCGCGTCCACTTTCCCGACATCCACCAGGCTCTGCGCCACCTTATACGCGCCTTGATAGTCCCCCCGTGAAATGTCATTCCTTTCCATCACCTTGATGGTATCGACATCGTCCGGGAGCCGCTTGAGGCGCTGCTGGATAAGGGCATCCGCTTCGTCAAACTTGCCCAAGCCTTCCAATGCCCCGACCTGATCGCGAAACACGCGTGCCGATTCCGGATACTGTTTGGCCAGTTCGGAGGAGACTGAAAGCAGCTTGGCATAATCGTCAAGGACCGCGTACCCCTCCAGAAGTGCGACGGTGATGTTGGTCTTTTCCGCATCGCTGGTTGCGGCCTTCCTGGCCTCTTCCAGCATGGACAGGCCCTGACTGGCGGTGGGCTTGGTTTCAACCAGAATCGCTGCTGCCGCCAGCTTCATCTGCCGCGCGTCTGCGTCCTTTCCTTTTGTCCAGAAGCGGGGGAAGGCGATCCCGAGGAGAGGGTCATCCCCGCCCGCGAGGTGCTGCTCCTCCCGCAGCCAATCCAGCAGTGCACGGGCGCCATCCAGATTGTTGGCGGCGACGCGGTCAAGAATCTCCAAGCCGATGGCATTGGGCTTGTCGGCGGTATCGAGGAGTTTGTATTCTCCTTCCTCCTTGACCACGAAAAAGGTCGTCTGCTTTCCACCGGGAGTCTGCAACTTCTCGCGGTAGCCCACGGCGTCGTTTCCCTCGCCTTTGGGTTGGGAGAGTTGCAGTCCAAGGTCAAGGGCGAGGTCCCACGAGAGGTCCTGGCGAGCCAACTGCTGTCGCAGTTGTTTTCCCAGCTTGAGGGTGTCTTCTTTCTCCTCGGAGTCCGACTTGTTCAGGACGATCACGCCGTTCCTGCTGCCGATGCTTGCCAGCTTTTCCATTGTCAAATCCGGATCCGTAACGAGCAGGGAGGCCTTTTTCACCAGGTCCTGCGGGTCGTTCGCGAGCTGAATTTCCTCGTGCCTCTTCACCTTGCGGAGCACTGTCGCCAACCCGATCGTCTGTGCGGCGTTATCGCCGGTGGCTCCGGCTTGCAGCAGGTCGGCGGCCAGGGAGTACTGACGGGTCTTCATCAGCATCTCGCCGGCAGTCTTGGCGATTTGCTTGAGGTCCGCATCCCCGGAGGAGAGCTTGTTGGCCTCGGCGATCCCGGCGGCGCTACCGTTCAGCGCGGCCTCACAAACTACGGCAAGAGCCTTGGGTTGAGGATTAAGCGTCTGCGCATTCTGACGGGCCTCGGCAAATTGGCCGGCATAGAACAACGCATAGGCCAGGTTGTTTTGCAGACCCAGGTCAGCCAAGTCTTCCCGTGAAAGCTTGCGATACTCCGCGACCGCCTCCGGCATTTTGGCGCCGGGACCGTAGCGCAAGCCATCCTGGTTGTACTCCAGCAGGATGGCCAGGTTCCCCACGATCGCTTTGTCGTCGGGATCCAGCTTAGCGGCCGCACGGAATGCTTCGGCCGCGCCCGCATAGTCGCTCCCCGAGCGCAATTTGCGCCCCACCAGATCGTATTCGAGAATGTTGGCCAGCGTCTTCTCCGCTGCCGCGGAGTTGGGTTCGAGCTTCACCGCCAGCCGGGCTTCGTCCCGTGCCGCTTCTCCCATGCCGGCGTCCAGCAGGGCCTGGGAAATCTGCAGGTGGTGGACGGCTTCCTTGGGGTGCTGCGCGATCAGGTCACGATAGCTTTGGAAGGATTCCCGCATCTTCCCCTGGGCTTGCAGCATCCGTCCGAGCAACTGGAACCGGATCATGATCGCTTCGCTGGCCTCGACTTCCGCCACCTTGTTGCGCAGTTCGGTGGCTTCGGCAACGCTCAACCGGCGCTTGACGCTGTCGAAGCGAATGTCGGCGTGGACCACGCCATCGTTATCGGCGGAGAATTGTTCCGTCAACAGCGCCGGTCCTAGGGTTATTTTCTGGTCGCGGGGAAGGGGACCGGGTCGAAACCCCAGCGGGGGTACGATCTTGTACTGCCACTCGGCCACAAACGCTCTAGGCAATTGATAATCGACCGTGCGTTTCTTTTTCGGTTTCGTGGAGTCGGAAGGCTTCTCTTCCGGCTCTTCGCGTTTCTGCAACTCTCCCGGAAGTTCGTAGAACAGGCCATCCAGGCGGACCGCTGCGACCGCCGACTCCAGGTCCGTGAATCCGCGCTTGGCCTTGTCACTTTCCAGCACCAGTTCGAACGGATGGGAGAGATCTGCGGGGTCCGAGCGATCCCAGCGGTCAAGCTTGTCGGTGAGATACTGCGACTTGACGTACTTGGTCAAATTCTCCCGCGTCTTCTCGTTTTGCCGATCGACGTACGAGTCGCGGTAACCCGATTCAAAAGCCCCCTGCGGACGGGTGGTCTCCACCACCCGGGCCGGGCCGTACTCGGCGAGATGAAACTCGCGCAATTCCAGAAGCACGTTGGTCTGCGACGGGTCCTCCGGAGTGCGTACCAGCGTCTGCGTTCCGTCCTTGATGACCAGGGCCATGCGTCCCTGATCGCCCATCGGAAGCTGGGCCAGACGGGCATGCGCATCCGTGGCGTCAATCCATTGGTCGGGTTCGCCGGGCACGAAGACAATGGCATGGTCGAAGATCCCCACTCCCGGAAGGTCCGGCAGCGCTCCCACTTGCCCGGTGACGTTCAACAGCGCCATGTAGGCGGGAATCTTCGCCGCACGCAGCATGGCCACCAAAAGCAGAGCTTTGTCCTTGCAGTCGCCGTACTTACGGGTTAACGTCTCGGCCGTGGAGTGCGGAATAACCGTGTTCTCTCCGAACTCGATTCCGGTGTAGCGGATTTCCTTGTCGAGGTACTCCACCAGCGCCTGCTCCCGGGCTTCCTTCGTGGCCTGACCTTTGATCAGCTTCGCAACCAGTGACTTGACGGCGGAGGCGTCCAGCGGGCCTTCCACAATCCGCGCATACTCCTCCGCCACGCGCTGCCAGGAAGTCCCCACCGAATACAGCACCACCGGGTAGCCCAGCGTGCCGGTCGGCAGAAAGTCGTCCGCCTCTTCCTGGGCTGGTATGGGGCCCGCTTCGAACACAATTTTGACTTGGCCATTCGCTTCCGTGCGCTGCGGTTGGAGGTCGGGAAGCTGTTGCAGAGCGTATTGCACCTGGAGTGCAGAAGGTGCATCAATGACCACTTTGCGATGCTGCACCGGGACGCTAACCCGGCCAAAGTAAAGCGATCCCGTCGCGCCGCCACCGGCGAATTCCGGATTCACTCCTAACACCAGTTCCTGCTCCACCACCGAACCCGGTGCGATGGCGGGCAGGGGCGCGCGTACCACCCTTTCATCGCTGTAGATGCTGGAGTCCTCTTCGCTCTCGGGGGCGTCGGTGATGGTCTTGGGGTCAAGTTCATGAACCGCATAATCGGGCGTGATCACTCGGGCCTTGATGATCGGCCGGTCCTCCCGCCACGTCTGCCAGCTTGTGGAAATGTCGTCCCAGCCCTGCACCCCTTTCTGCGTCAGGACCTTGTACACCATGTAGGAGTTGTGGACGTATCGCCCGTTGGCATCGAACGTGAGCACCTCTTCCTCATCCAGAACCGCCACGTCCGTGCCGTCCTTTGGAGTGACCTCTGACGCGGCCGCGTAGAGGGCCTTGGGTTTCATCGAAAAGTGCGGGGCGTCCGAGACTTTTTGAGGGCCGCCAGCCAGCCCGAATGATGGCGCCAGGAACATGGTCGCAAGGAGAATCAGAGTTGCACGGGGGAACCGCAAAAAGGATGACGACATGCCAAACCTCGCAGGAGAAATTCGAAAAGAGGGTAAACCGAACGGGGGGAATTCGCAAGCATGGGAAAGAGGCCGGGGGAAAGAGACAGTGTCGTTCATTATGCTAAGGACAGCATGGGAAAGAGGCCGGGGAAGGAAAAGACCTGAGTGGCCGCCTTCGAAGCGCGATCACCATTTTTGTGAGGCCTTCATTACGGTGTAAAGAGTGATCAAGTGCTTAATGATTTTACTTGACATTCTTCCCTGGATATGTTAGCCTAGCCCGGATTGTGGCGTCGGGTAATCGCCGTACGGCATCTGCCACCCGGAATCCGGAAAAGGGGAAATCCCGGATGCGGGATTTGGCATCCGGCGTCCGGCAACTGGAATCCGGCATTCGGAGTCCGGCATAGGGAATCCGGGATGCGACATCGGCGGCTGGAAGGAAGGCCCACGCATGCGTCGAATACGGAAGAATAGTCCGAGTTCTGAAGTCCTGGTTGGCATCCACCTGAATTCTGGCTCCTCACTCCTGGCTTCCGACTTCTGCACGTTGAAAATGAAGGTTCATCTGGCTATATTGATGAAAACAAAAGGAACGGAAAATCGCGATTCGCGCGGGAACCCCAGAAAGTCCGAGGCCCGAAGTCCGAAATCGAGAGACTTTGGTTGGAAGCCGCGGGTATTCCGGCTCCTGACTCCTGACGCCAGTGTCCTAACATCTGCACTTCAAAAATGAAGGTTCATCCGGCTATATTGATGAAAACAAAAGGAACGGGAAAATCGCGATTTACGCGGGAACGTCAGAAAGTCGGAGGCTCGAGCCCCGAGGCCGAAAGACTTGGGTTGGCAGCTGCGGGCATTCTGGCTTCTGGCTCCTGACTCCGGTCTCCTAACTTCTGCACTTCAAAAATGAAGGTTCATCCGGCTATATTGATGAAAACAAATGGAGGGTCCCCGGTGCCGGCATTGGTGGCAGTGCCCGCTGCGAATCTCACGCCTGTGGACCTGCTGGCAGCGGCTCCGTCCCCGCGGCCGCGATGCGCTCTGCCATTTCTGCACTGGAACGAACGATGATCGCGAGACATAATGGGAAGTTTGGTGCCAACATGGGAACTCCGCTGCGAGAATTGTCGCCGTCCAGGGCCTTCGAAGAGGTCGGCGGGCGTTCGTATGCGATCTCGGTTGCCGCAGGCGTGGCTGTTGCCATGCTCCAGGCTATAGGAATACTCCCGATTCTTTACCGTCCGTCGCTCGCTCCTGCCTCGGCTGCTCTCTCGGCCCTTTTCACATCCCAGGCGCTGTTCCTGACGTTCTATCACCGTCGCGCCGTTTTAGCTATTTGGGGGACCGCTATTTCATGGGTTATGCCGTTCTTGTTGAACCTACTGTGGGCGCGGTTTACGCAGTTGTCTCTGCTCTACCCACTTATGACTGTTTGGATCGGGGGAGAGATTGCCTTTTGCGTGATACATTACAGGGTTTCGGGACCGGATCCGGAATTAGATGCACTGGCCGAGGAACTAGACCGCGACCCCGAACCTCTACCCGTGCCCGACCGATTCCTGTTGCTGGGCTTGGTCGTTGGCACGGCGCTGCTGATTTGGGTTCACTTGGCGCGATAGCGTGGGCTACGACACGCTGCTGGTGCACCGCGAAGAGCCGGAATGATTTAGGGTCGCAACATCGACCTATTTGAACCTGATCGAGGGAACTGCTCTTAGACTCGGTCTTATAACCTAATTGACAAGGTGGACTTCAACCGATGAGGAAAAGCAAGATTCTGGCAAAACTCCGCAACGGCAAGGGAGCAAAAATCTGCTCCATGGGCCATTACCTTCCGTTCTATGTGCGGTACGCGGCGCACTACGGCTTTGACGGAATCTGGCTCGACCTGGAACATCGCGCCATGCAACAGCGCGAGGTGCAGTCGCTGCTGGCCTTTTGCCGCATGTTCGATATTGACTGCATGGTGCGGCCGGCATCGACGGAACGCAACCGGCTTTACCGCTATCTGGAAGACGGCGCCACGGGCTTTCTGGTTCCGTTCACTTCTGACGTGCCGACGGCGCGGAAGCTGGTGGAGGCGGCAAAGTTTCCTCCCCTCGGAAACCGGGGGCTGGACGGCGCCGGTCTCGACGGCGACTATGGATTGCAGGTGTGGAACGAAGGCAGCACCTACCTTTCCGATGCCAACCAGGAAACCTTCATCTTCGGCCAAATCGAAACCCCCGATGCCGTGGCCCTGGCCGATGACATTGCGGCAGTGCCGGGCATCGATGGATTGTATGTAGGCGCCGCGGACCTGGGCTTGCGGTTGCGCGTCAACCCGCGCTCGGGGATCAACAACCTGGACGAAGCGATTGAAAAAGTAGCCGCCGCTGCCAAACACCAGGGCAAGGCGTGGGGAGCGGCCACCGGCTCACTGGAGGCGATGCGCCGCTACCGTGAGATGGGCGCCCAGATCCTGACGTGGGGCGGAGACTTCGGCCTGCGCACGGTGCTGGCCAGCGCCAGCTCCGACCTGGATTCGATGCTGGGCGGGTAATGCGCAATCCCCGATGAATCTTTTTGCGCTCAGATATTCCTTTCATCGGTATACACTCTATGTGTAATGTAAAATGATGAATAGGTGCGCGTAGCGGCGGTCTTCGTGCCACGGGCATCCTGCCCGTGCCCGGGCACGGGCAGGATGCCCGTGGCACGGCTTGGCTCGCGGCCCCCCGGGCAGTGCCTACATGCGGAAGCCGTATACGTGGCGATAGAGGCGGGTGTACTGCTCGAACAGGGCGTTGTAGCCGGCGTGGCGATCGGGGTCGGGGTTGAACACGCGCGCCACGCGATAGAGCGCGTGACTGCCTGCTTCCAGTGAGGGGTAAGCACCCGCGCCCACGGCGGCGATAATGGCGGCGCCCAACACGGCGGCCTCGGCAACGGCCGGCCTCTCCACGGGCGATCCCAGCACGTCCGCCATGATCTGCAGCCACACGTCGCTCCTGGCCGCGCCGCCGATCGCGCGCACAGTGTCGATGGTGAAGCCGCTTTGCCGCAGCAGTTCGATGTTCTCGCGCAGGTTGAAACCCAGCGCTTCCAGAATCGCCCGATACATGTCGGCGCGCGTGTGGTGGAGCGAGAGGTTCAGGAAAGCGCCGCGTGCTGCAGGGTCGGGCGCGGGCGAGACCATGCCATCGAAGTGGGGCAGCATCGTCACGCCGCGGCTGCCCACCGGAACCTGTGACGCCAGGGCGTCAAGCTCTGACACGCCTTGGCCACCGCCCAGTTCGCGGCGGAACCAGTCCAGCACCACGCCCGCCGTTTTGGAGTAAGCCAGCGCGAACTGATAGCGACGGATCGGGAACCGGCCTCCCGAAAGGCCCGGTGGTAGCGGTTCCGGAAGGCGGTGGGTAAGGGTGACCAGCGCGAGACAGGTCCCGGAAGTGACCGAAACGATGCCTGGGCGGCAGTTGCCCGCTCCCAAGGCGCCGGCGTACTGGTCGTTGGTACCGGTCACCAGCAGTGTCCTGGGATCAAGGCCCCACCCGTCCGCGCACTCTTCCCGAACTCGCGCAATAGGGCTGCCCGTCGCTGCGATCTCCGCGAGTTGAGCCTTGGCGATGCCTGCATGCTCCATGGCAGCGGCGCAGTAATCAGCGGCGTCGTCCGCATACAAGGCGGTGCTGGCAGCCGTGCAGGGGTCAGTCACGGCGCGGCCCGTCAGCCGAAAAGCGAAGTAGTCGGGCAGCAGCAGGTAACGTCGGGCGTGGGCCATCGGACAGGAGTGGTGCTCGCGCAGCCACATGATCTTTGGCGCCGTGGCGATGGCCTCCACCAACGGCGGCAGTTCCTCAGGCTCGCCGGATTGCAACGCTCGCGTCAGGCGCATGGCCTGCTCTGAAGCCCGCGCGTCGTACCAGACGATGGCGGGATGCAGAGGTTCGTCATGTTCATCCAAGGAAACGAAGGTTTGCCCTTGGGAGGAGATACTGAGCGCGGTGATGTGAGCGTCGCTATGGCGGACGGCTTCTGCGGTTGCCTCGCGTGCCGCCGCATCGATGGTGGCGATGGGAATCTCCACGCGGCCGTCCTCAGCGACCTGCGGATGATAGGCGCGGTGGGCTATTCCCAGCAGGTTGCCGCGCACGTCAACCACGCCAGCCTTGGCGCCGGTGCCGCCAATGTCTAATCCCAGGAAAGCGTCATCAGACATGTGTCGTGCCTTTGCCATCGAACTGCAGAAACGACTCCGGCATTCCGGCCTCACACAACAGGCGGGCTGCGTTGCTATAGAAGATTGCCTCGATGTCCTCGCTTCCGAGCGAAGTCTCTTCGGCGGCGCGGCGCAGAGCGGCGATCTCCTCGTACATGAAGAACGTCAGTTGCGCGGCGGCATCGCCCTCAACCTCCGCGCAGATGCGGATCGCCCGAGACGTCGCCGTAAAGCCCTTTGGGCACCAGGTTGACGTAGAACCCGCTCTCGCAGATGCGGCGCGTGCGCATGCGGAGAATGGGAAGATCGCTGCCAAACAGGATGCGCTTGGGACCCACCGCACGGATGGCAGCAGCAAAGGTCTCGGAGCAGGTGTTGGCGGAAATGTCGAACACCATCTTTCGGGTCTCCGCCAGAGCGTCAAACGCGTTGCCGATGTCCTCGGGACAATAAGCTCGTCCCACGTGGGCGATGATCACCTTGATGTTCGGGTAGAGCTTCTCAATCTCGACCATCTGGGCAAGGTTCAAGGGGTCGCGAAGGCGCTGCGACCGGGGAATATGCAGCATCACGATCCAGCCGTGCCGGTCGAGAACCTTCAACTGGTGGTGAGGGAGGAAATCGTAGATCTGAATGTCCTTCTCCGCGATGCGAGGATCGGAAAGCGTCAGGTATACCTTGGCCCCAAGGAACTTGCCGGCTGTGGTGCGCTCCTCGAATTCAGTTTCACTCCATCGCGGCTGCGAGAAGATCAGCGCCGGGATGTGATACTTGCTTGCGCAATCGCTTACATACTGATTACCGCCGTGAATATCATCGTCGAACGACAGGGCGTTGCCAAAGATCAGCGGCATCACGGCCTTGCCCGGGAACATGAGGCGGTAGGTCGCCATGAGATCTTCAATGGAGTTGTCCAGCGCCACGCGGCTCGGCCAGGTCACCGCGCGCAAGGTTTCAATCTTGCGGGACTTGTAGCGTTCCAGCCAGACGTGGGTGTGCACATCGATGATGCGCGGCGGCAGAAAGCTCTGCAGATGCTGCGCGTAGAAGTCCCGGTCGATGGCCTTCACTTCAAACGGGCTGGTAGACAACTCGGTCATGGTTTCTCCTGGATTAGATTCCGCAAGGTCCGCGACGGAGCGCTACGTCCCTGGCGCTGCCGTCGGTGCGCCGATGGTGGCGCTAGGGGCTGGCGACTTTCACGTTGGTCAGTTGGCTGAATTGGCGGAGCTGCATGGGATTGATGCTGGGAGTGGTAAACCACATGTCGAAGTCCGACAGCCGCGCGTATACGACGTGGGCTTGCGCTCCCACCTTGGTATGGTCCGCCAGCAGGATTCGCCGCGTCCCGCGCCGCAGCATGATCTCGGTGACCCGGGCCACGTCCGGTTCCGAGACCAGGCAGTTCCCCTTGGCATCGATGGCGTCGGCGCCCAGAAAGACGGTGTCGAACTGCAGCGCCTCAAGCGTCTGCTCCAATAAGCTGCCTCCGATGAAGCGCATTTCCGAATGATACTCTCCGCCCAGGATGTACACGCGCACCGCGGGGAAGCGATTGAGCACGGGAATGACCGACAGGGAGTTGGTATAGACCGAGAGCTTTCCCACCCGGCCCAAATGCGGTGCAAGGTGGAAAGGTGTTGAGCCATCATTGATCAATATGACGTCGCCAGTTTTCACCTCCTTGGCCGCCGACCGTCCGATGGCCTGCTTGAGTTCGAAGTTCTGGCCGATCCTTTTGTAGTAGGGGGATTCCACGGCGGTGCGGAGAACGCAGCCTCCGTGCGTGCGGAGGATGGCCTTTTCCTGTTCCAGTTGATCCAGATCGCGGCGAATGGTGAGAGGGCCCACATTGAAGCGCTTCGCCAGTTCTTCGACACTCAGCTCCGACTGCAACGCGTGCAGTTGGGCGAGGATTTGTTGTTGCCGTTGTTTGGGCTGCATGAGCTAGCTCCATTCGGGCGATCGCCAATCAAACACCGCGGCGACGAGGCTTTTCGAATGCTCCTTGGCGAGTTCGTATGCTTCCTTCATGCGGCTGGCCGGCAAGCGGTGCGAAATCACCGGGTCGAGCCGCGGACGATGAAAAGCCATCAGGTTCAGAATGTACTCCAGGTTGCGCCGGGTATTGAAGCGAATTTCCGCGGGCCGGCAATCCACCCTGGGTGCAAATCCCGCTCCGATCAATGTTAACTGCTTTGCATATATCCAATGAACGCCCAAGGGATTGAACTCGGGAGGTTCCTGGGCGCGCCCGGGAAACCCCAGGATGCTGACGCGTCCCCCGTAACGGGCGATCTCCATCGAAAGGCGATAGGCACTCCAGGGGTTTGCCGTCAGCACCACGATGTCCACGCCCGCCGGTGCGAGGACATCCTCAAGCTTCTTGTGGATGTCGTTGTCGTCAGCCAGCAAGGCCGCGTGTGCACCGAGTTGGCGCGCCGATTCACAGCGGAGGGGAGAATTGGCGATTCCCACCACCTTGGCTCCCATCGCGCGCGCCAGCCACACGGTACACAGCCCAATCACGCCGAGGCCAACGACCGCGATATTCTCCTCCGCTTCATACCGTGCTTGGCGAAGTGCTGCCAATCCCAAGTGGGTAAGATAAGCAAGCGAGGCCTCTTGCGACGAAACCGCCTCCGGCACCGGAACCAGCAACTCGTTTTGGTCAGCGATGTAAGCGGACTGGTGCGGCCGTTGGGAGAACACTCGCATGCCCGGCCGCAGGGTTTCCACACCTGCTCCCACGCGCCGAATCGCACCGACGTTGGAATACCCAACCCATCGCGGGTAGGGTGGCGCGCCAGGAACGAAAGCCGCGTCTCCGAGGTAATTCCCCAGGTCGGTTCCTGTGGAGAGGGCCGAGACCTCCGTCTCCACGTATACCTGGCCGCGCTGCAAGGAGTCGGCGTCGAGAGGTACGTCTTCAATGCGCAGGTCACCCGCGCCGTAAAGCATGGCTCGCTTCATCAACCCGTTCTCCCGGTAGTAGAGTGCCTGTGCTCAGCCAAAGACGAAGCTGAGGGTGTTCCCGGCCAATTGCCGCTGCTCGTCGGCCGACAGGACATCCCATGCGGCCTTTTCCTGCTCGTAAGTTCCCTTAAGCCGAAAGTCGAAGTAGTAGCCCTCCGCCTGGAGCCGCCGAGTGATGTAGCTGTGATACGGCGCGTCGGAACCCCAGACAATCGTCTGGGGATAGCGCTTTACCAGGGCCTGCATCACCTTCAGATGGTCGGAGGTGTCGCACTCGACGCGCTCTTCCGGTTTGGGCATGAGGGGACTGTTGGAATGGACGAGTTCGATCTGGATCTTAAGGGCCGACGTGTCCACGAACACGTTCGGCATGGAGTCGGCCCGATCGAGATAACCGCGATGCAGGCCGATGCAATGCGCCATGCAGTAGCGAAGTTCGGGATGCTTCTCCATCACCGTGAATGTATCCTCGGCACCGGAAAACCCTTCGGAAGGATCGGACGTAACATGAAAGAGGATCGGGATGTCCCGTTCGCGGGCGAAGTCCAGGAAAACCTCGCCCTCCTCCAGAAGTTTGGTCACCTTCGTCTGGCAGGCGACGGGGTTGACCTTGAATCCATAGAAGGGGTATTGCTGCTCCAGTTCATAGAGAGCGGCCAATTGTTCTGGGATCTTCCGGCCCGGATCGACGCAGACGAAGGGCAGGAAGTGATCCGCTCGCTCCGGACAAAAGCGGAACACATCGTTCAGCAGCATGCGGTTCTCTTGAACGAAGGGAGCCGGAGAAAGAGGATTCTCAGCCGGAACCAGTTTGCCCGTTCGCGCATAGTTCGGGATGTCAAAGTACATCTCCGGCGAAATCGGAAAGACCACCGAGCAATGAACCCCGTTGGAGCTTTGGCGGTAGTACAGGTCCTCAATACTGCTGCAATAGGGGAATCCCGTTTCCGCGAACGCCTTGATGTTGATGCCGGCGTGCGCATGCACATCAACGACTTTACCGATCAGGTCCTGCCGCTGGAGATGCTTGTTGACCATCCGCTGCTCCTGCCCTTGATTCGCGATTGCTGCGCCGAACCGCTCGCGACCCTTGCCGTCTCAGTACCAGCTAAACTCTTCGACGGACTGCGGCTTGATGTCCGCGGCCAGAGTTTCGCTAAGGTACAGTTCGGTCGGAACGGTCTGAATGATGGAAGCGGGCACCAGCGGCGTTACCGGTCCGTGCGCGGCGAGGCGAACCGTAAAGCGCTGCCACGAGACCGCCGAACGCCCCACCGCGAAGGCATTCCAGGAGCACCGCAGCTTGGCGCCGACGATTTGAGCGGGACCGATCGTCGCCCCTTTTGGCGGCACGCAAGACCAATCGCCGCTCTGCCCAAACTCCGGCCCCAGGCAATTCTGAAGAATGCTGAAGGGCGTCAGTTCCACGATTCGCGGCCCGATTTTCACCCACTCCTCCAGGCTGGGCGCCGCGAATGCCTTAGACCCCGGTTCGATGTACGCAATGTGACCGGACCAACCAATGCCGCCGTAACAAACGTCGGCCCCGCCCATATCGTCAATCATCTTCCCATAGTCCCTGAAATTGGCATTCGTCGGGCCTTGGAAATGATTCTCCGGCGGGCGCAAACTGGGGTCAAGCTTCGCGTAGAAGTTCGTCTTCATGTTGTAGAGGAACGAATTCGGCCACGATTCCGGCGCGATGTTGTCATTCTCATCGACGTATTCATCCATGTTGAATGTGTAAAGCTTTTGGCAATCGACCCGGAAGCGGTTCAGCAGGTGTGCTACCCACGCGTACTCCGGTTCGGGCTGAGGAAGAATCAGCACCAACCGCCGTCCTTCATCGGCCGCTTGTTTGATCCGGAAGAAGATGTCCGTGACCATGCGGAAGGGGAATTCCTGGTCGGGGATAACACTGATCTTGAAATGCGGATTCGGGTGCTTGGTAATCTCGCTGCGAGTGATCGAGGCCACTCGCCGGCAGGCCTCCTGATCCTGGAAGGGCATCCACTTCGCCATCTTGAATTCGAAACCTGGGACTACCATCGGTTTTCTCCTTTCCGTACTTGGTTATCGTCTCCCCGCGGATTCCGCCAGCGCCTCGGCCGGCCACTTTCCCGGGTGCAAAAGGTTTGGATCGTTCAGTGTCACCTGCCGTAATTGCGTGAGACATTCAGGCGCGAGCGGCCCGCGTTCGCTGAAATCGACCGCAGCCTTGAGCTCTTCGATGGAAGCGGTTCCCACCAGGGCCGAGGAAACTGCCGGGTGAGCCAGCACGAAGCGATAGGCGACCTCTGGCAACGTTGCCGATGCCGATTCCGCAATGGCGCGGATTCCTGCCACGGCCGTTTTGAGTTCCTGCATGGACGGTGGCAGATGCTCGTATCGATGCGTCAGCGCTCCCTTGAGGAGCACGGAGCGGACAATGATTCCGACGTCATGCGATTGGGCGAGCGGCAGAACACTGTTCTCAAGTGTGCGGTCAAGCACGCTGTACGCTATCTGGATGCAGTCGAATCGACCGTCTTCCAGGACGACTCGCGCCTCTTCTTCCCCATACGTCGTCGCGCCCAGAAACCGGATGCTGCCGGCCCGCTGAAACTCCTGGAGCGTTTCAACCATCCCGGCGCGACCGACCATCTGCACAGGGACACTGTGAAGCTGCATGACGTCGATCACGTCCGTTTGCAGGGCCTTAAGACTCTGTTGAACAGATGATGTTACATGGGCGCGAATGGCCTCGCTCCCTGCAGTCACATCTTTCGGCGCTCCCACCTTCGAAGCAAGAACATATTCCTTGCGTCGGGCATTCAAGGCCCCGCCGATGATTTCCTCGCTCACACCGTAGGCGCGCGCGGTGTCAATGTAATTGATCCCGAGGTCCAGGGCGCGATTGAGCACACGGCTGGCATCGTCCCTGGAGGGCATATGGACGGCCTGCCCATCGGCGATTCCGTACTCCAAACCCAGTTCGACAGTGCCAAGTCCGATGACGGAGACTCTGATGCCGGTGCGGCCCAAGCGGCGAAATTCCATTCTGGCATGGCTCCTGTTCTCGTCGAAGTGATTCGAATCGGGCACTCAGCTTGTTGCCGTGCGCATATGCCCAGCACAGTTCTGACTAATCGAGATGGTATTTGGCGACTGCGGCTTCTGCCGACAACCCGCGCTTCACCACATCACATAGCGCCTGCTGAAATGCTGGAGGATCCGGAACCTGCAGCGCATTGCGCCCGAACACCACGCCACCAGCCCCCGCTGCAACCTCGTCAGCGGCAAGTTGAAGGGCGGCGCGCTGGGTTGGAACTTTGCTGCCCCCAAGCCGAGAACGGGCACAGGGCAGCTTTCCGTGACTGCGCGAAAGTCCTGGGTGTAAAGTGTTTTGATCAGATCCGCACCCAGTTCGGTGATAATTCGCGCACCACGGTAAATCTTCTCGTGCAAATCGTCTGGCCCCAGGCTTTCCGCCTCAGCCGGGAAGTACTCGCCGATAACGGGCATGCCCAGTTCTTTTGCCTCGCGGCAAATCTGCCGGAAGATCGCGACATTATTGGCGTCGTTGGCCTCGCTGTCCGTTTCGAGCGTCAGTGATACCAGGGCGACATCCGCACCGAGCCGTAACGCTTCGGCAGCGGAGAAGGCCGCTACCGTCGCACCCTGTTTGTAATGCCACTTGAAGCAGTACGTGGTGCTCCAATTCAGCCGTACCACCGCCATCGGAGCGCCTTTGTAGTTGAACGCGTCGTGGCAGTGTTGGAGCATGGCGGGCGAAAGCAAAATGCCATCCACACAGGGAGCTACCTTGGCGGCAGTCTCTTTCAGATTGATCATTCCCTCGATCGGCCCGTCGAAAAGGCAGTGATCCATGGCCACGATGACGGCCCGCTCCGTGCGGTTGAAAAGGCGCTCAAAGCACAAGTTCGGCATTGGCCTAAGCTCCTGACTGATTGTTTCTACACAAACCTAAGGACGTATTGCTTCGACGCAATGCTCAGTGCTCGCGTGTGCTGGTTGCAAACCGCGGCGCAATCCGGATTTTACCTCGAATATCCGAATTCACGCTCCGCCTTGCCGATTGCGTCGTCGATAATATCCATGCACTTCGCGGCTGCATCCAAATCCATGACGATGGGAGGACTCATGCGCAAGATGTGGCCCGCTGGAATCCACGCCAAGCCATTGCGGAAGGCCTCCTTGTAAATGAACTTGCCCGCTTCGTCAAACGGTTCCTTGCTGGTGCGGTCTTTCACCAACTCGATTCCCATCAGGCATCCCTTGCAGCGCACATCGCCGATGATCGGATGGTCGGCCATCATCTGTGCCAGGCGTTTGACAAAATACCCTTCCAGCCGTTGTGCGTTCTCGAGTAGATCTTCCTCTTCAATGGCCTCGATCGAGGCCAGTGCGGCAGCGCAAGCCATGGGGTTTCCGCCATAACTGGTGGACGCGCTGATATGTTCCACGGCGCCGGCGTAAGGTTCGCGCACGACCATGGCGGTGACGGGGAAGCCGTTTCCGAACCCTTTACCCAAGGTTACGACATCCGGCAACGTGTTCCAGTGTTCCATGGCCAGCAGTTTCCCCGTGCGGCCCATGCCGGTCAGCACCTCATCTGCCATCAGAAGGATTCCGCGCTCATCGCACCAACGGCGCAGCTTGGGAAAGAAGTCGTCGGGCGGGAAAATGGAGCCCGCCCAGCCCTGGATGGGTTCGAGCACGATTCCCGCAACCTGCCCGGTCGTCCCCTCCCTGATGAATTCGCTGTAGAAGGCGAGATACGCATCCGTGTCGATACTGCCGTCCGCCTTTTTGAACCATGGCCGGTAGGGATTCGGGCGCGGCAGCATGTGGAAACCGGCGGCACGGGTGACGCCGTTTACCGGTTTCATGCGCGCCAGACTGACTGCGTGGCCGCTCTTGCCGTGGAAGTCGCCATAGCAGGAAAGGAACTCGTGTCGTCCGGTCGCGGCGCGGCACACCCGCAGGCCCGCTTCCACCGCGGTCGTTCCGTTGTCATAGAGTTGGACGCCCGCCAGATCGCCCGGCAGTACCTGCTTGAGTTTTTCGAGAAGTCGCAACTTGACCGGAGTCGTGAAGTCGTGGCAATTCATCAACTGACCCGCGGCTTTTTGCACCGCTTGGGTGACCTTCGGGTGACAGTGCCCCAAGGTGGTCACGTAAATTCCCGGAAGAGAAGTCCAAATAAACATTGCCATCGACGTCCGTCAACGTGCAGCCGTAACCCTTCTCAAAAACTACCGGAAACAAGCTGACCTGGCTGGAGTACCCCTTCATGATGGTGGCCGCGCGGGCGTGCATTTCCCGCGATCGCGGCCCGGGCACAGTATCGGTGGTAATACGGGGAACGGTGTTGAGATCTACTCTCGCCCATTCAATGGAGCTTCCCGTGAACGTCGTGCTCATTGCTGCGATCCCCTCCTGTCAGTTGAACCGGCTAGGCCGAATGCGCTGACTGGCGCCCGTACTCCAGGCCGTGCGACTGAAGCGTCTCTCTGGCATGGGCGAAACGTCGCCACGATCAGGCAATGGCTGGAATCAAATATTCTCAAAGACTGAACATTATAATCGCCCTGTAGTCAGTGTCAATTCACTTCCAATATGCGTCCGAAAGACGCTCCGGGCTGGTTGGGACCGGTTAGATGTTCGTCCTTGACACCGAGCACAACATTCGCGATATTTGGTTGAAATGTTCGATTCTGAGCAAAGGACAAAAATTCCCTCCCTGAGAGGACAGCGTCGGCGGGAGCTGCTGGCATGACAGAACGCGAGCGCATTTTGGCGGTTTACCGGGGCGTGATTCCTGATCGCGTTCCATTTTTCCTCGACTTGTCACACTGGTTCAATGAGCGGCACAAGATTCCTTTTGACCTATCGACTCCGGCGACGCAGCCCGATTGGGCGTTGATAGACTATCATCGAAAGGTCGGTGCGGGATTCTACCTCGCCAATCTTGCTTCGAGTTACGATATCGTCTTTTCCCATGAGGTTGTCAGCAGCGCGGTCAAAGAGAATTCCGCTCGCGGGACGGAGATTGTTTGGCGCATGTCGACACCGCTGGGGACGATCGAGCGCCGTCGCCTCTGGGAAGAGCAGAGCTATTCCTGGGGCATTTCCAAATGGGGAATCTGCTCGGAACAGGACCTGCGCGCCTTCGAATACGCCATGACGCGGGCGCGGTATGTTCCCGTATTTGATCGATACGAACGATGGCGTGGGGCCGTGGGCGATCTGGGCGTGGTTTACGTGGCATCGACGTACAGCGCCATGGGTTTTCTCCTGAGTTTGTGGATGGGCATTGAGGCCACGATTCACGCCTGTGTGGATATGCCTGAGGTGATGACGCACGTTGTCGGCGCCATCAACGAGAATCTGCTCACGCTCATCGATCTGCTCTGCCAGGGGCCTGGCGAAGTCATCATCATGGGCGATAATTTCAGCAGCGATATTCAACCGCCGCAGTTTTTCCGCCAGTGGTCGGCGGCGTTCTATCGCGAAGCCTTTCGCAGGATTCGGGCGGCAGGCAAGTACAGTGCCGTCCATGTCGATGGACGGCTGCGCGGATTGTTGCGGGAATTGGGCGGGATGGGAGCGAATTGTATTGACGCGGTGACTCCCAGCCCCGGCGGTGATCTTTCGGCGAAGCAGTGCCGGGACGAGGCGGGGCCCGATCTCATTCTCTCCGGGGGAGTCGCCCCTGCTGTTTGGTCGGAAACAGCCAGTGACGGGGACTTTGAGAAGGCGGTGCTCGACTGGTTGGAAATCCGCAAGCAGGGCCCGCGCCTGATCGCCGCCGCCGGGGATCAAGTCCCTCCCGGGACGCCCGAGCACCGGATCGAAATGATGCGTGACCTTGTGGAGAGGCACGGGCGGTATTAGTTCCCGCCGGACCCTGTATTCGAGGCGGGAAGGGAAGTCAGCAAAGCGGAAATCCGCAAGCATCGGACACTCAAAAGGAGGCGGGGAATCGAAGATGGTCAATCTGCATGACGCGGCCCGATCGTTCGAAGAGAATGGGTTTGCCATTCTGGAGGGGCTCTTCACGGAAGATGAGATTGCGCCCTTTTCGGAAGAGATCGACAGAATTATTGCCGGAAGCGTCGATTACATTCCCAAGAACGATTTGATTTATGAGCCCGGCTCTTCCCCGCCGCGCGTGCGCAACGCTTTTCGCCTGCACCTGTACAATCCCTTCTTCATGCAGCTAGCCCGTCATCCGAAAATCGTGACCGTGGTCGAAAAATTACTTGGCAAGCCGCTGCGTCTATATGGAAGCCAGCTCTTCGCTAAACCCGCCGAGGTTGGAACGGTCGTTCCTCTCCACCAGGACATGCCGTACTGGCCGTTCGCGCCGCATGAGCTCTTGAGCTGCTGGATTGCGCTGGATGACAGCACGCTCGAAAACGGATGCGTGCGCTTTCTCAGTGGCTCGCACAAATTTGGCGTGCTGCGGCACGTTCCTTCCAACGTTCAAGGCAACTCACTGATGCTGGAGGACGAACTCGTAGCCGGCCTGCCGGAATTCGCCGTCCAGGTTCCGCGTGGTTCCTGCGTGCTCCACCATTGTCTTACGGCGCACTGGAGCGAGGCCAATCGCAGCCGGCATCCGCGAAGAGGGCTCATCATGGTGTACATGTCGCCGCGTGTGCAATTGACCGACCCGACGAAGTTGCGTGGTCCGGCGGATTTCCCCGTCATAAGCGACCCGGAGCCGGCAGCTAATCTGTAACCTGAAGTCCAATAGACCCTGCTCGGTGAATTGGCGGTACAGGGCAAAGTAAGTGGGCGATAGCCAAAATGCCGAAAACCTGGGAGTTTCGCGATTACGATCGTGAGTTCTTCGCCAAGGAACTCGACGACTTCGTGCCGGCGCGGGTATTCGACGCGCATGCTCACCTCTACGAGCTGGAGCATTGGGGTGCGGGCCACTCGTTCGAGGCTGGGACCGGCGGTTGCCGGCATCAAGGAATTCCAGCGGCATGCGGACTGGCTGACCCCGGGTCGCAAGACCTCGGGCCTCTTCTTCGGAGTGGGCTTGAGCGAGGAGTGGAGCGCCGCGTCCAACCAATTTGTGGCGCGCGAAGTGGCCAAGGACGCGCAATCCCGCGGCCAGCTCATCGTCTCGCCTCGCCAGGATCCTGAGCAAGTGCGCGAAGAAGTCCGGCGGAACAAGCTTGTCGGCCTCAAGGTCTACCACACGTTCTCGCCGCACGCGAACCCGACGTGGCACTCCGATGTTAACGAGTACCTCACCGAAGATCATATCCGCATCGCGCATGAAGCGGGGCTTGCCATCACCTTGCACATGGTGAAGGACCGGGCGCTGGCTGATCCCAAGAACCAGCGGCAAATTCGCATTATTGTGAAAAGTACCCGAACATCAAACTGATTCTCGCCCACGCGGCGCGCGGGTTTAATCCCTTCCACACCATTGAAGGCATCGAGTCTCTGCGTGGGCTGCGCAACGTTTGGTGCGACTCGTCTGCCGTCACCGAAGCCGGTGGCTTCGAAGCGATTGTGGAAGTGCTGGGTCATGACCGCCTGTTGTGGGGATCGGATTTTCCCATCAGCCACCTGCGCGGGCGATGCGTGGCGATTGGTGACACGTTCCTCTGGCTGTATGAAGACACGGTCGATTGGAACACGGTGGCGGCGCACGCCAAAATCCAGCCGCTGCTGGTGGGCCACGAATCGCTCCGCGCCCTCAAGCTCGCCGCGCGCCGCTTGAAACTGAGCGACTCGCAGGTGGAGGACATCTTCTACAACAATGCTCGCCGTATGTTGGAATTGAAAGGCTGATCACATGAGCTCAACTGGACAGGACTTGTATCGAAAGGCGCGCAAGCTGATTCCCGGCGGGACGCAATTGCTCTCCAAGCGGCCTGAAATGCTGTTGCCGGAGCAGTGGCCCAGCTACTTCGCCAAGGCGCAGGGCGTACAGGTTTGGGACCTCGATGGCCGAAAGTACATTGACATGTCCTATATGGGAATCGGCTCTTGCATTCTCGGCTACGCCGATCCCGATGTGGACAAGGCAGTGCACGCGGCAGTTGAATGCCGGCAGCATGACGACGCTCAACTGTCCGGAGGAGGTGGAACTCGCGGAACTGCTTTGCGAACTGCACCCGTGGGCGGGCATGGTTCGATATGCGCGTTGCGGCGGCGAAGCCATGGCCGTGGCGGTGCGCGTAGCCCGCGCCGCGACCGGGCGCGAGAGGGTTGCCTTTTGCGGATATCACGGTTGGCATGACTGGTACCTGGCCGCCAACCTTGGCGACAGCGCCGCGCTGGACGGACATCTGCTGCCTGGCCTTGATCCCGCGGGCGTGCCGCGCGGCTTGCGGGGGACTGCCCTACCGTTTCGCTACAACCACCTTGAGGAACTGGAAGCGATTGTCGCCGAACATGGCGATGAGTTGGCCGCGATCGTTATGGAGCCGATCCGGAATGCCGAACCGCAGCCGGATTTCCTGACCGGAGTTCGCGGCATCGCCTCGCGACTGGGCGCGGTCCTGATTGTCGATGAGGTCACGGCGGGTTGGCGTTTGCGCACGGGCGGGGCGCATCTGGAGTACGGCCTGACTCCGGACATGGCGGTGTTTGCCAAGGGGATCAGCAACGGCTACCCGCTGGCGGCGATCATCGGCACCGCTGAGGTGATGAAGGCGTTCCAGAGCACGTTCATCAGCAGCACTTACTGGACCGAGAGGATCGGTCCCACTGCCGGACTTGCCACCCTTCGCAAGCATCGTCGCCTGAATGTGGCGGCCACCTGCGCAAGATAGGAACGCAGATACAGACCGGCTGGCGCGCGGCCGCCGCTCGCACGCATTTGCCGGTCACCGTCAACGGCATGCTGCCTCTCTCGCACTTCGCATTCGACCACCCGGAGAGTCAGGCCTTGCGCACGCTCTTTACGCAGATCATGCTGGAGAAGGGCTTCCTGGCCACCAACGCCTTTTATGCGTCGTATGCCCACCAGCCTGAGCATGTCAGTCTCTACCTGCAAGCTGTCGAAGAGGCATTTGCCGAGATCGCCGAAGCCTTGAGCCGCAACGACGTCATGCAGCGACTGAAAGGCCCCGTGGCCCACAGCGGATTCCGCCGGCTGGCGTAAGGCCTTGGTGAAGTCTCACAAGTGTAGGCGTGCGGAGTGAATGCTCATGACGTCAGGCGTTCCCGCGTAATAAACCACCAACACATCCCCGTCCGGCAAGGCCTCGGCGAAGGGCAGGCCGTAGCTCCATCGTCCTTGCTCCACCAGACAGTCACCGGTGGAAGCTTGACCGCCAGCGTCCGCATTCTGCCGGTGCGAGTAGATGCATACCTCGGTATCGGCGTCGAACGGAGCGCCAATGGACTCAGCCAGGCGGGCGCGAATCGAGCCCGTTCCAAACCGATCCACCCAGGCAAGCACCGTACGGCCGTCAGGCAGGATGGCGGGGTGCGCGGGCTGGTCGGCGAAGCCCAGGTCCTCGGCAGGTGACCATGTCCGTCCGTCGTCAGAACTGACGCGGCGGCGTGCGTTGAGATAGGTATGAGTGGAGCTATCGTAGATCCACAGGAATGCCCCCAGCCGCCCGTCCGGGGCAACCGCCGCGCGCTGGTCCCAATGGAAAATGCGACCCGTGGGATCCTGGGAGGCTGTGAGCGGCGCATTCCAGGTCTTGCCCATATCCCGGGAATACCGCAGCGTGACCCCTTGCATCCATTTCGATGGATCCTCATAGTTCTTGTTGGTTTCAATGCTCATCGCCAGCGTGCCGTCAGAGAATTTCAGAATAGGGTTGGTTAGGCTGGGCGGGCCGATGTCCGCGGGCATCTCTACCTCCCGCCACGGACCCCACGTGGTTCCCCAATCGAAGGAGTCGGCGAGCAGCACTTTCATGGGCAGACAGCCTTCGGTGACCGGGTTGAAGAGGGGCTTGCCCGGGAAGGTCTCGCGGTCGATCCACAGGCATGCTGCCAGCACGTGTGCCGGCTTAATCTCGGTGAAATAGACAACCCGTAACGATCCTCGCACGCCGTTGACGCGCGTTTCGCCGAAAACCGTCATCGGTTGGTTCCAGGTGCGGCCGCCATCGGCTGATGCGCAGACTTCCACCGATTCGTCCTCGGAATCTTTGGTCGAACCACAGCGCCAACTGGACAGAAGCGTGCCGTTCGACAACCTTGCCAGCGCCGGAAACGTCATCACGGCTCGCGCGCTACCCTTCTCACCCGCGGCGAGCAAAGCTCCCTCACACATTTCCATGGTTGTTCCTTTCTTGCTTCTTCGAGTGACTGTGGCTCCGCCAGCCCGTTGGTCCCTGCGACGCGGGCACGAAGCGGGCGCTGCGGAGTTGATCAGTCAAACCGCGTGAATTCATCGACAGAGAGAGGCTTGACGACCGTCAGGCAATTCTGCTGGGGATCGTCCATGCTCATGAGGTTGAATCCCTCCGCCGAACTTCCTCAATGTGGGCTTTGATCCCGTCGCGCATGGGGCGCAGCAGCGACCCCAACTCGCCGCGAATCCGCCGGTCGTCGAGGCGGTAAATGAACGCGGAATGCGGCCTGTTTGGGCTGAAACCGATCTTCGCGCCGGGCAACTGCTCTCGCACCAAAGCTGCGAATTCCGTCGCTGCAAGTGTGTGTCCGCCGGTGTTGTAAACGCGGTGTGAGAGCGAAGGCTTAACCGAAAGCTGGTAGATCTGTTCCGCCAGGTCGGCGACGTAGATGTAGCAGTTCCGGTCGTCCTCGGGGAAGGGCAGCGTGACCGGCTGGCCGCGTGCCGGCAGGCTGACGAAATCGCTGGCCCAGGCCGTGGTGCCGCGCTTGCGACCGTGACCAAAGACGATCGGCGGGCGCACAGAAACAATCGGCACACCGTTCCGCGCTTCGAATTTGATGGCCAGGTGCTCATTCAGAAGCTTGGTGAGGGAGTAAATGTAGGCCTGTTCCTGCGGCGAGCAGAAGTCGTCTTCGTTCACTGGGCGCTCGCCGTAGGCTGCCTGGCTCTTGCCGTAAAGCGAAATGGAACTGCTGAAGACGATGCGTTTCACGCCGTGAGTGCAGGCTTCGGTAAATAGATTCGCCGCGCCCAGAGCGTTGACCCGCATGGCCATCACCGGGTCGGCCTCGGACTCAATCCCCATGATGTAGCCCAAGTGCACGACACGGTCGATGTGCGGATGGCTCTGAAACATCGCTGCCAACTGTGCACGGTCGCTTACATCGCCGGAGATCACCTCGACGTTCGAGGTGAACAGGCGTGTGACTTCCGGATCAGGCTTCCGATTGAGGGACACTACCTGCTGGCTGTGCTCGAGCAAGCAGCGGACGACGTACGATCCGACGAAGCCTGTACCTCCCGTTACCAGAAAACTCATGTCAGGTTCCTTGATTCTACGCCGGTCGCAATCCGAAGAGCACGTGGCTCCCCGCATTCTCGCGGTGGCATGGACTGATTGCGAAAGTAACAGGATAGTATGTTTGGCTATGGGGCCGTGAGAATTTTCAGGGTGGTTACCTGTCGCGCAGAGCGAGCCATACGCTTTTCCCCGGGCACGATCACTTGATATGGGCCTATCTTGCTATCGAGGGGATGACCGTCGGCCCGGTCCGCCAGCAGAATGACGCGATCGGTGAATCCGGGGTCGAGTTCCGGCAGCGCGAAGACTACGCGGTAACCGTCTGCCGCCTGCACCAGGAGATAGCTTGCCAGCCTCTTGCCGTGTATCGACTCGCCAAAGGTGACGCCGGCTTTTTCCAGTAGCAGTCGGAGAGGAACGCCGCTATAGGTGATTTTCCTGCCGCGGCTTTCCACGGTAGCGGATTGATGGGGCATGGCGGCAATTTCAGTGGCAGAGATTTTGACGGGCGCGGCGCTGCCGTCCTGGACTGTAATGTCCTGGGCGGAAGCAACGCCGGCCACCAACATCAAAGCCAGAAAGAGGACTAAGGTTTCGCGAGTTCTTCCGAACGATGCTGCGTGCGTAGTTGAGACCATAGGGATAGGGGCTCCTCTTGTGCTTTCTCACCACAGCAGCTTCAGCCCGAATTGTACCTGACGCGACGTGGTTGATGTACTGGTAATTGCTCCCGCTGTCCCCGACACGCCGGACGGATTTGCCGTGGTAGGCGGCGTGAACACAATGAGATTGGGCGTGTTGAAGTTCGCGCGATCGAGCAGATTGAAAAGCTCGGCGCGAAATTCGAGGCGTACTCCTTCATGAAGGTTCGTGTCCTTTTCCACCGAGAAATCCCACGTGGCGAGTCCCGGCCCCGTAAACGTGTCTCGTCCCAGGCTGCCGTAGAATCCGCCGGTGGAGGGCGGTGCGATAAAGCGCTGGGATTGAACCACTGCGTGGGGTTGCCGGTGATCACCGGGCCGGTGAAATCGGGATTCAGGAAAGGGCGCACGGGATTCTTGGTGTCGCCGTTGTTGGTCGGGTTATAGCTGAGCTGCGGGGTGAAGGGAAAGCCCTGTTGCAGGGTCACAATGCTGTTCACCGACCATCCGCTCACGATGCCATTGGCGACGCTGCCGAAGTTATTCGCGTACCCTCGGCCCCTTCCGAACGGAAGCTCGTAAAGGGCGCTGATGACGCCGATGTTGCGCACATCATAAGTGGCCGGACCCCAATCGGCGCCCAGATCGAAGGGATTTGACACCAGACCCGGCGCGTTGCCGGCAGTCGTCGAGTTCAACGAATCGCCGTCGTCCAGCGACTTGGACCACGTGTAGACGCCGCGGATGGAAACGCCATGGCCGAAGCGGTGGTTCAGGTCCACTTGCAGCGCGTTGTAAGAGCTGTCGCCGAGCGAGAACCATGTCCAAGTGGGGCCCAGCGCGGGATTGGGCTTGGTGGCGGTGGCAGGGATGTAATAAGTTCCGACGGGCACTGGCGCACCTGCCAAGGGTGATTCTGCGGGGAAACCCGTGGCGATCGTCACCGGAGGCGTGGACCGGCGTTCACCGTGGGATAGCTTGCGGGGCAGGGGGACGCGGGGCAGATGGTGGGCGTCGGCTCGTTCGCGTCCAATCCAATCAGCTCATGGTAGCCGTGCGAGCCCACGTACCCGACGGTAAGAGCGGTGTTGGCGGTTAACTCCCGCTCGATCCGCAGCGACCACGAAATCAGCGTGGGTGTTTTCAGGTCGGGCTGAACACCGCCCGGCAGCAGTTTGGCGTTCGAAGGTACGGCGGAGGGATTGACGGGAAGGTTTGCGACCGGCAACGATGCAATGCTGTACGTCGGATTGAAAGGAGCGTTCTGGTCCATGCGATATCCCAACGCGTCCTGCAAATCGTCGTACATGCCGAATCCGGCGCGAATCACCGTCTTGCTGCCAAACGGACTCCAGGCCAAGCCGATGCGTGGTTCGGGCAGGAATTTCGCGTTGTTCACAGTAAAGGCAGAATTGCCCACCTGCGGTCTCGTGGCGATGACACCATTCGGGTAGATGAAGTTCGAGGCGTGCCCATGCGCTTCGTTCCAGCCCGTGGTGAATTCGTCGCGGAAGCCCAGTGACAGGGTGAGCCTGGGCGCAAGCCTGATCACGTCCTGGGCATACCACGCGCCGAACAGCGACCTCCATGCCATTTCCGTGGGTGCGGGGTCGAAGACAAACGTGGCAACCGTTCCCTGCAAAAACGTCGCGAGGCTGGTGAACGTTGTCTGCCCGTACTGGCTGAGCGCCAGCGTTTCGTTCGACTGGAAGGGCTGGAACCAGGCACCGAACGTCAGTTGATGACGGCCCCGCGTCAACGTCACGCGGTCTTCAAGAGTGACAATGTTGCGAGCGACGGTAAGGTTGCTGCCGTTATTGCTGCCGGCGAGGCCAATGGAAGCCTGCGGGTTGGACGCGGCGCTGCCGCCCACCACCACTGCGCCCACCGCCTTTCCCACCAGAAAGCCCGTCACGCCAGTGGCCGGAGTGCCGGGCGTGGGTTCGCCGTTGAAGTAGTAGCCGGCGCGCGAGTAGCCGATGCGAGCCGTGTTGACCAACCGCGGCGAGAAGACGTGCGTTTCCTCCAGGCTGGCCACCTGCTCGCGCAAGTTCAGGATGTCCGTGCTGAAAGGGTCGAGAGGCGTCGCCGTGACATCGCCACCATCGTCGATGGTGTACACGGCCGAAAGCGAATCCCGCTCGGAAACAATGTGGTCGAGGCGGGTAGTTCCGAAGTCTTCGCGAATGGCTTGCGGCGGGCTGCTGAAATCCTCCGCAATGCCGTTGAAGTCCGGCGCATTGGACGGAGGCGTAGGCCAGAGATTGAGCAGCGGCTGTACACTGGCCACGGCGCGGGAAGTGGCGTCGGGAACAAAGGCCGCCGAGGTCTGGTCAAGGTTCTGGCGGAAGCCCTCGTAGTTGGCGAACAGGAAGGTGCGGTCCTTCTTGATGGGCCCGCCCAGCGAGCCGCCGAACTGGTTGCGCTGGTACGGTGGCACGATGCCCTGGGCGAAATAATTGGGAGCGTCAAGGTCGTTGTTGCGCAGGAATTCAAACAGCGAACCGTGAAGCTGGTTGCTGCCCGACTGGGTGACGACAACTATCTGGCCGCCCGGGCGCTGGCCGTATTCGGCGCCGTAGGAATCGCGCAGGACATTGAACTCCCGCACTGCATCGACGCCCAGCAGTTGC
Source organism: uncultured Acidobacteriota bacterium (assembly GCA_963719115.1). GTDB lineage: Bacteria > Acidobacteriota > Terriglobia > UBA7540 > UBA7540 > Bog-366. Next base: position 49,665 of record CAVRBF010000106.1, on the reverse strand, counting down.
TGGCTGGCGCCACCCGGTTGCATATTATTCTCCGCCGCGCCCGTGTATTGCACACCATTCAGCAGGAAGAGATTCTGCTGCGGGCGATTGCCGGAGACGGCGAAATTGTTCCCCGTGGTCGAATTGGAAATTCCGATGCCGCCCGTTTTTTCTGAGGTGAAGTTCACAATGCCGGGGTTGAGCGGTAAAAGCAGATCGTAGCTTCGGCCGTTGAGGGGAAGATCCTTCACCTGCTGCTCGCCGACCAGGCCATTAATGTCCGCCGGCGTGGCGCTGACAAACGGTGCGTCGGAATTCACCGTGACCTGCTGCGTCGTCGGACCCACATGCAGAGCCACATTCACCTGGGCTTCCTGGTCCACCGCCAAACGGATGCCGGTGCGGATTTCTTCCGCGAACCCCTCCTTCCTTACCCGCAGTTCATACGCTCCTACCGCCAGCGAAAGGACCTGGAACTCGCCGGCAAGGTTACTGGTGGTCGCGCGGACCGCGCCGGTTTCCAGGTTCCGCACGGAGATGGCAGCGGATGAAACCCGAGCGCCGGACTGATCGGAGACGATCCCGGAAAGCATGGCGGAGGACTGCGCAAACAGTCCTGGTGCGAACAAGAGCGTAATAAGCAGGAGCCGGCAGGCATCCTTGCACCACCTCGCGGGACCCGGACGTGGTCCCTGCGCCCCACTGAGTTTCGACACACGGTCAACTGAAACCGGCTTACAGCTTGTCATGCGATCTCCTTTGAAAATACGCCGTCCACTCCGGCGTTGATACTGCCGAGGTCGCACCAGCCACGCTCAAAGCGGCGCGCGCCGGCGGGATCTTTATGGGTTGTTGATCACTCGCCCAAAAACGACACAATACGACTGGAAGTTAATAATATATGCGATTTAATACGATGTGTCCACTGGTCGCTATACGATCGGAGGGCTGCCTGCTATTGTTCAAAGGCTTCAAGTTGAGTTGCGGGCCGCAAGCGTTCAGGCTGGTGAGGAGCCGGTGCCGATAATCATGACTTCGGTCGCCTTGATGAGCGCTGCTGCGGCTTGACCTTTCTTCAGGCGGAGATCGCGACACGCGTCGGCGGTGATGATGGCGGTGATGGTTTGACCGCCAATGTCCAACGCGACCTTGGCCAGCAAGCCGGAGATCTCCAGCTTAATGACTCGACCGACAAGCTGATTCCGGCCGCTGATGTAGTGCTCGAGACCCTTGGGTAGTTTCCCTGCGGCTGCGGCGTTCTTCTTGGCGTGCTTGCCGGCCTCGCCGTAGAACGAGAGGCGGTCGATTTCGCTGCGGGGAATGCGATGGTGGCCGCCCGCCGTACGGACGGACTTGATCTTGCGTCTGTAGATCCACTGCTTGATGGTGGGGTAGCTGATCCCCAATTGTCGGGCGGCGTCGTGCAGTTTGAGTAATTCCATGATTCTCCCCGTGGCCTCGCGCTTCTCGAAGGTTTCAGTCCGCTTACATTGTGCTGAAGCCCGTACGCGAATGCAATCTGAACTCGGGGAATAAACTGGAAGGACGGCGGCGGTCCGGCGAACCATTGAAATTTAATCTTGACCTGTCGCGCGCCGATGATAGAGGTAATGGCTGGCAGGGGCAGTGCAAGGGGGAATAGAAACGCAAGTGAGCGCCACGATTTGGCCTTCTAATGTTATTATCTGGGTTGATTCTATGGCGAACATCGAACTCGTTAAAATTCTTAAGCAGGGGGTGGCCGGCTGGAACGATTGGAGGAGAAAGAACTCCAGGGTCTTCCCCGACTTGGTGAGGGCAGATCTCGGCGGGGCCAACCTGATTGGGGCTGACCTCAGCAGCGTGAACCTGACCGGTGCCGATCTCACCAGCGCCAACCTTGCCGGCGCCACCCTGATTGAAGCAAATCTGGGCGCGGCCGACCTTCGCTGGGCGAACCTCAGCGGCACGAATCTGGGGGGCACCGACCTCAGCGGAGCTTATCTCTTCAACTCCGACTTTACCAACAGCCTGGTGGGCTTCACGGTGTTCGGCAACGTGGACTTGAGCACCGCGAAGGGAATGGAGACGGTACGCCACCTGGGCCCGTCCACCATCGGAGTCGACACCATCTACCAATCCAAAGGCAACATTCCGGAGGCCTTCCTGCGCGGCGCCGGACTGCCCGATGATTTCATCGCCCAGATGAAATCGATGGTCACAACGCCGCCGGCTTTTCACTCCTGCTTTATCAGCTACTCCAGCAAGGACGATGAATTCACGCAGCGCCTTTACACTGACCTGCAAGTGCGCGGCGTGCGCTGCTGGCTGGCGCCCAAGGATCTGCGCATCGGTGAAAAGCTCCGCATGCGCATTGATGAATCGATTCGCATCCACGACAAGCTGCTGGTGGTCCTGTCAGCCAATTCGATTCAGAGCCCCTGGGTGGGGGAAGAGGTGGAAGAGGCACTGGAGAAGGAACGCAACCGCAAGACTCCCGTGCTCATCTCCATCCGCCTGGACAAAGCGGTGATGGATGCGGACTTGATTTGGGCTGCCAGCCTGCGCCGCACCCGTTCGATCGGCGACTTCCACGCCTGGAAAGTTCCTGCCTCTTATCAGGAATCATTCGAACAGTTATTGCGTAACCTCAAAGCTTAGGCAGGTTCGCGTGGGGGGCCGGAGCGGGGGCGGTAGTAGCGGCTGCCGTGAATCGTTGCCGCGTCCCGGCGACTACGGTGCGCGCAGGGCGCCGGCAAGGTAAGTGAGCGACGCTGGAGCGATGATGCGATAGGGAACGATGTTGCGATGTTTGATCTCGCGCAGGGCGATGGAATCGGCGAAGACCACGTCGGCGGCGGCTAGTGCTTTCGGGCCGGGGAGGGGAAGCAGGAACTCTTGGAGCACGTGGCGGCGGCCCGCGGCGGTGGCCAGCACACTGAGCGCCGTTTGCAGGAATCCCGGGCTGACGGAAACCACCGCCACCACCGAGGGCTCGGGGCGCCCGCGAATCAGTTCCACGTGTTCGTCCGCCGCACCGAGCGTCAGGGGAATGGCCGGGCGGTCCGCGGGGAGCAGGGGATTGACGTCGGGGATGGCGTAATGCGCGGCCACGGCGAGGGCGCCGATGCCCAGTCCAGGGTGGGCGGCCAGTTCGGTTCGCGTGCAGACGTCCACCGGCCAGTTGATGGCGGCCCGGATTTCCTCCTGGAACAGGCGGCCCAAGCCGGCGTCGGCTTCCACTACGAGGACGTGGTCGGGCGGTGCGGCCAGGAGCATCTGGCGCACGCGTTCGCGCAAGGCTTGCAGTGAAAACCCGTGCTCCCGCGCGGCACGAATCAGCGTATTGATCAACTCGTCGAGTCCTCCTGGTGCGGATGGCTTTGACCCGTCCTCCAGGGCACGCACCGTTACCCGGGCGCCCCGTCGGCCCACCACCCACCGCCGCGCAATCAGATCCTGGTAAGCCTCACTCACGGTGTTGTGATGAATCTTCAGGCGGCGGGCGAGTTCCCGCACGCTGGGCAGCGCCTGCCCCGGTCGCAGCTTGCCCATGGCAATTTGAAACACAATCTGCTCTGCTAACTGCTGCCGCAGCGGAAGTTCGCTTTCTTTGCTGATGCGGAGGTCCATGCACGTACCCTGCCCGATGTTTGGTGCCGGCGCAAGGGGTTTCTGCGCGATTGCGGAGGTGTGACACTTCAGAAACTGTAACGATACGCACCAATTCCGCCTCGCTATGACACTTCACAAACTGTAATGACCGCTGTCGCGGCGGCTGTCGCGCTTCGCGTATTCTCCCGCGTGAGGATGACGAACATGACAGCAACAATGATGGTCGGACTGGTGATCGTGGGCGCGGTGATGCTGGGCGCCGCGGCGGTTCTAGGGCTCGGAGAAGAGTGGCTGCGAGCTTTTGTCGTGCTGGGGCGCTCGATGGGGAGGCTGATGTGACCGAAGCCGTGAAACAAACACGCGCGGGGATAGAGAATCAGGCTTTTGTGGCTTCGCCAATTGCTCTAGAATGGGCGCGGCTGAATGGCCACACCTCTCGGCCTTCCCGAGTGCTTCGTCTCTGGCGGGAACCGATGCGCGAGATCGAGACGGGCATCGACGGTCGTAAAAGCAGGCGGGAGGAGACACACATGGCAACTTCGCGGGGATACTCGGAGGTTTTGAAGAACCGGGGATTCGTCTTTCTGCTGGCGGCGCAGGCGCTGGCGGTGTTTGATGACAACACCTTCAAGCAGATCCTGATGCTGTTTGTCACGGCCAGCATCTCTTCTCTCGCCACGCGGAACCTCTACATCTCCCTTGGTACCGCGCTGTATGTTCTGCCCTACATCGTGTTCTCGTGTTACGCGGGGCAGGTGGCGGACCGTTTCTCCAAGCGTCACGTGATCATCTTCATGAAAGTGGTGGAGGCCTCGCTGCTGGTTGTCGCCACCGTGGCCACGTTCGCCGGCCACGTCATTCCCATGCTGGCCGTGCTCTTCCTGCTCGGCATTCATGCCTGCTTCCTCGACCCGGCCAAGGAAGGCATCCTGCCGCAGATTTTCCCGGATGAGGCTCTTTCGCGCGCCAACGGCCTGATGCAGCTCACCGTGTACACCATGATTGTCTCGGGGCCGGTGGCCGGGGGATTGCTGCTGGATAAGTTCCTCTACAGACCTTATATTCCCGTGGCGATGCTGGTGGGCACGGCCTTGCTGGGGCTGGTCGTTGCCACGGGCATCACCCGCGTGCCGGCCATCGCGGCGGGAGAAAGATTCCGGTGGAATGCCTTTGGCGAGTTCCGCCACGATTTTGCGGAAATCCGCGCCTCGCGCGCCCTTTATCGGACGGTTCTGGCGATTGCCTATTTCTGGTTTCTCGGCGCGGTTTATTTGCAGAACGTCATCGGCTACGGCCGCGACCTCTTGCACTTGAGCAACACCGGCATCAGCTATCTCACCGCGTCGGTATCGATCGGCATCGGCCTGGGCGCCTTTGTGGCGGGCAAGCTTTCGGGCGACCGCGTGGAACTGGGGCTGGTGCCGATTGGTTCGATTGGCCTGGGCGTGTTCGGCGTGTGGCTCTTCTTTGCTCACTACTCCATTACCGAGGTTTTCATGGGCCATTTCTTCCTCGGCTTTTCCGGCGGAATTTTCATCATTCCCCTGCAATCCTATTTGCAGGCGCACGCCGGCGAACACTCCAAGGGCAAGATCATCGCCACGTCCAACGTCCTGACCTTTACGGGAGTGTTTCTAGGCGCGGGCGTTTTCGAGTTTCTCTCCGGACCGTGCCGCATGCAGGCCCATCAGATTCTCCTGGTCATGGCCGTGATTTCCTTCGCCGCCACGTGGCACATCCTGACGGTGCTGCCGGACTTCATGGTTCGGCTGTGCTTCTTTCTGCTGACGCACACGTTCTATCGCATCGAGGTGCGCGGAGCGGACAACCTGCCGCGCGAGGGAGCAGCGCTGCTGGTGTGCAATCACATCTCGTTTGCCGATCCGTTCCTGATTGGCGCCTGCACCTCGCGCTTCATTCGCTTTTTGATGTACCGGCACTTCTACGAGACGCCGGGCATCCACTGGCTGGCCAGGCTGATGGGCGCCATTCCGATTTCGGAAGCCGATAAGCCGCGGGAAATGGTGGATTCGCTGCGTGGAGCGCAAGACCGGCTGCGCGACGGCGACCTGGTTTGCATTTTTGCAGAAGGCGCCATCACGCGCACAGGGAACCTGCTGCGCTTCCGCCGCGGGTTTGAGCGCATCACGCGCGGCCTGCCAGTCCCCATCATCCCGGTACATCTCGACCGCGTGTGGGGCAGCATCTTCAGCTTTGAGCGCGGGCGCTTCTTCTTCAAGTGGCCGCGCCGCATTCCCTATCGCGTCACGGTGAGCTTTGGCGCGCCACTGGCGGGCAACACCGACGTCTTCCAGGTGCGGCAAGCGGTGATGGCGCTGAGCGCCGACGCGTTTGCGCGCCGCGGGCACTCGCAGCGTCCGTTGCCCGAGTTGTTCCTTGACAGCGCCCGGCGCAACTGGCGGCGTTTCGCCATGGCGGACACGATGGGCCGCGAAGTAAGCTTTGGCCAGGCGTTGATTGGCGCGCTGCTGTTTCGCCGCCGCGTGTTGAAGACGTGCGCCGGCGAGAAATCGATCGGCGTTCTGCTGCCGCCGTCCGTGCCGGGTGCGTTGCTGAATCTTGGCGTCAGCCTGGCGGGCCGCGTGCCCATAAATCTGAACTACACCGCGTCCAAGCAGGCGATGGGGGTGGCCATTGAACGCAGTGAGATCAGGACCATCTTCACGACGGAGAAGCTGCTGAGCCGGTTGGGAATTGAGAAGCAGCCGGGCATGGTGATGATCGAAGATGTGGCCAAGGGCTTTACCAAGGGCGAAAAGCTGCTCTGGGCCGTCATTGCCCGCATCGTCCCCACCGCCGTGCTGCGGCGCGTGCTGATTCCACGCGACGTGAAGCTTGATTCGCTGGCCACGGTCATTTTTTCTAGCGGTAGCACCGGAACGCCGAAGGGCGTGATGCTAAGCCACCGCAACATTGTCTCCAATCTGGAGGGCGTGCAGCAGACGATGAACGTCAATCGCCAGGACTGCCTGCTCGGGATTCTGCCTTTCTTCCACTCCTTCGGATTCTCCATCGGCCTGTGGCTGCCCGCCATTTCCGGCTTCGGCGTTGCGTATCATTCGAATCCGCTGGAAGCGCGCAAAATCGGCGAGCTGTGCAGGAAGTATCACGTGACCCTGATGATTTCCACGCCCACGTTCGTTTGGGAATACGTGCGGCGCTGCGACGCGGAGGATTTTGCCTCGCTGCGTATCGCGATTGTGGGCGCGGAGAAGATGAAGCCCGAACTCGGTGATGCCTTCCGCGAGAAATTCCGTCTGGACCTTCTGCAAGGCTATGGCTGCACGGAACTCTCGCCGGTGGTCTCCGTGGAAACCTCCGGCTACCACGGCAGAGGCGGAAAACAGCCCGGCGCCAAACGTGGCACCGTGGGGCAGCCGATCCCGGGCGTGGCGCTGCGGGTGGTGAACCCGGAGACCTTTGAAACGCTCGGCTGCGGCCAGGACGGCATGCTGCTGGTGAAGGGGCCGAGCGTGATGATGGGTTATCTCGCCGAACCGGACAAGACGCGCCAGGTGATGTGGGAAGACGGTTGGTACATCACCGGTGACGTGGCCCGGCTCGACGAGGACGGTTTTATCCAGATTACCGACCGGCTCTCGCGCTTTTCCAAGATCGGCGGCGAGATGGTGTCGCACGTCCAGGTGGAGGAGGCGCTGCACCACGCGCTGGGCTCCCTTGAGCCACGTATGGTGGTGACATCGATTTCCGATGAGCAGAAGGGCGAGCGCTTCGTGGTGCTGCACACGGATTTGGGGATCAGCGTGGATGAACTGCTAAAGCGCATGCGGGATTCCGGGCTTCCGAAATTGTGGGTGCCGCGCAAAGAGAATTTCTTCCCGATTCCCGCTTTACCCTACCTCGGCAGCGGAAAGTTGGATTTGAAGGCGGTGAAAGAGACGGCCATGAAGATGGCGGCAGCGGCGGTGGTGGAATAAGGCCGTGCGGCGGGATACCTACACTCCGTCGTCCTGAGGCCCGACGCTTTTTGTCAGGACGAAGGATCTGCATTTCCTGCGTGGCTGACAAAATCCCAGGCAGATCCTTCGCCCTGTAGAGCGGGTGGGACAACAAGCCCATCTCCACTCAGGATGACGGTCGCTGGTGAGGCGGCACGAAGAATCGGAGGTCATATCATGAGAATTTCACGATCGGTTCGATGGAAGGTTGTCTTATTAACGTTGGCAATAATGTTCATCGCCGCCTGCGGCCAGAAGTCCAGCGTTGCTCCTTCGGCGGCGCCGGAAAAGGCCACGGTCAAGGTCGATTGGGACAAGGTCACGATGGTTTCAAAAACCACTCCCACGCTGCAAGTGGTGGTGAATCCGCCGCTGCGACGGGGAACAAAAATTCACGACCGCGTTTTTCAGGCGTTGCACGAGCTGGGCGCCGACTATGTTCGCTACGTGCCCTGGTTGCCTTATCCCAAACTGGGAGTTGCCGAACTTGAGCCTCCCAAGGACGGGAAAACCTCATGGGACTTCTCGCTGGTCGATCCCATGATGGAAGACTTGATGAATGCCCAAACCGGGCACACGGTGATTATCAACTTCAGCACGATTCCACAGTGGATGTTCAAAACCGATAAACCTGTCGCTTATCCCAGCGATCCCGACCAGGTCACCTGGGACTATGAGCAGGGGACGGAATTTCGCGACCCCACCTTGAAGGAAGTGGCCGATTACTACGGACGCCTGGTCAGTTGGTACACCCAGGGCGGCTTTACCGACGAATTCGGGAAGCGCCACGACTCCGGCCACCATTACAAGATTGACTACTGGGAAGTGCTCAACGAAGTCGATGGCGAACACCGGATGACGCCGGAAACGTATACGCGCGTGTACGACGCGATTGTGGAAGCCATCCACCGCGCCGACCCCAAGATGACGTGTGTGGGCTTGGGCTTGGGCGGCGAACCCCGGAAATACTTCGAATACTTTTTGGATCACAAGAACCACAAGCCCGGCATCCCCATCGCTATGATTTCCTACCATTTCTATGCTGTGCCCAGCGTGGATGAGACGCCGGAGATCATGGAACACACCTACTGGGACCAGGCCGACGGGTTCCTGAAGGTGGTCAGTTACGTTCAAGGCATCCGCGAGCGCCTGTCACCCGAAACGCGGACGGACACTGACGAATTGGGTTCCATCTCGGCAGAAGACCTTGTACAGGGCAAGCCCGGTTACGTGTTCAAGCCGATTCCTAATTCCTTCTGGACGTTGTGCGGCAGCATGTACGCCTACCTCTACGTCGAGTTGGCCAAGCGCGGTGTGGAGGTGGCGGGTGAATCGCAGTTGGTGGGCTACCCCACACAATTCCCCAGCGTGTCGATGGTGGATTGGGAAACCGGCCAACCCAACGCCCGCTTCTGGGTGCTCAAGCTGCTGCGAGACAACTTCGGCCCGGGCGACAAGCTGGTGGCGACGCATTCCGACGTGCCCTATGTTTACGTGCAGGCTTTTGTGACGCCGCAGGGCAAGCACAAGATCCTTCTGCTGAACAAGCGCAATCGGCCCTTTGATGTCATGCTGCCGGACGCGGAGGGAGCGCAGGTGCAGGTGGTGGATCAGACCACCAACTTCCAGCCGCCGGCTTCCAGCATGCTCACCGGCAATCAACTCGCTCTGGGTGGGTTCGGCGTGGCCGCCGTCACGCTGGCCAAATGATGCCTGCGGGACGAAATGATTTCATTGTGTGGCCTCCCTGCCTGCCTCCTCGCGAGCGGCGCGCACGCGCCGACGTACCATGGCCATCCTGGCCATGCCCGGGCACGGGCGGGACGCCCGCAGTACGACAGCAGGACGTCGAGCGGATGATGGAACGAAAGGCGGTGGCTGCTGCTACCGCACTCCCAAGCGGGCTCGCCCGTCGGGCGCGGCGTGGGCCATGCGACTCCTTTTTCGGGCGGCCGGCCGCCACGATGCGTGGGGCCGTCCCGGGTAGCCATTACCAGGTGCGCGCCCGGGGCCACCGCGAGCGCCAGATTTAAGGTAGCAAGGGAACTCAGCCGGACAGGAGAAGGGTTGTGGCCAACATTTCCAGACGTAATTGGCTGGCCATGGTCTCCGGCGGCCTCTGGGCGGGACCGGGCTTGATGGGGCAGTGTTCCCCTTCGCCTGTCGGCAGCGCGCCTCTCGATGATCTGGCCACTGAGTTCCTTTCGCCGCCCAAGTCCGCCCGGCCCTGGGTCTATTGGATGTGGCTCAACGGCAACGTCACGCGGGAAGGCATTACCGCCGATCTGGAAGCAATGCAACGCGTGGGGATCGGCGGCGCGATCATCATGGAGATCGGAACCTGGCACCCCGGCCCTGTGGTTTTTATGAGTCCGGAATATCAGGCCATGATTCAGCATGCCATCGCCGAAGCCGCGCGTCTGGGCCTGGAAATCGACTTGAACAACGACGACGGATGGAACAACGGCGGGCCGTGGATCACTCCCGACCTGGCCATGCAGAAGTTGACGTGGACGGAGACCGTGGTGCGGGGTCCTGCGACCCTGAGTTCCACCCTGGAAAAACCGCCGACGAACCTCGATTTCTATCGGGACGTGGCCGTGGTCGCCTACCGCACGCCACCTGAGGACAGTCCGAGCGCGCGTCTTCTGGAACCGCGGGTCACAAAGCTTGCAGGACCGCCGGCAGTGGTCGAATTGACGTTTCCCAGTCCCGTCGCGGTGCAGTCGCTCGTTCTCAGCGCGGTAATTGCGGCAAAGGGCAAGCCCGCCTCCGCGGCTTTACAGGTACGGCGAGATGGCAGCGACTTCCAAACCGTGTGTCAATTCGAGACCGGCTGGCGGCACCTGGCGTCGCGTTATCCTTCCATCACGATGGGCTTTTCCAAAACCGAAGGACGAGTGTTCCGACTCACGTTTCCCGAGGGAATCGACGCGACAATCCCAGTAGAACTCCGCCTGTCGGCCGCGCCTCGGCTGAGCGCCTGGGAGCTGAAAGGCGGCCACGCGCACATCGGCGAACATGGGGGCGGCGCGGAGGTCTTCACACTGGGACGGGAGCCGGAACCGGATATTTCGCCCGGCCAAGCCATCTCCGGCGAAGGTGTTGTGGATCTTACGGCGGCCATGGACCACCAGGGAGTGCTGACCTGGAGCGTGCCCGAGGGCGAGTGGACCATCCTCCGCGTCGGCTACACGCCTACCGGCGCCACCAACGGCGCGAGCACCGTGGCGGGGCGCGGACTCGATTGCGACAAACTGCGGCGCGTGGGCGTGGAAGCGGTTTTTGCTGGCATGCTCGATAAGCTGCTGGCCCAGAACCAGGCCTACCGCGGGAAAAGCCTCACATGGTTCCACTCGGACTCGTGGGAGTCCGGCCCGCAGAACTGGACGGAAGGCTTGCAGACGGTATTTCGCGAGTGCCGTGGCTATAACCTGGCGAGGTTTTTCCCCGTTCTTGGCGGGGGGCACATCGTCGATTCTGTAACCACGTCAAATCGCTTCCTGTGGGACTTCCGGCGACTTCTCGCGGACCTGATCCGGACGGAGTTCGTACAACCCGTGCGCGAAATGTGCCACGCACGCGGCGTGAAGTTCACCTGTGAGGCCACCGGGCGGCAGCAATTCCTGAATGACCCCATTGCCTATCAAAGCGCAGCGGACTTGCCGATGGGCGAATTCTGGATGGGGGAAGAACTCCCTCGTCCGGATTGCAAGGCGTCCGCTTCAACCGGGCACATCTACGGCAAGGAAGTGATCGGCGCCGAATCGTACACCTGTACCGCGAGCGCCGCCCACCCTGACCTGGGTCGGTGGCTGGACCATCCCTACACTCTGAAAACACACGGCGACGAGGCTTTTTGCTCCGGCATTAACCAGTTCTTCTTTCACCGTTACGTGATGCAACCATGGGTGGACCGCAAGCCGGGCATGGCTTGGGCGGGCATTGGAGAGAACGTGAAGGCGGGTCCGTATTCCGGCATCGGCATCAACTTCGAACGCACCAACACGTGGTGGGAGCAGGGCGCGGCGTGGATGCAATATCTGGCACGCTCCCAGCACCTGCTGCGGAAAGGAACATTCGTAGCGGACATCTGTTACTCCACGGGCGAAGGTGTCCCCAATGTCATCCTGCGGTGGAACCGACACCTTGACCCTGCGACGGAGAGTGCGGACGCATCCACGATCGCCCAGTTCGGCTTGGCGCGAACCGGTGCCCTGCCTCCCGAGCCGCCGCCGGGCTATGACTACGATGGGTGTGACCACAACCTACTAATGCAAATGTCGGTGAGGAACGGGCGCGTGACGCTGCCCAACGGGATGAACTACGCGATTCTCGTCTTTCCGCCACAGTCTGTGATGACGCCTCAACTTGTTGGCAAGATCAAGGAACTGCTGGAAGCCGGTGCCACCATCGTCGTGCCCAAGCCTGATTCTTCACCCAGCCTGCGTGCGTTTCCGGAGTGTGACCGCGAAGTTCGCCGACTTGCAGACGAACTCTGGGGACAACCGGGCAGCGACGGGAAAGTGCAGCGGCCGATTGACCGTGGAAAGCTCGTCTGGGGCGTGCCGCTCAACGAAGTACTCCAGGCGGCCGGAGTTCTTCCCGACTTTCAGTGTACGAGCGCACAGCCTTCGGCGAACATCGACTATATTCACCGCCGGTTGGAGAGCGTGGATCTGTACCTGGTGTGCAATCGACTATACCGGGAAGTTAGTATTGACTGCTCCTTCCGGGTGAGCGGCAAAGCCCCGGAGTTGTGGTGCCCGGAGACCGGAGAAACGCGCCAACTCGCGATTTACGGGCAAAAGGATGGGGCCACAACTTTGCCGTTGCAATTAGGCCCCGCGGAGTCGGTATTCGTAGTTTTTCGAAAGGCTGCCCGCACAGCGCCAATCGTTTCCGTCACGCGCTCGGGGAGACCTGTCAGCAACGAGCTTGAGCTTTCGCTGAACAGTGATGGCACCGTGGAGGGCCTCGCGTGGGAAAGCGGCCGCTACGTGCTTCGGAATTCGGTGGGGGTAGAGCGGACGACCGACACGAAGGTTCCTCCGCTCATTGTGATCGACAGACCGTGGAGTGTTAAGTTTCCACCGAGGCTCGGAGCTCCACCTGAGATCCAGTTGAGCACCTTGATTTCCTGGACGGAGCATTCCAACGAAGGAGTGCGGCATTTTTCCGGCACGGCGGAATACAGAGCGCAACTCGACATCCCCTCATCGCTAGCGAGGGATGATTACCGCTTGGATCTCGATCTGGGCGAAGTGAGGGAAATTGCCGAAGTTATCGTCAACGGCACGACGTGCCGCACGCTTTGGAAACCGCCGTTCCGCGCAGAGGTTACGAGCTTGCTGCGGCCGGGCACCAACGAGCTTACGATTCGCGTGACCAATCTTTGGGCAAACCGCTTGATCGCGGACAGCAGGCTGCCCGAGAAACAACGCGTGAGTTGGAGCACGTGGAACCCGTATACGGGCGACTTCGAGCTGCTTCCTTCCGGGCTGCTGGGGCCGGTTAAACTTCGCGTCGGCGCGCGTATTAGCATTGAATTGTAGGGAGTCAGAGTTTGTGCCACATTAAGCGCCTCAGGAGACATTTTCCGTGGGAAAAAGACATCACGCACTGATACAAGCTGTCCTGCTGATCATTGGAGTATTCCCGGCGGCACCGATAGCCTTCGCGGGACCGGGCGGATCCCCAGCCGGGCAAGCCGTCATCGTGGTAAACCCCGGTTACCGGCTGACGATCGATTCGGAAAAAGGCACGCTGGCGTCGCTGCGCTCGACCTTTGGCATCGACCACGACCTGCTGATTCCCGGCCACACGCGGTTGCCGCTCTTCAAGATCGAATTCATGAACGACCACGGCGAATTCAAGGCGGTCACCTCGTCAGAAGCCGCCCACGTCAACGTCGCGAAGAGCCACGATGCGGACGGAGCTACGATTACCATCGACTACAAGGAAATCGGCCAAATGCCGGTCGATGTGCAGGTGACCGTTCGTTGCCCTAACCACTCGTCACTGACCTATTGGAGCCTGGAAGTGAACAACGGGACGACGCTGTGGATCGGGCACGTGCAATTCCCGGTGATCGAGGTTCCCTTCGATAATTCGGAGAACAAAAACTACAGCCACATACTGTCCTCCTTTGCCGATGGCTCGATCGCCGGACCGTTGGACCCCAGCGTGGCTCTAGCGGCGTGGGGACGCAGTCGCCGCGACACGCCCGAGATCTGGCGGTTCAACAACTATCCCGGCGAGTGGGTCACGACGCAACTGATGGCTTACTACAATGACGCCGGGGGCCTGTACCTGGCGTGCGACGATGCCAAAGGCTTGCCCAAATTCCTGGAACCGGTGCTGGAGGATGACGGCATCACGATGGGACTGGGGCACTTCCCCGGCACGCGCGGCCCCGGCGTCACCAAAATTTCATACCACGTTGTGGTCGGCACATTCCATGGCGATTGGTACGCCGCCGCAGAGATCTATCGCGATTGGGCGTCGAAGCAGCCGTTCTGCGCCACTAAGTTGGCCCAGCGCATGGACGTCCCCAGGTGGCTCGCCGATTCGCCGCCGGCCATTGCCTTCCCGATGCGCGGCCAGGGTGACTGGGATCCGCCCGCCGCGGAGAATCCCGAATACACGCCTTTGACCAACGCGCTGCCGTATTTGGACAAGTGGGCGGCGGCGTTTGACACGCCTCTCATGCCCATCATCTTCAACTGGGAGCATGCCGGCCCGTGGGTGCAACCCGACGCCTTCCCGCCGGTGGGAGGCGAAGCGGCGTTTCGCGAGTTCATGGTCGAGGCCAAGGCGCGCGGCTGGCACCCGATGATTTACGGCGATGGCCTCTGCTGGGTGATTCGACAGAACAATACTCACTACGATGGCCTGTCCTATTTCCACGCTCATGGCGGGGACGCGGTGGTGACGCGTCGATGGGACGGCTCCATCCCCGAAATGAAGTTCGGCGCGTGGAGGGTCAATTACGTGACCTGCGTGGGGACGGAAAAGGGACGCCAGATGATTCTGGATATGACCCGTCGCATGGCGGAGCTTGGGCCTGACGTGGTGCAGCAATTCGACCAGGGACCCGGTCCCACGGCCTGCTATGCCGCCAACCACGGCCATCCGCCGGTACCGGGGCCCTGGATGACAGAGGATTTTGATGGACTGATCAAGGCGGACGTGGCCACGGCGCGGTCGGTGAATCCCACGGTTGCCATGTCATGCGAAGGCGCGCCGCCGGAGACGCACCTTCAGAACTTCCAGGTCTGGGACTCGCGATTCCATCTCACGCCGCTGTATTCGTTCCTTTACCACGAATACGCCAATGGTTTCCTCGGGTTCTATACCAATCGCGTCAATGACGAGGCGCTCCGCCTGTCAGTGGCGCGTGCGATGGTGAACGGCTATTTCATCAATTTCACGCTGCGCGACAAAGGACAGGTGGAATACGACTGGGACCAGACGTGGACGTCCGCGATACCCGACCAGGCGGCTTTCATCGACTGGACCAAGCGCATCACGAAATTCCGCTCCGGCGTGGCGCGTGACTATCTGGTTTACGGCCGCATGCTGCGCCCGTGGAAGGTCAGTAGCGTTAGCCTGCGCGATTTCGGATGGGGCAAGGAATCGTTGGTGCAGAACGCCACCTGGCAAGCGCAGGATGGTCGCGTGGGTGTGGTGCTGGCCAACTTCGCCAATTTGCCGGAGATACCGCGCATCGAACTGGAAGGAAAGGGAGACGCGAGGGTGATCCTTTACATGGGAGACCAGAAGAAAGCGTTGGATGCCGAGCTTCCGCACGTGATGGAACTCGTCATGCAGCCCCGTACTCTGTGCTTAATCGAGGTGAAAGAAAACCGATAGATAGTAGGTTCCGTCCCGGGGGAATGCACGGCCATTCATGGATTCGCTTCGGCACGGCCGTGAAGGTGAAGAAATCATTGCTTCCACCTGGGTTGATGGTCGTAATCATTACCTTGACCGCTTAATAAGTGGCAGCAGTCAAACTCGTACGGAGGGTGGAGAATGGCGCGATACGCATTCAAATTACGAATCAAGGCTGACTCGATTGATGAATACGAACGATCTCATCAGAACGTTTGGCCGGAATTGCTCGCCAAGATCAAGGCGGTCGGAATCTCGAAATACTCGATCTTTCGGCGCGGTCAGGAGCTTTTCCTGTTCATGCACATTGACGACTTCGACCGGGCGTGGGACGAGTTGGCGAAAGACCCCGTCAATCTTCGTTGGCAGCAGGAAATGGGACGTTTATTCGAGTCGGTGCCGGACCAGCGCCCGGATGAGCGCTTCGCCATGATGAAAGAGGTTTTTTACCTGGAGTAACGAATTGGAGAAAAATCATGCGTAATCTTCCCAGAGATCGAATGACCGCCCGGCAGCGCATCGAATGCAGCTTGCGGGGCGAACGGCCGGACCGCGTTCCGGTGTTTGACCTGATGCATCACATTCCGCTGATTGAGTACGTGACCGGAGAGAAGGTGACGCTTCAGAATGGTCTGGACCTGCTTTGCCGGACCATCGGGGCACACCTCGACATCACGCGCGGCATCGCCCCACCGGTGGAAGAGAAAATCGTTCGTTTCGATGACGGTTTTGTGTGGAAGCAGGAGTGGTGGACGGCGTGGCTGATTGACCGCCCCTTCAATGACGTCCAGGGTCTGCTGGACTACATCCCGCGGAACATTGAAGAGATTCACAACCGCAAGTTCGGCGACATGTTCACCTTTGCGGGAAGGAGTAACGTGTGGGGCGCCTCCTCCAAGTCCCCGCGCGAGCAGTTCCTGGAACTTCAGGAAAAGGTGGGCGAGAACACCGTGATCTTTCCCAATGAAAGCCCCGTTGGGTTGGATACCATCCACGTGCGGGCAGGCCTGGACCTGATTTCTTATGCATACGCGGAAAATCCCGAGCTGATCTCCGAGTGGTTGGAGGCCTTGAATTGGGCGGAGATTCAACGCGTGCATGAGACGGCCGACCCGGCGCTGTCTCCGGTGGCATTGGTCTTTGCGGATATGGCCGGGACGGATCAATTGATGTTCTCGCCCCGATTCTTGCGCAAAGAGTTCTTTCCGCGTCTGGTCAAACTGGTCGCCGCATGGCATGAGCACGGCATTAAGGTGATCTTCCATTCTGACGGCAACCTGCGGGCAGTCTTGGACGATTTCAAGCAGGCGGGGATCGATGGTATCAATCCTCTCGAACCTCTCTCCAGCATGTATGCGGGAGACATTCACAAGGCCTATCCCGACTGGGTCCTCATGGGCGGCATCGACGTGTCGCAATTGCTGCCGATGGGAAGCGAAGCGGAGGTACGCACGGCAGTCCGCAAGACAATCGATGACGCCGCGGACAACGGCCGTCTTTGGATTGGCTCTACGACGGAGATTCACCCCGCCGCCAAGCTCGAAAATGTGCTTGCCATGTGGGATGAGATCGAGAAATTCGGCTACTATGACGCCTGATTGAACGGCCGCAAAACAGCGTAGACTTCGGGCGAAGGTCCTGAACAGAGCGCTACAGAGCGGCGACCAGTCGGAAATGTGGACGCCATACGCCGAACTTGCGAAATCAGTGTCTACGCTGCGGATATTCTTGCTATCCTCACATCATGTCCAAAAATTGGAAGACTCGCCTCATTCACTCTGACATCCGCGTACCGGAAGGATTTCAATCTCTCGTTCCGCCGGTTTTCCGCGGATCCACGGTGCTGTTTCCCAGTGCCGCCGGGGTCAAAGAAGGCTGGAACCAGTACGAGCATGGCTACACGTATGGGTTGTATGGAACCCCCACGGCGCTGGAGCTGGCGGGCCGAATTTGTGAACTTGAGCACGGCCATCGAACCTTGCTCACGGCAGGGGGGCAGGGTGCAATTTCGCTGATCAATCTCGCTTTCCTGAAAGCCGGCGACCACATCCTGCTGCCCGAAAGTGTCTATAGCCCAAACCGTCGATTTGCCACTCAGGTGCTGAAGCGGTTTGGCGTCGATGCAACCTTCTACCCTCCCACCATTGGCCAGCCTGGCGAGAGACAACCTGCCGTTGACTCCAACCTGACCGCAAACGCAGGACCGATGGCCGCGATTGGTGATCCGATTCGATCACTGTTCCGTCCGAACACCCGGTTAATCTGGTGTGAAACTCCGGGATCGATCACCATGGAGATACAGGACGTGCCAGCGATCGTGGCCGCAGCGCACAGCGCCGGAGTGCTGGTGGCGCTTGACAACACCTGGTCGGCGGGAATCTATTTCGACGCTCTCGCTCATGGCGTCGATGTTACGATGCAGGCGCTCACCAAGTACATCGGTGGACACAGCGATATGTTGTTGGGCTCGATCACCGTAAATGACCCGGCGCTCTTTAATCAGCTCGGATCGACCTATCAGTTGCTCGGCTGTGGTGTTTCGCCGGACGATTGCAGTTTGGCGTTACGGGGCATGAAGACGTTAGCCGTCCGCCTGAAGTACATCGAGGACGCCGCGCTGGAAATCAGCCGCTGGCTCGCCCAGCGTCCGGAGATTGAACGCGTGCTGCATCCCGCGCTTTCCTCATGTCCGGGGCACGAGATGTGGAAGCGCGACTTCACGGGGGCGACGGGGGTGTTCTCCATTGTATTTCGGGAGGAATTCACGAAGAAGCAAGTGCAGGAGTTTGTGGACGCGCTCGAACTGTTCGAGATCGGATATAGCTGGGGCGGTGTAACCAGCCTCGCCTTGGCCTATGACTTCGGATCAAATCCGGCGCGCCCACGGTATGGGTATCGCATTGTTCGTTTGAACATCGGCCTTGAGGAGGTCGAAGATTTGCGAGCCGACCTGGATCAAGCGCTCCAGCGAATGGCCAGTCACAGCTCTTAGCGTTCTCTACTCAAATGCCTGTCAGAAGTTAGCCGCTGCGACTTTCGGCTGATATACGCAGCACGGCTCCTCCGCCAAGGGATTGCCAGTGAGGGCATAGGCGCGAGCCCGCGAACCTCCGCACACGTTGCGGAATTCGCAGACGCCGCACTTCCCCTGAAGGCGGGATGTGTCGCGCAAGGAAACAAGCAGCGATGAGTGCTGGTAGATTTCCGCCAGCGTTTGCCTGCGCACGTTGCCCGCGGACACGGGCAGGAAGCCACTGGGAAAAACCTCGCCCAAGTGGGAGATGAAGATGAAACCCTTGCCGTCGTTCAAACCCCGGGGCGCTCGGCCAATGCCGTCCGCGTCCTTCTCCATCGCGAATTCGTTAGATATTCCTGGCGTGGGTGAGGTCATGGAGTCGTTGGGGGATTCCCGGTTTCTGCGTGCCGTCGCGCGCATCTGTAGGACGTAGCGGCGATAGTGCTGCGCCTCGGTCGTCTTGATATCGAATGGCGCTCGCCGGGCGATCTGGTGAAGCTTGGCGAAGACCGCCTCAAACTCCTCCGCGGAAATCAGGTCGTCCAGTTGTCCACGTCCCGTGGGCACCAGAAAGAAAACACTCCACATGGCGATATCGAGCGTTTCCAGCAGCCGCACCGTAGCGTCAAAATCTGCCAGATTGCGGCGTGTAATCGTCGTATTGGCCTGAACGGGCAGGCCCAATTCACGGGCCCAGCGAATGGCGCGGAGCGTCCACTCATACGAACCCGGCACGCGCCGAAAGGCATCGTGAATTTCCGCTGTTGACCCATCCAGGCTTACCGCCAAACGCGCGAGCCCCCGCCGCTGGAGCTCAGCAATCGCGTCGCGCGTTAGAAGAGGCGTGGCGCTGGGAGTCAACGACGTCCGCACGTCTCGCGCGGTGGCGTACTCCACCAAGTCAAAGATATCGGGACCGCTTGAGCGGGTCGCCACCCGTGATGACGAACACCGGAACCCGCATTGCGGCGATCTGGTCGATCAGGCGCTGCGCTTCCACCGTCGATAGTTCCAACGCTGACCGCAGCGGTTGCGCGCTTGCCCGGCAATGCACGCACGCCAGGTCGCACGCCTGGGTCGGCCTCCCAGATGGCGATAAATGGCCGCTCGTTGAAATCCACTTCGTGCTCATTTCGGGTTGCGTCTCGCATGGCTCCTCCCCGCCACCCATTTCACACGAGCTACGGCGCGGTGGCGATGACAGAAGTCACGGGGAGTCGATCGTCGCCGGCCCTGTGACAGAAGTCATCGCCCCCGGTTCCGGGGCACATTAACCTGTGAGAGTACTTCCCAAGCTGTAAGGCATCATCACGATTGGAACGGAGAAATCATCATGACGGAAATCACCAACCTTATGAGCGTCGCCGACATCGTCAAAGCTTGCCCCACGGCGCGGCGCGTCTTTGACAAATTCGGGCTGAAAGGTTGTGGGGGCGAGCACGGTCCCACCGAAACGCTGGAGTTCTTTGCCGCCGTCCACAATGTTGACGTCGATGCACTGGTGGAGGAATTGAACGCCGAAGCGCGCAACCCTGGTAATGATGCGTACGTCTACCAGGAATCCCTGGGGGATTTTATCTACCGGCGATTCTTCAAGGCAGCCATCGTCATCGTTCTTTCCGTGGGCGCTTTGTGGGGCGCCACCAATTTATTGCAAATTGCCCTGGGCGGAACGTTTCTCCAAGTTCGGCTGGTGCCCGCCATACAAGCGCATGCGCATGCCATGATTTTCGGCTGGATGGGACTGTTTGTCATGGGCTTTGCCTACCAATCGTTCCCACGCTTCAAATACGTTTCGTTGTGGCGGCCGGACTTGGCCAACATGACGCTTTACCTGATGCTCATCGGCATCGCCTCGCGCGTGGGTGCGGAATTGCTGCAGCCCATGCCAGTGGGGGTAGGCCTGGGAATTCTGGCGGCGGGTACTGAACTCGCTGCCATTACCATGTTCATCGTCATCATCCTCAAAACTGCACAGCAATCCGTGGAGCCGCACCAGATTTATGAGAAATTCATCTTCGCGGCTTTCTGCTGGTTTTTCGTTCAGGCCATCGTTAGCGACCTGCTCTTTTTTGCCAAAGTCACAGCCGACGGCGTTGACCAGGTGGTGATGCGCATCGCGCTGATTGACGGGCCGTTGCGCGATATCCAATTGCTGGGCTTTGGCGCGCTGATCATCGCCGGAGTCAGCCAGCGGTTTGTGCCGGCGGTCTATGGTATGGGCAAGCCGCGGCACGACCGCCAGTCGCTGATCTTTTGGCTCATCAACGGCTCCTTGATTCTCGACATCGCGAGCTACGAACTGTTCTTCTCCACCGGCAATCTCTACTTCTCCATCGGCCTCGAACTTGCATTCATTCTAATGGCCGTATGGGCGCTGTTGCTGGTGATGCAACTTCGCGTTTTTGGCAAAACCGCGCAATCCGACCGCAGCCTGAAGTTCATCCGAGCCGCCTACGCCTGGCTGGTCTTTTCCATGGCCATGCTGCCTTTCTTCCTGGTCTACGGGGTGCTCACACACCAGGGCTTCTCCCACGCATTTCTGGGTTCGTACCGTCATGCCTACACGGTGGGCTTTGTAAGCTTCATGATTCTGGGAGTCGCGTCGCGCGTGGTGCCGATCCTGGCGGGCGTGGATTCCAGCCGCGTCAGTTCGCTCTGGGGACCCTTCATTCTTCTTAACGTCGGATGCGCCGGGCGCGTGGTGCTGCAAATCCTCACTGACTTCATTCCTCGCGTGGCTTTTCCGCTCGTAGGGGTAACGGGATTCATCGAGGTGGCGGCGCTGGCATGGTGGGGAGTGGAACTGTGGCGCACCATGAATCTCTCCCATAGTCACCGCGCTCAACTGCTTCGCGCCCCGCTGCCATTGGGGGCACGTTAACCTTTCCGTCCAAGAGCCTCGGTTCGAAGATATTGCCACAACGCCGATGGGGTGGAGAAACGTACGGAGCGGTCGTGATAGAATCGGCATTGTGATAGAAGCGCGCGGCAGCCGCCAGGCGATTTTACGGGCCTATAACCTGTTCGCCGACTTCTACGGTTTCTGGTCAGCCCTTTTTGAGGAGAAAGCGCTCACCCGGGGCCTTGCCTTGGCCAACGTGTTGCCGGGAGAACGCGTTCTGGAGGTGGCCGTCGGGCCGGGCACCGTATCGGTCCTTATAAGCCAGCAGGTAGGCGAATCAGGATGCGCAGTGGGTGTTGACCTCGCTCCCCGCATGTTGCGCGTCGCACGCCGGCGCGCTCCTCTCGCCCTTCTGGTCCGAGCGGATGCGCGTTCGCTCCCGTTCGGCGAAGGCGCGTTTGATCTGGTCTGGTCGAGCTATTTTCTTGATCTGGTTCCGACCGCAGAGTTGACACCTTTGCTGCGGGAATTCCGCCGGGTGCTCCGGCCGGGAGGTCGGCTGCTGCTAGTGAGTCTCAGCCAGAAAGGCGAGGCCACGACTTGGTGGGAGCGCTTCTATCGGATCACTCCCTCCTGGCTTGTGCCTTATTTATTCGGGGGCTGCCGTCCTATCCACGCTGCTCCCTTGGCGCAGGAGGCGGGCTTCGCCCAAGTTGAGCGGCAAGTGGTCTCTCAGGGGCTGGATTCGGAAGTGATCTTGGGCCGGAATCCACCGTAATTCTGCGCCGGCTGACCCCATGCCTTTCCTTCAATCCGGTCTAAGTTTTGAGCAGGGTAGCGCAGACTCTCGCATTTCAGAGAGTCTGCGGCTTTCCCCCTGCCACGACCTGCGGTTCTGGGCTTTGATTCCGTAGCAGCATGTTCACAAAAAGTGGACCTTTACCACTTAAGAGCCGCTGACTTTGAAAAGCACAAAGTATGCTACCCCGCTTCCCGCTGTTGGCCCGCGCCTTCAACCCTGCCCCGCTTTGCAGCGTTTCGATTTGACGGCTTGGGTTTTTCTCCCCGATCTGTCGGCTGACGGGCATTGTATCGTCGCGCCGCAGTACCCGGTTGACACCCTTTCCCGCAGGGCCTATCATTCACTTCAGGAAGTCATGAATTCCGACTTCCCGACACTAATCACTATGAGCACCATCGTTAGAGTACAGCGCAAGGGCCAGGTTACCATCCCCACGCGCCTCCGCGCCCAAGTGGGCCTGGTTGACGGCGACTTCGTAGAAGCCCGGGCGCACCGGGGCAAAATTGTTCTTACCCCGAAGTCAGTCGTTGACCGCGAATACACGCCAGCCCAACGCCGTGCCATCGACGCCCGCCTCGAGGAAGGCTTGGCAGATATCGAGGCCGGCCGCACCTTCGGACCCTTCAACAGCGCCGACGAGATGATCGCGCACATGGAAGCCCGCACGGCGAAGAAACCGACCGCTCCGAGGCCGAAACGCTCTCGATGAAGGTCGACTATTCCGAACGCGCCGGCAGAACCTTGGACGGCCTCACGCCTCAGTTGCGCAAGGCCGTTTATAAACAGGTGAAGCTCTTGGAGGAGAACCTCCGCCACCCGTCGCTCCGAGCGAAGAAATACGACGAATCACGGAACATCTGGCAGGCCCGCGTCAACAAGGATTGGCGCTTTTATTTCCTTATCCGCGACGATGTCTACTACATCATCGACATTATCCCTCACCCCAAGTAGCACAACCAAGCGGTCGCCCTGCGTGCATTCCTTCGGGGACACGACTAAGCGGATAGGGGCGCATGGATCTGCGCCCCTGCCATCCGCTTTACCGATGTGGCTCCACCGCCTGTGGGCGCACTTCCCATTCGCCTTCCGCCACGTAACCTTGTTTGTCGTAGGAGTGGCCGGTCACCAATCCGAGGATAAACCAACCCAGCACCAGCGCGCCGAGGGCGAAAATACTGTCGCCGATCATGCGCAGCCAGCGAAGCTGATTCATTCCGGGCGAGTGGAGAAACTCTGCGGAGCGAGCATACCACGTTCCATACTGCACCGACGCCCACGCCTGCATCAGTCCGATGGGGAGGATGCTGATCAGCACCATCAGCGCCAGGCCAATGTTGATGGCCCAGAAGGAGAACCACAGCGGGCCGTTCTTCCATGCCTTGCCCGGTCGCAGAGCGCGCAGGCAGAAGAGCATCAGGCCCAGACCCAACATGCCATACACACCGAACAACGCCGTGTGCGCGTGCACGGCAGTGGTATTCAAGCCCTGCATGTAATAGAGCGCGACGGGGGGATTGATCAGGAAGCCGAACAAGCCGGCGCCCACGAAATTCCAAAACGCCACTGATACGAAAAAGTAGATGGGCCATTTGTAGGCGGCCACCCAGATGTGCTGTTGGCGTGAGCGCGCCAGACGGATGTTTTCCCACGCTTCAAAGCCGATCAGCACCAGCGGAACCACTTCCAGCGCGCTGAACACGGCTCCCAGGCCGAGCACAATATTCGGCGTTCCCGCGAAATAGAGGTGATGAAAGGTTCCGATAATACCGCCGGAGAGAAAGACCACCGTCGAAAACATGACAGCCTTTGTAGCGGTAGGCACCGAAAGCAGCTTCAAGCGTGTAAGTAGGAAGGCGATGACCACGGTGGCAAATACTTCAAAGAACCCTTCCACCCAAAGATGCACCACCCACCATCGCCAATACTCCGCCGTGACGAGGTTGCTGCGCTGGCCATACATCAGGCCCGCGGCGTAAAACAGCGGAATGGCGATGCTGGAGAGCAGAAACATCAGCAGCAGCGAATGGCTTTGATCTCGCTTGGCCAACGCCGGCTTGAGGGCTCGCCACATCAACCAAAGCCAGAATGCCAACCCGCCGAAAAGCAGGATTTGCCAGACTCGACCCAGGTCCACATACTCATAACCCTGCGTGCCGAACCAGAACCACAGGTTGCCGAGTTTATGCTCGATGCTCAGCCACTCCCCGGCGAGGGATCCCACCACTACGAAGATCAGCGCACCGAAGAGAACATTGACGCCCAGTCGCTGGCCCTTGGGCTCCTCCCCACTAACCGCCGGAGCGATGTAGAGACCGGTGGCAAGCCACGCCGTGGCAATCCAGAACAGACCAATCTGCAAGTGCCAGGTCCGAGTCACGCTGTAAGGCAGCCAACGGTCGAGCGGGATGCCGTAGAAGCCGGAGCCCTCGACTCCATAATGCGCGGTAATGTGCGCCCAGCCCCACCTGCACAACCCACAGTGCGGCAACGACGAAGAAATACTTGATCGTGGCGCGTTGCGAGGGAGTGGGCCGCAAACCCAGCAGCGGATCGTTCTCAGGCAATAGTTCGTCCGCAACGGTTCGGGGCTGCGAGGCAAAGTACCAGACCATGCCGCCGACCCCCGCCAGCAGCAAAACAAAGCTGATGACGCTCCACACAATCGCACCCGCCGTGGGTTGGTTGCCGATCAGCGGTTCGTGCGGCCAATTCTGCGTGTACGTGACGTCGGTGCCGGGACGGTCGGTGGAAGCCGCCCAGGCGGTCCACCAGAAGAATGCGCTCATGGCCCGCAGCTTCTGCGGGTCGCGCAGAGCGCCCGGCTGAATCGCGTATTGGTCCCTCCCTCGCGTAAAGACGTCGGCGTAGTGTGATTCCAGTTCCTCGAACGCCGCAGCGCGCACGGGGTCAAGCGTGATAATGCCCGTTGCGGGGTCGTAAGTGTTGTGCCGGATCATCTCCTGCAACCGCGCGCGCAGGGCCGCTTGCTGTTCAATCCCCAAAGCGGCATAGTTCTGTGCGCCGGAGTCCTTTGCCCAGCGATCAAGAATGAAGGTGCACTCACGGTGCAGCCAGTCTGCCGTCCAGTCGGGCGCGACGTAGGAGCCATGCCCCCACACCGTGCCGATTTCCTGCCCACCGATCGACTGCCACGCTCCCTGCCCGTCTTGTACCGTGGTTCCGTCAAACAACAGGTGCCGGTCGGTGGTGAGAACTTGGGAGGGGATGGGCGGGGCGCTCCTAAGAACCTTGATCCCCACTCCACCCAGAACCGCGAACGAAATTGCGAGTACGAAGCCCAAAGCGATCCATAGTTTCTTGTACGGCATATGTAAACACCCTTCTAAAGGAGTTGGCGCCCTAGCCACCGCGGGGTATATCGTGACGCGACATATTATACGCTTGCCGCAGGCAGCCGTCGTACAAAACTGAGAATTATATTTATTGCAAACAAGGTCACGGCAGTCATCTCGGTAACGGCCGAAACGGGAAGCCAAGACCAGGCGGAATGCAGGAAGCCCTGATACGCCAGAATCTCGGAACTGACGCGTAACAGGCACCCCACGCTCAAAAGCATCATGGCTAGAAACATGAGCTTGGTACTGAACAGCGTCCGCCCGGCAAAAGCCGGAAGAACCCGCTGGCCGATGGCAAACACCATGGTCGCCAGGAACCCCGCCGTCAACGCATGACGAGAAGCCCCCCATATCCCTTGTGGTGCGATTACCGAAGCAGCCCATATTCCCAAACCGGCGGCCACCAACGCCCAGACGTAGGCGATCCGCACAAAGCTTGGGAAGTTGCTGTGCGCGCCTCTCACCTTGGCGCGGCGCTCCGATGACTCAAACAATCCGAGAGCGAAGACCGCCAGCGTGATGCCGGCAAAGAGAAAGAGGGCGGCAGTTCGTGGTCTGCTTAGGAACGCCGCCAGCACGCCCAGGGAATTCAGCGCCACGGCCAACAACAGGCTTCGCCCGCGTACCGCACGCAGTCCGAGAAAAACGGGAAGCCATTTGGCGCTGAACCCCCAAACAAAAGGCACCAGGAAACCCCAGGTTTGAAGAACCAGAAAGCTTTGGTCGAAGCCGGCCGGCAGCTCAGGTGACCTCCCCGAAAAGGCGAGGAAGATGGTCGCACCCAGGTTGACCAGAAGCGCAAGCAACAGACCGATTGACCCGGCGATCACGACGAATATCCACTGTTCCAACTTCGCTTTGCCGGAGTCCTCAGGCCGGTGGCCGGAAATCGTTTGAAAGAAGATCGCGAAAGCGGCGAGTTCGAGCACCGCGGAAGCCGGCAACAGCGCGCGCCAGTGCCACTGATAAACGTTTGTAAGCCACCGCACCGTGACGCCGGAAGTCCAGAGTCCCCAGGTGATCCGTGTCACCGACATGGCAAAAGGCTGGGTGCGGCGTAACTTGGGAAGCGAGTAGAATCCAATACCCAGAATGAATGTTCCAATCCATCCGAAAATCTGAGCATGACCGTGCGCCTGGATCCATGTTGGCAATACCGAGTTGGCTGCCCGGCTGCCGCTGATCGCCACCAGGTTCCAGACCCCCAGGAATGTTCCCGGAAACAGCATGAAGAACAGTCCGGTGCTGATGTAGAGCATCAACATCCGCGCCATGGTGGTCTCGCGCGCGGCGTTTATCCTGAAGACCTCCGCAGGGGTTGGAGGGCTTCGGACTTCTGCCTCGGATTCGATCAGGGTTGCGGTCATAACTCCAAGCTCCTGTCAGTTTCCCTGTTCCATTGCGACGGCCCGGGGGAATAGGATGTTGTTTTCCAGGTGGATGTGCTGGTGAAGGTCCGCTTCCAACTCCGCCAGAGTCCTGTAGAGGGTCTGGAAGCTCACGCATCCATCCGGCGGAACCGTGTAGCCATTGCTGGTTGCCCGCAGAGAGCGCAGGGCGTTGCCGGCGGAATCATGCTCGTGTTCCATCATGGACACGGGATTCTGCACCGTGCCGAAGGGAGGGGGCAGGATGGGCTCGCGCTGGAGTACGGACTCCTCCATCCTTTCGATGTACGGAAACAGCACCATCTCCTCCTTCATCAGGTGGGTGGTCAGTTCCTGAGCCAAGCCCTGGAAGATTTCACGAAGCTGCAACAGCTCGGGATGGTTCTTTCCGTGGACCGAACAAACCTTGTCGAATAGCGGCCCGAGCCGGGCAATCTCCTGACGGGTGTACTGATGGTGCGTGTTCTTGATGTGGGTAATCACGTCGGCCAGCGGAACCGTTTGCCAATTGGTTTGGCTGGCCGCGGCATTGCCGGCATTCCGCGCCGATTCCAGCGCGTCGATCACCTTATCGACCGGCACACTTGCCGCGCGGCAGGCTTGCTCCAAAGTCTGCTTGCCGCCACAGCAATAATCGATACCCAAGCCTTCGAACACTCTCGCGGCGCCCGGCTGTTCCAGGGCCAATTCCCGCACCGTTTTTTCCATCGTCACACTCATCGCTTCCTCCTCGCGGGCCGGCGGTCGATGCCGTATGGCCGCGCTTGATGTTTCAATCTTAGGGAAACAACGGAAGCGTGCCGATGACTTTTGTCACGGGCATCAAGAAGGTGTCAGGTGCCAGGTTCCAGGTGTCAGAGAAGGACTAAATTCGTAGGTTGGGCATGAGGCATTGAATTTCGAGTTTCGAATTTCGAGTTTCGATTCCGGCTTTCGACGCCGGAGGTCACTCCGTCGCTTCATTCTCGTCTTCGAGAGCTTTCAAGTTGCAGATCAGGATGTTGCGCCCGTCGATTTTCAGCGTTCCCTCCGCCTGCAAGCGGGAGAGATTGCGGGAAACCAACTCGCGGACCGTCCCGATGTGCGCCGCCAATTCCTGGTTGGTGATGGGTAAGGCAACTTCCACGCCCTCGGCGGAGCGCTTGCTCGACGCCTGCGCCAAGCGCAGGAGATAGGACGCAAGCCGGTGGCGTACGGTGGTGAAAGACAGTTCTTCGATAATTCCCACCAGGCGTCGAAGACGGGCGCCGACAACCTTTAGGACTTTAAGAGGGACCTGCGGATGAGCTAGGCACAATGCCTGAAAATCCTGCTTGCTCACAAACAGAAGAGTCACGTCGTCGATCGCGGTCGCCGACGCTGGGTAGTTCCCCCCATCAAAGACCGGCAACTCGGCGATCGATCCGCCCGGGCCATCAATGCTGAGTACTTGTTCGCGTCCGCTGGGGGAGCTCTTGTATATGCGAACGTTTCCGGACTCAACCACATAAAGTCCCGAGCAAGGTTCACCTTCGCCAAATACCGTCTCGCCTGGGGAGTAATGGCGGGGCACCGTGCGCTGACTCAGGTAACCCAACTCGCTTTCCGTAAGCCCGGAGAAGATCGGAACCTTCGCCAGCGTTTGTCCCAGTTTGCTTGTGGAGTCACGCACGGCGGATATTGTAGCAGAGCACGTCGGCCGACTAGAACGGAACCGTGCTCCGCAATTTCGCAATTCGGATTGAAAGGATTGGCGTCCCCGACGGGATTTGAACCCGTGTTACCGCCGTGAAAGAACAGCCCCATGAAGTAAATACAACGACTTACAAGAGGCGGGCGGCCCTGTAAGTCCTTGGAAGTCCGTACAAGCAGCGTCAAACACGTACCGTAACCCGTACCGCGATTTTGCGATCCAACCACGCGGCCGAGACCAAGCCAAGCCACTCAGTCAAATACCACACACCCCCCATCTCGGCAATGACCATATGAAAACAGTGCCCCTCCCTCAGCAATTTCCGTGGGTGCACCTTCCGTGAATTCTTGGATGACGACAAGGTCAAACAGAGTTTACACCTGGACGATCTGGGGCGTTTGGGGGCGCTCCATAGGGTGGGGTTTCCAGACTGATTCGTTTCCAATTCTACTTTGCCTAAGACTCCTCCATCCAATACCAACCACCTTTTCTCATTCCAGCTCTACCCTGCCTTATCCCTCGAAGAGCCTACTGGTGCGACGGAGGCGCCCATCGACACCGCTGTTGGGGAGATGCCCCAACCGCACCGACGCGTTCTTATCTCATTCGTAGGTGGCGAGCCGGACTGGCTTCTCCTGCAAGTTTCTGCCCTACGTGACTTGCCCGCGATCCGGTGGCGACAGCAAAATCTAGATAGAATGTCGTAAAGCGGAGCGCACACAACCTGCGTCTCGATTACAAGCTGACCTAATTCCAATGTGTGACCTGATTGAGACGATCATACCCTCGTGGCACTGATTCGCAGATCAGCGGCTACCGCGCCAGCGATCCCATGTTGTGTTCCGTTTGCAAACAGATCAATGAGGATTTGTCTGCGTGATGTGTGCAGTGCTTCGGTGCGGTCCAAATTGCAGGGCAACAGGCAGGAACTCCATGATCTGCGCGGCCTCTGGTCCCTGCGCGACGCGAGTTGGGGATCGGCCATCGCTAAAGAGAGGTGAGTTCTCCACCTCAAATAGTAATCGAAAAACCTTTTGGGGGATGAGGACCAATACAGGAAAATGTCAATTTTTCTCAGCCTGATGTGGTTTTGGCTAGGGACAGGGCAAGGGGATCGCGTCGCTTGATTCCGCAAATCTCAAGGAGGCTTTTACCCCGCCCGGATGTGCAATCAATCTACAGCCCCCCACGGATCTCGAACGCGTGTTCGCCTTCGCGCAGATCAAAGACGAGTTGGTGCGCCGGCCGGGTATGATCCAGGATGGGTGTGTACGCTGCTGAGTGCGGCCGGCCATCGACCAGCAACTGCGGTTGCGCCTCAACTGTTTTCGGCCAGGTGATGATCACCTGCTTCGCTCTCCCCTGTGAAATGCCAGACAGTCTGCCAGCCTTCGACACCAGCATGATCGGCGCTAATCCCTCGACGCCGAGCGCTCCCAGGCGCAGGCGATCTCCGGAGTGCAACGCCAAGGCGACTTCTTGAGCACCTTCCCGCACGAGCGCGGCGCGGCCGCGGAATGCCAGCGGGCCGTCGTCAAAGGCCGTCGCCTCACCATTGAGCAGCACCCATTCACGCCACTCTCCTCGCCGAACCGAGAACCCGCACGGCAGCGGCTTCACCTCCGTGGGCGCATCTTGAGGTTTGCGCGGCAGCAGCAACACCCGATAGGCTTTTCCCGGAGCGCGGAACAGCCGCACGTAGTGCTGCGTCTCGCCCAGCGGACCGATGGGCAGGTCGAGCGTGCAGCGCCGCCAAACAGGGATTTCGGTGCTGATCTCATTGGGGCTGTTACCGTAACTCCAAACGCCAGTTGCCACTTTCTGGTTCGGTTGCGCGTCCGAGTATACCTCCAAGTCGGTGCCAAGCTGCCCACGGAAGCGCCACATGTTCGGCCCCGATTCGATGCCGGTCGCGAGCACGTGGAGCGACCAGTCAGTTGGCAAATCGCTGGCAATCGTGTCCGCGACGGCAAAATACTCGCCTCCGCGGCTGAGCATAATCTGGCGGGTCCACGCGGCCGGTCGGATATTGACCCACGGTTTTTCGTACGCCCGGGTATACGGGGCGTCGGGGAGTTCAGGCACCTCCGTGACCGAGTCAATGACCACCTCTCCGGCAAAATAGTCCGCTGCGTCGAGCACGACGAAATCGGCGATGTTCCCCCGGGCCGCGTCCATCTTGTGATCGATTGAAATCCGGTTGTGGTACCAGGGCTGATTGACCCGCGGGATATACATGGACCCGTAGTCCAGAGCCAGCGGGGTGCCCCGGCCGTAATAGTGGAAACTGAGCTCGTCCGGATGGTAGTGGCTCTTCGCGGGGCCGCACTTGATCAGCAGGTAAGTCTCTTCGCCGTCGGCGTTCTTCTGACACAACTTCACCCCGTATCCGTCCATCCGCCGGCTGACCGCCGCAGGCGGCTCTGCCGGCGCGATATCAGGATCGACCATCATCAGTGCGCTGGCCCACTGGCCCATTATCATTCCACCGTCATGAACTCCGCACATCAGCGCCCCACCCTGCCGCCAGTGCCACATCATCCGCGCGGCGAACTCGGCGTCCTCGGAGTAATCATGCGCAGCCCAAGCGAAAAGGTCCTGAAGACTCTGGCTGTGAAAGCTGAAGGTCGTGTCCCCGACCGTTGGCAACATCGCCGTCTTGCGGCGCGGGTCGTAGGGCGTCTGGATGTCACCGAGGAACCGCATTGTCGCTTTGAATAGTTCCGCTTCCCGGAAGCCTGTGTAGCCGTTGAGCCGCAGCATGCGGATCATCGGAACCAGGTAAAGCATTGTGGCGCACTGATAGTTGGGAGCTTCCTCCCACGCCCCGCCCGGATAAGACCAACGTACGAACTCGGCGTTGAGGCGATCCTGTGCCCAAACGAGCCACTCATCGCGGCGTGGGTGCCTGTCCAAAAGGCAAGCCACTGCGGCCACGCACGAGTAATGATCGCTGGTGAAGTTCTGCGGCCCTTCCCAGAAGCCCCGCTCCTCCGAGGGCCAGTAGTTGGGATCGCTGATTTCCTCGTTAAGAAATGCGAACGCTGCATCAGCCCAACGCCGCTCCCCGTCGCTGACCACCTGCGAGGCGGCAACCAGATCCCAGTCCACCGCCGCGCGCCGGAACGGACGGGTAAACATGATGGTAAAGCATGGAGACGACACGTAGCCTTGCGTGAGGAAAAGCTGAATCCATTCCTTCAGGGAGGAAAGCGTCTTGCCCTTCGCCGCCTTCGCGTAAGCCTCATCACCCGTGGCAAGGTACACCCCGGCCGGATCGGTCTCCTGCTCGGGAGGCTGCCGCCCGGCCGCAAAAAGCCGACGAAACTCCTGCTCGCTGCGTGCGCGTTGCCGAACCGCGCTCAAGTCACCCGACTTCAACAGCAGGTGTGGACGGTACGATTCCGCGGGGCGCTCCCACTCGAGCGCCATCTTGCGCACCCGATCGAGAGGGGTCTGTGCCAGGCGCGCCTGAGCCTGGAAACACTTGTTGGTCTCCTCATCTTTGTCAACTAACGCGTCCTCGCTGCGCGCGGCAACGATGCCCCAATAGCGCTCGAAGTCTTCCAGAGGCGCACGCACGCGTAATCCCTCAGGCCCCGTCTCGACCAGCAAGCCCGCCGACGGGCCGCCACGCCACGCATCGGTGTGAGAGCAGAAAAATCCCAGCCAGTCACGGATGGCGGCCTCCGCTGAATGGACGGCAAACCACGTGGCCGTATCCAGCGACCATGAGAAGAATGGGACCAGTGTGGAGGTGCTCGGCTCCTGATAGTCGATCGGGAAGTTTTGGTAGGCAACCGGTTTCTCGACGATGAGTTTCTTGAGCGAGGGGGAATGCGCGTTCCAATAGCCGCGATCGAATGTTTTGTCGAAGTTGAACACAAAGGCGGCGCCCGTGACTCCTGCCGAACGCTCGTGGATCATGACCGCCTCTTCGCCGGCGCGCAGTTCGACCGTCACTTCGTAGTTGCCGCCCTGCTCGTATTCGTAGGTGAGGCGAACTCGGGCGCACACCGGCCCGGCGGACTCAATTGCCACTACAGGCCCTTTGACCGGTTGCGGCCCCTCCATGCGTCCGCTGCCGCGCCAGACCTTATCGACGCCGCGGAGAGCCAGCAAAGGCGCTGCTGCGGCCGGGGAACGGTTCCCGTCGGGCAGCCTCACGGCCAAGATGGCATTGGCGAGCACCAGCGATCCCGGTTCGGAACGATCGATCCGAAGGTCAGTGCGCGGTGCCGCGGTGTTCACGTCAACCATCCATGTGCGGGTTGCGAGCGCTGGCAGGTTTGCATAGAAATAGCAGATCGCCTCCGCGATGCTGCCGCCCGCATGCCTCTTGACGATTTCCAGTTGTCCGGCGGTCAACTCGCCTGCATCGGAGCGGACGGCAATGCTCTCCGACTTCGCAACCCCGGGAGCGAACGCTACCGGCATGGAAAGGAGTTCGTGCGTCCAGTTCCACCCCAAGTGCTCGGTCACCGTGAGTTGATTGGCGCCGGCTTGGCGAGGCAGGGCCGCCGTAGGGTGCCGCCAAGCCGGCAAGAGACGAAATCAAGAATTGCCGTCGCTGCATAATTAACCTCCGGATTTTGTCCCCTAATCCTGGACCCGGAATTCCCATTTTCGAGTTCGCGCCGCCCGAAAATGCTACTCCTGACCGCCGCTGAATGCATTCGTCAATCGGGGTTGGACTGCCAGGGACCTTCACCAAGTTCGCTGAAAGGGATCTCCATTCTCAGTTCGCAATTTCGTCGTGATTTGAGTGTACTTGGTGTCGCGCTCCTGCTCGAATACCCATTGGGTCAGCCCGCTGGCGTGCTGGGCAAGGGCCTCAAAGATTCGGTTGGCTATAAGAATTTGACCGACCTTATTGGCGTGCACGCCGTCGTAATGAATCATCCAGTCGGCCATCCCCTCCCCCGCCCAAATATCGGCCAGGATGCAGTCGAACTCGGCCGCCAACCCACGGATGCAGTCATTGTAACGGCGCGTGAGCTCCACACTGCCTTTGTTATAAGGTGGGTAACCCTTCCAGGCGGTCATGTAATACACGGTGGTCAACACGGTGACGGGGGAGCACGCCTTTTGCACGTCGCCAATGATTGTGGCCATATCCGCGCGGAAATCGCCTAAAGGCATGTCCGCCCGCATATCATTCAGGCCGTAAGCAAGGATAAAGAGATCGGGCTGAAGATCGATAACGTCTTTGTGATAGCGCTCCAGCGCGCTGGGCTTTGCCGACTCGGCGTAACCAGGGCTTCGCGGCGATATGGCGTTAGCCGAGATTCCCTTGTTATAGTATTCAATCGGTTCCTTCTGGCAGGTATTGATCAGCCGCACGAGAACGTCAGCGTAGCGGTCCTCCCGCTGGTGAAGCCAAAGTGCTCCCGCCACATGGCTTTCACCCAGGATGACCAGGCGCTTGAAGGGCTTCTTTTTATAATCCTTCGGCCGATCATGGGGATCGCGACAACACGGATTGGAATTCCCGTCCGCCTTCGCATCGCGACCACTCCCCGCCGCACTTTGATTGGCCAGCGGAAGGCCCGCCGCCGCGAAGCCGAGCGAAGCTTTCTTGAAGAAATCACGTCGTTCCATAGCGCCTCCTTTGATATGTTTGATGAGTATCGAACCGGCTATTGGGGCCGCTTCAAGGCTGAACCGGCATCCACGACGGTGACGAAACCCGGGTACACCATTACCTCACCTTCCTCGATAGGGAGGGCTTCGACTCGATCGATCCCCAAATCCACCACGCGCCATACCCTGGTGGTTTTACCTGGCAGATTATTCAGGCGGAAGCTCCCCTGCTCCTTGCCGATCCCAAGCAGCACGGCGCTCCCATCCTCATGAATCAACCCTGCGACGTTCCTGGTTCCGTACCACTTCCGGATTTTCGCTTTCGTCTGCGAGGCCTTACCGAAGTAATAAAGATCCGCTTCGTTAAGATCTTCAACTTGTTCCCGCGTCAACACGCTGGGCAGAGCATAGAGCTCGTATTCAGTGGCAATTTCGTCGCCAGCCTTCATCTCGAGAGGCAAATGGTACTGGCCCGATCCAATATAAAAATGCGTGTCCGCGCCGTCTCCACAATGGCTCTGGATGGGGGTCATATCATGTCCTGCCGTGCTCCGGTAAGAATGGAATAGAAATTCAAGTGACCCAACGCCCTGCTTGGAAATCCACCCGCCAATGGTGTTTTCGGCAAGCAAAGGGTAGCTGGGACCAGTGTGGTGAATACCCGCACCCACCACCGTACGCGCTGAATTGTCATCCAGCCGGGCAAAATGCGTGTGACTTCCGGCCAGGGTATCTGGATCAGATTCGTCTTGCTCTCGATTCCAAAAGTAATCGGTCACACCGTCTTGCCAGTCCCGCCCGTACGCCGGATTCACCACCACGTGCAAAAACTCAATGGTGTCGTCGGGAGTGATAACGGCATTTTCCACGGCGTGGAGCACTTGTTTCATTCGAATGACGGTCATCTTTCGACTCGGGTCATAGACCAAAGTCAGGTCGGTGGGGAGTTGGAATTTGTCGTGCGCGAATTCATAGTGCAAAGTGGCGTCGGGACCTTCCTGCTGCGTCCAGACCTCTCCCCTTTTACTGGTAAAAGATTCCTGATGTTTTGAGTAGTTGTCCCACTTACCGCAAAACCATGCAAGGGGTTCGAAGGAAGGAGCGATACGAACTTCGACCGGATAGTCGTTCTGCTGAATATGGTCGAGATCGAAAACAAATAGGGCATGCGGATAGGCATCAGACGAGGTCCCGAAATACTTTTCACTATTTTCCAGGTGATAAATCTGCACACCTTTGGATAGCTTGATGGAGATTCTGCTCTCACCGGCCGGGAATTCGTGGGTCAAAAGGAGGTAATCAGCCTTCCCCGGATCGATTCCGCCTCTTTCGGGAGGACCGATTAGGTCGAACCGAATGGGTTCCCCATTTACGGATACTTTAATCGCACCAGCCCATGCCAATTCCCCGATACGGACGGTTCGAACCTCCTTTACACTAGCGCGAACAATGAAAGTTGCCTCCCGCGCGTCAGCCGGCATGACAAATTGACCAACGACTTCCCCTCCTGTGGCGGACCCGGTTACGCCTAGGAACAGAAGTAAAGAGACCGCAAGCATCAGGTA
The DNA here is from genome assembly GCA_963719115.1 of uncultured Acidobacteriota bacterium. Classification (GTDB taxonomy): domain Bacteria; phylum Acidobacteriota; class Terriglobia; order UBA7540; family UBA7540; genus Bog-366. The sequence goes on along the minus strand of CAVRBF010000106.1, from coordinate 13,989 downwards.
TCGAGCCATTTTCTCCCCCTTCTCATGAATTCCGGTGAGCTCAGAATTGAATCAACCACCCTTGACTACTTCCTCTTATCCTCAAGCCCGAATTAATAGCACCGTCGCACATTTCTCAAAGGATGCCGATGCCTGAAACTCCCCTGGAAGCGCTACCTGGCTCGCTCGCGCCAAGGTGTGGTTCGTCATGGGATCGATCCAGATGACATCGTACTTAACTGGAGCCAGTCCCGGACCGATGGTAACAACGGGACGCACTGGCTGAGTGCTCCCGCTCGCATCCGTATTCATCAGCCAGAGGATGGCGCGGTCCCGATCACGGCAGCCCATGGCGACCACATTGGGCATGCTGACCCGGATTTCCTGATCCATATTTGTGGAATTGAGCGCGGCCCAATCGATGCGTTTGCAGAATGCAGCGACGGCCTGAAGCCATGTGTACTGCTGGGCGGTCAGGCTGAAGAATCCATCCATGCCGCACCATTTATGGCCCGGCATTCCTCCGCTCGCCAGGCTGGACCAAAGTCCGTAAAGGAAGCAGAGGTCGATGTCCGGCGTTATTCTGGTGTCGTACATCCCGTCCGCACACTTGGCGGTCGAGCCCCCGAACTCTCCGGTGATGATCGGCTTTCCGCAGGCCAGGTGGGCCTTGATTTGTTGATTAAGGGCCAAGGCGGTCTGGGCCGCGCTACTCGCCAGCTTCTCTTGTCCGATGTCCCCGGATGGACCTGGGGAGGTTTCCTGCAATTTCAACTTTGTCCACGGATATGCCCGGACGCTCAGGAAATCGACGAGATCAACGATCCACTTGGGCCAAGTGATGCCGCTGAAGCACTGCAAGGTTACAAGGTGGTGATAAGGATCGGCATGACGGACGTGTTCCGTCATTTCCACCAGCCATTCACGGGCCTCTGGTTCCAGATCGAAGGGGAAGTCGTTGCTCAGGCCCCAGCAGAAAATGTGCGGGCTGCTGCCAAAGCGTTTTATGAAAAAATCCACCTTGGCTTTCTGGGCTTGCATGCTCGCTCGATTCCGAGGGTTGTAGCCAGCACGCTGTTGCGTCCGCACGCGCTCCTCGAAAGTCATCCCCTGTGGCGTATCACACCGGATCGGACCGCCATTTCGAGCGTTATAAGGATTCTTGGCCCAATGGTCCATCTGGCGGTCGTACCACCAAGCAAAGTTGTGGGGAGCGAACAGCTCAACATAGAGGTACACGCCATATCGCTCCGCCAAAGTCAAAATCCAATCCAGTCGGCTCACGTCGCGTTCGTGGTATTTCCCTGTCTTGAAGTAATCCTGCTCCAGGCTGGGCGGCACGAATAGGCGAAAATAATTCCCCCCGTGCTGAGTGAGTTCCTGGAAAAGACCCTCAACTTCGTGATCGGCGAAGTATCCCGCTTCCGTGAAGTACTGGTAGAGAAGATTGTTGAAAGTATTGAACCCGATGGGCATGTAAGGCGTGCCGTCTCCAAATTCGAAATATCGCCCGTAACGCCCCACGCGAAGCATGCCTCGTCCAGGATTCTTCGCGGGATTAGCAGGGGCGATTACCCTTGGGGCAAGCATTGTTCCGCTGCCCGCAGCCACAGTTCTCTTTAAGAAGTCACGCCGGTACACGGGGCTCACTCTCATCTATGCGCATTCTTTTCCTTACTGAGTAAGAACTAACATTGAGTAAATGGCCAATTTCGGCAACACAAGCTCATAGCCTTCACCCGATCGATGCAGGGAGAGTTGCCGCGCTCCAGGGACGTCCGGCGAAAGCAAGGTTGCGCTGCTGTACTTCTTGTTCAGCGCGAGCTTGAAATTCTCTTCTGCGATGGGTCCATAGTTGAGCAGGTGGACAATCAACTGCCCTTTCCCCGGACGCTCTACGACGTTGTAAACGATTCCTGGAGGCGCACTGAGGGTAGGGATTTTTGTGCCCTGATCCGACTTCAGAATTTCCGCCAGCTTGTCCAGCGATGGCATCTGATCGAAATATGTGCATTCCCCTTTTCCGCGGTTCTGCCCGAACCAGGAAGGTCTCACCCTGGCGTGGCCGGTTTCATCAAGAGTGGTGGCATCCCCAGCGACGAGAAGTTTGCCGCCATTTCTAACGTACCGTTCGAGCTCAGCAAGGCTGTTCTCCTTGACGGTCTTAGCCGTTAGAAGCGCTACCGCAGAGTAGCGGGCAAGTTTGTCGTTTGTGAGGTCGCGCTCATAAAGGACGTCGAAGAGAACGTTGCGGGCGCCCAGACCATTCAGCACACCGACGCCGCTGCTGGTATCGTCGAGCACCACAGCGATAGGAGCCACTGGTTTCGTCCCTACGAAATATTCTTCATGATTATCAAAAAAATGATTGTATTTTGAGATCGCATTCCACTCTGCAATGGCCTCTGGGTCAGCCTTCCACAAGCCCGTCGCAAGGGCATCTTCAACATACAACTCTTCGGCAACACCAAAGCTCATGGCTTCCGCTAGCGCCAGTTCCTGTCGCGTCGGCGACATGGGTGTGCTTAAGCGTTCGGCGTACTCCCGTCGTCCATCTTCTACAAGGTTGGGCTTCCAGCCCTGAGAAAGAGAATCGAGCAGCCGAAACAAGCCAACGTTGTCAACCAAAAATCCTTGCCCGATGGGAATTGCATACTGGCTCTCACGCAACAGGTGCGCGTGTGCCTCGTCGTAAATTCCCGGTTCCAACCCATCTTCCGTGGTCATGCAGTTCGTCACGCGATTAAAAACGTACGTACCGAGATGGAAATTCCCCATGAGCAGGAAATCCTTCTGTCGGCTGGAGCCGTACTGATAGATCATCCGGTAGACGTTCAACAACTGGCCCAGACCGGATGTGGAGTTGTTGTCATAGATGATGCCGTCGGCCCCCGCGTCCAAGGCGATGTCCAAACGCTTGCGCAAGTACACAAGCCATTCCGGGTTTCCCAGGTCGGCCATAAAGCGGCTTATATAGCCGACTTTCTCGTAATCTGCGGAACCGTACGGAACAGGCTTGCCATTTTTTCCGATACTCGGCCAAGCACGTGATTCCGGAACATTTTTGTACATGTCCTGCCAAAACATGTTCGCGATTGACTCGTACGCCATCACATGGATTCCCTGGCGGTGGCACTCCGCAATGTAACGGACCACATCTTCTTGATGCAGTTTTTCCGTATGATTTGAGAACCCGTTGCTGAACGTCACCCAAATCATGTTGATTCCCGCCTGGCGGAGATAACGGACCGTTCGCGGGTCGTACCAATTGGTTGTAGCGTAGACGGTATCAGGATCAGGCGGCCAGAACCCGGGCCAACCTGAAAGCGCAGCCTTCGCCGTTTCAATACGACCGCCATCCCATCGAGAAAATCGAAGGTGTCCGTTTCGAGCCCATGGGGGTAGAGTGCTCTGCGAGGGACCGGCAGGCCACTCTGTCGGATAAATAGTATCCGGGGCGAGCTTGCCACTCTCCAGCGCTCCTTGCGCAGCCAGTAAGACTGGAAGAATAGCGATAGTGAAGCTCGCAATAAAAACTTTCCCTTTAAGACCCATGTTAGTCCTTCCACTTTGAATAACCTGGCTGCTGGGAAGATAGGCCCCCAATGTCGGCGGCCACAGCCGTCGCAAAATCATTTCGCATGCTCTGCAAATTGCCGTACTTGCTGCCATTTCCCAGCGCAGAGATACCATCGGAAACGGAACGACGCGACCCCGTCCAAGCGACGCAGTAATGTCGAGTCGATGACATACCGGGGAACCAGGAATTCGCCGCCGCGGCCCTCCTTCGTATAGGCAACGTTTGTCTCCCACGCGCCGGTTGGGACCACCATGGCGACGCCCGATTCCTCGCGCTCATCTTCGTACCTGCCGATTGCCAGGACATGAGTATTGGCCGTTGCGCAGGGATTTTTCTCAGTGCATCCCTCGGGATAACGGACGCCATGGTCGAACTGTCCGCCCGATGTCGCACTTAACGACCATAGCAACGGCCCGAAAGCTTGTGGTCGGACGTTAACGACCGTCTGTTCGAGTTGCAAATAATAGCTGGGGGTTTTCCCGGGATTGCTGACCCAACTTGCATCGGTCTCAATGGTAAAGGGTGTTGAGTAACCCGGCGGCATATTATCGCTGATGCCTCCCTTCCAGACAGCCATGAGGGGCTCTTTCTGAAATGAAGCATCCACTCTTAGGTCCACCATCATGGCAATGGCGCGCATCGACTGTTGACCTCGGCACCCCACGCCCGCAGTAGTCGCAGGCACGCCCATGCTTGTACCGCCCTGCGTCGGGCCGAACGTTGACCGAAAGGCTCCCGGGTCCTGAAGATCCTCCTTGGCAGGCATGGTAGCGATGTTGACTGACGCTCCGGTGCTCTGTCCGTACAAAAGCTCCTTGCCGTGGTAGCGAAGCGAAACCAGCGTGGCGCCGTGCAGCAGATCAAAACGAGCCTCCTGCTCACCGGCGGGATCGCGCAGGAGTACCACCTGAATGGCGTTGACGTTCCGTGGAAATTGCCACACCCTGCCCGATCGGACCGGATAATCTTCGACTTGGCATCGAACATCAGGTATCTTTTGAGCCCTAGCTGTGGTTAGGCACGCAAAGACACAGCCTGCCATCACGACCAGCACTAATTTTGACTTCATCATGTTCCTCCTTGGCATCTCGCGGGGCGTCATCATCGGGTGAGATTTCTTACGAAGTCAACCGCATTCCGCCATGGTCCCACCATCACATACCAGACGAAGGTCTTCTGCGCGATGCCGTCGAGGGCTGCATCGGTCCGCAAGTGAAGGTTCTGGTTACGCCATTTCCCATCGTTGGCAAGAAACCCGACGTTTAGTTGACTATTGGGGAAATCGGCGCCACGCAGAGCCACCGCAATTCCCACCTGGCGATCGGCCCCGCGGTACCAACCACCCGCGATATACCGAGCACGAGAAGACGGGCACGGGCAGTTCTCCGGGCTGGCGGCGTGAGCTTTGAGCTCCCAAGGAACGTAGAGGGCAAAATCGTAGCTGAACGATCCGATCTTCTCCTCGGTCAAATGTGTGAAGCGCTGGTCGAGATGGAGGTAATATTTCGGTTCCCCAGAAGGGTTTGGGACCCAATGCGCACGGGTCTCCAATGTGTACGGCGAGAAATAACTAGGGGGATTTAACTCGCTGATTCGGCCGCCCCAAACTGCGAGGAGCGGATCCTCAATCAAGCCGTTGTTATTATTGAAGTCGAGCAGCATCGTCATGATGGTCACCGCTTCGGCCCCTCGACAGGCAATACCCGTGACGGGGGAAAAACCCAATCCGTCCCCGGCCTGAGTGGGATTGTAATCACCTATCCAATTCCCCGACCTCCTCGCATTGTGAAAGGCCATTTGCAGCAGCGCACCACCGTTACGCCCCCACACGTGCTCTACCCCGCGGTAGATCAGGGAGACGATTGCACCGCCTTCGGTGGTGTCAAAAAGCACGGTCTGTTCTTTTGTAGGGTCCTGTAGGATAACAGCACGATCGACCTTCCAAGATTGCATTTTGAAATCGGCGGCCTGGCACGCGGCCGGGACTACTTCTTTCTCCTCCGCCACCGACTGAGGAGTCGCTACTTGCGACCCCAATAAAAGCGCGGCCAGGCCGATCACAAGAGTTCTCGCTATGTTCATGAAAATCCTTTCCGTTTTCGGGAAGTCAATGCGAAGCCCCTGTAGTCTATGTGGAGTGCAATAGGAAAAACGGAAGACCACCCTTTTGGTTGGGCAGATTGGATGTTAGGTGGGGATCGCCCCGCCGTATCACAGAGGAAACACTCCTGTCGTCCTAGGGGCGTAGGGGTCAGCGCGGCGACGGCCCGCACGTCATCCTCCCCAAGCGGTCGAAGAGAGCCGGGCGGCAGCTCGGCGCTGCCGCCCGAGGATGTTTTGACGCTAAAAGACCCCTTAAAAGATGAGCTTAAGGGCCATTTGAAACTGTCGGGCAAAATTGGCTTGACTGCTCACAATGCCGGCCGACGAACCGCCAATCGTGCCGTTCGGCGCCGCGAATATCGGTGTGTTTGTAAGGTTAAATGCTTCGCACCGGTATTGCAGCTTGAACCTCTCCGTAATGCGGAAATTCTTGAAAAGGGCGAAGTCCAAGTTGCGCGTATAGGCCTGGCGAACAGCGGTCATCGTGCGAGCCGCATCTCCGAACGTGAAGTTAGCGGCCAGAGCGATAGGCTTTGGGGTTGAACCACTCGGCAATGCTTTGCCCGCTTCCAAGAACCGGGTTGCCAACCAAGTTCGGGTGCTGGCCGCCTCCAAACGACTCGCTGGTGTTCTGAGAACTTGTGATAGCGATCGGCATACCGCTGCTGAGCGTCAGAACGCCGCTTAACTGCCATCCTCCCAGAATCTGGTTCGGGACGCTGTGGTAAATCGAACCCCAACTCGAACCGAACCGCTTGCCCGCGCCAAAAGGTAACTCGGCGTCATAGGCAAAGACCAACCGAGAGGGCTGATCGTAACTACTCACCGCCTTCTCACAGCTCAAGCAATAATTGTTCCGGATAGGAACGGTACCACCAGCCCAAAAGCCATCATTAACATCGGTTTCCATTTTGGACCAGGTATAGCCAAGGGTAAAGGTAGTTCCCGCTGAGAGCCGCTTTTGCACTGAGGCCTGGAGCGATTCGTACCAGGAATTCCCCCACGGGGCACTCGAGACTGACGCACCGCCCCACGCCGTATACGGCCGCAGCAGGTAAGCTTCCTGGATCGTGGGCTGAGCAAATAAACCAGCCGTAATAACCCCATAGAAGGGATTGGGAACCAATGTCAGCAGACTGTTTCCCATGCTCTCATACTGGTTGGGGAGTTGGTCTATGGTTGCGCCATACATTAACAAATGGGTTCCCTTGCTTCCCGCGTACGCCACTTGCAGCATGGTGTTTTGACTAAGGCTTCGCTGCACGGTGAAATTCCACTGCTGATTGTAAGGGGTCTTCAATGAGTTGGGCCAGGGGCCGGATAGCCCACCTGTCTGGAGGATGCCGGTAAGCTCGCCTTGCGACGAACCCTGCGGATATACATACCCCTGGGGGAAGGGGTTGGTCACAAGATTGAGCGGGGTAATGTTATCGAGGCTGGCAATGTAGGAGGTGGTGCTCGAAAATCCGCTGCTGGTAAAAGTATTGTTGGGAGCAGCCCCCGACAAACCATAGAACATACCGTAGCCCGCACGGAGAACTGTCTTATCATTCAGCATGTAGGCAATCCCTATGCGCGGATTGGGCTTCAACTCGACAGGGCCGATGTGCCCGCCCGCCCAGAGTGCCAGGACCCGTCCCGGGGAAAAGGTACACCCCATACTGATTCCAGGGCTTTTGTCCTGTCGCCGGATTGGTCAACTGCGCCGAGATGGGATTGACAGCCGTGGGATCAATGGACACCATGCGGTTAAAGCGTTCGCTCGTGGCGGTTTCCTCTTCCAGCCTAAATCCCAGATTCACGGTGAACCTGGATGTCCACTTGAAAGTATCATTAACGTACTCAGCAAAGTACCGGTTGGCATTGGCAGTCTTGGGATTGTCAGAAGCGCTACCACCATCTCGCGGTTCCCAGCAGGAAGGAAGCGAAGCCATCGCCTGCCGCTGAAGATGCCGCCCGGGGGTTGGGACCCTGGGTGAAGTCAATCTTGAAGTGGCGGTGAACGCCGACGGCTGGAAAAAGTTCAAGAACGGAGACCTCTCCATAGCCCCGATTTTCAGAGTGTGCCTGCCCATCACCCGCGTGTAGTCGCCAGATTCGATCCATTCCGTAGTGGCGTTCTGGTAATAGGCATTAAAACCCGTGCCGTTGTAGTTCTGTATACTCAAGATTGGAAACTGCGACACGCCGCCCTCCGCGAGGTAGGTTTGAACACTCGCCGGCAGACCCGCTTGGGCCGCGTCAAACCCGTAGCCCCAGCCCGGCCTCAAAGCCGTAAAGCGGTTAATCCCCGCGTGCAAGTCCAGTACCGAAGAGGACCCGAACGTCTGCGTGTATCCCAGTACCGCATTGTGGGAGATCGCAACCAGAGCTCCCGTGGTCGGTTCAGCCGGACTATTCCAGAGATTCGCATCACCCTGGACAGTGTTAAAGTAGGCGTAGCGGATAAAAGCCCGCTTGGTCGAGCTAAAATTATGGTCAACTTTGGTATCGAACATCGACTGCGGGGAATTGCTGAGGGCTTGGAGAAACACGTTATTCACCGGTCGATATATCGTTGGCGATGTCCCAGAAACTGCCGTCCCCGGCTGGTTGGGCATCGGAAGGTATGGAATGACCTTAGTCGCGAGCGAATTGATCATATTTGTTGGAATCACGTTGCCAGTAAAAGCGGTGCGAATGTAATTTCCAGGGTTGTTGGGATCTGGTTGGGTGGTAAACGGGTTGTAAATCACTATCTGCTTGTCTCTGGAGTTGTAGAGCCCGGAAAAGTCGCCCTGACGCTCCGCCGCGGTCGGCTCCGAATAAGTGCCCGTGGACGATCCGTGACTGAGATTCCTTTCATACGCGCCGAAGAAGAACGTCCGGTTCTTTATTACCGGCCCCCCGATGCTGCCACCATAGTCGTCATAACGGGAGAAACCCTTTATCGCGTGGCTCCTGTCGTTGAAGAACGTGGCGGCATTCATGACATCGTTTTTGATGAACTCATAAGCGGTGCCGTGAAAGGCGTTGGTCCCGGATTTGGTGGTAAACGAAACAATACCGCCGCCACTCGAGCCAAAGGAAGACGAGTAGTCATTCGTCTGAACGCGCATCTCGCTCAGGCTATCGACCGACGGGATTGCCGACACTTCGTATATCCCCGGGTTATTGCTGGGCTTGAAGATCGTGATGCCATCGAGCTGAAAATCCGAAGTGGATTCCAGCCCGCCGCCGATCATATACCGGGCTCCGGAGGTGAAGGAGGTGGTATTAGGCTTGTCGGGAAGTCGAGTGATCCACCCCGGGCTCCGCCAGCGCAAGGTTGAGAGGGTTTCGGCCGGTAAGCGGCAGATCCACAATCTCGGCGGAATTCATCACTCCAGAGAGGGTTGCGTTAGAGGGGTCCACCATCTGAACCTGGCTTGAGACCTCCACTTTCTGGCTTACGCTTCCCACCCGGAGAGTGATATTCAGGACCGCCTCTTGCAGCGAGATCAGCGGAAAAGAATCCAACACAAACATCTGAAATCCGTTCTTCTCCGCCGTAATCTGATAGGTGCTCGGGTTCAGGTTTGTAATCACATACAAGCCGGTCCGATTCGTCTGCACTTGGTAAGATTCGCCTCGGTTCTTATCCGTCACCTTGATGACAGCACCGGGCACGACGGCGCCGCTGGCATCACGAACCACGCCCGAGACGGACGCCTGCGGCGTTTGCGCCTTCGATCCGACAGGAGCAAACAGCGCCATAGAAACAACCATCGTCAGGAATGTGGTTGCATTGCGAAACCAAAAGTGTGTGCGCATAGATCCTCCATTTAATTTGAGTGGGTTAGAGTTGCCCTGTCCCAGAGCAATATTCGGGACCGCCAGTACCCACTGTTGCCATTGCTGTTACGATCGGTCCCCCTGCAGCATCTAGGAGATTGATTCCGTTGCACGTAAAATCAGTCAGCGCACCGATTTCGCTTCGTCCGCAACTTACTAACTCTTCGTTCAGGATTGTTATCTCCGACAGGCTCCTAACAGGCAGCCGCTGGACACGATCCTGCCCGTCAAAGGCTCTGAACCGCCAGCAGTGAACCAAGGACCCTACGCCATAGCTTTCAAGAAAGAAAGTCGCTCGTACTTGGCTAATGGTATTACCTATGACCATTGCAACCTTCTACAAGTATCTTCCAAGTGATGTCAAGCAAAACTTTGGACAGCAGAACTTTGTGTTGTGATCCTACTAATTTGCTGATTTCTCGAGTCTGCATTGCTTGGGGCCAAGCGAGAGAGAAATCAGACTCGATCTCCTCATCTCACGATGATCCGAACATCAAGTCAGTTGTGATGGTCTGTGCTCCAGACGAAGCATTATGTAACACGGACCTGAATTGATGTCAACAAGAATTTGCAATTCTACACATTTATTATGAATTTATACTCAACACAATATAAGAGATGCATGTCATCGCTGTATCTGACTATTGAGATGTATGAATGTATTCTCAAAGTCATGGAAGTTTCATTTGCATTTTCCTTCATTTTCTGTATACTGCCCATTCAACACGGGTAGAGAGGAAATTGCCATGGAGGCGAATTTCAAATGAGACGCTTGACGGGGCAAGATAACGGTTTCCGTGAAGTGGCTAAACTAGCAGGAGTCAGTGCAGCGACGGTCTCTCGTGTTGCGAATAGAAACCCCCACGTTGCCCAAACCACCCAAAGGCGAGTGAAAGAGGCGGCCCAATCACTTGGAATTGACCTGGAGCGCAAGAACAAGGCTAAGGTCCTTGCATTCCTCGTAAGCAACTACATAGGGCTACATCCTTTTCACGCCCGGATTCTCGATGGGGCCGAGGCCGCGTGTGCAGCGTATGGCTGGGACCTGCTATATCTGACGTTTCAATATCGCGCCAACGTCCCTTGGAAAGATCTGCATCTTCCACCCCCATTGCAGCGCAACGACATGGTGACGGGTCTAGTCTTGGCAGGATCGAATTTTCCCAACCTTTTGGATTGTCTCCAGCACCGGACAAAACCGTCCGTGGTGCTGGGAAACAACCTGGTAAGTGATGGCCAGCAACGCCAGTTTGATGCCGTTTTCTCCGATCACATCCAAGGCGCCTATGAGATGACACGCTACCTGCAAAGCCTCCGGCATCAAGACATCTGGTTTGTGGGCAACACTGCCGAGCCATGGTGTCAACGCTGCTTGCAGGGTTACCGGCGAGCCATGAGCGAAATGGGATTTGCCTGCCATGAGAGTAGCGTGAATTCCGACGACCCGAAAGAAGTCGGCTATTTGGGAAGTAAGTTTATATTCGGCCGAGGTGAAAATGTAACCGCGATTCTAGGCGCCTCGGACCAAGTTGCGTGCGGTATTTACAAAGCCGTGATGGATCTTGGTCTGCGCATCCCGCACGACATTAGCGTTGCCGGCTCCAATGATACGCTTGGTCCGCTCCTCAGTCCTGCTCTCACCACGGTGCGCGAATTTCCGGAGCAATTGGGGAAAAAAATGGTTGAGTTATTACTCGGTAGAATTGACAATCTAGATGTAGCCCCTCGGCAAGTAACCATTCCAACCGAACTAGTCAGGCGCGATTCCTGCCGAGAGTTTCCCTCCAGTGGAAGCTGGAAAGAGGCGCAGACCGTCGTGACCGAAACTACCTAGATTGGTAAGAATCTGGCGTGGCGAATCAGGCCGCGCTCAGGCACCCGCGTGTCTTTGCAGAGCAGCGGACATGCAATGTAACGACATGTCAGAAAAGGGCCAAGTGCTTGATGCCTGCCCATCCTCGCGGTTTGCCATTGCATTACCGACGATGTTCCGCCCCCTCCCTTCCATCTGGAGCGGACCCCAACAGGTCAGCACTCGGCCATTTTAATCTACTGAGCTACAAATCATTTGCTGGCAGTATGACTTTCTGCTTTTGAGCTGACTTTTGACGAAATGGAACACAACCATCTGGACAAAGATTAACTTTCTCGAGGGGGAACCGTTATGAACTCGGATCGTCGGGGATTTTTGGGTTTCAGCGTGGGCATGGGCTCACTGCTGTTAGGAAGGCCCTTCGATGAAGGCATTGCCGGAATCAGGGATGGGGAGCCACCGGTTTTAGCCAGGGCCAACGGAACTGGGCCCGAGGCGGTAGACGGGCCCGTAGTCTTCTGGGCCTCTGATCCGGTCGGACCAGACCAGACACTCATGTTGTTCGGTGACGGGCTCCGGAAGGGGCAAGTACGGGCCATGCGGTTTCCGGATGCCGAGCCGGGTCTGCCGCTGGCATCGCCGAGTCCGCGAGGCGGGGGAGAACGGCTCCCATTGCTTCAGGGCGATGGGGAATGTCTCAAGGTGAGCATTCCTGAAAGCTGGGAGCCCGGGCTGTACGGGGTATGGGTGGAGACACCATCCGGGGTTGGGCGGCCGCAGGTACTGAATCGGGCGGAGGGCTGGTGGGTGCTGGGAGAACGAGGCACGACCGCACGACCGTATGGGGAGGCGCGGGTTTTCGGCAAAAACTTCCGTTTGGACTCCCAAGATGGCCCCTGGAGTGGGCGGGTGGTTTTGCGGGACGGAAAAGGGAAGTTTCACCCCGTCGAGGTCTCGGCAGTGAACAAGTATGCTTTGACTTTGCGGATTCCCGAGGACATGCCCGAAGGCGAGGCCTCGGTATTTGTTCACAACGGCTGGGGAGGAGGAGCAGGCTGGAGCGCTCCCCTCACGCTCGATATCAAACAACTCGATCGTTGGCCGCAGACGGTGTTCAATGTACGAGACTTCGGGGCGCTGGGAGACGCGCTGCAAGACGACACGGCGGCGTTTCAGGCAGCGCTGCGCAAGTGCGAGGAGCAACGGAGGCGGCGTGGTTTTTCTTCCCCGGGGTATCTACCGGATCACCAGTCAACTGACGTTGCCCCGCAAGACGATCCTTCGTGGGGAGCGCCGGGAAGTCGTATGGATACTCGTTCCCAGGGAGGTGCCCCAGTTCAACACCGTGCTGGCTGGGAGTGGGGAATTTGGCGTCGAGGATTTATCGATGGTGGCCCAAACCCCCTTGCGGATGATTACCGCTCCCGACGTGGAATCCATGTATAACCGGAGCCGGCCTTGGGGTGAGCCGGGTTCAGCATCTGCTCAACGACATCTTTCTGAGGCGTTTGCGTGTGCACCACTTGCGATACGGGCATCGCATCGGAACGGTGGCGGAGGATCCCCGCCGCGCGGAGGTCATGGGGCCGAGCACGATAGCTCTGGCGGGCGAGCGTCTGGAATTGAGCGATTGCGATATCGTCAGTCCCGGGATGCCATTCATCATCCACGGTGCGAAACAAACTCGCGTTCAGCGTAATGTCCTGCACATCGGAAGGAATGGCTGGTATGGCTTTTGGGGAGCCACCGAGACCGTGTTCGAAGGAAACACTATAGAAGGCCAGGATCTGGAGGCTAGCTATGGCGGTTTTGCAAACTACGGCAGCGGAAGCGGCACCGACGTGTCGCGACTTTACATTGCCGACAATCGCTTTCTAAACGGTTTCGGTGACGAGAGAGAGGCGATTACGTTTGACGATCCGGGCCGTTACCCCTGGCTTGGCCCGGTCCACAAGGCAGGCGCCAGCTCGCTTGCCGCCGAGGGAGTCAACTGGAAAGAGAACGACTTCAAGGGCTTGGGATGCCTGATTATTGCCGGGAAAGGCCTGGGCCAGCATCGGCGTATTGCCTCGAATGATAGTACCCATCTCACGTTGGACGTCGCCTGGGATGTGATTCCGGATTCCACCAGCGTCGCCGCCATCAGGCCCTTCCGGGCCGATGTGGTTATTTACCGCAATCATTCGCAAGACAACAGCGTGGGTGTCCAGCTCTGGGCGGGGGGCTACAACTTTATAATAGACGGCAATATCGCCTTGCGGACGGGAGGCTTGTGGGGATCAGCGGCCCAGTACATCTACGCGCCCCTCGGTCACGTCTTTCTGCCCTGCTATTTTACGCAGTGGCTGGAGAACGAAATTTCCGAAGGATTCATTTACCAACAAGGGCCCCGGCAGGACTGCTCCGCCGCCTTGGGATTTTACATCCGGGATGTTCCCACCGGACCTTTGGCCGGCATCCTTACGCTGTGCAATGTGATTCGGAGCAACAGGGTGAAGGACAACACCCGCATTGGATTATGTTATTTCAATCCAGAGCAGCGCAACGCCGTCCACGCGGCAATGAGTCATCGCCCTCCGGTCAGCCGCGACACAATTATTGAACAAAACAGCGTGAGCGATGCGCCCGTGGGAATCGAACTGGAGGCGGTGTTCGAAGGGGTAGTTGTCCGGCGAAACCGCTTTGAGCGGGTGAGCCAGGA
>CAVRBF010000105.1:0-49526 GCA_963719115.1 uncultured Acidobacteriota bacterium | reverse complement strand
CGTTAATCGCCGGCGTGCCCCCGGCGGGGAACGCCAACTTCGCCTGGGTGCAGCATTTCATTTCCCACTTTGCGCCCACGGGCCTTGCGGGCTTTGTGCTGGCCAATGGCTCCATGTCCTCCAATCAGTCCGGCGAGGGCGAAATCCGCAAGAACATTATTGAGGCCGATCTGGTGGACTGCATGGTGGCGATGCCGGGCCAGCTCTTTTATTCGACGCAGATTCCCGTTTGCCTGTGGTTTTTGGCGCGGCACAAGAAGAACGGACGCTTCCGCGACCGGCGGGGTCAAGTGCTCTTCATCGATGCGCGCAAGATGGGAACACTGATGGACCGCGTCCACCGCGAATTGAGCGACGAGGATGTGGCGAAGATCGCCGGAACTTATCACGCGTGGCGCGGCGACCAGAAGGCGGCGAAGTATGCGGATGTGCCTGGCTTCTGCAAGACGCCACGCTGGAGGACATCCGCAAACATGGACACGTCCTTACTCCGGGCCGCTTTGTTGGAGCTGAAGCCGCCGAAGAAGACGCCGAGCCGTTTGACGAGAAAATGAAACGACTCGCGACGACCCTGCGCCAACAGCAGACGGAAGCCGCCAAGCTGGACGCCGCCATAGAGATGAACCTGAAGGAGCTTGGGTATGGCGTCTGACCGCTTGTAAACACATCTTGCTCGTTTTGCTACTTTTTCATTGAATTTGGAGCGATGTATGGGTGATGCAGCTTCTTGGGCAGGCGTAGTCATTGCAACGGTTTCCATGGTAGTTTCCATTATCGCAATCTTGAAGAGCAATAAGGCACAGGAAGAGGCCAATGCCGCCCAGCGGCGAATCGTGGAAATTGAGCAGCATCGAGAACTGGACAGGCGATTGGACTCTCTCAGAGCGAAGCTGCGGCCCGAATTGAGGAAAAATGGGCCGACCTCCTACCGGTTTTATCTGGTTAATAACGGCTTGGCAGAGGCCCGTAATATCAGAATCAAAATGGATGGCAGGCCAATGGCTGAACATCCGGCGGGCCGTTTTGAAAAGATGCCTTCAATAGTCGGACCATCGTCTGAAATAAGCTCCATAATTGGCATCACGCTCGCTTGTAAACCACCTTTTGACCTCGAAATTTGGTGGGATGACGACTCAGGAACAGACCGGACTTATCGCACAACCTTGACGTTTTGATTAGTGTGCCTGGATTCGGGTAGGTATCGGTCTGATTTTTGAGAGCTTGACAGCGCCGCGATTGCGGCTGGTTTGTAGGGGCCTTTACATGAAGGGTGATTGGGTTGACACAACTATTGGTCAGCAAATCACGCTTCAGCGCGGAATCGACATTACAAAAGCGAACCAACGGCCTGGCACTGTGCCCGTTATCTCATCTGGTGGAGTATCTAGCTTTCACGACACAGCGACGGCGCATGGACCGGGGGTCGTTCTGGGCCGAAAAGGAGTGGTTGGAAGCGTATACTTTGTACCCACCGACTATTGGCCACATGACACCACCTTGTGGGTTAAAGACTTTCATGGAAATGATCAGAGGTTTGTCTACTATTTCTTCCGGTGGCTGGCGCCGCGCATCGCGAGAATGGATGTTGGCTCTGCAAATCCAACGTTAAACCGGAACCACGTTCACCCAATTGAGATTCGTTGGCCGCCGTCCACAGAGCAGCGCGCCATCGCCCACATCCTCGGCACGCTGGACGACAAGATCGAGCTGAACCGGCGGATGAACGAGACGCTGGAGGCGATGGCGCGGGCGCTCTTCAAGTCGTGGTTTGTGGACTTCGACCCCGTCCGCGCCAAAGCCGAAGGCCGCGACCCCGGCCTGCCCAAGCCCCTCGCCGACCTGTTCCCAGATTCATTCGAGGACTCCGAAATGGGAGAGATTCCGAGCGGGTGGCATGCGTCACCGGTCTACGACCTTGCTACGTATATCAATGGGGCGGCGTATCGCGCCTTTGAGCCAAACGAAGAGCGCCGCGGTCTCCCCATCATAAAGATTGCTGAGTTGAAGGCCGGCGTGACACGCTCAAACGCGATTCTCTGACGTCGACATGCCGGAGAAGTACAGAATCGACAACGGAGACATGCTTTTCTCATGGTCGGGGAATCCCGACACTTCAATTGACATCTTCGTCTGGAATCAAGGCCCAGCATGGCTCAACCAGCACATCTTTCGAGTTGTCCCGAAGAGTGAGTATGCGAGAGCGTTTGTGCTGATGACTCTGCGAAGCTTTCTCCCGGTGTTTGCGGAAGTCGCTCGAAATAAGCAGACGACGGGCCTTGGGCATGTGACGGTTGAGGATCTGAAACGGCTGCTTACGGTGCGGCCTCCCAAGTCCGTCTTGTTGGGTTGGAACACTATTGTTGAGCCTCTCCTTGCCCGGTCTTTCGGTGCTGGAGGGAGAGAACAATACCCTCGCCGCCCTTCGCGACGCGCTTCTGCCGAAGCTGATTTCCGGCGAGCTTCGCATCGAGGATGCCGAGCGCATTGCGGGGGTGGCGTAGCGCCGCCCTTTAGGGCGGCACGTGCCGGGCCCCAGCCCGGACAGACAGGGGAAGGAAGCCTGATGGCCGACATGAACCTAACGCAACCGGAAGCCGATGCCCTCATTGCGATGGAAAAGCACCGCAAGGACGATACGCGTTACAGCTATCCTAATCTTGGGGGGCTAATCTCAGTGCCGCTTCAGTCCCCGGATCGAAGAGAGCAGTTCATTCTGGATGTGCACCGGGGTCGGATTGACCTATTGAAGGTGACTCATCAAAACCGGGCAAGAGCCGTCGTCGTCCTGGTTCGCCTGGACCTCGGGGGGCCGACACATCAAAATCCTGACGGGCAGGATATCGCGTGCCCGCATTTGCATATCTATCGGGAAGGATTCGGGGACAAGTGGGCGATTCCGGTTCCGGGGGATAGGTTTTCAAAAATTTCGGACCTTTGGCAGACGCTTGAGGATTTTATGAGGTATTGTAATATTACAAATCCGCCCGACATTGAGAAGGTGTTGTTTGTATGATGGACGAAATACAAAGCCTGCTCGACCGGCACCGTGCCTGGCTCAAAGATAAGACAGTCCTGAGGGAAGTCAACGACTGGGTGGAAATCACCACCCCTTATCTTGACCGCCACAACGACTACCTGCAAATCTATGCGCAGCGGTCTAATGGCGATTATGTCTTGACCGACGATGGCTATGTGCTTCAGGACCTGCTGTCATCAGGCTGCTCTTTAGACAGCGGGAAGCGGCAGGCCCTGCTCAAGATGACGTTGAACGGGTTCGGCGTAAATCTGGAGGACGGCAGGCTGGAGGTAAAGGCCTCGCCGAATAATTTCGCGGTGCGCAAGCACAACCTGGTTCAAGCCATGCTGGCCGTCAATGATATGTTCTACCTGGCTTCTCCCGTGGTCGCCAGCCTGTTTTATGAAGAGGTAGTGGCGTGGCTGGAATTGCACGAAATCCGCTATACCCCACGCGTAAAATTTACCGGGAAGAGCGGTTACGACCATCAGTTTGATTTTGTGATTCCGAAGTCAAAAGCCAAGCCCGAACGAATTATCCAGACGATCAACCGGCCCAATCGAGACACGGCGGAGGTATTGGTTTTTCACTGGATCGATACCAAGGAAGTGCGACCGCCCCAGTCCCAGGCCTACGCCTTCTTAAACGATGCGGACCACCCAGCGCCACCCATGGTGGTCGATGCGCTTAGGAGTTATGATCTACACCCCGTGCTGTGGACTAAACGCGAGGACGTCCGGCGGGAACTTTCAGTGTGAAATTCGGCCCTAAATGGCTGAAGCCGCCCAACCCTCTGGACGGCTCCGGTACTCCTTCCACACATGGTGGATGAGCTTCTTCCACAATACTCGTGTCCGGATAAGAGGTCAAGAAGATCGGATTTTAAGCTATCCGGACATTTACCCGGCCATGGTGGCCGGATAGAACACCGAAAAGATGCCGTTTAGTGCTATCCGGCCATGCAGGCGGACATGCAGACCTCATTTTCTGAGTCCGTGGTTGAAGAAGCCGCCCTCGAATGGTTTGACGGGCTGGGCTATACCGTACTTGGCGGCCCCGAGATTGCCTACGGCGAGTCGGGGGCGGAGCGGACGGACCCGGAATATCGGGACATGATCCTGGAAGGGCGGGTCCGCCAGGCGCTTGCAAGGCTGAATCCCGACCTCCCGGCGGAAGCACTCGATGACGCATTCCGAAAGCTCACGCGGATTGACTCGCCCTCGCTGATCACCCGCAATCGCGATTTGCATTCCATGCTGGTCGATGGCGTCAATGTGGAATATACGCGGCCGGACGGTTCGATTGCCGGCGCGCAGGCATGGCTGGTGGACTTCGAAAACCCCGAGAACAACGACTGGCTGGCCGTCAACCAGTTCACTGTCGACGGAGGGCCAGCACGCCCGCCGCCCCGATGTGGTGGTCTTCCTAAATGGATTGCCCATCGCCGTCATTGAACTTAAGAACTCCACCGACGAAAACGCAACCATTTGGAACGCCTTCAACCAGCTTCAGACGTATAAAGACCAGATTCCTTCTCTCTTTGTCTACAACGCGCTGTTGGTGATTTCCGACGGGATGGAAGCGCGCGTGGGCTCGCTTTCGGCCGACCGCGAGTGGTTCATGCCCTGGCGAACCATCGAAGGCGAAGCACTTGGCGCCCGCGTCCACACCGCAACTGGAAGTGATGATTAAGGGGCTGTTCGAGCAGCGCCGCCTTCTCGATTATCTTCGCTACTTCATCGTGTTCGAGGACAGCGGTAAAGGCGACCCGGTCAAGAAGATTGCCGGATATCACCAGTTCCATGCCGTAAACAAGGCCATCCAAACCACCGTTAAAGCTACTCGCCCAGCGGGGGACCGGCGCGCCGGGGTGGTGTGGCACACGCAAGGTTCGGGAAAAAGCCTGACCATGGTGTTTTACGCGGGCCGCTTGGTGCTGGAACCGGCGATGCAGAATCCCACCATCGTCGTCATTACCGACCGCAACGACCTGGACGATCAGCTCTTTGGGACGTTTTCCCGATGCAGTGAGCTTCTGCGCCAGCCGCCGGTTCAGGCCGAGAGCCGCGAGCATCTCCAAATCCTTCTGCAAGTCTCTTCCGCGGGGATTGTGTTTACCACCATCCAGAAATTCATGCCCATGGAGGGGGACGATTGCCTCTCCGACCGGCACAACATCGTGGTGATCGCCGATGAAGCCCACCGCAGCCAGTATGACTTTATCGACGGTTTCGCCAAGCACATGCGTGACGCCCTGCCCAACGCCTCGTTCATCGGCTTTACCGGCACGCCCATTGAGAAGGCCGACGCCAATACGCGCTCGGTTTTTGGCGATTACATCAGTGTTTACGACATCCAGCGCGCCGTGGATGACCACGCCACGGTTCCCATCTATTACGAGGGCCGCCTGGCGAATTTGGAACTCGATCAAAACGAACGGCCGAAAATCGACCCGCAGTTTGAAGAGGTGACGGAAGGCGAAGAAGTGGAGCGGCGGGAGAAACTGAAAAGCAAGTGGGCGGCACTGGAAGCCGTGGTGGGGGCGGAGAAACGTCTGAAGATTGTCGCCAAGGATCTGGTGGACCACTTTGAAGCCCGGCTGGAAGTGATGGACGGGAAGGCCATGATCGTCTGCATGAGCCGCCGCATCTGCGTGGAGCTTTACAAGGAAATCGTCAAGCTGAGGCCGGAGTGGCACGGCGCCGACGATGCCCGTGGCTCGCTCAAGATCGTGATGACCGGTTCCGCCGCGGACCCGCTGGATTGGCAGCCGCACATTCGGGAGAAGAGCCGGCGCGAAAAGCTTGCCACTCGGTTTAAGGATGCCAAGGACCCGTTTCGAATGGTCATTGTCCGGGACATGTGGCTGACCGGATTTGACGTGCCGAGCCTCCACACCATGTACCTGGACAAGTACATGCGCGATCACGGGCTGATGCAGGCGATCGCGCGGGTGAATCGAGTTTTCAAGGACAAGCCCGGCGGCCTCGTGGTGGACTACCTGGGAATCGCACAGGAATTGAAGCAGGCTCTTGCCACCTACACGGAGAGCGGCGGCCATGGGAAGGCGGCGGTGCCCGTGGAGGAAGCCGTCGAGGCCTTGTTGGACAAGTATGAAGCCTGTTGCGCGCTCTTTGACGGCTTCGATTGGTCGCATTGGACAACGGGAATGCCGGCCCAGAAGCTAAACCTGTTGGCCAACGCACAGGAACACATCTTGCGGCAGGAGAACGGCAAAGAGCGACTATTCAAAGCCGTGAAGGAACTTTCCGGCGCCTTTGCCCTGGCCGTGCCCCACCCCAAGGCCATGAACATCCGGGACGACATTGCATTTTTCCAGGCCGTGCGCGCGGTTCTGGCCAAGGGAGCGGGCCAGCAACAGCGGTCGGAACTGGACCTGGACCATGCCATCCGGCAGATCGTTTCAAGCGCCGTAGCGCCGAAGGGCGTCATTGATATTTTCGAAGCGGCGGGCCTGAAGAAACCTGACATCTCGATTCTGTCGGACGAATTCCTGGCGGAGGTAAGCGGGTTGCCGCAGAAGAATCTGGCGGTGGAAATGCTGCGGAAGCTGCTCAGCAACGAAATCAAGACACGGCTGAAGCGAAACGTCATTCAGTCGCGGCGATTCTCGGAGATGCTCGAAGCCACGATTCGCAAGTACCAGAACCGGGCCATCGAAACGGCCAAGGTGATTGAAGAATTGATCGCCGTCGCCAAACAAATGCGTGAAGACGCCGCCCGCGGTGTTGACCTGGGACTGACGAATGACGAAGTAGCCTTTTACGACGCGCTGGAAGTGAATGACAGTGCCGTAAAGGTCTTGGGTGACGAAACCCTGCGCACCATCGCGCGCGAATTGGTGAAAACAGTGCGGCAAAATACCTCCATCGATTGGAACGTGCGGGAAAGCGTTCGCGCCCACATCAAGGTCTTAGTGAAGCGAATCTTGCGCAAGTACGGGTACCCTCCAGACAAACAGGAAAAAGCCACGCAGACGGTGTTGGAACAAGCCGAGGTGCTGTCGGAAGGCTGGGCGACGGCGTAGCGCCTAGCGCGGCTCTACCGCCCTATGTAGGACACCGCGCATTTTTCGCTTGACAAACGGCCCCGGATATGATAGTCTACATTCGGTGGCTAATGAGATTTCAGAGTGAATGCCCAATCGCCGCGGCCTGTTACCTTCGAAGTTCGGCACCATCCGGGACCGAAATCCGGGTAGCCGCGCGGCAGGATTGGCTAGCCGCCAATCTGTCCGCCCTTCCGGCCCGCCAAGCCCGAAAAATGAAAAATGCGTGAAAGAACCCGATGAGTTGTTGAAAAATAAGCTACTTAAAAAATGACAGAATGCCCGATGCCGATGAGTTTATCATTCCAAGGGACTTAATCCCCGTCGCGGCGTATTTTCGGTCATTTTCAAGCTAACTCATTGAATCCTGGCCGGTTGGCTTGATTTCCGACCCCTCGACGGAAATCCATCCGGTGAAATTTCCGCTGAAATCGTGTCAAAAATGGGGAAATTGAGAGCCTTTTGCACACGCCTCACGGCCGCTCGTCTAGCCTCGATACTGTTCACTTAACTGCTGCGCCGCCATAGGGAATCTCCTTGCGGGCGAAGCCCGCTTTGGAGTGCGGTAGCAGCAGCTACCGCTTTCCGGCCGCGATCCATACGGGAACGGTGCGAGGGCCACAACAAGAAAAGCGGTAGCGGCTGCTACCGCACTCCAAAGCGCTTCGCGCAGGCTCCATGGATGTCCTATCTTAAGTGAACAGTATTGGGTTTAGCCTCTGGAAACGCATCTCTGCGTCAGCCGACGTAGCGCCGGGCTTGAACCCGGCATGCCGCCCGCAACGGCGCCGCCACGATTAATGTCGCTCGGCATACGGCTTGCGGTGCAGTTCAGCCTGCAAAGCAACGAAAGCGGGCTTTACGCGCCCATCGGATTCAAGGATTCCGTAGTCGCCTTCCGCGGCATGAGGATTTGACACATTGGTGTGGAAGATTATGGCCGCCACGTCGGCCTGCCGCCGCGCCCAATCATACAAGAGCACGGTGTTCCGCCCTTGCTGCTCTTCGGTGATGGTTCTTAGCAGCGGATGGTAGGCGCATTCGTTTGGGGCTTGGTAAATGGCAAGACCCAGACCAACTACCACTGGGGTTCAAAAGCCGGCTCTCCCCCTCCCCAGGTCTGGCAGCACGACATTTTTCATGGCGATTTGACACCCTACGATCCCAGCGAGATTGCCATTCTGAAGAAGTATATTCACATGAGCCGTGCGAGAGCCGCCCGGTGAAGTCGCCGGCCTTCGCAAGTGCGAGACTCGCAGATCGCTTGTTTTGCCTCACAGCAGGTAAGCAGCTTGGGTTCCCACTCGGCGTCGCGGCTTGAAAGGCAACCCGATCGCCTCCCGCGGATTGACCTATAAGGCCAGCCCCGTCAGGCCAGTCGATACGACTATTCACTCTATGGTTTTCGTAGCGAAGCATTGCCCGCCGACGAACCCATTGAGCGTCAGACATCGGCGCATCGAACGTCAATCAGGAAAGGTGATACAACCTCGCCGTCTGCTCTCTGGCCGGTCAGAAGGGCTTCCAGGCGCGTCGGGCCTGCGGTCAGCGTCAGGTCAAACGTAATCTCGGGCGCTCCGGGTTCAATCGCTTTCTCGCCGGTAAACTTGCCGATACTCAGAAAGGCCGTTCCCGATTTCAGTGCGGGAATGTCGTGGGCCTCTGCGGGGCCGAACCGAAGGGCGATCTGATATCGTCCGGTTGCCATCACGTCAACTTCGAAGTATCCATAGCCACTCGGTTCGGTTTTTGCCATTTGGTGCACCACCTCCCAGTTCCATGGTGCGGTCGGGGCACCCGGTCCGCGCGTGTCCTGGGTGGTAAGTTCTACCGGGTTCTCCTGCCGGCTGCCCAGTTGAATTCTTACCGGCGGATCCAGCCCTTTCGTAACATCCCAATACCAATCTTCGTAGCGCCGGCGCATTTCAAACACCATCTCAGGATGGTCTTTCGCAATATTGTTTCGCTCACCAGGGTCCTTTTCCATGTCATACAGCTCTGTCTCAGCAAAGCCTACCGACTTTGTCATGGCTTCAGGCCCCGGAGCGGACATAACAATCTTGTACCGCTGGCCGCGGACCGCGCCGTGGGTGCAGAGTCGCGGAACGTTCCAACCATGCTGGTCGGGTCGGCTCTGTTGGACGAAGAGGTACCGATCGGGCTACGCGCCTGGTCTTTCAGCGAGCAAGGGCAGCAGATTAGTCCCGTCCAGTTTCAGCCCGGTGGGCACGGGAACTCCGCAGATGCCCAGGATCGTGGGAAAAAGATCAATGTGCGCAGCGATGCGATCGATGTCCCACCCGCCCCGGCGATGGAGGCAAACCAGTTGGTCCCAAACCGATGCTCAAAACTCAAGCTGTAGCTTTGAATCTGGACCCCCTGCAAGCCGGCAAAGTCTTCCGAGTCCTCGGCAGGCGCGGTCGCGGGAGCTGGCGCGGCGCCGGTTGGACTGGGAAACGGCGCTGCCAGGAGGGTGACGGAATTGATTCGGGGGAAGTCATCTGCGCAGAGGGAAGAACAGTCCGAGGCCGGGCTGTGCAGTGTCGTGAGGCCATAGCCGCCACGTAGAGAGGTTCGCCCGTCTCCAAATACGTCCCACGCAAACCCTGCCGAGGGAAGCCAATAATAGTTGTGCGCGTTGGTCAAGTCCAACGGCACACCATTCAGCCCGTTGGCGATCAAACCATTCTCCGGATTGTAATTGGGGGTGGGCGTGATGGTGCCGTTGGGATTGACGATGGGCGCCTGTGCCGGATTGAACTTCGCGGGGTCAAAGGCAACCGCAAAGCCCGGCTGGTCATGCTCGAAGGGCATATAGCTCAGCCGCACACCGGCGTTGATCGTCAACCGGCGAGTCACGTTCCAGCGGTCCTGAACGTATGGGGAGTACAAGGGGTAATGAGCGTAGAAACGAACTTCCGTGCTGGTCTGCACGAATTCGGCAGAATCCCCGAGGAGAAGATCAGCCATCGGGTTTCCCGTGAAGAGCCCGGTAAAGACAAACTCCCCATTACTGGCGGTCGGCAATGTTTCCCTGGACGTTCCCAAGATCACTTGCGCGCCGGCCTGGATAAAATGCTTGCCTCGCAGCCAGCTCCAGTTGTCAGACACGGTGTCGATCAGTCCGGACGCGTGCGGGATGGGGTAGATGGGGTCGTCTCCCTGGTCCGCCCAGCCTCCTGCGAGCACCACGGCGGGGATGCGGTTGGAGAGGAAACCGTTAAAGGGAAGGTTTTGGCTGTAACCGGGAACCTGGTTCACCTGCCATGCCCCTTCCACCGACAGCGAAGCGATGTAGATGCTCAAAGCGATGCTGGCTTGATTCACCATGGAGGGAGAAAGAATCTGCGTAAGCTGAACCTGGGCCAACTGATTGGCCGTAGTGATGGCGTCGTGGTTGGTGGGGAAGACGGAGAAGTTGCCGGTGTAAGGCCCCGTCTGGCCGGGATAAATCTCACTTTGTTGTTCGTCCAAATACTCCGCCATGAAACGCAACCGGGGAGTGAAGTTGTGATCGACACGAATTTCGTCGTCGCGCTGATCAAGGGTGGCAGAAGTCAAGTTAATGTAGTTCTCGAAACCTCCCGCGGGATTGTTCGGTAGCGGGTAGAGAGCATTCAGAAAGGCTACGGAATTCGCGTTGAGCGCGCCGGAAGGGATCGTGTTGTTCTGATAGGGCTGGCCGGTCGCAGGATTCTTGATGGTGGTGGCGAACGGTCCGGTGGTGGGAAACACGCCCATGCGCATGTCGGCCGTGGGCGTGGCGGTAGTGAGCACGGACGCCGCATCCCTCCGCACCCATTGCTGATTCCAGTAGAAAAACGTCTTATCTTTCTTGGAATTGTAAACTCCCGGGATGTAGAAGGGGCCGCCGACGTCGTAGCCAAAAATATTTTGCTTCAAGCCGGGCACCGCTGTTGGGCTGAAAGCGTTTCGGGCGTCGAAGGCATCATTGCGAAGGTATTCCCAGGCATCGCCGTGGAACTTCTGAGTGCCGCTCTTGGTTTCTAAAAGGACCACGCTCCCGCCCAGCAAGCTGTACTCAGGACTAAAATTATTTTGCAGGACCCGGACTTCTTCAATCGCGTCAGGGTTGGGCAAAATCGTTGTGGTCGTGAGGTTCGCGGGATCCGTGTTCCAGATGCCATCCAGGGTATAAACACTTCCAGAGGTTCCCATGCCGTTCACCGACATGGCGTTCGAGGTGGCATAGCCGCCGGTGCCCAGGGCTGAACCCGCGTTCAGGTTGGCAACCCCCGGCATCAAGGCCGAGAGACTCTCGAAATTTCTACCGTTAAGGGGCAGCATCTTCACCTGCTCCTCGGAGACTTGGCTGGAAATTTCGGCGGTGCTGACTTGAACTTGCGCCGCACTTGCCGTGACATTCACGTTGGCGGTCACCGCACCGGGCTTCAGCACGGCATTTAAAGTGCGAACTCCTGCCGGGCCGAGGTAAATCCTGCCTTCCGTATAGGAACTGAAGCCTGCTTTCGCAACCTTGATTTCATAATTTCCCACGGGAAGTCCCACCTCAGAAAAACTGCCCACACTATTCGAAGTGGTCGATCTGACCGTACGCGTCCCCTCATTGGTAATTGTTACGGCGGCGCCGGGCACGGCCGCGCCGGAGGAATCGACAACGGTTCCATTGAATGTGCCCGTCGTCGTCAATTGCGCCCGGCAGAGGCCGGTGCCTGCCACCAAACAGAAGGCCAGTAGTCCCACCTTCACTGCGGAGAAAATTTGCCTCCAGGCATTCGCCCGATCCCGAACGTATGCCATCCTGCGACCGATCACACCTGCGGCTACTCTTTTGACCATTTGAGATGCCCCCCTCTCTTCGGTTTGAACGGTTTCTCGCCCACGCTGCGAGAAGTCCGTTACGGGCCCAAAAGTACGACAGCGGCCGAGAGCCACTGCCATCGCCAGTATTTACCCTGATAGGATCGCCCAACCGCAGCGTTGCACACCCAAACTAGTGTGTCAATCTTTTTTTGAATCGTTTTTTCACAGGAACTGTCAGGTAAAGACTGTACATCTAAATTTAAATATATTTATTTCCATAGCTTAAGTTGTTGATACAGATCGTCTATATTTTTTAGAAAACCGATTTTTACTTGCCAATTGGTGTCGTTTTCGCTATCATACAGCCGTCTTCACGCCGGAAATTCCCTCGGAGGATCGGTCACGAATGGCCACGATTCGCGATGTCGCCAAACTCGCAAGCACTTCCGTGGGGACGGTGTCCGCCGTGACCAACGGCAGGACCAGCGTTAGCCCGGAATTAGCAGAGCGAGTACGCAAAGCGGTGGAAGCTTTGGGTTATCGCCCGGACAGCGTGGCCCGCAGTCTTAGAGTGCGCCGGACCAATGTCATCGGGGTCGTTATGCCTCAAATCGCCAGCTTGTTCTTTGCAGAAGTATTGCGGGGCGCGGAGGACGAGGCCAAACAGAAAGACTACTCGATCCTGATTTGTGATTCGGCAGCCGACGCGGAACTTGAGCAGCGCCTTCTACACCGGCTTGTGGCCCGGAGAGTGGATGGAATTCTACTAGCCTCTGCTGACCCCTACTTCTCCGATCACAAGTTGCCGCGAAAAGGCATCCCCGTTGTTTACTTCGATCGCCTGCCAGCCGGTTGTAAGGGGCCGGCCGTCGTCACGGACAACGTTAAAGGGGCCTTCGACGCGACGCGGCATCTGCTCGATCTGGGGCATCGCCACATTGCCATCATCACGGGTCCACTGGCGATCTCTACCGCCGCCGAGCGCGCGGAAGGCTTCCGAAAGGCGATGGGGGCCGCCGGGTTGCCCGTCACCGACGGATTTGTCCGGAGCGGGGACTTCACCCTGAATGGCGGTTACCGATGTGCTCTGGAAATGATGAAACTTTCTCCTCGTCCCACCGCGTTGTTCTCAACGAACTATGAAATGACCCTGGGCTCGTTGCGGGCTCTTCGGGAAATCGGCATTAACTGTCCAGAAGACGTGAGCCTGGTGGGTTTCGACGATATGGTAATGGGCGCCGATGGCTTCAGTTTAGCGACCATGTTTTCGCCCCAGCCCACAACGGTCGCGCAACCGAGTCACGCCATCGGCCGGGAAGCGGTCAACCTTCTTATTCGTCAGATCGAGAACACCGACGGAACGACTTCACTTGGGCAAGAAAGCATTTTGCGATTACCCGCTGAGTTGCGGGCGAGGGAATCAACAGCCCGCCCGTCCGCCGACAGCCGATGAGAGCACGCTGGCAGGCGAACGGACTTGGGGCCTGGGCCAGTTCCGGTACTCGTTCTCCGCATGCGGCGGAAGGGCAATATTCGTCACCTAGGGGGGAGCGATGACTTAAGGGAGTTAGGTGGAATCATACCCGTCTTGCCACTCCGTTTACCCAGCGGGGCGAAATGGATCGGTATGCCAAGGAACTGGCGGATTAACTGCCGGCGTTGGTAGATCCATCGCGAGAGGCGAATCCTGCCGTCCGATAACCAACAAATTGGTGCGGTCGATATCCTCGTCAACAATGCAGGGATAATCGCCTTTGGCAGTTTGATGGAATGCCGGCTTGAGGACTGGCATAAGGTGCTGGCGGTGAACCTGACCGGCGCGTTTAACTGCACCCAGATTGTCGGCAGGCAGATGATTAGCCAGGGTCGGGCCGGACGCATGATTCACGTCGGATCGACCGCCTCGCTTTTACCGACCGCGCAGCAGGGCAGTTACTGCGTCGCAAAAGCCGGACTTGCCATGATCAGCAAGATAGCCGCGATGGAACTGGTAAAGTACGGCATCACATCGAATCTTCTTTGTCCGGAAGGCGCGGTAACAGACCTTAACCGCGATGTGCTTCGGGATCCAGCGGTGATGTCGAAAATTGAGGCCATGATACCCGCTGGTCGCATGGCCCGTGTGGAAGAGATTGCCGCGGCCGCAGCCTTCCTGGCCTCCGATGAAGCCGCCTACATCACGGGCACAGAACTCCTGCACGACGGCGGCGCGACCGTCAGCGCGCTTTGGTGGCGTTGAGCAGCGATGAACATCTTTGGCGATCGATGCGCTTCGCCGAGACCTCTTTCACCGAAGAGGAGAATCGACCTTGAATATTGTCAAGATCACGACCCGCAATGTTGGGTTCTCCCGGGGCCCGCTCACGCTCAAGAGCAATTTGGTCAGTAACGCCTCGCTATTCGAGGATTTTGAATCGAAGCCGGGCGGTTGGTTCGGACCCGTCATGTGTACGCTTGTCGAGGTGGAAGCCGATGACGGCACGGTGGGCATCGGCTCTGCCGGAGCCTTCCACGGCGGGGCCAAGAGCTTTATCGATACGTATTACGCCGATTTACTGCTCGGGCAGGATCCGCGCCGCCACGAGTATTTGTGGCAACGGATGTACCGGACCACCGTGCGCTTCGGCCGTTCTGGTTCGGCAATGACGGCACTCTCCGCACTTGATATTGCTTGCTGGGACCTGCACGGCAGGGCCGAGAGCAAAACGGTGTGTGAACTCCTCGGCGGGCCAGCGCAGTCCAGTATGCCTTGTTACGTCAGCAGGTTATACGCACTCAAAGATGCCACCGAACTGGCTGGCGAGGCCAAGCATTGGGTCGAGTTGGGGTTCACCCGAATGAAACAGCGGTTCGGCTTCGGCCCCAAAGACGGCCCGGACGGCATGTGCAAAAACGTCGAGTTGATTCGAACCGTCCGAGAGGCGGTCGGCGATGGCGTGGAATTGGCAGCAGACGCTTATATGGGTTGGGATGTGGGTTACGCCATCGAGATGGCGAAGCGCTTGCGGGAATTCAATCTGTCATGGATCGAAGAGCCCCTGATGCCGCACGAGGTGGAGAGCTACTCCGAACTGAAACGGTGTTGCCCGTGGCAGCGTTGGAGCTGCGGCGAGCATTCTTACGGCAAATGGGAATTCAAGGACTTAATCGACCGCCGTGCTGTCAACATTCTACAACCTGATACCAATCGCGCCGGCGGAATCACCGAGGTCATCAAAATTTGTGCCTTGGCCGAAGCCGCTGGCCTGCCGGTAGTGCCACATGCAAACGAGGCTCATAACTTACAAGTGATGTTCAGCCGTGCTCCACACGTCTGCCCCGTGGTGGAATATTTCCCGAATGTGGAGCCTGATACCGGCAATGAACTGTTCTGGAAGATCTACTCCGGCTTACCCGTGGCCGAGAGAGCCGCCCTGAAACTCACCAATGCCGCGGGCCTCGGCATCGACATTCGTCAGGACGTCGTATCGAGATTGCAAGTGGGCGAAACCGCAGTTCTTCGACGATAACCGTCAAGTTCCATTAGATCCGCACTTCGGGAGTGTAGATGCTTCCGCTGACTGGGACCAACGTCCTCGACTTGTCACACCTCTTGCCAGGTCCTTTCTGCACCTGGATTTTGGCGGAGTTTGGGGCCGACGTGTTGAAAGTCGAGCCGCTGGGAGGGGAAGGAGGTCACAAGGTACCACCAACAACTAAGAGCGCTTCCAGCCATTTCTACCTGGGACTTAATCGAGGTAAGCGCAGCCTGGCAGTAAACCTTAAGCATCCCCGCGGCAAAGAAATGCTTGAGAAGCTTACGACCAACGCCGATGTCCTTGTTGAGGGCTTCCGTCCGGGAGTCATGACTCGCCTGGGCTTCGGATGGAACCAGTTGCAAAAGCTAAACCCCCGATTGATATATTGCGCCATCTCGGGCTACGGACAAGATGGCCCTGCACGGCACCGAGTAGGTCACGATCTTAATTATTTGGCTCTCAGCGGAATTCTCGGACTTCAGTTGGAAACAGGTGCGGTCTCTGTCCCACCTGTACAAATCGCTGATATTGGGGCGGGCGCCCTGCCTGCCGCCCTGGGGATTTGTCTGGCACTTCTTCTGCGCGACCGGACGGGTAGAGGATCAATGGTGGATATTTCGATGCTCGATGCTCTGGTCTCCTGGCTTGCTCCCTTCAGCGGCAATTTCCGCCAGCCCTGGATTCGCAACGGGTTCTTAAGAGGGAAGTCTGCCTGCTACAACGTTTACCGCACCCGAGACCATCGGCACATCAGCATCGGGTGTGTTGAACCTAAATTCTGGGCCGGCCTGTGTCGCGCGCTCGGAAAGGATGCGTGGATTGACTTGCAATTCGCGCCGGAACCCGCCCAAAGCCGTCTCCGAAGGAAGCTGGAGGCCATTTTCCGAAAGCGGTCCGCCAAAGAATGGGAGCAGCTTCTTTCGCAACACGAGACCTGTGCGGAAATTGTACTTCTGCCGGAGGAGATGGAGATGCTCCCGCAAGTTCAAGCGCGAGGTACGGTTTATAAGGAAGAGCATCCGCGCGAAGGAACCTTGCGGGGCGTGCGTCCTCCCGTTCGGATCGCTGGCTGCGATCAATTGAAGCGCGGCCCCGCCCCTACCCTGGGCGAACACACGGATTCAACCCTTAGTTCGCTTGGTTACTCGGTTGAGCAGATCGAGGAGTTCCGGCGGGACGGTGTGGTTGGTTGACCATTCCGGCAGGACAACGGCTTGCTGTCACGCCACTTTCCAGCCTAGGTCGATTTGCGGTAATTTGCACTTGTGTAGCGCCGCCCTTTAGGGCGGCATGCCAGGCTAAAGCCCGGCGCTACGGAGGACACGTGGAGATTCCTCTGAGCCCATTGGATTTTGCCCGTCGCACCCGCAGACTTTATGCGCAAGCCGAAGCGGTGATTGACGGGGACAAACGTTTCACCTATGCGGCATTCTTTGACCGCTGTGATCGCTGGTCAACCGCCCTGCAAGCCATGGGGATCAGACAGGGTGATCGCATCGCTTACATTGCGCCCAACACGCATGCGCAACTGGAATCCTTCTACGCCGTCCCGCAGATCGGCGCGGTGCTGGTACCGATCAATTACCGCTTGGCGCCCTCGGACTTCGCCTATTTGCTGCAGCATAGCGGTTCCCGCATCGTCTGCGCGCATGCCAGCTTTCTGGAGGCCGTTAGCTCCATTCGCTCCGATGTTCCCGGCGTCGAACACTTCGTGGCGCTGGAAGGTGGTGGCAGCGGCTGGCTGGACTATGAGCAAATAATCGCCGAAACGCGCCCGGCGTTCGTTAGACCACACATCGGTGAAAACGATCTGTTGACTATCAATTACACGAGTGGCACGACCGCACGCCCCAAGGGGGTGATGATCACTCACCGCAACGCCTACATGAACGTCGTCGGTACACTTCTTCACGCGCCCATGACCCCAGCCGACCGTTATTTGTGGACGCTGCCGATGTTTCACGCAAATGGCTGGACGTTCGTTTGGATTGTGACGGCTGTGGGTGCAACGCACGTCTGCCTGAACCGAGTCGATCCCCAAGCTGCGCTCCAGTTGATAAACCAGGAATCGATCACGATGCTTTGCGCCGCCCCCAGCGTGCTCATTGGCCTGGCCAACGCACCGGCCGAGGTCCGGCAGCGCGCCAGTCGTCGCGTGCGCGTTCTCACGGCGGGCGCGCCGCCCGCCGCCGCCACCATTGAGCGGATTGAAGGTGAACTCGGTTGGGAGATACTTCACGTCTACGGCATGACGGAGACGTCGCCCTTCATCTCCGTTTGTGAGCCGCGACCGCACCACGCCGCGCTGACGCCGGAAGAGCGTGCCGCCATCAAGGCGTGTCAGGGCGTGGAGTTGATCACCTCAGGGGAATTGCTGGTGATCGACATCGACGGCCGCGAGGTGCCCCATGACGGCATGACCGTTGGGGAAATCATCGCCCGTGGCAATGTGGTGATGAGGGGCTATTTCCAGGACCCGGAGGCAACTGCGGAAGCCATGCGAAACGGCTGGATGCACACGGGTGATGCGGCCGTGGTCCATCCGGATGGGTATGTGGAAATTCGCGATCGCCTGAAGGACGTCATCATCAGTGGTGGCGAGAACATCTCCTCTGTGGAGGTAGAAAGCGTCCTGCTAAAGCATCCCGCCGTACGAGAGGTTGCCGTGGTCGGCTTGCCGCACGAGAAATGGGGAGAGGCACCGCACGCTTTCATCGTTCTCAAAAAAGGTTCAATGCTGACGAACGAGGAAATCCGGGAATTCGCGCGTGCGCACATGGCACACTTCAAGGTGCCGGCGGCATTCACGTTCTTACCGGAATTGCCGAAGACCGCGACCGGCAAGATTCAGAAGTATATGCTCCGCCAAGGCAGAACCGGGGTGATTGCACAGTAAGATTTGTTGTCAGAGTTTGTACCAGTCGATCGAGGCCGTAGTGGAAACGCAGGTTGCCGGTTTGGCCCTTAGTCCTTGTGCCCATTTATCGCGCTGGTAGAGCGGCCCGGGGCCTTGGCAATGGTAAAACGATGCGACGCGCTTTCCCATCAACTTGCTGAAAGCCTCCGTCGGGTTAGAAGGGTCAGGCTTGATCGCCAGGACCGTATCACCTCTCCAGTTCACCTCAAACTGGTACTGCTGAAATCCCTTATTCCCGATCGTGATATTTTCATGACGCTTTGGAAGCGGGAAGCTCAGGTCGAGAACGGCGCCTGCCGGCAGCCGGCCAAACGAGAGAAACGGACCATCACCCTGAACGTTGGGGCGGTGTGCTGTGCACTTCACACGGACATCTCCCAGTGTGCAGTGAGCAGGCTTCCGCCATCGCAGCGCAACATCCTGACTCACCGAAATCCGCACCCTGCCTTCGAACGGAAGGAAGCTGGTAACCTGAACCCGGGGCGTTGCCCGATCAAGAGACATGTTCACGCTGACCTGACCTCGCTCTTCGGTTATCACATTCGACCAAACTTGATAGGTGGCCCGGATCCCGGCGCCAGCACAGCAATTCTGCTGGGCTCGAATCTTCCCCAAGTAGCGCGAACGCATGGCAGGTTTCCTTACCCAGTGGTTTGACAGGAACTCGTAATAGGCGAGTGAACAGTGAGGAGCACTCCAGCCGCAGAACGATCCCCGGACTCGGTCTTCGAGGGCAGTGCGGAAAATCCCATCTTCGTCTGCTCCGTCTCCAGCCCGTAACCAGCTTGCGTCACGAATCTGGCTCTCCCAAAGATGATTCCGGGCGGCCTTTTCGACGACGTCGTAATAGGTCGGATCAACATGGCGGGCAAGAAGCAGTGCAGCGTCGAGGTAGTCCATCAAGGCGCATGTTTCACAGGCGATAATGTCGTCGTCTCTTTTTGAAAGTTCGGGAACCCACCCGAACTCTGTACTGATGCTCCTTGCGAATTCGAATGTCGCCCGGCCGCGCTCGACCAGGTGGCGGTCACCGGTTTTGGCTCCGGCGGCAATGATTCCGGCAGTGCTGCCCAGTGCTGTGTGCACGTGGCCTGCGAAGCTTCCGTCCTGTCCCATAAGGTCCGAGTGGTCCACAATCCCGCGGGCAAGAGCTGCCGCGAGTTCGATCAGGTCGAGCCGATTCAGCACGATTCCGGCCTGCGTCATGGGACGGATCAAGGTGCCACCAAAGTAGAGTCCAATCTTGTCGATGTATGCGTAGTCGCCCTGCCGCGTGGAGAGTCTCTTGAGCCCGTCAGCAAGATTCGTGAGCCGGTTCCGGGCCAGATCGTCATTGGGGTTCTGCATCGCAGCCGTGTTGAGCGCGTAGAAGAGACGCGACTGATCGAAGAGCTCAGCAACATGGTTTGAAATGGGCCCATCAGGTCGGTATGCAAGCCCATCCGGCTCGAACTTTGAGAAAAGCCAGTTTGCCAAGCGCGTCTGGCTTCCCGGCGCACTCGACAGCACGGAACCGGTCAGAATGCAGCCCTCCAAGTAGCGTGAGGGAAGATCGACGAAGTCCGGCCAGTCCGTCACCGCTTCAGGTGGTTTCGACAGAAAAACGTCAAAGTAGGTCCGTCCTTTCTCGTCCACAAGACGCTCAAGGTGACGGGCGCCGAGACGTAGATTATCCTCAAGTGAAAGTGTCGTTTGCGGTGCTGGTGCATTGTCAGGCTTGGCCGTCGCCGGAGCCAAGGCTCCAGCGCTGGTGCCGCACGCCAATAGACCTGATCTGATCATAAAATTACGTCTATTCATACTGAGATCCCCCCTTGAGCGCCCCAAAACAGCATAGCATGAAGAATGTTGGTCTCTCTGCTGGCGGCCCCGAGCCTTCGAAAGTCACCCTTGGGCATGATCCCCGGATTGGGACTGCATCTGCGTCTTTTTGCCGCGTCCCCCAAGTAAGCAGTTGACGCACTGGTTGCTGGTCTGGGTTCGACGCTCCAAGAGACGCTCGCGTTGTGTAGCTCCGCCGTTGAGGACAACGCAAATCTCGTACCTTCGTCATCTCACATTGAACTGCATATCTCGCACCCACTTGACACGACAGACAACGTCAGGGAAGGCCGCTGTGGCAGAACCGAGTCCTTGAACTGCACGCAGTACCCCCACAAATGCTGGCTTGGTTCGAGTCAAGCGCACGAAAACACGTATTGGCCCCCAGCGCGGCCACTGACACCTGGAATCAGCGGTCTTCCTCCAGCCGTTTCGCTGCAAGCCGGATATGGCGGAAATTCCAGGGCATGTCTGCAACTGATCAATTGGCTCGTTGCCAGAAACAAGCGACCCACGAAGCAGCCATCCATTGTTACGACTGCCGCGACCGTCCCGCGTCGAGGACCGGGTTTCTTTAAACGCAGCTCCGAGCGGTCAGAGCAGTTTGTCGCGTATGCCCGGCTGGAACCTCCGCGGACGTCCGAGTCTTATCTTCGTATCATCTGGACTGCTGGAGCGGTCTTCGATGATGCGATAATCTGTGCTTGACGATCTCCGGATATTGTCGCAGGGCATTGTGGCCAGGCGATCTTAACTTGCCGCAGCCAGTGTTGCAGCTTGCGGCGCAAGGATCGCTCCTCGGAATAGTCTGTCGTGCCCAATTGCTGGTTAAGGCCCTGGGTCCCGAAGAGCGGTATCCGGGTTTGATGGCCGTTGACGGTCCAACTTCTCCGGACCAGCCAGATGTAAAAGTCCAATGGTCCAGGAGCGTGAGCAAAACAAGCGATGGCTTCCCGCTCCACGGCCTAGGACTTTGGGCTGGCAGGATTTTTGCCGAGACACATTGACCCATTGACGGTTAGAACCGAGCGTATACTCGGTTCTTCTTCGAGAAACTACACAAACGAAGCAGAACCCCTGGCCGGAGAACGGCGGCGGTTTAGGTACAGACTTTTGGGGGTGCGACGGAGGCGGAGAGTTGGGCAGTGAATACAAACGAGGGGATCCGCAGAATTCGCGGTCAGCTCGAGCCGGCACTCGAGCTGACCGCCATCTCGGAACCAACCTTCAATTCAAAGCCGGGACGAGATTTGTGGATCGCAGAGCATCCAAGACCATTTCGACGCTTGGCATTCTCTGCGATATCAGCATCCTAGAAATGGTAACGCAGTGCAAACTGGATCTCCCGAGAAGGGGCGCTGCCGATTGTAGAGGTGAGTCCATACGAGCCATCGTCAATGTCGCCGTCGGGCATACCGAAGTTCGGGTGGTTGAGAAAGTTAAAGAACTCGGCGCGAAAGTCCAGGTGTTGACTTTCAGTGATGTCGAAGGTTTTTCTGAGCGAAAAATCAAGATCGCTAAATCTCGGGCCCCGTAGAATGTTTCGACCCGAATTCCCGAAGGTATATTGAGCCGGATATTTGAATGCGGTGGGGTCATACCACTGCGCTATTGACGGATTGGCCACTTTTCCGGACCCAAGTCGAATCGGAACCTGACCACCAAGACCGATGTTCGCCTCGTCAGATGCAATAGTGACTGTAAATGGAAAACCCGTACCAAAGGTATAGATTCCCCCCACGTTCCAACCACCAATGACTGCATCAGTAAGGCGCCGGCAGCTCCCCAGGAACGTCTTGCCCCGGCCCACAGGTAAAGCATACAGTGCGCTCTGCACGAATCGTTGAGTTTCGTCAAAATCGGAAGGCCCGTGCATGGCCGTAGTTGTGTTCCGTGGGTTATAAGATGACCCATAGGGGTCGGAGTCGTCGTCAATTGACTTGGAATAGGTGTACGAGCTCAAGGAGGTGAGGCCATGTTTCATCTTATTCTCAGCCTTCAATTGTAGCGAGTGATAGATGCTTGAGGCCCCCGAAGCCTGGGACCCAATGCCGCCAAATAGCGGGTAAGGCCGGCTCGCCTGGAAATTGACGTTGGGCCCGGGAAGGGGCTCGTTATCATTGGTGGTCCAGATGAGATGTGTCCCTTTCGATCCCACGTAGGCACCGTCAATTGAGAATCCCGTCGTGATTTCCCGTTGGACGGCAAGATTCCATTGCTGATAGTAGCCTGGCACAAAGTTCTTCTGAATGTAACTGAGGCCCGGATCCAAACCCATCACGGGTGTTTGCTCAAAGACATTGGTCATGTTGATGAGTGCACCCGCACTATTCGTCATTGGCGTTACCGGGTTATCGTGGAAAGAGTTAAAGAACGAGAAAGGCGGATTGCCGCTCTCATTGAGTATCGGGTTGGTCGACTCAATGTCATAGAATATGCCGTACCCGGCGCGGAGAACGGTCTTACTGTCCTGCGTAAGCCGATAAGCAAGGCCCACACGAGGACCGAAATCGTGATTGGCGGGCTCGGTGTCGCTGCAATCGAAGGACTTCTCATTTCCGTAAGGGTAACCCTGCGGGGCATACGCGGGATTGCAAAACGTCTCTTGTCCTGTTTGGAAATCGAAGCTCGTCAGACGACCGTTTTTCTCCGTGGGTGGGCGCTGGTTTTCATACCGCAAACCTAGATTAAAGGTCAGCCGCTTCGTCGCCCGATAGTCATCCTGGACAAAGAAGTTGTAAAAATACTGCCTTATGTATGATTTCTGCAAGCCGACCGAGTCCTGCGAAATCTGGGGCAAACCCATCAGATAATCAACGAAAGGCGTTCCCGAGGAGGCCGAAGTCGCCCCGGAGTAGGTCCCGGTGTACCACCAAAGCCCGCGCCCCTCGCTCAGTCCAATGAAATCGAAATGGTACCGCTGGATGTCCGCGCCCATCCTGAGGCTATGCGATCCCTTTACCCAGCTTACGTGGTCCATCACGAAAAACGATTCCTCGTTATTGGGGTTGGGAATGTAGGAGCCGTCTCCCCAACTGTTATAGCCATAAATGACAATGTGTGGGAAGCCTGTGATCGAGGGAATAGTCGATATGCCTTTGATGCCGGCCTCGGACGTATAATCATGCCCGGCGTTGAGCCCCGTGAAATCCCACCACGGGCGGCTGTATCCCAGCCGGAAATCATTGAGCACCGTGGGGGCGAACATATGTGTTTCCACAAGCTCGCCCTGAATCGGGTAGTGCGACTGGTGGGAGCCGGAGTCAAGCCCTGCACTGCCGATGGCAGGTGTACCCAAGCGAGCGGGATTTGTGATCACGTCGCCAAACCAATTAAATCGTCCCCAGATCTGGTCTTTGTCACTAATTTTGTGATCGATCCGGGCGTAAAACATCTTTTCATCGGTTCGCTGGGAGGGGGCGAGAATGAAATTGTTCACGAATCCTGAAAGGTTCGGGTTCGGAACATATCCTTCCAGGAATTTCGAAGCAGAATTGATCAGAGTGCTGTCGACGACGTCGGGAACGGTAAAACCTTGGCGCTGGCCGTTCACCATAGGAAGCAGAGGATTGTAGATCGTTTTGCCGAGGGCAGTAAAATCGCCTTGCTTCTCCGCTGCCGTGGGCACGGTGGAAGTAAAGGTTTGCCCCCTGCGAATGCGGAGCCCCTCGTAGCCAAAGAAAAAGAAGGTTTTATCCTTCACAACCGGTCCACCGATCGTCGCGCCAAATTGATTCTGTTTCAACGGTGACTTGTGTCCCCCGCTCCCATTCAGGAAGAATTCTGTAGCGTCCAGATGGTCGTTCCGCAAGAATTCGTAAGCGGACCCGTGCCAATGGTTCGTTCCCGACTTGCTGACGAGATTAATCTGGGCTCCCGCAGAACGGCCGAACTCGGCAGAATACGTGCTCGTTTGAACTTTGAACTCCTCTATCGTATCGACTGAGGGCATGAGGCCGATATATCCGTTGATGGCCAGATTGTTGTCCATTCCATCCATCATGTAGTTGTTGGAAGGTGTTCGCGCGCCGTTTGCCGCCAACGAGACACCCCCGATATCACGGTTTGCCTGCGAATTCCCGGGTGCTCCGGCGTTGGATCCCGTGGAAAGCAGTGCTAGTTGTAGGAAGTTGCGGCCGTTTAATGGCAGATTCTCAACTTGGTTCTCCACAATAGTCTGTCCCACGGAGGAACTATCCGTTTGAACCAGCGGTGGTTGTCCGGTAACTTCCACTTTCTGTTGGATCGAGCCAACGGTCAAGGTCACGTCCACCCTTAGCAACTGGTTCACCACAAGTTGAAGGCCACTATGAATAGCCTCCTGGAACCCTTGGGCACGGACGGAGACCGTGTAGTCGCCGGGCTCAAGGTCTGGAACCGCATAGTCCCCTTTGGCGTCCGTGGCAACCGTGCGGGTAAAGTTGGTCCCCGCGTTATTGACGACCACCGAGGCACCTGCAACCACAGCACCGGAGGCGTCTTTGACCGTGCCCAGAATCCCACCGGTGTTTAGCTGCCCATACGATGTTAACGGCCATAGCAAACTACATACTGCGATTACGAAAACCTGTGCCTTTCGTCTCATATTTCCTCCGCACTCGCTGTGCCCTGGTACCATTTCGAGATTTTATCCATCTGGCTCTGTGCAGGATGTTCAGAATCTTGATACGTTGACGGCACGAGCACTCAGATTCATCACTCAAGAACTGTGCCGACCCTCTTACGCCGCGAAGGCTGGTTTTCCGTTCAGGAAGAGAGTCCGCATGTGCCGCACACCACAACTTGGGCCGTATGGTTAGCTCTGCATAGGCCAGACGACTGAGAAACAACCCGACGCAACATGCAATGATGGGAAGTTAGCTCTCGCCAGATGCCCAGTCAAGAATCAACACAGTGCGGAGAGGGCAATTGTCCAGAGTACTGGACACAACGTTTTGTCCGCGGCCCTGCTGCGCCTGCCGCATAGCTATTGGGCACGACGGAGCTTGCACATCCTGAAGGAGTTTTGACACCCTGCGACCACTGCATGCTTGATGCAGCGGCCTCGTGCCCGATCGAGTGTACAGCCGTGCAAGAACAAAGGCGGGGTATAATGCGCTCGCGGGACAAAGCGGAAGAACAACGACTAGGTCGCGGAATAGCGGATGAAACCAAAAGGATTGCTCGCCAGGTTTGGTGCTCTACCGGTGCTTTGGGCAACACTGCTTTCCGGATTGGCTTACGCCCAGGATACGGCCAATCGGCAGTGGAACCTTCTGTTGGTCTCCATCGACACCCTGCGTGCGGACCACTTGGGTGCGTACGGCTACCATTCCGTTAGTCCCACTATTGATCGTTTGGCCAAGGAGGGCACGGTCTTCGACGAGGTGTTTACAGCCATTCCGTTGACTCTGCCCGCGCACGCGTCCCTGCTGGCCAGTGCCTATCCTCCCGTGACCGGAGTCCGCGACAATGGCGAGGTTTTACCCGCTTCGGTACCGACGCTGGCCGAGCAACTGCGTGCGCACGGGTTCGAAACCGGAGCCTTTGTCGCCAGCTTCGTACTGGACCGCCGCTTCGGTCTGGCACGCGGGTTCGATGAATACTGGGGGGAATTCCCCTTGTATCGCTTCGCCGGCGCAGATCCGGGCACAATCCAAATCCGTGGTGACCGCGTCGAAAACGCCGCGTCGGATTGGATCAGCAATCACCGCTCAAGCCGGTTCTTCGCGTTCCTACACTTCTATGATCCGCATGGCCCCTTTCTTTTGCCGGCGGCCTGGCAGGCACGGTTCCCGGGACGAATCTACGATGCCGAAATAGCTTATGTCGACAGTCTGATCGGCCAACTGTGGGAAACGCTGCTCCGGCAGGGTCTCGCTGACCGCACGCTGCTTGTCATCACCGCCGATCACGGAGAAGGGCTGGGCGACCACGGCGAACTGAACCACGGTTTCCTGCTCTACCGCAGCACCACGCAGGTTCCGCTGATTATTCGCTTGCCCGACCGGCGCTGGGCAGGAAAGCGAGTGAACGCCGTCGCCCGGTTGATCGACGTGGCGCCCACGGTGTGCACGCTGCTCGGCGTGCCACCCGCCTCATCGTTTCAAGGCCGCAGCCTGGCGCCCGAAATCGCAGGACAAACACGGCCTGCCGTGCTTGCCTATTCGGAAACGCTCTACCCCTACCGGCAGTTTCATTCTGCGCCACTCTACGCGATACGATCTGATGCATTCACGTTCATTAACGCCCCGCGTGCAGAGCTCTACGATCTACGTAAGGACCCTGGCGAGTTACACAACCTGATTCAGACCAACCAGGCAACGGCGAATACGCTGCGTGCCGAGTTGGAAAAACTCTCCTCCTCCATGGCACATAATGCGCCATCCGCGTCCCCCTCGCCGGAAGTCTTGGAGCAATTGAAAAGCCTCGGATACGTCAGCGCAAGCTCAGCGCGCAACCCTCCACCATTGGGAGATCTTTCCCTGCCGGATCCGAAAGATCGGCTGTCGCTCTATCGGCAGTTGCAGCGCGCGCGGGAACTGGAATCTCACGGGGATGTCCGCACGGCAGCCGAACAACTCGAGGAGATCGCCCGCCAAGACCCGGCCTTGGTTATCGTACAGATCGAAGCCGGCCTGGCACTCCAGCATTTCGGCCGGCAGGAAGCCGCCATGGAGCATTTCCGCGCGGCCCTGCGAGTGGACCCGCAAAACGCTCTCGCTCATTATGACCTCGGAATCTCGCTGGGCAACCGGCGCCGCGTTCCCGAAGCCGCCCGAGAGTTCGAGATCGCAACCTCGCTGGAGCCCCAGTATTCACGCGCCTTCACTGCGCTGGGATCCAGCTACGCACAAATGGGCAACGTGCCTCAGGCCATCGCGGCGCTCGACCGCGCCCTCGCCATCGACCCGAGGGATATTGAGGCGCTGCTGAATCGGGGGAATTTATATCTCCAAGTACGGGAGTGGAAGAAGAGCGAAGCAGATTTGCGCGCCGCTGTTGCCGTGGAACCCGACAACCCCGAGGTCCATCATGCGTTGGGAACCATGAAGTTCTATCAGGGAGATATGGATGCGGCGTTAAAGGAATACCGGCGCGCAATCGAGATCGCGCCCCGTTCCGCTGCCGTGCATGCGGATTTAGGCCTCCTATACACCAAGCTGGGACGAAACTCCGAAGCCGCCGCCGAGTTCCACCGGGCACTGCTGTTGGACCCTAATAACCAAACGGCAGCCGACGGCCTGAAGGCACATTAAACATCTCCGGTCATCCCGAAGGCTCGAATGGCGACAGCTTCCCTCCCCGTTTGAAAGGGGGAGACGTCTTCTTGTACGCACTTCTGGCCGTCGGCGCGCGGCATTCATACAAACCGGAACGAACTGCCGGTGTTTTTCGCCAGCGCCCGCTCATAGGCTTCATAGGCGCACGCAATGTCGAGGCTTCCCAGTCCAACGGGAACCGCCACGATGTGCTCGTCGTCGTTGGCACGTCCGGGCTTGCGTCCAACTACGATTTCAAAAATATCGGAATAGAGGTTCTCACGGCTCAGCTTGCCGGCTGCCGCCAACCCGGCGAGCGCGCCACGATGCGAAGCTTGGGCCCAGTTATCGACGACAATCTTGTCCGCGCTCAGGATCACACTGTCCTCCAGTTCCTGATAAGAACCGGCACCGATCACCAACGAGCCCGGCTTCAGCCACTCCTTTCGCACTAAGGGCTCTGACGCTGCAGTGACGGTACAGATAATGTCGGCGCCGCGGACGGCCTCCTCCGGCGTTTTCGCCGGCCGCAGATTCACCGGAACCTCCGCTGCCATCGTCCCGCAGAAGTTCTGGAGATGGGCAGCGTTGATGTCCGCCACCCGGACTTCGGTGAAATTGAAGCACTGGCTCATCGCCCGCAGGTGCATCCGCCCTTGTGTGCCGGCTCCGATGATGGCTAACACCGAAGCGCCTTTGCGGGCGAGGTATTTCGCGAAGATGGCGCTGGCGGCGCCGGTACGAAGCGACGTGATGTGCGCCCCGTCCATCACGGCAATGAACTTCCCGTTTCTCGGATCCGCAAGAACAATCAGACCCGTGATGTACGGCAAGCCGTTTGCCGGATTGCCCTGAAAGCCTCCCACCCATTTGATCCCGGCGACATCGGCGTCACCCAAATATGCCGGCATGGCATTCATGAAGGCCCGGTACGGCGGCCAGGGCGCGCTTTCACCAAGGTCGAGCGTTAGCTTGGGCGGCAGCACCACCCTGCCTTCGCCGTGTGCCCGGTAAATTTGCTCCGTGACCTTAAGAACCGACGGCAAATCCAGCAGCGCGTCGATCTGACTCTGACTGAGTAGTAAGGTTGTATCATTCATAGTGTCGCCTCCGCATCTGTCTCAGCAACGCAGCAAACTTCTACGCCGTCCCGTCGGAGAACTGTGGCCCCGGTCCGCGCGTGCTCATTGCGCCTGACGAAAAGTAACGGCCCACGGCGCCGCTTTGCTCGCGAACTTTAAACGGATATAGGACGTTGTCCCTGGACCGGGGTAGCTGGCTTCGCGGTGTTCGCCGGAGGCGGAAAGAACCTCGTACCCGGCCGGTGCGTAAACCACCACTTGCCCGTCCGCGCCGGGGTGGCGTTCCGCCACGCCTGTGAGTGTCTCGCGGGCGGCGTCCCACCGCACGTCGCGCAGTTCCACTCCGCCTTGCGTCAAGTGCATGTCGGTCGAAAGCACCCAAGGGTGCTGCGGCACTCGGCGAATCACGTACGTTTCACCCTGCCGCGCACCCACCTTCAGTGGCACGGCCGTACGATACTCTCCTAACGGCGCCTGATCCCAGAAACGGAACACCAGATAGGGGTCGCTTTCG
Source organism: uncultured Acidobacteriota bacterium (assembly GCA_963719115.1). Classification (GTDB taxonomy): domain Bacteria; phylum Acidobacteriota; class Terriglobia; order UBA7540; family UBA7540; genus Bog-366. The sequence continues at coordinate 20,563 of CAVRBF010000105.1, read as the reverse complement.
TCGAGCCCAAGCTGCGAGAAGCGTATGTCGAAGGTCTTCCCAACCTGCTCCCAATTCTGCAGCATCAGCACGTGCCATTCATCCCAGTCGGTTTTTACTTTCAGGTCGTAAACCTCGGGGACCGTGCGCGAAAACAGGTCGAGCGGCCGTCCCGCTTGCCCGTAGGGCGGTAGAACCAAAGTCAGGAGCCGCACTCGTTCCGGATCGAGGTCCTTCACGTTATTGCCCAGCGTCACAAATCCACCCGAAGTGACTTCAAGCTGCAAGCGCATGCGCACTTCGTCGAGAATGGCAGGGTCAGGCCCGATCGGCCCGGATCCGTAATTGTGAACGTAATCCCGCCCGCCGACGTAGATCGGATCGGGATCGTTGATCCAAAACCGCTGGTGGAGCATGTAGTTCGCTGCCAGTTGCCGCGCAACCTCCCTCAGCCCGTCAAAGTCTCCCACCCCGAACATGTCATTACCCACGCGGACGCGGTCGGCTAAGCCGAGATAACTGAAGTACTGACCGCAGCAAAACTTATGCACGAACGTGGCAGGACCGACGGCGTCGCGGATGGCCTTCATCCCCGCCCGGACGTCTTCGAAGCCCCGGATTTTCGTGGGATCGTGGAGCGGGCCGCGCGCTGGTCCACCATCAAAGTCAGTCCACACCCATTTGGCGCCGATGGGGTCCGCCCGATGAAACAGATCAAATACCCACTTCTGCGCGCCCGGATCGGTGAAGTCAATCGGCATCCCAAAGTCCATTCGCGTGCGGTCCGCTTTGACCAGCCACGGAACATTCTTTTTCGCCAGCGACGACTCCCACGCAGCGTAGGCATAGTTGGCGCCATACGTGCATCCGAAGCCGAGATCGTGGTACTGACGGCATAGCCATTCGAGCCCCTGCGGGAACAGTTCCGTGTCAACTTCATCCTCGCCATAACCCAGCGCATCGCCGGAGTCGCCAGGCCCATGGCGCTGCTTTTGCCATTCCCCCAACGAATCGAACGTGATGCCGTAATCGTAGAGAACCGATTTGCGCAGTATTTTCGCCTGTTCCAGCAAGTCATCCGACGAAGCCTTATCGCCGAAGGCATACCACACGTCGAAATAGCCGGTCCGCGTGTCATGGCTGAATTGGGGATGAACGGATTTCACGCCCGCGTCCGCCCAGTCTTCCAGCATCTGAAGTGGATCGCGCCCGAAAGACAGAAGCGCGCTTTCTGTTCGCAGATCCTGGTCCTTGGGCTGGAAGCCGTTGTAGTGGATCGCCGCGTCAATCCCGATTTCGTGGGGACCCAGGTACTGTGAAGCCACAGACGTTCGGGCGCGATAGAACGAATAAAAGCCAACTTGCAGGGCATCGCGGGTGTTCGGGTCGTACCACGCCGAGAGGTTGGCGCTGCTCCAGGCCCTCATTCCCAACTCCCAGGTACCGGAGTTCCCGCCCGCCTCGCCACTGTTCACGTACACGCGAGACCTGAAAGCCTCGGGGACGTGCAGGCGAGCCTTCAACAGACTGAAGTCGCCGAGCGTGTAATCTCCGCGGGGCAAAAAGGCCGTGATGCTCAACCAAGGTTTGCCGCTGTAAAGGCAAATTTCGTAACGGAAGCCCGGGGTGTGGTCACGGAAGGTGTAATGGACAACGAGCTTTTCGCCACGGCCAAGCTGGTCCTCAAACGGTTCCTGTTTTGTCTCGACTTTCTCCAGGTTGGTGCTGGAGATCGTTTGGCCCGCCAGCGAACCCGGGGCCCCGTTGCTAAGCAAGAACGTGTGGTCGGGAAGCGATTCGAAGTCAAAGGATCCAGTGGCAGCACGGAAAGAGACCTTTATGAGGCCGTTCTCAAGCTTGACCGTGCCATCAGCTCGGGCCGGTAAGGTGCCTACCAGGAATAAGGCCGTCGCCAGCGCGAACGCGGACAAAAGTCTGGTCGCGGTGAGATAAGCCTCATAGGTAACGTCTTTCCAGTGCAATTTCTTCATAGGCAATTTCACTCCAGGGTAGAAGCCTTCCTGTGGCGACGCTTTCCGGCAGCGCGCGGTGAAGCCGTCACGCTCCTGATAACGCACTCTTCCGAACGCAGACTCGGTCTTCATCTACTGCGTCCGCGGCAACTACCAGCACCTCACGCAGCAGGATTAGTTCGCACGCCATCAAGTGTCAAGCCCTAACCCGCGGCAATGCAGGGCTTTGTCCGAAATGCTGGATTTTCAGCAGTGGTGCCTTCTGCGTCCAGTGGGCCGGACAGATTCCTACAGGGTTTCCTCCTGACCCTTGCAATCTCCTCTGCCTGCAATTACTTTGGCCACAGGTTGTTGTTGGTTCAGCGCAGTCGGTCTTCCCAAAGACGTCCATGGAAATCAGCTCTTACTCTCTCCACCGCTTCACTCCAGAAACCGAGAGAAACAGAATGTGCTCACTGCCAGGCAATCGCCGGAAAAGAGCTCTCCCCGTGCGAACGCAACTCCGCCTTTTCCGCCGCGGCCCTGGGCGGCTTGTCAGAGTCGCCGTGCTGTCATTGGTGCTTTGCCTTGGCTTCGCAGGCATCCCCGGCTGGCATCAGGGAAGTTTGCAGGCGGCCGCCGGCCAAGGGGCTTCCACTCCTATACTCCGTGAATTCGGTGGCGTCGCAATTTCGCCCGATGGGAGGTACGTCGCATGGGCATCAGACTCGGAATTGTACCTGACAGACTTGACGCAAGCGTCCGCTGCTCCGCGCAAGGTAGGACAAGGCGTGATGCTGAACCCGCTGGGGTTCTCGTCCCGCATGAACGATGGCGTGTGGTCGCCGGACAGCCGCCACGTGGCATTCGTTGGAAGGTGCGGGCAGGCACCCCTGCCGCAGCTTTGTGTCGCGAGCACTGACGCGGGAACGGCGCGGCAACTCACCAGTCTGCGCGGAGCGTTCGCCGAGCCGCGCTGGTCGCCAGACGGTAAGACCCTGGGGGTCCTCTTCACGGAGAATCCTCCCTTCCCGCCCGGAACCTATTCGGTAATACCAACTCCCATCGACGCCGGCGGCGTAGTGGAAGAGTTTGGATTTGAACAACGCTTCGCGGTAGTGGACGTACCTTCCGGGCGGATGCGCCTGGTTTCCCCTCGCGGTCTCTATGTGTATGAGTACGACTGGTCACCGGACGGCACAGCGATTGCCGCCACCGCCGCTCCCGCCCCAGGAAACAACTCTTGGTATACCGCGCAGCTTTACACCCTGCGCGTGGACTCGGGCGTCATAAGGCCACTCGTCAAGCCGGGCATCCAGATCCAGGTGCCGCGCTGGTCGCCGGATGGAAAGTTCGTCGCGTACATCGGCGGTCTCATGAGCGGCCGCAGCATTTCGATCGGCGACGTGTATGTCGTCTCCGTCGACTCAGGTCGTCCGCGGAATCTCACTCCGCAGACCAAAGCCACCGCACGCCGGATCGTTTGGACGTCTCCGAATCGTTTGCTTCTCACCGAGTTCGTACACGGCCAGTCAGGCATAGCGGAAGCCGACCTCAGCACTGGCAAGATTGACCAACTCTGGACGGGCTCCGCATTCTCACCGGAGGGCGCCGGTTTCGCCAACTTCTCTGTCGGCAAAGACGGACGGACCTCCGCCCTCGATCTGCAGTCGTTTCAGCGGCCCCCGGAGATCTGGGCAGGCCCCATCGGAGCCTGGAAGCAGGTCACGCACTACAACGACGAGATCCACCCGACGTGGGGAAAGGTCGAAAGCGTCGAGTGGAAAAGTGACGAATGGAACATCCAAGGCTGGTTGTATTATCCGCGGGCCTATAACCCTCATGCACGTTATCCGATGGTTGTCTGGGTCCATGGCGGACCCGCCTATCTGCAACCGGCGGCGTGGGGCGGCGAACCCGCGGAACTCGCTGACGCGGGATACTTCGTGCTCTGTCCCAACGCCCGCGGAAGCGTGGGTGAGGGAGAGGCCTTTGTCCGAGCCAACATTCGCGACATCGGCCACGGGGACCTGCGCGACATCCTGGCTGGCGTTAACAAAGTGCTCGCCACCCTGCCGATTGATGAGAATCGCTTGGGGATCGCCGGCTGGAGCTACGGGGGGTACATGACCATGTGGGCGGTGACGCAGACCAACCGCTTCCGCGCCGCCGCTGCCGGTGCCGGGATATCTGATTGGTTGAGCTACGCCGGCCAGTGTGACTACCCCCGATGGGTGGAGGGGCATTTCGCGGATTCCGTCTACGCTGATCCGTTGATCTACGCCAGAAGCTCACCCATGAACTACATCCAAAACGTCAAGACCCCCACGCTCATTCAGGTCGGAGCCGGCGACGGCGTGTGCCCGGCCCCTCAATCGCTGGAGTTTTGGCGCGCACTGCGGCGCCTGGGAGTCGAGACCGAACTTGTGGTTTACCCCGATGAAGGCCACATGATCATCAAACCAGAGCACATTCGCGACGTTCGGCAACGCCGGATTGAATGGTTCGACCGATTTCTAAAGTAGACCTGATCGCAGCCGCCGATTAAATCAAGCCTATCGGCGACATTCCCTCCCTCTTCCCAACGGGGTGGCGGAAATATGCAAACGCAAAATGAATGCCTGATGACACACGCAAGACTGAGGTGGGTTGCGGTACCTCGAGAATCGCGAATTCCGCCTGGTCAAGGAAGCCCTGCGCGAGCGAAACCTCCTGGTTAAGAACGCACCCCACTTTGTCCGCCCCCTTCCCACAACCATTCCCATTTTTGATTGGACAGGTGGCCTGCTTTCGGCCGTGGGGAAGTTCCTGGGTTTCCACGTGCAGTCGAATGTGACAGGCGCCTTGCCGTTCAAAAAGGGAAACGAAGGTCTCGCCTTGTGTGGCAAAGCTGAGTGCGGCGATGGTGGCGCCGCTCGCGCGGATGGCGGAAGATGCTGCCCCGCGCGCCGCGTTGTAAATCGTGTCGACCGGAATCTCGACGTGCCCTTCCTCGCTTAAATGGGGCTTGTACCAACTCCGCGCGAACGCCAGAAGATGACCGTTTCCATCCACCACGCCCGCTTTCGCGGCGGAGCCACCCACATCGATTCCGAGATATGCTATTCGCTTCATCGTCCGACGCGGGCTCCGGCTGCCATGGCAGGGCCTTTCACTTCGTGGTCGCACAAACGCCCGGCCTCATCGCCCGCCGCGCAAACGCCATCGCTTTAGGCGGCAGGCGGTGACAATTCGCTGCATTCCCGCAGGCTTAGGTCCTTGGTCTCAGGCGCCAGCCCAACACAAACGATGAATCCCATGAAGGTGATGGCAGTGTTGAGCAGCATGGTGGGCCCGACACCGTAGATCCGCAACAGATAGGGCAATGCGAACGTCCCGATTGCCGCTCCGATCCGGCTGATAGCGGTAGCCACGCCCACCGCGGTGGCCCTCACCTCCGTGGGAAACAGTTCGTTCGGGTAGATCCATTGCAGCACACCGGGCCCGCCGGAGACGAACGCATAGACGAGGAAACCGGAGATAATCACCCAAGCCGACGCATGTGGGAACACGCCCAAGACCAGCAGCCCCAGGGTCATGAGAAAGAAACTCCAAATCATCAGCGGCCTTCGGCCCAGAGTGTCGATCAACAATAAGGGTGGAACACATCCAATCAGGAAAAAGATGTTGGTCAGCGCGTAGGCGACGATCCAGAGGTTGCCCCCGCCCAGGTGAAAGGCCTCCAGGATCTGAGGACCAAACGTGTAGATGGCAAAAACCGGAATTATTTTGACCGTCTGAAACACGCCGACAAAGACCGTCCGGCGGAGATACCCGGGACGGAACACTTTTCGAAAATCGGTCTTCGGTTGCTGCCCTTGCGGCAAGTCTCTGAAGTCGGCGTCCGCGCCCCAAACGGCTGTCATCACCGCACGAGCTTCTTCCAGACGCCCTTTAGCCACCAGCCAGCGAGGCGATTCGGGCGTGTTCCGTCTTCCGAAGACAAGGAGGGCCGCCGGCAGCGCGGCGCTGCCCAACATCCATCTCCATCCGTTCGCTCCCACCGCCAGCAGGGCATATCCGGCGAACGCCGCCCCTACCGCGCCGACGTACCAAACGCAGATCAGCAGACCCAGCATCAGCCCGCGGTGCTTCTTGGGAGAGAATTCGGTGAGCAGCGCCGTGGCGATCGGGTAGTCCGCCCCAATGGCGATTCCGATCAGGAACCTTAACAAGGCCAATTGCCAAGCGGCCGTTACCATCATCTGGGCCAGGGAAAGGACGATGACCACTACCGGTTCCACCTGATACAGCCACCGACGGCCCAGCAGATCCGTTACGTATCCGAAAGCAATCGCCCCCGCAAACATTCCGGCCAATGCAGCGGCGCCGATCAATCCCTCCCAGAAGGCGTCAAGTTTCAGTTGTGCGCCCCATTGCATCAGCGCAATGCCAATGATGACCAGGATGTACCCATCCAGGAAGGTGCCGCCGCTGGTATAGAGTGCAAGCCGCTTCAGGAAGGGAGTGAGCGGCGAGCCTTCCACAACCGATTCATAGCCTGCCGTTTTCATCAATCCTCATTGCCTGATCGCCGCGCGACGGGTGCGCACCTTCGCGGTTAGTCTGCGGTCGATCGAATTTAATGATGAGGATGGTGGACAAGAAGACAATGGCGGAACCGCAGATTGCCAGCATCTTTAGCCGTTCGTGCAAGAGAATCGCGGCGATAATCACGCCAAACACCGGGTTCAGGTACTGCGAAATGGAAGCCACCGTCACATCCAGGTGTTTGAGCGCGCTGAAGAAGACTAGCATCGCAATGCAGTAGGCCACGATTCCCTGGTAGCCGAAAGCAAGCCACGACTGGTAAGTGAATTTTCTGAAGGTACTAAGATGCGGCGGATCGACCCCCAGCACCAGCGGAAGGCTGAGAACCGAAGCCGCAATGGCCGTCCAGGCCACGATCTCGACCTGTTGAAATCTCCCGAACAAACTCTTGCAGTACACGTTGTAGAAGGCGCACGCGGCAACAGAAACCAGAACCAGCAGGTTCCCGGCAAGATAAGTCATTTGCAGGAAAGTGCTCTCCCGCAAACTGTTCGTCGAGAGGAACAACACGCCAACGAGGCCAATGGCCAGGGCCAAAATGCGGAGGCGCGTGATTCGTTCGCGCAGCATCAGCGAGGCCAGAAGCGCCGTAACCACCGGCGAAAGGAGGCCGAGGATGGACGCATTCGACACCAGTGAGCGCGTGACTCCCTCCACGTAGCTGAACTGTGCGACCACCTGCCCCAATCCACCCACCAGAAATCTTCCCCAATCACTCGGCTGTATGGGGACGCAGCTCTTCGACCGCCGGGCGTGGATGAGCAGCGGAATCAGCAACAAGGTGCCCGTGTAGTAAGGAAGGAACGTGACGAGGATCGGCGTGAGCTGCCAGCTCAGGAACTTGATCGCCGTGCCCTGGGCGGCAAACATGAGGCACGCAACCACCAACAGCACGAAGTACCACCGATTATTCTTTTCTGCACCCACCATGGGCCTCCGACAACCTAGGTTGGGCACGGTAGCGAGTGCCCGGAAGTTACATAGAAAGACGAACGGCGACGCGCGCCGTGGAACCTCGCTTTCGGCGGGCGAACGGCCACAGCACCGATAAGAGCGAGTCGCCGACCAGCCGGCATTTCTCACCACCTTTGGGCGTCCTGGCAGGCGCGGGGCTTCAGTCCCGCCCTTCCCCGAGCCGGTGAGAAATCCGAGCTAGGCCACAGGAACACCCAGTATAGTGCAGCGCTCGCACCAGAAACCTCACCCCGCATGATTTTGTCCAGTACGCTGGACATCCTCCAATTCCGGGCGACTTCGCGGCGAACAGGGTCCGGACGCTTGATTTAGAGTTTTCCCGTGCGTGTCCTCGGCGTAGCCGTGCGCATTGAAGGTCAAATCATTAGGCTGGGTTATGTTGGATTCCTGGGCGGAGGGAACTTGAAACTCAACCAGCGCCAGCAACAGATTTTATCGCAGCTGCGGGCCTGGCAGTCGGAACTTAGCGTGGAGGAACTCGCCCGGAAATTCGCGGTTTCGGAAATCACGATACGTCGTGGCCTGGAACAACTGGAATCAGATAGGGCGATCCTCAGGACCCACGGTAGTTGTGTGCTCACTGCGCCTATGCACGGCTCTCGGATTTCGACGCCTGGTACACGACCCCGGGCATAGACGCGATGCACCTTCGCCAATTCAACCAGAAAACCGAAGTGCGATTGGTCGATCCTTGAACGTGCGTGGCGATTACGCGGCACGCGCATCCAGAAGTTCCGCCATCTCCACGTATGGCATTCCCAGGGACTCCGCCACGGGCTTGCAGACCACGTGACCGGCGTATGTGTTCACACCCCCTTGGAGCAACGGATTCTCCCGAATGGCACCCTCCAGACCTAACGCGGCAATTCTCCGAACATAGGGAAGCGTGGCATTCGTCAGGGCGATGGTAGCGGTTCTCGGCATGGCGCCCGGCATGTTGGTGACGCAGTAGTGCACGACGCCGTCCACGGCATACACGGGATCGCTGTGGGAAGTGGGGCGGGTGGTCTCAATGCAGCCGCCCTGGTCCACCGCCACATCCACCACCACTGAACCCGCCTGCATCATCTTGATCATTCGGCGAGTAACAAGTTTGGGGGCAGTGGCGCCGGCAATGAGTACGGCTCCAACGAGTAGGTCTGCACTTCGCACCGCTTCCGTGATGTTATACGCGTTCGAAAGCCTGGTCTCCACCCGGCCGAAGAAAAGATCATCCAGGTGCCGCAGCCGGTCGAGGTCGCGGTCGAGCACCAGGACTTGCGCTCCCATGCCGATAGCCATCTTCGCGGCATTTATTCCCACCGTTCCGCCGCCCAGGATTACCACCCGCGCCGGACAAACGCCCGGGACGCCGCCCAACAAGACGCCGCGCCCGCCGTGTCCCTTCTGGAGGAAGTAACTCCCCACCACTACCGACATGCGGCCCGCAATTTCACTCATCGGACTAAGCAGCGGCAATCCTCCGCGGCTGTCGCGAATGGTCTCATACGCCACGCCGGCAGCTTGCGAGTTCAGCAGGGCCCGTGTCAAATCCGGCAAAGGAGCCAGGTGGAGGTAACTGAAGATGATCTGCCCCTTCCTCAGGCGCGGATACTCCTCCTCGATCGGCTCCTTGACCTTAATGATGATGTCGCTGCGCTCGTAGACCTGTGCGGCAGATTCGACGAGCGTGGCGCCGGCGGCCGAGTATTCCTCATCGGCGAAACCCGACCCGCTGCCCGCTCCCTTCTGCACGCGCACGCAGTTCCCATCTTGAACTAACGTATGGGCCCCCGAGGGCACCAATGCCACTCGGTACTCGTTGTCTTTGATCTCCTTCGGCAACCCAATCTCCATCCTTGCCTCCTCAACAAACGTCCGCGATCAATATTGTTGAACCCTAACGGGTGGCAGTCCCTGCGTTGACAGCGACCGCACGTGCACCGAAAGAGGTGCCGGTGGGCGCCGCATCCCGGAGTCCGTACTTTTGCACGGCGGCCTCAACCGCCAGTCCCTGCTTCACGACATCACACAACGCCTGCTGGAATGCCGGCGGGTTCGGCACCTGTATCGCGTTCCGTCCAAACACGACGCCACCCGCGCCGGCCGCCACTTCATTGGCCGCCAACTGCAAAGCCTCGCGCTGCGTGGGCAGTTTCTCCGCACCCAGGCCCAGAACCGGCACGGGGCAACTGCCGGTAACAGCTTTAAAGGACTTGGTGTAGAAGGTCTTGATCAAATCCGCGCCCAGCTCCGCTGTAATCCGGACGCCGGTGTAGATGCTGTCGTGTAATTCGTCGGCGGAGAGGCCCTCGGCGTTCGCGGGGAAGTACTCCCCGATAACCGGCAACCCCAGGTCATGAGCTTCCCGGCAGGTTTGCCGAAACACGGCAACGTTGTTGGCGTCGTTGGATTCGTTGCCCGTCTGCAAGGTCAGCGAAACCAGGGCAATGTCCGCCCCCAGCCTTAGTGCCTCGAGGGGCGTGAAGGCGGGGACCGTCGCGGCGTACTTATAATTCCATTTGAAGCAGTAAGTGGTGCTCCAATTCAACCGCACGACGGCCATCGGCGCCCCTTTGTAGTTCATCGCCTCTTTGCAAACCGGCAGCATGCCCGGAGACAGCAATATCCCGTCCACACAGGGAGCCACGTTGCGGGCGGTTTCCGCCAAGTCAATAAATCCTTCCTTCGGCCCGTCAAAAAGGCAATGGTCCATGGCGACGATAACGGCGCGCCCGGTGCGATTAAAAAGGCGTTCGAAACGAATGTTGTTCATGCTCCACACTCCTTCAATTGGCAGTGCCTATGGGAGGCTGATCACTTGCGACTTGCGGTGCGACTCCAGTGCTGCCGTAAATAGTTCGTGGCTGAGGGCCGTCTCCTCCGGCGTTACGCAACCGGCGAACGGTCTCAAGCGTTTCCCGTTGACCAACTCAAAAAGGTAGGAAGCCCACATCTGCAGGATGGCGTCAGAAAAGCCAAATTCAAAAATGCCCCCGGTAATGCTCTTGAAGGGGGTTTCCTGGCCCATATCCAACTGCCGCCATGACTGGTCGCCCTGCTGGTAGACCAGGAGCTCCAGCCGACGCGGATTCCTGGTCGTAAACCGCGCGGAAGCCATCGTTCCGAGGATCTCCAAGTACCAGGTGTTCGTCTCCCCGGGCGCAATCCGTTGCAATTTGATGGTGAGTGGAAATGACTCTCCGCCGGCGGAACTTTCGGTTTCGCAGAACAGCGTCGCGTTGTCCCAGGTTAGGCAAGGCTCTTTTTCGCCTCTGCCGTTGGGACGCTCCTTGACAATTTTTGCCAGAATCGCTCGAACGTTGCGCGGGCGCCACCCCGCCCGAAACGGCACGTGACACGCGTGCATCCCCAGGTCGCCCATGCAACCGTATTCACCATTAAACTGAATCTGGCGCTTCCAATTGATGGGCTTGTTCGGATCAAGGTCGCTGGAGTGCAGAAAACCGCAGTTCACTTCCAGGATGCGCCCGAACGCCTGCTCCTCAATCATGCGTCCCATCCTCTGGACGGGTGGGAAGAAGGGAAACTCCGAAGAACAGCGCACCAGTAACTCCGGATGTTGCCGCGCGGCCTCCAGAACGCCGCGGTTGGCAGCTTGATCGATCCCGAAGGGCTTTTCACCCATCAGGTGCTTTCCGGCCGCTATCGCCGCGGTATAAATCTCCTGGTGCAAATAATGCGGAACCGCTACGTAAACAGCTTCCACCTCGGGGTTTGCCAAGAGCTCCCGATAGTCGGAAGTAACCTGCCGGATGGAGGGGAAATTCTCCGTGTACCAAGCGGCAAAGCTGGCCGGCTGTTTATCGAACTGGTCGCAGATCGCCACCAGTTCAGGACGTACCTCGACGTCGGGCAGGTGGCACCAGCGAGCTGCCGCGCTGGCAAACTCCCGGCCCATCAGCCCGCAGCCAACCATTCCGAACGCCACTCTTCGCCTGCTTACCTGTGTCGAAGCCATCATGTGCACCCCGTCAAGAGGTGAAGCCGAAGTGGCGTTCTGCCTCTCCGACCGCCTCATCGATGATTTCCATACCTTTCGCCGCCGCGTCCAGATCCATCACAATCGGAGGACTCATGCGCAGAATATGGCCGGCGGGAATCCAAGCAAGGCCCCGCCGGAATGCCGCTTTGTAGATAAACTCTCCCGCTTCGACGAAAGGCTCCTTGCTGCTCCGATCCTTCACGAGTTCAACACCCATCAGGCACCCTTTGCAACGCACATCGCCGACGATCGGATGGTCTGCCTTCATCTGCGCCAGACGCCTTACAAAGTACGTTTCCAGGCGCTGGGCGTTTTCGAGTAACCCCTCCTCCTCGATCGCTTCGATGGAAGCCAGTGCAGCAGCACACGCCATCGGGTTCCCACCGTAGCTGGTTGACGCGCTTATCTTCTCGACGCTCTCCGCGAAAGGCTCTCGAACCACCATCGCCGTGACGGGAAAACCATTGCCGAAGCCCTTTCCCAAGGTCACGACGTCCGGCAGCGTGTTCCAGTGTTCCATGGCCAGCAGCTTGCCGGTGCGCCCCATTCCCGTCAAGACCTCGTCGGCGATCAGCAGGATTCCTCGCCCGTCGCACCAACGCCGCAGTTTCGGAAAGAAGTCGTCCGGCGGAAAGATGGATCCGGCCCATCCCTGTATGGGCTCAAGAACTATCGCGGCGATTTGTCCGGTGGTCGCCTCGTCAACGAACTCATCGTAGAAGGCCAGGTAAGCGTCGGTGTCGATGCTCCCATCGGCTTTCTTGAACAGCGGGCGGTAGTTATTGGGGCGCGGCAGCATGTAGAAGCCCTGGGCACGCGCGCTGCCGTTCACGGGTTTCATCCGTGCGAGGCTGACCGCGTGGCCGCTCTTGCCGTGGAAGTCGCCATAGCAAGAAAGAAACTCGTGCTTTCCCGTAGCCGCCCGGCCCACGCGCAGTGCCGCTTCGACTGCTGTCGTCCCGTTGTCATACAGTTGCACGCCCCCTAAATCCCCCGGCAACACTTCCTTGAGCTTTTCGAGCAATTTAAGTTTGATGGGCGTCGTGAAGTCGTGGCAGTTCATCAACTGTCCGGCGGCAGCTTGCACCGCCGCAGTCACTTTCGGGTGGCAATGCCCGAGCGTGGTGACGTAAATCCCCGAGGAGAAATCCAGGTAGACATTTCCGTCCACGTCGGTCAACGTACACCCGTACCCTCTCTCGAAGACCACCGGGAATAGCTTCACTTGACCCGAGTAACCTTTCATGATCGCCGCCGCACGCTTGTGCATAGCCTGCGATCTGGGCCCCGGCAACTCCGCACTGATGACGCGGGGAACCTTCTTGAGATCCACCTTGGCCCACTCGATGGAATTTATGGCAGAGATCATGTCGTCCTCTCTTTATACCGGCCGGCGAAGACGCGGAAGGGGGAACACACTCACGCGGTCATTTAGCAATGGACTTATCCTATCGAATCCCCCAACACTCTCCGACTAGTAAACTCGTCCCGCCGGATCAATCCCTTCGACCTCGTGATAGCCAACGAACGCCACGGCCCGCAATCGCGTGCGCCGCTCCTGACCCGCGCGGCAGGACGATCTGCGTTTGAGCTTTGATCGCCTCCGTGAGAGTCGGCGGATATGACGAAACTGGTTCGAGTGCGGCGGTGTAGTTGGCGCCGTACCATGGATATTCCGCTCCTCCCCGGTAAAGTTGCCAGAACCACAGATAGGGGAAAGTCTCCTTTTCCCAACACAATCCGAAGCCCAACCCGGAGGTTTCATTCACGCAGGCATACCACCCGTCCGCGAGATCGTACAGGTACGCCATGTCGTGACACCTAGCCTCGGGAGGTACGAGCCGCGAAAGGTTAACGGATCCGCCGTCTCTTCCCTTGACCAGCGGCCATTCGCCATCCTGGCCGCACTCCAGGCGGCTGCTCGGAGCCGTAGGCGCAGCCGGCGTCCGAACCCGGCAGCGCGGCAGGAAAAGCCGGCAGGATTCGTCCAGAAACGGCCAGCCCAGCGCCGGGTGATGGCCCCACATAAAGTCCATCGATTCATCGGCTTCGTTGCGTACCACTTCGTCGATGGTCAGCACCGGGTCCTGAGCGTTCATGGACAACGTCTTCTCGATATAGAAAGGGGTCCGCAACGTGCGGACGCTAAAGGTGACGGCCACTTCGTCCGGATGGTCTTTGGTCAAGCGATAAGACCAAGGCAGCAGACAAGCCTCACCGTGGACCCCCAGCGCCGCGCGCTTATAGGTGCAACTTCCGCCGGCATTGGGGAACAGCTCCTGCCACCCCCCGGCATAAAAATCGATAAAGTTGCCGCCGGGATTCGCGACCGTCGGGGTGAAGTTCCGGGAATCGCGCAGGCCGTTGTAACTGCGCCACAAAAAGTCCACATCGAGCGGTTTATACAGAAACTCGACGATGTCCGTTCCCTTTCCGGCGGCAATTGCCACGCGAAGAAAACGGTTCTCCATGGCAATCATGGGGTAGCCGCGATATTCGAATTCCGTTACCCGCGCTCCCCAATTGCGTTCGTGGTGGTAGGTTTGGTATCGCACGGTACTCCCCCGTTCGATTCACGCCGGCCGGCTGTACACATGCCGGCACACGCGGACGAACTTCTCGCCAAGCTCCTGATAAACAGCATGATTTTCCGGACACGGACTAAAAGTCTGCCCGCTTTGGTGGAATGCCTCACTGCTCTGTTCGAGAGACGCGAACTCCCCGGCGCCGACGGCGGCGATCATGGCCGCGCCGAGGACTGCCGCCTCCGCCACAGCCGGTCTTTCGACGGGCAGTCCCACAATGTCAGCAATCATTTGCACCCACAAGTCACTCTTGGCGCCGCCACCGATGGCACGCACGGACTTAATGTCAAAACCGGACTGCTGGAAGAGCTCGAGGCATTCCTTAAACGTGTACCCGAGCGCCTCCAGGGTCGCACGGTACATGTCCGCGCAGGAGTGGTGGAGCGACAGATTCAGGAAGGCGCCGCGAGCCCTCGGGTCGGGCCGAGGGGACACCATGCCGTCAAAGTGCGGCAGCATCATCAGCCCTCGACTTCCAATCGGAACACGCGCCGCCAGCTCATCCAGGTCCCGCAGGCTCTTGCCGGCACAAAACTGGCGGTTGAACCATTCCAGAACCACCCCCGCCGTCTTCGCATAGGCCAGCGCGTACTGAAATCGCGGAATCGGGAACCTGCCACCGAAAAGCCCGGCCGGCATCGGGTCAGGAAGCTTCTCCGTGAGCGTGACGAGGGCCAGGCAGGTGCCCGTGGTCGCAGACAAAATACCCGTTCGGCAATTCCCCGCCCCGAGCGCTCCTGCATACTGGTCGTTGGTCCCCGTCACTACCACCACGCCGGCATCGAGATTCCATTCCTCGGCGCTTTCCGGCAAAACCCTTGCGATGGGTTCGCCCGGCTTCCGAATCTCGGCCAGCGCTCCCCTGCCGATCGCTGCCGCACTCAATGCCTGGGGGCAATAATCGGCGGCATCCTGACGATACAAGCCCGTGCTGGAAGCCGTGGAAGGATCGGTGCCGGCCGAACCCGTCAACCGGAAAGCCAGGTAGTCCGGCAGCAGCAGATACCTTTGGGCACGCGCCATCAGCGCTGGGTGGTGCTCGCGCAGCCACATGATCTTGGGCGCGGCGTCAATGGCATGGACCGTCGGGGCCGGCTCCGCTGGACAGGTCGCCTGCATCGCCTCCCGCAGCCGACTCGCTTGCTCGGAGGCGCGTCCGTCATACCAAACGATGGCGTGATGCAAGGGCTGGTCGTCCGCATCAAGCGAAACGAAAGTTTGCCCTTGCGAAGAGACGGCCAACGCCACGACCTGCGCCCCACTCTCACGGATGGCCACTCGGGCCGCGTCGCGTGCCCCCACATAGACAGTGTCGATCGGAATCTCAACGTGTCCATCCTCGGTGACGGCCGGAGAGTAAGGCGAGCGCGCGAAACCCAGCAACCGGCCGCGGGCATCGACGACTCCGGCCTTGGCGCCGGTTCCTCCCACATCCAGGCCCAAATATCCCTTTGGCTTCATCGGCTTACGTAAACCTTATCTCAGCGTCAGGGTCGGCCAGCGCATCAGCTTTCCCCAGTTCGCCACTTCCTCTGCGACGTTCCCGTAGACAAGTGCGGAGTGGTGGGTGCCCCCGGCGCGGCTGTATTCGGCCAGAAACTCACCAATCGGTAGAGCAGGCTTGAACCAGCCGTGGATGGAACTTGCCATCCGGTCCGGTCCTTCCACGTCCTGCATCTCCACCGGCGCCACAATCAGCGAGTAGGTATCCCCAGAAGCGGGCGCCAGATTCACAAGCACCGCCTCTCCGGCGCGGTAACGCCCCACCGCCATCGCCGGGTTCCCGACATCCGTGAACGGGAATCCCATTTCCACCAAAGTGGGAGTTTCAGCGGCCAACGCGATGTTCATCTCACCCATGTGACTGATGTAAATCAGCTCGCCTTCCCAATCCGGGCAGAACATTTCGGTGAAAGTAGTCTGGGGATAGAGCGAAGCCAGCGCGCCCACCACGGCGGCGGTAAGGATGTCCCCTTCACCGGCGTAGCCGACGCCGCGTGCCATCGCCTTGCTGATCTCAAGAAAAGGCATGGTGGGTAAACCGAGGGCCTGGGTAACGGCAGCAAAATTAATCGTCAGCGCCGACAGCCTGTCCCGCTCAATCCACCGGCGAATGATCAGCCCGGCGCGGGTGCTTCGCTGGTGGACCTCAGGATCCAAACTATCCGCACCGAAGCGGCCTCGATCCGAAGCCATTTCGGCCTCAACGTCCTGCTCACTCACCTCGGCCGTGAGCGACCGGACCAACTCGGGTCCCCCTTCCACGGTCTCGATGCCTAATGAGCTCTTCAACTTCGACGGCGGGACGGCGAAGTCCCCCATGCCAACGAACGCCGGCCCAAGCTGGCCCACGCGCGCCCTCCGCAGGCTTGACGCCAGTCGCGCCGACCGCACGTAACCGGCGACGCGGTCCAGCACGTTCGACTTTTGCCAGTGACCCGCCGCGATCAGGAATGGCTTGCCGTTCCGTCTCAGCAGGTTGCACATGTCCTGCACGCCGTGGATTCCGTGGTTGTAGGAAACCTCCGCCGGGTCCTGCGTGGGCCCATAGGAAAAGCTGGGGGTGGTGTCGAGAACCACCAGCGGCAGCGGCGTTGAAGCCAGAGCGTCGGAGGATTCCAGCGAAGGAGAGTAGGCCAGATGCAGCGTCACGACGGCGTCAACTTCCCGGCTCTCGAACGAACGGACCGCCGCCTCAAACTCGGGTTTCAGGCGGCACACGGGAGCGGTAACAACTTCCAGTTCACGCTTCGTCAGGGCCGTGGCAATCTCGCCGCAGAAAGCCTCGATGCGGCTTCTCCGTTCCGGCCGAACCCGGTCGTAAAGTTCCAGGTAGAAGGGAAGAAGGCCCAGCCGTGGTTGCGTCATTTGCTCTCTCCTGCGCCGCTAGAGAGCGGCGCGATAACCTGCCTCGCCAAGTAATTGGACCGCATTTCCATGGAAAACCGCCTCCACATCATCGGCGGTCAGCCCGGTCCTGAGTGCGGCGCGGCGAAAGGCATCGATTTCTTCATACATGAACAGGGACAGTTGCTCGGCCTCGTCCCCTGTCATCTCCCGCATGTGGGCGTCGCCGGAAACGTCTCCGTAGAGCCCCTGCGGAACCAGATTGACGTAGTTCCCCTTCTCGCAAGTTCGTCGCATCCGCATGCGCGTGATGGGCAGATCGCTGCCAAACAGAATGCGCTTGGGACCCACCGCCCGGATGGCATCCTCGAACGTCTCCGCGCAGGTATTGGCAGATATATCGAAGACCATCTTCTTTGTGTCCCCCAACACCTCAAAGGCATTGCCGACATCTTCCGGGCAGTAGGCGCGGCCCACGTGCGCCACAATGACGCGAACGTTCGGATAGCGCCTTTCAATTTCCAGCAACTGGCGGAGGTTCAGCGGGTCACGCAAGCGGCCGTTGCGGGGCAGATGGAGCATCACGATCCATCCGTGGGCATCCAGCACCTGCAGTTGATGAGGCGGAAGAAAATCAAAAATCTGGATTTCGTTTTCGGGGATCCGGGGATCGGAAAGGGTCAAGTACACCTTTGCCCCGAGAAAGTGCCCGGAACTTATCCGCTCCTCGAATTCTCGTTCACCCCAGCGCGGATCGGCAAAAATCAACGCCGGCAGGTTATGTTGGGCGGCACATTCCTGAACGTACGCATTTCCCCCATGAATGTCATCCATCAGCGCCGAGGTGCTGCCGAAAATGAGTGGCGAAACCGTCTTCCCAGGGAACATGACTTCGTACGTGGAAAGCAGGTCTTCAATGGAATTGTCCACCGCGACCCGGCGGGGCCAGGTCACGGATCGGAGGCATTGTTCCTTTTGCTTGGATTTGAACTTATCCAGCCAAACGTGGGTATGGATATCAATGATCTTCTTCGGTAGGAACGCCGAAAGGCGCTGTTCGTAGAACTGCCGATCAACCGGCTTAAGTTCAAATCGTGGCTCCATGTGTCGTCTGCACGCGCCGTCGCCAGCGGCGGCGACCCCGTTCCCCCAAGTCGCCGCCAGGGCAAACCGGCAGATCCTCTTCTGCCCGGCGGCTATGAACGAATATCACACAACAATTGAACGGTATATTCAAGAGCTAAGGAAAACAAGAGATTTCTTCCTCAGCCGCTCCGCAAAGTTCAACCTACTGGACTCAAGATGCGGCTGACGGAAGGAAAGCGCGGATGTTGTCAGCACCGGAATAGGAGGGAGGGCGTTTTTGGTTCCTAGCAAGTAGCGCGAACCTCGCGGCGAACAACGAATTTGTAGCGCGGTCATGCTTCCCAATGTCCGCGGCTTTTGGGTGGGGCGCCGCGGCGCGGCCGCACCTCGAATCGAGCCCTGCCACGCCCGCGGAGGCGGCGTGACAAAAAGCCGCGGACATTGGGAACCATGACCGCGCTTGCTTGCTGTGGCAAGGGTTTATCATGCCGGCAGGGTTGCCGTTCGGTTATCTTCGATGAGTAAAATGATCAAAGCACTGCTTACCATCATCCCAGGAGGCGCTCTGCCGACAGCTTCTCATGAAGGAACAGGCTCCTGTCTGCACGCGCACCGACCGGCGTTCCATGGCGCCGCGCGACCGCTACTGGCCGAACTCGCTTTCCGCCCCGGCTCGGCCGTGTCATTAGGGCTTGACAAGAGAATGAAATAAACTTAATTTTAGAACATAACGTTCGAAGCGAAACGTCGTTGGGTCTACCGGCTGGGGGGCGGCCGTTACGTGATTCGCAGCAGGAGGTAGCTACGATGACCAACATCAAGACACAATCGGTGCCCGCCTTGGAGAAAGGTCTGGCACTGCTCGAAATGCTGACCGAGTCTGCCGGAGGACTTACGGTCTCGGAATTCGTTCGCCGGTCGGGCCTGCCGAAGAGCTCCGTACACTGTCTGGTGATTACCTTGGCACGATGCGGATTTGTACGCCGGTGCGAGAGCAGCCATCGGTTCGTTCTGAATTTGAAGCTGCTGCCCATGGCGAACACCGCACTTATTCAGACCGAAACATTCGAACAAGCCACGCCACACCTGAATGCCTTGATGCGCACCACGCTCCTGACCACTCACATGGCCATCTTCGATCAAGGGGAATCAGTTCTGGTCGGCAAGGTTGTTTATCCCGGCTCGTTGCCCATGCCCACGTGGCCCGGCAAACGGATGCACATGCATTGCACGGCGATGGGAAAAGCGATGCTTGCCAACCTGGGTACGGCCGAGTTGGACGAACTGATCAACAAACACGGGCTGCCCCGTCACAACGAGAACACCATTGCTTCGCCCCGCAAACTGAAACCGGAACTGGACAAAATCCGGAACATCCAATGGGCCTTAAGCGACGAAGAGTACGCCATTGGCCTGCGGTGCATCGCGGCTCCCATTTTCGACCACGTAGGCGGGGTCTTCGGCGCCGTGAGTCTGTCCGGCACCGTATCCCAAATCACCGGTGACAACTGTACTTCCCTTGCTGAAAAAGTGAAGAAGGCGGCCTCGGCAATAACCCTGAGTCTCAAATCCAGGTGGAGCCCCGAAGATTCGAAGCTGGCGGTGACGTGCGCGCCAAGGGGAGCATCGGCACCGGCGATTACTCGCGTTTAGGGGATTATTTCCATGACTCATCCCGCCATCAGCGGGGCGAGCAGGGCAGTCGGCGTGGCCCGCGGCGAGCGCGCAAAGGGTGGAGCGCTTTGGCAGAACCGTCAAAGCGCCCTGCATGGAGAGCATGATCTTCTTCGGTGAAGCCTCACTGCGGAAGGCCATCCACGAGTTCGTTACGCACTACCATTACAGCGCTCGCGTGGCGGGCAAGATCATGCGTCGATCCACAGACTGGCGTAAGCCTAGCGGTAGTTTACTGCGAATGTGGTTCCGCCGAGGGCATCTAACTCCGTAAATCTTTGCAAACAAAGTCTTTGATCTCGATTCGCTTTCGGGGATTGTGTATTACCCTACTAGCGGACCTATTTAATCCAATATTTATCAATTATTGTGCTTGACAATTGGTGATTTCATGTTATATGTATTGCCCTACCATGGCTTCCCTCATTGCCAAGCGCAAAAAGAACAAACTTTACTACTACGTCGTCGACAGCGCCCGCGTCCAGGGCCGTCCGCGTATCGTCCACCAAACCTATCTGGGCAGCGCCGAAAAGGTTGCCGCCCTGCTCAAGGAGCGCACCGCTCCCCTCCCCCTCTCGGCCACCCGCCGCGAGTTGGGTCTGCCCGGAGCCCTCTGGTTAGCCGCTCAGCAATCCGGCGTCTTCGCCTTGTTGCAGTCGCTCTGGGAGCCGCCCCGCTCCGGTCCCTCCCCGGCGCACTATCTGTTGCTGGCAGCGATGCACCGCATCTGCTCGCCCGGCCCCAAGACCGCGGTGGCCGACTGGTATCAGCAGACCATTCTCTCTCCCCTCTGGGGCTTCGCGCCGGAGCAATTCTCCTCCCAGGCCTTCTGGGACTGCTTCGAACAACTCCTGCCGGAGAAACAGGCCGCGGCGCAAAGCGAAGAACGT
>CAVRBF010000104.1:0-117564 GCA_963719115.1 uncultured Acidobacteriota bacterium | reverse complement strand
ATCCCTCATTGTCGCGGCGCGGTCTGTCGCGGCGGGTGTGCGCATGGCTGGGGTGGCGAGCTGCCAACGGCAAGCTGCAGGAGGTAAGCTGCCGAAAGGCCCTTCTGGAGCTTCATCGCCAGGGGCTCATTGTCCTGCCGGCGGCGGACCCGTCCTGTTTCCGGCGCGCCCGGTGCGAGCCGCCGGCGGTCGACCCAGCGCGGCACCGGAGCTTGGCTGTACGCTGGAGGAACTGGGGGAGATTCGCATCCTCCCCGTCTCCAGCCGCTACAGCCAAGCTTCGCGGACTTGGAACGCCCTGCTGCAACAGTGGCATTATCTGGGCAAGGGGCCGCTGTGCGGGGCGCAGATTCGCTACTTGGTGGAAAGTTCGCGGCACGGATGGGTAGGAGCACTGGCTTTCAGCGCGGCGCAATGGCGGATGAAAGAACGCGACAAGTACATCGGCTGGAGCGAGGCGGCGCGCCGTGCCCATCTGCATCGGGTGGTGGGTAATAGCCGGTTTCTGATTCTGCCGTGGGTGCACGTGCGGAATTTGGCTTCGCGGGTGCTGAGCCGGTGCCTGACGCGGCTGGGGAAGGACTGGACGGATCGTTATGGCTATGCGCCGGTACTGGCCGAGACGTTTGTGGACCCGCGGCGTTTCGCCGGCACCTGCTATCGCGCGGCCAATTGGCGGCAGGTCGGGCAGACGGCCGCCCGGCCCACGGCGTATCCGAACGGCAAGGTGGCGGAAGGTCCCAAGGACATCTATTTGTATGCGCTCAGCGAGCATTGGCAAGAGGTGCTGTGCGCGGAACCGGAGGTGGCCCTGGGCAGCACGCCGCCGGCGGAGGCTCCTGCCGACTGGACGGAAGAGGAGTTCGGGCGAGCACCGTTCTTCGATGCCCGGCTCCAACAGCGGTTGTTCACTCTGGCCGCCGACTTCTTTGCCCAGCCGGGCGCACTGATCCCGCAGGCTTCCCAGGGCTCGGCGGCGAAGACCAAGGCGGCCTACCGGTTTTTCCGGAATCCCCAGGTGGATATGCCGAAACTACTGCGACCCCACCTCGAGTCAACCCTGGAGCGGGTCCGCTCGCACCCCGTGATCCTGGCCGTGCAGGACACCACCACCCTGAATTATACGGCCCATCCCCCGCAGGGAGTGGGTCCCATCAACACCACGCAAGACCGCGCGGTGGGGTTGGTGCTGCACGACACGATGGCCTTCACCCCCGAGGGTACGCCGCTGGGGTTGCTCAACGTGCAATGCTGGGCGCGCGATCCGGCGCAGGCGGGCAAGAGGCATCGCCGCCACCAACTGCCCATCGAAGAGAAGGAAAGCCGCAAGTGGCTGGTGAGCTATCGCGCCGTCGCCCAGGTGCAGAAGCTTTGTCCGCATACCCGGCTGATTAGCGTCGGGGACCGGGAAGCCGACCTTTATGAATTGTTCCAGGAAGCGGCGCAAGAGGCGCCGGGACCGGGGTTGCTGGTGCGCGCCGAACGCAGCCGCCAGCGCCAGGTCGAGCACGAGGACGAGGCGGCAGGACTGTGGGCGCGGATGGCGGCCAAGACGATGGCGGGCACGCTGTCGGTGGCCGTCCCCCGTCGCGGTTCACGCCCGGCTCGTAGCGCCAAGCTGGAAGTGCGTTTGGCCCCGGTGGTGCTCCGGCCCCCGGCAAGAAGTAAACATTCCCCCTTGCGCGTCTGGGCGGTGTACGCGCGGGAAGTGGACTACCCGGCAGAGGTGAAAGAACCGATCGATTGGATGCTGCTGACGACGGTAAAGACCGAAAGCTTTGGGGATGCCTGCCAGCGGCTGGACTGGTATAGCCGACGCTGGGGGATCGAGGTGTATCACCGCACGCTCAAGAGCGGGTGCCGCATCGAGGATCGGCGTTTGGAGGACCGGGAGAGCCTGGAGGCGTGCCTGGCCCTTGATCTGGTGGTGGCTTGGCGAGTTTACTGGCTGGCCCGGGTGGGTCGCGAGGAGCCCCACACGGCTTGCGACCAAATTTTGAAAGAGGAAGAGTGGCGGGTCTTGAGCGCTTGGGCCCACGGCACGATGGCCGAGACCGCTCCCACGCTCCAGGAGGCGACGCGCTGGATCGGCAAGATGGGCGGTTGGCTGGCGAGAGGGAAACATGACCATCCCGGCACCACCTGCATCTGGCGCGGCCTAATTCGCTTGCCGACCCTGGTACAGGGCTACCTCTTGGCTCTGCGTATCCATGGCATCCGCGCCGGCCCCTGACCCTCAGTCTTAAATGTGGGATACAGCCAGCCTGATTCAGGAGGGGTCGGAGCGTTAGCGACGGGGGTGGTTGCCGGCTCCACGCATTATTCACGAGAAGCGCCCGGGCGGCAGGCTCTACAGGTCGGCGCTATAGGTTGCGTTTTCTGTGGCGGGCGACGCTAGACTCCCAGCGCAGACTGGATCGCGTCGGCAATGCGGGTGGTGTGGTGTTCCACGGTGGCGGCCTCCTCGCCTTCCACCATGACGCGCGCCAGAGGTTCGGTGCCGGAGTAGCGCACCACCACGCGGCCGCGTTCGCCCAAGGCCTGGCAGCCTTCAGTGATCGCTTGCTCGACGCTGGCGATCGCCTCCAGGGGCGGTTTCTCGCGCACGCGCACGTTACGAATCAATTGCGGGAAGGGTCGGTAGCCGCGCAGCAGCTCATCGAAGGACTGCCGGGTCTCGGCCAGCAGCCGCAGCACTTCCAGCAGCGTGATCATGCCGTCGCCCGCGAGCGAGAGGTCCGAGAAAATGATGTGGCCGGATTGCTCCCCGCCCAGCGAAATGCCCGAGCGTAGCATTTCCTCCAGCACGTACTTATCGCCAACGGGGGTGCGCTTAAGACCAATGCCGTGCTCAGCCAGCGCCAATTCCAGGGCGAGGTTGGTCATCTGCGTGCCGACCACGGCGGCGCCCTTCAGGTTGCCGTGACGGTGGAGAAATGGCGCGATGGCGTAAAGCACGTGGTCGCCGTCGGCCACGCGTCCCTGGCGGGTGGCGAACATGGCGCGGTCGGCATCGCCGTCAAACGCCACACCGAGATCCGCGCCCGTGGCGCGTGTGGTCTCCACCAGCATCTCCGGATGCAGCGAGCCGCAATTCAGATTGATGTTCCGGCCGTTGGGCTCCGCATTCAGGATTTCCGCGTGCATGCCCAGCCGCGCCAGCAGCAGAGGCACTACGCGGCACGCCGAACCGTTGGCGCAATCCACCGCCAGGCGAAAAGCGGAGAAATCAAGCCCCGCGGGAATCAAGCTCGCCAGGTATTCGACGTATCCATCCACCCATCCGGGGACTTTCTGAGCGGAATTGGCCGCGGCCTCTGGCCTGTCGGGCAGGGACTTGATCAAGCTTTCGATCTCAATTTCCTGATCCTCAGCCAGCTTGGTTCCGGCGGGCGAGAAGATCTTGATGCCGTTGTCACGGTAGGGATTGTGCGAGGCGGAGATCATGACTCCGGCGGAGAATTCGCGCTGCCGCGTCAGGAAGGCCACGCCCGGCGTGGTGATGATTCCGACTTCAAACACCTCCACGCGCGTCGAGGCCAAGCCATCGGCCAGGGCGCGCGAAATCCACTCGTTGGACTCGCGTGTGTCCTTGCCCAAAACCACGCGCGCCGGCCGATAATGGCCCTGGAGAACCGTTCCCAGAGCGCTGCCGATCTTGCGTATAGTGGGCGGGTCCAGAGGATATTCCCCCGCCACTCCACGGATGCCGTCGGTGCCAAAAAGCTCAGGTCTGCTGGCCATATTCGCTGCCATTGTATCCCAAGGTCGGGCATCCGGATAGCGCTGGATGATTCCTGCGGTGAGGGTCGAGCTGACTTACCCGGCGAGTGGATCCGTAAACAAGTGGCTACGGTGCGATGGCAAATCGATAATACGCACCCGCGGAAGCAGGTGTGGGGAGACGGCGTAAGTGCAACCGAATTCTTGCCAGTCGATGCGCAATGTGCGCTCGGAGGCAAAAGGAGGAGCGGTCCGCTCCTCCCTGCTAATTTGGGTATGTTGTTTGAAAGATCTTCGACGTGGTTAATCAGCGCAGCGGGGCGCGCGGCGCTTCAGGAGCATAATCGCCAGCAAACCCAATCCGAGCAATCCCGCTACGGATGGTTCTGGGACCGAATCCGAAAAATTGACGACGTAGGCGTTGTAGTTGCTGCCGTAGCCCAAAGTGTTGCTTGGTCCAGCGGTATTCACATCCCAAAGAATGTACGGAGGGTTGCCATTATCACATCCCGGACCGCCGCACAGATTCAACGGGTCGTTGAAACCCGCTACATTAAATACCACGCCCCACAAATCCAGTTCAGGATTGGAGTTTGGAAGAACCAGATCGTCGTAATCATAAAGTGCCGTGGGGTCAACCCCACTCGTCCCCACGGCCCCGGTGTAGGGGGTAAAGGATGTGATGGCTCCGCCCGTGGTTACGCCGTTGTAAGTGATGGTAAGGTTGCCCGTCATACCCGTCACCAGGTATTCGCCGTTGCTCTCATTGGTTGCGGTAAATGTCCCGTTTCCCTGTACCCCCGAACCGGACACCGACCAAGTGAGGGTGTCGGCAAAGGCGCCCGTGGCACACGCTAAGCCCAAAGTGAGCGCAAGAGCGACCACATTCCTTCTAGCGAAAGTTCCCAATTGAGGCTCCTTAAGTAAAGCTAGGCTTACTACCTGAATTTAAATTCCCGACCTGTTCTCAACTGCAAACGATTGTTACAAAGGTTACGCATTTATGTCAATGGGACCAAAGGGCAATGCCGAGCCCGTTCAAGCCTTTCTAAAGCGTGGATCCCGGGTCGAGACCGACAGCGTTGGGCGTGCCCACTATCCGCCGGCGATGGCGCCCACAACAAGGAAGGGCTCTTTACCCGTGGCCACAGCTTCCGGCAGGGGAGCGTACGGGGATTCGAGAGAAAGATCTTCTTCGCAGGCAAAAAACCGGATGAAGGGCCGCCGCTTTTGCGTCACGTGGTCGCGCATCGTGCCGCACAGCACCGGGTAGCTGGCCTCCAAAGCGTCCAGCACCGAGCGCTGCGTGACCGGCCCCGCAACTTCGATCTGCACCTCGCTACCGACTTGCGCAAGACTCCGCAGATGGAAGGGAAGGACGACGCGAATGTGGTTCGAATTCATGTTCTGAGCGCTCAGTGGCACAGGCACTGCTGCCTCTGCCCAAGCATTGGTGCATCGGACTATGCACAGGCAGGAGTGCCTGTGCCACCTTGCTTATTGTAGCGTCTGCACTTCAACCGACAGCACTGCCGGCAGATCGTGGACAATCGGCGCCCACGTGTCTCCGGCATCAGCCGAACAGTAGACCTGTCCTCCGGTGGTGCCGAAGTAGACGCCACAGGAATCGAGTTGGTCCACGGCCATGGCGTCGCGCAGCACGTTGACGTAGCAGTCACGCTGCGGCAGGCCCTTGGTGAGCGGTTCCCACTCGTTGCCACCGGTGCGGCTGCGGTAAGCGCGCAACTGCCCGTCAATGGGGAAGTGCTCCGAGTCACTCTTGATGGGGACAACGTAAATGGTCTCCGGTTCGTGCGCGTGGACGTCGATGACAAAGCCGAAGTCGGTGGGGAGGTTCCCGCTGACCTCGTACCACTAGTCGCCGGCGTTGTCGGTCCGCATCACGTCCCAATGCTTTTGCATGAACACCACATCCGGACGTGAGGGGTGCAGGGCAATGCGGTGAACGCAGTGGCCGACCTCGGCCTTCGGGTCAGGGATGTATTGCGATTTCAGGCCCTGATTGATCGGCTTCCACGTCTTGCCACCGTCATCCGTGCGGAAGGCGCCCGCGGCAGAAATGGCAATGTAGATGCGATCCGGGTTTTTGGGATCAATTAAAATGGTGTGCAAACCCATTCCGCCCGCGCCCGGCTGCCACTTCGGCCCGGTGCCGTGGCCGCGCAATCCGGCGAGCTCTTGCCACGACTTGCCCCCGTCGGTGGTGCGAAACATCGCCGCGTCTTCCACGCCGGCATACACCGTATCGGGATCAGTCAGCGACGGTTCGAGATGCCAGACGCGCTTGAACTCCCAGGGATGCTGCGTGCCATCGTACCACTGGTGAGTGGTGAGAGGTTTGCCGCTTTCGGCACTGGTGTCGTAGACAAATTTGTTGCTGACACCCGCCGGCGGGCCAGCCTGGGGGACCTTTTCACCTCCGGGTGTTTCCCACGTCTTGCCGCCATCGCTGGAACGTTGAATGAGCTGCCCGAACCAGCCACTGGTCTGCGATGCGTAAATGCGATTGGGATCGGCCGGCGAACCCTTGAGATGATAAATCTCCCAGCCGGCAAAGAACGGCCCGCTGACATCCCACTTGTCGCGCTTGCCGTCAGCCGTCAGAATGAACGCGCCCTTGTGTGTGCCTACCAGCACTCGTACCCCGCTCATGTTTGCCTCCTTGTTCTCATGCACTCGGTAATGGAATGGCGGAAATGCCTGTTTTTCTTAGCAAACATTTCGAAAACCCCGAACGGGCACGCCATGCCGTGCCCGTAGATAAAGCCGAACAGCGTTCAGCCCAGGCCGAGCGCTACTCGGCCCTACGGTTCGGTTGCGGCCCCGCCGCAAACGTCTGAAGATTTGAATTACAACCCTAAAATTGTTTTGCCCGGGAGTAGGTTAACTTTGTCACTTGCATTATGCAAGCAATATCTTGCCGTAGCGCCGGCCTTGAGTCCGCGCAACCCCGTGCGGCGAAGCCCCCTTCGGACTGTCCGTCGGCTGACGGACGGCGCTACCGCTTTCCCGCTCTGGGGCGACAGAGACCTTGTGTCCGAAGGAGCTTACAAGAAAAAGCGAGAGCTGCGAGCTCACAGTCCAAAGCGCCGAAGGAGCGGGCGCTTGCCTTAGGTTAACGCCTATTCGGATTTGTCTGCGGGTTGCACGAAATTGAAGAAAAGTGACCGATACTGCTCTGTATTGGCAGGAGAATTGCTCATAAACAGTGACCCTCGGTCCAGTGCGAGGCAAATGCGAAGCGCCCCGGTGCGGCAAGAAAGGCAGAAAATCCTTTGAGCGATCCCATCGAGCAAAACGGCGTGGTGGGTGCGGGAGGAGCAGGATTCCCCACCGCGGTGAAGCTTCAGCGGCAGGCGGAGACCTACATTGTCAATGCGGCAGAATGCGAACCGCTGCTGCACAAGGACAAGGAACTGCTGCTCCACCACGGTGCGGAGATGCTCGCCGGCCTGCGCACGGCCATGGAGCGGGTGAACGCTCGTCGCGGTGTCATCGGCATCAAGGAAAAGTACGAAGACGTGATGCAGCGCCCTGCGCCCGCAGCTCACGGCCGGCATGGAGATCCGCCCCCTGCGCGACGTCTACCCGGCGGGCGACGAGTTTGTGCTGGTTTATGACGTCACCGGCCGCGTGATTCCTCCCGGCGGCCTGCCGCTGGACGTGGGCGCGGTGGTATCCAACGTCGAGACGCTGATCAACATTGCGCGCAACCGTCCGGTGACGCACAAGTATCTGACCGTGGCGGGAGCGGTGGCCGAACCCGTCACACTGCACGTGCCCGTGGGAATGGCGATCGGCGAAGTCATTGCCGCCGCGGGCGGCGCGACGCGTCAGCCCGTTTGAAGTCCTGGTGGGCGGAGCCATGATGGCAAAGCTGGCGAAGGGCCTGGCGCAGCCCGTCACCAAGACCACGGGCGGTTTGATCGTCCTGCCGCGCGACCACGCAACTGGTCCGCCGCTATCTGCGCGACCTGGATCGCCATGGACCGCATCGGCAAGTCGGCGTGCGACCAATGCTCGTTCTGCACGGAGCTCTGCCCGCGCTATCTGCTGGGTCATCCCATTGAGCCGCACAAAGCCATGCGCGCGCTCTGCTTCGCCCCCGACAAAGACCGGCTGATGATGGGCACGCTCTACTGCTGTGAGTGCAACCTGTGCAGCTTGTTCTCCTGCCCGGAAGATCTGGACCCCAAGGACGTCTGCGCGCACGACAAGAAGATTGCCCGCCAGCGCGGCCTGGGATGGCACGGTCAGCCGGAGGATATCCGGCCGCACCCTGTGGGCAACTATCGCCGCGTGCCGACTCACCGGCTGATGGCCAAGCTGGGACTGACGGGCTTTCGCAACGTGGGCCTGCTGGATGAGCGCGCCCTCACCCCTCAGACCGTGGTTATTCCGCTCCAACAACATGTCGGCGCCCCCGCGGTGCCGACGGTCAGGATTGGAGATGCGGTGCGCGTCGGGGATCTGATCGCCGCGCCCCCGGCGGGAAAGCTGGGCGCCAACATTCACGCCAGCATTGACGGCAGAGTGAAAGCCATCGAGGGCGGGATCGAGATAGTCAGTGGTTAGTGGCGAGTGGTCAGTCGCTGGAGAACACGGCGTCAACAAACGGCGTCTCAAGCCAACCACTAGCCACTGACCACTCTTCGAAAGGACAAGGCGACATGGACACTCTCGGCCTTCTGGAAGTCACCAGCATCGGCATTGGCTACCGGGCGCAGGACGCCATGCTGAAGGCCGCCGACGTGGATTTGCTGCTGGCCCGCACGATCTGTTCCGGCAAATACCTGGTTGCGGTGGCGGGTGATGTGGCCTCGGTGCAGGCGAGCGTGGAAGCCGGCGCTGCCGCGGCCGAAGGGGCGTTGATCGAGCGGCGGGTCATCTCGCGCCTCCATCCTTCCGTGTTCCCCGCCATCTCCATGTCCGTGGATTTGCCCCCCGATCAGTTTGAAGCGCTCGGCATTATCGAAACCTTCACCGTCTCCACCATCGTGGAAGTCGCGGACGCTGCCGCCAAGGCCGCCAACATCAAGCTCTTCCGCGTTCATCTCGCCATGGCCATCGGCGGCAAGGGCTTTGTTCTCTTCACCGGCGATATCTCCAGCGTTGAGGCCGCCGTGGCCGCCGCTGCGCCCGTCGCCGGAGCGGAAGGCATGCTGGTCAGCGCCATCGTGATCCCTTCTCCCCGCCGCGAGCTGTTCCGCGAGTACATCTAGCCGCCGGTCGCAACCAACGCTTGTGAGAACCTGCCGGGTTGTGTACACTTTTGTTGTACAAAAGGAGAGCGATGAGCGTCTACACGGTTGGCATTCGGGAAGTCCGACAGCGCTTGCGTCAATTGTTGAAACAAGTGCAGTCGGGAGATGAAGTCGTTGTGCTGCGTCGCGGCGTGGAAGTGGGCAGACTACTGCGCCCGAAGCGAACAAAGGCGGCACTTCCCGATCTCACTGACTTTCGAGCCTCGCTCAAATTGCGCGGCCGGCCTTTAAGCCATGACATTTTAGAAGCCCGCAGGAGCAGCCGCTATTGATTTACGTTGACACCAGCGTCCTCATTTCCTACTACTGCCCTGAGCCTCTCAGCCAGAAGGCGCAACGGGCGCTGGCCCAAGCGGATGAACGAGCGATCAGCCCGCTGGTGGAATTGGAATTTGCGTCAGCAGTTGCCCGCAAGGTGCGCACGCACTTGATGCGATCGCGCGACGCGCATCGTGTTCTCGCCCTGCTGCAATCACATGTCGAACAAGGAATTTATAGTCGCATAAGCGTGGATGCGGCACACTTTGCCAAAGCGCGCGAATGGCTGGCGAGCCTTGCCGTTCCCCTCCAGACCCTGGACGCCCTGCACGTGGCGTTGGCAACTCTGCGAGGGTGCCCGCTATTGACCTCGGACGCTGTTCTCGCCAAGGCCTGCGCCAAGGTAGGCGTCACGGCGCGGCTGATCAGTTGAGGTCCCAACTCGCAGCGCACTCTATGCCACCACCAATTCCACGCCGCACTTTTCCAGCAGTTTCATAAAGCGCGGCGGCAGTTCCTGGTCGGTCACGATCGTGTCCACGGTCTCGAGAGTTGTAAGGTGGGCCATGGTTTGGCGGCCGAATTTGGAGTGGTCGGCGACCACCACGACGCGGCGTGAGACTTCGATCATCTTGCGTTCCGAACCCACCACCAGCGTGTTCGTGTTGCTCAGGCCGGCCTCAGTGATGCCGCCGATGCCCATCACCAGGACGTCCGCCGCCACGCGCGTCAGCATCTCTTCGCAGATCGGCCCCAGCAGCACGCCCAGCCGCGGATAAAGTAGCCGCCCGTCAACGTCAGCTCCACGCTCTTGGAATCGTAGAAAATCTGGCCAATGGGAATGGAATTGGTGATGACTTGCAGCGAGTGCCCCTGAAGTTGGCGCGCCACTTCCGCCACGGTCGATCCGCCGTCCATGATGAGGGTCTGGCCTTCCTCCAGCAGTGCCGCGGCGGCTTTGCCGATGCGCTGCTTCTCCTCGCGGGCACGATTCGCCGCCCACGCCATGCTGCGCGGCTCTTCCCGAAACTGCAAGGAAACGGCGCCCCCGCGAACCCGGCGGATCAATCCCTGCTGTTCCAGTTCCACCAAGTCGCGGCGAACACTGGATTCCGATGCGTGAAGTTTCGCCGCCAACTCGGCAGCGTCAATAAACTCCTGGGCTGCGAAGGACAGTTTTGGATCTTGATCTGGCGTTCAGCAGCTCTCATGGACGCAAGGTAGCACGATTTGGACGGAAGAGGAATGCTATTTGACCAAATTTGACCTAATATGAAGTCAGTTTCCGGAAGGAGCCTTGCAGCAATCACCCATAGTGTCTCTTTTGGTGCGTGAAATGACCCAGCCGATCGATCGCGCGATGGTGGAAACTGTTGTCCGGGACGTTGTCCTCAGCGTTTGGGAACTTGTCCCGGGTCAAGACAAGCCCGGGCAGACCGTCCCGCTTGGTGGTGAATGCCTCCGCGCGGCACATGCACGTCAGCCAGAAGACTTGGAAGTTCTTTATGGGAAGGGCTATCAATTGAAGCCCCTGCGGCCGCTGTATCAACACGGCACGTTTGCGGCGGAGGAAACCGTGGTGCTCATTGGGCCGCGCGGTCGCTCGATTTCCAACCTCCGCATCCTGGGTCCGCTTCGCTCCGCGTCGCAGATTGAACTGGCCTTCACGGACGCCATCAGCTTGGGCGTGGAGAATCTGCCCCTCCGGCTCTCGGGCGACATCGAGGGAACGCCGGGAGCATTCGTCATGGGGCCGCAGGGCGTGGTGGAACTCAAGAAAGGCATGATCCGCGCGGCGATGCATGTCCATATGAACCCGGCGGACGCAGAGTTCTACGGGGTGCGCCACCGCGACGTCATGAAGTTGCGCGTGGGGGACGGGACCTCGGTGACGTTTGACAAAGTGCATGTGCGCGTCGATCCGAGCTTTCGCCTGGAAGTTCACATGGATACGGACGAGGCCAATGCCTGCGCGCTGCATTTGGCCAAGCAGGTGGAGTTTTTAGGGACTGGGGGCTAGGGACTGGAACGAAATTCTGAATTATGAATGCTGAATTCTGAATTCGAAGGCGCAGAGGTCGGAGAGTACACCAGAGTTCCAAGAGTTTCATAATTCATAATTCCGAATTCATAATTTCCTCGCATCTAAATCTGTCACGGAGGAGCAAGACGATGAATCAAGCCTTGGGAATGATCGAAACGAAAGGGCTGGTGGCCTTGATGGAAGCCACCGACGCCATGCTGAAGGCCGCCAACGTCACCTTCGCTCGCTGGGAGCCGGTGGGTTCGGGGCTGGTCACGGCGTTCGTGGAAGGCGATGTGGCTGCCGTCAAAGCCGCCACCGACGCCGGCGCGGAGGCCGCCGCGCGCTTGGGCGAAGTGGTCAGCGTGCAGGTGATTCCGCAATCCGCACGAAGACCTGAGTGTCTTCACCACGAAATCCGCGAAGGCGGCAAGAAATAAGTGGTCAGTGGATAGTGGTTAGTGGTCAGCGCGAAGCAGAGTGCGTGGTGATTTTTCTAGCCACTCACCACTCGCCACTGACCACTGCACTTCGAGGAGAGAGTCATGAATCAAGCGTTGGGATTGCTCGAAACGAAAGGGCTGGTCGGATTGGTGGACGCCAGCGACGCCATGTGCAAGGCCGCGGACGTTCAACTGGTCAAGATGATCGAAATCGGCGGCGGCTACGTCACCACCATTGTGCGTGGAGACGTGGGCAGCGTGCGCGCGGCGATTGACGCCGGCGCCGCGGCGGCCAAGGCTTTGGGCGAACTCGTGTCGGCCCATGTGATCGCCCGTCCGCACGAAGGGGTTGACGGAAGGCTTCTTGAAGTAGGGACTGGGGGCTGGTCCAGTGTCGATTGGCGATTGCTGATTGTCGATTGGAAAAGCCAGGCGCCGCGTCGCCTACTGTAAATCGGCAATCGAAAATGGCCTTCCCGAGTACCCAGAAGGAGATTCGCATGGCACAGCAAGCAATAGGCATGATCGAAACACGTGGACTGGTGGCGCTGGTGCAGGCCACTGACGCCATGTTGAAAGCCGCCAACGTGCAGTTCAAAGGCTGGAGAAAAATCGGCGGAGGCCTCTGCACGGCCTTCGTGGCGGGCGACGTGGCGGCGGTGAAAGCCGCAGTTGACGCGGGCGCCGTCGCGGCGAAGAGCATTGGCCAGGTTGTGAGCGTCCAAGTGATCCCGCGCCCGCATGACGACCTGGGCGCGATTCTGCCCCAGTAAAACAGGGGCTAGGGGCTGGGGACTAGGGGCTGGGTAAAGAATTGTCGATTGCCGATTTTCGATTGTCGATTTTGAGTACCTGACATAGCTCTTGCCGTTCGCAATCAACACATCGTCAACCGACCATCACCCAGTCCCTAGTCCCTAGCCCCCAGTCCCTACGCTATGAGGTGCGCCATGTTCCTGGCCAAAGTGATTGGCAACGTCGTTTCCACTCAGAAGAACGCCCGCTTTCTCGGTTCGAAGCTGATGCTGATCCAGCCCTACATCACCCGCGAAGGAAAGCTGGTGGAATCCGGGAGTTCCGTGGTGGCGGTGGATAGTGTGGGCGCAGGCGAAGGCGAATTGGTGATGTTCACGCAGGGAAGTTCCGCGCGCCTGACCGACACGACCAAAGAACTTCCCGTGGACGCCGTCATCGTGGGCATCGTCGACACCGTGGAAGTGGCGGGACGGCGGCTGGAAAAACCGTAACGAAGGAGTCAGAAGACAGGAGTCAGGAGTAAGAATGGACTTAGCCTTTTTTTGCTCCTGACTTCTATCTCCTGACTCCCTGCTCCCAGCTTCGTAGGCTGGCGAAGGAAACCAAAATGAGCACATCCACTGATCCCATGGTCGCGGCAATTGTCGAAGAAGTTCTGGAGCGGCTGAAGCCGCGGCTTGGCAGGGCAAATGCCCGCGCGGCCGCGGGCCGGCAGGCGGCGACGGAGTATATTCCACGGTTGACGAGGCCGTGAAGGCCGCGCACGCCGCGCAGAAGCAGTTTGCAGCGCGCAGCCTGGAGGACCGCGCGGAGATCATCGCCATCGTCCGCCGTCTGTGCGTGGAGCGCGCGGAAGAACTGGGCAAAATGGAGTTTGAAGAATCGCAACTGGGCCGCCTGGACCACAAAATCGAAAAAGTCCGGCTGGTGGAGAAGGTGCTGGGCGTGGAGGCGCTCAAGACCGAAGCGCGCAGCGACTCGACGGGGCTCTTCCTCTATCGAGTATGCGCCCTTCGGCGTCATCGCCATGGTTCTTGCCCAGCACGCACGGCGTGCCCACCATGGGCAGCAATGCCATCAGCGTCGCTGGCGGGTGGAAATACCGCGGTGTTCAGTTCCCACCCCTTGACGGCGCGCAGCGTGGCGTACGCAGTGCGGATGTTCAATCGCGAAATCGAAAAGCGCATGGGCTTGCGCAACCTGCTGTGTGCACGGTGGAGTCACCGACGATCGAATCGGTGAATGAGCTTTTCCGCCACCGCGATGTGGCGCTGATTTGCGTGACCGGCGGCGGCGCTGTGGTGCAAGCCGCCATGCAGGCCGGCAAGCGCGTGGTGGCGGCGGGACCGGGCAATCCCCCGGTGCTGGTGGATGAGACGGCGGATCTGGCGAAGGCCGCGGAATCCATCATCGCCGGAGCGTCATTTGATAACAACCTCCTCTGCATCAGCGAAAAGGAGATCTTCGTGGTGGCCAAGGTTGCGGACGACTTCGTTGCCGCCATGAAGCGCGCGGGCGCCGTGCAACTGAACGCGGCGCAAGTGGAGAAGCTGGCGCAAACCGTATTTCGATTTCGACCCGCCGAAGAATGGCGGCGCGCGGCCGGGCCCGAGTGAAGCACGATTTTGTGGGGAAAGACCCGGCGGTGTTGGCCGCGGCGCCATTGGCATGAATCTGCCCGCGCAGAACCCCGTTGCTGTTTGGCGAAACCAATGAAGACCATCCCTTTGTGCAGACCGAGCAGATGATGCCCTTCGTGCCGGTGGTGCGCGTGGGATGCATCGATGACGGCATCCGGGCCGCCGTCAAAGCCGAGCACGGCTTCCACCACACGGCGCTGATCCATTCGCGCAACGCCGAAAACGCCACCAAGATGGCGCGCGCCATGAACACAACGATCTTTGTGCAAAACGCCCCTTGTTTTGCCAGCCTGGGCAACGGCGGCCCGGGCTTCCTGAGTTACAGCGTGGCCACGCCGACAGGAGAAGGCGTCACCACGCCATTAACGTTTACGCGCCAGCGCTCCATTACTGTGGCCGGAGCGATGCGAATAATCTAAAAGCAGGGACTGGGGACTAGGGACTGGAGGCTGGCGGATTGACGATTGACGATTGGTAATTGTCGATTGAAAGAACCAAGAGCGGCGTCAGCCGCCGAAAATCGGCGATCGACAATCGGCAATCGAAAGTGGCCGGCCCCAGTCCCCAGCCCCTAGTCCCTAGTCCCGCGATTTTCGATGTTCATTGCCCGGATCGATGGTTCGATTACGTCCACGGTCAAGCACAAGAGCTTGCACGGAAGACGGCTGTTGATTGGCCAAAGGTTGGAGGCCGACGGACGGGAAGTCGGCGAGCCGCTGGTGTTGTTAGACGATCTTGGCGCCGGCGTCGGTTCCCAGGTGCTGGTGACCACCGACGGCGACTTGGCGCGGCAGAAGTTGCACGACAACACCACACCGTCAAGGATGATGGTGGTGGGAATTGTTGATGAATTGAATCATTGAGCCATTGAGCCATCGAGCCATTTAAGAAGGTGTTTCAATGACTCGATGACCCGATGGTTCGATGACCCGATAAGAACATGCGTTTTGGAATTGTCCGTGGAAAAGTCGTGCTGAGCGTGTCGGACCCAAGTCTGGCGGGCACGCGCTGCTTATCGTCGAACCCGTGACCGGCCAGGGCCTTGCGGCCCACGACGGAACAGGTGGCGGCAAGCAATTGATCGTCGCCGACCACCTGGGTCCGGGCGAGGGGCAGATGATCGCTTTCGTCGAAGGCCGCGAAGGCGCCAACCCTTATTGGCCGGGCCGCGCGCCCGTGGACGCATACTGTAGTCTGCTGGTCGATCAAGTGGACTATCGGCCGCCACAAGCGGAGAAGAAGAGAAGTGGAGTGGTTAGTGGTTAGTGGTTAGTGGTTAGTGGTCGGTGCTAGCCACTATCCACTAACCACTAGCCACTTACTTCAAAGGTAGGGTTTCAATATGAAGAGGGTTGACTTACAAAACGTCAAAGTGCTGACGGGCAAGAACCTGGAAGCTGCCGTCGCCGGCGGCGCCAGCTGAAATCGTGCTGGCGGAAGGCGTAGTAATGACGCCCACCGCGCGCGACATCATTCGCCGCGCCAACTTGACGATCGTGGGAAACCATGCAGATTCCAGCGCCGCGCAACCCGCTCGCGACAACCCTGCCCCGCGCCCGGCCGCTCCGGCAGCGCCAGCCGCCAGTGCCGCGCCCACCAAATTCGCCCGCGCCGATGAAGCTTTGCTGAACTCGCCGGAAGCTACGGTCATCAAGCAGGAAATGATCCGCATCGGCAGGAAGCTTTGGGACCGGCAGTACGTGGACGGAAATGGCGGCAACATCAGCTATCGCATCGCGCCGGAGCGCGTCATCTGCACGCCCACCTTGCTCAGCAAGGGCGACTTGACCATGGACGATTTTTGCCTGGTGGACCTGGACGGCAACCAGATGGCCGGCAAGGCTAAGCGGACCAGCGAGATTTACCTTCACCTCCAGGTCTACAAGACCGTGCCGGAAGCGAAGGCGGCCGTACACGCCCATCCACCCCATGCCACGGCCTACGCCATCTCGGGACGCGTCCCACCCAACTGCGTCATCCCCGAGCAGGACGTTTTTGTGGGTACCGTTGCCATCTCGCCCTACGAAACCCCCGGCACTACCGATTTCGCCAAGACCATCATTCCCTACGCGAAGAACCACAACACCATTCTGCTCTCCAACCACGGCTTGATCTGCTGGGCGGACACGGTGACACACGCGGAATGGTACGTTGAAGTGGTGGATACTTATTGCCGCACCCTGATGCTGGCCGCACAACTGGGCGCGGGCATCACGCGCATTCCCGCTGCCAAGGAAAAGGCGCTGCTGGAAGTCAAAAAGCGGCTGGGACTGCCGGACGCGAAATTCGGGCTGGAAGAGTGCCAACTTTGCGACCAGCCGGAGACCCCCGGCGGCATCACCGTTTGCCCCACGACCTGTCCCGGCAATTGCCCCGGTGGCTGTGGCGAGAAGCCGCAGGACGTTGAAGCCCTGGTCAAAGCGATCACCGATGAAGTGATGGCCGCGCTGGAAGTGAAGGGATAACCGCTAATTGGGCGTGGGAGCTGCCGGTGCAGGCGGATTCTCCGCGCTGCGCTTTTCGTGGGCGGAAGTGTTAAACAGCTTGAAATCCCTGTACTCATGCAGGTTCCGGAAAGTCTTACCCTTCCATTCCACGGTTACGCTGACCTGTGAAGGTAGTGAGAGCGGCGCGGCAACGTCCTTGAAGCGCACCAGTCCGTAATGAATTTCCGTGGTCTCGCGTTGCAGGCGCACATTGGGAAGCGGCTGAAGCAAATCGGTGCGTAGACGAACAATGCGCGAGTCGGACGGATTGATCCATGCGATGCCTTGATGCAGCACCAGCGCCGTTGCCGAGTTGCTGCTGAATCGACCGAACATCTTGGCCTTTTCCGGCACTTGAGCGAAGGCCACGAGATCGCAGGCGACACCGTCAACATTCGCGCTCCCCAGAAGCTTGAACTTCGCTCCCGCCTGGTATTCCGGATGGAACACCAGTGAGGCGGAGGCGAAACCCGCCGTCAGCATGAAGCCATCGCTGAGGCCTGAGGGGCCGCGGACCGCGCCAGTATTGTCCGTTCGATACTCATCCAGGCTCATACCAGTTTGATAGGGCGTGGTGACCAGCAGGTATTGGAATTTCTGTTCGAGCGACCGCTTGACCTTGCCTCCCTTCCCCAACTGTTCCTCCTCGATCCGCTCGTGGGACGTGGCGTTCTGGAAATCCCTGAAGAACGTTTCCACATTTTGACCGGTCTTCTGCAGGATGGAATTCAACGGGGTTTGATCGGCAGCCGGCATCATTCCTGCAAGGTCGGGTTGTTCCTGGAGTAGCTGAGGCAGCGGTTCAGTCACCACGGTTTCCCCATGGCTATACGCCCGCAAGCTGAGCTGGGATTGAACCAGCGTGTAGAGAACGCGGACGGCTTGAGGTTCACTGCGAATGTCGCAGTCTCCCAGGAACGCGCGCATTTCGTGATCCGCCTCGGCGGCGTCGCCTTCTTCCAGCACAGCGCGGCAACGCAACAGGTGGGCTTCCGATGGGGCTCCGGCTTTCACCGCCTTTTGCAAAGCCGCGCAATTCTCACCAAGCTGCCGAAAATCTGTGTTCCGCTGCCGTGAAAAATCTTCCCGCCACTGGAAACATCTGCCATGGACAGTCTTGACGCCGGTGGGTGCACGCCTCCAAGTTCCTCTGCGGTTTGTAGATACGTTGGCGTGCCCGTGGTTATCAACGTGCAGTATCTCCTCTTCTAGGCGCAGGGACAGTCCGCAGAGCAGCGACGAACCAAAGCTGGCAGCAGCAAGGGCATCACTATACTGCGATTATCTGTCGCCGAGGACAAAACTTTAGATGTGGCGGGAAAAGAAACCAGTGATCACCAGCCGGCCAATCCTGGCGCCGGTTCCGCTTCCGCCGGATCAACCCATTGAGGTGGAACCTATGCCCGAACCCATGAAGTCGCCCACAATCATTTCTTCGGATTCGACCCGAACCCAACTGGGCCGGTCAGTGAAGGTCAAGGGAGAGTTGACCGGGGACGAGGATTTGCTCATCGCCGGCCAGTTCGAAGGCACCGTCAACCTGCACGAGCATTGCCTCACCGTAGGACCGGAGGGCAAGGTGCAGGCGGAAATTCAGGCGGCACGAGTGATTATCCACGGGTCTGTGCACGGCAATATCTCCGTCAAGGAGCGTGTGGAAATTTACAAGACGGGACACGTGGTGGGTGACCTGCTGGCTCCGGGCATATCCATTGAAGACGGGGCGTACTTTAAGGGCAAGATCGAAATCTTAAGAGAAGGGATGCAAGGCGAAAGCACATTCGTGCCCCTCGCCCCCAAGCAGACGATCGTCCTGCCGCCGCGCTCAGCAAGTTGACGATCGTGCTGCCGTGATTTACCTGCGCCGGTCGAGCCCAAGGCACATCGAAAAGAGTCGTTCCGGAACCCTCAGTCCCGCCCGATCATAGCGGACGCTTGGTGTTCCATCTCGGAAGCCGATTGGGCGCGGTCGGGATAATTCATAACTTCAATATCGGTGGTGAATCGATTGCTGGCGCCGGAGGCATCCGCAAGGCCCTCCGCCAGGCGCTCGGCAGCCGACCGCGCCACGGCCTCGCTCGCTCCCGGCAATACCATCGCGAAAACTTCATCCGACAAGCGATAAAGGGAATCTTCCGCGCGCAGCTTGCGGCTCAGAACCTTGGCCGCATCACTCAGGGCCACCTGCGATTGCAGTCCCTGCGCGAATAACTTTGAGGTGTTCACGCGCACCAACAGCACCGAGAGGGGCTCGGTCGTTTGTGAGGCGCGGCGGAAGTCCATGGCCAGCCGGTCCTGAAAGTGACTGAATCCCATCAACGTCCCGAGCAGTTCGGCGCTTGACTGTTGCAGGACCTCGGCCAATTGTTCGCGTTCTTCCACCAAGCTGGCGCGCAAGTTATGAACCACGAACATCCGGTTGATCAGATAGGCCGCCATCAGGACGCAAAGGGCGCAAAAGCCGAAGAACAGTTCACGCGAGGGCGCCACGGGAATGACCTCCGCCCCGCCGAAGACCATGGGGTACATGAGGAGGGCCATGCCGCCCCCCAGAATCAAGACCATCACCACTGCGAGGATAGACAATTGCCGGTCGCGCCGGTCAATGGTTACCTGGCTGACTTTGTCGAAGACCTCCATAGGTTGCTCCGTCCACAGGAATGTACAACCGCGCTCGCCAAGCGTAGTGCATCAACCACTCACACCACAAACAGCCTTGGCGCCTCCTCGAATCTTCCCTCCACGCAGAGTCAACCACTACCTTGAATCCACCAGCGTGAATTCAAGGCGTCAAGTATGTCACCTCCCTTGGCAATTTGCCAGAGGCCGGGCGTACTGGGTCGCCTGAACGGAGAAACGGTCCGCGATGGAGATGAACGGCGGGCGATGCCATGACCAAAAGGCGTTACGTCGAAATTCTTCTGAACAAATCTCCGGCGTCCTCGTGTATCTTATCTTCTCGCATCCAACGGTCAGGGCGACCACAAGTTACACACTGACAAGCACCAAACATGGGCAAAGGAGTGCACGAGCATCACTTATGGCAAATGAAGTCTTTTTCTCTCTTGCGGGGCAAGTGGCAGCAGTCACGGGCGCGGGGCAAGGAATCGGCGAGGGTATTGCCACCCGGCTGGCCGCCGCCGGGGCACGCGTGGCGATTCTGGACACTAACGGCGCGGCTGCGGCAGAAGTAGCGGGCCGACTCAACGGTATGGGCGTGCACTGCGACGTCACTTCCGCCGCGTCGGTCCAGAAAGCCATCGAAGCGGTCGAGCAGCAGCTTGGCCCCATTCAAATCCTCGTGAATAACGCCGGGATAGCCGGCCGCACGCTGCCCCTGTGGGAACTGGATGAAAGCGATATGGACCAGGTGTACGCCGTCAACCAAAAGGGCGTGTTCCTGATGTGCCGGGCGGCGATTTCCGGAATGCTGGCGCGCGGTTATGGACGAATTCTCAACGTCGCTTCCATCGCCGGCAAAGAAGGTAATCCCACGCTGATTCCCTACTCGAGCACCAAGGCCGCCGTCATCGCCTTGACGAAAGCGCTGGCCAAGGAAGTGGCGGGCAAGGGCAATATTACCGTCAACGCCATTTCTCCTGCTGTGGTCAGAACCAAGATTCTTGACACCGTCGCCAAGGAAACCGTGCAGTACATGGTGAGCCGCATCCCCATGGGCCGCACCGGGACCATTGAGGAAATCGCCGCTCTGGTCCACTTCCTGGTCTCGCGCGAAGCCTCGTTCACCACCGGCCAGTGCTACGACATCTCCGGCGGAAGAGCGACGTACTGACACGCTTGGTGGCACAGGCAGGAGTGCCGGTGCCCGGAGTTTCTACATTTTAAGGGACTACGGGACGCGGAGACACTGCTTTCCATGAATTGACCCCCATCTTCAATTCGCACTCCCATCGAACCTAACTGTCATCCTGAGCCAGCACTTCAGGGCGAAGGACCCCCGTATTTCGTCTTACCCAAGTGCGCCGCAGGAACGCGTCGTGCAAGCACGGGGCGCTCCCGCCCCGCGTTTCCCACGTACAATGAAAAGGGTCCTTCGCCCTGAAGTGCTGGGTGGGCCAACAAGCCCATCTCCACTCAGGATGACAGCCCAACGAGTGTGCATCGACACTACGATTACCGTGAATGGCAACAAGAACCTTCTTTTGAATGTAGAAACTCCCAGCACTGGCAGGAGTGCTTGTGCCACCTCCGCCGCCGGTAGAACGACAAGACGTCCCCAGGAACTGGCGTGCCTACCGAAGGCGCCGACCGCCCCGCGAAATTCCTGCCTCGATTGTTAACCAAATCCCTCCTCAAACGTTATACCGGGTGAAGGCACGTTCAGGATTCCGTGCCGAGGATCGAAGGGGGAGGAAGAGCCATGGGAACTATTTTCAGCCGGAGCCGCGCTTTGTCGATACTGATTTTGGCCGGAGCATTATCGGGAATGATGGGGGCGGGCTCTGGGAATGCGTTCGCTCAAAAGGTCACGGAAGCTTCGAGCGCAGTCGTCTCGCCCAACCCGGATCTCTCGAGCATTGACGCGCAGCGTGGCGCCTTCGACCGGTTCCTGGACTCGCACCCGGAGATCCGGGATGAGGTGCTCAGCAATCCGAGCGTGTTGCGAAGTCCAAGGTGGGTGCAGATGTATCCCGAACTGGAAGCGTTCATGGAGAGCCACCCGCAGATAAAAACCGACCCGCGCGCCTTTGTGAGCTCCCGACCGTTGCCGCGACAGTTGGAGGTCAATCGGGGTCTTGGCCCTTTGATTCCGTTCGCCGTGTTCCTATCCGTTCTGCTTGGCTTTCTTTGGATAATCCGCACCCTGGTAGAGAACAGGCGCTGGAATCAAAGTTTCAAGATGCACCAGGAACTACACACCCGGCTGATTGAAAAATTTGCTGCCGGCGAGGATTTTGGCGCTTACCTGCAATCCGATGCCGGCCGACGGTTGCTGGAATGGGCTCCACCTGCACTGGACACGGCGTCGCGGGGCGGGGTGAATCCCGTCGCCCGGATTTTATGGTCGGTGCAAGCTGGCGTGGTGCTGCTTCTCGTGGGCGTGGGCCTGCTCGTCATTCGCGGGCAATTGGGCGAGCGGGACTTGGCTCCGATGCTGGTCTTCGGAACGCTGGGCGTGACCCTGGGCGTAGGCTTCATCGTGTCAGCACTAGTTTCTTATCGCCTCTCGCAGCACCTCGGCTTGATTACGCCCACAACTCCCGCGGCTGACGCGCTGGTGAAACACTGACGGGAAGGGGATCGTAGCGCCGACCTTGAGGTCGGCGTGTGCTGACTTTCTGGTCAGCACGATGCAACGGCGGCTTCACGCCGCCATGACGAGGTAAACTCGCCGCTACGGTGGCATTGAGCGCGCCTTATGCCGCGCTCAAACTACGCTGGCGCGCGGAGCGGCGCCGCTGCCGCCCTCAAGGGCGGCGCTACGCCGGCTCCGAGGGCACGCAACAAACCCTGAACGCGGGCCCCGTTCAGTGGCAGAATGGCAGTATGTCGATCCGGGAAATCACTGTGGCGGAACTGGAAAGCTCGAAGGTTGGAGCGCAGGTAGGCGAGCAGACGTTCCACATGGACGAACAAACGTTCCGGGCTTTCTACGAGAGCACCGCGCGGCCTTTGTGGTCCTATCTTTCCCGAATTCTCGGCAGTGCAACGCTGGCCGACGATCTTTTGCAGGAAAGCTACTACCGTTTTCTACGGGCCGAGCTGAAATCGGGGGACGCGGCTTATCAAAAGGCCTACCTGTTTCGGATCGGCACCAACCTGGCGCGCGACCACTTCCGCCGGCAGCCCTTTCAGCGGCGAGTGGAGGACGCGGATCTTGAAAGCCTGCCGGCGGCCGATGCCGTCGCAGAACGAGTGCAGCAGCGGTCGGAGGTCGGACGCGCTCTGCGGGGCCTGAAGCCGCGCGAGCGCGAACTCCTGTGGCTCGCCTACGCGGAGGGCGCGAGTCACAAGGAGATTGCGGAGATTTTGGGCCTGAGGGCGTCGAGCATCCGCCTGCTGCTGTTTCGGGCACGGCGAAAGGTAAGGGATTTGCTCCGCCGCCCCGCCCTCCGATTTAAGAGCACAGACGGCATGGCGGCCGGCGGCGAAAGATGAGTACACGCATGCAGCTTTCACACTGTGATCGCGAGCAAGAGGTGGTAGACGCGCTGCGGTCCGGCCGCTGGGCCACCGCCTGGGGCGAGGACATCCGCAAGCACGTGGCGGCTTGCACGGTGTGCGCGGAAGTCGCCCTCGTCGCCCGGGAGTTTCAGAGGGAAGCGGAGCTGGCACAGGGTGAACTTGGACAGCCGGGTGCGAGCCTGCCGTCAGCGGGTTTGGTCTGGTGGAAGGCCCAACTCGCGGCACGCCGCGCCGCTGAACAGCGGGCCACGGCGCCCATCGCTTGGACTGAGCGCGCCGCTCTGGTCCTCGCGGCGTTTACCGTCATCATGCTGGGAACCTGGCAGTGGCCGCAAATCGCTGCATGGTTTCAAGCAGGAACTTTCGCTCCCCCATCCCGGCTTTTTGCCCTGCCCGACTTTTCCAACGTGAGCGAGTGGCTGCGGCGGCTCGCGACGGCCTGGACTTCGCAAGCTCCGACCATCCTACTGGTGGGCGTCGCCACCGCTTTTCTCACCCTGCTCGCCCTGGCCGCATACCTTGTGTGGCAGGAGGATTGAAACACGGTGGCACAGGCAGGAATGCCTGTGCCCGATGGACATGGTCCATTCCCCTTGCACAGGCAGGAGTGCCTGTACCACGGTATTCAGGAGTGCGCCTGGGGCTTGCGCAGGAACGGAACCGCGCCGAGCAGGAGAGGCAACGCCGGGAGCAGCACCCAACTCATCAACAAAACTGCCATCCCTGCCAGGAAAGGTCCGTGAAAATTCAGAGGAAATCGTCTGTGCGCGGCCGTGCCCGGATAAAAGCGAAGGAGTTCATAAATAAGAATGGTTATGAAAGGGCTGATCAGTAGGACACCCAGAAAACCGATCGCCGGGGCCAGCGCGGCCAGGAGCCGATGAATGGCTTCCCCGCCCACGCGCTTCGACCAGAGCGCCGCCACCGCCCCCACCCCAATCAGCGTGACGAGCCAGGGAGCGTACACGGTAAAGTATGGTTCCATGCTCATGCCTTTGCTTAACCATATAAAGCGTGGAACCAAACCCAAAAATTGGAAAAGTGCCAGCAGCACACTGCTCAAGGTAAGGGCGCCCAAGGCGGGCAGCCATAGAACCTTCGTGCGGTAATTCATGCTCTCCTCCTCGGTTTCTGCTAAAACGATTTCACTTCGCAATGCCGGCCAGTCGGTGACGGAATCAAGGGCCTTGCGAGCGGCTTCTTCGGGAGCCATGCCGCCAGCTTCCCTCGCCGAGGCGTAATCCTCCAGATGCTCGCTGAGTTCGCGAAGAATCTCTTCTTCCCGATGAGGCCCGAGCCCCAGCTTGCCCAATAGAGCTCTGATCGACTCTCGCTTATCCGTCATGCCGTGCTCCAGCGATGCAATGAAGAGGTGTAGGGGTCAGCAGCGCTGGCCCTGCAAACAACTATCCCGCATGCGCGACCCCTGCAACGAGATGAAGCGCCTGGAAGAATCGCGACCATTCCTCCCGCAGCGGCGCCAGTTGCTTGCGGCCCTTGGGCGTCAGGTGGTAATAGCGCCGTTTGCGCCCGCTGGGAGCATCCTCCCACTTGCCGTTTACCCAGCCGCGCTTCTCCATGCGATAGAGCAAGGGGTAGAGCGAAGCCAGGTTGAACTGGAGA
The DNA here is from genome assembly GCA_963719115.1 of uncultured Acidobacteriota bacterium. Lineage (GTDB taxonomy): Bacteria > Acidobacteriota > Terriglobia > UBA7540 > UBA7540 > Bog-366. Next base: position 93,180 of record CAVRBF010000104.1, on the reverse strand, counting down.
ATCCCCCCACTGGCCTGCGCGATGCGCTTGGAAATCTCGTAGCCGTGCAGGGGTTGCTGGTCCAGCAGCGCCAGGATGGCCAGCTCGCCGCTTCCCCGCTTGATCTTGACATCAATTCCACTCATCGTGTCTCCTATATGTGTTAATCCTATATACAGGGAAACAGACTGTCAAGAAAAAAATCGCGGCGTCTTGGTCTGGATTCGTAGCGGCGAGTTTACCTCGCCACGCGGCGGCGTAAAGCCGCCGCCACGTCGAATCGAGACTCCACGGGAGAACTCCGGCGCCGTGCCGACCTTTGCCGCAGCGTCCCGGCTCGGATTCGCAGCGGCGAATTTACCTGTCATCGTGATCCACCTTTCACAGCAACTCCCTCGGCTCTGTCATCCTGAGTTCCGACGCAGTTCATCGGGACGAAGGACCCCCGCATTTCGTCCTATCCAAGTTCGCCGCGCAAACGCGGCGTGCTGCCTTACGGCGCTTCCGCGCCCCTAAGTGCAAATGAAAAGGGTCCTTCGCCTTGAAAAACGAGGCTCTGGATGACATTCACCATAAGGGGACAGGAAGAACGCCCGCAATATTTTGAAGATTTAACGCCTCGGCGGATTGGGTTGTCTTGTTTGGGGGGCCGCCGTTCAGCCGAGGCAGGGTTGCCGGCAGCAAGGCGTCGCGAACCTTGCCGCCAGCTCCAATCATGGAGCGACCAAGGAACAGGAGTTGAACGCCCCGCGTGTTCGACGCGGGGGCCGGGGTCGGTTGGGACTGAAGACGCCAGAGGCTTGCGCAGTGAAGAGCGACTGGCACTGCGGCGCTAGGCGCTCTTTTCGGTTTGAACGGAACGCAGCCGGGCCGCCTTGCCCCGCAGCTTGCGCAGGTAATACAGTTTGGCGCGGCGCACGCGGCCGGAGCGCACCACCTCAATCTTGTCGATCACAGGCGAGTGCAGCGGGAAAATTCTTTCCACGCCGGTACCGAAGGACATTTTGCGAACGGTAAAGGTGGAGTGGTTGCTGGCGCGGCGAATCCCGATCACCGTGCCTTCGAAGACCTGAATTCTTTCCTTCTCGCCTTCCTTGATCTTCACGTGGACCTTCACGGTATCGCCGGGGCGAAACGACGTGAGGTCTTTTCTCATTTGTGCTTGTTCAACTTTATCGAGCGCAGTCATTTTACCTTCTCCCCAACTCTTCGAGAACGCTTCACAGAGGCTGAATCCAGCCTTGCGGCTTCGGCCTCGAATTAAGATGTTAACTCATATCCCATATCGCGCCGACCTCGCGGCCGGCATTTTAATATGCTGACCTAAAGGCCAGCTCCACAATGTGCCGACCTAAAGGTCGGCGCTACGTTGCGTCGCGGCGCGGGAATCCAGCCACTCGCGGTCTTCCGCGCTCAGGGCGACGTGAGCCAGCAGGTCAGGCCGGCGGCGCCAGGTCTTTTCCAGCGCGCGGCGCCGGCGCCAGCGCCGAATCTCCTCGTGATCACCGGAGAGCAAAACCTCCGGCACCTTCCAGTCCCTAAACTCCGCCGGCCGCGTGTAGTGCGGGCAGTCGAGCAGTCCGTGCCGGGGAGGTTCACCCGTTTCACTGGCCGGAGTCGAAAACGAATCCTGCTCGCGCGACTCTTCGTTGCCCAGCACGCCCGGCAGCAGGCGAATCGTGGCTTCCATGACCACCGCCGCCGCCAATTCACCGCCGCTCAGCACGAAGTCGCCAATCGAGATTTCGTCGGTGGCGAGGTTTTCCGCCACCCGCTCATCCACACCTTCATAGCGGCCGCAGATCAGGACCACTTGCTCAAGGTGCGAAAGCTCTTCCGCCACCGCCTGGGTCAACAATCGGCCCTGCGGCGAAAGCAGAATCACCGCGGGCTTCCCTGGCGATCCGCCCACCTGCGCTTCCACGGCGCGAAAGACCGGCTCCGGCTTGAAGACCATGCCCGGCCCGCCGCCGAAGGGCCGATCATCTACCGTATGGTGCCGGTCGTCCGTATACTCCCTCAAATCGTGCAGGCGGATCGCCGCGTGGCCTGACGCCATGGCCCTCTTCAGCAGTCCGTACTCCAGGATGCCGGCAAAGAATCCTGGAAAAATCGTAATGACATCGAACGTCATTTCAAAGTTATAAATTGTGAATTATGAATTATGAATAAGACCTCGAACCAGGCTCCGTCAGTTCCCGGGGAATTTGGGAAGATGCCGGGAAGCTTTTCAATTCATAATTCCGAATTCATAATTCCGCATTTCCATTGCCTAGCCGTTGAGTTCCAGAAGCTCTTCCGGCGGGTTAATTACAATCGTTCGGGAGACAATGTCGATCCGCTTGCAGATTTCCTGCGCCAGGGGGATCAGCACCTCGCCCTTTCCGTCCGCGCGGCTGACGTGGAGCACATCCACGCCGCCGGTGGGTTCAACTTCCACCACCGTCCCAAGTTCCTTTTCGTCTTGCTCGGCGATCACGCGGCATCCGTGCAACTCACAGATGTAGTAGTGATTCGCCGGAAGCTTGGCACGCTCCTCCCAGGGAACGAACACCTGGAGTCCGCGCAGCCGCGAAGCACTATCGATGGAGTCAATCCCTGAAAACTTCAGGACCACCCGGCCTTTGTGCAGCCAGCCGGATTCCACCGTTACGGGCTGAGGGGCCTGACCGGGCGTTTCCAGAAACACCCGCGAGAGTAGCCCGAAGCGTTCCGGGAAATCGGTAAGGATTTCCGCCGCCACTTCTCCCTTGCGACCTTGGGGCCGGATAATGCGCGCAATCGTGAGATAAGGCCCGCCCGTGTTTTCCCCCAATGCCCCTTCCGCCCCGCTGGTCCCGCGGTGAGACAGCGGCTTGCCTATTCCAGGATTTCCAGGGTAAAGCGCTTCTTCAGCTTCATACCTGCGGCGTTGAGGATGGTGCGCACCGACCGCGCCGTACGCCCTTGTTTTCCGATCACTTTTCCCAAATCCGAAGGATGCACCCGTAGTTCCAGAACCGTTACCTGCTCGCCCTCAACCGCCCGAACAGAAACCTGATCGGGATTGTCCACTAACGCCTTGGCAATGGCTTCGATCAAGTCCTTCATCTGGCCCTCCCCCGCGCTTGAACTGATTTCCCCCGTTGATCGCAATCCTCAAACTTCGAACGCGCCACCACAAGTCAAGCGGGTGCAGCGGTTGACGCAAGGGCCACCTCATGGTTCAGGCGGCTGGCGTCGGCGCCGGTGCGGGTGCCTTCTTCAAGAAACTCTGTACGGTTTCCGAAGGCTGCGCCCCCTTCCCGATCCAGTAATCAACACGATCGCGCTTTAACACGATCTCCGGCGGCTTTTGCCGCGGATTATAGTGGCCGACGATTTCCACAAAGCGCCCGTCGCGGGCTCTCTCGCGATCAATCACCACCACCCGGTAGCTGCTCTTCTTTTTGGCCCCAGTGCGAGCCAGACGTATTCTTAACAATCTTCCCCCCTTGTAATCTTCGATGAGCGATCAACCCCGATTGGTTTGCCTTCCCGGAGAGTCGAACGGCCATCGGCGTTTCGATAGTTTTTCAAACCTGCACTCACCGCGTCGATCAGGCTCATCTCATCCCCGGACCGACCGGCATTCCCAATTTACTGAGCCCCCGACCCAACAGGCTCGTGCTCATGGACTTCATCATCTTGCGCATCTGGAAGTACTGCTTCAAAACTTGATTCACCTGCTGAACGGAAGTTCCGCTTCCCCGGGCGATGCGCTTGCGCCGCTTGCCGTTGATAATCTCGTGGTTGCGGCGCTCCTGGGGAGTCATAGAATTAACAATAGCCTCAATATGGATTAATTCTTTTTCCTCCACCTTGACCTTGCTGGCGTCCTTGAAAATGCCCACCTTCGGGAGCATGCCCAGCATCTGCTCCATAGGCCCCATCTTCCGCACCTGCGTCAGTTGATCGCGGAAGTCCTCCAGCGTAAAGGTATCTGTCTGGAGCTTGCGGTGGACGTCGATCGCTTTCTGCTTGTCGATCTTCTGCTCGGCCTTTTCGATAAGCGAAAGGATGTCGCCCATGCCCAGAATGCGGGAAACGATGCGGTCGGGGTAAAAGACTTCCAGTTGATCGTACTTCTCGCCGATGCCCATGAACTTGATGGGCTGGCCGGTGATGTAATGAATGGAAAGCGCCGCGCCGCCACGTGCGTCACCGTCGAGCTTTGTCAGGATCACGCCGGTCGTGCCCAGCCGCTCGTGAAACTCCTGCGCGCTGCGCACGGCGTCCTGCCCGATCATGGCGTCGGCAACCAGCAGAACCTCGCTGGGCCGCAGCTTGGTGCGCAATTCGCTAACTTCATTCATCAATTCCTGGTCGATGTGCAGGCGGCCGGCGGTATCAACAATCAGAACGTCGTGGCCGCGATCGGCGGCATCTCTGCGGGCAGCCATCGCCAACTCGATCGGCGAGTTCATGCCTTCCCCGGCAAAAATCGGAACCCCAGTTGCTTTGGCAATTACCGCCAACTGCTCCCGTGCAGCCGGCCGATAAACGTCTGTGGAAACCAACAGCGGCCGCCGCTTGCGTCCCGCCAGCCAGAGCGCCAATTTGCCGGAGGTGGTGGTCTTGCCGGAACCTTGCAGGCCCACCATCAGAAAGACCGTGGGGTATTCCTTGGAGAAGGTCAGTAGCGAAGCTTCGCTGCCGAGGATGGCGATCAGCTCGTCGCGGACAATGCGGATCACTTCCTGCGTCGGCGCAAGGCTGGTGCGAATCTCCTCGCCCATGGCCTTGACGCGGATGCGCTCCAGCAACTCCTTCACCACATTGAGGTTAACGTCAGCCTCGAGGAGCGCCAAGCGCACTTCACGCAGCGATTGGTCTACGACCTCATCATTCAGTATCCCCTGGATACGGAGGGTCTTGAAGACCTTTTGCAACCGGTCTTGGAGTGCGTCAAACATTGAGCTTAGCCAACTTGGCCGGAGCCGTTCCCTATTCGGTGCGGAACTGCAAACTGCCAAACCTATTTATTTTACGCTTATCGCCCATCTCATGCAAAGGGCATCTTTACAAGATATCACAACAGGCAAAGCTCGGGGAGAACTGTCCCAGGACGGATAACGGATTCACCGTTATTAATCATTTTGTTAAAGCTCGGTCTCCAGGGGAACCGGCCATGATTTGCAGGGGATGAGAGGAACGGCGACGCGGTCGAAGCGTGGCAGTCAGATCAACCCACCGTCCTTGTGGTGCGTGCGCCAACAGTTGAGTTGCTCCACTGCAACCGACAACACACACACGCCGCCAGCAATGGATACGCTCACCTCCAGCAGATACCGCAGCATGTCCTCGTGACTGGGAGCGCTGACGGCGGCCGCCAGAATGATTCCGTGAACCACCGCCCAGAGGCCGATGATGGCACAAAGCACCAGCGTGGTAATGCGCAGGGCAATTCTAAGCATCGTCGCGCGACCCTCCTCCCTGCCGGATGCAAAGGTCAGATGTAATGATTCATACACCCGTATGTAACGTTGCGTCAACTGCACGGGAATCAGCATACCGCAAGGAGAAGCGCGAGTCAGGAACAGGGGGGCCCGCTCGAGGCGCGAACTCCGTCAGCGGCGCCGTTGAAAACGTAGAATGAAAATTGAGAGAGCAGAGACAGAAACAGCGGACGATCGTGACAGAGAGGAAAAATTAGAGGTTCAGAAGGTAGTCGGAAGCCGTCAGGTTTCCGAATCGCACCGTGTTCACCCGTTCTCCCACGACATTGGCAAAATACTCAAGGATGCTCGTCAGTTTCAGCGCGGTTGAGGTCTCGCGCAATTTCAACCAGTGTCGCGTGACCAGGGCGGCGAACACAACCTTGAAGTAAAGAATCAGCAGACGCTCTTCATAGCTGTACCGCTGATTGACGTTGGCCGCATTCTTGAGAAGGTAAGTGAGCGCGAGGAAATCGCACTTGAGCGTGAGCAGCAAGCGCGGGTATTCCACCGGAGAGCCGAACTCCTCAATGGCTTTCCGAACCGACGGAAACTCCAGACGGTTGGCGTTGACGATGGATTGGAAGAACTCCTGCGAGAACTGCCGGCGCAGGATCCTTTGACAGGTCGCCTGGAGATAGAAGAAAACCAGTGCCGTGGAGATGATCAAGATCAGAGCCGCCATAAACATAGAGCACCTCGTTGCAACGTCCTACTCAGCCACTTCAGCCACTGCTTCGATCAGACCTCGACTCGGCCCGCGCTGATACCGTTCGGTAACAGTTTGGGGTGTCTTGCCAATCGCATAAACCCAAATGGATAACATAGTCAGCGTGCAGATCGGCGCGAGGAACCGCGTCACCGCCTCCACCACGATGGGCGCGGCGGTTAGGTGGAGAAAGGCGAAACAAGCTGCTTCCCCAGCGAATTGCACACCCATGCCGCAAACCAGGAGTCCCAGTTCATCATCATCAATCGCAAACTGCTGCAGCAGGACATAAAGCAGGGTATTCAAGACGAGACACGAGAAGTAGAGGTTTTGGCTGAATTCAAAGATGAATTTAGAATGGCGAAGATCGGTATAATTGCGGGTAAGCGAGAGGGCAGTAACTCCTAGAACTATCAGAAAGACCAGCACCAACAGGTGCTTGACGAGGTTCCACATCTTCTCTTCCTTGGCGCAGGCACGGCGGAAGAAACCGGAGATCACCAGGAAGGCACCCAGCGCAAACACAACGTCTGTCAACCAATAAAAATAGTAAAATTGCGGGGATTTTTGGCCGAAGAAATTGCAAACGGCTGGACGAGCTACGCCGTCCAGCAAGAATAGACTTGCCACGTAGAGACCGAGGCCCTTTAAGCGCCGCCACCTCCCTCCCCAAAGCAGGGCTACGCACACCCACACTTCGACGGCATACGTCGCGTACTGAACGCCGTAGAGAAGAACTTGGTCACCGTTAATGGCCACGGAAGTATCCTTCGCCTTTCGTCGCTTCCGCGCCAATCTACATGCGCGCTAGAAGCAACTCAATTCGGCGGCATGGTCGCGGGCATTCCGACTACTCGCACCGCGTCGGGCGGCATCGGGGGTGGCGTTCCGCCGATTGCGACGTAATCGGGTGGCATCGGGGGTGGTGTTCCACCGATTCCCACTACACTGCGCCGAACCGAAACACTCGTCAAAACAACCAACAACGCCAGCAGAAACGCTACGAAGAAGTTTCTCACAGCTTCCCTCCAGTTAGACGATCAAAACGAGCAGTCTATCTAGCGGAAAGCGTAAGATATTCCTAACCTCAAGTCAATGCGTTTCTACACACTTATCCCCCGATTAACCTTCTCAATAAAACAGTCAAAATGTCAAGCGATATCTTCAACTTGCAGACATCGCTTCTCACCTCATCTACGCCGCGACTTTAAGGTCTCCCTAGTACATTAGCAATAGTACCGGGGTACTAGTTGGGGGGCGTGCGCGGATAGCGTGTGCGCGGCAATCGTGTCGTCGGCCACCCAACCACGCTGTCCCCCATAACATTTGTGGCCTGCGAGTTGACCGCGGAGGGGGCGAGTGGCATCATACACACTATCACCTCGAAGTTCAGGTTATTGCGGAGCGTGAAGGATGGAACACCGGAAACAATATTTATCCCTCACTGTGATGGCAGTGGTTGTGGTGGCCATCGTAATGGTCAGTTTCCCGCCCAAGTGGTTTGCCCAGCCCCAGGAACCAACCCCCTCGGGACAACAACCGAGTACCGGTCCGCAGCCGGACGTGGGCGAAACCGTGCTGGTGCCGAAGCGAACCCAGCCTTCTCCGTCGCAACCTTCCACCTCACAGCCATCGACCACGCAGCAGCAAAAAAAGCCGGAGAAAATCAATCCCAACGACATCTATACACTGTTGACGACCACCAGTCTGGTCAACGTGGATGTGATGGTGGTTGACAACAACGGCAGTCCGCTGCAAAACCTGGGCAAGAAGAACTTCCAGTTATTTGACGATGGCGTTCCCCAGGCGATCACCAACTTTGGGACCAGCGAAGCTCCCATGAACGTCTGCCTGCTGGTGGAGTTTAGCAATCGTTGGTGGCCATTCCTCTATCTGGCGGTTGAGTACAGTTGGCAGTTCGTGCAAGTCATCGGGCCCAAGGACTGGGTGGCGGTGGTCTCCTTTGACTTGAAGCCGTACATCCTCGCCGACTTCACCCAGGACCGCGGGGAAGTACGCTCCGCGATCAATCAACTCCAGATTCCGGGATTCAGCGAATACGATCTCTACGACGCGCTGGCGTTTGTTCTGGACCGAATGAAGGAAGTGCACGGGCGCAAAGCCGTTGTCGCGGTGGTCAGCGGCATGGACAGTTTCAGCAAACTGACCTACGACCAGTGCCTGAAAATCGTGAAGGCTTCGGACACACCTATCTACCCGATCAGCATCATGGAATTCATTACGCTTCGCAGTCCACGCGGCGATAATATCAATAGCTTGCAGGCCGAAAACGCCCTGAAGACAATTGCCTCCTATTCCGGCGGCCAAGCCTATTTCCCCCGCTTTGAGCAGGAGGTTCCGCAGGATTATCAGCAGATCGCGGAACAGCTTCGCATGCAATATAGCCTGGGCTTTGTGCCCACCAATGCGACGCACGACGGCCAGTTCCACAAGCTGAAGGTAGGTTTGGTGGATGATCAGGGCAATCCCCTCATAGTCTTCAATGAAAAGGGCAAGAAGATTAAGTACCGTATCGTGGCGCGCGACGGCTACTACGCACCGAAGAGCTAGGACGCAAGATAAAGAAATGAAATTGGGGAGTGAGTCTGCAAAGCACTCCCCCGATGGCATGTTAATGCGAGAAGTGCCGCACGCCGGTCAGGACCATCGCCAGATGATGCTGATTGGCGGCGGCGATGACTTCGCTGTCACGGACTGAACCGCCGGGCTGCACGACTGCAGCGACGCCCGCCTGCGCTGCCTCCACCACTCCATCGGGAAACGGGAAGTAAGCGTCGGAGGCCAGCACGGTGCCCTCCAGCGGGTGCTTTAATTCGTGGGCTTTGGCGATTGCCAACTTCACCGAATCCACGCGGCTCATTTGACCGGCCCCCACGCCCACCAGGCTTCCGCCCCGGGCAAAGACAATGGCATTCGATTTAACATGCTTCACCACCCGCCACGCGAAGATGAGCCCTTCCATCTCTTCCGGTGTGGGCTGCCGCTCCGTGACGCATTTCCAGAGTTGGGGTTGCACCGGAAGTGAATCGGGAGTTTGGACAAGCAATCCGCCGCCCAGCACTTTAAACTGCATCCCGAAGTCATCGCCGCTGGTCGCCGACATATCCAGCAGACGAAGATTCTTCTTGCCCGCCAGTCTCTCCAGCGCAGGGGCTTCAAAGCCGGGAGCCACCACGGCCTCCACGAAGAGTTTGGACAGTTCTTCTGCCGTCGGTCCATCTACGGGGCGATTGAAAGCGATTACCGATCCAAAGGCCGAAACCGGATCGACCTCCAGCGCGCGCTGGTAGCTTTCCACCAGAGTGACGCCCGTCGCCGCCCCACATGGGTTGGTGTGTTTAATGATGACCGTGGTGGGCACCTCGAATTCCTGCGCCAGGCGCCAAGCTGCTTCCAAGTCGACCAGGTTGTTGTAGGAAAGTTCCTTGCCCTGAAGTTGGGGAGCTGACGCGAGGCCGCGTCCGGCTGTGGCGGGATTGCGATAGAGCGCCGCCTTTTGGTGGGGATTCTCGCCGTATCGAAGATCCATCAGCTTGCGATAGTTCAGGTGCAGGCTTTCCGGAAACTCACCGACCGCCATCTTCTGCAGGGTTGTGGAGATGGCGCTGTCGTAAGCGGCCGTTGTCGCAAACACCTTTCGCGCCAGCCGGGCTCGCGTCTCCTGCGAGACGGTTCCGCCGCTGCGCTGCATTTCCTCCAGCACCAAGGGATAATCTGCGGCGTCTACGAGCACCGTGACGTCCTCGAAGTTTTTGGCGGCCGACCGCAGCATGGACGGACCGCCGATGTCGATGTTTTCGATCAGCTCCTGTAGGGTCACACCGGGTTTTGCGGCGGTCTTCTCGAAGGGATAAAGATTCACCACGACCATATCGATGAACTCGATGCCATGCTCTTCCACCTGGGCCTGATGCTGCGGATTGGAGCGCACGGCCAGAAGACCGCCGTGGACCTTGGGATGAAGCGTCTTCACCCGGCCGTCAAGCATCTCCGGGAAGCCCGTCAGGTCGGCGACATCCCGCACCTTGAGTCCCTTCTCGCGCAGAAGTTTGGCGGTCCCGCCAGTGGAAAGAATCTCGACATCCAGCGCTGCCAGTCCGGAAGCAAGTTCAACAAGTCCGGTTTTGTCGCTGACGCTGATGAGGGCGCGAGAGATTTTGCGCATGCTAACCCCTTCCTGAAAGAAATCGCGAGTCGGAAGCCAGAGACTCAACACTCCTGTTGTTGCCGAAGTCGAGCGGCAAGTCGAAGAACATGGGGGAACAGGCAGGATCGCTTTCGTCGTGCAATGGGACACCAAAGAGAGGCGCGCGAAAGTCTTGCTTTAAGGTCTTGACTCCTGGCTTCTAACTCCTATGTTCAAATCTTCTTATTCAGCTTTTGTGGCCTTGAATTTCACCTTGCCATCTTCCACGGTGATAGAGAACTGCACCTTATCACATCCCAGCGTCTCTTTGATCTGCTTGGTTTTTTCCCTGATAAATTTATGAAACGCCGCGGGATCAAGGCCGCTCACGCTGTCTCCGACTTTCAGTTTGGCCGCTTTCATCGCTTCCAGAAGGCGGGCCACCTTTTCCCCTTCGGCATCCGGGTCGGAACAGATCACGCGCACCGTGCCGTCATCCACGGGCAATTCCACCGAGCGTTTCACGGTTCCGGTCAAACTTCGTCCCTCTTCGCGTTCCTGAAGCTTGCGCCGCCAGAGATTGGAGTTAACGGCATATTTCTGCGTCAGGCTGGTAAATCGGAAGCGCTGGCTGAAGTTCAACTTCGACTGATCGCTGGAATATCGCTTGATGGTATTTTCCACGCGATACAGGGTATCGTGCGGCGGGCGCGATGAACCGCCATTGAAATAAACTTCATATTCAATCTTCAGGCGGCGAAGGTCATCGTCAAGCTTATTGAATTCTTCGTCAACAGTCACAAAACCCTCTAAGTTAGCGCGGTTAGCAGGATTATACTCCCTCCGAAACGATTCTCGTCAACCGGAAAGTTGACGGGCATACGTGACTATGTTGAAATGACGGAGGTACTATGGACTCCCCGAAACAGGGTTTGGAACCCGCGGCCGCCACGTTGCTCCGCCAGATTCCGGCGGTGGATGAGCTACTGAACCGGCCCGGTTTGCGGGAACTGGAAGTACGCGTGGGTCGTCGGCTGCTGGTGGAGGCGACCCGAAAGGTCCTGCAAGGCCTGCGCGAAGGAATCGCCCAGGGCAGCGTCCCCGGTGTCTCGGCCGAATGGCTGGAAGAGAAGATTGTCGAGGAGGCCGATACGGCGGCTGGATTTTCGCTGCAGCCGGTCATCAACGCCACGGGCGTGGTTCTTCACACCAATCTGGGGCGCGCTCCTTTGGCGCGGGAGGCGCTGGAGCACCTCGTTGACGCCGCGTCCGGATATTCCAATCTGGAATTCGACCTGGAGCGTGGCGAACGCGGACAGCGCGATGTCCACACGGACCGCCTGTTCGGCCGCTTGTTGGGCGCCGAGCGAACGCTGGTGCTCAACAACAACGCTGCCGCCGTCTTTCTGGCATTAAACACCCTGGCGGAGGGTTTCGAAGTCATCGTTTCCAGGGGAGAGCTGATCGAAATCGGCGGATCCTTTCGCATTCCCGACATTTGCAAGAAAAGCGGGGCGGTGCTGCGGGAAGTGGGCACTACCAATCGTACGCGTGTCGGCGACTATGCAGCGGCGGTCAATGAGCGCACACGCTTGCTGCTCCGCGTGCATCCAAGTAATTTCCGTATGGTGGGCTTTACGGAGCGGCCGGCCCTGGATGAATTAACGTCATTGGCCCACCAACACGGCCTTTTGCTGATGGAAGACTTGGGCAGCGGCTGCCTGGTGGACCTGAGCTCCTGCGGCGTGCGGGATGAACTGCCCGCCGGCCTGAGCTTGCAAGCCGGGGCTGACGTGGTGACCTTTAGCGGCGACAAGTTGCTGGGCGGGCCGCAAGCGGGAGTCGTGGTGGGCAGGCGCGAACCGCTGGAGCGCATCCGGAACAACCCCCTGTTCCGGGCGCTGCGCGTGGATAAACTGACCATCGCCGCCCTGGAAGCCACCATCGCCCTGTATTTGCAGGGGCGGCTGGATTCGATTCCGGCACTGCGCATGATGCGCCTGGCGAAAGCAGAGATCGCAACGCGGGCGGCGCGCCTGGCGGAGCGAATCGCGGCGCTGCCCGGGTTTACCGTTGCCGTGCGCGACGGCGAGTCGGTCATCGGCGGCGGCTCCACTCCCGGTCAGACGCTCGGCACTTCTCTTCTCGCCGTCCGGCACGAGGGACGAAGCGCCGCGAAGTTGGACGACGCCCTTCGCCGGCAAAGGCCGGCCATCGTGGGACGCATCGAGAATGATGAGTTCCTGATTGACCTGCGAACCGTCGCTGAGGAGCAGGAAGAAATGATTGCCAGAGCCCTTGAAAAATTGCCGATGGTCGATTGACGATTGTCGATTGGAGGCGCAGCAATTCAAGTGGCGACGTGTGGGCAAAGAGTGTTCAATCGTCAATCGAAAATCGGCAATCGACGTGGCGACGTGTGGGCAAAGAGTGTTCAATCGTCAATCGAAAATCGGCAATCGACAATGATGAGGGCGTTGTATTTTGACGGCAAACTGACCTTGCGCGAAGTGCCCGCTCCGCAGCGTGCTCCCGGCGAGGCTTTGATCAAGGTGTTGCTGGCGGGCATTTGTGGCACGGACCGGGAAATCCTGAAGGGCTACTCGGGCTTTCACGGTATTCCCGGACACGAGTTTGTGGGGCGCGTGGTGGAATGCGATGACGCGCGCTGGGTGGGCCGGCGCGTGGTGGGTGAGATCAATCTTGCCTGCGGCCATTGCCCCTGGTGTGCGAAGGGCTTGGGACGGCATTGCCCGCGCCGAACGGTCCTGGGCATCGTCAATCGCAACGGCGCGTTTGCCGAATACCTGACGCTGCCGGTGACGAATCTCCATGAAGTGCCCGACGAAATCTCAGACCCGGCAGCCACCTTTACCGAGCCGGTGGCGGCAGCCGCTGAGATTTTGGAGCAGATGACCCTGGCGGAGGGAACACCCGTGGCCGTTATCGGTGATGGTCGCTTGGGCCTGCTCGTGGCGCAGGTGCTGAAGCACGCCGGCGCGCAAATCACCCTGGTCGGCCGCCACGGATGGAAATTGGACCTCGCTCGCGCCTGGGGAGTGCGAAGCGTAAGCGCCGGCGACGACGAACTGGCGTCCGGCAGCTTTCCCGTGACGGTGGACGCTACAGGCTCGCCGCAGGGAATCAGCGAGGCGTTGCGGCTGGTCGAGCCCCGCGGCACCGTGGTGATGAAGTCGACTTTTCACGGCGCCGCGAATTTTGATGCCACCAAGCTGGTGGTGGATGAAGTCACGGTCCTCGGCTCCCGCTGCGGGGTGTTTCCCCCGGCGCTGGAAATGCTCCGGCGCGGACATGTGACCGTCGAGCATTTCATTTCCAAAACGTTTCCGCTTGAACAGGGACCGGAGGCCTTTGAGTACCTGGATCGGACTTCGGCCTTGAAGGTTCTTCTGGAGATGGGATGAACAGCCGTGCGGCGAGCCCGTAATAACCAAAGCTTTCGGCGGCGCCGCCTCCGGTCCGATTTTGTAGCGGCGAGTTTATCTCGCCACTTGGCGGCTTTATGCCGCCTCCAGTCCGACTTAATACAAGGGAAAACACCATGGTTCGCTCACCGATTCGAAGCTTCACCCGACTTCGCATTCCGGCGCTTGCACTTCTCGCCCTCTTCTGTACATTGAGTGTAGCGGAAGGAAGGAAGAAGACGCCGCCACCACCCACCGGCCTGCCCGCCCAGATCAACGCTCTGGCGAAGCAACTTCCCGGCGTTATGCTGGAAGATGCCGGGCCCATCACCAGCCAAATTCAGAAGCTGGTGGTAGACCACATGACCGCGTGGATGGCCAATCGCACGCCGACGGATGTGGATACGCGGCGCGAACTGGAATACGTCTTTTCCGTTCTGCATTATCCGCTGGTGGGAATGCCGGCGGCTTTCGCGCAACCCTGGAACGGCCAGACGGTCATCGGCGCCGGATACACGCTCGGCTGGACCGACTTTGACCGCCAGAACGTGGTGGCAATCTATGTCAGCAGCGCCGGCAAGAGCCAGTTCGCCGCCGTAACGAACTTCGTCCCTCGGACCGATTTGCATTACGTGATGGTGCCCCAGCTTAAGTGGCAGGATCTGCGGTTCTTCATCTACGGCAATCGCCTGGGGAAAAGCCAGGAGCGCCTCTCCGCCGTGTTGTATTCGTTTGACGGCCACAACCTTAAGTCGCTCTGGCAACAGCAGGACATCTACGACGGGGATATGGACGTCTCAAACGATAAGGTAACGATCAAATACCTGAAGGAACAGGAATACGTTGACGCCGTCATGCGCAATCGACATCCGCCGCGGCACCAGGCCACGTACCAGCTCACTGCCGCAGGAATGCAATTACTTGATGACCGCGAGATTCCTTTTTAAAACGGGGTTTTGCGTACGTGTCCACTTTGAGGGAGTATTCCTCCTGTCTCTTTCAGCCTACCGCTTTTCTGTTCCGGCTCGCAAATCGCGTAGGCCGTAGGCCGGAGCGATTTGCGAGCCGGAACAGACCTCGCGTCGACACCCCACATACCGGCTTTTGCCCCAGAAGAGCGAGTGTTCACTTATCCCATCCAACATGGATCTAAAACGGGGAAGGTAACGTATCCAGATTTCACCGAACCGTTATTCCCTTGTGAGGATTCCGCTGGACACTGGGTTCCATGACCACTGCCGAGGCGAAAAAGGTTGCCACGCCCGCACCCTTCACGGTCCTCAACGTCGTGTTGGATTCGGGAGAACGTCTGCCGTGTCTTGTGGAGTCGGCGACTTGGATCCCAGTTCGGGTAGCGACCCGATGGGCCGTCCGTTACCGGCGTTATCGGGTTCAGGCATCAACGCTGGCGAACAACCTGCGAGTTTTGGCGCGTGTATACGGGTGGGCCCGGGATTGCGCGGGGCTCGATCTGGACGACCTTCTGACCCAGGGACAGATCCTCCGGAATCGGGAGATTGAATCTCTCGTGAACAGTCTCCGGGCGAAGGCCGATACCCATACCCTCGACACGGGAGCATTCGACCAGCACCTCGCGGTGGTCGAGGATTTCCTGAAGTGGTCACTGAACAGTGAAAGCCGGGGTGGGCGCTGCGTCCTCTCACTCGAGCAGTTGACGGCGGAGCGGCAGCGAATGGAAGAGTTCTTTCGATCCTTCCGAATTGGGGCACGCCCGTCAACCCGAATTGAGCCGTTGGAGGAAGCAGACATCGAAGCGATTCGCCGGGCTATTGGACCTAGGCGCGATTCCGGCGGCCACCTGTTATTTCCCAGTGTCTTTTCGTGTCACACCCAACTGCGTAATTGGCTGATGTTCGAGGCGGCTCTGGAACTCGGCATCCGACGCGGCGAACTTCTCAAGCTGAGGCTAGATTCTCTGCCCCGGGCTGCCGAAGAGGGCATTCGCATCCTCCGTCGTCCGGATGATCCTCACGACTCACGATCGAAGGAGCCAGCCGTGAAGACCGCAGAGCGAGTGATACCATCGTCGCGGGACCTGCGGAGAGCCGTACAGATGTATCTAACCTCCCCACCACCGCTGGGGCGCGTCTCCGGCAAAAGTTCTTATTTGTTCGTGACGCGCTCTGGCAACCCAGTCTCAATTGACACTGCCGACGACATTATTGCCGCGATCGGGCGGGTTAGCAACGTCACTCCCTTGTCTTGGCATCGGCTCCGTCACACGTGGGCGGAAAGGATGGCGGAACTATTCGCCGACCAGCCGAACGGGATGGATCGGCTGGTTTATCTGGGCGGGTGGAGCAACCCACTATCCGCAAGGCACTACATCCGGCGGGCACTAGCCAAGCAAGCGGAAGAGGTCTTACGCGACTATCACCGTAAGCTCTATGAGGAGGCAGCGAATGCAGGGCACGGCTCATAGGGCTGTTGATCGCTGCGTTGATTTACCTTCCCTTCCAACGCAAGTCGTCTCCATGGACGGCCAGCTTGTCGACACTAGTACGGCGTGCTGGTGTTTCCGGTCGTCGTCGGACGGCGGCAAGGTAATTCCCATTCCCTGGGCACGACTCGACCAACCCGCCATATTGAGCGACCGCGCCCGGTTTTTGGTAAAGCTGTTTATCGCCGACAAGATCTCGCGTAAGAAAGCACGGACGGTCGAGAATGACTTCCGAATGTTTCTGCGCCTTCAGGAATGGCTAGGTCCCGCGCGACGATCACCCTTTGAGTGGGCGGACTTAACGGAAGGGCTGGCACGCGCATTTTTGGCGCACGGCGTCGAGCACACAGCGGACAAAGGAAACGATTTCTCTCGGCTCCGGACGTTCTACCGTTGGGGAGTCGCTCGACAGCATCGCGATTTCGACCCCGCCATATTCCGCATTCTGCAATCCATCACGGCGGTGGGAAACTCCAAGGGACATTACGTGCGGTTCCGGGACCCGGTCAGAGGACCGTTCTCACCGGACGAGCTCCTGTTAATCAGCAGGGCCGTGGCCGAAGGCCGAGGCACGAATAAGGACCGGGCTCTCGTGATGCTTCACCTGGAATTGGGCCATAACCCTAATGCCAGCGCACGGCTGCGCAACGAAGACCTCGTGCGGTATGAGACGAAGTCCGCAGTCGCTTACCAGTTGGAGGTACCGCGGGTAAAGAAGCGAACCTCGCAACGCGAGACGAAGAGTCGCCCCATCAGTACTGCCTTGGGCCGCTTGCTGGAGTGCATGCAACAGGGTGTCCCCAAGGATCCCTTGTTGCATTGGCTTCCCTCCGAAAATCCAGAGGGAGGGATCAACCGCTCCATGAGGCGCTTTGCGAAGGCGACAAACCTGGTCTCAACGAGAACACAACGCCCGCTGGTAATCAATCCGAGACGTTTTCGTTTCTCCATCGCCACCCACATGGCCGAAGAAGGCGCCTCCGCGTTCCATATCGCCGAGGTCCTTGATCATACCGACACCCAAAACGTGATGGTGTATGTCGAGACGGTGTCGTCAATTGCCGACTCAGTCGCCAAGGCCACTGACGCAACATTGGCGCCGCTGGTTCGCAGGTTTCAAGGCAAAGTCGTTGATCCAAATGAAGCGGTGGCCTTTGAAGGCTTGCCCAATCAGCTCATCCCGGCGATTGCGCCTGATCTGGACATCTTTCATCTCAACGCTGGAGGTATTGGGTTGTGTGGCCGGGAAGTCCGGAAAGACGGCCCCTGCCGTCTGCTTCCACCCGTGAGTTGTTACCTGTGCCCTTCCTTCGCTGCTCTTCGGACCGGCCCTCACCAGCAGATGCTCGATTCCATCCAAAACTTCTTACATCTGAACCAGGGTACAAGCGACAGACGCATCCTGATGCAGTTGGAGGACGTTCGCCTCGCGATTCAGCAAGTACTGGAACAGCTCAGCCCGCCCGCGGGAAACAAAGGTGAGGAACCATGAACGCACTCGCCCTTCGACGAGGCAGCGCGACCGCCGAACCCATCCGGACGCTGGTTGCAGCAGGCCGGGAGAAATTCACCGCCGATCTCGACCCTGACGCTTTCACCTTCGACGCTCCAGCCTGGGACATCAGCGGCTTAAAAGACCGAAGCACCAACAAGGCGACTCGAAGAGTCTACTTCACACGCTACGGTACAACGGATCAGGTGCTGCCGCCGCTCTACGCTGATGTGGTGAAGAGCTGGATCATCTTGGATCGACGTTCTGCCGGGAACATGGCCGGGAGGCTGAGTGCAGCACGCATTCTATGGGAAGCCGTCCTGCTACGCCGCCAACGCAAACCGGAAAATTTCAGTTGGGAGAATCTTACGGAAGAGGATATCAGCCAATGCGAAATCCTCATGCGTGAAAAGTGGAACCAGTCAACCACCTACAGGCAAATTCTCAGTCTGTTGGTGCTGACCAGGTTCTTGGCCGCCAGAAGGATCTGCCGGGTCCTCTACTACACACCTCAAACTCCACGCGTGGAGGACTTTAACCGGCACACGATTGCGGGCCAGGAGGCACGGCGGGATAAATTACCGTCCAAGGCCGCACTGAATGGCTTGGCCGACGTTTACCGTGAATACGCGATGGAACCGCGCGACCGCCTGCGCGCAGCTGCCCTGGCGATTCTCGTGGTCACAGGCTTCCGCATCGGTGAACTACTCACCCTGCCGGTTGACTGCGAGGTCGAAGAGGTACGGGGCGGCAAGCCACGCTATGGACTCCGCTATTACAAAGAAAAAGCTCGTGGCGGAGCGAAGATGTTCGCCGTTCGCTGGTTGACGCCGACTGGTGCCGATTTGTCTCGACGAGCGGTCGCTGAGATTCGCGCACTTACCGACGGAGCGCGCCGACGTGCCCGTATCTTGGAAAAGAGTCCTCATCGAGTCACAATCCCGGGGTTTCATTGGGGAAGCCGAATGACGGTGGAGGAAGTAGCGCAGGCTCTAAGCGTGCAATACGCGGTAAGCGTTCACCGCATTCCCGCCCGCGAGCTGCCGCGCCATCTCTGTGCAAGCGGATTCTACTATCGTACCTTCGAGGTCGAGGCCTACCTGCTGTCGCAAAGGGCGAAGCGTCTGTGGACCGTGGATCGCCGCGATGGGACTCACCAGATGCTTTCGGAAACACTCCTGATCGCCCCTAAGAGATTCTTTCACCCAGGTCGGTCGGCCCAACCCCTCTTGGTAGAACCCGTCCTCATCCAACAGATATCTGACTTTCTATCGGGAAGAGCGGGGGCCAAGTCGGCTTTCGAACGCTTTGGCATTCGCGAGCCCGATGGCTCGTTCTGCCAGATGACCTCACACCAGTTCCGGCACTGGTTGAACTACATCGCCGACAAAGGCGGACTCCCGATCGACTTGCAGACACGCTGGCTGGGGCGCGAGAACCCCCGCGACACCGATGCCTACCGCCACGCCACGGTGGAGGAAAGGCTGCAGTGGGTCAAAGAAGGAATTCGCGACGGGAGACTGAGCGGCCCCAAGGCCGATATGTATTTCGAACTCGCGCCGACCTGCCGAGATAGTTATCTCGACGGGGAGGTACAGGCTGTTCATGTGACCGCCCTGGGACTCTGTCTCCATGACTTCGCGGTCGCTCCCTGCCCTTACCATCTCAACTGCGTGCGGGGATGCTCAGACTACCTGCGAACCAAAGGTAACCAGCGCGAACGCCAACAACTAATTCAGATTCAACAGGCGACAGAACGGGCGCTCTCCTCAGCCAAGGCGTATTCCGCTCGGGGAAATCAAGAGATCGCTGAACCCTGGGTCCGGCATTGTGAGGAAACCATTGCGGGCGTGAAGAAGGCTCTGGCGGTGGACAACGCGACGAGTCCCTTGGACGGCTCGTTGGTCCCAGTGTCGCCTGGCGGGCCGAGCCGATTCGAAAAGCTCGCGGATTAAATCATGTCCCGATTAAGCATTCACGACAAACTCAAACACCGGTTGCGCGAGCATCTCGCCCTCGCCGAAACTCACCCGCCGCAAGAATGCCCTCTCGATGTGCGAAGCGTCGCATCGCTACTTCGCGTCAGCCCTACGACGCTCTACAAGTATGGTCTGAACCGGGAAATCAATGCGGCGGAACAACGCCAGCGAGAGGAAACGGGCCGCGCTGGCGCGGTCACCGAGCAGCAGATCTATAAGGATCGGATTCGTGATCTCACGCAAGAGTTGGAGAACGAACGCCAGCGAAGTAAGAAGTTGGTCGCCCGCATCGCGGTTATGGAAGCCAATGCCGCCCGGCTCGGCCTCGACCCCGAGGAAATGCACAGGCCACTTCTCAAGCCTTTGCGTAGCGTCTCGCGTGCCGGCGGCGGAAACGCCGCAGGAACAACACGGCGTCATTCGTTCTGATAGGGAGCGTCGCGAAGAGTTTCAAAGTAGAATCACCGCCGAACTATGAAACCACCCTACACCCAGAAACAAGGCCAGTATCTGGCCTTTATCCATTACTACCTCAAGATCCACGGATGCGCGCCATCGGAGGCCGAAATGCAACAATACTTCCGCGTCTCCCCACCGTCTGTTCACCAGATGATCTTGGCGCTTGAGGCGCGCGGGCTCATCGCACGAACCCCCGGCCAAGCACGCTCGATCCAGCTTCTGATCCCACGTGATGAACTGCCGGACTTGGAATAAGCAGGGTTACCGGAGGGCGCCCGTCATCTGCTTGTAACAGCAAGCACCGAAAGTGGACACGACCGAGAACGTAAGTCTCGTAGTCAACACAAAATACGTCGCTTATCAAACTGGACACGCCACCAACCGCGCAAAACCGTTCTAAGCGGCCGCCAAGGATCGCAGCATTTCCAACGCTTGCCACCTGTTCCGCCAGACCGTATACTTTCGCCATAATTTTGCGATTGATAAGGAGGAATTATGAGTTCTATTTCCAGGCGTGAGGCAGCCAAGCTTTTGCTGGCGGGCTGCGCCGGCACGCTACTACCGGTGGGAAAGCTTCGCGGCGCCACGATGATTAATTCGGTGATCCGCGGAGTGCAAATTGGCGCGCAAAGCTACTCTTTCCGCGACCTCAAGACTCCCGAGACCATCCTCAAGGGTTTCCAAACCGTCGGATTGGGTGAGTGCGAACTCTCCAGTGGCGGCGAGCCCGGAGACCTCAAGGGCCAGGCACTGCTGGATCACTTCAAGGCCCTACGGAAGGAGTACGATGATGGTGGCGTGCTGATCTACGCCTACACCTACGGCTTCCGCCATGATTCGACGGATGAAGATATTGATCGCGGCTTCCAGATTGCCAGGGCGCTGGGTGTGAAGTACATCACCTCTTCCGGGAATGTCAGCGTCGCACCGCGAGTCGATAAATATGCTCAGAAATACAAAATCATGGTGGGCTTCCACGGGCACGACTCCACCAAGCCGGATGAGTTCGCCACCGCTGACAGCTTCGCCCGCGCGATGAAGGGCGCTTCCCCTTACATCGGCGTCAATCTTGACATCGGCCACTTCGTGGCCGCCGGCGGCGACCCTGTTGCGTACATCACCGAGCACCACGATAAGATCGTGACCCTGCACATCAAGGACCGGAAGAAGAACCACGGCGCCAACCTGCCCCTCGGTCAGGGGGACACGCCCATTGTGCAGGTGCTGCACTTGCTTCGCGACAAAGGCTGGAAGATTCCCGCCAACATCGAATACGAGTACGGCAAACCCGGCATGGACACGATCGCCGAGGTCAAGAAGTGCTTTGCGTATTGCAAGCAGGCGCTGGAAAGCTAACCGTTCGTCAGCGCAAATGGGCGAGGGCGGCGAAATCAACTGCCCTCGCCGGCGTGGGCGGATGCGTCGAGTCCGCCGGGTGGGAATACCGCGAAAACCACTCCGTCACTCGCCGCTCAAACTCCTGCGGAGCCCTTGGATACGCACCCGTATGTACCGCCCCCGGCACTTGCCAAAATTCCATCGGGCCGGAATGGTTTCTCAGGATCGCTTCGCAATGCCGCACGGGAATATTGAAATCTGCCGTGCCGTGAATCAGCAGGATCGGTACGTGCGTTTGAGCGACGGCGTTGGCCGCTGACGCTTGGTCAAAATCCACGGCGTCGTGCAGCCGGGCGTAAAGAAAAGCTTCGCCGATGAGCGGCCGAAACACGGATCGCCCCACACGCTCGCCCGCTCCGAAGCGCTGGCCCAAACGGTCGTAAGCCACCTCGCGCATGCTGGAAAAGGGCGACTCGGCCACCACCGCGCAGAAGCGAGGCTCGCCGGGCAGGGCTTCCAGCAGGATGGCTGCGCCCATCGATTCCCCCAGACCGTAGACACATCGCGAGTGCTGCTCTGCCAAAAGCCAACCCATCCATCGACTGAGATCCTGAGACTCCTTGATGCCGAACGTGGCGATCTCCCCGCCGCTCTGCCCGTGCGCGCGCAAATCCGGCACCAGCACGTTGTACTGATGTCGAAGGAACATGGGAACAAAGCCCAGCATGCCGGCGCGGTTGTCCCCGGAACCGTGCAGCAGGATCACCGTGTCCCCGCTCCCGCTGCGATCCCGGAAGAACCACGCCGATAAATTTGAGCCGTCGAAAGAAGTCATCCGGACGTCGCTGATCTCGGCATTGGCCTGCCGCGCGATGCCGTCCGCTTCCTTCAGCATTTTGTCCGTCAAGGGTTTGTGCCGTGGGTGAAGCGTCACGGTGCAGAGAACGACCGCCGCCAAGGTGTGGAAGGCGAGCGTGGCAAAGACGACGAGTGTCAGGACCTGAATTCTCTTCCGCATATCCCAAGCAGTGATACGCAGAAGGCGAGCCGGAGGTTCAATTCAAATTGCAGTGCAAGCGCCAGCCAGCGTGATACAGCGCGGAGGCACCGCAATCTGATACGTGCCAGAAGTGCCAACGATTGATTAAGAGATCAAATTGAGGGCTTAAGTGCGTTTCACACAGAGGGCACAGAGCCGCTCACAGAGGCCACAGAGCAGAGGTGGTTTTCTCTGTGCTCTCTGCGAGGTTTTCTCCGTGAACTCTGTGTGAAACGCTTTTAGGCACTACGGCTGAGCGGCCGTCACGAGAGGTTCTGATACCACTTGATGTTGCCGGTGGAGGAGCCGATGGCCACCACGTCTTTGCGCCCGTCGCCATTGATGTCGGCAATGACCACGCCGGACGACGCCATTTCGTTATCGATGAGTTGCCGTTGCCAATTCACCCCCGACGCATCAGTGGCGTAGTAAACGAACAAGCTCGTTCCCGGGCCGCGGAATCCGGCCACAATCTCGTCATTGCCGTCGCCGTCCAGATCGGCGCAGGCCAGCGCGTGGCCTTCGTGGAAGCTGGGATCGATCACGTGGCGGGTCCATAGTTCGCCCGGCGCGGCTTCCGTATAGACCGCCACGTGGTCGCCGTGCCACGGCTCGATCGTGGCCAGAAATCGCTTCCCGGCCACGTGCCCCACGCCGATCTCACTCGCGCCGCGCTTGGGACTGGACTGCCGATCGCCCGCCCCCAGGTGCGTTCGCGTCCACGTCAAGTCCGCGCCGACTCCGGCGGAGTGGAACAGATGAACGCCCTCAAAGCTCGCCGTTAGAATCTCTTCGCGCCCGTCACCATCCCAATCGAGCACGTTGAGCCCGTGCACCACCGTCAAGGTTTCGTCAATCGTGTGGCCGTGCCAGGCGGAAGGCTGCTCAGCATGGGCGGACGCGTGCCCGCGTGTCAGCACTTCCGGCATCTCAAACCACGTGAGCGGCGCGGGCACCTTGTAGTCCGGCGCTACGGCCCCATAGCCCAACAGCGGAGCATCCACTAGAGCCAGACGTCCGCTGCCGTCAAGGTTTGCCCAACGCAACCGATGCGACGTGGGAATCTTGCCCAGCGGACGCAGCCTCCATTCGCGGTCGCCGTCGGGTTCGGCCCACCAGAGGCTGCCGCCATGCGTGCTGTCGTCAAGGGCAAAGTCGCTGGCCAGAGCCATACCGCGCGCCGGATAGCCGGGATGAAAGAGCGGCGCCAGGCTGATGTTCTTCTCGGTCGCGGTGGTGACCGGCCGCGCCTTCCAGGTGGGATTCTCGTACCACTCCACGATGTTGTGCGAAGAGCTTAACCCCAGAATGTCGAGCCGCCCGTCGCCGCTCACGTCCGCCACCGCCACCTGATAACCAGCGGGAATTTTCGCCACCTCATGCGTTTGCCATTGGATCATGCGCTTCTCCGCCGGTGCAGTTCCTCGGGCCGCGGCACGGACAGGCTTGGCCGCCAGCACACTGCCCCACCCGAACGCCCTCTGCAAAAAGCTTCGGCGCGACGGTTGACTGCCGCTCTCGTGATGTGATGAATGGATCTTCACGCGCTCTAGTTTAGCGCGAGTGCGCCTTATAACAGAGGAGGATTTGCACAATCGCGAGCTGGCATCCCGAATCATTGGGCTGCGGATCAAGCGCATCGCGGGACGCCGCTCTCGGTGCCCGAGGCACTATCGAGAATGGTTGTACCCAACGAACCCAACTGTCATCCTGAGCCTGGCTCTTCAAGGCGAAGGACCCTTTTCATTGTACGTAGGAAGCGGAGGGCGGGAGCGCCCCGTTCTTTTTCGCCGCGTTCCCGCGGCGCACTTGGGTAAGACGAAATACAGGGGTCCTTCGTCCGTCGGCTGACGGACTCAGGATGACGGGGCGTTGGGGATGTGCACAAACCTTCGATCACCGCCGAGGCGCAGCGCAGGCAGCGGGGACACAACGTAGCTAAGATGATCTGGGTAGGAGGAGTTGCTATGCGCGCAGTAAAGGTTCACGAGGCCAAAAGCAAACTTTCCAAGTTGATTACGCGGGCCTGCCGCGGCGAGGAGATCATCATCGTGCGCGGTGCCACCCCCGTGGTTCGCCTGGTTCCAATTGGGGCTGTAAAGGGGCAGCGCCAACCTGGTGCGTTGCGCGGAAAGCTGCGGGTAGGACCGGATTTCTTTGCGCCATTGCCCCCGCCTGAAATCTCGACTTAGGAGGCGCCGCTATGTGGCGCACTTATGTGAGCTTTGACGGCAATTCCCTGGCGATTCAACCTCTGAATCGTTTTCGAGCACAAACTCCTGACCTGTCATCCTGAGCCCAGTTTTTCAGGGCGAAGGACCCTTTTCATTTGACGTGGGAAGCGCGGTGCACGGGCACTTGACGGTGCCTGCCCTGCTTCGCCGCAGCAGACCTGGGTAAGACGGAATACCGCGCCTGGCACAGGCCTCCGCCCTTTGAAGCCTGCGACCCTGGGGCATGGATGCGATCAAGTTTCGCTTTTTCCAAAAGAAAGTTCCTTCGGAATCGCAGACACCCAACGTCAGGTGTCTGCGCCAGCCACGGGCGCAACGTCCAACGCGAAGGGGATGATTGCAAGCCGGTAGCGAGGAGGTGCGCGCCCTTTGGCGCTCCTCTCGCGGCTCTTCAAAGGGAAATGCCCATCACCACCCGGGCGCGCCCACGTGACCCCGCCTGGAATGAGGGAAACGGCGGCTTTCAATTTTCGAAGGCTCTCTCGACGTGATCAATGACGATTGTTTCCACCGGACCCTTGCCCGTTTTCAGGCTGAGCCCAATGCCCTTTAGGGAAGTGAAGATGCATGACTGAACATCTCTCTGGTTATCATCGGCAGAGTATTGGTACTTGAAATCGTAGGAACCATTCAGGCCGGTGCGATCCATTACCGGCCGCTTCAAGTATCCGCTCAGACGCATCGCCAGTTGCGGCATCGAGATGTTGATGCCGGCCAGACCATCCCCAGTGATTGCGCCTCCGTGGAATGCTCCCGCCCAGGGATAGTCGTCCTTGTTTTTGGCGTCCTCCAAGCCAAGCCTCCCATGCCCCTTCTCCAAGATGTAGACAGGGCCGACTCCGCTGGCGCGATGGAATTTCAACTGAAACCGCTCCACCAGCAGGCTTTGCAGCATTTGCTGTTGCTCCTGGCTGGGCGGCACTTTGGGATACGGCGGATTCAGCTTGCTGGATCGAGAGGAGGCAGGCGGTATGGCAATGATGTCGTACAAGTCACCATCGGTCCAACTCGGCCCGCCCGAGATTTGGTAGGGTTGAACATCAAACGCATACATCATCAACATCTTGAATGTGCTAAACCCCGCGGTTACCTTGCCGCCGGGAAAGGTAAAGATCCCGATGGCGCCGCCACGATGTGTGTCAGAGAGTTTGATCGAGGCAACCTCGAACGACGGCAAGTCAGAGTTCGTCGTCTGGATGGCCTGCGCGGCAATCAGTGCGGCGTTCATCAGGACGAACCCGACGGCCCCGGAAGTGGCCAGGATTTGTCCACCCAATAAGAGCGTTTGTTTGCGAAACCGGCGCATGATTCCCCTCCTTGCTACAAATTAAACTTCCCGGCGCTCAATAAGAATTTGGGTGCCCAGCAACAGTGCGCCCGAAAGGGCGAGGCAAATGATGAACAGTCTCCAGGGAAAAGCGGTTGCTGGTCCGACCGCCCAGCCGCACCCGACGTGCATGAGGTCCAGGACGGAGCTCACATGGTAATGCCAGTAGTGCAGCGCCAAGGGGAGCAACAAATCGATGAAGAGAATCCCCGTCCCCCAGGTAAAGCCGTTCTCGCCGCTCCGCGAGGCTGCCGTCAGAGAGAAAGCCATGGTGTACACCGCCAGCGCGCCGACAAACAGCGGGAGAATCGCCGCCAGCAGGCGCCAGGTGTATACATAGCCCGAGAGGTAGGTCAGGCCGGCAAAGATTCCAACCACCGCACTGAGAATAATCACGAGGAGTTCGCACCCGCCCACAAACCAGCTTGCCCAGACCCATACTCTTCGCGGCCGGGGACGGGTGAAGAGGAACCACAAAGTTTGTTCTTTGAACTCTTCGCCCATGACCCCTGCGCCGAGACTCAATGCCCCAAATAGAACAATGGCGGAAAGGCCTCCCCCCAGCATGCTTTTTCCCCCGAAGGCCCACAAATCGGGAGCACGTATCCCAGGGTTGCTTCTCAAAGAGAATGCCACCGCGCCAATTTTCGCGATCATGGCAATCACTACAGTGCAGGCCATGGAAACAAGAATTAAATAGGTAAAGAAGCGGGCACGGCTATTTCGCCAGCATTTCCAGAAGTACATGACTCCTCCTTCCGAACCAGTTCGAGGAAGATTTCGCGCAAGCCCAGGGGAGAAACGTCCGCAACGCTTGCACCCTGATTGCGTAAATCGGCGGCAAAGGCCTCGGCGTTCGCTCGAACCACGTATTTGCAAAACTCTCCGTCGGCATTTACCGAAACCACATCGGCGGACTTGCCTTTGGGCAGGCCCGTGCCGGCGGCGGTGATAAGGCGGTATTGGCTCTTGATGTCGTCCAGGCGCGCTTCCAGCAACAGGCGGCCTTGGTCAATTATCCCCACCCAGTCGGCAATGCGTTCGATATCGGCCAATTGGTGGGAAGAAATCAGCACGGTGCGGCCCTCGCCGGCGAGGTCTTCCACCACCGCGCGCTGAAACTCGTCCACCACTACCGGATCGAGCCCGGACGTGGGCTCGTCCAGAATCAGCAAGTCCGCCTGTTGCGCCAGTGCCAGCAGCAGGCAGACCTTCGTGCGATTGCCCAAGGAGAGCTTGGCAAACGGGCGGTCCATGGGGATTTCGAACGCGCGGGCATATTTAGCCACCGCCTCGTCGGACCACTTGGGGTAGAAGCCGCGCGTGAAGCGCACCAACTTGCGCGCCGTCAGATCTCCGTAAAGAATTTTGGTCTCGCTCACGTAGGCCGTGCGTTCCAGGATCGCCACCTGCTCGCGCCCAATGGGGAATCCCAGCACGGTAGCATCCCCAGCCGTGGGCCGTGCCAGCCCCAGCAGCATGCGGATGGTGGATGTCTTGCCCGCGCCGTTGCGGCCCAGGAATCCATAGACGCTGCCGCGCGGCACGTTCATGTTGAGTTCGTCGACGGCCTTTAACTTGGAATAAATTTTAGTCAGCTTATCAGTCCGAATTGCCGGTTCGTTCATGGACAACCTCCAGTGCCTCCAGCTCCTGCCGCAACAACTCGATGATGTCCTTGGGCTCGAGGCGCAGTTGCGTGCCCTCCACCGCGATCTGCCGCGCGTACGGACGCAGGCGGCGAAGCTTTTCCGACTTCAGCAGGCCGGCGGGATTCTCCGCCACGTAAGTGCGCCCGCCCGGAACGCTGCGCAGCAAACCGTCCCGCTCCAGGTTCTGGTAGGCGCGGGCCACGGTGTTGGGATTGATGCGCATGTCCGCCGCCACCTTGCGCACGGAGGGCAGCGCGTCGCCGGGCGCCAGCGCTCCCGCCGCGATGTAATGCTTCACCTGATTCTCAATTTGCAGGTAGATGGGAACGCCAGAAGCGGGATTGAGGTGAAGGAGCATACTGTATTAATACGCTAATACAGTTGGGTGTCAAGAATTATTTTTGCCGGCCGGCCCTGGACCACGGGCATGCTGTTCGACGTACCATGGGCATGGTGCTTAACGTGCCATGGGCATCCTGCCCATGCCCCGGCACGGCCAGGATGGCCGTGGTACGTAACGACGGCCTCCCACCGCCCCCCCTCGCCCGCACCAGCGCACTTTTGCAGCGGGGGGTGAACGCAGCCTCGGAAACAGAAGGCAATTTGGCAGTTCGGGCGTTCAAATCAGCATAACGGGCTGCGTCCAACTTCCGAGTAGGGCGTTTAACCGGGAGTTGGCCTGCTGGTCAGATGTACGACAAGGGCGTTTAACGGCCATGTGGAGCGGCGGGCCAAGTGCGAGAGCATGCGCGAACCCACCTTGATATTCGCTTTATATTCGCCTATCATTCAAAGGGCAGGCTGGACGGGGAGATATCTTTTATGAAGTAATCATGCACTGCCGCGAAGACTATGTTATAAGCGTTCGCCACAAACGCATGTCTGAACCGGAACAACTCGGGAGCGACCGACTGCCAGTCAGAGATAGCGGGGTGTGGGCAGGAGAGAAGCTCTACTACCTTGAGCGCTATCTGGATATCGTCTCCGTGGGGATGAAAAACAGGTGGGCCGGAAAGCTGTATTACGTGGACCTGTTTGCGGGGCCGGGGAAATGCCTGATTCGCGAGACGCGCAAAGAGATCGATGGCTCCCCCTTGATCGCTCTTAAGTTCAACTTCGCCAAGTATTTCTTTGTCGAGTCCGACCAACGAGGGCTTTTCTCGTAAACTGTCGCGGCGGATATCGCAGGCTTAGTTGACGGTCAACGGGAACAATCTGGATAGATCATGGGTGCAAATTCCGCAATTGAATGGACGGAGTCCACGTGGAACCCGCTGACGGGCTGCACCAAGATCAGTCCGGGGTGCAAGCATTGCTACGCTGAGCGGATGGCCCTGCGCCTGAAAGCCATGGGCCAGCCGAACTATGCCAATGGTTTTGAACTGGCCCTCCACGAGAACGCCTTGGAATTGCCGCTGAAATGGAAGAAGCCGCAGACCATCTTCGTGAACTCCATGAGCGACCTGTTCCACAAAGACGTGCCGGTGGAATTCATCGCCAAGACCTTCGATGTGATGCGCCGCGCCGACTGGCATGTCTTCCAAATTCTCACCAAAAGGTCGGACCGACTCCTGGAACTTTCGCCGATGCTCCCTTGGCGTTCGCACATCTGGATGGGCGTCAGCGTGGAGAGCCTGAAATACACGCCGCGCATCGACCACCTTCGCCAAACCGGCGCCATGGTCAAGTTCCTCTCCCTTGAACCGCTGCTGGGCCCTCTGCCCGCCCTGAATCTTGAAGGCATCGACTGGGTCATCGTGGGCGGCGAATCCGGCCCCGGCGCCCGCCCCATGGACCCAACTTGGGTTTTAGAGATTCGCGACCAGTGCCTGGACTCGGGCGTGCCCTTTTTCTTCAAGCAGTGGGGCGGGACACGAAAGAAGAAAGTCGGGCGGGAACTCGAAGGCCGGACGTGGGATGAGATGCCTACGTCCACAGCAGTCTTGACCTGACCCTCGCAGAGCCTCTGTCCGCACCTTGACAATTACAGCTTGGCCCTTGCCGTAACTACATAATGGAGTTACAATGCGCTATGAGTGGGACGAAAGCAAACGGCGAGCGAACCTGCGCAAGCACGGGACCGACTTTGTCGGCATTGAGAGGGTCTTTGCCGGCATTACGGTGACGACCCTCGATGACCGGTTTGAATATGACGAATATCGCTACTTGACCTTGGGCCTGCTCGATGGCCGGGTCGTCGCCGTGGCGCATACCGAAACTCCCGAGGTGACGAGAATCATCTCCGTTCGAAAGGCGGATAAGGATGAAGAAGCGCAGTACTTCCAGGCAATCACGGACTGATTGGAAGCGCGTTGACGCGTTGCGGGACGATCAAATCGACTACTCCGAGCATCCGAAGTGGACCCCGGAGATGTTCGCCCGCGCGGTGGTGCGACGCGGCTTGCAGCCGGCGCCCCGCAAGCGGCAGCTCACTCTGCGCATCGACGACGACGTGCTCGAATGGTTTCGCCGTAAGGGCCCAGGCTATCAGACCCGCATCAACGCCCTGCTGCGCGCCTACATGGAAGAAAGCCGCAAGGCCCGCGCCTGAAAGAGAACCGAGGAAGGCGCTTCGAGATCCGCGGGCTCTTAAAATGAAAACATCCACATCTCGTTCGGACGAAATGATAAAGGCCGCAGAGTTTCTGGGATGCGAAACTCTGATTGGATAACGGCATCGGCTCCAGTCCGGTAGACTTGGAAGTGCTCAACGACCAAGGCGAGCCGGGAAAGGAGCCGAAGCCATGCAGCATTTTATCGGATGTGACGTGCACACGCGCAACCAAGTGGTGGCCTGGATCGAGGAGGAGACGGGGGAGATTCGAGAAGCGGCGGTTGGAGCACGAGGGCGAGGAAGTGAAAGAGTTTTACGCGCAGTTTCCGCGGGGGACGGTGGTGGGGATCGAAGCGACGTTTCCGGCGTACTGGTTCGAGCGGTTGCTGGGAGAGTTGGGGCACGAGTTGTGGGTGGGCGACGCGGCGCGCATTCGGGCCAGCGAAGTACGCTACCAGAAGACCGACCCGCGCGATGCCGAGGGCATTTTGGATCTGCTGCGCACGGGGCGGTTTCCGCGCATCTGGGTTCCCTCCCTGGAAGAGCGCGACCTGCGGCAGTTGCTGGTGCATCGGATGAAGCAGGTGCGGGCGCGCACGCAGGTGAAGAACCAGTTGCACGCGCTGGCCATCAGCCAGGGGGTGTGCCGGAAGCGCAAGCTGTGGAGCGCCAAGGGACGAGCCGAATTGGAGAAGCTAGCGCTGTTGCCCTGGGCGGCGCGGCGGCGGAAGGAGCTGCTGGAGTCGCTGGACCGCTTGGACGAGCAGGTGCGGGAGCTGGACCGGGCGGTGGAAGAAGCCGGGCGCGCGCGTCCGGAGGTGGCGCTGCTGCGCACGCATCCGGGAGTGGGCATGGTGGTGGGGCTGGCTTTTGTGCTGAGCGTGGGACCGATCGAGCGCTTCCCCAACAGTCGCAAGCTGGTGAGCTATTGGGGACTGAATCCGCGCGAGAACTCCTCGCGGCGGCCGCCAGCGACTGGGCTCCATTAGTAAGCAAGGGAACACGATGATGCGCTGGCTGCTGATCGAGGCGGCGCAGACGGCGGCGCGGCTGGATCCGCAGTTGCGCCGCACTTATCAACGCTTGAAGAGCCAGCGAAACAGCGGGGTGGCGAAAGTCGCCGTCGCCCGCCGGCTGGTCGTCCGTTTGTTCTGGATGCTGCGCACGCGCCACAATTATGCGCAGCTCGTTCACATGTCCGGTAGCCCGAGTAGCGCGGTGGTTCCGCCCCAGGGCGGACCGAAAGTCTGATTGGGCGCCGGGCCTCCCCGCACGCAGGCGGGGAGGTCGAACGGTGAATCATGGTGCCCGCCGCCCGTGATGAATACGCGCAGCGGGATCGCATAGATGAGTGGTGGAACCCCAGCGTTCCATCGTGAGATTCGACGAGGCGAGCCTTGGTCGGGATGAGCCCAAAACGAATCGCACAAGGGGAAAGGCGCGAGAAAAACCCAACCGCCACCCCCACGGAGAAGTTTTGCTTGACAACGCCGATGCCGTTATAGATGCGCTACCCGCTTGCTTGCTCGCGCGCGGTAAAACTGTGCGTCTCGGTCCATCGCAGAGCGTTGCTCTGCGCCAGCCCCCACGCGACGCGGGAGGAAAAGAGGACGGGCTGGCGTAGAGTGAAACTCTGCGGCCATCGAGTCACACAGCTTCGCTGTGCGCCAGCCCGCCGGAAAATAGGGACGCACGGTCCCCATAAAAACCATGGTCTCCCTAAATCGGGCGTTCCCTACGTTACTCTGCACCGTTTCTCACTCCGGTATTCGAAAGGCCAACGGCCGCCTACAGAGCCCATCTCCGGATGAGCTTTAAGAACCCTTCATCCGCAAGCAGGATTTCGAGCAGTGTTCGCTGACACGATAATGCACCTTCTCTCTGCGCCTCGCTAAAATAAAGGTGGGAACTTCGTTGAGCTTTTTCCGAATTACAACGCCGAACAGAGAACGATTACATTAAGTCTAAAAGATTCTTTATTAAGTAGGAAAGATTCCCTGTTAGCGGGAATGAGCACAAAATTACCGCCTTCGTTCTTGCACATCCCATAATGGTCAAGCGTCAGATCATCAGTTCCGCCGCAAGACCTCGGTGATCACCTCAAAACCGGCCATGCGTGAACGGGTCAAAACCGGCCATGTGAGGCCGTCCGGGACTAAGTTCTTTTACCCTGCCGCTGGCTCTGCTGGCAAGTCCGTTTTCGTTCGCCAGCTTCGTGGGCCGCACTTCAGCAGATGTCCGTGGTGGAGGAGGCGGTCGAGCATGGCGCTGACGGCCGCCGCATCTCCCAGCAACTTACCCCAGTCTTCCACCGGTCGATTGGAAGTCACCAGCGTACTGGCGCGTTCGTAGCGGCGCATGATGAGTTCGAGCAGTTCTTCGGCGGCGGTCAGGGGCAGCTTGCGCATGCCGAAGTCGTCGATGATGAGCAGCGGCACGGTGGTCAGCGACTCCAGACATTCTTTGCGGGTGCCATCGAGGGTAGCGTCGGCGATCTCTTCCAGCAGGGCGTGGGTTTCGCGGTAGAAGACGCGATACCCCTGCTGGATGACCGCTTGACCGATGGCTTGCGCCAAGTGGCTTTTGCCGCTCCCGGGCGGACCTAAAAACAGCGCGTCCTCATGGTGGGCGATAAAGGTGCCGGTGGCCAGCTCAAAGACCAGGCTGCGATTCATCTTTTTGTTGAAGTTGAAATCGAAGTTGTCGAGGGTCCGGAGCGGGTCGCGGAACTCGGCCTGCTTGCGCCGGCGTTCCAGCATGCGGTCGGCGCGGCGGGTGAGTTCATCGGTCACCAGGCAGGAGATCAGATCCAGGGGGCCATGGATTCCGCCTGGGCCTGACGCAGACGGGTCTCCAGCACCGCGGCCATCCCTCCCAGAGCGTAACTGCCGTAAAGCGCGATTCAGTTCGATCAGATTCATTGCGTCTCCTCTCTCGAAGTTAAGCTAAACTTTCTGGTGGCCGGGGCGGAGGATAGGGCTACGCAGGGATGCGACCTGAGCGCCGACCTCGGGGCCGGGATGGAGGGGGCGAGAGAACCTCGCTCCCGCTGTTCCCCACCATCCTGGCAAGAAAGCGATAAATCCTGGGGGTCTTGGGGGCGAAGCCCCCAGAAGTTCCCTCTCGCGATATTCCTCTCCACCGTTCACCACCTTTCCTGAGACTGGCGATAATTTTTCTCCGGGCCTCGGTTCCGGGGGTTCACGGGGTTGACGATCACCGTAAGGACGGGCGCGGAGAGCGGCGTTGGATCTCTGCACGTTCACGGCTGCACCTCCGGGGAAGTCGGTGGCGGCGCTTCCGGGACCGTCTCAAAGAGCGACCGCTGTTGTTCCTGTTGCTGCATCCGCTGCTGGATGAGATCGCGGTAGTGCACCAGTTCGCGGATCAAGGGATCGACCTGCTGTAAGCTCAAGGGAGCTTGCGGACGCCGTTCCAGATAGCGGCGCACGAAGCGATATTCGTGCACCTGGAGTTCGAGCGCGGCGGTGCAGGCTTCCTCGACGGCCGCCAGTCCGAACTTCTTGGCCAAGGCCAGCACGCCCAGAATGCGGCGTACTCCCAGTTCTCCTTCGGTGCGATGGAGGGCCTGGCAGAGGGCGCCGATATGAGTTCCGGCGCGTTCGGCTCGCGCCAGCAACTGCAGGGTGCCGAGCGGCGCCCGCTTGGGGTAATCCTCCGGCTTGATGCGATACCGGCCGCGTTTCTGGCGGACATGCTCGCGCAGCAGTTGGCCGGTGCGCGGATCGAGCAGGCGCACGAAGAGGTCGTCCCACTGCACGTTGACCAGCCGCCCGATCCATCCCGGGGGCGCGCCATAGTAGGCGGCTTCGACTTCCACGCAGCCGTCCAGATGCACGGTGCGCTGGCCGTACTGGTAATAGCGAAAGGGTTCCAGCGGCAGCGGTCGCAGCGCCGGTTTTTCTTCCGCGAACATGGCGGCCACTTGGCGCTTGGTGGTGCCGTGAATGCGCGTGTCCGCCCAGTGCGTCTCCCAACGATCCAGGTAGGCTTGGGCTTGCTCCAGACTTTCGAAGCGCAGCCCTTTGAGCGGCGTCTTCTGGGCATGTCCGACTCCCGCCTCGACTTTCCCTTTGCGATCGGGATGCTGAACCCGGCACGGCATGGCGACGGCGCCATAGTGCGCGAGCATGTCGCGGTAGAGGGGATTGAGGGTGGGATCGTAGATGTCGGGGACCAGCACGCCCTCGCGTAAGTTGTCGAGCACGATGAGTCGAACCACCCCGCCCAGCCGGCGGAAGGCCTTCTCATGCAGTTCCGCCCAAGTGCGGGAGCTGGATTGGAAGACGAGCAGACGGACCGACTTGCGGCTGTAACCGAGGGTCAGCACGAACAGGCGGGTGCGGCGGTACTTGCCGCTCTGCGGGTCACGGACCATGGGGCCGGTGCCGTAATCCACCTGGGCTTCTTCACCGGGAGCGGTGACGATCACCGGGTGAGCTTGCGGGATCGGCGCTCCGCGGAGCTTGCCGACGAAGCGCCGCACGCTCTGATAACCGCTGGTGAAGCCGGCCTCCGACACCAGGTCTTGCCAGATGGCCATGGCGTTGCGGCCGCGGGCCAGACCCAGTTCGATCAGCTCGCGATACGGTTCACAGGCACTGGCGGAGGGACTGCGCGTGGGAGGCACGGCAGGCACGCGCGGGCGCGGGCTCCGCGCCCGGGCCGGGGATCACCTCGTCAGCGGCGGGCGGTTCACCCAACGGAGCGGTCGCTTCCGCCGGGGGTGGGGGCAACGCCGAGTCGGTGGTCACCCCTTTGGCCGGTTTTGCCGCGCCGGGTTCAAAGGTTGATTCTGGGGTGGGTTCGTGCGGAATGAGATCGACAGACGCCCGAAGGCTCTGTCTTTCCGCGCCAAAGTCGGTGGTCACCTCGGTGGCCGGTTTTGCCGTGTCCGGCGCGGAAGACGGTGGCAGATGGGGCTCTGGCGATGCCGGATCGGAGGAGACCCCAGAGGCCGGTTTTCCCGCGCCAAAGTCGGTGATCACCTCTATGGCCGGTTTTGAACCCGCTCTTCGCTCCCAGCCCGGAGGTCGCACCGGAATCCCCGCGGCTTTCAAATATCCCGCCGCCGTTTCCCGGCGCACACCGGTGGCCCCCTGGATGCGCCGCAGCGTCCATCCGAGCCGCCCTAAAGCTATAACTTGCTGTTTCTTTTCATCACTCAAGACATTGGCCATATCGGCTGAGGCTATAACGCCTCACGCCGCAGTCAATGTCCCGGAGTGGGTCTCCGTATGGCCGGTTTTCAGGTGATCATATATGGCCGGTTTTGGGTGATCACTGAGGGCAAGACACGCAACGTCCGTTAAAAGCTGCGAATACGGTACCTTGGTTATTTCGGAAATAGTTATCAACGCGATTTCCGCGCTTGTAGTCTTTGGACTGAATATAGAAGAGCTTCCTATCAAATTCCGCTTGCAGGCTCTTGATCGCGGAATTACAGAACCCATCGTGTTCCGCAGCCTTTGCTCGTTTTCGGTCATCTTCAGCATTTCGTTCAATCTGCGCCTCTGAAAATCGTTTCTTGATGTATTTCGTGGCTTTGATGGCTTCATCGACTTTACGCTGCTCATGAGCTAGTTGATCTAACTCACACTTGAGAGCGGTCAACGATCGCCCCTGGGATTCGAGGGTCGCGTCTGTCGGCGGTCCCCACATCTTACGCCACCACGGCGTCCGCAGTTTAAGCGCTGCGTAGTGATCTTTCATTTCCCGTCGAAGCGTATCAATTTCCTTTGGTAGGGCTTGCAAACGGAGGGCGACTTCAGAACGTCGTTTTTCGAGGAGCTCAATCGGTTGTTGGTGGTCCATCCGAACTTTCCAATAACACAGAGGACATAGTGTCCAGCGCCTAAATCGCGCATGTTCGTCGAGTTCGGTGTCGCAATTTCCGCACAAGACCGTTTGAGGTGTTTTGTTGAAGGCTTTCATTGTATAGCAAGCGATATGGTCGGTGATATTGCGTGACCACAAGCAGCTTCGGTTCCAACTAACTCAGCGCCTATTCGCCCCCTGGCACGTCCGCATGTCCCTTTCTCTCATCATGCGTATCAGCGCACCTGTCACACACGGAACGCAGACAGTAACCGCACGTCTTCACTGATGTTGATTCCTCCATATTCCGTCCGCAATCAACGCATTTGTCGGTCATCGGTACAGGTGGGGTCTTTGAGAGATTCATTTACAATCCTCCGATGTAGCAGGGTCTTTCATATGCACAGCCTCCTTGGCCGCGCACTTGAACTCCGAGGGTGTAATCAATCGAGTCCTTCGGTCCTCGAACCGGATGAGCGTTCCCGGACCTTTGGGGTTAGGCATAAAATAAAGCGCGTGCTCGCGCTCCATAATCAGTCTCACCCCAGCGATTGCCCGATCAGCAATCTGCCAGCCCTCATTTCGGAGTTCCGTTTCGTCATCGGTAATACGAGATTTCTCGTGAAGCATAGGCGCACCTCCGCTGAAATTCTATCTCCTATACCCGAAGGATTCCAAACCAAATGACGTGGTAAAGGAAACGGTGTAAAAGAAACGATGTCAGGAATGATTATTCCGTTGAAGGCAGGCAGTAATTCCGATTCGAATCGGGTCACTGGTTCCGAAGTTAATCCGGCGGGACGGATGAGGGCGGTCAGGCAAGAGCTGGAAGAGACCCGAGGCGATGGAGAGCGATTCAAGATTTAAGAGAAGAGCTGGGGCGAATGAACTCCACAAGGTAGCCATCACGGTCACTTCCTTTGTGACCGTGGGCACTTCCACCGGCCCGGAGAAATGCCCGCGGGGCTGGCGCAGACACCGGACTTTGGGTGTCTGCGATTCCGAAGGAACTTTCCTTGCCGTCAAGCTTGCTCGACAGTCCCTTCGGGATCGCAGACTTCACAAGACCGAAGTCTGCGCGCCAGCCCGATGCGATCACGGTTGCTTCTGACCGGTTAACAACCAATGCCGGATGGAATCAAGGAGCTGCTTGGAAAGATAGAAATTGGTCTGAGAAAGCCGGGCGAGGGTCAAAGCCGAGCAATTGCAATTGATGTGCCCTGGCCAAAACGCCCAAGGTGCCGGTTACGAGGAGGTGGCGGCGCTGGGCTTCGGCACGACCGTCCCAATCATCAATCAGGAGGCGGTCAGCTCGTAGCCACGGTCAGCGATTTTCTGACCGTGGGCTTTTCTATTGCCCATCGCCAACCCTCCTGCGTGTCGGCTGTATTTCTTCGAACCGTGCCATGCTGCACAGAATCCCGGAAGAACCCACGGTCAGAAAATCGCTGACCGTGGCTACGAGCTCTGGAACCGCTCCCAAGCCACCGCGCACAATGTCTACCTTATGCTTTACCCCCAAGGCCGCCTGCGCGACGCACTGAACGCGGCGCCCGAAACTCAAGCGCGTGTATTCGAGGCGCTAAAACGGATTGACCCCAGCCAGGTGATTTCAGGAGGCCGGGTCTACGGCGGAGGGCTTCATAAAGTTGAGCCCAAGGAACTTGGCCAAATCTCCGCCCGTTTTGTACTCGAAAGCATCGATTTCCTGATATGCATTGACCATCAGGAAAGTCTATTTGGTTGACGATGATAACGCGCTAGGACAGTGCTGACCGAATCCATGGTTGTTGCCAAATATCGCAATATAAATTTCCCTAAAGGCGGGCGGGTTTAACCGCGGGGTGGCGGTAGAGTAGGAGAGGAAGCGAATCACGCCGCGCCTCTCCCCTCGTCGAACCGGACGTGCAGGTTTCCCGCATCCGGCTCTCGCAGAGACTCTCGCCGCAAGCATGCACAGGTCGTGGCCCGTCAGGTCACAAGGCGATCAGGCCCCGTTGTTTCATGTGGGCGTAGACCGTCGTACCTTTGGGGGGGCGATAGGGTCGCTGGCTGCGACGCCTGAGATGTTTCCACAGGCGCCAGTTTACGTAACTGTTGATCTGGTTGAAAGCGTGCCGCGGATAGCCGAAACAGAAGTAGTTACCCCAGCCTCTCAGGTTGCGATTCAGCTCCCCGATCAACTGGGGGATCGGGACGCCGTTCTGCTGCGCGCTAGTCAGCTCGCGCAACTTCGCCCGCTCCCGAGCCAGGGCCTTCTTGGAGGGAATCACATTCAGATAACGACGACGCCCCCACTCGGGGCGCGTGCGGTCGTACCGAAACGTGAAACCCAGAAAGTCCAGACTCGCTCCTTGCTGTTTCAGCTTGATAATCCGTGTCTTCTCCCGATTGATCTCCAGCCCCATCCAGGATTCCAGCTTCTCCTCGATCCATCCCACCAGTCGCGGCGTCTGCTGCTGCGCCAGCACCACAAAGTCATCGGCGTAGCGCACCAGCTTGGCCTTGGCCCAGTGGGCCGGACCGCTGGCCCGATGGAACACCTTGTCGAACCAGTGCAGAAAGAGGTTGGCCAGCAAGGGCGATATGACGGCCTGAACGCAAAAGATAACTTCCAATTTGAGCGCACAGTTCGCTACCGGCAGGAGGGTAAAAGAACATGAAAAACCTCTTGACTTGTGACATAAATGGACGTA
This sequence comes from uncultured Acidobacteriota bacterium, assembly GCA_963719115.1. GTDB lineage: Bacteria > Acidobacteriota > Terriglobia > UBA7540 > UBA7540 > Bog-366. The sequence continues at coordinate 54,395 of CAVRBF010000104.1, read as the reverse complement.
TTTATATGTCATATGACTCGCGCCAGCGATGCTCAAAAGGCCGGTCGGCTCAATCAGGCTCGCACCCTCCTCCGCCAGCATGCGCCACTTCCCGAGGCTGCCGAACGCTTGGCTCGCGAGTGGTCGGTCAGCAAGCGCCAAGCCTATCGTTATCTCGCAGCGTGCTCAGCAACTCCGACAACCCGTTCCGGTACAAGATGCCAAGGTCTCCTTTACGGTCAAGCTCTCGCGCCGTTTGGTGGCCACGCTCCGGACCTACGCCGCCTCGACGGGTTTGACCCTGAGCGAGATCGTCAGCCGCGCCGTGCAAGCGATTCTCCATCGTGGGGGAGGCCGTGGCTGACCACCCGCGGGGCCGGCAACGCGCGCTGCGGGTGGAATATCAATTTGATCGGTTGTGGGCAGAGAAGCTGGCCCAAGTCTATGAATGCCTGGTGCCCGACCCGATCGCACTCCCCTCTCCGGCAGCTCCCTCCTTGCCGGAAAGCAAGCAGGAGATTCTGAATGACCAAAGTCGCTGCTATTTACGCCCGGGTTTCCTCGGACCGGCAGAAGGAGAACCACACGATCGCCAGCCAGGTGGCAGCCTTGAGGGATTATGCCCAAGCCCATGAGTACAAAGTTCCAGCCGAGTGGTGCTTCCAAGATGAAGGTTACAGCGGCGCCACGCTGCTGCGGCCGGGGCTGGAAGCTCTGCGTGACTTGGCCGCGGGCGGCCACCTCGAAGCGGTGCTCATTTACTCGCCGGATCGGCTGAGTCGCAAGTATGCCTACCAGGTGCTGCTGGGGGAAGAGTTGAGCCGTTGCGGCGTGGAATTAGTCTTCTTGAAGGCACCTTCCGGAGCTACTCCCGAAGACCAACTCCTGCTGCAGTTCCAGGGCATGATCGCCGAGTATGAGCGGGCGCAGATTGCCGAGCGGTCGCGCCGGGGCAAACGCCATCGCGCCCACCAGGGATCGATCAATGTGCTCTCCGGGGCCCCTTACGGTTACCGCTATGTGCGGAAAAGCGACACGGCCGCGGCCTACTATGAAGTCTTGGAAGCTGAGGCGGCCGTGGTGCGCCGCGTCTACGCGGCGTACACGCAAGAGGGACTGAGCATCAACGCCATTGCCCACCGGCTCAATGAGGAGCAGATTCCGACCCGCACGGGGACCACCCGCTGGGAACGATCCACCGTGTGGGGCATGCTGCGCAATCCCGCCTACCGCGGCCGCGCCTGCTATGGGAAGACCGAACTTCGCCCGCGCCATCGCATCACTCGGCCCTTGCGACAACGGCAAGGCCTGGCCAGCCGCGATAGTGCCAACCACGAGCGGCCTCGACCGGATTGGATTGAGATCACCGTTCCGGCCTTGGTTAGTGAAGAAGCGTTCGCTTTGGCGCAGGAGCAACTGGAGAAGAACAAACGCCACTCTCCCCGGCGCACGATCGAGCCGACCTTGTTGCAAGGGATGCTGGTCTGTGCGCGCTGCGGTTACGCGCTCTACCGCACCTCGACGCAGACCTCGGCGCGCAAGCTTTACTATTACCGCTGTCTGGGTTCGGATGCTTATCGCCATCTGCGGGGAGCGCTTTGCCATAACCCCCCGGTTCGTCAGGATCACCTCGACGCCGTGGTTTGGAAGGAACTCTTGCGGCTGCTGGAAGATCCCCGGGTAATCCAGGAGGAACTGAACCGGCGCTTGGAAGCCGCCAAGAAAAGCGACCCGCGGAAGCAACGCGAAGAGTTGTTAAAGCGGGAGCAGGCCCGGTTGGAAAAGAGTATCGACCGCCTGCTGAACGCCTATCAGGAAGGTCTGATGGGCTTAGAGCAACTGCGTGTTCGCATGCCGGAACTGCGCAAGCAACAGCAAGCACTGCAAGCCGAACGGCAGTCGCTGGAAGCAACCAGCGCCGACCAGGCACATTGTCTGCGGCTTGCCGAAACGCTCACCGGTTTCTGTGCGCAGTTGCGGTCCAGGGCGAATACCCTGGACGTGAGCGACCAGCAGAAAATCTTGCGCCTGTTGGTCAAAGAGATTTTGGTGGGGGAGGATACTCTGATCATCCGCCATTCGATTCCCATACCCAATGCCGGTCCAGATCCGATTACGATGCCGCGGCCACCTCACACACCTCCCCAGCCGCCCATGCCCCTACCCGGCCCACATTATCTTTTGCGTTCAGGCCGTCATCACTCCCCCCTGCGGTGTTCCCTGCTTCTGCCGACGGATTCGAGGTGGGCCTCCCGATTCCTCGGGCGGTTCCACCACCGCTGCTTCCAGCCATTGCCGGATCAGCTTCAAGACGCTCCGGTCGGCGATCCGCATCCGCAAACAGGCTTGCAGTTTGTCGTGCGGAATCGAGTCGAAATATCCCTTCAGGTCCGCGTCATACACCGCCTGATACCCGGCTTTTAAGTGCCCGCGTATCTCCTCCAGCGCTTGATGCGCCGAGCGTCCCGGCCGAAACCCGTAGGAACAATCCTCGAAATCTTCCTCGAAGATCGGCTCCAGGATCAGCAAGGTGGCCATCTGCGCCACTCGGTCCCGCACCGTCGGTATGCCCAAGGGTCGCAGTTTCCCGTTCGCCTTGGGGATGTAGACGCGTCGTACCGCCTGCGGGCGATAGGTGTGGGTGCGCAAGGACTCCTGAAGTTTATCCAGAAATCCTTTCACCCCGTCGCCGGTGGTTTCGATCTGTGCGATCGTCACTCCGTTGAACACCCGGTGCGCCCTTATTGGCGCGCACCCGCTCCCACGCGGCTTCCAGCGTGTCCCGCCGATAGATCCGATCATACAAAACATCGAATCGAAACTTCGGCTCCTGCTTGGCTTTTTGGCCCAGCTTCTGTCTCAGTTGAGAGAGTTTCTCCGGCAAGCTCCGTTCCGGCCCCGTTCCCGGCAGCCTTTCCGCAGCCTGCGGTTTCTCCGTAGTGGGATTTTCATCCAAGCGGCTCTCCCCTCCTCTGACTCCGCACGTCTCGGCTCCGGCCCCTTCGCTCCACGGTCGTTACCCGCTTCGCCGCTAATATGAGCCGGTCCGACTCCCGACCGAGCCGCCCCAGGGTTATGCATTCCCCTCGGGCGTTGGTCGGTTTGCACCGACCACTCCGCCGGGTCTCCCAGGTTCCTCGACTGATCTGTCCCCACGCGCCGCCCCCAACCACCCCGGAGAGCCCGCTGGCTGCTTGCACCCATTGCTTCACCAGCGGTGGCAGGCTTCATCACGTATGGCAGCTTGGCCGCTCTCGGTTTGCATAACGAGGCCGAATCGGGTTCGCTTGCGCTGCGGCTCATGAGTTCGCCTCGCCCGGCTTCGTGTCACGGATTGCTCCGCCCCACGCGGGCTCAGCTACTTGTTGAATGGGCGATTACAAGGTAAGCTCCTTTCAGCTTACAAGATCAGCCAGATTTCTCCTGGCACTCCATACATACCGTGCAATGTATGCGCCGCCCGCGACCCCGTAATCCCGGCACATGGAGTTCAGGCTGCGAACGTGCATACCGAGTTCGACGGTAGCCGATTTGTGATTGACGCCAGTGGGAGTTGCCGGGATTTTGCTTAAGTTCCGCCCTGTACGGCGGGAACGTTCTCCAGGACGACGGTCGGGAGCGAGCCCTTGCCCAGCACGTCCTTGGCGTCCAGGACCTCGATGCCCACCAGTTCTTCGCCTGGGCCGATATTCAAACTCACTTCGTCAGTCAGGCGCAGCGTGCGGCACTGGTATTCGCCCTCCAGCAGGCGAATATAGAGCGCGTCGACTTCGGCGTCATAGCTGATCCGCATTACTGCCACCACCTTCAGAAATAAAACGTGTAAACCGTTATCACCACTATCTCATTCTGCTCTTCGGCCACGACTGGCGCAACCTGTTTGATAGCATAGAATTTGTCCTGCCAGCGCGCGGCATATTGGAAATTGAGCCGGTACATGAATCGCCCCCTCTTCGCAGGCTCGCGTACGCCGCGTTGTATGGCTTCGCGGACTTCTGTCTCGTTGGCCCCGCGCTCGATGCATTGCTCAACGGCATGGGCCGTCAATCGAATCGGTTTCATACCTTGGGCCTTATCCTAACGCAGGTTTGCTTACTGCGCTAGTCAGCCGCTAATTGGCTGGTGGATCAGCGGGCGCAGTGGGGGTAGCCACGGTCAGTGCAGTCCTGACCGCGGGTTCTTCTGGCAGTGGTCGAGTTACAACAATTTTGCTGCGGAGAAAGCAACGGAGGCAGCGTGCCCTATGCAGATTGACTGCGTGCGATTGCCATTGGGGTATCGCGCAGGAGAAGAAGCCACGGACACGACGGCATGGTCCGTGGCTGCCTGCTCTGCGACTCGGCCGATCGACGCAGGTTGACGCCAAAGCCGCAGGGTTTCACCCTGCGCCAGCCAGCCCTCCGGCTGGATCGCGCCGCTACCCGCGAATGGGTGCGGAGTTGCCTCCCAGATATTGCGGGAGCCAACTTCTACTCCGCAGGGCTCGGAAGGATGCTGGGTTTTGACTCGAGTATCTGCTGGCGGAAGGCATTCAACCTGGCCAGCGTTTCCGCCAGCGCCTTATCGAGAGGAATTTGAGGGGCGGAAGGGTCCAAGCGATGAGGCCAAAAGAGGGCTTGCGCGTGATCTATTGCCGAAGCGGCACGCTGTTTGGGGTACCGCTCGTCGACCTCCCAGGGTCCATGGGACTTGCCCTTTCTGGCGTTCGCCTCTTCAATACCCAAATTTGCTTGTAGATCTTGGAGTTGGTGGAACAGATCATCGCTGGTAGCGCCCGATTGCTGCCCTCGTTGAAGCAGGTCAATGGCCAGACCCAGATTGCGGTGAAACTCACGTCAGGTATTGACGATCACTTGGACCCAGGCGGGATCGCCGAAACTGCTTCCATCTTTAAAAATGGCCGCTCGGAGGTCGGTTCGAGGCGGACCGTTTAGCCGGCTGACACTAACGCCATGAGTCCAAGTCGCGCTCTCCCCCGGCATGATCAGTGGTCCACCGTAGCCCTTAGGCATTGGAGCCGCGAAAAGCCAGGGCTGGCTATCAATGACGATGTCATTACACTGCTCGGACCCCATCACTCGTCTGTTACGTGAAGGGTCAAAAAAATCATCGGTGACAAAAATCGCGGTTACGGGGACGGAACTATGGTTGAAAACAGTGAACTGTCTCTCCCCATTTTCGGATGTCACAATCTCCGTGGAAACCGGCGGACCTTGTGCTGCCGCGCGCGCCAAGACACCCAGCAGGCAGGCGAAAAACATCGCCCCAAAATGCATGTGCCTGACCAGACCGCTTAGAGGCCATCTCATAAGTCCTCTCCTGTGCTGATCCCAGAGGGTTCAGAGAGCCCTTGTCCTATTGGCGAGTTTTCCTCGAACTTTAGGCAATGGTCAACGCCTTCCCCCTTTGCGGCCTTCGCGCCTTTGCCTGAAATGCCTTTAAGGGATCTGTCAGCCGACAGATTCCTCCACGGTTCTTCCCCAATGCGTGCGGTGTTCAGAAGTTTATTAACGCGAACGCGAGACAAAGAGCCGCACAGGAACGCGAAGTACGCATCCCTGTGTGCTCGCGGCGGGTTGGTGCAAAACACCATGGCGGTCCAGTTCCCTAGCCACTTTGCGCTAGGAGTGCCGGTTTTCTCTGACGGCGCAGCAGGGCGATGGCGACCCCGGCCAGAGCCCCCAGGCCCAGTCCGAGACTTATCTTCGCAAAGAGGTTTGGACCCAGGGGAGTCTGGTCGGGAGGGTCGATGAGCCTGAACTGGTGGCGAGCGCGCTCGTCCGCAGGCTGGCTCGCGCGAAAAAGAAAATATGCTTGCATAAAGCGAGTCGCCAGCCCCTCCGTCACCTTTTGGGCCTTTGGGCCGTCAGGGTAGGTAAATGACACTTCGAATGCCCCGAAAGATGCCGTGGGAGCATCAAAGAGAGGCCTGATGACGACGTCATATCTGAACCGGTTCACCCGGTCTGCCATGGAGAGGTTTGTGGATCTGTTCGCGTAGAGTGCATTCTGTTCGACGAGCGTCGTTACCGCTTCGTCGCTCAGGACGCGGTCTGTCAACGGAGGAAACATCGATCGCCATGCCACGGGTCTGTCACTTTTGAATGCGATTATCGCGCTGGATCTGTAGCGTCGCGGAACGGCCAGGGACACCACCACCGCCACAAGGAGGCCGGTCAGGGCGAAGACACCCACCGTAATCGGCGCTTTTGAGCGGGCGAATTACATAAACATCGCCCCTTTCACAATGTTTAGCAGATCTCCAAATCTGGGATTGACGTCTTCCAGCAGCGCGTCGAATTCAGGTCCGTAGCGTGCGCGCCACTGCCGCGGATAGAGTCTGGCCGCGAGATGTATCAATTTTCTCATGCGTACTTCAGCCGCCGTCGGCCCGCTTTCACAACCAGTTCGAGTGCTGCCAGTTCTTCCTGGAGGTGGCGGCGGCCCTCGGCGGTCAGATGATAGGGCCGGCGGCGGTCGGTGGAGTGCAGGGCTTGAATCCAGCCGCTCTCATCGAGGCGTGCAATCGCGCCGTAAAGTGTTCCCGGCCCCAGACGGACGCCGGCGAAAGCGCGGATGTCCTCCATCATGGCGTAGCCATGCTTGTTACCGTCAGCCAGGCTTGCGAGCACCAGTAAAGTGGGGTCGGACATATTTATTCCGTATCGCGTTGTATCGTCGCACGTAATAGTGGTGGTTGTCAACCCGAAAAACGGGTCAAGGTGAAATAGCTCCTGTCTTGGCGCCAAGGGTTTACTTACTGCCGAGGGCAGCGCGTTCCATCGGCCACCTTGACGGGAAATGCCCCACCCTCTGCTTTCGCGCCCGGACGTTCCGGGCGAATCCTCGGCCACTGGGAAGTTATCCCATTGCGGGCTCGATCGGGTCGCCCCGCGTTTACGAATCCTCCACAGGTCGGGACAAAGTCACCTCGCAGCGTGGCGGCCGAGCCGCTGATTTGCCGCAAAAGCGCAGCGACTCCCGGCGCCGGGTGCGGGCCATGTTCAGCGCCCTGCCACCTTGTCTCTTGACCTGTCCGTTCGCGAGGCGTACTAATTAGCAGGCTGAACACGGGCGGAGCAAACATCTGCCGGCAGCGTAAGGTCATGCCGCGGGGGCCTCGGATGGTGATGGCCGCGGCTGCGCACGGCGTGGTCGGACACGGCGAGGGGCGACAAGACACTTCGGCCAGCGACGCCGAAGGCACCCCATCGAGCGCCGACCGAAAATCAGGAAACGAGGCTGTCCCCTGCCATTCCCCTCCGTTACCCCTGCAAAGGTGGTTCCCGAATTCTGTAAACGAGTTGCCGGTCGAAGTGTGTTGCGGGCAGTGAGGGAACGAGGGAGCTGCTGAAGCAAAATCCTGACGCAGGAGGAAACTTGAAAACAACATGGAATCGTAGAGAGTTCTCCAAGCTGGCTGCTTTGCAACTCGGCATGGCTTCCCTGCCCCCGGCCCTCGGTCAAGCGGCGGACAAAGTAGAGCAGCGCGGAGAATCCTCCGGCGGCGGAGCGGATCGAATCCGCCTATTCCCCGAGTGCCGGCCAATGGGAAGTTGCCTGGCCGGAACGCCTATCTCAGCACGACGTTGTTTATCTCTCTCCGCCGGAAGACCCCACGCTGGGCTTGCCCATCGGCAACGGCGACCTGGGGGCGCTGGTCTGGACCACCGGCCGCGAGGTGGTTCTGGCCCTTAATAAGTGCGATATCTGGGACGACGGCAAACCGGGGCCTTTCCACAACTGGGGGCGCACGGAAGAAGAAAACTACACCACGCTGCGCCACTGCGGCAGGCTGACGATTGACTTGGATTGTCCGGCTTTCGACCTGCTTTACCAGCAGGATTTCGAGGGCCGCCTGGAACTGGCTTCCGGGGCCGCATCCCTCCGGGCCAGCACGCCGTTTGCCAAAGTCGCAGTCTCAAGCTACGTGAGTGCCGACCCCGCCGTCCTGGTCGTGCGGTGCGAAACCAGCAGCGCTGAAGGTTATTCGCCCACGGTGCGACTCGAACGTTGGGGCAGCCGGACCTTTGGCCATTGGTACGCCCTGGTGGATCGCGATCCCTCGCGCGGGCTGGAAGGGACGGACACCCGCATTGAGCGCGGCCGGATCGTGATTCGGCAGGAACTTCGGACACTGTCCTTTGTGGTGGCGGCGCAAGTGGTGCCGGACGGGCAGGAGGCGCTTCCCCGCCGGTTGCATAACCGCGCCGGTGCCGTCAACCTGCCCGCCACTAGGCAAGCCGGGTTCACCGTCTTCGTCACCGCCGTCACTTCGGAGAACAATCCCGATCCCCTGGCGGAAGCCCATCGCATCCTCGATCGGGCTATCGCGCAGGGAGAAACCGCGATCCGCCAAAAGCACCAGAACGAGTGGCGGGAATTCTGGTCACAGTCAATGATCGAGTTGCCGGAGAAATATCTCGAGAACTACTGGTATCTCAATCTCTATCTCGCCAATTCGTCTTCGCGTGGTGCGTATCCACCTCACTTTTGCAACGGGCTGTGGGGCTGGAACAGGGATTTCGTTCCCTGGGTGTACTACTTCCATTGGAATTTGCAGTGGTACGCGTGGCCGTTGCAGGCCGCCAATCATGCCGACCTCGCCCAGCCTTATTTTCGTTACCGCCGGGCACAACTGCCCCACGCCGTCGAATTCGCCCGGCAGGAACTCAAAAAGCCCGGCGCTTTCTACGCGGACGTCGCCGAACGGCGTGGATATAACGATCTGGGCGTCAGTGACAACCGGACACCGGGAGCGCAGATCGCCCTCGACTTCTGGCGGCAATACATCTACACAGGCGATGACAACTTCCTGCGCGATGCCGCCTGGCCGGTGATCCGGGAAGTCACAAGATTCAACGCCGCGTGCCTGACTCTGGGATCGGACGGGCGCTACCACGTCTCGGGATCGAGCGCCTACGAAGGCTCTCCCCTGTTCGGCGATACGATCACCGACCTGGCCATGATCCGGGGCCTATTCCCCGTAGCGATCCGCGCCGGGAAGATGCTGAAGCACGATCCAGACGAGATTCAGACCTGGCAGAAGATGGTGGATAACCTTGCGGCATTTCATCTGGTGGACTTGGAATCGACCGAGTATGAAGTCCGAGGCAATGGGCTTGTGCACCGTGGAGGATTGGCAGCCGGGAAACCCCTGGCCTCGCGCAAAGTATTTGCCGTGGGACACGATGCCAAAGGTAAATGGATCAGAGAGCGGTATGGGGATCGAAGGGATACCTATTACGGCTTTCCCGATCCCGAGATGGCGCCGGTGTTTCCATCGGGCGTGATCGGCCTGAGCGATCGCGATAGCGAGTTGTTTCGGGCCGCCGTAACGCAACTCCGGCTTCACCCTCCGTCGGTGGCTCACGATCCGGCAGCGCTGGACAAGCCGTCTTCGATGACCGGCGGGGGAGACCCCGGCTGTATGGGATGGTGCCCCTATCCCATCGCCCTGGCGCGCCTGGGGCTTACGGAGGAGTTGGTTTCGGAGTTGAGTAATATCGTCTCCACCTGGCAGTTCTATCCCCAGGGATTTGGTCATTACGGTCCCTACCTCGGGACTAAGCGCGATCAGGAACTCCGCTGGAACCAGAATGAGGCGCGAGACGCGAGCAGCCCTTTGCCCGAGGGCCAGGCGCCCCGCTTCCCGTTTCCGACCTGGCCGTTTCGCCATTTTGACAACGAAACTATGCCCATCGTCTCGTGCGCGATCAATGAGATGCTGATACAGAGTTACGACGGAACAATCCGCGTCTGCCCTGCCGTGCCCGCCCACTGGAACGTGCGGTTTGATCTCGCCGCGGCGGGAGGCTTCCGCATCAGCGCGGAACAAAAAGGCGGCAAAGTTCTGTTTGTTTCGCTCGAAAGCCGATTGGGCGGGCGCTGTCGCATCCTCCATCCTTGGCCGGCAGAAGGCCAGCCGGTTTGCCTTGGAACTACTCCCGACGGCACGCACCATCAGGTGCAACTATCCGAGGAGACCGCTGGCGCCGAGAGATTTCTTATTTGGGAAACGATTGCCGGACGGCACTATCTGCTGGTCCGCCGCGAGACGGACGTTGAGACGTGGAGGGTCGTCAAGGAATCGCCGGAGCGGCGAACCGCCCCTCGCAGTCTCAAGCAAGCCAAGCTCGGCCGCGAGCGGATGTTCTAAAACGACACCGCCACCGCCCGAGCACGTGCCACCAAGCCGCACGGAATTCGAGAAAGCCCGGAAAGGAGCGCAGAGTACGCGCTACCCTGCTTCCCCGCTTCGGTATGGAACATCAGTTCACTTTCAGGGTGAGACTGAGGTTGTGCGATAAGGGAACCGTCCCGGAATAGAACGTCGCCACCACCGTCAGCGGATAGGTGCCGCTGGGGGTTCCAGCACTGGGGCCGGGGCTGGGGGCAGATCCTCCGCCGCCACATGAAAGTAAGGCTGAACCCAAGAGGAGTACCAACGCCAGAAGGGCAGGTGCGGTTGCAGTAAACGCTCTATTCTGTCGTCTTGCTGGCGCGGTGAAGCGAAGAGCCGCCAATGCCCCGATGGCTGCGAAGCACAACAGGCTCCACAGAGCTTTCAGAGCGGCTGCGGGCGGGCCTGGCCATTTTCGTGGCGCGGCGCTTGCAGGCGCCATGGTCGCGACATCCAGGCTGACGGTGCTCGGAGCCCCTGGGTTCAGGGTCACCTTGCTGGCGCTCAAAGTGCACGTGGAATCTTGTGGGGCTCCCAAGCAGGCCAAAGTCACCGGCTGGCTGAATCCTCCCTCCGGAGTCAGCGTTAGGGTAAAGGCCGCTGTCTGCCCGGCAGAGATTGCGTCGGAAGTATTCGATTGCTGCCCAACCTGCAAGCTGAAGTCTTCCCCTGCTCCCAAGAGCGGCAGCGTTTGGGGGCTGCCGGTGGCATCGTCAGTTAGGGTCAGCGTCCCTGTAATGCTGCCGGTGGTAACAGGATCAAAGAAAACCGAGATGGTGCAAAACATGCCGATCGGTATAGCTGCTGCACATTGATTTATCTCGCCAAAGCTGCTGGGCCCATTGCCGCTTGATGCCTGCACGCTGGAAATCGTCAGGGGTGCATTACCGGTGTTGTAAACCGTTATCGTCTGCGAAGGACCGTGAATTCCCACGTCCTGGCCGGTAAAGGCCAGGGTGTAAGGCGACAGTGAGACCACGGCCTGCAATCCCGTGCCACTCAGGGCGACGGTCTGCGGAAACTGGCTGCCGTCACTACCCGTGATGGCAATTGACCCGCTGCGTGTGCCGGAAGCTGCGGGTGCGAACGTCACATTGATGACGCAGGTACCATTCACGGCGAGGGGGGAGGACGTCACACAATTGTCCGTGCCGCCGAAATCGCCGTTCACCACGACAGTGGCGATGCTGAGAGGGGCAGTCCCGATATTCGTTAAGGTAACAGTTTGCGCCGCGCTTGTAGTCCCAACATTCTGGCTGGAGAAAGATACGCTGGTGGGCGAGAATTGGACCGCCGGGCTGGGAGCGGTTCCCGAAAGCGCGAGTTGGTGAGGGCTTCCCACCGCATTGTCGGAGATCGTCAGCGTGCCGGTGCGGAGGTCATTGGCGGCGGGGGCGAAGGTGACGCTGATTGTACAATCTGCGCCACCCGCCAGCGCGTCTCCGCAATCGTTCGTTTGCGCAAAATCCCCGTTTGTGGAAATGGCGCTAATGGCCAGCGGCGCTCCTCCGCCGTTCGTCAAGGTCACCACCTGCGGCGGACTGGTGGTGCCGATGGGTTGCTGATGGGCGAAATTGACCGCCATCGGAGAGAGGTTGGCGAGCGGGTGTTGCCCCTGGAGGAAAACGTAGAGGGCGCCTCCCCCGTCAACGGTTGAACCTGCCAGGAAAACCAGATCGGGCCTGCCGTCCCCGTTGAAATCCCCGACGACCACATCCAGCGCCCGTGCCTGAACAGCATTCTGCGGATCAATGCTCCCCTCACAGTTTGGATTGCTTTGAAACGTCCCGTCTCCGTTTCCGAGTGTTAAGGAAAATTGATTCTCATACTGACCGGACATGAGCAAGTCCAGTTTGCCCTGAGAATTAAAGTCGCTCATGCCGAAGGCGACCGATGGGCCGGACGAATATGCAACGGGCGATTGAAAGGTACCATCGCCGTTTCCCATCAGGACGCAGGCTCCCCCAGTGTTTGCCGGTAGTGAACTCATCGCGTCCGTAGTGACGAGGTCGAGTTTGCCGTCCCCATTGAGGTCGGCGGCCATCAGTTCATTCGTCACGCAACCTGCAGGAAAGCGGACGGGGCTCAGGAAGGTGCCGTCTCCTCTGCCCTGAAGGTAGGTAATTTGCTCCTGTCCCGCGGAGTTCACTGCGTACACCAGATCCAGCACGCCATCACGGTTGAAATCTCCCGCTGCCAAAGTGTTCGGAACCACATCCGTCATGACGTCAAACGCCACCGGACTTTGAAAGGTCCCGTCGCCATTTCCCAGCAGCACGGAAAGGCCGCTATCGGCGCCGGCTTGCGAGGAATCCAATTGATGGGTCACGGCAAGGTCAAGCTTGCCGTCGCCATTAAAGTCGGCGGCCACAATCGTCTGCGGGGCGCCCGGACTGGCGTCGGTGACGATCGGGGGCTGAAACGTCCCATCCCCGTTGCCCGGCAAGATCGCGACGGAGGCGGGAGAGGAGATGGCTATTGCCAGGTCAAGCTTGCCGTCAGCGTTGAAGTCCCCGACCGCTACGCCTTGAGAATTGGCGATGACGGGAAAACCCGCCGAAGTGGGTCGAAACGTTCCATCCCCGTTACCCAATTGAACCCCGTCTGCCGCCGCCAGGTCCAGTTTTCCATCTCCGTTGAAGTCGCCCGTGACCACGCGCGCATAAATCGATATCTGGCGCGTCAGAGGCAACCCGGTGAAGCTCAGCGGCTGCGAGGCGGCGATAGGGCTTGAGACGCTGAAAAAGGCGACATTGGACGTGCCGCCGCCCGGGGCCGGATTGTGCACCGTGAGGAAAGCTGTCCCGGCACTGGCGATGTTCGCAGCGGGGACAGTGGCGCGAAGCTGCGAGGCGTTTACAAAGGAGGTGCTCAGCGCGGCGCCGTTCCATTTGATCACGGAACCGGCGACAAAGCCTGTGCCGTTGACCACCAGCGTGAATGCCGGCCCTCCCGGCGACACCGCCGTGGGCACCAGAGGCTGGCTCACAAAGGGCAACGGGTTCTGTCCCCATAAGAGCGAACCGTTCAATCCAGAAATCGCCAAAAGCAGAAGGGTTCCAATCAAAAGGTTGAGGGGCTTCATAGTCCGGCAGACTAGCGTGGGCTAGGAGCGGCGTCAATCGGGCGGAGACCTCTATTCTGGCGTCAGGACAAAACCGGACGTGAGCGCGCGCCGAGAGAAGCGGCGCGATCGGTACGGTCATCGGTACCCGCGAGGAAATCCCTGACGGCTGTCGGTGATCTACCCGAGGGCAAGAGCAGGGAATGCTCCCTGTTTCCGTCAGGTGCCTCCGCCACGGTAGCTCAAGCATTAGCCTGATTGTGGGGATGTTCCGCGTCGTTTAGGGTGTGTCTAGCTTTTGCGAGTGGTGAAGTATTTCGTAGTGAATTATGCGCGTGCTATGCGTCCGAGAGTTCGCAACAAAGACATGTACGTCCGACGATGGCCAGCAAGTAATAGCGGTCTACGGGGAATTATCGAGCGGGCAGTACCCTCGCCGGGCGCTCGAATGCCTGAATTGACCGGCTGAGAGGAGGGTCTGATCCTTTGCGCTTCTCTACATTTCCACCGGTTCGGCTGCACTTTTGTCAACCGGAACACTGCGAGTTTGGGGACGAGCAGGTATTCCAAATGCTGCTCTGCCATGAAAGGAGGAGAGCGATGCGCTCCGGCCGAACTTTTCTTTTGATGCTTGTGAATGTGGGGGACCTTCTCCAAGGGGACCCAAGTGATCATGTTCGATCCGAGATCGTCTCGGCACTCACCGATTGCACGAGAGAAACAGACATTGTGGGGTGGTATCGGGAGGGCGTGAGTCTTGGTGTCATTTTCACCGACATCCAGATGCTGGATGGACACGCGCCGGAAGGCGTGCTCTGCGCGAAGGTGGGGGACGCGCTGCGTGCGACGCTCGGTGGAGAGAAGATTAAGCATATTCAGATCAAGTTTGTGGTGCTTCCCGAGGCCTGGGAAATTGCGAACCGGCGCCTCCCCTCCACGGTCGCGTCCGAAATAGAGCCAGCGTACATCGCGGAGCCGTCATGATGCCGATGGCAAGTGACGGGAGTTTTTTAGGATGAACGCTCGCCGGCTGAGTCCGGGCTGCGGTGGCTCGTATCATGTACCTCCGGGGAGATATTGTTATGGCGGTCTATTCTTTCAATCCTCTCGATAGCCCACAATGGGAAGAATTGGTGCAAAGACATCCCCGCGCCTCTATATTTCACACGACCGGCTGGTTGAAAGCCCTAAATCGCGTCTATGGCTATAACCCCATCGTTTATACGACCTGCCGCCCTGGAACGGTCTTGACGCACGGGATTGTATTCTGCCAGGTCGACAGTTGGCTGACGGGACGGCGGCTGGTTTCTCTGCCGTTTGCGGACCACTGCGAACCTCTTGTGGAGAGCGCCAGGGAAGTGGGGGAGATCCTGGGCTTTTTGCATGACACCCTCCGGCAAGCACGGCTCCGGTACGTCGAGATTCGCCCGCTGCGTTCGGAACTGGCGTGTGAACCCGGCATGCACGACAGCGCTTTCTACTGGCTCCACGTGCTGCGCCTACAGCCCTCCCTGGAAGGCCTGTTTCGCGCCTTCAACAAAAAATCCATTCGAAGCCGGATACGGAGGGCTGCATCCGAGCCTCTGAACTACGAAGAGGGCTGCTCGGACGATATTTTGAAAAAATTCTATCATCTGCTGCTGCTCACCCGGCGTCGCCACAACCTGCCTCCCCAACCCATGGAATGGTTTCGCCACCTGGCGGCTTTCCTGGGCGATCGCCTGCTGATTCGGGTGCTTTCCTACCGCGGGCAGCCGGTGGCCAGCATTCTGATCCTGCGTCATCTCGCCACGCTCGTCTACAAGTACGGCTGCTCCGACGCGCGTTATCACCATCTCGGCTGCATGCCTTTCCTGATCTGGAAGGCCATCGAAGCGGCTAAACAAATGGGCCTCGAGAGCTTGGATTTTGGCCGATCCGAGCCCGCCAGCGAAGGACTCATCCAGTTCAAAGACCACTTCGGGGCTTCACGGTCGATCCTTGCCTACGCCCGAATGTGCGCTCCGCATGCCTCCAAAACGGCGGATGTGCCTTCCCTACAGTTTGCCAAACGCATCTTTGCCCACATGCCCACTGTCCTGCTGGAAGCGTCGGGCAGGCTGGTCTATCGGCACATGGGTTAAAGAATCAACGGCCGATGCCGGTCGGCGGAATCGCGCGGCCGGTTTGTGCCGGGAAGAGTTGATTTAAGGAGCCTGCTGTATATGCAAAATGTTGCTCAAGAGATTGATGGCCACGGAGGACGCCGTGAAAGGACCCCGACTCGTGGCGCGATTACCGAAACGAATCAGCGCGAGGCGCCCCTTCAGTCTGGCGGCGAGCGCTTTGACCTAACCTCGCTCGAGATGAAAGTCATCGCCTTAACCGCGGCTGGGTACTCGCGCGAGGAAAGGGCCAGACTACTCCGTATGAGCCGACACACCTTGCACTTGCATCTGCTGAATATCTACGGCCGGCTTCATGTGGAGGGTGAGTTGGAGCTGGTCCTATTCGCCCTTTACTATCGGTTGATCGACACCGGCGAAAAATCCCCCCCGTGCGTCGGCAACCTCCCTACCCGCGTTTAGGGTTACTACGATGCTGGCGGCGACGCTGCTTGTTCTTTCGGCGGGAGTGGTCTTTTTCGAGGCTGCTTGTCGGAAGTTCCTGAAGCAACTATTCGTGCAGGAATATTTCCGCCCAGTGGCCGAAGCCAACTGCCTGGAATTCCCGTCACTGCAAAAGGTCATCGCGAATCCGAGCCGTCCGACCGAATACCCACAGCTCACCTCGGCACTCCGGCATGATTTTCTCCAGCTTACTTATCTTCTTCAAGCACACCGCCGACTCTGACCGGTGCTACACAAATGCGGATCTTTGCTTAATCCTCTACTTCCACTTCGGCTATGTCGCTTTTGCAGCGCGTCATTGGTTGGGGTTGGCGGAGAGAGATACCGTGATGAATCTGCTGGCAGTCCTGAAACACTTTGCCAATGTGGTGGGCGAGCGTGCCGGCAAGGAGCCCTCCACCAACGCCCGACCCGCAGTCAATTCTCCGGTTGGTTGCGGCCGTCCCGTGGAAGATAACCTGGTCCCGGCGCTGCTCCCGGACGGCCTGCGACACAAGTAGAAAGAAATTGCGGCCATCGCCCACTCCCCGTGTTAATCTTGCGCCCCAGTTCAGACGTACGGAGAAAAACCATGACGTCCCGCGAGCGCATTGCCAAAGCCGTCAACTTTCAGGAAGCCGACCGTGTGCCCATCGACCTGGGAGGGCTGAAGGCCTCGACGATGGCGGTGGAAACCTACGATCGCGTGGCGCGCCGGTTGGGCATCCAGCGGACCCCGCGCGTGGCGGACACGGCGTCCATGATCGCCGTGGTGGAGGAACCTGTTCGCCGGCGTTTCGAAGCGGACGTGATGTGCATGGACATTTCCCTGGTCCCCAGCTTGATGGCCGACGACACGGAGTGGGTACCGCGCCGCCTGTTCTCCGGCACAGAGGTGCTTTTCATGCCCGGCACGTGCATTCGCGAGGAGGCCGACGGCAGTTGGGTGCTGCTCGACGAAAACGGCGAACCCGGCTCTTTTCGCATGCCCAAGGACGGCTACTACTTTGATGACGTCTCCTTCAACCGCCACGAGGACATTAACCCCGCAAAGTTCCACCCGGTCGAGGACATTCCGGAAAAAACCCTGCGACAGGTAGAAGAGTACTCTTCGCGGCTTCATCGCGATACCGACTACGCCCTGCTGGGATTTGGCGCGGGCGTCTGCTTTCTGGGACTCAGCATCGTCACCGACCCGCGCTCCAACGTGACCATGGGCATGCCCGACCAGTGGATGATGATGCTTTTAACGGAAAAGGAAACCTGCCATGAGATGATGAACCGTTCGGTGGAAGCCGCCATCAAGCGCTTCGAGCTGCTGCACCAGGCCGTGGGCCAACGCTGCTTTGCCTGGGGCATCGCCTCCGACGACAGCGGCACGCAGCGCGGTGAGTTCATCCGGCCCGACCTCTGGGCGGAGATGATCAAACCGCACTACCGGAAGCTCTGCGACTGGCTCCATCAGCATACATCGTGGAGAACCTTCCTGCATTCGTGCGGCTCGGTCTACAACCTGATTCCGCACTTTATCGACGCCGGCATTGACATCCTGAACCCCGTCCAAACGTCGGCGGCCAACATGGACCCGGCGCGACTGAAGAAGGAGTTCGGCGGCAGGATCGTCTTCTGGGGCGGTGGCTGCGACACGCAAACCGTGCTGGGCGGAGCCACGCCCGAAGAGGTGCGGGAACACGTTCGCGAGCGCCTCAAGATCTTCGCCCCCGGCGGTGGCTACGTGTTTAACCAGGTTCACAACATCCAGCGCAACGTCCCAACGGAAAATGTCTTCGCCATGCTCGACGCCGCTTGCGAGTTTGGGGCGTATGGTCACAACGCCTAGCAGGCAGGCGTAAAACGGCACCGTCCGCCAGTAAATCATCAGAACTGCACGACATGCCCGGAAGCCGAAGACAACGCGAGGGCTCGTGTTTGCCTCCTGCGGTCCGGCATCCACGTCCATTTCGCCCCAGGCATACCGCGTTTTGACCTTGACTGCCGCTTCGAGATGCGAGAGGCTGTGGACAAGGTGCCAATGGGGACGAGCAACCCTGACATTTCCACACTGATCGGTCTGGCGGAGAAGGGTGACGAAGCTTCGTCGAGCAAGCTGTTTTCCGTTCTCTATGCGGAACTCCATCGGCTGGCCAGGCACCAACTGGCGCGCCAAGGCGTGGTAACTCTCAGTGCCACCACCTTGATCCACGAGGCTTACCTGGATATGGCCGCGCAAGGGGGCAAGTCTTTCCCTGATCGGGCCCGTTTTATGGCGTATGCCGCGCGCGTCATGCGCGGGCTGATCATCGACCATGTGCGGAATCGACTCGCCATCAAACGGGGTGGGCAGTTTGAACTGACCTCCCTCACGACCAACATTGAAGATGCCATCGGCGACGACCAGGAACTCACGCGGATCAGCCAGGCTCTCGACGAGTTGGCGCGCATGGATAGTTCCTTATCCCAGATTGTTGACCTGAAATTCTTCTGCGGATTCTCCTTCGGTGAGATCGCCGGCCTAGTGGGCGTGTCGGAGCGTACGGTGCTTCGAAAGTGGGAAAAGGCGCGCATCTACCTTTATCAGATCCTCCGGACGGATTTGTCGCTGTGAGAAATCGATGCCTTCCCTCACCCCCGATCAATGGCAGGAAGTAAGCCCGTACCTCGACGAGGTCCTGGAGGTCGATCCGGATAAGCGCGCCGCATGGCTGCTCTTGCTTCACGAGAAAGATACCAAGCTCTCTTCCATGGTGCAGGCGCTTCTGGAGGATCAGCAGCAATTGGAGCAAAAGGGATTTCTTGAGGGATCCGTTTTGAGCGCCGGCGCGGGACTGACCGGCCAGAAGGTCGGCGCTTATACGCTGGTCTCACAGATCGGTCAAGGCGGAATGGGCAGCGTGTGGCTGGCCCGGCGCAGCGACGGCAGGTTCGAGCGGCAGGCCGCCGTCAAGTTCGTGAACATCGCGCTCACCGGCCACGCGACGGAGGAACGATTCAAACGGGAAGGAAGCATCCTTGGCCGGCTCACTCACCCGCATATCGCCGGACTGCTCGATGCCGGCATCTCCCCGCAAGGCAGCCCTTATCTCATCCTCGAATACGTTGACGGCGTGGCCATCGACCAATACTGCGATGAACACCATCTTGACTTAGACGCACGCATCAAACTTTTCCTCGATGTGCTGAGCGCGGTGGCTGAGGCCCACGCCCACCTGATTGTCCATCGCGATATCAAGCCTTCCAACGTGTTGGTGCGCAACGATGGCCAGGTGAAGCTGCTGGACTTTGGCATTGCCAAACTGCTTGCCCGGGAAGGCGACACGGCTCCGGCGACCATGCTCACCATCGAGGGCGGAGGGGCAATGACGCCGCGCTTTGCCGCTCCGGAACAAGTAACCGGCGGAACCGTGACCACCGCCACCGATGTGTACACGCTGGGTGTGCTGCTCTATCTCCTGTTGACGGGGCAGCACCCGGCAGGTGCGAACACACATTCTCCGGCAGACCTGGTCAAAGCGATTGTGGATGTGGATGCACCGCGGGCATCGAAAATCGCCCTCGCCGACGGTGCCGCGGCTGTAAACCGCGGCGCCACGATGGCAAAGCTGAGCCGCCAGTTGAGCGGAGATCTCGACACGATCCTGGGCAAAGCCCTGAAGAAGAACTCGCACGAACGCTACGTCTCGGTGACGGCGTTCGCCGACGATCTTCGGCGCTATCTTAAGCACGAAGCCATCAGCGTGCGGCCGGATACGTTCGCCTATCGCACCGCCAAGTTCCTGCGCCGCAATCGCACCGTCGTGGCATTAACCGCCACCGCCATTGCCCTGGTGATTGGCAGTCTATCAACCGGGTTGCTGGTGGCAAATCGCGAGCGGAAGATCGCCGAACGGCGGTTTGCGCAGGTGCGCCAACTGGCCAACAAATTCATAGCCCTCGATAATGACATCCGAGGGCTGCCGGGCTCGACCAAGGTCCGGATGCAGATGGTTTCCGATTCCCTGCAATATCTCACTTCGCTGGGCAGCGACGTTCATGGCGACAATGATCTCGCGCTCGATATTGCCCTTGCCTACATACGGGTTGCTCACGCTCAAGGCGATCCCACCTCGCCCAACCTCGGCCAGTTCGCCGAGGCGGAGACAAGTCTCACCAAGGCGGAGGCCTTCGTCGATGAGGTTTTGAAGTCTGATCCCGGGAACCTGCGGGCCTTGGGTTCCGCGATTGAAATTGCCCACGATCACATGACCATCGCCGACGAGCAGAATCGCCGCGAGGACATGGTGAATTGGGCCGACAAAGCCTCCGAGCGAATCGAGCGCGCGGCGAAACTTACCGATGTCGCGACTGGAAACGCTTACGGCATGGTGTATTTTCAGCAGAACGTCGCCTACTGTTATGACGACGCCCGACAATTTGAGAAGGCGGTCCGCACCAGCCGTCGCGCCCTGGAAATTGTCAGAGTCAATGCGTCTGCGCGCCGGCTTCAGGGCAGCATCCTGGGGGCGCTGGCGGTCGCACAATGGCAGACCGGCGATCTGGACGGAGCGTTGCAGACGGCTCAAAAGGCGATTGTATTTCAGGAGGAGCAGGCCGCCGGCGGACACGCGTCCCTCCGTGTCAATTTGGCGAACGCGCTGTACACCGAGGGCATGATTCTGGGAAAGCAGGATGCGGAACCCAGCCTTGGCCGAACTCGGGAAGCGCTGGCGGCATTTCAAAGGGGTTTCGATATCGGTGAGGACCTCGCGAAAATGGACCCCATCGATTATCTGAGCCGCCGTACGGTGGCAATGCATGGGCAGGAGATCGGCAACATTCTGCGCCACAGCGATCCACAGAAAGCTCTAACCGTCTATGACCGGGCTCTGGCACGTATCCGAGAGGCAAAAACCAACGTCAGCACTCAGCTCTATGCCGCCGACCTGCTGGCGGGTTCCTCCTACGCCGCACGCTGGGCTGGTCGGGACATTGACGCCAATCGGCGCATCGCGGAGGCGTTTCAGCTCCTGCGTGACGCTCACCAGTACCCCGCCGACACCGTCGAACCCATGGGCAGGGCCGATCGTGTGATGAGAGCTGCGGCCGACGAGTATGCCGAAAGCGGCCAAACCGCCAAAGCCATTGCCGCCTACCGGGAACTGCTGGGCAAACTGCTGGCATGGAAGCCCGAGCCGCAAAATGATCTGCGGGATGCATCCTGCATTTCGCGCACTTGGACCGCGCTTGCCATCCTCCTCCGCCGAAGCGGGCAGACCGAGGAAGCTGCCGGCCTGGAGGCACGGCGAACCGCCCTCTGGAACCACTGGAATACCAAGCTTCCCAATGCGCAGTTTCTGCTGCGCCAATCCTTAAGCCAGCTCGTCCCACCCGCAGCTCACCTCGGCGCGCTCCACCGGTAAGGCCCCGTCTTTTTTTCATTTTGCCTGTCAGATTTTCCTCTCCATTTTCGATTAACAGAGTAGAGGCTTGTGGGTTTTGACCGGTAGTTGATAGGAAATGACATGTCAATCGCTGTTGCTCCTGAGTTACAGGCACTAAACTGCGCCCGAGACCCGGTTTCGCTGGCGCGCTACCCCGACGATTCGCTGCTCCTGGGAAGCTGCAAGGCCTGTAGACGGAATGGCCTGGATTTCTATCAGCACTGCGAGCGGATTGCCGGCATTGTGCGGACTCGTTTTCTGTGGAAGCGGAATTACACCGTCACCGACCCCGAAGCCATCGCCGACGTGCTGGTGAACCACACCAAATGCTTCGTCAAGCCGTATGTGCTGCAACGCTTGAAGGTGTTGTTCGGCGACGGATTGCTGACCTCGGACGGCGAGGGGTGGACGCACCGCCGCCATCTAGTACAACCCGCGTTTGGCGCTACACGCATGTCCGGGTTTCTCGAACTCGTCGGCGAGAACACTGAGAAAATGGTGTCCTCATGGCGCAGCGGGGAGGTGCGGGATATCTATCCGGACCTCGTTGACCTGTGCATGAAGAACATCACCCAGACCATGTTCGGAGTGTATGAAGAGGAACTGGGCAACATCGTGCGGGCTTTGGCTGCAACGTGTCATGATCTGGTCCGAGCCACCTTCGGGGTGGGGGGAATATTGCCCTACTACTTTTCGAGCTTCGGGCTGATGGGGATAATGCCATTCTACGGTTCGAGACGGCTGAGGCGCCAGGTCGAGGGACAGCTTGACGATTTAGGCCGATATCTTGACCGCTTGATCGCCCAGCGCCAGAGCGGGCCCCCGCGCGACGATTTCCTTGGACTCATGCTCTCCGCTGCCAACGGACATCACCCCGGCATGAACCGGCAGGCGATTATCAACGAGTCGGTGACCCTCTTGCTGGCCGGGCACGAAACGACCGCCTCCGCACTGGTCTGGAGCCTGTATTTGCTGGCCACGCACCCCCAACTTGCGGACGAACTGGCGGATGATCTCGCCTCGCGCCTGCATGGAGAGGCGCCGTCGCACGCCGATTTGGAAAATCTGGATTCGTTGCGCGCCACCCTCGATGAAGTGCTCCGTCTGTATCCGGCCACCCATCGCATCGGCCGCACCGTCATAACCCCAGTGCGGGTGGGCGGGCACCTGCTGCCGGTGGGCGCTGACGTGGTCATGCCGCAGTGGGCGGTGCACCGGTCGGCACGCTGGTACCGGGACCCCGAAGCCTTCGTGCCCAGCCGCTGGACGCCTGCCTTCCGGAAGTCGTTGCCGCGCTTCGCCTACTTTCCTTTCAGCGGCGGCCTGCGGACATGCGTGGGCGGCCAACTCGCGTGGTGCGAAAGCGCGGCCATTGTGGGACTCCTGACGCAGCGCTTCCGGTTCGCGATGGCTGACTCCGCCCCCCTGGTGCCGCGCGAAGGATTGACTTTGCTTCCCTCTTCCCTGGGACTTCGAGTTAAAATCGAAAAGCGAAGCGCAAACTTCGCAATCCGGGGCGCACCCATCGAGATGGCGACATGCTCAGAATGAAGGACGTTGGGCGATGTCTCCTTCCTGGGATTGCGAACTCTTCTGGGGAGAATAGATGAGCACTGCAACTGGAACCCTGCGCAGTCGTGCATTTGAGGAAAGCGGCAGGGTGAACTGGCTAAGGAGCCTGCCGTTCCTGGGGGTCCACGCTGTTTGCCTGGCCGCATTCTGGACAGGCGTTAGCGAGAGAGCGCTGGTGCTCTGCTTCGCGCTGTACGTCATCCGCATGTTCGGGATCACCGCCGGGTATCATCGTTACTTTTCCCACCGCTCCTACCGCACCAGCCGCGCCTTCCAGTTCGTCCTGGCATTGATCGCCTGCACAGCCGAACAAAAGGGCCCGCTTTGGTGGGCGGCGTATCATCGGCATCACCATCAGTTTTCCGATCAGGTGGAAGATGCGCACTCTCCCGGGCTCCGCGGCTTCTGGTGGTCGCATATCGGCTGGTTCATGTCCGACTGGTACCACGATACACCGATGGAGGCAATCAGGGACTTTAGCCGCTATCCGGAACTCGTTTGGCTGAATCACTATTGGGTGGTACCGGGAATATTTCTCGGCATTGCTTGCTTCCTCGCGGCAGGATGGCAGGGGCTGGTGGTGGGATTCTTTGTCAGCACCGTACTTCTCTATCACGGGACCTTCGTCATCAATTCCCTCTGCCACATGATCGGAAGCATCCGCTATAAGACGAGGGATTCCAGTCGAAACAGCATGATGCTTGCGCTCATTACGCTGGGTGAGGGATGGCATAACAACCACCACCACTACGCAACTTCGGCCCGGATGGGTTTCTTCTGGTGGGAAATCGATCTGTCTTATTACGCACTGCGTGCGCTATCCCTCGTTGGAATCGTCTGGGACATGAAGAAGCCGAGCCAGCGCGTATTGGAGGCTGAAAGAATAGGTTGAACTGCGCGACGAGGCGCGCCCAATGCAGGACTGCGGGACTGACCACGCCACTCAGGCGCGGAGGGCTTCCGTGGCCAGCCATTCGAGCATGAACAGGGCGAGAATACTGGCAGGGGCTTCGTGCAAGGAAGGAACCATCAGGCCCAGATCGGATGAATCGCAGAGTTCGCGATCATTGGCGTCCGTCAGGGAAAGCACGCGCGCGCCGTTCGACCGCGCCTGCGCGGCGCAGCGATGCAGCGATTTCTTCATCTTGGATTGTGAACCGGAGAGCAGCAGGACCGTGTCGCCCTTCTTCGCGAACTGAGCGTCAGCGTTCATGAACTCCGCAGCTTCCAGTGCCGCGGCTTGAATTTTCGGCAGGGCGCGCAACCGTTGCGCTGCATGGACCGCGGGGTAATGCAAGAAGCCCGCGCCCACGATGGTCAGTCGCGGCAAACGCGCCACCTCCGCCGCCATCGAGCGCACCACAGACGGAAGCTGCGTAAAGATCCAGTCGAGCTTTTCGGGTAATTGCTCGAGTTCCCTTTCCATCTGCTCCCACCACGGCCTGGGTTTCTTCAGCACCCGCATGGCGGCAAAGGCCAGTTCGTTCAGCGCGGCGTACGTGCCAACAGCCACGTTGGGCGATTCGGGCTCACCGTCCGCATGAATAAGAAAAAGATGATCGGCCAACTTCGCCAGCGGAGCGTCCGGCGCGTGCGTCAGCGCCACAATGGTGCAGCCTCGCTCGCGTGCGCTGCGGACCAACTCCTGCGCTTCCGGCCATTCCCCGGGAGGCGAAATCATGACCAGCACCGACCGCGGGTGGAATAGCGAGAGACCGTAATGCCGCCAAGCATCGGCGGAATGAGCTACCACGGGCCATTCGGGAAACGCTTCAAACGCGTAGCCGGCCGCCAGCCCCAGCGGAGCGTATTGCCCCGCTCCGCACACAAACAGCGGGCCATCGCCCCAGCGAATCTTGCGGATCACGCCGCCGTACTCAGCGCGCGCTTTCTCCAGAGTCATTCGCAGTGAGCCCGGAATTGCCTGGATCTGTTGCCTGTTGGTCATAATTCAATATAAACCCTTGCGCGGAGAGATGGGCGCCGAAGAGCAAAATCAGGGCACCGGCATAGGCCCAGAAGAGCAACGTCACAGAAAGCGCAAAGGGCCCGTACACGTCGCGAAAGTGCACCATCGGGTGCGTGAGGGAATAGACGGCACTCCCAATTTCCGTCAGGATTCCCGCGGCTATCGAGGCCGGCAGCACCCGCGAAACGGGCACCTTTCCGTTGGGCAGAAGGTAGTAAATCAAAAAGTAAATCGACACCACCAGGGGCACGGACGCGATCGCCAGGAACGCATTTGACACCAACGCCACAAAACTCGCGGAAGGAATCCATCCCAGCGAGAAGGTAATGGCAGCCTGCAGCGGCGTGATGGCGAGGACAAACACCAGCGCCAGCACACCTGACACCAACGCCAGCAGAAACGACATGACCTGATTCTTCAGAAAGCTGCGGTTGCGCTGAAAGCCCCACACCTTGTTCAGGGCGATTTCCAACGGCAGAAAAACGCCGGAACTGGTAAAGAAGAGCGTCAGCACGGAAACCACTTGCAGCCGCGGCCGCCCTTGCGCCACCACGATCAGCATGTGAATCACCGATTCCGAGCCCTTGGGAAGGTACACCTGCAAGAGCTGAATGATCAGCCGGTACGCCCGGTCCCAATGTATCCACCGGCGGCAGACCGCGAGCAGGATCAGGGTAAAGGGAAAGAAGGAAAGAAAGGCGTTGGCCGCAATCGAAAAGGCGTAGGCATGCACCTCCGTCTCAAAGAGGTAGCGAATGGAGGAAAGCAGGATCTCCAACACCCGCCGGCGCGTCAGCCCCTCGCGCTGGAGCCGCTCCACTTCAGCGGTCAACCGATCCTTCCATAACTTCGGACTCGTGATGAGCATTTCTGTCACCTTCCCACCGACGGCAGGAAGGACGCGAAGTATAGTTCATTGCCGACCGGGTTGCCAGAGGCAGAACCTCCTGGGCAGAACCTCCGACCTTGCAAGAACACCGCTGCTAATCAGCACGATGGTGAACGAATGATTGCGAACACTCCTGCACTGGTGTATGCTGCCGCGCCCTGTGGTTGGCCAGCGAAGCCGTGCCTGACACCTGTCGGGGATCATCTTTCTAATTTTCTGTCTTCATCATTGAGGGATAACAATGCGCCTTGTCAAAGTCTGCACAATTTTAGCCATTCTCGTTTTCGTACCCTGCCTACGGGCGGCGGAAATCGCGCGATGGGAGGCGGAAAAGCCGGAGAAATCGGGCGGAATTGTTCTCGTCAAGCAGCGCGACTTCCCGTGGACGATGACCACTCACGCGGGCACCGCGGTTGCGGCGCTTGCCACCAACCACGATTATTACCGTCGCGCGGAGTTGGTGGCTCAAGTTACCAAGCGGTTGAAGTCTCCCTTTTGGGTGGTGACGGAGTACCTGGATCAAGGCTACGGGCTGATCTCAATTATTCCCGGCGATGGAATGGATTGGCGGTTCATCGACGCGCTGGCCCGCCCCATACCTTGGAGCGACCAGTGGGGCGTGGCCCGGCTCAACACCGGCCGCCTTCGTCGTGCGGTCGTGCGCTTCGGCGGCCCGCCGGCCCAGTCCCAAGTCGGCGTCGCGCTGCACATCTACGGCCTCGAGTATCTCCACGCCATCTCCGTCCAGGACTCGCAGCCGGCCTTGGATGCTGTTCCGGACGTGAAGCCGGCGGTGCAGTTTGCACGGCCCTTTCAGCGCGACATCAACATCGCCACGGACGCTCCTTTGGGTCAAGAGGCGGAAGGCCTGGCCGCCGTACGCAATCTCGCGCCGCTGGTTCGCGCTTTGGGCTTTAACGGCATTGAAAGCTACGTGCAATGGAACTACGTCGAGCGCCAGCCGGGTGTGTTTGACTGGAGCCACTACGATCCGATCGTCAACGAGATTCAGAAGTATGGCCTGAAGTGGTTTCCGCTGCTGATTGTGGGTTCCGACTATGCCCTGCCTGACTGGTTCCGCCACTCGCGGGAGGACGTACCCTTCGAGTGCCTCGAACATCACCTTGCCTACCATGTGCAGTCGATCTTCTGCCACTACCAGGACGCGCACGTGCAGCAATTCCTGAATGAATTCGGCAAGCACTACGGAAACAGCCCGGCGCTGCTGGGATTGCGCCTGGGGCCGAGCGGAAATTACGGCGAAGCCCAGTACCCGGCTGCGGGCGAGTTTGAATTCCATCAAGGGGGCGACCACACCCACACGGGATACTGGGCGGCCGATCCCTACGCCAGCCCGGCGTTCCAACAGTGGCTGGAGGCCAGGTACAAAACCATCGACGCCCTCAACCAGGCTTGGAACGAGCATTTCACCTCATTCCGGCAGATCCAAACCTTCCTTCCCATCGCTGCCTTGACTCCGCGCATGCGGCTCGACTTTGCCAACTGGTACATGGGATCGATGAGCGACTGGTGCGGAAAGTGGGCGGAGTGGGCGCGGGCCTCCATGCCCAACGCCTCCATCTATCAGTCTTCCGGCGGCTGGGGAGCGCTGCCGATTGGCACCGACTATACCGCACATTCCAAGAGCATGGCCCAGGTGCACGGCGGAATCCGGCTGACCAACGAGAGCGACAACTATGCTTTGAATTTCGCCATCACCCGCATGGCATCGTCGGCCGCGCGCTTCTACGGTGCGCAGCTTGGCTACGAACCCGGCGGGTACGACAGCGCCCGGGGGTTGGTGGCACGCATCTACAACGCCATCACCAACGGCGGGGATCACCTCTTTTATTACTTCGGCAACCTGTTCTTCAACGACCAGGCGGCGGACGCCTGGCGCCAGTACGCTCCCCTGATCGATCAGCGCGCCAAACCGGTGATTGACGTGGCAGCGTTCTATCCGGACACCTCGGTCTACCTGAGTGACGAAGAGCTTCGCTACCTTTATGCGTTCGACCTACTTCACGCGCGTCCAGGCGATGCGGTCGCTGGTGGATTTCGATTTCGCCAGCGAGCAGATGATTCGCGACGGCGCCCTGGATCGCTACAAAGTCCTGCTCTTTCTCTGGGGCTCGGTCACGGAGAAGCCCGTGCTGGAACGCATGGACGCCTGGGTGAAGGCAGGGGGAACCGTGATCCTGTCCGTACATCGCCGCGGACTCCCTCAAACGGTCGAGGGCGATCAATCTATTGCTCAGGCTTGGCAAAGGGGCGAAACCGGCAAGGGCCACGCGATCTTCTTCCTGGGCGAGGCGGAGCCGCAATACGAGTACCTCGAATTCGTGCACGATCAGTTGCTTACACTCAAGCAACTCCGTCCCGAAGTGCAGCGGGCACTACGAATCGACAAGCCAGAGGAAGTCTACTGGAGCGTTCTTGAAGGCGGAAAGTTAGCGCTGTTGAACTTCACGAATCATGAGGCGCAGGTCCGTCTTTCCGGCGGAAGCACCCTGCGCATGCGGCCTTACGAAATTGTGATGACCTCTTCCTGGCGCTGAGGCCAACGGAAATCTCGCGGCGAGGTTACCTCAGCGTCTGGGGGCCCGTTGTGGACCGCTCTTCAACGGCACGTGCCGAGCTCAAGAGGTTGCAGCACAATGTGTAGCGGCGGGTTTATCCCGCCACTCCAGCGTCGCCAAGCTGGGCGTTATGGTCGTCAGTTGACGGATAAAGTCGCCGCGACATCGCCAGTGACGACTTCTTCCGCGGCATCGCAAGCCGGGCGCTACAGTCAAATCCGGACACCGCCCAGCCACCCGTTTACCACAAACCTACGTCCCGGTGATATAATCCGTAGCTTCGGGTTCAGGAATTTGTTCGACACAACAAAATAAGAGGCGCCACCGGCGGCGGCTCAGCAATTTCTGTTTCGGATATTCAGGTTGTTCTGCATAGGAGCCCAATATGCGAAAGAAAAAGAAGGAGCTTCCGCAAGACGGTCTATCACGCCGTGACTTTCTAAAGGGCGCCAGCCTGGCGGCGTTGACAGGCCTGCTGGCTGCGCCGGAAGCGGCTAAAGCTGCGCCGGAGCATTCCGCCGGCGTGCTGGGACCGGGTGCGGTGCCCATCACTCTGCAAATCAACGGCAAGCCCCATCGTCTGAAGCTTGAACCGCGCGTGACCTTGCTGGACGCCCTGCGCAACCACCTGGATCTGACCGGCGCCAAGAAAGTGTGCGATCGCGGAACGTGTGGCGCCTGCACCGTGATCCTGGATGGGCGCCCCGTTTATTCCTGTAGCGTGCTCGCCATTGAGGCCGAGGGCCATGAGATTCAGACCATCGAGGGGCTCGGGGATGAGCACAACCTTCACCCCGTCATGACCGCCTTCGTCGATCACGACGCGCAACAGTGCGGATTCTGCACGCCGGGATTCGTAGTGGCCTGCAAAGCGTTTTTGGATACCCACCCCAATCCCACCCGCGAAGACGTGGAACGCGGCCTGGGCGGAAACCTCTGCCGGTGCGGCACCTACGCGGGCGTTCGCGAAGCCGTTCTGCAAGCCGCCACGACCCTGAAGGGAGGACGCGCCAATGGCTAGTTGCAAATATGAATGGCCGGCTGCCGGTGAACGCAGCCTGATCGGAAAATACATCAAGCGCATTGACGGACCTGCCAAGGCGAGCGGCCGCGCCAAATACAGCTACGACATGAATCCGCCTGGGCTCTTGTGGGGCAGGATTTATCGCTCGCCCTACGCGCACGCCAAGATCACGGCCATCGATACGTCAGAAGTGGAGAAGATGCCGGGAGTGAAGAGCGTGCAGGTCATTCAGGGAGTGGGGAAGGAAGTTTTCTGGGTGGGTTATGAAATCATCGCCCTTGTCGCCGAGAGCGAAGAGGTCGCCGAGGAAGCCCTTAGCAAAATCAAAGTGGAATTCGAGGAACTTCCCCACCTGGTGCTGGAGGAAAACCTCGAGAAAGCCGGCAGCTTACGCCAAGAAAGCCGGCGCCAAGACCGTCGGCGAGCCCGCCAAAGCCTTTAGCGATCCCGACGTGGTCATTTCCGAAGGGTATTACGGCGTCGCCGCGATTACCCACTGTTGCCTGGAGTCGCACGGAAGTGTGGCGCAATGGACGGGGGAAAAGCTGCTGACTTATTCCTCCACTCAAAATGTTACGGGCACTCCCGGTCAGGTCGGGCAGGCGCTGCGCGAGCAGGGGATGAACGTTCCCGACGGCAACATCCAGACCATCTGTGACTACGTGGGCGGCGGGTTTGGCAGCAAGTTTTCTCCTGACGAATGGGGCATTCACGCCGCGCAGTTGGCCAAAAAGACCGGCCAGCCCGTCAAGTTGATGCTGGAACGCAACATGGAACTGGAAGCAGCGGGTGCGCGGCCTTCCAGCTTCGCCAAAATCAAAGTGGCGGCCAAGAAGGACGGAACATTGGTGGCGTGGGACTCGCAGTCGTGGGGCACCGGCGGTCCGACGGGCACCGGCATGCCGCCCCTTCCCTACGTCCTTGAAGTTCCCAACAGCGTCACGCAACATTTCTCCATCAGCACCAATACGGGACCGGCGCGCGCCTGGCGCGCTCCCAATCATCCCCAGGCGGCAGCCTTGACCATGTGCGCGTTCGAAGACCTGGCTGCCAAGCTCAACATGGACCCCATCGAGTTCCTCTCGACGAACGCCGACCTTTCGGCGGGACGAGGGAAAGTGTACCGCGAGGAATTGCAGATCGCCGCCGAGCTCGCCGCTTGGAAAAAGAACTGGCACCCGCGCGGCGACCAGACCTCCGGCCACATCAAGCGCGGCATGGGCGTGAGCATGCACACCTGGGGCGGGCGCGGCCACAACGGCACGTGCATGGTCAGCATTCACCCCGATGGTTCGGTGGAAGCGACCACCGCCACTCAAGACCTCGGGACGGGAACGCGCACGGTCATCGCCGTGGTGGCGGCGGAGACCTTCGGCCTGCCCGTGGAAGCCATTACCGTCAATATCGGCGACAGCAAATTTCCGTCCGACGGCGCTTCCGGCGGCAGCACCACGGTGGGCTGCGTATCCGCCACCACGCGACGCGCTTCCGTGGATGCCCGCGATCAACTCTTCGCCGTCATCGCCCCCGCGTTGGGTGTTCCGGCCGAACAACTGGTTGCCGTGGGCGGCAAGATCCAGGCCAAGGACGATTCCTCCAAGCAAATTGCCTGGAAAGATGCGTGCGCCAAACTTCAGGTCAAGACCATCCAGGCCACGGGAAAGAATCCCGGCCCCTGCAAGCTGGGTGACAGCGGTGTGGGCGGCGTGCAGATCGCCGACGTCTCCGTGGACACGGAAACCGGGCTGATAAAAATCAACAAGATGATCGCCGTGCAGGATTGCGGCCTGGTCATCGATATGAAAACCGCAGAGAGCCAGTGCCTGGGCGCACTGATTATGGGCATTACCTACTCGCTGTTTGAAGAAAAGATCATGGACCAGGCCACCGGCCGCATGCTGAACAACAACATGGAATTCTACAAATTGGCAGGGATCGGCGACATCGGCGAACTGGTGGTCCACATGATGACGGGCCCCGGCTACGACGAACGTGGGACGATTGGACTGGGCGAACCGCCCGTGGTATCGCCCGGCGCCGCCATATCCAACGCCGTGGCCAACGCCATCGGGGTGCGGGTGCCCACGCTGCCGCTGACTCCCGACCGGGTTCTTGCCGCGCTGGAGAAGGTGTAGGGCCGAACAGCGTTCGGCCTTGGGCGAGCCCCCTCGCTCCGACGAAAGGAGAATTTGCCCCATGCAAGCCTTTGAATATGCCCGGCCGAAGTCAGCGCAGGAAGCCGTGAAGTTGCTCGGCGGCGCGCAGGGTGACTCACTGGTGCTCGCCGGAGGCACGGACCTTATCAGCTTGATCAAGGACGGCGTGGCCGGCCCCAAGCGCCTCGTCAGCCTGCAACACATCAATGAGCTGAAGGGAATTTCCTACTCGGCCAGCTCCGGTCTGCGGCTGGGCGCCGCCGTGACGTTTGACCAGTTGCTGGAGAGCGAGGACGTACGGCAGCACTATCCCGCCCTGATCCAGGCAGCGGAAGGCGTTCGCAGCCCGCAGACTCGCAGCGTGGGAACGGTGGGTGGCGATCTATGCCAGCGTCCGCGCTGCTGGTACTATCGCGCCGGCTACGGTTTGCTGGCGGTCTACAAGGGCAAACCACTGGTCCCCGATGGCGACAACCGCTACCACGCCATCCTGGGAAATTCCGGCCCGGCTTATTTCGTCAGCCCGCCGAGCTTGGCGCCCATCCTGATCGCTCTGGATGCCAAGCTCAAGCTCCACGGTCCGCAGGGTTCGCGCGAGATCAGCGTAAAAGACTTCTTCGTGACTCCCAAGCAGGAAGGCGACCTTGAACACGCCTTGCAGCCGGGCGAGATCGTAACGGGGATCACGGTGCCCGACCCGGGGAATGCCAAGATGGCGGTTTACGAAGTGCGCCAGAAGGAAGGGCTCGATTGGCCACTGGCCGCGGCCGCCGTGGTTCTGAAACTCGATGGCGGCAGCGTACAAAGCGCTCGCGTGGTGCTGGGCCACGTCGCGCCCGTGCCCTGGCCCTCGGCGGAAGCGGAAGGCGCACTGAAAGGCAAGTCGATCAACGAGGATGCTGCATGGGAGGCGGGCAAGGCCGCGCTGGCCGGCGCCACACCACTTTCCAGGAACGCGTACAAAGTTCAATTGGCCCGCGTGGCAGTGAAACGCGCACTTCTGCATGCCGTGGCGTAGGGCCGAACAGCGTTGTGCTACGTGCCACGGGCATCCTGCCCGTGCTCCGGCATGGCCAGGATGGCCATGGTACGTCCGGGTGGATGCGTGCGCTGCAAGGTCTGCAATCTATAGCGCGTCACGCCACTGAGCGCGGCTTGCCGATAAGACGAAACGAAGGGAGAGGTCTGATGATCACGCAGCCGGTTCGTCAAATTCCCGAAGCCCAGGTGAAGTGCCGCCTGATCCGCTCCAAGTGGATGTTCATCGACGCGGAGCCGGATCCCACGGTTCCCCGCTCCGGCGAGAGCATCTGCTGGTGCGTCCACACCCAGAATTGCATCGGGCCGGACGCCAAGGTGGTGACGCTGGAAAACTGCAACTCCGACCGCGCCTGCTTCGAAGCGCTCTAAGAGCAGTGGGGAGTGGCTAGTGGTTAGTGGACAGACCCGCACCGTGCACCTGCCCGCCTTTCCCGTGCCGCCGTACACAGGCGAGAGTCGATCCCCGATCTCCCGCCGGGGGTTCCGGAACTATGAAGATTTTGACCAGTCCTGCCAAGCCAGGCCCTTGACCCTTGCGAACTCGCCGGCATTCGCCGTGACCAGTGTGAACTTACGCCGCCGCGCCTGGCCTGCGATCAGCAAATCGTAGGCCCCAATCGGTTTGCCGCGAGTTTCCAATTCGGCGCGGATCGAACCGGCGGATTCGGCGTCCTCATCGTCAAAGGACAAAAGCGCTGCGGGTCCCGCTAGGAACAGGCCCAGACGCTGGCGATTGGTTTCCGGCTGCGAGCTCTTGGCAACACCGTACCAGAGTTCAAACGCCACAACGGAAGAGACAAAGATCTTCTCTCCTGCTGCAATCGCGGCTTGGAATCGTCTGCGAACGTTGGCGGGACTACCGTTGATCAACGCGATGCAGGCGTTAGTATCCAGCAGATAGGTCACGGAAAGATCTCGCGGCGTGGCGTTTTGGGCTGCTTGCGCCCTCTAATTAAGAAAGGCTGCGCCCCATATCGGTCGAGTTCTTCAAACCACTTGGCGGGGTCGGTGACCATCGGTTCCAGGAGCACACCTCGCGCCACCCTGCGCACCCGCACGCACTCCCCCTCGAAGCGAAACTCACGGGGAAGTCGCACAGCCTGACTCCGGCCGTTGCGAAACAATTTGGCAATTCCCGCCTTGACCATCGTGTGTTCCTCTGGGGAAAGTATATATTACAAGTCTAGACCTTTGCAAGTTACCGGCGGCGCTAAATTTACTTCCCCGCCTCGCCGTCCTCCAGCGCTTTGCGTAGAAACTCCAGCACCTTGGGAATGGCATCGAGCGAGGACGCGGCGTTTCCTTCCGGCTTACCTCCCGGATGCAGAGACCTGCCCGAGGTGGGATTGCCGACGTTGCTGTGCCAGGCGGGGGTGATCTCCGGCCGGCCCGCCCAGTGCCCGGCATGAGGGTACTTCAAATGTTCGGAGTCGAAGGGGAAGTGCGCCTGTTTCAAACGGCTCATCACGAAATTAGCCATGGCGCTGGACGGCCACACGCCATCATCCTCTCCGGAGATCAGCAGAATCGGGCCTTGCGTGTTCTCCACCGCAATCGTTGCGGACGCCGAGGCAGACAGGCTCATTCCCATGGTCGTCGTAGGAACAAAGGCCAGCGCCCGTCCGTGCCAGGTGCAGGCGGGCGAACGGGAATCGCGGCAGTGACTCATTTTGAAAATTCCGGCTCTTGAACCCGCCGGCCAAATTACGGTATAATTTCGCTCAAGAACACTGCTGGAGGTCGCACATGCGTTCGCGTTTCCCGCTAAGTGCTCTTCTCTGTTTTCTTCTCGTGGCGCTGTGCTCCGCGGCTTCGGCACAAGTTGGTCCGGGCATTTTTGTCACCCCCGTACCCAACGCGCCGTTTAGCGGAGTCATCAACGTAGAGCAATTAATCGTTCAGCCTGATGGGTCCGTTGCCAGCTTCAAGACGACACGGGATATTCACCGGGATAGTCTGGGCCGTATCTACAACGAGGTCAGGGCGCTTCTGCCCGTTTCTAGCTCCGCGACCCCTCAAATTGTAAGGATTCTTTTATACGACCCGCAGACCCGCATATCGACGATGCTGTATCCTCGCGATCAGAAATTTACTAGCGGGACCGTAAACCGTCCGCCGGCGACAGTGCCACCTACTCTTCTCTATGCCTCCCCCGTGGGCCAGAGCCTGCCTGCAAGCGAGTTTGCCAACGAGGAAGATCTGGGCTATCAGGAATTGGCAGGGTTGTCCGTGCATGGGGTTCGAGAGACTCAAACCATTCCCGCGGACAAGAGTGAAACCGGCCAGGATATCGTTATTACCGATGAATATTGGTACTCCAATGATCTCAGCATCAACATGATAATTAAGCATGTTGACCCCCGCAGGGGATCAGTCACGATGACCGTTACCCAAGTCGCGCGTACCGAGCCGGACGCTGCTCTATTTGAAATCCCTCCGGGTTACAAAGACGTCCGATTGAATCGTCAGTGACATCGTCGTTTAGCACATTCAGCCGATTTCGCCCCTGCTTCCCGCGGCTTCCTTCAATTCCGCCTGAATCGAAACATGCTCGCCTGGCGTGAGCCCGGTCGCTCGGGTCACCGCCACTTCATCCATCAGTACGCGGCGGGGAGTGATTTCCAGCGTCTGCGCGAACGTCACGCCCAACCCGCTGGTCCAGAGACATGCGGCAAAAGTAATCCCTGGCAACATCCGCCTGCTGAATCGACCGCGCATGGATTCTCCCCACGTTACTCCACTAATACGCTGCCGGAGCCTTTGATGGGTGATCCGCCCTGCAAAGAAGAGTAGTTGCTGTTGAGGACGGCCTGCGATCCGCCGCTGACGCTGACGGAATAGGCGTCGATGATGGTGTATTGGGCAAGTGTACCGCCCGAGTAGACCACGGGCGTCGTCGGGAAGTACAAGGCGCCCTGAAAATAGGAGGTGCTGCCACCAATGAAACTACTTGTGCTGGACGTGCTGACGCCGTAGGCGGACGAGTCCTCGAAGAACAGGATTCCCGTATAAGTTCCACTGGTCGGAGCGCTGAAGGTGGCGTTGGCGCCATTCGAAATAGTAAAGGGCCCGTAGGGAAAGGTGGACGTTCCCGTCAGGAAGAAAGTCAATCCTGAACCCGAGTTGGTGGTTCCGCCGTTGAGGCTCATGCCACCACCCTCAATGACGTACATCCCGGATCCGAAAGTCACCGTAGCTCCGTTGCCAATCTGGAGCCCTCCCGCGATCACGTAGTTGCCGCCGCCGAAGCTGACCGTGTTGCCTCCGTTGACAGTGATGCCGCCGCAGTAGCTGCCGGCAAGAATAACCGTGCCGTTGGTCGGGACATAGGTTGAGCCCTTGACCGTACAGGGAGTGTAGCTCGGCTTGGGGAGGCTGGCCAGCGGATCGGCCACCACGGAAGCCCCCGTAGCTGGATTCGCGGGAGTAATCGAGGAACCGCCCGTCACGCTGTCGCTGCCAACGATGCTGATGGAAGAAGCAGTAATGGAACTGCCGCCGGAAACGGTGACCGCTGTCGGACTGCTCGAATCAATGTACATCGAGCAGGAGGGGAGTTGCATTCTTGAGCCACCCGTTACGTAGAGCGTCTCCGAGTCCGTGCGATCAAGCAGATACATGCAGTTGGTTGACCCGCCCGACGTGGCTTCCCCGCGAGCCGTGACGGTGGCCGTATTGATGCCGAAAATCTTGGCGAACATCAGCGGCTCCGTCTCGGAAACCACCACTTCCACGTAGCTCGAGCTGCCATGGTTCGGGTCGTTTGTACTCAGATAGCATGGAGGGTTATTGACCGTAACGATCAGCGAGCCCGTTGCTGTGCCGCACTGGGTCGCGAGCGCGCTGGATCCCATGCCGTTCTCGGTAACGGCCGACTGGGCGGCCTTCTGAAGAGCGCTGCAGTTGCTGGTACCGCTGCAATGAGAAACCTCGGCGGCTCCCGCCAATGCCGCGGCGTCCGCTGCCCGCTGAACGTGCCGCTTCATCACGCGCAAGTATCCCACATCCAGCGCCAAGCCTAGAAAGCCCAGGATAACGACCAAGCCGAAAGCGACGGTCACCAGCGCCTGGCCCGCGTCATTGCGTCTTCTCGCCATAATCAACTGCTGAGGCTGATGCGTTGAGGGCACGCCCCTCCACGATCATATTATCCACCTTAAATTCGCAGCGGGCGTTATTACTTCAGTACTGGTATAACACCATTTTTAACTTGACAAATCAAGAATATTATGTTATAAAACGCAGGCCTTAGGCTATGGTTGCAGAGCAAGAGCACAAGGGTCGTACGAGTCGCCCGATCAGAAACGGATCGTCCCGAGCACGAGGCGCATCGTTGTGAATAGGCGATCTGTGAAGATGTTATAGAAAAGAAAGACAGTTACGTGTTTTCAACAGTCTCTCGTCCTAAGAATAACCCGTTTAAAAACAATAAGTTAACAGCTTGCGAGGATGGTGCAAGAAAAAGAAATCCAAAAATGAAGGTATTTCTGTAGATGTGTATGAAAACAAAGATCAATTTTTTCGACTTCGCGAACTCCTGTAGATGTATATGAAAGCAAATGACTTACATTGTCTTATGAATATGTTGATGAAAATAAAGGAGAAAGCATAGTTCGAGGCACTTCGGGAAGAAGGAAAACACCCGGGAAACCGGCTCCGGAGGCCAAATCGGCCCTATAATCTCAAGGCCCAAGCGAGTTCCCGTCTCCTGACTCCTGTCTCCTGGTTTCCTGGCTTCTGTCTCCTGAGTCTTGTTCGTCGCCACAAGGTTGAATCCTCCGGGCGGATGGACTAAAATACTGTGGGGCTTCAAGCGAAAATTTGCTCCACGGAGGTTCAGGTCATGAGGAAAGTCATCTCCTCTCTCGCGGCTGTTTTGCTGCTGTCGGTCTGGGCAGTTCCCGGAACCGCCGCTCTTAAGGGCGATTATATCGAGGCGCGCAGTTCGGACGTCTTTACCGGCCCCTGCTTTGCCATGTCGGAAGTCAGCTTGACCGGCCAGGAAGCCATTATGGCTTGGAAGGTCCGGGAGGGCGATTGGAACGGCGTTTCCCTCAACGGGCTGAGCGTGGTGGCGGTGGTGAAGGCCAGCGCCACATTGGGTGATCCCTACCACAATCCCTATCCGGCGCAATCGGTACTGATCGTCGATTCCCACGCCAATGGCGAGCAACGTGCCGCGCTGGAGGCGTTTGCCAAGTCCGAGGCGGGCAGTCTGCTGGCTCACGTGGTCCGGGTGGAAGCAGCTCCCATCCAAATGACAGTGGAACATGGGGACATGCATGGCACCGCCAGGCTGGTGGCCGGGTCGCTCGCACAAATCGAAACGCGCAGCCTGTGCCAGGGCGATCACCTATGCGGCAATGAAACCGTCTACTACCCGCCCCTGGTTACGCTGTCGCATTCCATGCCCGCCTTCACCCTGGCGAGTTCTTTTTCCGGGCCGGGCTTGGGTGAGGTATGGAAGAACGTGGACAAGCGGAGCGCTTTTGTGGGCAGCTTCTGACGGGTTCGGCCATGACGGCATTCAGTTCGTAAGCGGGAAACTTCCGCGAGGTTGTTTCCCGTTTGGCGTTTAGGTCATCTAACTATGGGTAAGCGTTCTTTCGAACATCGGGGAGGACTTATCAATGAAATTGCACCGCAACCTCGGGCTGGGTCTAGCGATTTTCCTCTGTGCGGTGATGAGTGCGTTCGGGCAAGATTACAAGGCGGAGGCCATCGGCGCCGCGCCGGCCGATGTTCCCACAGCGATTCAGAGCACGCTTGACAGCCAGGGCGTTCGCGTCTCGAACGCCCAAGGCGCGACGCTGTGCGAGATCTGGCTGCGCAAGACGCTTCCCACAGCGGCCAGCCCCACCAGTTCGTCCGATGTCCTGTTCGGCGCGCTGGCGAATGGAGCCATGGTGGGCGTCGTCCACTTCCCTAACCCGGCCACGGATTTTCGCAGCCAGAACATCAAGGCCGGCTTTTATACGCTGCGTTACACGCTCATTCCTCAAGACGGCAATCACATGGGCGTGAACCCCACGCGCGACGCCTTTGTGCTGGGGCCGGTGGCGGCGGACAGCGACCCGAACAAGGTCCTGGAATTCGCCGACCTGGTCAAGCTGAGCACCCAGGCCTCGGGCACGCCCCATCCCGCACCTCTGGTGGGCGCGGCGGTAAACGGCTCGACTTTTCCTTCCGTCAACAAGGACGACTCCGGCAATTGGGACGTGCAGATCAAGGGACACGCAGGCAGCGGCGACCTGCCGCTGGCGATCACTGTGGTCGGGCATTGGCAAGGATAAGAGCATCGGTGATTAGTAATTGGTGATTGGTGATTGGAGGTCGCCGATTTTCGGTTGCCATTTCTTGATTGCTTGATCGACTGACGTTGATTGGGGATTGGGCCGGAGACGGCAGAGTGTTAAACGGCGGTTCTCGTTCGCCGATGGCTGATCGTCAGTTGATGGCCTAGGCAGGCCATCGGGATTGAATTCGGAATGCGAAATTCGGCATCGGGAATTGCGATCGGGACGAGGAATCGGAGTGCGATGAGTTTACGTGGAATCAAACAACGGCAGGCGGAACGCGTGGCGGTCGTAACCTCCTCTTGCGCCGGCAAGCCATTATTGCTGTCCGCGGCCCTGATTTTTCTACTCAGTTTCAGTGTTTTCGCGGCACAAACCAAGCCGCTCGCGGTGCTGGAAGGCAAGCTGGTGACCACG
This sequence comes from uncultured Acidobacteriota bacterium, assembly GCA_963719115.1. Classification (GTDB taxonomy): domain Bacteria; phylum Acidobacteriota; class Terriglobia; order UBA7540; family UBA7540; genus Bog-366. The sequence goes on along the minus strand of CAVRBF010000104.1, from coordinate 15,221 downwards.
CGCGGCGATTGTCCGCTGGTGGAGCTCAACGGGCATTCTCAATCGTTGACGGCCTACACCCCCGCGCTGTTCCACACCCTTCAGGACAAGCGCCTGAACGGCCGCGAGGTGCGGTTGGAAGGGCTTCCGCAGCCCGACGGCTCCTTCCAGGTGCAGTGGCTCTACACCGTTCACAACGGCAAACTCTTCCGCGTGCGCTATTTTTGCGCCACGTGCAACATCGTGGCCCTGGAGCCGGGCAACTGCGTCTGCTGCCAGCAGCCCACCGAGCTCCAGGAAATCCCCGTCGATAAGCAAGATTAATAGCCTCCTATTAGCCGGCCGTGGCCGGGCGCGACTGGAGCAAATTGCTCCGCCTTGCCGCCATTTCACAACCGCATCGCGAGCCGGGCGATGGTCGTTGTCACGGGCGCCGATGGCTGCGCGCCATCCGTTGACACTGCCGACGGGCGCGGCTATTCTCATAGCGGGAACAGGGAATAAACAGCCGCACGCACGCAACGAGCTGAGCAGGAGAGGATCGCGCTCTCTGCTTGCCGTCCACGGAGCCATTGACCATGCTTAGTCCGCAGCAAATCACGCAATACCGCGACGAAGGGTACGCGGTGCTACACGGCTTTCTGAGCCGCGACGCGGTGGACGCAATTCTGGCCGACATTAGAGACCTGACCGCCACCGCGACCGTCGCCCATCACGATTCCACCCGCATGGAGATGGAACCGAAGCAACCGCCCGAGGGCCGGAGAGTGCGGCGGCTTTACGAGCCCTGCACCTACTATCCCCGTTTTCGTTCGCTCTCGGAGTCGAAGGAACTGCTGGACGTCATCGAGCAGTTGATCGGGCCGAACCTTTTCTTCCATCTGAGCAAGGTCAACATGAAACCCGCCGTGATGGGCTCGGTGGTGGATTGGCACCAGGACCTGACGTACTATCCCCTGACCAACACCGACTCCGTCACCGTACTCTTCTACCTTGACAACGCTGACGCTTCCAACGGGTGCTTGCAGGTCATTCCCCGCGCCCATCACCGCGTGATGGATCACACGTCGAAGCAGATTTTCCAGGGCCGCGCGACGGAGAACGTGGATGCGTCCCAGGCGGTGTTTTTGGAGGCGAAGGCCGGAAGTGCGATCCTGATGCACTGCCTCACGCCCCACGCGTCCGCGCCCAACCTCTCGCCCCATTCACGCACGACCTTGATCATGGCCTATCGCGCCGCTGATGCGTTTCCCATTCATATGAACGTACGCACGGAAGCGCAGGAAGCGCACGTGCGCCTGGTGCGCGGAGAGGCGCTCACGGTGGCGAGATTCGGGCTCGCGTCGTTCCCCATTCCGCGCTTCCCTCGCGACACCAAATCGCTCTACGAACTTCAGGAAATGTCGCGCCAAGGGCTGGCGGCGCGATCGTAGACTTCGCTTGACTCCCGGCTCCACTGCGAGGAGAATTCCCCGCGGCCGATTGTTTTTCCAGCGGCCAGGACATGGCAGCGAAGCGAATCCAACCCATTCGTTTCAATCTCAGTCACCAGAGGACGCTCATGATTCGCCGGATGGCTCTTGCAGTTTGTTTCTGCGCAGCTTTGATTTCACTGTGTCCGGGCTCTGGTGCCGCATCTTCAGCAAGGGGGACACTCATGGTTAAGAAGGAAGCGTTTGGCACCACACCCGACGGCAAGGCAGTTGACCTTTACACTCTCACCAACACGCACGGCGTGGAAGTGCGAGTCATGACCTACGGCGCCGCGGTGGTGTCAATCAAGACGCCCGACAAGAAAGGGAACTTCGCCGATATCACGCTGGGGTTCGATTCGCTGGCGGGATATCTGGGCAAGAACCCCTATTTCGGAGCCGTCGTCGGGCGCTACGGAAACCGCATCGGCGACGCGAAGTTCACGCTTGACGGCAAAGAATATACGCTCGCCAAGAACAACGGCCCAAACGCACTGCACGGGGGCTTGAAGGGATTTGACAAGGTCGTGTGGCAGGCGCATTCCTTGCAGAGCGGCGATGAAGTGGGCGTGGCGTTGAAATACACCAGCGCCGATGGCGAAGAGGGCTATCCGGGAACGGTGCAGGTGACCGTCACCTACACGCTGAACGACAAGAACGAGTGCAAGATCGACTATCGCGCCACCACCGACAAGGACACACCCATCAATCTGACCAATCACACCTACTTCAATCTTGCCGGCGAAGGAAGTGGAAGTATCCTCAACGAAGTCCTGACGCTGAACGCCGACCACTTCACACCGGTTGATTCCACGCTGATTCCCACGGGCAAAATCGAAAGTGTCAAGGGAACGCCGCTCGACTTCACCAAGCCCACCGCCATCGGCGCGCGGATCAACGACCATTTCGAGCAATTGGTTCTCGGCGGCGGCTACGATCACAATTTCGTGATCGACCGGCAGGGACCGGGATTGGTGCTGGCGGCGCGCGCCTATGATCCCACCAGCGGGCGCGTTCTGGAGTTGGACACCACGCAACCCGGCGTACAGTTCTACACCGGCAACTTCCTGGACGGCGTACACGGCAGAAGCGGGCACGTTTACAACAAGCGCGATGCTTTTTGCCTGGAGACCCAGCACTATCCCGATTCGCCCAACAAACCGAATTTCCCGTCGTCAATCTTGAAGCCCGGCCAAACCTATCACGAAGTCACGGTTTGGAGGTTTTCAAGTCTTTAGCTGAGACGCTGCCGTCGGGCTCCGAAGGGTTTTTGTAGACGTACTGCACAAGGATGGAGATGCGCCGGTTGGAGGGATCTTCCGGCGCATCGGGCTTGCGAAGTTTCTGGTCGGCGTAGCCCCGAACCTGTGTCACCTGGTCCGCCCGCAGACCGTCCTCCTGCATCAGCCGACGGGCGGTATTGGCCCGGTCGACGGACAACTCCCAGTTGCCGTATTCGCCGCCATTCCGCTTCAGCGGACGAGAGTCAGTGTGCCCCTCGATGGAGATCTTGTTGGGCACGCTGCCTAATTCTTTGGCCAAGGCAAGCAGCGTTTCCTTCCCGCTCTCATTCAATTCGGGACTGCCGCTGTCAAAGAAAGTGCCTTTGGCCGACTCCATAAGCTCAATGCGCAGTCCCTCCGCTGTGACCGTCATCTCAATTTGACCGTTCAGCTTGTTGACGTCCTGGATCTGGCGAATGGCGCTTCGCAGACTCGCTTTCAGTTTTCCCATGTCTTCTTTGGAAACGGTCACGCTATCCGTCAAGCCCTCGCCGGAACTCTGCCCGGGACCTTTGCCATTGCCTCCCGTAAGCCTGGTAGTTCCGGCGGGATCGCGGAAATATCCCGCCACGGCTTCCTTGATCGGCTTGCTGGTGTTCATCAGCCAGAGGACGATAAATAGCGACATCATCGCCGTCACAAAATCCGCGTACGCGACCTTCCACGCGCCGCCGTGATGGCCGCCGTGGCCGCCGTTCTTCTTAATGACAATGATGGGACGACTTGCCATAATGCGTGCCTACTTGACGTTAAGAGCTAGATTCGGTGATTGGTGATTGGTGAATGGTGATTGGCGAATGGTGATTGGTGAATGGTGATTGGTGAATTATTTGTTGTGTGTTGAACGGCATGGCCATGATTTCCTCCTCAACGGACTGACCACTGTGCCCTCCGCGGTCGCTGCCACAGGTATCAACGCAGGATGCAGGACTGAGAACAACGCAATCACCGATCACCATTCACCAATCACCATTCGCAATCCATTCGCAATCACCATTCGCAAATTCGCCAACCAATGCTCCGAGCTTTCGCCGTTAAGCCGCGGCTTCCTTCGGCGCGGCCGCATTGCTGCTGCGGCAGTAACCTTCGAGTTCCTGAAATGTGGGGCGAATGTGGCCAGGAATGGCCCGGCGCGCCACCTCCACGGCCATAATCGGCGCAGTGCCTTTGATGAATGACGCCATGGCCACCCGTAGGACATAAAGATAAGCGTGCTCTTCATCCGCGGCTTTCGCCATATTGGCAGCGAGCGGGCCCACCAGCCCGTAGCAGAGGAGAATCCCCAGGAACGTGCCCACCAGGGCGGCGGCAACTTTGTGCCCGATCTCCTCCGGCGGGCCGCCCAGAGCTCCCATGGTAATGACCACGCCGAGCACGGCAGCGACAATGCCCAATCCGGGAAGCGAGTCCGCCATGGTGCTGAGGGCCGAAACCGGCTCCGTGGCGCCGTGGTGATGGACGTCCATATCCAGCTCCACCATTTGATCGAGTTCGAACGCCTCCACCGCGTTGCTCGCCACCAGGCGCATGGTGTCGCAAACAAAACAGAGGATGTGGTGGTCCTTAAGGAATTCCGGGTACTTGGAAAAGATCTGGCTCTTTTCCGGGTCATCCGTATCGCTCTCCAACGCCACCAGCCCATCACGGCGCGCCCGGCCGAAGAGTTCGTACATCATCTTGAGCGAATCGAGATACCAGGATTTGGTGAACTTGGAACCCTTGAGAATTGCCGGCAGCGCCCCGCCAATACTCTTGAGGATGTGGAGCGGGTTGGCAATCAGCAGCGTGCCGATGCCTGCTCCGGCGATGATCAGCAGTTCTGCCGGCTGCACGAGCACGCGGAGATTCCCGTGCTCCATCAGGTAGCCGCCCGCTACCGCACCAAACACCACGACAATTCCGATGATTGCAAACACCTGAGTAATTTCTCCTTACCTACGGCGTTGGGGGTGCATCCACAACGATGGTAAAGCTGCCATGCTCGGTGGCTGCTTGCTTCAGCGCATTGCCGGTCCGCTGCAAAAGCGAGTCGACGGATTCGCCGGGATTGACCATCGTTCCGCCCACCAATGCCGTCACCGATTGCCGATCTCCCCACCAGACGATTTCGGATGACTGGGCGAGGCGCTTTAGTCGGTCGGCAGTAGACTGCAAATTCGGCGGAGTACAATCTGTGACGATCGCCACGAACTGGTCATCCGACCAACGGCCGACGAAGTCCAGCGGACCAAGTCCATTTCGCAAGGTGTGCGCCACAACGTTCAAAATGGCCTCAGTTGCATCCAGCCCGTGTGTTGCCGTCAATTTATCCAGATGCTCCAGTTGAACGCAGAGCAGACCGAAGGGAATGACGTGCTGCGAGGCAAATTTGACGCGCTCGACGAGGTATGATTCGGTAAAAGAGTAGTCCGGAAGTTGTGTGATGGCGTCAACTCCATGGCCCACCGACAGGCCGGAGTCCGGTCGCGCCCGTGGGACACTGGGCCTCTTTACAAAGCTCTCCGCCGCTCCGACAACGCGACCGCGATGATCCCGAATGGGCGCGGCTCGCAGTGTAACGGGTACGGCATACCCCGACTTGTGATGGAGGTAAACCCTGGACTCACGGATACCCCCGTCGCGCATGGCGTCAACCAAGGGGCAGGAATGTTCGCAAATCGCCTTCTTATTCTCATGGAATTTGATCAGAAGGATTTCACCACAGAAGCGCCCCAAAACATCCTGGCGCAAGTAGCCGGTTATTCGTTCCGCGCCATCATTCCAGTAGCTGATCTTGCGGTTCTGATCCACTATGCACACGCCAGCCTGCAAGCTGTCCAGCGCGGCGCGGAAAATCTCCGCATTTTGAAGGTCGAGCATCTATGTACCTCTTACGGCTGCTATCGGCGGAAACGAGCATCGCCTTAAGCCGCCGAAACGTTTGCGCCCCGTTCGCAGATTGCAAGCTTCGACACCATGGAAACGGGAATGAGCCACTCCCTCCCAGTTGTGGTATGGTAAGCAAGTTATGAGGAGCAAAAGTTCCGTTTCCCGCCGTGCTTTTCTGGGCGCGATGGCGTCAGCACCGTGGCTGGCAGCCGCCGCCCGACAAGGAAGACAAATCCCCCTTGGATTAGAACTCTACTCCGTTCGCAACGAACTGAAGAAGGACCTGCCGGGCACCGTTCGCGGCGTGGCCAGGATGGGTTACCAGTGCGTCGAATTCTTTTCCCCCTATTACGACTGGACGCCCGATTATGCCCGACAGGTACGCGCCGAGCTGGACGAGCTCGGCGTCCATTGCTATTCGACGCACAACGGCATGAAGTCCTTCACTGCGGACGGGATGAACAAGGCCATCGAGTTGAACAAGATCATCGGCACCCGTTACATCGTGCTGGCTTCTCCTGGCGAAATTCAAAGGTTGGACGATTGGAAGCGAGTGGCGGAGACCGTGAACAGGGCCAACGAGGCTTTTGAAGCACACGGCCTGCACGCGGGTTATCACAACCACGACGCGGAGTGGAAGCCGCTGGATGGCCAGAAGCCCATGGAGGTGCTGGCTGCGGGGCTCGATCGCAGTATCATGCTGCAACTCGATGTCGGAACCTGCCTGGCCGCCGGAGGCGACCCGCTCGCCTGGATCAATCAAAACCCCGGCCGCATCCGTTCCATGCACGTCAAGGACTGGTCACCCGAGAAGGGCTACAGAGTGCTGACCGGCGAGGGCATCGCCCCGTGGAAGAAGCTCTTCGCCGCCGCCGAAACCCGCGGGGGAATTGAGTATTACCTCATTGAACAGGAAGGCAGCGATTACCCCGAGATGGAGACGGCAAAGCGCTGCCTGGCGGCATTCCGCAAGCTGCACGGCTGAGACAACGTTGACGACTCTCGATGGTCGATTTTTGGTTGCAAGGCAGGTGCGACAGCCCGAGGTCAGGGCGACGACCACTGCCCTTTTCCGCCAGGAATTCTGGATGAAAACGGTTGTCACTCCGGGTGTTTCCTTAATCGTCCTCGGCCTCTGCTGCGTAGGATCATCACGCGCGCAGGCACCGAAGACCGGCTGGAGCGCTCAGGAGCTGCTCATCGTTGACCAGTTGAAAGGGCTTCGCCAATTGCCGGATGACACTCGGGCGGGTAAAACCAGGGAGCTGGCGCTCGCCATTCGGAACTTGCCACCTTCAGCCATTAAACTCACGCTCGTAAACGAGCTCGCCAACCTCTCTACCGAAGGCGACTTCGGCCACGATAACCTTCAGGAAGTTGCGACCACGCTGGCCGCGGCCCTGCGTGAGCAACCGCCGCCGGAGGACCACGGCCAGCCGAACATGGCCTACGTGGAGTTGGCACAACTGGTGCGGTATGAGCACGTGCAGGCCTCGCTGGATGCGCCCCAATTCGCGGCGGCCATGGAGCGACTGGTCGCCGATGACCAACGTCGCGAGCACGCGGATTTTACCCTGACCGATGTGAAGGGTAAGAGCTGGACCTTGCAAAACCTGCACGGGAAAGTGGTGCTGGTGAACTTCTGGGCCACGTGGTGCCCACCTTGCCGAATAAGAAATTCGCCGCGACCTGGATGACCTCTTACAAGCATTGAAGCGTCGCGGCTTGGTGATCCTGGCAATCTCGACGAGTTGAGAACAAGGGGTTTCCTCGCTCAGCACCCGAACTTATCCCATCCTGTTCGATCCCGGCCGCAAGTAAACGAAGTTGTTCCGACCGGGCATACCCGAGAGCTTGGAATTCCAGCGAAATCCTCAATGCGGCCGATGGCATCGAGGTGTCGGAGTACCTGCTCTTGACTTCGCACCAAGGATGAAAGCCTGCTCTTCGATTGCTAAGAACGCAGCAAGAATCAGCATCTGCCATCGCCAAACTGCGTCGGCTCGCAAACGGTGGCCGTGCCACGCCCGGGCAATGCGACTAGTGGCCGAGAGTCACCATCGGCCGCACCCAAAACTCAAGTCCCTCCGCTGCTACGCGCCGACGACAGGATTGGTAAAGGTTCCGATCCCTTCCACGCTCACGCTGACGGTGTCTCCAGCCTTCATAAAGACCGGGGGCTTGCGCGCGAATCCTACCCCCGGAGGAGTGCCCGTGGAGATCAGGTCGCCCACTTCCCACGTCACGGATTGGGACAGGTAGCTGATGAGGAACGGCACTTTGAAGATCAGATTGCTCGTGCTCGAATCCTGCATCGTCTGACCATTCAGCGTAAGGGAAATGCGCAGGTTATGGGGATCAGGAATCTCATCGGGCGTGACAATCCACGGGCCGGTGGGCGCGAAGGTATCGCAACTCTTGCCGCGATACCACTGCTTGTCGGCAAACTGCATGTCGCGCGCGCTCACATCGTGCAGAATGGTGTAACCGGCGATGTACTTGTGCGCGTCGCTCTCGGCGATGCGGCTGCCGCGCTTGCCGATCACCACGGCGAACTCCGCCTCGTAGTCTACCTGCGTGGAATTGGGAGGCAGCTTGATGGGGTCGCCGGGGCCGCAGATGGTGTTGTGCGACTTGAGGAAGAAGATTGGCGCCGGGGGCGGCTCTTGTCCGCCTTCGCGCGCGTGGTCAGCGTAGTTTAAGCCGATGCACGTGATCTTGTTGGGATGGGCAATCGGCGCACGCAGCTTGGCCTTCGCCAACGGAGTCAGCAAACCCTTGGGAGCTTTCTTGTCCACAGCCGCAGCGCACACCGCGCTTAGCGCTTTCCGATATCGCTCGCCCTGTGACAGGAGATCGATCATGTCCTGCGGCGGCCGGCCGAGTTTGCGCAGCACTTGCGCCGCCGCGGCGAGCTTGCTGTCGGCGATGCGGCCCTTGGCAATCAGGCCGTATGCCAGAGCGACGTTGACCACGGCCTCGCCGTTCACCACTCCCAGGCGCGGCTGCTTCGCCGATTCATAAGTGACCAATTTCATAGTTCCTCCCTCGGACCACTGTGGTTATTCCGCTACATTGCAGCACTAAGTGCTGCTGGTCGCGACTTGGCAAAGACACGAATTTGACATTATGCCTGAAAATATCGCCCCGAGGTCGCACTTTTGGCGCGGCCCTAAGACTCGGACATTCTATAGCAAAATCCGGCGCTCACTCCCCCTTCAGGCGGAAGGTGTAGCTTCCGGAACCCACCTCGAAGACCACGCGCTTGCCGTCGAGTTTCCCAGCCGTCACGCCCGGGTCGCCCGCGACAAAATTCCCCTTTTCCCAAACCGTGCGGTCGCCCTCCTGGACGGTCACCTCCGTCATTTCGGGATCCTCGGGAACAAAAACCGTGGCCGTGCTGTTGACCGGCACATCGACGTGCAGGGTGATGACGCCCGGCTCGTGGCTCCAGGATGACGTCACATTGCCGCGCACCGAGCCTACCGTGGCGCTGACGGAGGTCAGATCGCGCGTCACCTGGGGCTCAAAGCGGATGTGGCGGTAGCCCGGATTCTCCGGGTCCACGTTGATTCCGCCCAGGCCCTCGTAAAACCACGCATCGACGCTTCCCATCATGTGGTGATTTTGGGAATTCATCGACGGGCCCACTTTCTTCTGCCACAGTTCCCACACCGTAGTGGCGCCGCTGGCCAGCATGTAGCCATAGCTGGGATAGGTGGTCTGCGTCGCCAGATCGTAGGCCACATCGGCGTGGCTGGTCTGCGTCAGGGCGAAAAACAGATAGCGCAGCCCGGCCAGTCCGGTGGTCAAGTGCGTATCATGCTGGTACACAATGTTATTGAACAGGTTGTTCCCCACTTGCCGCCGGCTGTCAGCGGGAACCAGGTCGATGAACAGCGGCAGGACGTTGGCCGTCTGCGTGCCGTTGGCGTACTCCTTGGTGACGGGATTGAAGAACTCCTTGTTAAACGCGTCCTTGATCTGTGCGGCGCGGTCGCCGTAGCTGGCGGCGTCGGCGGAATTGCCCAGCGCCGCGGCCATTTTGGAAACCACGAGCGTATCGTAGTAGTAGTAAAAGTCGGAAACCTCCGCGCCGGGAGTATCCTCCGTTGACACCCAATCGCCGTAGTAGCTGAAGCTCAGCACGTTGTTCGTGGCGCGCCGGCTGAGATCGTCCACGTATTTCTTCAGCCCGTCGTAGTTGTCTTGCAGCACTCGCGGGTCGCCGCTCTGCTGATACAGGTACCAGGTGATCAGCGGGAACGCCGTGCCCCAGGCAGGATCGGCGGGCCGGCGGCCGTGGGTGAGGAACGGAACCGTGTCGGTAATGGTGCCGTCGGCTCCCTGCACGTCGCGCATATCGCGGAGGAAGTTGGTGTAGAACGCCGCCATATCAAAATTCAGCAGCATGCCTTCGGAGCTCACCTGCGCGTCGCCCATCCAGCCCTGGCGTTCGTCGCGCTGGTCGCAATCGGTGGGAATGCTGTGCAGGTTGGTGAGGTCCGACCAGTGAATGATGCGGTGAATGTCATTCAGGATCTGTTTGGAAGCCACAAAGCTGCCGGTGGTCTGCACGGCGGTGTGCACCACGTGGCCGCGCAACGAATCGAGACTGGGCGTACCGGGGTAGCCGGTCACTTCCACGTAGCGGAAGCCGTGATAGGTGAAGCGCGGGTGGTAGTGTTCCTCGCCGTCGCCGCGCAGAATGTAGATGTCGCGCTCTTTCGCTCCCCGCATATTCTCGCGGTTGATCATGCCGTTGTCGTAGAGCAGTTCGGCAAAGCGCAACTGCACCTGGGCGCCGCGCGGACCGCTGACGCGCAGATCCACCCAGCCGCTGAAGTTCTGCCCCATGTCGTAAACGAAGACGCCGGGTTGCGGATTGGTCAACGATTTGGGGACCATGGAATCGACGTCCTGGATGGGCGGCATCATCTGGGCGGAAAGCACGCCGCCGGGAGATTTAACCGTTTGCGCCGCCGTCCAGTCAGCGTCCTTGAATCCGGGCATGTCCCACCCGGGAGTCTCCAGGCGCGCGTCGTACACTTCCCCATTCCAGATGCTGTCACTCACGATGGGGCCGTTCTTGGCCTTCCACGCCGTGCTACTGGTCACGGTCACGTGCTTGCCACTGGCCAGTTCGACGTCCAGTTGCAACAGCAGCGCGCGATTGCGGAACCATCCTTCGCCCAGCATCACTCCGATGGCGTTGGCGCCACGATGGAGGTGGGACGCGACGTCGTAGGTGACGTAAAGGTTGCGTTTCTGGAAGGAGGTAAATGCCGGGTCGAGAAAGTTGTGGCCGATCTTCGTGCCGTTGACACGCAGTTCGTAGTAACCCAGGCCGCAGATGTAAACGCGGGCGCGGCGCGGCGCTTCGGCCAGGTCGAATTCGTGCCGCAGTTGGTTGGCCCCGCCGATCCATTGCGCCTGCCACTCATCGGGCGAAAGCAGCGCCACGCCGAAACTGGCGGGCTCGCTCCATTCGCTGGCGCTGCCATCCTTGTCCCAGTAGCGGACCTTCCACCAATAGGAGTGATTGCTTTCCAGCGCCTTGCCGCCGTAAACCACGTGCGTGGAGTCGTCGGACGCGGTCTTGCCGCTGTCCCATTGGTCGCCTTTGTTCTGGGCGAGCAACTCCGGACTGGTGGCCACGAGGATCTGATAGGCGGACTGGGCTTCCGCCCGCTGCGTGTGCAAGTCCACCCAGGCCAGCCGCGGCAAGCGCACATCGATGCCTACAGGGTTCTTGAGGTATTCACAACGCAAATTCACCGGCGCCAGCGGTCCCTCCGCCGCACGCACGAGTTGCGTGGCCAGCGTCACAAGCACTGCCATCAGGAACAACCGAAGCATCAAAGTTGACCGAGGCATATTCGATCTCCATCAAGTGAAGTGAAAATATCAGTGTTTCGTTGTCATCCCGAGCCCGCGCCACGACCGTCATCCTGAGCCCGCTCTTCCGGGCGAAGGAACTGTATTTGTTCCAACTGGCCAAGGGCGAAATGCAGGTCCTTCGTCCCGACAAACGGCGTCGGTCCTCAGGATGACGATCGCGGTGCGGCCTCGGATAAAAACGTTCCTTCATCGCGACCACCACCAAACTGTCATCCTGAGCCTGTTTTTCAAGGCGAAGGACCCCCGTATTTCGTCCTACCCAGGCGGGCCGCTCCGCGGCCCCAAAAGCTCCCCTCCTGTTTCAGGAGGGGCGGCGCGCCAGCGCCAGGGTGGTCCACGACGTGCCGCGCTCAGCATAACCGAAGGGGCGGTTTATGCTATACAACGTCACTTGCGCTCGTCAAGCGAAGGTAGGTATTACGCTTTCGGTTTCTGTCCTACCCTTAGGAGGATCTCAAGGTCGTCACGGTGTATCGCGCAGACCGACGCATCTTCTACGGTGATATCACCGCCATTGACCAGGTGCACCAGCGAATCCTCCAGCGTGAACGATCCATTCTTCATCGTCATGGTTATTTCCTGATGAAGGTGCTGGAGGGTATTTCTTCGAATATGCTCTCTGGCCCCGTACCCGACCATCAGCAGTTCCGCAGCCGGCCGGCGGCCCCCGGTTCTACAGGGCAAAAGAGTTTGGGTCAGAACCGCCGACAGGGCAATAGCCAGTTCCTGGCGAATCGTGTTCTGACGTTCCAAAGGAAAGCTATTGGCGATGCGAGCAATCGCCGTGCTGACGTCAGTCGTGTGTACGGTGGAGAGGACTAAGTGGCCTGTCTCGCCAGCAGCCACGGCGATCTGCATGGTCTCAGTGTCCCGCATTTCACCGATCACGATAACGTCGGGAGCCTGTCGCAGCGCGGCCCGCAGAGCAGTTGGAAAGTCCGCAACATGGGTGCCAATTTCGAGCTGCTCGATAATGCTGCGAAGATGGTGATGTTCGTATTCAATGGGGTCTTCGATGATGACGATATGGCGGGAATCAGCGCGATTGATTTCGTTCACCAGGGCGGCGAGCGTTGTGGACTTTCCCGATCCGGCAGGTCCTCCAATCAAAACCAGGCCGCGACGTAAATGCGCCAATGATTGTACCGGGGCAGGAAGATGCAAGTCGGAAAGATTGGGAACAATGGACGGCAAAGCTCGAACCGTTGCGGCCGCACCGCCCTTTTCCAGGTGGAGGTTGATCCTGAATCTCCCCAGATCACGTATGCGATAAGACGAGTCCGTAAGGCGAGAGTCTCTATAAGTCTTCAGCGCGTGGGGTGTCAGGGCGGGGACGATGGTGGCTTCAATCTCCGGCCCATCGAGAATTTGGGAGTCGATGCGATGTACAGTGCCATCCAAAAGGATGCACGGTGGAGCACCAGCGACCAGGAGAAGGTCACTCCCCGACTGCGCAACGAGAGTTGCCAGCCATCGATCAAGCTGCCCCGTATCAGCAGGACCCTGCTGTGCGTTTTCGTGACCGGCCACCGCCATGCTGGAAATCCACCTTCCCTTTTTCCCATCAACGAAGCATGCCCCATACTGATCTTGGGCTGTTTACGTCGGACTAAGCAGGGTAGCACAAAGGTGCGCGTATTCTGCGCTCCTTTGCCGTCTTTCCCCTGTTCCCTGCGGGTTCATGTGGGCGCGCCCTGGCATCGGGATAGGGGGAGCGGTTACCCGCTCACCCCTCCCACACCACCGTGCGTACGGGTCCGTACACGGCGGTTCGGCGGGTTAAGCTAAGAGCCGGCGGCGAGGCGAGGCAAGCCGAGGGCATCAAAGAAGGCATTGGGCAGGGCTTGGCAGATCGACGGTTCATGACTGAGCCGCCACGGACCGAGACCGCTACTGGCGATTCGCATCGCCCAGTCGCGACCGACGCCCCGTTGGCACAACTCTTTCACGCGCCTTCCGAACCGCTTCCACTGTTTCCACATCACCGACCGCAGTCGGCGGCGGATCCACGCGTCCAAGGGCACCAGCACCCAGGGTGTCTGGCAGAAGCCGAAGTAGCTGCGCCAGCCCCGGAGGTAGGTGCGCAACTCGGCCACCCTCGCCTCCAGGCTTATCCCCCGTCTCCGGCACGTCAGTTCCCGCACTCGCTGCTTAAACCGGGCCAGCGCCTTGGGCGCAATCCGCCGTTTCGGCTCCCGGTGCCGCGTAAAGCTGAAGCCCAGAAACTTCCGTTCTCTGCGGTCTGGCCACCGCGCTTTTCGCCTGGTTCACCTGGAGCTTGAGTTTCTCGTGTGATGAAGCGCGTTACGCTCTCCATCACCCGCTGCCCCGCCCGCGCGCTGCGCACGTAGATATTACAGTCGTCCGCATAGCGCACAAAGCGATGGCCGCGCCGCTCCAGCTCCCGGTCCAGTTCGTCCAGCACCAGGTTTGACAGCAGTGGCGACAGGACGGCCTGAACGCAAAAGATAACTTCCAATTTGAGCGCACAATTCGCTACCGGCAGGAGGGTAAAAGAACATGAAAAACCTCTTGACTTGTGACATAAATGGACGTATTTATATGTCGTATGACTCGCGCCAGCGATGCTCAAAAGGCCGGTCGGCTCAATCAGGCTCGCACCCTCCTCCGCCAGCATGCGCCACTTCCCGAGGCTGCCGAACGCTTGGCTCGCGAGTGGTCGGTCAGCAAGCGCCAAGCCTATCGTTATCTCGAGCGTGCTCAGCAACTCCGACAACCCGTTCCGGTACAAGATGCCAAGGTCTCCTTTACGGTCAAGCTCTCGCGCCGTTTGGTGGCCACGCTCCGGACCTACGCCGCCTCGACCGGTTTGACCCTGAGCGAGATCGTCAGCCGCGCCGTGCAAGCGATTCTCCATCGTGGGGGAGGCCGTGGCTGACCACCCGCGGGGTCGGCAACGCGCGCTGCGGGTGGAATATCAATTTGATCGGTTGTGGGCAGAGAAGCTGGCCCAAGTCTATGAATGCCTGGTGCCCGACCCGATCTCACTCCCCTCTCCGGCAGCTCCCTCCTTGCCGGAAAGCAAGCAGGAGATTCTGAATGACCAAAGTCGCCGCTATTTACGCCCGGGTTTCCTCGGACCGGCAGAAGGAGAACCACACGATCGCCAGCCAGGTGGCAGCCTTGACGGATTATGCCCAAGCTCACGAGTACAAAGTTCCAGCCGAGTGGTGCTTCCAAGATGAAGGTTACAGCGGCGCCACGCTGCTGCGGCCGGGGCTGGAAGCTCTGCGTGACTTGGCCGCGGGCGGCCACCTCGAAGCGGTGCTCATTTACTCGCCGGATCGGCTGAGTCGCAAGTATGCCTACCAGGTGCTGCTGGGGGAAGAGTTGAGCCGTTGCGGCGTGGAATTAGTCTTCTTGAAGGCACCCTCCGGAGCTACTCCCGAAGACCAACTCCTGCTGCAGTTCCAGGGCATGATCGCCGAGTATGAGCGGGCGCAGATTGCCGAGCGGTCGCGCCGGGGCAAACGCCATCGCGCCCACCAGGGATTGATCAACGTGCTCTCCGGCCCCTTACGGTTACCGCTATGTGCGGAAAAGCGACACGGCCGCGGCCTACTATGAAGTCTTGGAAGCTGAGGCGGGGGTGGTGCGCCGCGTCTACGCGGCGTACACGCAAGAGGGACTGAGCATCAATGCGATTGCCCACCAGCTCAACGAGGACCAGATTCCGACCCGTACCAGGACCACCCGC
>CAVRBF010000103.1:0-145931 GCA_963719115.1 uncultured Acidobacteriota bacterium | reverse complement strand
TTCTAATCCGAGGGTCGGGGGTTCGAGTCCCTCCACCCCTGCCAAGTTCCCACCAAAATGCAAAGGGGAGGCTATAGCCTCCGTCCTGAGCCAAACCTCTTCCCCATTGCCTACGGCTGTGATAAAGTCTCAAATTGCAAAGGCTGTTGATAGCGATTTCCAAACAGGCTTTTTGAGATATCGAGCTGGTGGGAGTGTACGCTAGTACCTTTGTACTCTGGAAGTGGACCCTCTGTCATGGTACTAAAGAGCAACTGAGTCTTGCCGGGACCCAGACAACCGGTGGTGGAGCGGCGTTTGACGTTGGGGATATGGATGACTCCTCCAATCTCGTTGCAGCTAGAAGTTTCGCCCGCAGTCTTAACATTCTGCTGAAAACTGTACGCCTGTACGGAGCAGAACACGAGCGAACCACCGCGCTGTTGGAGAGTGCCTGGGTGGACCTGCGAGCGGCCTTAAAGTTCTCCGGCGAAGGAGGCCTGCTGCTGGGCGTCTCCGGCAATCAGGTGCTGCTGGACGGCGTGCCTTTGGAGAAGCGGCCCACCGACCGAAGCTTCGCGCAGTTGCTCAACTCCGCCGGACTCGCCAGCATCAACTTCACGCATCGGGTCACCATTGACGATTTCTGGCGCTTTGTCAGCGCCTTTGCCTCGCGCAGTCCCAAGTCAGGACCCCTGGCAACGGAACTGCGCGTCATGCTGGGCGGCGATAAAGGCTCCATCAAGGTCAATGAAGTGCGGTTCATTGCCCATGATGCTTCCGTGGCTGACGCCACGATGGCCGCCCAGCTTGCCGCGCGTTCCCTCGGTGCTGATGCCCAGAAGTTGCAGGGTTGGTTACAAGACCCGCAGCGACTGCTCCAACTCATCGCCGCGGCCGAGGGCGCCAAGGGCGGAGGTGGCCCGGTCACCAGCAGCCAGTCGGGCGGCGCCGCGGCGGGACCGAGCGTTGCCACCGGCGCCCCGCCGGTGCTGGCGGCCGCGCCCGTGCAGGAGAACGACGTCTTCCAGATTCTGAATTGGCTTTCCCAGCTTGGCCAGACGTCGGAGCATGCGGATTCACCCGCCCAAATCACCGCCGTCGAGAAGGACCTCCATCAACTGCCTCCCCAAGGGCAAGCGGCGTTGGCGCAGGCGTTGATGAGCATGACTTCGCAAAGCGAGCCCTTGCGGCCCGACGACCCCATGCTGCTGCAACTGGCGGAACGGGTGGCGGTGCGATTTGCCCTGGACCGCTACCAGCACGGCGACGTCAAGACCAACGCCGTAGTGGAGTTGCTCGACCGGCTTAAGCGCGAAATCGGCTCGCTGCGAAACATCCTGAAAACGCACGAACAGAAAATGGGTGAGGCCGGCATGGATGTGGAATCCCACGCCGATATCCTCGACCGGCAATTCTGGGCGCGCGTGCCGGCAAAGCAAAAACGCAAGATGCTGCTTTCGCCCGAGGCCTGGGCCGTGCCGCCCCGCAACGTCCGCCAATATGTGGAAGAGGTGATAGGCAGCGGCGACATCGCCACTGCCCGCTCCATCCTGGACAACTACGCCAAGAGCGTTCACTCGGACGACCTGGACGCCCGTCGCAAGGCTTCCGCGGGATTGAGCGAAATGGCGGACCTCTTTTCCAAGGCCAACCATTCACTGCTGAAGTTGACCCTGCATCTCATGGGAGAGGCCATGAGCCGGGAGGGCAACGCTGACCTGCAACAGCTCATGGGCGCGTCGTTCGTGCGCTTCAGCCACGAGGCGGCGGCCAAGCGCCAGTACCCGGCGGTGCAAGAGGCGCTCGAGGCCATGGACGTTCTCGAGCAGCGGCAGCCGGGATTGGCGCGCCTGCTCTGGCCTCGCGTAAAGGTGGGGAACCCCTTGCCCGACTTCATTGAGGAAGCGCTGCACGAGCCGCATCTTCCCGAGGGCCTGACGGAAGTGCTGCGGCGCATGCCCCACGCCACCGTCGATCATATCGCCAGCCGCATTCAACGCTGCGCCCGGCGCGATGAATGGGAGCGCATGTTAGAAATGGTGGACTCGGTGGGTCCGGAGGCCATCGCCCACCTGGGCAAGATTGTGCAGACGCGCCCGGCCTCGGAAGCCGCCTCCAAGATCGCGCTTCTCACGCGGCTGGGACCACGGGTCGTAGAGGAATTGCTGCCCTCCCGTCTGCGTAATTGGGACCCCAGCGCGCACGACCTGGTGGTGCGCCAACTGGCCAATAGTCTTTCACCGGAGCGCGGCCATCTGCTGGAAAGAGTCTATGACCTGCTCAGCCGGAATGTCCTGCCCGAGGCCGTGGACGAACTAGGCATGTCGGGTGACTCCGCCATCACCCCGCGCCTGATGCGCATCGTGGAGAAAGAAACGGCGCAGCCTGCCGAGCCCTATCTGCAAATCAAAGCCATCGAAGCCCTGGGCGCCTGCGGGAAGCCCGGGCCGAATCCCTGCTGCGCCCGTTGGCGGAAAGCAAACGCCTGTGGCGCTGGCTGCACCCCCGCGAACTGCGCATCACCGCCGTGCAGGCCCTCACCAAGATCGACCCGGAATGGGCACAGCACTTCCTGCCTAAGTGCGGACTGAGCGAGGCGGAATTAAACCTCACCGCTCTCGATGCCGATCCCAACACGCCCTGGCTCCGCCAGCGCCGCTATGAGCGCGTCAACTTGCGCAATCCCTTGAAGGGCAATGTGCATGCGGGCCAGGGGCTTCACCAGGTCGCGGTTCAGCAGCTCAGCCTGGGCGGCGGCGTGGCCAAGAGCCAGTGCCATCTCAAGCCCGGCAGCACCGTTCCGCTGGAGTTCAAGACCGGAATGTCCAACATCCACTCCAAGGTGCTGGTGCGGGAAGCGCGACCGCAGGAACTAACGTTTGAGTTTGTGCATATCGAGCACGAGGACCGTGGCCGGCTGCGGCGTCCCCTCGTTGACCTGCACTCCCAAGGATAAGTAAATTGCCGCTCGCGCGATTCCAGCACGCCTCACTGCGACTCCTTCAAGGTCGCGAATCCCACCCCGGCGAACTGCTGCCGCCCCGCGACGGAAGACCGCTTGTAGCCGGTGTAGAACACCGTGTAATTCCCCTTGCCCTCGGCAATCAGCCCCAACGGCGTGCGCACCACGTCCGCCCAGAAGCCTTTTCCCTTCGGCTGCACCACGATCGGCTTCCCGGCAGCCCAATGCACGCCGTCGCCCGGGCTTGACCACGTGAATCCGATCGCATTTGGATATTCCAAGTCATTGTCATACACCGCGACGTAATATCCGCTCTTAAGCCGGGTTACGATGGGGTTCTCGGCGAAGCGCTTCTCCAACGTCACCGGGTTCACGCCCTCCATGCGCTTCCACGGACCGGCGAGCGCCGGGGCCTGCGCCAGTCCCACGCGCCAATGCTCCATCGGCAAGTGTTCGGAATTGGCGCTCCCGTAAAATCCCAGCCAGCGGTCGCCCACCTGATAAGGGAAAAAAGAGTCGGTCCCTTGCAGACCCTCCCAGGGCTGGGACTGCGCGTCGGGTTGAAGGATCACGCCCACGTCGTTGTAAGGGCCGGCAATTCCATCCTTCCCCGGCTGCTGCGAAACCGCACGCCAGATCCGGCCCTCATAGTTGCCGCGCCATTCCGTCTTGGTGCTGGGAGCACAACGGTAGGCGACGTAGAAAAGGTTCCAGCGGCCCGCCGGGGCGTTGTAAATGGGCATCGGCGCCCAGAGAGATGCTCGCGGGTCTTTGCCCGTGAAGTCGCCGCTCGACTCATACAGGGTGGATACGCGCTTCCAGTGAACCCGATCAGGGCTGCGCCAATAGCCCAGCCGGGTTTTGACGGCCCACGGGCCGCGCAGCATTTCCGTGGTGAAGAGGTGATATGTCCCCTTCAGCTTAATCACGCTGCCGCCTTCAAACCCGTGCTCCACTTCCTCCGCGCCGGGCGAGTTGCTGTCGATGACCTGATTTGGGTATTGCTCGACGAAGCGTAAACGAGGGTCCGCCTTGCGCCGCAAGTATTTGCTGTGCTCCCGCGCAAGCCCAAGCGAGAGTAAGTAAGGCGATGAGAGCCGGCCGTAGACTACCTGCTGGCGATTTCAAATTTTCCTCCTGGTCCGCACCGACACCGCCCCCGGCGCCATGCGCCGCCCCTCGTCAACCGAGGAGGGGAGCCTTCACGAACTCCCCTCCTGATTCAGGAGGGGCGGCGCCTCCGCGCCGGGGTGGTCAGGCATCAGGCTCACCAGCACTTCGTCGCCAGCGACGCCTGTCCCGATGCACTGATCTACGTCTTCCCTTCCCGCTTCGCCACGTAGGTCGCCGTCACCATATCGCCGGTGACGTTCACCACCACCCGGCACATGTCGAGCACGCGGTCCACGCCCACCACCATGGCGATGCCCTCGCCCGGGATTCCCACGGCTTCCAGCACCAGGATGAGCACTTGAATCCCACCGCTGGGGACGCCCGCCGCGCCCATCGACATCAGGATGGTCGTCACCATCACCACGATCTGCGACGCCAGTCCAAGATGAATGCCAAACACCTGAGCGATAAAGAGCACGGTAACGCCTTCAAACAGCGCCGTGCCGTTCATGCACATGGTCGCTCCCAGCGGAACCACGAAGCCGCAAATCTCGCGAGGCAATCCCAGTGACTCTTCGCAAACTTCCAGCGTTGTGGGCAGCGTGGCGTTGGAGGAACTGGTGGAAAAGCCGGTCAGAATCGCCGTCCAGGCGCGGCGAAAGAAATTCCACGGAGACCAGCCCGTAAAGGTCTTGATGAGCACCGGGTAGACGCCGAACTCGAAGAACGCCAGACCTGCAATCACGGTCAGCACATACCAGCCGAGGCGCACCAGCAGGTCCAGTCCGAATCTCGCCGCCACCGTGAAGAGCAAAGCGAACACCCCGTAGGGCGCGAGCGTCATCACCAGATCGATGATCACGATCATCACGTCGCCCAAGCCGCGCAGCGCATCCACCAGGGTTTTGGTGCGCTCCGTGGGCAGCGCCGCCAGCGCCACGCCAAATGCCAGGGAGAAGAAGATCACTCCCAGCATGTCGCCCTGGGCGGCGGCTCCCAGCGGATTGCGCGGCACCACGTTAACAAGCGTTTGGATTCCAAATTGGCCTCGCGGCACCGCTTCCCGCGACGGATTCGCTTCCGGGTGATACGAAGCCATCAGGCGCTGGCGCACGTCCGGCGGCAAGCCCACGCCGGGCCGCACGAGGTTCACCATGGTCAGGCCCACGACGGCGGCAAGGCTGGTGATGAGAAGAAAGAACAGCAGGGTCCTCAAGCCCACGCGGCCGAGTTTGTGCAGGTCGCCCAGTCCCGCCACGCCCAGGCTGAGGCGCGAGAAGACCAGGGGAATCACCACCATAATCAACGCCCGCAACCACATTTGCCCGGCCGGCTCAGTGACATAACGAACGACGTAGGCGAGGGCGGCGGTCTTCCCCCAGAGCAAATTCGCCACCACCCCACCGGTGGCGCCCAGCAGCAACCCGGCAAGGACGTGGCGGGTCTTCGGGCCTTTGCGGGTCTTGGCGGAGGGCGGAGTACCAGGGGAAACGCTCATAGGCGGGTTACGCGCGCTTTGGCGCGGGGATTTGCACGATTACACGGCAAGGGGCGTGGTGGGCCACATAGTGCACGGTGCTGCCCAGGAACTTCTCGCCGAGAGCGAGGGAATGAGGTTTGTGGTGGCCCATCACCAGCAGGCCCACCTTCTTATCCTTGGCTTCGCCCACCAGCGCTTCACCCACTTCCCGGGCGCGCAGCAATTCGGTGGAAAGCGTTCGGCCGCACTTCTCCGCCACGCCTTTGGCCTTGTCCAGCAATTCCTTGCCCTCACGATCCAACGTCTCGTCGTCCGCTTCCAGCGGCGTGAGCGCCGGCACCACGACCACGTGCAAGGCGGTGAGGTCGGCATCCATGCCCTGGGACAACTGGCACGCTAAAGTGACCAAGCTCTCTACCGAAGTCGCGTCGCGCACTGCCACCATTACCTTGAGCTTCGCCATCGCCGCCTCCATTTCGGAAGTTGGCCGAAGGATATGCGTTCGGCAAGCAATTTGCAAGCGGAGAGCATGGACAGCGCGATTCTGCGGTGTTACTCTCTCCGCGCAAAATTGTCATAGAGCAAGGAGGTCATAATGTCTCTGTTTTCTGAAAACCCCGGCGGCGCGAAAGTCCACGGGGGAGTAAACCGCCGCCAATTCCTGGCCGGAGCCGGGACTGTGGCTACGGCATTCAGCATCATGAAGCCCCAGTTGGTTCGCGGCTCGCAAGTAAGTTCCAAAATCTCCATCGGCGTGATTGGCAACGGCAATCGCGGCTCGTGGATCGCCGGGCTCTTCCAAAAGCATGGCGGATATGAGATCAGCGCCGCCGCCGATTACTTTCCCGATCGCGTCAACAAGTTCGGCGAGACCTACAACGTGCCCGCCAACCGCCGCTTCACCGGCCTCAAGGGCTATCAGCGGATGTTGGACTCGAAGGTGGACGCCATCGTGGTGGAAAGCCCTCCCTACTATCACCACATTCACGCCGCAGCAGGGGTCGACGCCGGCGTGCACGTCTACCTGGCCAAGCCCGTGGCGGTGGACGTCCCCGGCTGCCGCAGCGTTGAAGCGAGCGCCAAGAAAGCCCAGGAGAAGAACCTGGCCTACCTGATCGATTTCCAGGCCCGCACCGATCCTTTCTGCATCGAAGCCATCCGGCGCGTGCAGCAGGAAAACGCTATTGGCCGCATCGTCAGTGGCGCGGCATCGTATGTGGCCAGTTCGCCGTGGCCCGGCATGATTCCCGACCTCATGGCCGCTCCGCACGACCCTGAGCACCGCCTGAGGGCGTGGGGACTGAGCCGGGCGATTTCCGGCGACATCATCACCGAGCAGAACATTCACGCGCTCGACATGATGACGTGGGTGATGGACGAACATCCGGTGAAAGCGACCGGCACGTGCGGTCTCGGCTCCCGTACAGCGGGCGATGTGTCCGACCACTTCTCCGTCATCTACTGGTTCCCGAGCGACGTGGTCGTAACGTTCTATTCCAAGCAGTACGGCGAGGGAGCGAGCGACATCGGCTGCCAATTCTGGGGTACTGACGCCACCCTCGACGCCCACTACGCCGGCGACGTTATCATCAAGGGCAAGGCCAAGAACGTTTACGGCGGCGGAGCCGATCGTACGCTTTACACTACAGGGCCGGCGCGCAACATCGCCACGTTCTACGAGCAGGTCACCTCCGGCAAGCACGACTACTCGACCATTGCTCCGTCCGTGCGAAGCAACCTGACTACCATCCTCGGCCGCACCGCCGCCTACAAACAGGCGGAATACACCTGGGATGAACTGATGGCGTCAACGGTAGAACTCGATCCGCAGTTGAGTGGGTTGAAAGAGTAATCGCCGTCCGGTAAAGCCCGGCGTCTTTAGGCCAGCGGGGCCCCGCGCGAAGGGGCCCCGTTCTGGAGTTTCGACATTTACGCGGGCGCGGCGAGATGAACTACCCTCCGTTCCTGCTTGAAACCCCTCGAAACGGGCAATCGCTGCCGTCTCAGGGTACAAAGCTGCCCTGTCGTCCAAGGCTCAGCTTTCCACCCCTATTCTCCTCATTCTCCTCTCGTTGTCATCCTGAGCGGCGCATTTCAGCGCGAAGGACCCTTGTAATTTACATTTAGGAAGCACGGCTCGGCGGCGCCCTGGCGCCGCTTAAGGTAGAGAGCTACTCTGTCGTCCAAAGCTCAGATCTCTCCGCCCCAGTTCTCCCCTCGTTGTCATCCTGAGCGGCGCATTTCAGCGCGAAGGACCCTTTTCATTTGTACCTAGGAAGACTTGGCGCGCCCGCGCCGTATTACCGCACCGCATGCCGCGGTGCACGTGGGTAAGACGAAATACGGGGGTCCTTCGCGGTGAGAAGCGCCGCTCAGGATGACAGGGCGCGTTTGGACAATTTTCCCCACACCCTCATTTTCGATACCCATTTTGGTGAGGGATTTATTGCATGATGATAAGTTACCATGTGGTAGATAATACTTCTTGATATTTCAGATGAAATATGTTAGGCTAGTCAGGAGACAGGAGACAGGAGACAGGAGACAGGAGACAGGAGACAGGAGACAGGAGACAGGAGACAGGAGACAGGAGACAGGAGACAGGAGACAGGAGACAGGAGACAGGAGACAGGAGACAGGAGACAGGAGACAGGAGACAGGAGACAGGAGACAGGAGACAGGAGACAGGAGACAGGAGTCAGGAGACGGAGGCTGACTTCTGGCTCCTGTCTCCATGGCTGCCTTCCGCTCCTCCTCCTGACTTCTGTACCTCAAAAATGAAGGTTCATCCGGCTATATTGATGAAAACAAACAGGCGCAAAAAACAACGTCTCACCAAAAAGGTGAACGAATGTGAAGTCCGAATCGGAAGCCACAATCGCCCAGCAATCAGCACATCGATCCTGACTTCTGGCTCCTGACTCCTGACTTCTGCACCTCAAAAATGAAGGTTCATCCGGCTATATGTATGAAAACAAAAGCAGCGACAATTTGACACTGGCCCCAATGTCCGTTTTTATCACCTTTATGGTGATTTCACCCGCAGCAAAGTGCCGCGGAGAGCAGTCCTGGCCGGGGCGCACTGGACTACCACTCCTCAGAATCCTTGTGCGCCGCCCGATTTTCGTACCACGGCCTTCCAGGCCGTGCTCGGGCACAGGCAGGAGAAGCTGTGAAAAAATCGGGAGAAAGCAAAAGCATTTCACGCAAAGGCGCAAAGACGCCAAGCCCGCAAAGAAAACAAGGCGGCTATCGTTGCGCGTCTTTGCGCCTTCGCGCCTTTGCGTGAGATTGTTTATATTTTCACACGTTCGGATGCCCGTGGTACGAGTTTGGTCGCGGCTCTGCCGCGCTGGGATCATTGCGCCGGGACCCGGAACTGAATGATGCCCTTTCCCCTTTGCAGACCGGACGCCGGTGTTACGTTCGAATTACTGCGGCATCCTTTGCGCTCACCTTTTCTTCACTTATCACTTAGGCGTCGAAGTATAGTGAGAGGTTCGAACCTTAGCGCGATGGATGGCACCTGCTTGGAATTCGCCGGAAAAGCTTCGGCGCGATCTTCGTCGATGAGTGAGGAAGACGAGCTTTCCCTGATCCACCGGGCCCAAGAGGGCGACCGCTCCGCCTTCGATGCGCTGGTGCGCCTTTATGACAAGACCGTTTTGCGGCTGGCGCTGCAAGTGGTGGGCTCACCGGAAGAAGCGCGGGATCTTTACCAGGAGGCGTTTCTGAAGGTCTACCGCTCCATTCGCCAATTCCGCTCCGACGCCAAATTTTCCACCTGGCTGTACCGGGTGGTAATGAACGTTTGCCTGGACCATCTGCGCCGGCAGAAGACGCACAAAGAAATCACGATGCCGCAGAGCGCCGAGGGCGAACCTGAGTTCTTCCAGACGGTGCCGGACCATCAACCCGGCACCGACCCGGAGCGCGCCACGCAGTCGCAGGAAATCGGCGAGCGCATCCAATCGGCGCTGAACCATTTGAATCCCCGCGAACGCCTGGTCTTTGAGCTGAAGCACTACCAGGGAATGAAATTGCGGGCGATTGGCGAGATTTGCAAGACCAGCGAGCAGACTGTCAAAAATTGCCTGTTTCGCGCCACGCAGAAATTGCGGATGGAATTAGGCGATTTGGCGTAGCACCCCCTCACCCGGCTCGCCCCGGCCGATGACAGCGCCGGCTGCGATCCACCCTCTCCCCCAAGGGGACGAGGGTCGTAGTTCATCCAGATTCGGTTTTTGGGTTGGTTTGGAGAAGGATCATGACTTGCCACGAGATGGAAGAAAGCCTGCCGCTGTTGCTCTACGGGGATCTTTCCACGTGGGAGCAGGCGGCCTGCGAAGAGCATCTGGCCGGCTGTGCCAACTGCCGCGCGGCGAAGGAAAAGCTGGGGCAGTTCCACCAGGTCCTGGCAGAGCGGCCGCCCGTCGAACCGAGCGCCACGCTGCTGGCGGAGTCACGTCTGGGGCTGGAGCGACTGCTGGACAGCGAGCAGCATGGCTGGCGCGCCCTCTGGCACAACGGCCTGCCCCTGCTGCGATTGCAGCCGGCATCCGGTTTCGCTTTGAGCCTCACGCTGATCCTGTGCGGCTTCGGACTGGGTTGGGGATTGCGCCCGCACGCCGCAAGCCTGACGCCTGAAGTTCCGGGCGTGAATACCGCAAGCATTGCCAGTCCCGATCTTGAGAACATGCGCATCAGCGGCATCAGCGGCGTCTCTCCCGATCCCCGGACCGGTGGCGTGAAGATCACCATGGATGCGGAACGGCGCGTCACCCTGGAAGGCTCTCTCGACGACCCCAAGATTCAGCAGGTGCTGGTGTATGCGGTGAAGAATTATGACAACCCGGGCATTCGCCGCGACACGCTGGATGCCCTGCGCGCGCATGCCGACAATCCCAATATTCGCCAGGCGCTGATTTACGCCATGCGGCACGATGCCAACGCCGGCGTGCGGCTGGAGGCATTGGGCGCGGTGTGCAACATGAACGCCACGGACGACGTGCGCAGCGCCTTGCTGGACGCGCTGGAACACGACGCGAACGCCGGCGTGCGGGTGGCGGCCGTCGATGCCCTGATCGATCGCACGGAGAAGGACGGGTGCGATGCCTCCACGGAGCGAACCCTCCAGCATCTGGCCAGCACGGACAGCAATCCTTATGTCCGGCTGAAGTGTGCGAATGCGGTGATGAAGTTCAAATAAAAGGACTGGTTTCGGCGATGCGTCCACGTTTCGTTTTCATCTTCGCATTTCTGGCTTTCCTGACGGCGCTGCCCGTTGCGGCGCTGGACATTTCCTCGGTCCGGCAGGGCGCTCCCGTGCGGCATGGCCGGGCTTGGGAGCAGCGCTCGGAGTTTGCCGCCCCGGTAAAGGCCGGCGGGCGCCTGGTGTTGCGGGCGGATCGGGGCACGGTCAACATCCTTCCCTCTCCCGACGACCGCGTTAACTGCGCCGTGATTTTGCGCGCCTACACGCAGGATGAGGCAGCAGCTAAGCGGCTTTTCGACGGCTATCAACTCTCCGCGCGATCGCTGGAGGCCGGCGGTGTCTATTTGGACAGCGAAGCACCCGGTTGGGCACGGCACGGGGCCAACTTCACCGTCCGGTTCCAAATCAGCGTGCCCCGGCACTTCCACCTGGACGTCGAAACCCAGGGCGGCGACATTTCGGTGGACGCACCTCTGGAAGGGAACGTCCGGCTGACCACCGCGGCCGGTGACGTTCGCACCAGCGATGTGGCCGGCTTGGTGCGGATTGAGACCGCCAGTGGCAGCATCACCCTGGGTAACATTGCGGGCGACCTTTCAGCGGGCACGGCAGGCGGGTCCATCCACGTGGGCAACGTGAAAGGCGATTCCGCCCTCGAAACAAGTGGGGGAGAAATCGAAACCGGCATGCTGACCGGCTCGCTGAAGGCTGAGACCGCGGGCGGCGATGTGGTGGTGGGCGGGGCCAGCGGCCAGGTTGTGGCGCAGACGGCCGGGGGCCAGATCCAGATCGGACCGGCAGGAGGCAGCGTTCGGGCGGAGACCGCCGGAGGCAGCATCCGCTTACAGGGAGCGCACGGCCGGGTGGTGGCGGAAACGGCTGGCGGCAGCATCGATTTGCTGGAAGTGGAAGGGGCGGTGCGGGCTTCGACCGCGGCGGGTCGCATCCTCGCCAAGTTCGGCGGCAATCCCAAGGCCTTTGGCCCGTCGCGCCTGGAAACCAGCATGGGCGACGTCTACGTCTACCTGCCCGTCAATCTGCCCATCACGATTGATGCCGCCATTGACACGGCAGCGGGACGCCGGATTCAGTCCGACTTCCCGCTCAACATTCAGGGTGACAAGGAAGAACTGGTTCCCTCCACGCTGCGCGGTTACGGGAATTTGAACGGCGGCGGAGAGGTGCTGAAAATCCGAACCGTGGCGGGAAACATCGAGATTCACAAGATCGATGACGCCACGCTGCGGGAACTGCAACAACTCGAAGAGAACAACTGGCAAGCCTGGCAACAGCAACGCACGCAAAAGGACCAGGAACGCCGGGCACTCGACAACCAAAGGCGCAAGCGCCAGCAGGAAGGGGATGAGGAGGGCCATGACCAGTAACGGCGAGAGGATAAAATTCGGCCTGCTGCTCGCAGGGCTCGTGGTGGGCCTGGTGGCGTTGCCGCAGCCGGCGCACGGCGCGCAGCGCGTCTGGCAGAAGAGCTTTGAGCTTCCGGCCGGGGGCAGCGTCTCCGTGGTGAACGTGCAGGGCAGCGTTCTGGTGGAGGGATGGGACAAGGACGAAGTGGAGGCCACCGTGGCCATGCGCGCTGACGCGCCCACCGATCAGCTTGACGATGTGCAGGTGGCGGTGGAAGCAAGCCGCGGCGCCGTGACCTTCCACACGCTCTACCCGTCGGGCCTCGACACACCCATCCGCGTGGATTACCGCCTGCGCGTGCCACGCAAGGTCCACCTGGATGAAGTCAGCACCCTCGCGGGCGACATTGTCGTACACGATGTACAGGGCAGCCTTAATGCGCGCAATTTGCACGGCGAAATCGAGGGTGTCAACGTCGCAGGTTCGGTGGTGGCGCACGCCTTGACCGGTAACATACTGGTTTCACTGCGGGCGCTGCCTGACCCCCGCCTGCCGATTACCCTCGCCACCATCAATGGCAACGTTGATTTGTTGTTGCCGCCCAAGGCGGATGCCAACGTCGCCGTTTCCACCGTGGCCGGGAACATCGTGAGCGATTATCCGTTTCAAGCGAGTTCGACGCCCGGTGATACCACCCGCCACGCGCAACTGGGTGCAGGCGGCGTGCAGATGGAATTGCACACCGTGCGGGGAAACATTCGTGTGGGCGAGCGCGATGAAGAATTGTAGAGAGTTTCAGGAACTTCCGGTGACGGATCCCCGTGCGGTACGTCCTATGAATGGAGGCAAGGCCAGCCGGGCCGCAAGAAACCCGTTGCGATCAAAAAGCAGGAATGGGAGAACGGATCGATGAAACCCCGAGGTCGATACATCACCCGAGCGGTAATTTTCATTTTGGCACTATTTTTCATTTTGTTGATAGCTTTTCCTTTACATCCGCTGGCGCAGGAAGCACCTGCACCACCCGCACCACCGAATCCACCCGAGCCCCCGCAAGTCTTCGTTCTGAATGACGGCAGCGCGCACCTGGGCGTCAGCCTGAGCGACGTGACCGCGGAGCGGGCGAAGGAACTCAAGCTGCCCTCCGTCGCGGGAGCGATCGTGCAAAGCGTGCAGAAAGATAGCCCTGCCACCAAGGCCGGCATCGAAGCCGACGACGTCATTGTGGAGTTCGACGGCGTCCACGTACGCAGCAGCGCGGAACTGCGGCGCCTGATTCGCGAGACTCCTGTAGGCCGCAAGGTGGCGATCAAAATCCTGCGGGACGGCGCGACGCGCACGCTCGACGCCCAGCTTGAGGCTTCCGGCAATTCCTTCAGCTTCAACATGCCGGAGATTCGCGTTCCCCGCATGGAGGAAATCCCGCCATCCTACGGTCCCAATCGCGTAACGCTGGGAATCTCCGGAGACGATCTCACGCCGCAACTCGCCCAATACTTCGGAGTGAAGCAAGGCAAGGGAGTGCTGGTCACCGAGATCATCAAGAGCGGGGCGGCGGAACAGGCCGGGCTAAAGGCCGGCGATGTCATCGTGCAGATCAACGGCAAATCCGTCGGCAGCGTGGAGGAACTTCGCTTCACCTTGAATCACTTTCTGGACGATCCCCACAAGGTGGACATCACGATCGTCCGCGATCATCACGAGCAGACCGTGCACGCCGACCTGAGTCGCTTCAAGGCCTGGAAAGAGCAGACGACCAGCAGCCAAATGCCGTTCGACGCCCAGGCGCTGGCGGCGATCCAGGCACAGGCTGAGCAGCTTCGCGCCCTGGCGAACGCGCAGGTGGATCAGGATCAGGTGCGTGAGCAGGCCAACGAACTCCGCGCCATCGTTGAGGCCGAGGTACAAAAGCAGCAAGAGTGCCTCAAATCCGAGTGGCAGCGCCAGATGCAGGAACAGGCAAAGGCCCTGAAAGACCGGTTGGAGAAGGTGCAGCCCGTCCACTTCGCGTTCAAGCAGAACAATGAGATCTAATTCGTGGGCCCGCGGCGGGCCACCACCAAAGTTAACTCTTCCTGAGGCATACTACCCCTGGGGCGGCACTTCCGTAAGTCGGAATTGCCGCCCGTTTTTTCGCCGGCGGCGCGACAAGCTTTCGTTTCTTTCCTCCCTTGACCACCCGCCCGCATTTTGTTACAAAGGATTCTCCGACAAAGGGCGTAAATTCACAACTCAAGGGGGGCGCAATGGCTTCAAATCGTGGAGTAGCTTACATGGGGCCGGGGAAGGTGGAGGTGCAGTCCATCGATTTCCCCAAGCTCGAACTGGGGTCGCGCAAGGTTAATCACGGCGCGATTCTGAAGATTATCACCACCAATATCTGCGGGAGCGACCAGCACATGGTCCGCGGCCGCACCACCGCTCCGCTCGGATTGGTGCTCGGCCACGAAATCACGGGCGAGATCATTGAAGCGGGCCGCGACGTGGAATTCCTCAAGGTCGGCGACCTGGTTTCCGTTCCTTTCAACATTGCCTGCGGACGCTGTCGAAACTGTAAGGAAGGCAAAACCGGCATCTGCCTGAACGTCAATCCGGCGCGGCCGGGCGCGGCGTACGGTTACGTTGACATGGGCGGCTGGATCGGCGGCCAGGCCGAGTACGTCATGGTCCCGTATGCTGACTTCAACTTGCTCAAATTGCCACCGAAAGAGCGAACGATGCCCAAGATCGCGGACATCACCTTGCTCTCTGACATCTTCCCCACCGGTTACCACGGCGCGGTGACCGCCGGCGTGGGTCCGGGTTCTATCGTCTACGTGGCGGGCGGAGGTCCGGTGGGACTGGCCTGCGCGGCCTCCTGCCAATTGCTGGGCGCTGCCTGCGTGATCGTGGGCGACATGATTCCGGAGCGCCTGGCGCAGGCCCGCAGTTTTGGCTGCGAGACCGTCGATCTGCGCAAAGACGCATCGCTCGGCGAGCAGATTGACAAGATCATCGGCGAGCCGGAAGTGGATTGCGCGGTGGATTGCGTGGGATTTGAAGCGCGCGGGCACGGCAAGGACGCGGTGGTCGAGCGTCCGGCCACAGTGCTGAATTCCCTGATGATGGTCGTGCGCGCGGGCGGCGGCATGGGCATCCCCGGACTGTACGTCACCGACGATCCCGGCGGCGTGGACGATGCCGCCCGGACCGGCAACCTCAGCATCCGTATCGGACTGGGCTGGGCGAAGTCACTGCACTTCATGACCGGCCAGTGCCCGGTGATGAAGTACAACCGCCAACTTCTCCAGGCGATCCTGTACGACAAGATCCAGATCGCCAAGGCGGTCAACGCCACGGTGATTGGGCTCGACGATGCTCCGCAAGGCTACAAGGACTTCGATAAGGGCGCGGCCAAGAAGTTCGTCATCGATCCGCATCACATGGTGAAAGCCGCGTAGGCAACGATTACGACCTCCAACCACAGGGGCGCGGAGGCGCAGAGAAGGGCCCGATCGGGAAACTCCTCCGCGGCTTTGCGCCTCTGTGGTGGAATTTTAAATCATTGTACCGGTGTGGCGGCTTCGGGGGGAGGTGCAGCCAGAGGCGTGGTGTGGTGATGCACCAGCAGCCAGCGGCCTTCGTGACGCTGGAAGATGTTGGTGGCCTCCACCAGCGCCGAGTTGACGTCCGTCTTGTAGGCCGTCGTCACATTTTCCAGGCAGGAGATCCAGGCCACTTCTCCCGCCACGCGCACCAACAGGCGGCTGACGGATACCATCATCTGTTCGGTGGAGCGGAAGATCTCCCGCCAACTTCCCTGCACATCGTCCCACCCCACCAACAGATCCCAACCTGGGTGCAGGCACTTCACCCAGTCGGCGTGCAACCACACCTGGCCCATCAGAGAGAGATCAAGGGAATGCAAGGCGGCGTAGAACGTCCGATTGGCGGCGAGTACCGCCTGCTCATCGGTCAGGAGTTTTTGGCTGGCAGCCATGCCCATGCTCGCGCGTCGTTCTCAGTCCTCAGTGGTCAGCATGCAGTCACGAGTTAACGTCGCTTCCACTGCCCAGTCGTCCCTGGCTGATAGCTGGAATTCGACAGTGGGCGGATGGCCTGCGACCAGCGCAAAATGGGGGGAAGCGTGAAGCCAACCAACACCACCTTGGCCGTATCCGCAATCAGAAACGGATAGAAACCCAGCAGCCACGCGTGGGCAAACGATATTCGAAACAGCCAGTGCAACCAGCAGGATCCGCCGAGAAGAATCAGTACGTCCCCGGAAATCAAGGCGCCTGCCAATTTCCAGGTGGACCGGGCAAACCCGCGCTCGACCATGAAGCCCACCAGCGCGGCGGCCAGCGGGAAACAGAGCAGGAAGCCTCCCGATGGACCGACAAGGTGCAGGGCCGACCCGGAGAAATCAGCGAAAACCGGCAAACCCGCTACGCCTTCCGCCAAGTACGCCATCTGGCTCAGGAAAGCGCGCCGCCAACCCAGCACGGCCCCACTCAAAAGCACTGCAAACGTCTGGCCCGTAATGGGCACGGGCAGGAACGGCACGTGCCAACTGAACTGCGCGCAGGCCGCCGTCACCAGGCTAAACGCGATCACCCAAACGGCGTCCGTGGCGAGATTCCGTCCTACCGGTATTCGGTCGATCAGCACATCTGCAGAAACCTGTGTCATCATACTCCCTGAGGATATGTAGTCGCTAACGGATTCAATTGTCAGCATCTGGCCCGGCCAGATTATATCCCAGGTGGGGCGTTTTGCCCAAACGGGCAAACCCAAGCGGGAATGGCGCATCGCCATTCCGGCGGCGATCGCGCCGCCGAGCATCTCACTGTCCTGCCCTCGGCGCGACCGGCCGCGGTCAGCGGGGTCGCGCCACAACGCGGATCAGGTATATTACCTTCGGGTAGTTGCGTGCGGGTATGGGTAAAGGTTATGTTATTTCGCAGGCCGGGGTCCAAGTCCGGATCTGCGGTCAACAACCCAAAGGCAGACGCACGGCTTCCGCGCGGAACTCTGACCTGAATGCCAAGGTTTCGAGGAAATGGATCAAAGCAAACACACGGTGCTGTTCGCCGGAAGCAGTTCCGAGGTACGAGCGATCATCTCTTCCGGCCTTCAAAACGCCGGCTTCGATGTACAGATGGCGGATGATGGACTGGAAGCACTGGGCCGCTTGACCAAGGCGCTTCCCGACGTCATCATCTGCGAACTCGAGTTATCGCGCGTGTCCGGCGAGAACTTGATTTATCTGGTGCGCCGCCGCTTTCCGCAAATCCCTTTTGTTGCCATCTCCAAAGCCATCGGTCCGGAAGAACGGCAGACGCTATCGGAAGTCGCGGCCGATGCGGTCTTCCAGAGGGACGGGCTGTCCATCGCTGGTGTGTGCGCCAAGGTTTCAGAACTGATTCGCAGCCGCGCGCAAAAAGCCCCGGAACCGCCAGCCGCCAAAAGACGCAGCGAACGCATCTTGCAGCGGATTCCCATTGA
The DNA here is from genome assembly GCA_963719115.1 of uncultured Acidobacteriota bacterium. Classification (GTDB taxonomy): domain Bacteria; phylum Acidobacteriota; class Terriglobia; order UBA7540; family UBA7540; genus Bog-366. The sequence continues at coordinate 128,327 of CAVRBF010000103.1, read as the reverse complement.
GGTGTCGGGCGCCACCACGGTAGGCTCACAGTTTGCCGAACGCACCAATACCATCATGATCAGCGCCTTCGGCGGGAGCATCTCACTGGGCCAGGAATTGCAGCCCGACCAGTTTGTGCACATCCGCAACCTCGCCACCGGGATTGAAGAGGACTTTCGCATCGTCCGATTGATCAACGTGATCTTCAGCCTCCGCAGGGAGTACGGCGTGGAGGTGCTGAATCCCCACAGCGAGATTTGGGGCGTCAAATTTGCGGCTCCCCCGGAAGCGGAACAACCCGCCGCCCTGATGCAGTGTGCAGGTTGCAAAAAGGTTTCCCTGGTTTCTCTCAGTGCCAGCCAGTTGGATATCTTTCTGCAAATGGGAGCGATTTCACTCCACTGCGAATCCTGCGACATGACGACGCGCTGGCGGCCCACCGACAACCGTGCCGAAGGTTTGGAAACACCAGTTCCCACCCTCGTCCCCGCGCCTCCCGTCGAGCGCAGAAAATTCCCACGCTATCGGTTGGCTATGCGCGTCAGCGTGCGCGGCGGCGGCGGCGCCGCTGAACGAGAGCAGATGTTGGATCTATCGAAGTCCGGACTGTGCTTTCTTAGTCATCGCGCGCACGAAATCGGCGAGACCCTGCAATTCCTGCTTCCCTCCGCCTCCAGCCAAGGACGGACGGGGAAGATTGTCTGGAAACGCACAACCGACTTAGGACTAACGTACGGAGTGCAGTACTGCTGAGCACGCAGCGCGGTCCGACCGTGGGCTGATGGACATGCGGCTTTTCGATGGCTACGTGCTAAAGCTTCTGTCGATTGCTCAGTGCCGCGCGTAAGGTGGCATTGAGATAGCCGATCGAATAAGCCAGGCCCGGACTCAGCCGGAACTGCCCGCCGGCTTTTGCTACCGAAGCGGAGCGTGGTTGCTCACCGGGCGGATTGCCCAGTTCCGGAACATGGTCGGGGATCACCAGCCCATCGAAGTCCACATCCACCAAGGCTTCCATAATCCGGTACATGTTGTAGTAGCCGTCATCCATCAAGGTCTCGCTGAAATGGGGCAACGGTGCGGCGACGTTGCGGAAGTGAATCTTGAAAAGCTTCTTTTGCGGCGCGAAATATTTGATGACCTCGACGGGGTCTGCGCCCATCCTGGGTCCACCCTCGAGCCACGTTCCACAACACAAGCAGACGCCAATGTTGGGACTGTCGGCAATGGCGATGGCTCGTTTGTAGTCCGCAAAGCTGCTGAAGAGGTGGGGCACGCCCTCGATAGTCGGCGCCGGTGGGTCATCCGGGTGGATTCCGATGCGTACGCCCGCCTGCTCAGCCACCGGCGCCACCTTCTTGATGAAGTAGGTGTAGTTCTCCCACACTTCATCCTTGGTGAACACGCGGCCATACGAGAGGGCGCCGGTTTTGTAGACCCTTCCATTCCACGTGCCCTGGAAATCCGGGCTGGCCATGTTGCAGTCGGAGCTGACATAGCCGCGGGGCGAAGTGGCGCGCCCGCTGCGCCAGAGGCCGTTGCCCATAAATCCGTAGGTCATGTAGTGGATGCCGGCTTCGCCGAGGTAGCGAAGATAGTTCAGGTATTCCTCAATCCTCTCGTCGCGCCCGGGGAGATTGAGCACAACTTCCGGAACGTTGATAATGGCGTTGCCGCTGGGGGCGATTCGAGCCGTCTCGTTGTAAACCGTGAAGCCGCCGGCTTCCCATCGCCTCCGCATCTCCGCAAAACCTTCGGTGGTGGCCGTCTGTGGCGTGATATCCCCCATGGATATCCATTTCACCCCCAACTGCCGCAGGTACAGCATGTTCTCCTCGGTCGGATTCTGCGCATACGTGCCGATCTTGATCCCGGGCGGAATCGGGAATAGCTTGGCGGAACCGCTGTCCGCCGAAGCAAGCATCGCCGCGCCTCCCAGGGCCAGCTTGACGAATTCCCGTCTCTGGATGTCGAACCGCGCGTCCCGTACCCGGTTTGATTCTTTGCGATGGCTCATGCCCGCTCTCCTTTTAGCCCGTAGCCACGGTCAGCGCTTTCCTGACTGTGGGCCTTTCTCGTGCCCGCCGGAACGCCGCCATCTTTGTAGCGGTCAGCGCCTTTCCAACCGTGGGCTTTTCTTCTGGTTTCGTCAACCTTTTATCGTTTTCGACCGCACCCTGTCGCTGACATTGCGGGAAAAACCCACGGTCAGGAAAGCACTGACCGTGGCTACCGTCTCCCCCAATCGCCGCAGCGCGGGGTGGCGGGATAAACCCGCCGCTACGTCCCCTTCCCCTTAAACAGGAAAACCAATTCGATGATGAGGATCACGACGACCACGAGTTCGAGGACGAAGCCGCGGCCCTGATTAAACTTCTCGACCATGAACTCATAGAGCTCGCCGGCGGTGCGGAGCTTTTCGTCCACCAGGTTGCGGTAGTCGGGCACGCCCACTTTGGTGGCGGCGCGGCCGTAGAGGCGGGCGTAGAACATGTCGCTCAGAAACTTGATGGAGTTGTCGATCCGCTCGGTCAGTTCCCTGACTTCCAGGCGCAAGGCGTTCAGGCGTTCGGCTTCGCGCGCCAGGCGCCAGCGCGAAAAGAATCCCACGCCCTTGTCGAGTGACCGGTAGACCCCCTCCAGCACCTGCGTCAGCACCGCGTCGTAATGGCGAAATTCCAGAAGCTGGGTGTTGGCGTACTCCAGCAATTGAATGGTGGGCGCGGCGCCTTCCACCGTGTCGTAGATCAGGGCGGCCGTCCAACCGGGAACGAGCAGGTCCGTGGGATAGTAGGAGATGCTTGCCTGCAGCGCCTCCTGACGCTCGGAATCGGAGAGAGCGCAAGTCTCACCACGCACAATCCGAGCGATGTCTCCGCCATGCTGGGCCAGGAGTTCGGCCGCCGTGGCGGGACCATTGGCTCCGGGCGCCTCCCGTATATGCACGATGTAGTAATCCTCGGAAAGCCGATTTTGGTACGGTTTCACCAGTGCGGGCGCCACGCGTCCGCACCCGCTCGCGGATCACGTTCCGGGCGCACTGCTCGGCGGCAGGCCCCCCAATCCAGCGGCTGGACTCTTCCACCAGCGCCGGCCAGTCCAGTTCGAACGCCCGCACCAACTCGACGCTTACCACGCCGTAGTCGAAGTATTTCACCTTCCCTTCCACACGCAGGTGGGGCTCGATTTCAAGCGGCGCGAGGGTTTCCACCAGCGGCGGCCGCTCAAAGCGCACGTAGTCCGGCGTAGGATGGGCGAAACTGGGACTGCGCTCCGGCGCGACTCCCACAATTGGACCCAGGCGGTCCAGCAGAATGCTGTCTGCCACATCGCACATGATAAGAACGCGAAATGAACCACGAAGGGCCATGGCAGGTACCGGATGAATCGCGAAGCTGCGCGCCAACTTTTCGGTGGAAGCAACCTGTTTCGGCAGCGCCCCAGCATCGCACGCCCGGAGGCGCGGGGCAAGCCGGAAAGCATTTCGAGAGTCGGACATTCAGCAAACATGCCACGCGGGCTATGGCCGTGTCGCGCTCCTGCCGGCGGTTAACATGTGATCGTTTCATATTCATGACGGCGAACTGCCGCAGAATAGAACTCTGCGGTCTGGAGTTCGTGCATCTTGCGGCGCAAGGCTCCGCCAGTCGGTAACCACCCCCGCGCTTGCGCGCGGCCCCTCCTGAATCAGGAGGGGAGCTCTTCCTGGCTCCCCGCCTCAGATGAGGAGGGGAAGCGCCCCTGGCGCGGGGTGGTGCTGTTCGGGAAATGTGGCCAGTCAAGGCCGCAGAGCTGGACTCTGCCGTCGGGAGTCTGTGCATTTTGCGGCGCAAGGTTCCGCGTGCCGGTAACCACCCCCGCGCTTGCGCGCGGCCCCTCCTGAATCAGGCCGGGAGCTTTTCCTGGCTCCCCTCCTCAGATGAGGAGGGGAAGCGCCCCTGGCGCGGGGTGGTGGTGATCAGGAAATCTGGCCAGTCAAGGCCGCAGAGTTGAACTCTGAAGTCGCGGAATCGCACAGCTTCGCTGTGCGCCAGCCCTATCGATCGGCAGAGCCGATTTGGGGGCGCCCACAAGGGGTGCCCCTACCCTTGGTTGCGGCTCGCCGCGCTTTCAGCATTCAGAATTCAGCATTCATAATTTTTCCGCCTAGCCTCACATTACGCTTGACAAAAGCCTAGTTATGTGAGTATAGTTATTTTGGTGATTCGCCTCCGGGACGAAAGGTCCCCGCGAATGCCAGGCATGGAAATCTTCATCCTCCCGGCGAGACCGTCCGCGAGTTATTCCCCAAAACCAAGAGTTGCTTTCCCGTCCATCCACGCGGGAATCAGAAAGTCGTGCACGATCGAAGCCGGAATGTGCATGAAGACTAACAACAGAGTCCGGTGTCCGGGGTCCGGAGTTCGGAGTCAAAAACCCAAAACCGCCGATCGGGGCGGTCCCAGCGCGGCATCCGACCGATTTACGACGTTCCAAGCCGGAATGTGTATGAAAACAAACGAGGGTGTCCGAAGCCGAAAGCCCTCCGCGGTTGGTGGGCCTATTCTGACTCCTGGCTCCCCACTCCTGACTTCTGTTCTTCAAAAATGAAGGTGCAACCGGAGATGTTGCTGAAAACAAAAGAACGGGAATACGGGGTACGGGAAACGGGGCATGGAGCGCGCCTATTCTGACTCCTGGCTCCCCACTCCTGACTTCTGTTCTTCAAAAATGAAGGTGCATCCGGAGATGTTGTTGAAAACAAAAGAACGGAAATACGGGGTACGGGAAAACGGGGCTCGGAGAGCGCCTATTCTGACTCCTGGATCCTTGCTCCTGACTCCTGCTCTTCAAGAATGAAGGTGCATCCGGAGATGTTGCTGAAAACAAAAGAACGGGAATACGGGGTACGGGGCACGCAGCGCGCCTATTCTGACTCCTGGCTCCTTGCTCCTGACTCCTGCTCTTCAAGAATGCGGGTGCATCCGGAGATGTTATTGAAAACAAAGGAAGGTAAAAAGAGAGGTGTTCAGTATCAGGGAGTGTGGGCTTGGGCCGTAAGCTGGCCCGGCGCGCTCATTGGTTAAGGATGAAGGATACTCGATCATGCCAAGCCTCAGCCATCCCCTCTCAAAAGCCGCTCTTCCGAAGTGCAAAGAACGCCTTCTCCATGTTTCCGAAGCGCGGCCCTACACTCAAATTCGAGCGGCACGCGGGCGCCGGGCATCGGCAAACTTCGCGCGTTGTCGGTTATACTGAAAATCTATGACCTGTCACACCGATGAATCCATATTCGACGCCTTTCGGCGGTGGGGCTACCTCGCTGCCGACCTCGACCCGCTGGGACACCTGAAGCCGCTGGCGCCGCCCGAACTCGCGATCGAGGGCGAGGCCGCAGCGCGCGCTCGCCGATGCTACTGCGGGACCATGGGCGTGGAATTCATGTACATCCCCCAGGCGGAGCGGCGCCAGTGGGTCGCCGAACGCATGGAAGCCGAGGCGCTGCCGGTGGATTCAGGCCGCGTACTCAATCGCCTGATTCGTGCCGCGCTGTTTGAGCAGGTGCTGCAATCACGCTACCCCGGAACCAAGCGCTTCTCGCTGGAAGGCATTGTAACCTTGATCCCGGTGATGGATGAGGTCCTGGAGGGAGCCGCCACGCTCGGCGCCGAACAGATCGTGCTGGCCATGAGCCATCGCGGGCGATTGAACGTCATGGTCCACATCGTGAACCGCTCACCGGAAGATGTCTTCGCGCGCTTTGACGATGTTGACCCCCGCAGCTTTCTTGGCGGCGGCGACGTGAAGTATCACCTGGGCGCCACGGGCGAGTACCACACCTCGAGCGGCGCTGTGCTGGCGATCCACATGGTGTCGAATCCCTCGCACCTGGAGGCGGTGGACCCCGTGGCCGTGGGCCGTGCCCGCGCCAAGCAGGCGCGCCTTTGCGGGCGAGGCACCAGTTGCGTACTGCCTGTGTTGCTGCACGGCGACGCGGCTTTTGCCGGCCAGGGCGTGGCGGCGGAAACGCTGAACCTGGCGAACCTGGACGGCTACACAGTGGGCGGCACGATTCACGTGGTGGTGAACAACCTGATTGGATTTACCGCCAATCCCGAAGACACGTCATCCTCGCGCTTCGCCTCAGATGTGGCCAAGCGCCTGCCCATTCCCATCTTTCACGTCAATGCAGAAGATCCGGACGCCGCCGTTCGCGCCGCGCGCTGGGCGGTGGAGTATCGCTACAAATTTCACAGTGACGTGGTGCTGGACCTGATCGGCTATCGACGCCACGGCCACAGTGAGGTTGACGACCCCACCACCACGCAGCCCGTGCGCTACCGCCGCATCGCCGCCCTGCCGCGGGTGTGGGAATCCTACGCGCAGCGCCACCAGATTGACGTCGCGCCGCGCGCTGCGGAGATTCGCGGTGAACTGGAGGCGGCACTGACGCGCGCCCGCACCGCCCGCAGGAATCCTGCGCTCCGGCAACTCCCGCATTATTGGGATGCCTTTCACGGCGGCGTTTACGATCCCCAGATGGAAGTGGATACGGCCGTGCCTTCGGAAGAACTGGCAACGATTGCGGAACTGATGGTGCGCGTGCCGTCGGGATTTTCCGTTCACCCCAAAGTCAAAAAGCTGATGGAGCAGCGCGTGCAGATGGCGCAGGGCCGCCATCCGGTGGATTTCGGCACGGCGGAATTGCTGGCGTACGGCTCGCTGCTGCGCGAGGGCACGCCCGTGCGCCTGACCGGTCAGGACAGCCGGCGCGGCACGTTCAACCAGCGCCACGCCACGCTGTTCGACTACCAGACGGAAGCCGCCTATACTCCGCTCGCCAATCTCGCCCTGGTGCAGCCGTCATTCGAAGTCTACGATTCTCCGCTTTCGGAAGCCGCGGTGGTCGGTTTCGAGTACGGTTACAGCCGCGATTATCCCGAGACGCTGGTGCTGTGGGAAGCGCAGTTCGGGGACTTTGCCAACGGGGCGCAGGTTTACTTTGACCAGTTCATTGCCGCGGGAGAGGAGAAGTGGGGATTGCTCTCGGGTTTGGTGGTGCTGCTGCCGCACGGCTACGAAGGGCAGGGGCCGGAGCATTCCAGCGCTCGGGTGGAGCGATTCATACAGCTTGCGGCTCGCGACAACATGCAAATCTGCCAGCCCACCACGGCGGCGCAATACTTCCACCTGCTGCGTCGTCAGGCGCTGCGGCGATGGCGCAAACCGCTGGTGGTCTTCACTCCCAAAGGCATGCTGCGCCACCCGGCCGCCACCTCGCCCGCGCGGGACTTCACCGTCGGCCGGTTTCTCCCCCTCATTCCTGACGGCGAGGCCGTAAATCCCACGCGCGTGCTGCTGGCCACCGGCAAGGTTGTTCATGACCTGCGGGCAGAGCGCAAGAAACTGGGAGACACCGCCACCGCCATCTTCGCGCTGGACCAGATTTTTCCTTTCCCCGAACGGGAACTGCTCAAGGCCCTGAGGCAATACGATACGGTGCGCGAGGTGGTGTGGGTGCAGGAAGAGCCCACCAACATGGGCGCGCTAACCTTCGTGATGCCGCGCCTGAGCCGGCTGGCGCCGCCGCGCTCAGTGCGTTCGGTGAAGCTGTCGGCCAGCCCCAGCCCGGCCACCGGATCCGGAAAAGGACACGAGGTGCAACAAAAGACGCTGCTCGCACTCGCCTTCGCGGCAGCGAAAGCGGTATAACTCTCTCAACGTGATCGACGCCCGCTTGACTTGCGAATCACGAGCGCAACCCCAAGCGTTGGACAACCGGCGTTGTCAGCGACTGGGCGGCAAGCACAGCCCTTCATGTCCCGCATCGTATCGCTTCCTCTAAAATGAGTGCTATTATCGCTGACTTGGTGAACGGAGTTCGTCCCGCAGGTCGGCCCGCCAGGGCGACCGCCGGATAGCGCAAAAGGCGGAAAATGAAACACGTTACCGAAAAGAAGAAGAGGGATCGAGCCGTCATTGAGGCGCTGGTGCGGAGGTACGGACCCATTTCGCGCGCGCAAATTCGCGAACTGACGCATCTACGCTGGAGCGTGGTCTCACCCCTGGTCCGAGAACTGCTCGAGGAGCAAAAGCTGCTCGAGGTTGGCCGCTCCAGCAACCCCATGGGGCGAAAGCAGACGCTGCTCCAACTGAACGAAGAGCACGGCTTCATTCTTGCCTTGGCGTTTGATCCGGAAACCGTCGCCGCCGCCGTAACCAATCTTCGCCCCAACGTCAGGCACAAGGTCACCCAGGCGACACGTGTGGACAAGGGCGCGGAAGGGCTGATCGATCAGTTGATCTCATGCGCACATGAAGCCATGCAGCAGGCGGGAATTTCGCCAGAGAAACTGCTCGGCATTGGCGTGGCCGACCCTGGTCTTGTGAACGTCCAGGAGGGCATTTCACTGGTGGCAGCCAATCTCGAATTTTGGAAAGATGTTCCCGTGAAGAGGCTTTTCGAGGAGGAGTTTGGAGTTCCGCTGGTCCTTGAAAGCTCCACGCGGGCACAAGCGCTGGCAGAACGCGCGCTGGGAGCGGGAGAAGGCGCCGAGGACATGATTTACATCGAGTACGGCAAGGGAGTCGGCGCCGGCATCATGACCGCGGGCAGAATGCTGTTTGGGCATGACTGGATCGCGGGCGAGTTCGGCCACATTCCCATGCTCGAAAACGGCCCCGCCTGCAACTGCGGAAGTTTCGGCTGCCTGGAAGCGCTGGTGGGCTTATCGGCCGTTGAAGCGCGGTGCCGCAAAGCCCTGCTGGAAGGAAGCAATACTCGCGCCCTGGAAATTGCCGGGCGTGACCCCGCCAAGGTCACCGGTTGGACGGTCCTTGAGGCGTCGAACCTCGGAGACAAGACGTGCATCGCCATCGTTGAGGAACTCGTCAAGTATCTCGGCCTCGGCTTGTCAACATTGGTGAACCTGTTCAACCCTTCGATTGTCATTCTCGACCATCGGCTGAGTCTGGCGGGTGAAATCTTCCTGGAACAAATTGCGCGCGCCGTGCGGAAACAGGCGTTGGGAAACGCTACTGCCCGCTTGAAGTTCCGCTTCGGGACCCTGGGTAGCGATGCCAGCTTGCTGGGTGCCGCGCTGACGGTATTGGAAAAAATGTTTGAAATACCCGACCTCAAACCTCCGAGGTTCATGGTTGAGAGCTCCGTTATCGACGAACTTGCGGCGCAACGGAAAGCCTGGGGCGAGAATCCGGACCACCGGCAAGTCGGCGGCCGGCCCTGACTCCACTTTGAGGTTTAATGACGCTGGTAGTCTAACCTACCGAACCACTCAGTAACGACTGAATGTCTGGGGATCCTCCCTCCCCTTGGAGTGAATAACTCGGTCGCGATCAGACGAAGTATGGTTCCTGGATGCTGTGTGCTGCCCAGCAAGTTAGCACTAATTTAAGTGCAATATTATCGAATATTTCGTACCGTTATGGATACTCATCTTCATTATTAGAAAAATATATTGACTATACTCCCCTCTCGTGTTATCCATTACCCCTGAAGGGAACAATTTCAGCGTGGCGACGATTCCGGCGGGCACATCTAGTCTGGGGGCTGGACTCCGACGATCCCGTTAACTCATACGCCTTCGGAAAAGCCGAGATCGAGGGCACGTGTAACCCGCCCCTATATCTCCACTGCAGGGGCGACAACACAAGGCGCTTGCCTTAGGAGGATCTATGTGGCGCAAAAAAGCGCAGTTTGTACTATTGACGGCTGCCCTCGGACTGTTCGCTTCGTCCCCGGGTCTTGGACAAACCATCACCAGCAGCGTTGTGGGCCACGTTTCGGATGCCTCCGGAGCGGCTGTCCCCGGGGCTGCGATCATGGTGACAAACCAAGGCACGGGCATCTCCGTTGGCACCGTCACGGATTCTGCGGGAGCCTATTCCGTCCCCAACCTCTTCGCTGGTACCTATGCGGTAACGGCAAGCAAGGAAGGATTCGAGACCTATAAGGTCACGGGAATTGTCGTGCAGGCTTCCTCGACCGTTCGACAGGACGCGGCCCTGCACGTTGGAACAACCCGTCAGGAAATCACCGTTGCCGGGTCGGCACCGCTGGTGCACACGGATTCCGCCACCTTGGAAGGAACGCTTACGGCAACGCAGATCGCAGACTTGCCGCTTGCGGTGCAGGCCATCGATACGCTGCTTTCGCTGGTCCCCGGCGCGCAGACCGCCTGGGGATCTTCGAACCCCCAAACCGGCGGGGCAACCCACTGGGGTGGCACCAACTTTACGCTCAACGGCATCGCGGTGGACGACTCCGCCAACGGCGGTGCTGCGTATTCCTACAGCCTGGGCCTGGTGAACCTTCCGGATGTCAGCTCACTCCAGGAGTTTAAGGTTCAAAGCGGGAACATGAACCCCGAGTACCGCGGAGTGGGATCGGTGACCCTCGTTACCAAACAGGGAACCAATCAATTCCACGGCAGCGCCTACGAGTACGTCGAAAACACGGACCTCAACGCCAACACGTTCGTGCTGAATGAGGGAGGCAAACCACGCCCACCGCTGAATCGCAACCAATTCGGCGCGGACCTGGGCGGTCCCATCGCCAAGAACAAGGCGTTCTTCTTCTTCGACTATGCAGGACTTCGCCAGCGCACGTTGACGACCCCGCAGTTGAACTTCCCAACCCAAGCCGAGCGCCAAGGCAACTTTTCCGCGCTTTGCTCCAGCTTCAACGGGAGCAACACCTGCACGTCGGGGGTGCAGTTGTACAACCCACAAACCGGGCAGGCCTTTGCCGGCAACCAAGTCACATCGAGTTTGATTACGGCCCAGGCCACCGCCCTTCTGGGATTCGTGCCGCTTCCGAATTCGCCCGTGACTTCGCCCGGCCTGCCATCGGAAGCCCCTAACTACGTGGGCGTAGTCACCGAGCCGGTGGACGTGGACACTTATACGACGCGCCTCGATTACCAGGTCACGCAGAAGGACAGCCTCTACGGCGTGTTCAACCACAACACGGGCTTCCCCTGGGGCGTTGCGCAAGGTACGCCGGCCACTTACGGTAACGGCGGGGACTTTGGCTACAAGGACGCTAGCATTGCCGCCACTGAAGTTCACATCTTCAGCCCCAGCACGTTGAACAATGCCCGCGTCGGGTGGTTTGACCATGCCAGCATTCGCGGCGGTGAGAATCTGAGCTTCAATCCGCAGTCGCTGTTTCCCCAACTGACCGCCAGCCCCAATCGCGGCTTGCCCAGCATGACGATGACCGGGTATGAACAAATCGGCGGCGATTACGGGACTGGATTTTACACGCCGGAATATGACGTTCAGATCAGCGATGACTTCACGCACATACACGGCTCCCACACGTTCAAAGCAGGCGTTGACGAGACCGGGTACAAGGTGTATAGCAAGACCCCCAATGCGCCGCTGGGATCATTCGGCTTTAGCGGACAGTGGAGCGGAAACAAGGGCTGGTCGGGGCAGGCGGGAGACTCCACGTCGCAGGGTAACGCCTTCGCCGATTTCCTCCTCGGCGATGCCAACACCTCCACCACGGGTCTGGTCCCGACCAACGTTGTTTCCTATGACCGTGACTGGGAGTTTTATGCACAAGACACCTGGCAGGCGACCCACAAATTGACCATCACCTACGGCTTGCGGTACATGTACCAGACTCCGTGGTCGATTCGCGACAACCTGGAAACGTTCATCAACATCCCCACGAACCAACTGGTGCTGCCGGAAAACACCATGACCGCCACGATGCCGGCGTATGCTTCCCCGGCTTTGTATGCTGCCTATCCCTTCACCACGACGAAGGCCCTGGGCCTCCCGGAGTCGTACTTTATCGGCGACACCAATAACTGGGCACCCCGATTCGGGTTTGCCTTCCGGCCGTTTTCCGCGGATACGACGGTCATTCGGGGTGGCTACGGAGTGTTTTACGAGTTCGATCCGTACAACATCGGGCCGCAGGATGATACGTTGAATCCACCCTGGGGTGGGTCAACATTGAATTACTCGACCACGCTGCCGGGGAAGCCGGCGGCTCCATTCTTGCCGGATGTGACATTTGCGAATCCATTTCCCTCCGGCAACCAAGGGGCGCTGGCGTCTGCACATCCGACCATCAACATGATGGACCGAAACTTTCTGAACCCCGTGGCCCAGCAATGGAACATCACCGCCGAGCACCAGTTCGGTCCGAATTGGCTGATCCGCGCCGCCTATCTCGGCAGCCAAACTCATCACATCCAGTGGTACCAACGCGATATCAACATCCCACCGGCGATGGTGCCAAACACTGTTGAACAGAACTACCGGCCCCTGCAACCGTGGGCGAACATTCCCGGCACGCGTACCGGCGGCAAACAGAATTTCAACCAATTGCAGTTGTCGCTGGAAAAGCGTTTTTCCAATGGAATGCTCCTGCAAGCGCAATATCAGTACACGATCGGCCTGGATGACGTGGCGTTCTCCGTTAACCCGCAAAACTGGCATGATGCGAATGCCGATTACGGCAATACCTCGGACATTGAGCGGCACGTCCTGGTGGTGAATTACGTGTACGCGCTTCCCATCGGCCACGGGCAGAAACTCCTCTCGAACGCGCACGGCGTGCTCAACCAGGTCGTTGGGGGCTGGCAGGTCTCCGGGATTACAACCTACACCACCGGCATACCCTTTTCGGTCGCCTTCTCGGTACCCTCCACCGAGGTCGGCTGGCTCAGTGGGCGCGCGGACCGCGTGCCGGGCGTGAGTCCTTACGAAAAAGGCGGTGGACACAACATCAGTTCGGCTGCCGGCGTTCACTGGTTTAATCCTGCGGCGTTTGCACCGCCTCAACCCTGGACGTGGGGCAATTCGGAGCGCGATGAACTGTTCGGCCCGGGATACGCCGATTGGGATATCAGCGCACGGAAGCAATTCTTCCTCAAGGAGCACATGAATCTGGCGCTGCGGGCTGATCTCTTTGACGCCTTCAACCACTTTAATCTGGGCGCCCCGAGCGCGACGATCGCCGACACGCGCGATGGTGGCGTCCCTGTGCCCACTGCCGGTTTGATCTATAGTGGCTCGGACAATCGAACCATCCAGGTCGGACTGCGGCTGGAGTTTTAGGATTAGCCGGTCTGCACTCGCAAGTCTATCGCGTACGGCGCAACGCTGGACGAGGCATCCTTCGGGCTTCGTCCAGCGTTCTGCCACAATAAGGTTTAGGAAACTTGTCCGTGGACATTGAAGCGGCCGCACTCCGTTCCTCAATCCTCAGCGGCCCTCCGCCGCAAAAAAGCAACCCTAGACTGGTCTCGCTCGATGCGCTGCGGGGCTTCGACATGCTCTGCCATGCTGGTGACATGCGGATACAGCGCCATACTGCTGGGCTGCTTTTATCTGGTGATCGACATCTGGAAAGTTCAAAAATGGGCGCAGCCGCTGATCTGGGTTGGAATGAATCCGATTACAATCTATCTGGTGGCGGGAATGGCCAACTTTCCCGCGCTCGCCCGGCGACTGATCGGCGGGCCTGTCTTCTTCGGCGCCTATGGCCATGCGGCGGTTGCCCTGGTTTCCCTGGCGCTGGAACTTTGGCTCGTGTGGTTTCTCTATCGTCGTGAGATATTCATTCGATTGTGATGACACACCACTTCCCAGGAGCATTCATGCCTCTCCAACGACCTATTGCCTATCTTCGGTGGACCCTGATCCTCCTTCTTCTGGCAGCGACCCAGCTTGCCGCGCAACACAGTCCACTATTGCCCAACCCGCAGTCGGTCTCATACGGCAGCGGGCACCTGCTCGTGCGTGGCTTGGGAATCTGCTTCGGATCACCGCCCAGTCCCGAAGACCGATTCAGTGCGTCGGAGCTTTCGCGGCAACTGAAAGATCGTGCGGGTGTCGAGATTCCAGTCTTGGAAAATTGTGGCGACCGGCCCGCTTTGAGACTCACCCGCACGGGGGGAGTGGACCCGCTGCCCTTGCCGGATGAAACCCCGGGGCCGCAATCGCGCGAATCCTATCAAGTCAAAATCACCCCCACGGGCGGCGAAGTCCGCGGGCGAACTTCTGCCGCGGTCTTTTATGGAGTCCAGACCTTGCGCCAACTCGTGGAAGGGCACGGAGATCAGGCGTCCCTTCCCGAGGTTGAGATCAAGGATTGGCCTTCCCTGGCATACCGCGGGGTGATGGTGGATGTGGGAAGCGAAGGCGTGATGTGCACGCCTGACGAGGTTATGCGGCAGATCGATTTTGCCTCGCGCTGGAAGGCCAATCAGTATTACTTCTACAACGAAGCGAGCATTGAGCTGAACGGTTATCCGCTGCTCAACCCGGAGGCGCACTTCACGCAGGACCAGGTGCGGCAGATCGTCGCCTACGGGCGCCAGCGGCACGTTGACGTGGTGCCCTGCCTGGAGATGTTCGGCCACTTGCACGATCTGTTTCGGATCGAGAAGTATTCCGACCTTTCAGATTTCCCGCATGGCGGAGAATTCAATCCGGAGAACCCCAAGGTCAATGCCCTGGTAAGCGATTGGGCGAATCAGTACACGCAGATGTTCTCCAGTTGGCTGGTGAATATCGGATTCGATGAGACCTGGGAAATCTCCAAGGCGGCGGAGAAACTCGGCTCGAACGCCACTCCCGCCAAACTCTTCATTGAACAATTGAACTTTGTTGCCCGCTTGTTTCAGCAACGCGGAAAGCGCGTCATGGCCTGGGCGGACATCATGGTGAAGTTTCCCGACATCGTGCCGCAGTTGCCGCCCGGAATCATTGCCGGTCCGTGGTATTACGATCCCCGGCCTGACCCGGAATACAAGCGTTGGTTGACGCCGCTGGTGGAGAAGCATATTCCGCACCTGGTGGTGACAGGTGTCGATAACTGGAACGACATCTCGCCGGACTTTGACACCGCTTGGGAAAACATCGATACCTTTCTGGCCGCTGGACGAAAGTCAGGCGCCCTCGGCCTCATCAACACCTTCTGGTCAGACAGTGGTCAAAACCTGCTCCGGCAGTGCTGGCCGGGAATCGCGTATGGCGCCATTGCTACCTGGCAATCCGCTCCCATCGAGAGGGCGCATTTCTATTCCGATTATGCCGGCCAGGTCTATGGTGCGGCGGCCGGCCCGGAGGTTGCCGCGGCCCTTGCAGATCTCAGCCAGTCGGAAACCGATTTTCAGAGGGTTGTCGGCAATGGGAGTACTGATGCCTTGTGGGAAGATCCCTTCACGCCGGGAGCGCTGAAGCGCTCGCGAGATCATCACGACGACCTTCGCCAGACGCGCCTGACGGCGGAGAGCGCGGAAGAACATCTGATGCAGGCTCTCGCCCTGGGAGGCGATCCGAGAATCCTCGAGAGCTTGCTGGTGGGCGGCCGGTTGTTGGACTATGCCGGCATGAAGTACATCTACGCGGTCGAGATCTCTGATGCCTGGGAACATCAACGGCAGTCACCCGAACATCCCAAGAGTTTGTGGGAAGCCATCGGGCCGGGCATCTGGCCACAAACGCACAGCCGGATCAGCGATCTGATGGACGGAATTACGGGGCTGCGTGCGGACTATCGCTCCGCGTGGCTGGCGCAAAACACTCGTTATCGTTTGGGCACGGCCTTGGGAAGGTTCGATGCCGAGTACGAGTTCTGGCGCGCGCTCCAAGCTCGCTTCCAGGCCTATGCCGGGCAGTACAAAGGCGGGCAAGCACTGCTTCCGCTCGATTCGATCGTGCACGGGCACTGAAGAAGTTGGGATGGAAATAAAACCTGTTACAGATCATTACTTAATGAGGTAACGAATGCACCCCCTCACCCGTCGCTGCGCGCCACCCTCTCCCCTAAGGGGGAGAGGGCGTGAGTTTAATCTACCTCTCCCCTCGCCCCCTTGGGGGAGAGGGGCTGGGGGCGAGGGGGTCGTGTCACTTCATTCTGTAATGCTCATTAGTCGCTGTCTTGCTTTGATCATCTTGGGGCTCGCCCCTGCCCTGGCGGGCGATTTGCGCATGGGCCGCGCCTCCGTTGAAATCACGCCGCCCCCCGCCATGGCGATGGGAGGATACTTCAAGATCCGCCTGAACACCGGAAAGCATGATCCCCTTTACGCCAAGGCGATCGTCCTCGAGCAGGACAACGTGAAGGTGGCAATGGTATTCTGCGATCTGCTCAATCTGCCGCGGAGCTTTGTGGACGATGCGCGCAGGGTGATCGAAGCCAGCACCGGCGTGCCCCCTGACCACGTCATGATCAGCGCCACGCATTCCCACACCGGGCCGGAGATGAACCACGTCTTCCTCGATCGGCTGGAAGGAGCGCCGGCGCAGGTCGCTCATGAGTATCGCGCCGAACTTCCCCGCCAGATTGCGGAAGCGGTGAAAGAGGCAGAAGCCGATT
Organism: uncultured Acidobacteriota bacterium; assembly: GCA_963719115.1. GTDB lineage: Bacteria > Acidobacteriota > Terriglobia > UBA7540 > UBA7540 > Bog-366. The sequence continues at coordinate 111,999 of CAVRBF010000103.1, read as the reverse complement.
TGCAGCCGGTTGAGGTCTGGGCGGGCACGGGGCACGAAGCGTCGCTGCCGTTCAACCGGCGCTACCTGATGAAGGACGGCAGCATCGCCTGGAATCCCGGAAAGCTGAATCCCCATATCGTGCGTCCGGCAGGACCCACGGACCCGGCCATTCCCATCGTCTACTTCACGTCGTCCGCGGCATCGCCTTTGGCAACGTTCGTGAACTACGCAATGCACGCGGACACCACAGGCGGCACGGAGTACTCAGCGGACTATCCCGGAGCGTTGGCGCGGGCGCTAGCGACTGTCAAAGGCTCTGAGATGTTGACGCTCTTCGCTATCGGAGCGGCTGGCAACATCAACCACCTTGACGTGGGACGCGCAGACCGCCAGCAAGGCCCGCAGGAATCCGCCCGTATCGGCGCCATCCTGGCGGGCGACATTCTAAAAGAGTATCCGCGGCTCACCAGAGTCGAAGGACCGCTGCGGTTCCGGCGCGCGATCATTGCCTTGCCGGTGCAGCAGCTTCAGCCCGGTGAGGTGGAGAAGTCACGCGAACTCGTGGACCGCGCCGTCCATCAAGGCCCGGAAGGCATTCCGTTTTTGCAACTGGTGCAGGCGGTCAAGGCTCTGCTGGTCTCCGACTATCAGGGCAAGCCCATCGAAGCGGAGGTTGACGTGGTCACGCTGGGCCGTGACGTTGCCTGGGTGGGAGTGCCGGGAGAATTGTTTGTCGAGCTCGGCATGGCGATCAAGAACGCCTCGCCGTTTCAACACACTATTGTGGACGAACTCACCAACGACTCCATCCATTACGTGCCCGATCTGAAGGCCTTTGCCGAGGGCAACTACGAAGTGGTCAATTCGTTCTGCGCTCCGGGCGGCGGGGAAAAACTGGTGGAGACCTCCACCCACCTGCTGATTGACGCCTACATGGGGAACTAACCACCGCGCCGATGCTGTGTCGAGGCTAGTGAGGGAGTTCCGGCCGTTCGTATCGTGCGCCACGGCGTCGCTTCGTTCAAGTTTGACCTTAACTCTGGGGACATTATAAATCGGCAAAGTCCATGGACGCGGGCGCGCGGCGAAAGCCGCGAGTGCGGATGGCGGCGTACACAAATCCGGCCAGAAACCATACGCCGCCCGCCCATTTCGCGGGAAGGGGAAGGCTCCACCAGATGGCAAGGCAGAAGAGAAAGCCCAGGCCCGGCAGGATGAAGTCGCCCAGGAGATTGCGAGTCCGGCCCACCTGCGAGCGGAAGTAGAACTGGCGCACGCAGGTCACGTTGACGCCCATGAAGGCCAGGAACGCGCCGAAGTTGAGCAACTCGGCGGCCCGTTCATAGCTGATCAACAGCGCGGCGACGAGCGTCAGAGCGCCGATGATCAGAACATTGAAGACCGGGATGTTGCGTTTGGGATCAAGGCGGGCAAAATACTTGCGGGGAAGGAGATTGTCGCGCCCCATGCCATAAAGCAATCGCGCGGCGCCCGCGATTCCGGCCAATCCCGTCCCCACGCAGGCGACAATCAGAATTACGCCCATCGCCTGGAAAAGCACGGCGCCCCCTACCCGCAGGCAGACATCCATGAAGGCTGTTTCAAGATTGGGAAACGTGTGGTAGTCGGGCCACACTCTGCTTCCCAGGTAAACCTCCAGCGTGCTGAGAAGGCCGCAGATCAGACACGTCAGGACGGTGGCAATGGGAACGGTGCGTCTCGGATTCTCGACCTCTTCCGCCAGGGTTGTCACTCCGTCAAAGCCGATGTAGGTGAGCGCGGCAAGCGACGTGGCTGTGCGAAGGGCCCCGAAGTCGAAAGTCTTTGGATCGTAGAATGGCCGTATCGAGATCAATCCGGCCAATCCCTGGCCCTTGAGAAGATAGCGGACAGCCGCGACAACAAATGCTACAACCGCCACGGAGACAATCGCCAGCAGCACCTCGTTGGCGCGAGCCGTTACCCGCACGTCGCGGAGGTTGAGGAAGATGATTACGGCCAGCACGAGCACGGCCCAGATGGCATAGGGGACGGCCGGCAACAACCGCTTCAAGGTCAGGGCGGGATAGATGACGTTGATCACCGGGATGATGAGGTAATCAAGAAACATCGCCCAGCCGATCAGGGAACCGACGTGAGGATTGAGTCCGCGGCTTACGTAGGTGTAGGCCGAACCAGCGGAGGGATAAATGGCGGCCATGCGTCCATAGCTGAACGCCGTGAGCATCATGGCTGCCATGGCGGCCAGAACCGCGGTTGAAACGTGGCCGTACGAAAGCTTCTGTGCGATGCCGAAGATGCCGACGGGGGCAATGGGTTGGATCAGGACGATGCCGTAGAAGACCAGGTCCCAGATATTCAGGACGCGGCGCAGGCGGGGAGCGTGGTTTTCCGCGGGAGTTTCCATCTCGTCACGAGCTGACGCTCACGGATTTCGACGTTCGTGCCGATTCGTAACAGGCTTCGAGTATCTTCTGGCTGCGGAACCCTCGGTCACCTGCAAGGGCGGATTCTCTGCCGTCGAGAAGCGCCTGGCTGAATTCCTCAATCTCGGCGCGGTAGATGTTGACCGGCGGCGGATTCAGTGCAATGCCACGGCCCAAATCGCGGACCTGCTGGGCGTCGTATCCCTGCCCGTCGGGCCGGGAGTAGAATGTCATCTCCCCTTGACTCCCCTGCCCGATAGTCCCTTTGGCGAGAATGCTGCCGGCGGAACCGTACAACTCCAGAACGTTCTTGCTGCCTTCGTCCGGAATGCAGAAGAACGTATCGACAGTTCCAAGGGCGCCGTTTTCAAAAACCAGCGTGGCCACAGCGCTGTCTTCCGAGCCATAGCTGTGCACCAGGCTGCTGATGTGGCAGGTGACCGAAACGACAGGCCCCAAGAGCATTTCCAGCAGGTCGATGCAATGCACACCCATGTCCGCCAGGGATCCGCCTCCCCCCTGGCTTGGATTCTGTCTCCAGGCATTGGGCAACGGCGGGTACCAGCAGGAGAGCTGCGCCCGGCTGTAAACCGGTTTGCCCAACTTGCCTTCCTCAATGATCTTGCGCGCCTCCTGGTGCTGAGAATGGAAGCGCATCATGAGCCCGACGCCCAACTGTCGATGTTGGCTGGCGGCCAACGATACAAGGGGCTGTGTCTCCGCAACGCTGACGCCCAGGGGCTTTTCGCAAAGCACGTGCTTCCCGGCCTTTAGGCACTGACTGACGTTCTGCGCATGCGCGTACACCGGAGTGGCAACATAGACGGCATCGACTTCCGCCGCCAGAAGTTCTTCCGGGCTTGCAAATGCCGGCACGCCAAAAGCCTGGGCCACTTCTTGATTGGATCTTACGTTTCGGTCGAACACGCCCACCAACTGCGCGTTCGCGGCGGGAACCATCCCCTCGGGAATGGTTCGCCGGCGGGCGATTCCGCCCGACCCGATGACTCCCCAACGTATCTTTCTCTCCATTGTCGCCGTCCTACGCGACCGTCACCTTGTCGGCCCTCGGCCGCACTCGTGAATAGGCCTCGATCACCTTGACAAGAGCGTTCGCAATCTGGTGCATATCGTCTTCTGTAAACGTCGGGTACGGGAACACGGTGAAGGTGTGCGTCTCGTGCCATGCTGCGTTGGGAACTTCTACTCGCGAGTAATCGACGCTCGCGGGATTGGTGTATTCCTTCGAACGAAAGGGGAACCCCGACCTGCCAAAGGAGTCGAATTCCCGGAAGGCGCGCTCGGTGTGACACTGCGGCCAAAAGACCTTCCAGCAAGGCGCGCCCTCCGCCACCGCTGCTTGCACGAACTGCTGGATGTCGCAATCCATACTTTCGATATCCAGGGAAAACGCCATGGTGTAGAACCCGTTGCGGCGCTCGTCGGTATCGACGGGCAGATACTTTACTTCCGGGCACTGGCGCAGGGCTTCGATCACAATGTGGGCGTTGCGGCGGCGTGTAGGCATGTTCCAGTTGTCCATGCGCTCCAACTCCGCTATCCCGATCGCCGACTGCATTTCCGTCATGCGATAGTTCCAGCCCACCACGTTGTGAATGTACGGCAGCTTCTGCTCCATCTCCAGCATCGAGAGGCGTTCTTTCACATCATAACCGTGGTCGCGAAAACTCCGTGCCTTCCATGCCAGATCGGCGTCATCGGTGGTGACCATCCCTCCCTCTCCGCCGGTCGTGAACGTCTTGTTTTGGCAGAAGCTGCACGCCGCGATGCGCCCCAGCGTGCCGGTCTTTCTCCCCTTATACATCCCCCCGAAGGCTTGGGCGTTATCCTCTACGACGTCCAAGTGGTGAAGCCTGGCGAAATCCAGAATCTTGTCCATCTCGCAAACGTTTCCATACAGGTGGACCGGGATGACGGCTTTTGTTCGCTCGTTCACCAGCCTCTCCGCCGAATCGACGTTCAAGCAGTGGTCGTCCAGATTCACATCGGCGAAACGCGGAATGGCCCCCGATTGAACCACGGCGAAGCTTGTGGCAATAAAGGTGTAACTAGGGACGATGACCTCATCTCCCGGCCCGATTCCCAGCGCGCTCAAGGCCACATGCAATGCCGCCGTGCCCGTCGCCACGCAAATGGCGTACCGGCTGCCTTGCCATTCTGCGAACTTCCTCTCGAACTCCATTCCCTTCTTGCCGGTCCAGTAATTAACCTTCCCCGACCGCAGAACCTCCGCGACGGAAGAAATAGCGTTTTCATCAAATTGCGGCCAGCCCTGCAGTCGATTGGTAATAGCTTTAGGACCGCCCTCGATCGCCAGTTTGCGCATGACCAACTTTACCCCTTACGAATGTGGGCGCGGCCCGCCAAATCCAAGTAGGGCCTCGCATTTTGGTGGTTTTTTAGCAGATCACACCCGAAATGTCAAGGATTTATAGATTTAATCGTAGGTTGCTAACGGAAATGACGCCATAAAATCCTATAATTAGCTATAATATAGTCGCTATATGGTGCCGACGATGGCAAAGTTCCGCCCGACACCCTGCCATACCGATCACGGTGCCTTTCGCGGAGGCCAACTAATGCCCACCAATTTGAATCCCCCACGTCTCCTTGTAGTGATGGCTCACCCCGACGATTGTGAGTTTCTCGTGGCTGGCACCCTACTCCAATTAAAGGAGTTAGGCTGTTAAATCGTATGACCGCCTGGGCGGCCGCTTACGGCCGGGAGTGCGGCTGCGACTACGCTGAGGGCTTTCGCCAGCACCTCGGCCACGCTCATCCACGCGACCCCGTTTTGCAGAATGCCCTGGCCGGGACATTGCGCTTCCAGGGTATCCGCTGCTCCAACAAGGGAAGGCGTTCAGGCGAACGGGTTGGTTAAGACTAACCAGGGCTTGGGCGCGCGAGCGATAGGGAAGTTCCGAAGACCGGACTTCCCGTTAGTGTCCGTGCCGCGATCAGGGTGCAGATGCAACGGAAGCGTGCGGAGGCTAGCCAGTCCGCGCCGGGAAGGGTGGGCGAAGGCCGCCGAAAAGCTCGTTTTTTGCCTGGTTTGGAGGGGAATTTTGCGGATCGGACCATGGACACAAAGGCCCCAAATGACCCCAATCCACTGAGGACAAAAGGGATGGACGAAAAAGCGCAAAAAACACGACTCGCCGAGCTTAAGTCCCTTTGGAATCAAGTACTCATCGGCATCGGGCATTCTGTCTGTTCTTTAAGTGGCTTATTTTTCAACAACTCATCGGGTTCTTTCACTGAATTTCATGTTTTTCGGTCTGGGGGTCGGAAAAGCCGACAAATTGGCGGGATGGCTCGCCTGCCGCGAGGCTAGAGCTGTTTCGAGGCAAGCCCCGGCGCGAGAACGGAGACGGAACCTCGCCACGACTGGGCATTCCTCTCGACCGAACATAAGCCACCATAGCTAGACTAGCACATCCGGGTCGTCCTGTCAAGCGGAAAATGCGGAAATGGTCCCGATTTCGGCGTAGCGCCGGCACCGTTGGGGCCCCGTTACAGGTCGAACCGATTTACGGACTCCGATTGAAAGAAAACGGAACCTGACACCGTTTCCCACCGTTTCCCATCGTTCCTGACGATACCAAGGTAAGAGAAAAGGTACCTGACCCCTTTCTCACCGTGATGGTGCGCGTCTGGCCCACCAGCAAATTGATCTGCTGCGGCGAAACGTTATAGGCCGGGCTGGTCGAGACCGGAATGAAATCCTCCGAATTGCTGGTGCCGGCGGAGGTGGTCACCGTTACCGGGACGGTCGCCCCGACGCCCAAACCGCTGGGCACTACCACCATGATGGCCGTGTCGCTCCAAAACGGCGCGGGGGTGGACGCCAGCACGCCCCCAAACGACACGGCGCTGCTTCCCTGCGAACTTCCAAAGCTCGACCCGGAAATTGCCACCCAGGAGCCCACCATGCCGGAACCGGGCGCCAGCCCGTCCAATTGCGGCGGCGGGGTGGGGGCGCCGACGGTGAGTGTGGCCGTCCCACAGGTTGGATTCGCCGCGCCACCCACGCAGGCGGAGATGGTCGCGACGCCTGCCGCTACCCCGTAGGCGTTACCAGAGTTGCTGGCGTCACTGGCAACGGTGGCCGTCGTGTTGTCAGAGGGTAAGAGAAAAGGTACCTGACCCCTTTCTCTCCTCATTTCCCCTCCCTGATGCGCTACCCTGCTCACCGTCCCCCCGGATTCCCTCGGATTACGATCTGGTTCGGCAAGTCCAAGTCGGCGCTCATTAGGTATTGACCCAATGACCGATCGATGACGTAGGAGTAGGTAATCCGGATCACGTCTTGGCCCTTGCGCGGCTCAAGCTGCCACGATCCCAAGTTTTGCTTGGGAGGAAAAGGGGTCAGGGGGAGGAAAAGGGGTCAGGGGAGGAAAAGGGGTCAGGAGCCTTTTGTGGGGTCTCCCACGGCTGGTTCCAAACGTGGTAAACCACACCTCCCACATCCACCCGCCGAATTCTGCCCATAACGGCATTCTACCCCATCCTCCCCCAACAATAAAAGGCTCCTGACCCCTTTCTCTCCCCCAAGCGGTAATCCCTTAGCGATTCTCATTTGCACATCTTTGGGGTCAACACGACGGAATCCCGTGGACGAACACAACGACGGAGGCGAGGAGTAAGACTCCGACGCCACTCGTCAATAGCAGCTTCCTCGCCCGTTTTTTTCCTTCGGGTTCGTTCTTCTCGTTCATTTTGGCATCGGGAGTACCGTATCCCACCCCGGGGCATTGATATAGTCGGGCAACGTCCAACCGGCAAACCCCAGTGCGTTCAACGCCCCATGCGCCGCGGAATTGCTGTTTGGACCTAGAAGGTGGTATGGCACTCCTGCTCGATTAACTAAGTTAGCGAAGCTGTTCAAAATCTTCACGTCCAATTGACATGGTCGCCCATCGTCTTTGGTAACTTGGAACGACGCGGGGTCATCTTCGTTGACAGTGTTTGTCTCCGTATCGCCGCGAAACAGCTACCCCACAGCCGCCTCCAGCGTCGGCTTACACCAGGGACAGATACGACCCTTGGTTCCAGCGTCAAACACCCACCGGTCTTCCTTGCCCTTGTCTCCAAGTACGATATACGCGTGTTCCGGTAGGAGGCCGAACTCCACACGGCAAATACAGACCCACTCCCCCGACAGGATGGTGGCCGACAGAAATTTTGCAAAGCCCACTCGGGTCTGTGAAATTAATCGGGGCGTTCGAGACGTCGCGCTTCACCGCGGCCTGCCAAGCCGTGCTCCCGTCGCTCGCGTACGCCTTCAGGTACCCGCTGTCGTCGAGCACCAGTAGGTCAGCTCCGCTCGCGCTGGGAACCGCAGGAACTATTGTGACTGGTGCAGTCCCCGCCTGGGGTTGCGGGCAACGACCAGATCGGAGCGCCAACAGGCAGGCTTGTGCCGGAGTATACAGTCACGAGAATCGGCATGCCCACAACATAGACGATGGCGGTGCCGGGTGCAACTGCCGTTAGTACGGGGGGATCGTCTGTCGAGAGGCTCACCGCGCCGGAGTTGTTGGTGGTCCATTCGAGGCCCGTCACGGGGTTGCCGCTGCTGTCCGTGACCGTGATGGTGCGCGTCTGGCCCACCAGCAGGTTGATCTGCTGCGGCGAAACGTTATAAGCCGGGCTGGTGGAGACCGAAATGAAATCCTCCGAATTGCTGGCGCCGGCGGAGGTGGTGACGGTGACGGGAACAGAGGAGTTCAAGGCGAGGCCGCTGGGCACCACCACCATGATGGCCGTGTCGCTCCAAAACGGTGCGGGGGTGGACGCCAGCACGCCTCCAAACGACACGGTGCTGCTTCCCTGCGAACTTCCAAAGCTCGACCCGGAAATTGCCACCCAGGAGCCCACCATACCAGAACCAGGCGCCAGCCCGTCCAATTGCGGCGGCTGGGCCGGGGCGCCGACCGTCAGCGTCGCCGTGCACTGGTTTTCCACGGCGGTCGTGGCATCCGACGAATCACATCGCCTGCTCTCGGAAGAAGCGAAGAAGGAAGATGGGCCGATAGCCCGTGGCGAATTGGCGGAGGTGACGTGGCAACTGGCTCGCCATCGTTTGCAGCAAACAACCCCAGCGGCGCCGTAAGTGTCCGCGATGAGTCTCACATCGCGGCAAGACACCTCAGCGGTAGCCATGTGCCCCAAGAGATGGTCATGACATTAAGCAGGGGTGCTGCAATCGGCTGGGAGCTTCTCTTGTGTTTTCCGGGGAAAAAGAAAGGCGCCGGTATAAGCCGGCGCCTTTTTTGGCGTGCGAGTGCCGGAAGTGAGATGTTAACTGACAGGTTGAACGATGCGTCGGCGGAAGAAGAACGCCAGCGCCAACAAGCCCAGAAGGTCAGCACCAAGCATCACGATCGTGGAAGCCTCGGGCGTGTAGACCAGGAATTCCTGCGGTGTGCCGTCACCCGATGGGTTTGAAGTGCCGCTTTTCGGGGTGAGGATCTCCCAACCCGCAGCGCTGTAGTTTGACTCACTCCCCTCGGCGGTACTTAAGTAACTTAGCGCTTGCGCCCATTCATTGGCAGCAACGGATCCCGGCGTCAAGCCTGAACAAGTGCCAGTATCGGAATTGTTACCACCGCTAAAACTTCCGCCCAGGTTTGAACAGAGATAAGGCAGCGGGGCGGGTGTTTCCGCGGTGGTGCCATTCGCGCCCCACGTCAGAGCCCATATCGCAAACGAAATTTCGGTCTCCGTCTGCTGTTGAGCCGTGGTTGGAGCCAGGCTGTAATTCGCGAGCATCTGAGAGCCTAGCCAAGCCAGCTCGTTGTAAAGATTCTGATTGTTTCCAAACATCGGCGTTCCCAAACTGGAATTGCCCACAGTTGACGCGTTAATCTGGTAAGCGGTCCATGACTCACCAAGGTAAGTGTTGTCGGACCAGTCATCGCAGATCATGGTGGTGTTGGCCACTCCTCCAACCGTCGCCGTGTAAGGGTCCATGTAATAACCGCCGAAGGTGGTGCCATTCCCCGGGGCGCTCGAAGTGAAAACCACGGAGGTCGTCGACTGCGCAAACGATGCAGATGCGAAAAGAAAAACAGCAACGGCTGTCAAGATCCAATACTTTCGAAACGAACTGTTCATTACAGTCTCCACACTTGAGTGAATTTTACCGCCCAATCTCTGAGCATAATCGGAGCGCCAGCCCCGGCCACGCTAAACTTCTTTCAACATCGACAAGGCCTGTCAAGCATGATTCGGAGTCTCCCGCACGCCTTGTGATTCAGACTCCAACTCCGCCAGTAACCCGGCGGGTCTTCTTTGTTAAGGGTACTTTAAAGAACCCGCAAACTACTGTCAATGGGACCTTTGGGCAAACTTAGGGCAAATCCTCTGGCCCGATGGTGGTGTCAGTGGCTAGCCAATATCTTGAAGCTAACCGCCTCCCTATGGGAGCTCCCCGCGGCACAAAACAGTACTTGGAGCCCATTGACAGGACTATGCCATGACTTACTATAGCGGTGTAGGCGCTTTCCGCGTGTTGGGTACTTCCCGTTCGTCCTCCGGTGAGCGCGGCGCAACGAGCATGACAACCGATTTAATATGTTATAGTTACAATCGGACAACGCACAACCGAGCCCATTTTCAAAATGGGCGCAGGGACAAACAGGGGTTGTCTGTCCGGCTTGGCGAAAAAAGAGGGGAAGGTCCACTCATGGGACGTAAGGCAATCGGCAGGATGGCGTTTCTATTTTTGGGGCTGGCAGTACTGGTGAGTTGTACGCTTGATCCCGAGAAGCGCAAGTTTAAGTACTTAAACAGCGGAGAGACCTATGCGAAACAGGGCAAGTACCGGGAAGCCTCCCTCCAGTTTCGCAATGCCATCCAGATTGATCCCAAATTCGCGGAAGGCCACTATCAACTGGCGATGGCCTACTTAGCTCTGAGCGACGGCGAAGATGCCTACAAGGAGTTTCAGCGCGCGGTCTCGCTGAATCCTGGCAATCTCGACGGACAACTACAGTTGGCCACGTTGGAAATTGCGCACCGCCAATACGATCAAGCGCAGGCGGCGGTCGAAACGGTCCTCGCGGCCGACCCGAAGAATTCTGGGCTCATGAGGTTCTGGCGCAAAAATACGTGGCTACGCACGAAATGGACAAAGCCATCGCGGCAATGCAGAAGGCGCTGGGATCGGGTCCGCCACGTGCCGAAGCCTTAGATGCACTGGGCGCTATGTATCTCGCTGACGGACACCCGGAAATGGCCGAGGCAACTTACAAGAAGGCGATCGAACTAAACCCGCACTCTGCCCAAGCGCACGTAGCGCTCGCGGAATTCTACCTTGCCCAGAGAAAGATGCCAGAGGCAGAAGCGGCGTTGCGCGCGGCTTGCGAGGCTGATCCTCACGCCGTCAGTCCCCGGCTATACATGATTCAAATGCTGGAGGCGACGGGGCGGTTACAGGAAGCGGAAAAGGCGTCGGCAGAGCTGAAATCGATCGCGCCGGGCGACCCGCAGGCATACCAGGCCCTGGGGCATTTTTATGCGGCCACCGGCCAAACGGAAAAGGCCGCCGCGGAGTTCCAGTCCCTGCTCGCTTCAAAGCCCAAAGACTCTTCCCTCAAGGACCAATTGGTTGAGGCTCTGCTCGATTTGAATAAGATCGCCGAGGCCCAACAAATCAATAGGGAGGTGCTGATTGGCACCCCGGCCGACCCCTTGGCACTGGCGGCACAAGGTCGAATTCTCATTGCTCAAGGCCAATACCAGCAGGCCCAGGACGTGCTCCAGAAGGCCCAGCATGCCGACCCAACCGCAGCGAGCACCTACTACTTTCTAGGCGTCGCCCAGAAGTCATTGGGCCAAATTGACCTCGCCAAGGAGTCATTTACCCGGGCTCTCGAACTGAATTCACAGACGGCCAGTGCCGCCGTCGAGTTGTCGAGGCTTGACACCCGGAGCGGCGACCTCGACGATGCGCTGCGGTTGGCTGGCGACGCACTTAAAGCCAATCCCAACCTGCCCGCTGCCTACGTCGCCAACGCCGAGGTTTTGGACGCAAAAGGTGACGTCGCCCAAGCCGAAAAGATGATGTTGGCGGCATTGGACCGCGACCCCACTTCTCTGCCGGCGCTCGCGATATTACTGAAACTTTATGGCCGCCAGGGAAAGTCCCAGGCGGCGGTTGATCGAATCTCCAAATTAGTGGACCAATCCCCACAGAACGCCGGTTTGCACTTTTTGCTGGGAGTCGGATACTTTAATCTAAAAGATGCAGCGAAGGCGGAGACGCTTGTCCGACAAGCGCTGGCGCTGGATCCCCGAACTCCCGACGCCTACGAGATGCTGGCAAATATCGATCTCGCCGAAGGCGCAAGCGAAAAGGCGAAAGCCGATCTTCGCTCCGCCATTGCCGCCAACCCGCAGGACATGGCGAATTACCTGGGACTCGCTTTCCAATACCAGAGAGAGGAAAACTGGGACGAGGCGATAAAGGTCTGCGAGAAGGCCCACCAAGTCAATCCGGCTTCGCCAGCCGTGGCAGATCACCTCGCTCTTCTCTACCTCGACCATGGCGGGAATGTGAACGTGGCGCTGTCCTTGGCGGAGACGGCGAAACAAAAGACACCGAATTCACCGCTCGCCTCTGATGCGCTCGGGTGGGCATACTACAAGCTTGGATCCCAACAGTCAGCAATCACGGAATTGAAGGAAGGAGTAGGAGAAGCTCCTCGCGTGCCGACGATTCGATACCACCTGGGAATGGCCTATCTCGCCGCCGGCCAGCCAGACTTGGCGCGTCAGGCACTTCAGGCCGCGCTGCAAGAGAACCCCAAGTTTCCGCAGGCCGCCGACGCCGAAGCCGCGCTGCAGAAGATTCCGAACAGGCGCTAGCGGCACTGACCGCAGATTCCGGAGCGCGGAGGGACGTCAATCTCAGCGGCCTCGGAGTGCGGGTCAGGCCTTCTGGCTGCGCACCCATGTGTAGCTCGCTGTAGCAATGGCAATAAGGAAGAACAAAAGCGCACCTTTATAGAAACTCATATACCAGAGAGTCTTTCCCTGCTCAACCACCTTGGGGCTTAATACTCCAAAGATGTTCAGTCCCCGTAGAACTAACGCTATCAGGGAGCTTGCCAGACCCAACCAGTAACTAATCGTCGTAATCTGTTTTTCCATGAGAGGACTCCTCGCCGGGAATTGGGACGGCTTGTAATGGGGGAGATGCTAAACCCTGAGGTTTATCATGTCAATTCGAATCGGAACAGGCAACACGGAAGAGGTTGTGCTGCCAATCCTGGAGGAACCAGGGCGCCGCTGCCCTGCTGAACCCTGCACAACCGGCGGCGGAGAAGTTGCGGAGGGGAGCGAACGAGACTCTGATCTTATACTGGCGTTCTCCCCGGAGCGCGGGGACTCCGGCAACAAGCAATTCAAGACTCACCAGGTGTCGGCAGCATCAATGCAGCAAGTGCGCGCGCCGCGCGGCAGCGTCGAGACAAGATCGTGCGCTGCTAAATTTTGGAGCGCGTCGATCCGTTGGTGGTAATGGCCTATCTTGTCAGGACCGCGACGGAGCGGGCCGAATATCCTGCGACACCAGCGTGCCTGCCTCCATCTGCATGACAATCGTACCCACAGTCTCGCTTAGCGTGACTGCGGCCGCGGCGAGTCTCTACGGCTACGCCTGTTGCGTGTCACAGAGCTTTCAGGTGGCGTTTGATCACCTTGCCTGCTCTGCTTTTGGGCAGACAGGGGAGCGCGACGATGTCGCTGGTGATCATAAAGGGAGGAATTCGCTCTTTGCAGAAGAGGTGCAGGCCCGTTTGCGCGAACTTCCCGTCCCCATCCGCTGACGGGGTATAGGCAGGCTCCTTGTGGTGCAGATTTTCGGAGCGTGGCGGCTTTACGCCGCCACCAGTCGAGAGATATTCGGCGCTTCGAATCCAAAAGAGCTGGGAACTCTCAACCATCGCCGTGACAGGCGATCCTTCCGCTCGCAGGACACTGCCGGACTCACGAAGCTGGTGACACCTCAGTTACAATGTGATTTGGGGAGTCACCCGCCGAATGGGCGGAGCGGAATTGACAACCTCAACTGCAAAGTGATGCCCCCGGCAGTTCGAACGCGTCGCTGTGCTGACTGAAAGGAAAGCCTTTCACATGCCAATGTTCAGGAGAGCCAAGGCTGTCTCGGCGATGATCACCCTCCTCGCTCTCGTGACGGGGCTCACGCGCGCCCAACAGAGCAGCTCGTCTGAGCTGCAGGGTATGGTTCGCGATACCAGCGGTGCTCCGGTGGCCAATGCCGAAGTAACACTGTCCCAAGGCGATGTTCGCGTCCGCCAGACCACCGACGTGCAGGGCCAGTTTCACTTCGAGCATCTTCCGGCCACGCTAGGGACGATTTCCGTCGAGCACGATGGCTTCGCGCCGTTCCATCAAAGCTGGGACTTTTCCACGCAGGGCTCGCAACCGCTGGAAATCACGCTGGCGCCGCGGGGCTTGGCGCAGCGCGTCACCGTAACCGCCACGCGCACGGAGCAGCGCGTGAGTGACACGGCGGCGAGTGTAACGGTGATCAACCAGCAGGATCTTCAAACCACGGGCGCGCTCACGCTGGATGACGCGCTGGGCGAGGTGCCGGGTTTCATGTTGTATCGCCGGAATGGCAGCCTGACGGCCAATCCCACCTCGCTGGGCGTTTCACTGCGGGGCGTTGGAACCAGCGGCGCCAGCCGCGCGCTGGTGATTTCCGACGGCATTCCGCTCTCCGACCCTTTCGGCGGCTGGGTTTACTGGGACCGCGTGCCCTCGACTTCCATCGGCTCAGTCGAGGTGGTAGAGGGCGGCGTCTCCGATCTTTACGGCGGCGAAGCGCTGGGCGGCGTGATTAACGTCATTCCGCGCCGCCTGCGCGAGTCTTCCGTTACGCTTGCGACATTCTATGGAAACGAGGAAACGCCGGACGCGTCGCTGACCGGCAGCCTGCGCGCTGGGCCGTGGACAGCCATCGCCTCCGCCGAGGGATTCTCCACCGCCGGTTACGTTTCCGTGCTGCCGCCGCTGCAGGGCACCGTGGATACGCCGGTCGCCTCGAAACACTTCACGGGCCAGTTCCGGTTGGAGCGCCAACTTACCGAGCGGGCGCACCTATTTGGCAGCGGGTCGATTTTCGAAGATCGGCGCAAAAACGGTACGCCACTGCAAAACAACGACACGCGCCTGCGCCAGCTTGCTGCGGGTGCGGACTGGCAATCTACTACCGCCGGCACCATGACCCTGCGCGTCTACGGCGGCCCGGAGGTTTATGATCAGACGGCGTCCTCGATTGCTGCCAATCGCAACAGCGAAACGCTGACCGATGACCAGCGAGTGCCCTCGTACCAGGCAGGACTTTCAACCGAATGGACGCGCACGGCGGGCACGCACCAGACGCTGGCCGCCGGGTTCGATGGCCAGCAGGTGCGCGGCGCGAGCAACGAGCTGATGTACACTTCCGGCAAGCTCTCCACCGCCGTGGGCGCAGGCGGACGGCAACGCCTGTGGGGCCTGTTCGGCGAGGACATTGTCCGCATCAATACGCGCTGGATCATCACGGGCGGCGCCCGCGTGGACGACTGGCAAAACTACGACGCGCTGCTGGTCACGCGTCCGCTGGCCACTTCCGCGCCGCTCCAGGTTACGAATTACAACCCCCGCAGCGAACAGGCCTTCAGCCCGCGGCTATCTTCGCTGGTGCGCGTGAAGGATAACTTCGTCGTTCGCGCCTCGATGTATCGGGCTTTTCGCGCGCCCACGCTAAATGAACTGTACCGCTCGTTTCGCCAGGGAAACATCCTGACGGAGGCCAACAGCGCCTTGACCGCGGAGCAATTGACGGGCGCGGAGGCCGGAGCAAGCTATAACGCGTGGCGCGATCGGCTGAGCGCGCGCGGCACGCTGTTCTGGAGCGACATCAGCGATCCGATTGCCAACGTCACACTCTCCAGCACGCCCACGCTGATCACACGCCAGCGGCAGAACCTGGGCGAGACGCGCTCGCGCGGCATGGAATTGGAAATGGAGGCGCACCTGACCAGCACGCTGACGGCCTCCGGTGGCGTGCAGTACGTGGACGCCAAGGTGACCCGCTTCCCCGCCAGTTCGCAACTGGTAGGATTGCTGGTCCCCCATGTGCCTCGCCACGACGTGAGTTTTCAGTTCCGGTATTCGCGCGCGCATCGCCTGACCGCCGCGCTGCAAGCCAGCTACGTGGGATCAACCTTCGACGACGACCAGAACACGCTGCCGCTGAATCACTACTTCCTCCTGGACGCGCTGGCTTCGCGCCCGTTGGGCCGCGGCATGGAGATTTTTGTGGCGGGCGAGAACTTGCTGAGCGAGCGCTACGACGTGGCGCGCACACCGGTGCTGACAAACGGCCCGCCGATTCTGTTTCGCGCAGGGTTCCGGATGTCATGGCGGTGAACTTGTTTGTAGCGCCTTGCTCCCATAAGGTTGTCAGTGCTTCGGGTCCGCCATAAAGATGAAGCGGTGCGGCTATATCGTGCACTCCGCCGGAGTCAGAGCGGCCACGATGGGCGATCTGAAAACGGGAGCAAGTCGTGTCGCCCAAATTGGACTTGACAACGCTGACGCCGTTATAACGCACTACTTTTACTTCAGCCACACGGGAGTTCCCATGCTCGGCAGTTCACCCATCAGGCCGCGGTGCCGATAGGAGAGTGTGTTTGCGCTCTTATGCTCGGGAATCAATGACTTCATCGTGGTGAGACTCTGAATGGGAGCCACGGCGTCGCGCGTTTTCAGCCGCATGGGAACAAGAGGTCGATAACAGAGGCGGTCAAAGAACGAGGTCGGACCGTTGGGGAGTAATTTCTGGGCTACTCTGGACTCTGACCGGCCTTGGAAAATGCTGAGAAAGAAGGCCCCCAACCGGTTTCTGTCCAGTTGGTCTGCCACGGTCGGAGAGCCGGCCGAATTGAGGGGCCCGTTTTGTTGACTTGGCGAAGGTCCGCGCCGCTTAACTACTCGGCCTTCAAGACTGGCAAGGGAACAGTGTTTGTCCATGCTACAATGGTCACCGCCGATGCCACAGCCAACACCGAAAAGCTCGCGATGGATCTGACCAACTCTTCTAACCACGACATTGACGATGTCATCAAGCTGCTCAGTCTGGCTGAAACGAGCTGTCTTAGAAGGCCAGCGGTTAGGAATTAGCGACAAGTCGCGCGCAGCGATTTGGTCCACCTCTAGATCTTAATCGTGTCGTAAGCGGCTAGGGTCCTTCTCACAGCTCATGCCGAAGTGGCTGAGCGAAGCCCTTCGCGGCGTCCCGGTGGCAGCGAAGAGCTACGAAAGAGAGGGAAACGGCGGTTTCTCCTAGCCACTGGCACTTCCCACACTTTGTCCTATGTGCGGTATTTGCGGAGTCTACAATTTCGGCACGGGCGAACCCGCTGATCCTGCGGCGCTGAAGCGTTCGACCGACGCGATGGCGCATCGTGGGCCTGACGATGAGGGATTTCACTTCGACGGACCACTCGGCCTCGGCAACCGGCGACTCAGCATCATTGATTTGGCCGGCGGCCACCAGCCCCTCGCCAATGAGGATGAGTCGGTTTGGATCACCTTCAACGGCGAGATCTACAACTTTCGGGATCTGCTGCCCGACCTGCTCGCGCGCGGACATCGATTCCGCACGAAGAGCGACACCGAAGCAATACTGCACCTCTACGAAGAGCATGACCTCAATTTCGTTGACCATCTGCGCGGCATGTTCGGGTTTGCAATTTGGGATAGCCGCAAGCGCCGATTGGTGGTGGCCCGCGATCGCCTGGGCGTAAAGCCACTCTTCTATCACTTGGACGACAAGCGATTGGCTTTCGCGTCGGAGTTGCGCTCGCTTGAGCAACTGCTGCCAGGCCCGCGCGAAATCGACCCGCAATCGGTATACGATTTCTTCGCGTTTCGCTATGTGCCCGCACCGCACACCTTTTACCGCGGTGTGCAAAAGCTGCTACCCGGCCATCTCCTCGTTGCCGACCCACAGGGAGTTAGGACGCGCGCTTATTGGGATGTTCCGGCGGAGGAAGAATCGTCGAGGCATTCCAGGGACATCGCCGCGGAAGTCATCGAGTGCCTGCGCGAGTCGGTGCGGCTCCGGTTGATTGCCGACGTTCCGCTGGGAGTTTTCCTGAGCGGAGGAACTGATTCCAGCGCCGTGGTTGCTTTCATGGCCCAGCTCGGCGCGCGTCCGTTGCGCACCTTCTCCGTGGGATTCGATAGACCCGAGTACAGTGAATTGCCCTACGCGCGGGCGGTGGCCAGCCGGTACGAGACGGAGCATCATGAACTCGTCGTCGGGCCCGAGGACCTCGCCCAAGCACTTCCCCACTTGGTGGCATTACGGAATGAGCCGCTCGCTGAACCCACGGACGTGCCGCTTTATCTGATTTCGCGGCGAGCAGCCCAAAGTGTGAAGGTCGTTCTGGCGGGGGAAGGTGGCGACGAGCTTTTTGCCGGATACCCAAAGTACGCCGCCGACCGTCTGGCGGGCTTGTTCTCAGCGCTGCCGCACGCGGTCACCCGGAGGCTCATTCGCTGGTTGCCGTACCGGCATCGCCGCGTGAAAGTCGCCCTGGAGGCACTCTCGATCGGTGACGAGGCAGAACGCTCCTCGACGTGGTTCGCCTCTTTCTCGCGGGAAGAGCGAGAGAGCTTATTCGATCCGGAGTTTCTCGCTCAAATCGACCCGACACACCCCGCCCGGGTTTTTGAGAGTTATCTTGAGAAAGTCCGCGATCGGCCGCCTCTAAAGCGGATGCTTTATGCCGACCTCAAGGTGTGGCTGCCGGATAACCTGCTCTTGCGCGGCGACCTGATGACCATGGCCGCATCAATTGAGGAGCGCGGACCGTTCCTCGATCATCGCCTTGTAGAGTTGGCCGCGCGGATCCCTGCCCGCTTGCTGACTCGCGGCTTTCGAACGAAGCTGCTGCTGAAGAATGCCCTCCGGCCCTACGTACCGAAAGAGGTGATGTTCCGGAAGAAAGTCGGGTTCCGTGTGCCCATCGGTGAGTGGTTCAGGGGGCCCCTCAAGCCTTTCGCGCAAGACCTGCTTCTGTCCAGTCAAGGCTCCGCCCGTGGGTATTTCAACGCCCGCAGCGTCCAGAGATTTGTCCGTGAACACATGAACGGCGAGCACGACCGCGAAAAGCAACTCTGGGCCTTGATCAATTTTGAACTGTGGCGCCGGCAGGCCAAATGAAAAGCGTGCCCCGAGCTTTATCGTCGATTGACCTGACCCACCTTACCCCAATCTCTACGGACCGATCACGGGCTGACACCCGAGACTTGTTGTGTCAATGCGAATAGTAATATGCGAAGACTGACGGATGAATGAGAATACCTTCAGTGATTCCAATTAACATTCGTGCCACAGAATGGTAATCTTTCAAGGTCAAATCCAGCTATAATCACTGAGGGTTTTTTCATCTCTGGAATTCACACGAAGGGAACTATGGACTCGAACAACGGAGGCGTAGCAACGAATATAGGAAACGCAACTTTCCAGTCGTTAATCGAGACAAAGACAGCCCAGGTGGGCATTATCGGGCTGGGTTACGTCGGTTTGCCTCTCGCTCTCCTGTTCGCCGATAACGAATTTGGAGTGTGCGGCTTTGACGTTGACCCGCAAAAAGTAGCCCAACTGCAAGCAGGCAAGAGTTACATCAAGCACATTTCGGCCGATGTCATAGCTGGACAGGTGCAAGCCAAGCGCCTGAAGGCCACAACTGACTTTGCCCGCCTCCGCGATATGGATGCCATTCTGATCTGCGTTCCCACACCTTTGGACGCTCACCGTGAACCGGATCTGTCATTCGTGCGCGACACCGCCGAATCCATCACTCCCCATTTGCGCCGCGGGCAACTGGTTGTGCTGGAAAGCACCACGTACCCCGGCACCACCGAGGAAGTCGTGTTGCCGATTCTGGAGAAATCCGGACTTCGCTGCCCGATCGAGCCCTACACAACCGATGGTCGTGAAGTCCTGCCTGGGAACGAGGGCAGCTTTGATTTTATGGTGGCGTTCTCCCCGGAGCGCGAGGACCCCGGCAACAAGCAATTCAAGACTCATCAGGTTGCCAAGGTCGTGGGCGGTACCAATTCCGCAAGCGCCCGGGCGGCCCGCTTGCTTTATGCACAGGTCTTCGAAAAGACACTCCTGGTCAGTTCCACGCGCGCCGCGGAGATGACCAAGATATTGGAGAACACCTACCGCTGCGTCAACATCGCGCTGGTCAACGAATTGAAGCTCCTTTGCCTGCGCATGGGAATCGACATCTGGGAAGTGATTGAAGCCGCCAAGACCAAGCCGTTTGGCTTCACCGCCTTTTATCCGGGTCCCGGCTTGGGCGGGCATTGCATTCCCATTGACCCGTTCTATCTGACCTGGAAAGCGCGCGAGTACGAGTTTCCGACGCGGTTCATCGAGCTTGCGGGAGAGATCAATTCCGCGATGCCCGAGCACGTGGTGGATTCCATCGTCGATGCCCTCAATAAGCGCAAACAATGCCTTCAGGATGCCAAGGTTCTCGTCCTCGGGATCGCCTACAAGAAAGACATCGACGACGCGCGCGAGTCTCCCAGCCTGAGAATCATGGAACTGCTTGAGGAAAGGGGGGCGCACATCGAATACAACGACCCCTACTTCCCCAGCCTTCCCAAAATGCGTAAATACAATTTCGGGTTGACTAGCGTGAATCTGACGCCGGAAATCTTAGCAAAGTATGACGTGGTCGTCATTGCCACGGACCACTCCAGCTATGACTACCACTCCATCGTACGAAATGCCCGCTTGGTTGTTGATACGCGCAACGCGACCAGCAATGTGCGAGAGCATCGCGACAGGATCGTCTCGTGTTGAAAGAGCTGATTGCAGATGTTACGGCGCGAGTGCGCGTTGGAAGTTCCGCCTGGCAAAGCCGGGGTTCCTTGGTGCGAGGGCTGTGCAGTTAACCGTCGCGACTGCTGCCACGAGCCCAGAATCTCCGCCAAATTTGGTGACTTTTATTTCGATTTCCATGCTATCGGCGGGAACTACCAGGGCCCGAAACCGCATGTCGTCGATGAAATCCAGAACGAGGAACTCTTCGGCCTGCAATCCCCTTCCTGTGGTCCTGGAAAACAGAATCGAAGCCGATTGATCAATAGCCTCTACAATCAAGGTCCTGCGCGTTACCGCGGGTCCGGGAAAGTGAGTGCGGCACGATTACAGACCGCCGCCCCTAACGTTCAGCAACGAGCCGGTACTCCCTGGCAACCGATGCTCCTTCAATTTCATGACGCATAGCTATGCTTCTAGAGCACTTCCATAAATAATGTAGCTTGAAAAAGGCGAACGGGCGTGGCAGAGTGGGGGCATGCGAGCCATACCTGTTCCCCTTCGTCAGCGTATCCTGGAACTTTACGAGCGGGGCAAGAGTACGCGGGAGATTGCGGAGTATTCCGGTTTCTGCGTAGCGGCGGTGCGCCGTGTGCGCCAGCAGTTTCGGCAGCGCGGCACACTGGATCCCCAGACCCATTTGTGTGGGCGCAAGACCCTGCTCACCGAAGAGCGGAAACAACGACTGGGCAAACTCTTATCGGCGCAACCGGATGCCACGCTGGCGGAGCTGGGCGCCCGCCTGGACCGCTCTTTCCGCACTTCCACGATCGATCTCTGGTTGCGGCGGCTGGGCTGGAGGTTTAAAAAAAACTCTGGCCGCCGCCGAACGCGACCGACCCGACGTGGCGGAAAGAAGGGCCGGCTGGCATAAGCAGTTGGCGGCGGAAGCGGTGGCCGCTCTGGTGTTTGTGGACGAAAGCGGAGCCAACACCAAGATGACTCGCCTGCGGGGCCGTGCCCTGGGCGGACAAAGACTGCTGGCGCGCATTCCCCACGGGCACTATCAGACCAGCACCCTGATCTCCGGCGTCCGCCTGGGAGGTCCTTGCGCCCCTTGGTTGTTTGACGGCGCGATGAATGGCGAGATGTTTTTGGCCTGGGTCCGGGAAGGGTGGGCCCGCACGCTGCACCCCGGCGACGTGGTGATCCTGGACAATCTGAGCACGCATAAGATCCGGGGTGTGCGCGAGGCCCTGGTAGCCGCCGGCGCGCGCCTGCTCTATCTGCCCCCCTACTCGCCGGACTTCAACCCCATCGAACCGATGTGGAGCAAGATCAAACAGGTCCTGCGCAGCCGCGCTCCGCGCAGCGAAGAGGAATTGCTGCAGGCGGCCCAGAGCGCCTTTAACGCGGTTTCCACCGCCGACTGCAAAGGCTTCTTTTTTAGCGCCCAATACGCTACATCATAAATGGAAATGCTCTAGACACCGGGTGTCGCCCCGTAAGGCGCCGGGGAGAAGACCCCTCACCCGACCCGATGCATCGGGTCGACCTCTCCCCAGGGGAGAGGTTGTTGATGGTCCTTGGCGCGTAGAAAAAGACTTACAACCTCTTCCCTCGAGGCTGTTTCAAAACTCGGCGCGGAAAATGGCAGTGGAGGTGCTCAGTGCAAGGGCATGAGCGGAGAGATTCACGCGAATTATGATCAGGTTTATTTATTGCCGCCGGCGATCGAGGACTGGGTGGGGCGCGATCATCCGGCGCGCTTCATTCGGGAGTTTGTGGAGGCGCTGGATCTGCGGGCGCTGGGTTTTCGCGAGCGGCCGAGTGAAGAGGGGCGGCCGCCGTACAGCAACGATCTGTTGTTGAAGGCGTGGTTATACGGGTATCTGGCGCGCATTCGCTCGACGCGCGATCTGGAGCGGGCGTGTCGCGAGCACCTGTCGCTGATCTGGCTGACGGGGCTGCCACGCGATGGATCACTGCACGCTGTGGCGGTTCTGGCATGGGAACCGGAAGGCGTTGCGCGCGGTGTTTCGGTCGGCGGTGAAGGTGGCGGCGGAGCAAGGGTTGATCGGGATGCTCTGTCACGCCGTGGATGGGACGAAGATTCGGGCGGCCTCGTCGCGGCGGACGGTGGAGCATCGGGAGGATTTGGAGAAGTTGTTGGCGCGGGTGGAAGCGGGGCTGGCGGAGACGGAAGCGGCGGTGGAGGCGGCGGAGAAGACGGAGGCGGGCGAGTACCGGTTGCCGGAGAACTTGCAGGTGGCGGAGAAACTGCGGGCGGCGATTCGGGAGTCGCTGCAGAAGATGGACGAGGCCGAGCGCGATCATCTGCACCCGCAGGAGCCGGAGGCGCGGCTGATGCCGTGCGAAGGGCGCCAGGATCCGGCCTACAACGCGCAGGCGGTGGCGGACGCGCAGGCGGGAATCATCGTGGCGCAGACGGCGGTGAACGCCGAGTCGGACAACGCGCAGTTGGTGCCGATGCTGGAGGAAACGAAAGCGAACCTGGGGAAAGTGGCGGCGGAGACGGTGGGCGATGGCGGATACGCGTCGGCGAAGCAGTTGGGGGAAGCGCAGACCAAGGGGTACGAAGTGCTGGTGGCGCCGGGAGTGGAGACGGGCGGGGAGAAGCGCGGGGAGTACGCGAGCGCGAAGTTTGAATACGACCGCGGCGGCGGATGAAGTGATCTGTCCGCAAGGGCAGCGGCTGAAGTTTGAGGGCGAGAAAAAGAAGAGTGCGAAACGGCCGGCGGTGCGCAGCTATCATTGCGCAGCATTATGCGCAGTGTCCGGTGCGGGCGTTGTGCAGCCGCAGTCGGAAGGGGCGGAGAATCGAGATCAGTCCGCAGCGCGCGGCGATCACGGCGCCAACGCGAGAAGCGCGCGCGATCCGGTCGAAGCAAGCCTTGCTGCGCCAACGCAAGGCGATCATCGAGCCGGTGTTCGCCACGATTAAACAAGCCATGGGCTTCCGGCGTTGGACGGTGCGGGGACTGGAGAACGTGCGCACGCAGTGGGCGCTGCTGTGCACGGCCTTAACTTGAAGAAGCTTTACCAGCACTGGGCCGCCCGCGCCCTCGCCCCGGCTTAAGGGGTTCTGGCGCGAGGACGGAAAGCCGCCATCGATCACGAGGGCGGAAGCGATCATCGGTCCGGGCCTCAAGCGGCTGTCCAACAGGGGGTGCGTCCCCACACGCGGACAGCGCCATTGCGCGCACCCAACGCCCCGCGGCGGGGACCTCGCCAACTCGCGGCCGCCAGTTTTGAAACGGCCTCACGGGGAGAGGTCGACGGCATGGCCGGCGGGTGAGGGGTCGCGTCCTCGGCTTAAGACCGGAATGGCCGTCGTACACTGCATGCTCCGTGGGTGGCGGTTCGTTTTGGGTTGCCCCGGGTTTATGCGGGTGTGCGCTGCGCGGCTTCGCCGGACCCTGCGGCGTGTCTGAACCACGCGAGTGCCAGCATCGCCAGTCCCCAACCACAGACACCGCTCCATTGCCAACGATTCCACGCCACCGCGGAGAGTGCCGAGCCGGTGGCGCCACCGAGGAAGAAAATAATCATGTAGACCGTATTGAGGCGGCTGCGGGCGGTCGAAGAGAGGGAGAAAATGCGCGTCTGGTTGGAAATCTGCATGCTCTGCTGTCCGGCATCGATGACAATGACGCCGACGATCAGGCCTGCCATGTGATAGCCGAAAATCCAAAGCAGAACGTAACCGGCGGTTAATAAGCCAAGCGCGAGCGTGAGCGTGAATCGCGGCCCCTTGCGGTCAGACAAGCGCCCGGCCAGAGAAGCCACCACGGCGCCGCCTGCTCCCAGCAAGCCGAAACCGCCCGCCACGCCCGCCCCCATGCGGTAGTGCGGTGAACCCAGGAAAAACGCGAGGTTGGTCCAAAAGGCGATAAAAGCCGCGAAAGCCAGGAAGCTCACCGTTGAAGCCTCGCGCAACAAGGGCTCATCGCGGATCAAGTCCCACAGCGAACGCAGCGCGGTGCGGTAACGCAGCGAGTGCGCGGGCGGCATGATGGGCATGCGCCACCGCAGCAGCGGCACGAAGGCTGCCGTGGAAGCAGCGCCCAGAAGAAATACCGCCCGCCATCCCAACGCCTCGGCCACGGCGCCGGAAGCCGCGCGGCCCAATAAAACCCCCAGCAGCAAGCCGCTCATCACCGTGCCGATGGCGCGACCGCCCTCGCTCGGGTCGGCCAGCTCCGGGGCTATGGGAACCAGGATGTGCGTCACTGCCGCCGTGATGCCAATCACCACGCTGGCCGCCACCAGTGCCCAGAACGAGGGCGCCAGTCCGGCGGCGACCAAGGCCAGCGAGACCGCTCCGAAAAGCCGCATGATCAACTTCCGGCGCTCCACGACGTCACCCAGAGGCACAAAGAACAATATTCCGGCGGCATAGCCAAGTTGCGTGGCGACGGCAACGGCTCCGCCGCTGGCGGGAGACACTCGAAAGGTGCGGGTGATTTCCAGTAGGAGTGGCTGGTTGTAGTAGATGGTGGCGACGCTGGTGCCGCTGGCCATACCCAGAAACGGCAGCAGTCCCCGGCGCGCCCGGGGAAGAACCGGAAGTTCGGCTACGCTCATGCTCGGTGGTTCACGTCCAAGTACTGTCCCTCATGATCTCACCAGCAAGAAATCCACCCCACCCCGGCGCGCGTGGACGGAGGCAGGAATTCTACATGCCGATGAAATGTTCCTCGCTGGTTCGCCCGACCGATTGAGGACTTATCAATGGTGATTATATCGCAGCGCTACTGATGCCGTCACGGGCGGCTGCTTCCGGGTAGTGGGCTAGTTTGAAATTCCAGGAGTCACGAACGCACTGCCGAACTGTGATTTGCCCCCCGCGCGAGGTAACATAGCGGCATGTCAACCCCCTGGCTGGCCGTGCCCCTCTCCGAGTACGAACCGCACATGAGCTCGGTCGAAATCCAGCAATTAGGTGCTCTCCGATCTATTCGCGAAAGCGATAGGACGCTGCCGCCCGCTCTCAACCGCGGTCCTGGGAATCGCCGGCGAAAACGGACTCGACCATATCGACAGCAGCATCACGGTGCGAGTCGTTGGGCTGGACCTAAACCCGCTGTACCTCGAAGCCGTCAGGCAGCGCTATTCGCAGGATGCGCCGCCGCTCTTTTCCGCCACCATAAGATATTCCAGCGGAAATCCCCGTTTGATTCTCGCTGCCAGTTTTGCCAGTAAATCTCAGTATTGCATCCAGCAATTGAGCGGGCTAAGTGACATTATCAGAAGGCCACAGAGGTTTTACGAACCTACGCCGTCCTGGTACGCCGAGCGAGGGCTGATCCTCAAACTCGCCTACGAAGCGTTTTCAGGGAGACACTTCCTCTTCCGCGGGTTCAGGGTTCAAATCAATGGCCGGTTCATAGCGACGCGAATTGCGCGCGGCGACTCGCATCCGCCATTCGAGATAGGCTCGACGGGAGATTTTGCGCATGCGGCGGTCCAGCGCCATGACGTAGGCGACAATCGGCGCGCTCAGAAGCCAGGCTGCAGAAAAATAGGCGAACGTCGATTCCGTAGCCGAGGAAATTGTTACAAACAGGAAGACCGCAGGAATCTCCGCAGGAATCAGCGATCTGTCTTCCGGCGGGCGCAAGAAGAAATACTTGATCAGATAGCCCCAGGTTATCCCGATGGCAATGAGAATGGCCCCTCCCCCCAGCAGGCCCGCCTGAAAAAACACGTGCAGAAAAGCGTTGTGCATGTGCATTCCCAAGAATGCCCGGTCGGCCTGAAAGCCCAGACCCACCAGTGGAGAGCTCGAGAGATATCGCAAGGCGTCGTCCCAGGTAGCGGTCCGCCCGCTAAGCGTGCCATCAACTTGTCCGGTTCGGGTGAAATAAAGAAAGAAGGCCCCGAAAAATCCTTTAAGAGCCAGCAGCACGGCAGCACCCGCACCAACGATCAAAAACAGCGTGCGCTTGCTTTTCTCCGCCAGCAGGATGACAAAGGCGCTGAAAATAAAGGCGACGATTTCGGTACGGCCATTCGCGAGCACCAACGCATACATCGACGCGCCAAATAGCAAGGCGCACACCACTCGAACCCGGCGGCTGCAATCTCTCCAGAGCCACGGAAGTACCACGAGGGCGGAGATCGCGGCGTAGCGGGCAAATCCGGTGTTTCGAGTCCCCGCCATCCCCATGACGTCGTCAACACGAGCATAGGCGCGCATGCCGACGGGGCCACCGGTGCTTTCCGCCGCGGCCGCTCCCAGGAAGGGCACGGCGCCTAGCAAGCCCAAGGTGATCAGCAGACCCACTCCCCAACTAAAGTTAAGTACTTGTCGAATGTCCGGGAGGGGATCTTCAACGGGGACAATTGCCAGCAGAACCAGAACCATCGCCAGGTAGTTCGTTCCGAAATACAGGCCGCCCAACGGGTTATCCTGAAATGTCGGTGTAGCAATCAAACCCGTGAGTGCATAAATCAACAGGAGTCCCAAAGGACCCGCGACCCAGGCCACCGTACGGCTCGGCCGCGACATAATAATCAGCATCGAGAGCCAGCCCGCCAGCATGGGGAAAAACGCCCTGATGCAATGGATCAGATCTGCCGTGCGGACGGGGAAATTCGGATCATACAGGTAACCCCAGTCGGTGTTGTAGCCCAACCAAAGGAGCAACCACAAACCCATACCCACCATGGCGTTGGTGCTTATCCTCGGTCGCGACTTCGCCACCCGCTCCCGTAAAACCTGGCGGATGGCCTCGCGTCTCGGTTGTAAAGTTGCGACTAGGTCAACACCCATCTATACCTCATCGAATGAGTACGCCCCGCCGTTCCGCGAATACTTCTAAAACCTTCCCGCCAAGTTGACGCATCCGCCGCTGCCCCTCATCGGGTAGGCCTTCAAAGCTTACCTCCCCTTGCCCTGGGCGTGGGCAGAACTACTTCCATCCGTTTGCCAGCGGCCAAAGCAGGAAGACCGCTTTGCGACAACCGCCATCGCAGAAGTTTTTCCCAGGCCGCTTTCGCCCGGACTTTGCGCAAGTGCAGATGGAGCGCCAAAACATAAGCAACGATGGGCGCGCTCAGTAACCATGTAGCCGAGAAATAGGCAAAAGTCGACTCCATAAACGAAGAAATCGTTACAAACATAAAGACCGCAGGGATCTCCAGGGGAATAAGAGATTTGTCAGCCGGCCGTCGAAGTATAAAGTACTTCAGAATATAGTACCACGTGATGCCCACCGAGAGCAGCATTGCCAGCCCTCCGAGAAGGCCGGCCTGGATCAAGACATGGAGGAAGGCGTTGTGCATGTGCTGCCCGACCGTGTAGCGGTCAGCCTGGAAACCCAAGCCCACCCACGGAGAGCTGGCGATGAAGCGCCATCCCTCCTGCCAGGTCGTCACGCGGCCCGTCATCGTAAAATCAAAATGGCCGGTGCGGGTAATGTACATGTAAAACGCCGAATAGAAGCCTCGCAGACCCAGCAGGGTTGCGCCAGCAACCGTGATCAGCGCATTCGCGGTGCGCTTGCTTCTCTCGCCGAGCATAATGAAAAGCAGGCCGCCGATAAATCCGATGGTCTCCGTCCGGCCATTGGCAGTGAACAAGGCGTAAAGTGCAGCGGCAAGTATAATCGCCCACAACGCCCGAAGAAAAAGGTTGCCCTTGCGCAGGATCGGCGGTAGCGCCACCAGAGCGGAGATTGCCGCGTAGCGGGCAAACCCCGTGTTGCGCGTTCCCGCCATTCCCATGATGTCGTGTACCGACCCGTACGCGCGCGGGCCCACATCCTCCGGCGCCACGGCGGCCGCGCCCAGAAAGGGAATTGCGAGCAAAAGGCTCAGAGTGATGGCGATGCCCATAATCCACGTGAACGAAAGCACTTTGCGCAGGTCGGGAAGCGGATCCTCCACCAGTACCAGGGCCAGCAGCACCAGGACAATCGCCAGGTAGTCGATGCCGAAATACGACGCGAAAAGAGGGTCAGGAGAGAGGGTGACGGAGGACGCCAGTCCCGCGGCGGCGTACAGTAACATCAAGCCCAAAGGCCCCGAAAGCCAATGCTGCAATCGGTTGGATCGTGCCACGATGACCAAACCCGCAATCCAGGCGGCGACGAACGGGCTGAAGGCCCTGAAAGCGTGGAAGATTTCCCAGTTGTTGTTGGGGAAATTGGGATCCATCAGGTAGCCGGGGTCGGCATTGTAACCCAGCCAGAGAAGCAGCCACAATCCCATGCCCATCAGGGCATTGACGCCAATCCGGAGGTGCGGCTGTGCGTGCTGATCGGGCGGCACGAGCCGGTTGAACCTCCATCGCAACTGCAAGGGCTCTTCCACCACGTGACTGCCCATCTATGCCTCGCAGGATCGTGCGCCCAGCGCCTCATGGTAAATCTTCGGAAGCCGCTCGCCCAAGTGATCCCAACTGTCAGTCCGTTCCGCCAGCAACCGCCCCCCGAGCCCCATTTTCAAGCGCAAGTCATTGTCCTTGTGGAGCGTCTCCAGGGCCTGAGCCATGAGGCCAACAGCCTCACGGGGAGAGCGGGCAGGTACCTTAATACCGCATTCCGGGGTGATGTGCAAGCCCGAGTCGGCCAAATCCATACAGATCACGGGCCTGCCGACGGCTAGAGCACCGAGCTTCAACCGTAAGCGAATAGCCTTTTCAGGCGTAAAAGAGGACCTTCAAAATAACGGCTCGAGACCTCTGCTAGGAGGAAGCAGATGATGTATACCGTCAAGGCTCGGGCGCACAACGCACCCAGTCGACCAACGCTGGAAACGAGCCAGTATGGGTACTCCCCGAAGATGGAGTCCCACCCATGAAAGATAAGCCAGTGGATAATGTAAAGGCAGTAGCTGAGATCCCCGCAGCGTCGCAACGCTCCCCAGCGCACGAGGCAGCGCAACCAGTGCAACCGCCCGCTAAGCGCAAATGCTATCACGCCGGCGAATACCATACTGCAGAGGGTATACAGAAGGGCATCGCCCGCAAGGGCCTTTCTGGTGTAGATGCCATAACGAAGTCCGCCGGCACTCAGGATCCCCGCGGCAGCCACGCAGATCACACCCAACCCGAAGAGCCGCTTCGGTGAGTAGTAGCCGGACCTCGTGAACGTCGCCAGGAGGGCGCCGCTGGCAAGACTGTCGAAGCGAAACCACGAATAACTGCTAACGTCCCAGCCGCGAAAAAAAGCAAATGCCCGTAAGACAGGTTCGGCGGCACATATGACGGCCGCAAGCAGCCAAACGCGGTGGGCTTTGAGCCGTGAAATCAGCCAGGGCCACAGCAGATAGAAGTGCTCCTCCACGGAGAGCGACCAGAGCGGCCCATAAAGAACCGCGACTCCAAAGATCGGCGCCATATTCGACAGGTAGAAGACGCTAAGCCCCAGATAGCCACGCGAGCCACGGTAGAAGATTCCGATCAGTATCAGAATCAGATAATACAAAGGCAGTATCCGCAGAGCTCGTCGTGCATAAAAGTTTCGGAAATAGTGGGGGTTGCCCAGGCTGTCCAATAAGATGCCGGTGATGAGGAAACCCGAAAGTACAAAGAAAAGATCTACGCCCATCCAACCCGGTCGAGTTGCCAACTCGACCCAGCGAGAGAGTCCGGTCCAGCTCTCATTCTGCATTACATAGGAGAATCCGTGATACAGAAGCACCATCGTCACTGCAATGCCGCGGATACCGTCCAATTCCGGCAGATGAGTGCTCTTTCGGGTTGGCGAGGCTTGCATTACGGCGTCGTCGGTCGTTCTTGTGCAGGCCGCGGTCGCAGTCGGTAATCCCGTCATGCTACCACCCCCGCACTAATCCGGTAGCACTCAGCAGAGTCGGGCCCACCGCGGTGACTCTGATGAGCTTCCGCCGAGGCGTTTGCTGGTTAAGGTCAGTCATAGGCGCACTAGGCCGCCTAACCCACATGCAAGTCATCAGACGCACCGAACCAGCGATCAAAGATTTCCACGGCGGGTGAGGCTTTTGCGCGGAAGTATAGCCCGCTGCCCAGGGTGTTGTCGATACTAATACGGGGAACTTGCAGCCAGTCGGATTGGGGCGTTACCATGGCGTTCTTCACCACGCCGGCGCACGTAAAGCCCACCTCCTCCGCGCAGTTGCGAACTTCCTGGTTGTAGTTGCCAAAAGGATAGGCAAAGGTGCGAATCGGCGCGCCCAGCAGGTCTTCCAAGTGCTGCTTGGAATCCTTCATCTCCGCGTAGGCGGCAGTTCGGGGAATTCGGCTCAAGACGGGATGGCTGACGGTGTGAGCGCCAATCTCGTGGCCCAGCGAGAACAGTTCGCGTATTTGGCGTTCATCCATCATGGGGGCTTCGTAGGTGCGGGTCTTCAATATTCCCCCGATCGCGCCGGTGGTGACGAAAATCGTCGCCTTCACTCCGACTTCCTCAAGGACGGGCAGGGCGTGAACGTAGTTGTCAAGCCGGCCGTCATCGAAAGTGATCGCCATCACCGGGCCAGCGCCCCGCGTATCTTGAGCCTCGGCCTGGATCTGGCTAAACGGGACGATGCGGAAGGTCTTTTTCGCATAGTGCAACTGCTCACGCAGCAACTTCGCCGGCACCGCCCAGGGAAGGTCAACCCCGACGGAGTGGTACATGAGCACGACGGCGAGGTCACGCGGAAGTCCCCCCGTGAGGAAATATAGGGCCGCGTGGGCGGAGGCGTAGGCCCAGTCATGCGCCATCACATAGGGGGCACTCCGCTTGATATTCATTGCTTCTCCCTTGGCGCGGAGGCGTTGTGGATGCGCTGGGAAATAAATGCGGCCATACGGTTGCCGCTTTCGGCCCACGTGAATCTCCTTATGGTGTCCGTCCCCAACCGTGCCAACTTCATCCTTTGCGCGTCGTCATCCAACAACCGGATCAGGTTGGCAGCCAGTTCTTCGGGCATTTTTGGTGGTGAAATCAAACTATTCACTTCGTGGGTGGCGTACTCGCGTACCCCGCCACAGTCCGTCGTTACCAAGGCACACCCACAGGCCATGGCTTCCGCCGCGGGAAGTGAAAACGATTCACTCCAACTTGCCAAAAGGAAGATGCTGCTCCCGTTGTAAATCCGTTCCACAAGTTCAGTCTGGCTAGGATGCCGACGATACTCGATCCAGCGCGGCACCCACGGGGGCGCCGCCGTAGTCCCGAAGAACACCACCAGCAGGTCAGGATGCTTTGCGCGGGCGATTTCCAGCGCCGCGACGGCATCCGCCATCCCCCGAAACGTCCCGGGCGCATAGCGTGCCGCCACGCGTTTAGGCCTCTGGTCGATGGGTACGACCACCCGAAAACGTGACTGGTCAATCGCGTTGGGAATATGAACCATGTCCTGGCAGCCGAGCTTCACGCCCTGCTCGTACAGCCACCTGGAGACGACGACCTTGTACAGCGGCGCCCGCCACGTGGCATCCACCTGGTCCTGTTTGCCGCTCCAGGTATCGTAGGATTGCACCAGGTAACATTTCTCGCCCTTACTGTCGGGCAACTCCAGCACGTCGGCGACGGTGTCCCAGGCGGTGGCAAAAATTGCATCGCCGTCCGGAACCGACTGGGCAGTGGCCCGCGTGACGAAAAGGAGCTTGACCCGCTCGTCAATGGGCTGCCATGTCACCTTGGGCTTAAACAGTATATTACGAGTGTGGTGCATTATTGCACGCAGTCGGCCGCTGATGCCCTGCAAGGGCGGAGTATTCGGGTGCCGCAATTTTCTTACATGAATCACGCGAACCTCAATTCCTTTTTCAACCAGTTGGTTGGCATACTCATACACGACACGCAACGCGCCCCATGGCTTCCAGGGATAACCGGAGATGATGAATGCAATCCTCATTGCTGGCCACGGATTTCGACTGCTCTCGGGGTCGGACTCAGCTCCGCCGCGAATCACTGTCCGGGCTCTCGGCACAGAAGCAAAAGTGTCCACAGAAAAGCAATTTGATGCGGTTTACCCACTTCGGGTCCTTGCGGAACACCCATCCGATAAAACCGATCATCGCGTTGAGCGGGGACTCGTGATCAAACCACCGGGCAAAGTGCCGGCGGCCGAGGCCCCGCCTCAAGATGAGCGTCAGGCCATCGATCCCCGGCCTCACCTCCTTGAGGCGTAGCCCGGCTTCCTCTACTAAGCAACTGAATCCGTACAACGTGAAATTCCACTGGCTACCGGACTGGTAGGGCTCGAGCTGTGAGGTCGAACCAACGAAAAGACCACCAGGCTTGAGGACTCTGCGAACTTCCCGCAGCAGATCCAGAGGGGTGCCTTACATGGTGCAACACCTGGCGGCAGTAAATCAAGTCGAAAGCATCGTCCCGAAAGGGTATGCGCGTGCCGTCAAATGTGCAGAAAACTGCGTTGGTTCGCACCCGCGACTGGCCCTCGGGAGAACCGGGCACGTCCAAGCCCACCCACCGGCCCCCAGGGATTTCCCTCCGAAAGAGCTCGTAAGACTTGCCGCTACCGCAACCCAAGTCCAAAACGGAGCCGACGGGCTTGGCTCGCAGGAACTCGAGAACATAATGCTCCGCGTTCGCCTGCTTGCTATGGTCGCCGGGAACAAATCTGTCCAGCAGGTTGTCGTCAGGCGCCCACCGCTCCAGCAACTCAAACACCCTCCCTCCTAGCGTCTTCCCCCCGTGAATTAGCCATCGCTGCGGCGTGTGCCGATGGCTCGTCGCTAGGGCCCACAACAGGTCCCTGCTCCCAGGGCTCAAATGGGAAGTAAAGCAAGTCGAAGCGAACTTACCCCTGGGCAGAAGCCGTGTGGCCGTCCGCCGTTAAAGCATGGCCACCACCATGTTGGCTCAGAAACCGTACCGCCTCAAGGATGTTCGGAAACCCTTCGTTCCCTCCAACCGTCTCCAGGCTCTTAGGTCGGAGGAGACTATCCCGTAAGCGCAATAACCCGGAGCGGTCGATCATCCTACGCAATAGTCCTCGTTGCAAGGACATGGTGATAGCGGGGCCGACAAGCCGAGATCGAACCCGTGCTTGAAACAGCGCGGGCCGGCGCGCCAACTCTGTAAAAAACTCGCGCCGCATCGCGGTAAGATCAACATTGTGTCGCTTTAGGGGCAGCATGTCCTCGTAACAGCCAACAAAATACTGGACCCAATCCAGATCCAAGCCCGATACCTGGGCACCCAAAGCCGCGCGTGCCCGAAGCAAGCTCTCCGCAATCGAGTTCGTGTAGGTGACGAAGCTGAGTGGAACGCATTTCACGATATCTCCCGCTCCGAAATCTTCGACGAAATCCACATGGACGGTGGGTCGGCCGGAGGTAGGTGCCACACCCCAGTGGTGCGCGCCGCAGCCCCGCAAACCCAGATTGGCGTCAACGCATGCGTAAGTGTCCGTATTCGCCAACATGGCCACACAACAACTGTAATCAGGGCACGGCGGTAGGAAAAACGTCCCCGTCTGCTTCGTCACTTTCTCGATCAATCGCCTGTGGCAGCAGGAGTTCAACATCTTGGGCAGAGGGCTGGAACCCGGTGACATTGTGGAAAAGAGGCGGGCCAATTCGGCTCGACTGGGCACGGTGAACGTCCCTCTCCCCGAGCTGCGAGGGACCTGGATCTGTCGCCGCGTGCGCGGGTACGCTTCTGAAGGCGAATCAATGAAGTAAGCGCCGGTCGGCCAGCCCACCAGTTGCGGTTGATGGATTTTAATGCAATCAGCGATTCTCTCAAGGGCTTCAGGAAGGAGAGCATCATCGTCACACAAGAAAGTAATCCATTCGCCCCGCGCCTGGCCCAGCGCGAACTCCCAGTTGTCGTGCATGGGGAGAACTTTTTCCGTTCGCAAGTAACGCACTCGCGCGCCGCCGACCTCCCGTGCAACCTTCGCGGTGTCGTCGCTGGAGAAGTTGTCAATAAGCACAATCTCATAGTCGCGAAACGTCTGGTCCAGCGCACTTTGCAACGCGTAAGGCAAAAGGTGGCCCCGGTTGCGGGTGGGCATGACAATGGAAAAGTAAGGAGCAGGATCGCTCGCCATGTTTTTACCGTCCTTCTCGACGTCGAAAACGCTAAAGTGCCTCCGCCAGCTTGAGTCTCACGAGTTTGAATGAGCGCGACAGGTCTTCTCGAAGAACGTCGCCCATCATAGCATAGGCCACCGCCGCATAAATGATCGTTCCCACACCGTAAGCCGTCGCCAGTGAGAGAATGGAAAAGTTTCCGAACCAGCCTCGCAGCGCCCAGGCGGTCCCATAAATCAGAAGCCCGGAGCCCAATATCCTGAGTACACCCCAATACCAGGTGCGCGGCGCAATCCCGATGCATTCCCGGCAGATCCGCGGCAAGCCGTAGGAGTAAGAGTAGATGTGGTAGATCACCCACGAGAGGCCGGCGCCGTTCAGCCCAAACCAGTAAATCGCCATGAGGTCGATGGGCGGCACGATCAGCAGCGCCACCAAATTCTGACGGACGGTGATATCCGGCCGGCCCATCGCCAGCGAGACAGCGTAGGGCATGGTCATCGTGCCATTCATGTAATATCCGATGCAAAGAAGGGTCGAGGGGAGAAGGAGCGCGTGCGCGGACCGCATGTCAAACACATGAGAAAAGACCGGCAGCGCCGCAAACGGCGCCACGGCGAACGCCGGAATCGTCACAATGCAAATGATGTCCTGGACCTTGGCGTAGGCGCGCTTCATCTCGTCCGTCTTCCCCGCTCCGTGCAAGGCGGCAAAGTGGGGGAAAATGGCGCTAGTGGTCGCGGAAGTTAGAAGCATCCCTTGATTAATCGCGCCACGAGCAAAAGTGTAGATGCCGAGGAGAGCCAGCGGCAGCACCTTGCTGATAATCACCTTGTCCGCTTGCCCCAATACCCACGTGCACAGGGTGATCACCATAAGGCCCGAGGCGTAACCCATGTTTTCCTTGACCACCGCCAGGGAAAAACCTGGAACCAGCAGCGCGCGCACGGAGAAGTAATGCGCGCACACGACCCAATAGATGGCAACGGGAAGCATGGCGGAGCAGGCAATCCAGTACGCCACATGAAACAGGCTGCCATGCGACAGCAGAATAAGGAAAATCCCCGCTTGCTGAAGGGCCTTGCCGCCGACGTCGAGGAGGTTCGTAATCCCCATGTGCTGAAGGCCCGTCAGCAGCGCCCGGTACAAGCCACCCGGCAGCGCCACCAGCGCTCCGAGGGTTAAGATGCGCATCATTTTAATCGCGGTCAAAGCATCCAGGGTGTTAAGCTTTATCCAGTCGCGAACGAGGTACGGGGCGGCGAAATATGCCACCACGCCGAGAGCGAGGTAGGCGGTCCAATAAAGCAGCGAACTGGTACGAATCAGATTCTTGATGTATTCCGGCCGCTCGGCGTGATGCGAAGCGACCTCGCGCACGGCACTCTCGCAAACGCCCAATTGCACAGCCACCGTAAGTGCCGCGCTGAATGCCAGCGAAAAGTAAATCAAGCCCAGGGCATCCCCGCCCAGGCGGCGAAAGACGAGGCGCACGGCCACAAAGCCCAACGCCACGCTGAGTCCTTGGCCGAGCCCGTTGTAAACTATGTTTCGGGTGACTCTCGACATGATCTGCGATTCGCTAATCCGTTGTAGCGCCGGGCTTTAGCCCGGCACGGACCGCTCCTTCGCTGCGCTCAGGGCAGGCTCGAAAGGGTAGCGCGATGGTGAACGCATTTTCGTTACGCAACACTACGCTGCCCCTCCGGCGTTAACTCTGCTTGCAGTGCCCACCAAAATCTCCCGCAGACAACCGCACACGCGCTTAACTTTCTCCGGTGTCAACGACAAACCGGACGGAAGATTGACCGCGTACGGACTAAGCCGATAACTGACGCCATTCCGCTCGCGAGCACGTTGGGATGACTCGCATCCCGCGTAGGCGGGGAGGGAGCTGAGCGGGTGGAAAAAGGGACGGCAATCGATGTTGGCTTCACTCATCCGCTGCATGAGTGCATCCTTTTGGATCCCAAACGACGGGTCCAGGACCACCGTCACCATCCAATAAGTGTTCTTGGTGCCGGCATGCTCACAGTTGAGCGTGATCCCCTTCATGCCACCAAGTTCTTCCTTGTACCAGCCGAATATCTCCCGCTTGCGGGATACCAACTCTTCGATCCTCTCGAGTTGTGCAAGCCCCAAGGCAGCCTGCATGCTGCTCATTTTGTACTTGTAGGCCACCTCGGTGTTGTAAAACAGCTTGTCACCCGGAGCCCGGCCGTGGTCGCGCAAAAACGATGCACGTCGAAAAATCTTCTCGTCGTTGGCAAGGAGCATTCCACCTTCGCCGGTGGTCAGGGTTTTGGACCCGTGAAAGCTGAAGGTGGCGGCGTCCCCGAAGCTGCCTGCCTTCCGCCCCCGGTATTCCGAACCGATGGCTTCGGCGGCGTCCTCAATCATCGCGACGCCATGCCGGGCGGCGACTTTCCCCAGCGCGTCCATATCGGGCATGTTCCCGTACAAGTCCACGGGAATGACCGCCCTGGTCCTGGGCGTAATGCACGCTTCGAAGGAATCCGCGCTCAAACACCACGTATCAGGCTCGATATCGGCAAACACCGGCGTGGCCCCGACGTAAGTGATGGGAGCCGCCGAGGCGATCCACGTGACGTCCGGCACGACAACCTCATCCCCAGGTCCAACGCCCAGGGCCAATAGAGCAAGGTGAATGGCCGAGGTGCAGGACGGTAGAGCCGTGGCAAACCGCACGCCAACATATTCGGCGAACGCCTTTTCAAAGCGCTCGTGGTACATGTTTGCCTGCGAGTACCACGCGTGCGCCGCCGCGTCGGTCACGTAGTCAATCTCTTTCTGCGTAATCCAGGGTCCGGAGACAGGGATGCGTTCCATGCTTAATCCTTAATGCACTTCAGATACCCATCGGGCGCCACGGTTATCACCAGCTTGCCTTCAGTACCCTTGTCAATCGTGAACCGGTCGTTGGTTCGCAGGAACTCCCACACCGCCGTCTTAGGGTTGTTTCCCTTATCCCACGGACGGTCCGAGAAGTAGCCCGCGGGCATGTCTTCAATCACCGTATCGAAAACCACGAGGTAGCTTCCCGTGCGGACCAGGGGCGAGTAAGCCGCCAATTCCTTCAGCACGTGATCGTGCGTGTGCAAGGAGTCCAACACCACAAGAACCCGCGATTTCCCCCGGGCAAAATCGTGAACCTGCCGAACGACATCCGCATCAACGGAAGATCCCTCGATCATGGTTATTCGCTTGAACATGGGATGTTTCTGGATTTCCCGCCGGTTATGTTCGCGAATGTCCACATCCACACCCAGAACCTGCCCGTTCCCGCCGATCAGTTCCAGTATCGAAGCATAGAAGATGAGGCCGCCGCCGTGCGCGATTCCAGTTTCGACAATTAGATCCGGCTGTATATTCCAAATGATCTCCTGCATCGCAACCATATCCTGGGGATATTGGATAATCGGCCTTCCCAGCCATGAAAAGTTGTAGGAATAGCGGTATTCACACGTCTTCAGAAAGAACTGCTCTTTGAGTCGCGAAAGTTCAAGGTCGCTTCCCATGCTTTCCGCGCGTTCCGGATCATACGGCGTTGTATCGCTCATGCGCAGTTATGGTGCGGCTGCACCCCTCACTTTCGCGGGATTACCAAAGGTCAGAACCGCGTCCGGGACGTCCTTGGTGACTACGGATCCAGCACCGATAATGACATTGGCCCCAATCTTAACGCGCGGCAGAACCACCGCCCGGGCGCCAATAAAGGAATAATCGCCGACGGTAACACACCCGGGAATAATGGCCCCCGGGGCTACATGAACGCCGTTACCGAGGACCGACTCGTGGTTGACGCTTGATGCAGTATTCATGATACAGCCTTCGCCCATTTTTACGTCAACGCAAACCGTTGCATGCGCCATAATCTGGCATCCACTTCCCAGTTGGGCGTTGGCGGCTACAAACGCCGTTGGATGAACGGCAGTGATCGGCTTCAATTGGTTTGCCGCAAGAAAGCGGTGAATCTCCACCCGATCGCGGCCCTTCGATCCCCCGATCGCCACGAGAAACGACTCATCCCCCTCACCATTTTCCACTTGCCATTCCCTGAAGCCTTCGATTCCATAATAAATCGGGACTTCAGGGAACGGGGATCGAGTTCCCGGGTTATTGTCGAATAGCGCGACGAGTTTATAGCCGAGGTGCCCGGTGAGTTCGCGCAACACGCGCGCTTGGCCTGTCGCCCCCCAGAAGACGATTCTCTTTACCACGAATAATCCTCGTAATCCATGTCTCGTACGGAGATCACCCGGCCTTGGGCCTCAGGCCAGTCAATCCCGAAAGCCGGATCATTCCACCGCACTCCCCGCGCCGACTCAGGATGATAGAACTCGCTGATCTGGTAATAAACTTCTGTATCGTCTGCCAAAGTCTGGAAGCCATGGGCACAACCAGCCGGAATATAGAGGGCCCGGCGATTCTGGGCGCTCAACTCCACCCCTTCCCATTGCTTGAAGGTGGGCGAATCCGGCCGCAAGTCCACGGCCACGTCGTAGATGGCGCCGGCAGTACACCTGACCAATTTCGACTCCGCATGAGGGGCAGCCTGGTAGTGCATGCCTCGCAAGGTACCTTTCTTTTTGTTGAAGGAGATGCTGCATTGTGACACACAGGCGACCAAGCCGTGCGCCTCAAACTCCTGGCGGCAGAACGTGCGGGCAAAAAAGCCACGTTCGTCCTCCAGTTTCTCTGCCTCAACGACCTGCAACCCGGGTAGTTTCGTTGCCAGGAAAACCAATTGCGTCGCCCCTCAGGTGGCCCGAGCCTTGGACATTTGCGCTGCCTCTCCGAAAAATGCACGATACCAGGCGAGGGTCTCCACCAAACCCCGCTCCAGTTCGTACGCCGGCTTCCAGTGAAGCAGATTAGCCGCTTTGGCAGAAGAAAGATACTGGTTGCGGATTTCACCTTTGGCACTATTCAGGATGGTTGGCTGAATATGCTCACAATTGGCGAGGCGCCGGATGATGTTGACGATCTCAATCACCGGCACTTGCGTCTCAGGACTGAAATTGAAACTCTGGCCGCAGATTTCCGGGGCGTCCATCCGCTCCGCCAAACAAAGATAGGCGCGCGAGACGTCCTTCACGTAAATGTAGTCACGAATAAAACTGCCGTCGCTCCGTAGGACCGGCGATTCGCCCCCGAGCAGGGAACGGATGGTTCCCGGCACGATGCGTGACCAGTTCAGGTCGCCTCCACCGTAGATGTTCCCGCAACGGGCCACCGTCACCGGAACCTGGTAGGTGTGATAGTAGCTCTGGGAAATGAGGTCAGCACAACTCTTGGAAACCTCGTAAGGGTACTTGCCTTGCAGGGGCATGTCTTCTGTGTAAGGAAGAAGCTCATGCTCCCCATACGCTTTGTCGCTCGAGGCCACGACAACGCGCTTCACCAGGTCGGCGTGGAGACGGCTGGCTTCCAACACATTCCACGTTCCGCGTACGTTGGTTTCAAAGGTCAGCCGGGGGGACCGCTCCGCCACTGAAACAATGGCTTGCGCCCCGAGGTGAAATACGGTGTCAACCTCGTGCGCTACGATGGCGCGCTCGAGCGCCGAAAAATCTTCGAGCTGTCCCTGGACCACGTTGACGTGCCGAATGACGCCGCTGCGATAAAGCTCGCTTTGTGGATCGGCATCCAAAACCAACGCCGCCACTTGCGCGCCCAGATCCACCAAATCCTTGGTGAGCCAGGAACCCACAATACCCGTGGCCCCTGTCACCAGGACGTGACGGCCAGTCCAGAAGCGGGTTTTGCCGCTGGCAAGTTCCATAGACTCCGACATGCGCACAGACTAAGCAGAACGGTAAAACAATAAAATCGCGGAAATTTTGGCTGCACTACCGCCAGCCGCCTACATGGTCTCGTCGCAGCCGGCTACTTTGGGAGACGTGTCGCTGGCCCCCTCCTGGCCCGAGCCTCCCGGTTAGTCGTCAACTGGGCAAAATAACAACCCGACGAATTCTTTCTCTAACCACCTCTCAACGAACAATACAGTTGTGGAAAACCTTGCCACCTAGCCCGCTATGCCGGAGTCACAACCCAAATCTCCTGTGACCACGGCCTGACCGATGTTCTACACTATACCAAAGCAACGGAGCTTCGTCCACTAACCCCATGGATTCTTCACTTTCGGCGTTCCTTGTCAAAATTGCAAGGCTTACCGGCAAGCGCAGAATTTCTCACTCCAGGATTACCCGGGCTCCTGTTCCACTCAAGCACGGTAATATTGTGAACCAAAATAATTTAATCGTTAGGCGGCGACTCTTATCCTCGTCTCGCGCGCCTTGTGCTCGGGAAAATACCACCATGTGAGAATACTTCGCCTCGCGCCCCCCGAAAGCATTCAAACCACTGGAAATAAAATCTTGCAACTTTTTACATTGATGAACAGTCAAATGCCCCACAGGGGTTACTCATGCGATATAAGCGAACTGCGGTAACCATGCTACTGCTCAGTAGCATGTCAGTAATCTCCCCGTCTCTAGTGGCAGGGGGCGCTAGTGCCCTAGTGGAGGCACCCGCTCCCAGTCACAAGTTTTTCAACCGGGCCAACCTGGCCCTGTTCGGCCTCAGCGCCCTGATCATGGTGGCGGATGTTTCGACCACGCGGCGGGCGCTGCAAACTCCGGGGAGGCGCGAACTGAATCCGCTGGCACAATCCCCGGCGCAACTCGACGTGCTCAAGTTTGCGGGCTTGGGGGCAGGCCTGGGGATCGCCTACATGCTGCACCGCCAGGGGCATTGCAAGGCCGAACGGTTCGTCCCCGTGCTGGTCGCCCTGCCGTCCGCAGGGGCCGTCGTGCACAGCGCAACGCTCCGTCGCTAAGCCGATGAGCCGGCGCCCGCCGGTTTTCTGCTTTTTCCTCCTTTCGAATCTGATTGAAATCAGCTTCAAATAATTCTGTTTGTCCTCGCCTCCCTCCGAGTCTGAACCCGTCCTTTCCCTCTGTGCCTCTGTGCCCCGTGTCTCCGTGGTGAGCAGATCTCGGCAGCCAGCAAAACCGGTTTTGCGCGCGCCTCGGCCCCGCAATTGCACCACGAACTTCCTTTTGGTGGATGCCACTCATAAGGAAGACATTTATGCCGAGAACCAATCGCCGACAGTTTCTGGCCACCTCGGGCGCGGCGCTGGGCCTTGTCCGGCTCAGCGATGGGAATGCAACCAGCCGGCGCGGGCGTGGACGCAGCAGAGGCCAAGAGCCCTCCGCCCGGTAGTGCCAGCCCCGCCCGTCAGCCCGCCGTTCTCTACAACACCAATCTTCAGACCGCCGTGGGCATGGGCGACCAGCCGCCCGGCATCGTCGACAAATTCGGGCAACTGAAGGCCCGCAATGTGGAAACCACGCTGGCACTGGGAGACCCGCTGGAACCGGCTCAAAACCTCGAGTGGACTCAGAGCCTGCGCGGCGGTTACACGCCCATCGTTGACACGGAGGTCCGCAGCGCGAAGGGTTCTTTGCGCTGGTCGGTCTTTTCGTCGGACGAGGGGGACATTTACGGCGACTATTTGGAAATCCAGGAAGCCACGGCGCCCTATCGCCTGACGCTCTGGTTCCCTTTCGACTGCTCCATCCAAGTGCAGGACAATTTCGTGTTCAGCGGGAGCCAGGTGCTGGCCGTCTTCGACCGGCCGCGCCGAATGGAGGTTTCCCAGGCGCGCTACAACTTCCGGTCGCGCGGGTGGAATGCGGTGACGGACAAGGCTCCTCTGCCCGCGGGACTTGATGCGGCCTTCGGCGGGCGCGTAAACCAGTACCTGAACCGCACGCTGGAATACTGCTTCCCTGTCGCCAAGCCGGGAAAGTACCAGGTGTTCCTCGGCTTCCCCACTTATCCCATTCTGTTTATCGTGCCGGGACAGGCACGCATGAAGTTGACCGTGGCCGGCCAAGCGCAAGTGGTCGACCTCGGCCTTGGCGATCCCGCCCAGCCGCTGCTTCAGAGATTCGAAGTGGCGACCGAGGAGAGCGTAATCCGCATCACGGCCGAGTGCGATTCCTCCGCCACCAACGTGGCGCGGCCGGTGATGCTCAGCGGCATCTGGATTTTCGACCATGCGGTTGACGCCGACCAAGTGAAGAGCGGCAAGCTGAACGGTCAGGCACTTTTCCACGTGGCGTGCGGGCGCGATGAATTGCGCGACCGTGCCTGCCGCGTCGAACTCGATTACGTTCCTCACGCGGCCGCCGCAGGCAGCAAGCTGATTCGCCTGCCGTACAACGCCTGCACCTGTCAGATCGGAGCCGTAACCGACGTTTCCCTGAACGCGGCGCTGGCGGGCACCCAAAAGGGTTGGGATTCCTTCCTCGCCGAGGGCGCCGAGTTCTCCACGGGCGTGCGGCGGCTCGACGACCTGTACAAGACGTCGATGATCAACATCCTCCTGCTGCGGTCGCGCCTGGAGAAGGCCGGCAATCGCGGCGAGGACCTGTATGTGCTTAAACCGGGAGCGACGGTCTATGACGCCTTCTGGCTTCGAGACGGCTCCTACCTTTCCGTGGCTCTGGATGTGGCGGGTCTGGCGGGGGACGCTGAACGGTCGCTGCGGCTGTTTTGGCACCAGGGTTTGGAAGGCACGCCGGCGTCGATGGGCCAGCAGGCTTCGGGCGCGTGGCAGTGTCCACTGACGGAATGGGACGGGCAGGGGCAGGCGCTTTGGGCCCTGGTGCGCCATTGGGAGCTGACCGGCGACCGCGAGTGGCTGCGGCAAGTCTACCCCGCCATCCGCAAGGGCGCGATGTGGATCAAAAACGCCACCGCCGAGACGCAGATTCGCACCGAGCACGGCGAAAAGCCCATCTTCTTCGGACTGCTGCCCCAGGGCGACGGTGAGGCCATCGGCAACGGGTACATTTACTACCACAATTTCTGGGCCGTGCTCGGGTTGCGCGAGGCCCTTGCTGCGGCTCGAGCGCTGGGGGAAACCGCCGACGCGCAGTGGATTAAGGATACCAGTGATGAATTCTGCGCCAACTTGTTGAAATCCGTGCAGCTTGCCTACGAGGGGATCGGCCGGCGCGAGTTCATTCCCGGCAGCACGTTCGACCCCCGGCTGGACATCTGGGGCGGCATGGCCGCCCTCTATCCGGCGCGGTTTCTCGACCCGCACGATGAGATGATGACGCGCACGCTCGATCACATGGCCCGGCACGCCAAGGAAGATGAGTACGTTTTCCAGGATCGCGACAAAATCTGGACCTACATCACCGTGGACTGGGCCCTGTGCTACCTGCTGCGCGACGAATTGCCCATGTTCTACCGCCTGTTCAACGGCTACGTGGCCCACGCTTCACCCACAAATGCCTGGATTGAGGAGATTTATCCGGACACGCACGCCGGCACGGGCGACATGCCGCACGGTTGGGCGGCAGGACAATACGTCCACCTGCTGCGCAATTCGCTGGTGTTCGAAAACCAAGACGCGCTGGAACTCTGTTGGGGCGTCCAGCCTGAATGGCTCGCGGACGGCGGCAAAGTGTCAGCGAAAAAAGCCCCGACGCGCTTCGGCAAGGTGGATTTTGAACTCCAGCGGGACAAGAGCGACGCTGGTGCTCGATTATCACTTGGCCGCCACCGAGAATCTCGGGAAAGTCCGGCTGCACATTCCCCCGGGCCTTGAGGGCCTCACCTCGGTGCGCATCAACGGCCAGTCGCGCAGCTTAAGCTCTGAAGAGCGGGTGGTGTCGCTCGTCTGACAAAATGGACAGGGCCTGCCAATCGTATGGGTTGTCGGCGGGCGCGATGGGATCAGCCCCGTCGACAACGACCCTCGCCACCGGCAGGCTGGCCCCTGTCATGCCAATCACGGCGGCGGTCTGACGCCCTTTCCCCCGGGGAAGGCGATGCCCGGAAACGAGATGACTGTCCCAGTCCGCCCGCGCTTCGCCCTTTCCTTGCGGGTGCGGGTGGTCGGTCTTATGATGTGGGTTCGGCAGGAGCCCGTAACAGAACTTCCGGGCGGGTCCGCGTCCGGACCGAAGTGGGTCAACGACGACAAAGGAGAAACGAATGCGCAAAAGCGTGGTGCTGAGCGGCTTAATTCCGATGATAGGCGTGCTTTTCCTCACAATGCTCGCGTACCAACATTCCCTGTCCGCTTCCAAGCGGTACGATGAAAGAATGCGGGCGGACATTCAAGCATGTGCCCAGCAACTGACTCAGGCAGGTCTGCCCGGCGCCCAGGTCCAGGCGGTGCAGTCCGTCCTGAACGAAGTCAATCACCACAGCTTGAGTTACGTTTCGAGTGAAGTGGATTCCGTGATCGGCACCGCCGGTTTCATGGGCGTGATCATCATGAGTGCGGTTCTGGGGTTGGCATCCAGAACGCCGGATCAGCCCAAGCCGCCAATCCCTT
Organism: uncultured Acidobacteriota bacterium; assembly: GCA_963719115.1. Taxonomy (GTDB): domain Bacteria; phylum Acidobacteriota; class Terriglobia; order UBA7540; family UBA7540; genus Bog-366. The sequence continues at coordinate 67,310 of CAVRBF010000103.1, read as the reverse complement.
CCTAAATTGTAGCGTCGATCTCCGATCGACGCCGACGGTCGGAGACCGCTACAACCCAAGGCGCAGACATTTGTGTCGCCGTGTAGAGCATGCGAAAACTAAATCCTGGTTAGGAGTGCAAAATGAGAACCTCTCTGCGTTCTTACCATAAGGAGAAAGCTGGCGGCGCGGGGGTGGCGCGAAGTCAGGCACGGCATTCTTACTACCGGAGAGAGGGGAGCTCATGTTTTGGAACTACATTTCTGCGAAGTCGCCAGGTGCTGCGGCGACGTTGGGTCATCGATTAACGCGGGGCACCAGAGCCCAGCTCGGTCTCGGTGCAACGGTATTGTTGGCTGCTATAGGCATGGCGGGCGCTGCTATCTTCGGCCTCATGAACACCCCGGAACTCCGCGCCCAATCGACGCAAACGGCTGCCGCGCCCCTGCCATCTTTCGAGGTGGCGTCCGTTAAACTGTGTCGGTCCGGGGAAAATACCTCGTTCCACATCGTGCCGAACCGGCTTACCGTAAGAAACATGCTGATGGAAATGATCATTGAGATTGCCTACGGGCGCGATATGGGCGAATTTGGTTTTCATGAGCTGAGACATAATCAACTGGTGGGAGGACCGAGCTGGGTCCGTGGCGAAGAATTCGGATACGATGGATACGACATTGACGCGAAGGTGGATGACGCGCTCGCCGAGGAATTTGGGAAAGACTGCGGCGCCGCATTCTTTCGTGGCAGTTGCGGCTATCGAAAGCAGTTTATTTTGATGTTTCAGTCGCTGCTCGTGGATCGATTCAAGTTGCAGGTGAGACGCGAGACCAAAGAGCTTCCCGTCTATGCCCTGGTGGTCGCCAAGGGTGGTCCAAAGTTCTCGAGTTCTGCACCATCCGGTTCCACCGCCATCGCGCGAAACTCAACCCTGCCACCGCCAAAGCGTCCGCCGTGCCCATCGGGGATGTTCTGCGCGCAAGATTACTTGACAATGGGCCGGGTGGCAGACTGGCTCTCAGAGTCCCGGGGAGTTGACCGCCCGGTCATAGATCAAACCGGGCTCGATGGCGATTACTATATCAAAATCCAATGGGTGCCGGAGCAACACCACGCAGAGGCCGGGAGCGACGCTCCACTCGGGCCTTCCGGGCCCGACATCTTTACCGCGCTTCAGCAACAGCTTGGTTTGAAGCTAAAGCCCACGAAAGGGCCGGTGGAATTCCTCGTCATCGATCACATTGAGAGGCCGTCGGAGAACTAACAGCACCGGGCACCGCAACGGTCGGAGTGCGTGGAGCGTTCCGCGAAGGTGAGCTCCCTCCGGCGCTCCTCCGCGGCGCCCCAAACGAGGCGAAACGGTGTCAGGTACCGTTCTTCGGCCGGCCCGGGTTCTGCAGGATGTTTTGCAAGTCGAATCGTGCCACCGTCCTCGTCACCCATTTCTCCGCGCCGCAGGGCCTGCTTATTTCTGACACCGTTCCCCCGCCGCAAATTCGGGGTTCATAAACCGCAGTTTACCGCAGCTCAACGACCCGGTCTCCTGCTTTCAGCAGAGCCTCAATCCGGGCCCAGGAGCGCTCAAAAGTGGCAAGCAACAACTGATTGCGGCAATTGCCAAGGCGCACCCAAACCAGACGGGCGTTGTTCTCCGGCCTCGCTACAAGGTATAGAAAGTCCTCGTCCTTGCTAATGACAATGAATTCATTCCGGTGAGCGTAGTTCCATATCACGGCGTCGGATGCCGAGCCTAACCCCACGTCCATGACATGGGCGCAGTCACACCCTCGCGCGGCCAGAAAGCGAGCGAGGGCGACCGGGAGTTGATTATCGACGAGAAATTTCACGAAACGTGAAGCACCGAGTGGTCGGCCTGGCGAGCCGCATATTCAATGGCGGCAAGAATGTCTTCTCTTTCCAGGAAGGCGTAATCGGCAAGAATTTCCTCGTAGGAGGCCCCACTCGCCAGGAGGTCCAGCACGTCGGAAACGCGGAGACGAAAACCCCGAATGCAGGGGCGGCCTCCGCACTTGCCTTCTTCCACCGTTATCCTCTTCAGCCGTTCGATGCTCATCAATCGGAAGTCTACGATGGTTTGGGCCAAAGAGCAAGAAAACGCCAAATGGGCAGCCGCGAACAACTCCGGCAGAATTGCCCCTGCCGCCCGGAGTGAGCTACCTCCGCCCTACGCGATGGTTTAGAAGTGATCGGAAATATGGCCCGTCCCGGTTCCCCCTTGTGACGATACCCCTCATCCGTCATTGGACGGATCTGCGACCCGCCCCGAGGGATCGGGGTCGGCCTCTCCCCTCGGGAGAGGCTGTTCGTCTTCTTGACTGGGCGCCCGCGCGCAAAAGACTACAGGCCGGAGGCACAGAGACAAACACCACCATTCCCTGTCCTTCCGGCAGAAGCAATGTCCCCATCTCACTTTTCGATCACGCGTTCACAGTCACCTATTAAGAAATACAAGACATATTTACCGCTAAAGTAACTTTGGCCTTGACGCCACCCGCTGCGAGGCGTACTACTTTGCTGATTGAAATAAGGAGAAATCCATGCCCCCGGCAGCTCGTGTCACTGATCAGGTTCTACAATCGGCGCCGCATTGTCATGCGCCCATTCATCCCCCAGCCCCGGTACCCACACCGCTTCCGCATCCGGCCTTGCCACTGATGATCATCCCGCCGGGAGCTCCCACCGTTTTGATCGGAGGGTTGCCGGCGGCCACGGCGACGAGCATGACGGAGCCCTGCATGTTACCGGGTTGTGTGCCCGGGGGCCCCGGTACGGTGATGATGGGATCGGCAACGGTCTTGATCGGCGGTTTGCCGGCGGCCCGCGTGGGGGATCAGACCACCCACCCCAGTTGCGTGGCTCCCATACCCAGCCCGATGGGCCAGATTCTCCCGCCCGGATGTCCTACGGTGATGATAGGAGGATAAAAGGATCAAGCGCCTTCATTTTGAGCAATTCCGACCGCTTTGCCCTCTCTGCCGCCAACGTTCCCTCGGAGATTATCCTCTCGCCATTCATTCGGTGCTTCGGGAGGACCAGGAATCCCTGCGCGAGGGCATCCTTGCCTGCCCCAATCCTCAGTGTCTGCACGAATATCCGGTAATCGACGGCATTCCCATTTTGATCGGCGATTTGCGATCCTATATTACCCAGAACATTATTTCACTTTTAAAGAGATCTGACTTGAGCAGTACGATGGAGAGTCTGCTGGGCGATTGTTGCGGCCCGGGTGCGGCTTTCGATGTACAGAGGCAACATCTCAGCACGTACGTCTGCAATCATTACGGTGAGTTTGACACTGATGCGGCTGCCGCTCCCGATCTCCCCTGTCACTCCGTTGCTTCGATTCTGAGCAAAGGAATTGCCCTTATGGGCGGCATTCCCGAGGGCCCGATCCTGGATTTGGGATGCTCGGTGGGGAGGACAGCTTTCGAGCTGGCGAGTCGCAGTCATAATCTGGTGCTGGGAATCGACCTGAATTTCAGCATGCTCCAGACGGCGGGGAGAATCATGGAGACCCGCACCGTCACCTATGGCCGCAGGGTGGGCGGAATTGTCTTTGAACCACGGGAGTTTCCGGTTTCATTTCCCCGGATGGAAGCGGTGGATTTCTGGGTGGCGGATGTCAACAACCTGCCGTTCACAAATGATAGCGTGGCCATGGGGTCAAGCCTGAACCTGCTGGATTGCGTGTCAACTCCCTACGACCATCTGCGGGAACTTGCCCGCGTCCTCAGGCCGGGCGGCTCAGCCCTGCTATCGACCCCGTATGACTGGTCGGCCTATGCAACTTCACCGGAATCCTGGATCGGCGGCCACTCCCAGCGGAGTGAAAACCAGGGCCGGAGTGCAGTCATCCTGCGCTCGCTTTTTGAGAATGGCGGGCATCTCCAGGCCATCAAAGGGCTGGCTCTCGAGGCCGAACTCGATAACGTGCCGTGGACTCTTCGGCTCCACGACCGCAGCTTTATGACCTACTTCGCGCACTTGCTGGTGGGGCGAAAGGGGTCTAATCCGGTCCTGAGCCATGACGCGCATTCTACTGATCAATCCTCCCTCGCGTGAGGCCCTGCAGTCACCGCTCCTCGGCCAGCAGTACGTGGCGGCGGCCCTGCTGGCGAAGCACTGTGAGGTTCGCGTGCTGGACGCCGCAGCGTGCTGCCAGCCCGCCGGCATCGACGCGGTTTTGGCAGCGGTGGAGGAATTTCGCCCGGACGTGGCGGCATTCGGGCTGTTCACGCGGTGGGTGTGGCACGCTTACCAAGTGGCGAAAGCCCTGCGCGGCAAGGTTCGCTGGCTGATCGCGGGCGGACCGCACGCCACCGCGCGGCCGCGCGAGGTACTGGAACAAGGTTTCGACGTGGCCTTGGCGGGCGAGGCGGAACAATCCGTCGTCCGCTTCGTCGATTTCATTCAGGGGCGCGGCACCCTGGAATCGATCGAGGGGGCGCACTTTGCGGGTGGATCAGGGCCGCCGCCCCGCTTCATCGAGGATCTCGATGCCCTGCCGGAACCGCTGGAGGCGCTGCCGCTGTACGACTCCCGCTGGTACGTTCCGGCCGGCGTCGCCATGCCTCCGGGCGGCGTGCTGAGCAGCCGGGGTTGCCCCGCGCATTGTACCTTCTGCGCCAACTACGTCACGGGCCGCGAATTCCGTTATCGCTCGGCGGAGAAGGTGGTGGCGGAATTGAACCGCTGGCACGACCTCACGGGCGCCACGTTCGTGCCGTTCTGGGATGATGCCCTGACCGCCACGCGGGAGCACCTGGTCCGACTGTGCCGTGCCATCGAAGACGGTGTCCGCTTCCCCCTGACGTGGAGCGCTATCACCCGCGCCAACCTGGTCACGCCCCAGGTGCTGGAGACGATGAAGCGCGCCGGTTGCGTGGTGGTCAATTTCGGCGTCGAGAGCGGCGACGACCTGGTCCTGCGAGCCATCCGCAAGGGCATTTCCACGGCCCAGGTTGAGCGTGCCCTCCATTGGACCAGGGAATGCGGCCTGATGGCCTCCTGCAACTTCATGATGGGCTTTCCGCAGGAAACGCCGGCGGCTCTGGAGAACACGCGCCGCTTTATGGAACGGATCGCCCCGCTGGTCGACTATTTCAGCACGCTCGGGGTGGTGGTTCCGTATCCGGCCACGCCGATCTACGAGGATTTTCACGCCCAGTACGGGTTCACCGACTGGTGGCTGGACGAGCGCTACAGCCGCTACACCGTGCCTCCTTACCCCGCAGACTTGGACAGGTTCCGGGAGTTCTACCGGGATGATACGAATTTGGAACTGGACTTCTTTCGCTACTCGGACGAAATGCGCGCCATGATCCGCGAATGCCTGCAGTACAAGGCGGAGCACAATCTCCAGAAGTACGGCTGTGGGACAGCGGCCTAACCTGTAGCGTCGATCTCCGATCGACGCTGGCGGTCGGAGGCCGCCGCTACAACCCAAGGCGCAGACATTTACGTCGGCGCGTATAGCGGCCTTTCCCTCCGGCAGAGCCGGAGAAGCTGTGAAAAAATTGAGTTTTCATTTTTTCGCCCGCCTATTTTCACTTAGTTACACGGCAACAACTAGGTATTTGTAAATTAATCAACAACTTCGGAGGCTTTACGGCTGCTGGCCCCTCAAAAGGGGCCTGACCGCAGCCGATAAAAAGACCCCTCACCCCCACGACAAGCAGAACGTGGGGGTGAGGGGGCACGTCCCAAGCTTCAAGTGCAGGAACTGTCAAACTCCTACTGCCACCCCGGCACAGCCGGGATCTCCCAACGGATTAGCAAGTCTGTGAATATCGATGATAGCTTTTGCCACGTTAAGAACCACCGAGGAAGCTAACCAGCGCTACCTCGGCGCTACGCGCTTTCCGTCCCCGAGAAGGCTGCTAATGTTGTATTGCCACAGCGAGAGCTGGTGAAGCACCCCCGATGCTACTTTGCACTGTACGTACCACTACACCGTTACGAACAATCTCCCAAAGAGCCTTATTCTTGATTACCATCGGAAACGCCAGCCTCATCTCGACTTTGGTCATTGGGATCAAGACGCTTTCGGCTCGAAACAGAGTTCCCGAGCGGCTCACGTTTTCCGTCTTCCCTTCGATCCATTCCAAGCCGCCGAGTTGGCGATAGCGGACAGGAAGGCGAATGGGGAAACGCCCGGCGCGGTTCAAAACCTTCGGTGTCGCCTTCGATTCGGCGCCCCCCGCCGAGCGCTGCAAGCGCAAGATCGGAGATTCGAAGAGAGGCCAGGAGACTGCAGCGATCGCCCCGCTAATTCCGAAAGTAAGTAGGGCAGCGAGAATTGACGAATGGAAATGTTCTCGAATCAGGATCAGGACGCCGAGTTGATACAGATAGAACGTGTAGCTGATCTGGCCCATGTAGCGGAGGGGCCTTAGGGTCAATATGGCATGGCCAAAGCCCGGGGAAGATCCGAGCGCATAAAAGACTGTCGCCCCGAATACCAATATACCGAGCGAGTACCCGACGGTGTTAAAGGACATGCTATCGGCACTTAGTCGGAACGTGCGCAACGACGATAACGCGCAGAAAATGATCCCACCGCCGATGGCGCAAATCGCAGCCAGACGGTGTCGTGAACGAACGCATGCTGGGTCCTCGTGTTCTAAGATCGCAATGGCCGCCCCGCAAGCAAGGCTATCCATCCGAAACGGTGTGAGAGAGTAGATAAACTCTCGCGGAATAAATGGGGTACAAATCGCTCGCAATAGCGGAGCGACAACAATAATTCCCAGCGATACTCGTTTCAGAGTCTTAGCAGAGGACAGAAGCACCACTACTGGCCACACAAAATAAAACTGCTCCTCCACGGCTAAGGACCACAAGGGCGCGAGGGCCCAGACTCGGTGCCCGCTCGTAACGATGTTGAAAGCGAAGGCGAAGTTCGCATCGAAGAACGCGAACCAATACCACATATGCAACCATTGGATGTGAAGAGCCACAGTGACTATGAACAAGAAGAGCAAAAATGCGGGCAGGATTCTACAAGCACGCCGGCTGTAGAAGGACTTTAAGGCAGCCCCGATGGTGCCCTGTTGCTCTTTCATGCGGATTAGGATGCCTGTGATGAGGTATCCACTCAAGACGAAAAACAGATCGACGCCCAGCCACATAAGGGGCGCGTTGAAGGCATGGTAGAAAAATACCATGAGCACGGCCATTCCGCGCAGACCATCAAGCTGAATCTTACGCTGCATAACGGCCCTCCGCCTCAAAGGCAGCAGGCGTTGCTGCTCCCCAGCACGCGGTTTCAGTACGCTCAATTCCGTGGAGTCGAACCCTGCGATCGCTTGGAACTCGTTAACGCCATGATAGTTTCCAAAGTGCGCAAGCGCGGCCGACAGAAACCTACACGATGCCCCCTCCTTGCGCGAAGGAACAGCCGGCATCTTTGGTCTTAAGCGGTAGCCCTATAAATAGGTAGGCAGTCATCTTACTTCCTGCTCGAAACTACAGTCAAGGACACTTCACCGAATCCACGAATCCTACTGAATTTAACAAACTCAACGAATGCAACGGCAAAACGCGCGTCTACGTGGACGGGGACACCGGCCACCGCGAACATCGGACTGGGTATCGATGAGGAGTCCGCCGGCTGACGAACTCGTCAGCGGCTTTTCCTACGTCACCTCCGGGCTACCCGCCTTCCGGGAGCCGATGGAGACAATCAGGAGGTAAGAGGGGCAGCCGTGGCAGTCCCCCCTGTCGGACCGTGGCTACACGTTTTGCGCGATTGACCGTGCAGCAGGCGGAAGATATAGTGTTGATCACTACCACATGGGCTTAGGGCTTTGAGCTTCTATCATTGAGGAGGGACGCAGATGCCGGGTCAGGAGGAAATCTTTGCGGCGCTAAAGGTCTGGCGGCTGTTTTTGACCGATCCGGGAACCGCATTACAGCAGGCTTCGATAGCAATCACGGGGCCTGCCACCGGTGGCGTGTGCACGGTCGAAGGAGGCGAGTTCAAACCCCGACAAGTTCAAGCGACCACCGTCAGCGTTCCGAGCGTCAACTCCGCGAATTTTCAGAAACACTTCAAGAAAACGGAAGCGCCCGCGGAGGTTGAGGAAGAAATGAGTTTCCAACCCAATACGCGCGTACGTCAATTGAATGTGACCCACGGCGGGAATGGAATCGCCTATTGGTATCCCTATCTCGACAAGGGGATGTCCGGAGGTACGTTCGGGGGAGTCGGCGAATGCACCATACCCGCTACGGCTCCCGCCGGCACCGTTGCCCTTACCGGCGCCATGAATGGATGTTCCCTGCGTGTCTATGAGGACCGATTGCGGGGTGACCTCCATTTCTACCATGACAATAACGGTGAAAATCTGGTTGCCGATCGTTTAAACGATCTGGGCTACGACCACCTTTTGAGCATTAACTCTGTGAACTCGGGCACCAAGAAGCGAGGGGCGGACAATCAGAATATTGCTTACTGGGATCCTCATTTCGACGCGCCCATGCGCGCCTCCTGCTATTTGATGTCTCTGAAAACGGGTGCGAATGAGTGGAGTATTTGGAGGTCGGTGGTCCTTCACCAGTTCCGCAACGAACAGCGAGGCTTGATCTTCAAAAAGACCGTGAATAATTTCTCGTACTGGGGAGACCAGCAGTACAACACGCTGATCACCAAGTTGACGATTGCCCCCCGCCGGTCCCGGTCCGGGTCCGTGTCCGAAGTGACAGGCTCGCCGACGAAGGCGACGCCGCCACCGCGCGGACGTTCGGGCTCCTTCTAGTCTGTGGGGGGAATGTCGGGATTTGCCTTACTTTGTGACCTGGTCAATTTCAGCTAAGGTGAAGCCAAAGATTCCTGCAGCCGGGATGAAAGACTGAAGCCACCTGAAATGACCTGGAAATCGGAGGTTTGCCGTGTACAACATGAGTAACCTGGGAAAACTCAAGATTCTCGATGCCAACGCTCCCGCCGCGATGCGAGCATTCTGGGCGTTTGACAAGGCCGCCATGGCCGAGGGAGCGATTCCTGCCAAGTACAAGGAGCTGATGGCGCTCGCCGTCGCGTTCACAACGCAATGCCCCTACTGCATCGAGATCCACTCGGGCAAAGCGCGTCATGCCGGCGCCACCGACGCGGAGATCGCCGAAGTGGTGACGATCGCAGCGGCGCTTCGGGCTGGCGCTGCCATTACTCACGGCACGCATGCGTTCCCGTGAGCGGGGTGGCAGACTTTGTGATGTACAAGGCGCGTAAGTGTAGCCCCGGGGCGTGGCACGTTGAAAGCCGCAGACTCTCCGCGGGGCGAGAGGCTGCGCTCCCCTACCCCTCTTCATCAGATTGGCCCGCTTCCGCATTCTCGCTCATTTGACGTCGGGTCTGCCGTCAACGCGATTAGTGGCGACCCGACAATTTCCGTCACCTCGTCTGGCCGGAAAGTGCCTTAACTTGCTCGTCAATCGGGCCTCCGACGTCGATAACCCCAAACAAACCAGGTCACAATGTCCGCCCGGCGGGCGCCGCATGCTGGCCTCGCTGGCCTTCCGTTGTCGTAAGTCTCAGTGAAATCAGCACTCCAGCGGCACCACCCGCAGCGGCGCAGCAAAGACGTACGAAAGTACCAGGCGGGATTCCGGGGTTTGGTCCTCGCGATGCTTTTTCCTTGGGCGTAAGCGACCGCTGCGAGCGGTCACAGGCGGCAGATTTCACTGCGGGTGTTCACGGGTAGCCTCTCACTCTGACGTCACTCAATTCACATTAAGAGTATTTGCGCGGGTTGTTCCGATGCTCTCTTGCCGAGCGCCGGCCGGTACACGTGTGTCCGGCCGTGCCCGGAAGGGGGTACGCAGCAACCCCGCTCCGGGAGGTTGATACCATGTCATACGAAACGCCCAAAGCACCGCGAGTAACCGCACACGCCCTGCTTTTCTCTCTGCTCAGAACGATGCTCATTGCCATCTTTTGTGGTGGAATAGCGACCCAATCCGGCCTCGCCACCGGCAGGCTCCTTCCTCCGAAAATCATCAGGAAAGGGCCTATTCAGTTCCCCAGCAGTTTACAGTTCGGCACACAGTTGGTCGGAACCGCCAGCACGCCTCAAACCATTACGCTGGGCAATAACGCGCTGACGCCATTAGAGATCTCCAAAATCGCACTGACTGGAACCGATCCGGCCGACTTTGCCGAAACCAATAACTGTGGTACTTCGGTCGCGGCAAGCCAAACTTGCACCATCACCGTCACGTTCGAGCCCGTCGGCGCCGGTCAGCGCGCGGCCGTGCTGAGCGTTACGAGCACCGCCATCGGCGGCGTCCAAACCGTCAGCCTTTCCGGAACCGGGGCGGCGGCTCCCAGCGCCAGCTTTTCAACTTCCAGCCTCGCTTTCGGCAGCGAAGCCATTGGCAACACCACAACGGCGCAGAGCATCACGCTGAGCAACCCCGGCAGCGCGGCCTTGAGCGTCGCCAGCATTACGATCGCTGGCGTGAGCATCAACGACTTTGCCCAGACCAATACCTGCGGCAACTCAGTCGCGGCAGGAGGTGCGTGCACAATCAGCGTAAGGTTTACTCCCACGGCGAGTGGAGCGCGCTACGCAAACGTCACCGTCACCGACAATGCCGCGGGGAGCACCCAATCGGTGAGCCTCACGGGCACGGGCGCTTCGGTCCCCGGCGCCAACCTTTCCACCGCCAGCCTGACCTTTGGAAATGAACCCGTCAACGTGGCCAGTGCAGCTCAAGTGGTCACTGTGAATAACGTCGGTAGCGCCGCCCTGAGCATTACCAGTATCGCCTTCACGGGGGCCAATGCCACTGATTTCACCCAAACCAACACGTGCAATTCCTCCGTGGCCGCAGGAACCCAGTGCACTATTTCGATCATGTTTACGCCCGCGACTGCCGGGGCGGCCACAGCTTCGCTCGCCGTCGCTGACAACGCCAGTGGCAGTCCCCAGATGGTCAGTCTCTCGGGCACGGGAGCCGCGGCGGCAGCCAGTCTCTCCCCCAGCAGCTTGAGCTTCCCCAGCCAACTCGTGGGCAGCAGCGCCGTTCCCCAGTCGGTTACGCTGACCAATTCCGGCAACGCGGCATTGAACGTTACCGGCCTCACGGTGTCGGGAGCCAATGCCGGCAGCTTCACCCAGACCAATAACTGCGGCGCCTCGCTGGCAGCGGGGAGCAGTTGCACCATCGTCGTCATCTTCGCGCCGTCCACCAGCGGACTTCTGGCCGCGACGCTCACTGTTTCTGACAATGCCTCCGGCAGCCCCCAGACGGTTGGTTTGTCGGGGACTGGCTCCGCGGTTTCAGCCAACGTTTCCACCGAAGCCCTGGCGTTTGGCAGCCTTCCCACGGGGACGGTCAGCCCGGCTCAGACGGTCGTTCTGAGCAACACCGGGACGGCAGCCCTGAGCATCAGCGGCATCGCCATTGCGGGCGCTAACGCCGGTAGTTTTGGTGCCAGCAACAATTGCGGAAGTTCGCTGCCCGCCGGCGCCAACTGCACCATTACCGTTTCCTTCTCCCCAGCCGCCACCGGCAATCTGTCCGCCCTGCTGAGCGTCACCGACAATGCCATCGCTGGCCCGCAGACGGTGAGTTTGTCGGGCACGGGAACCACCACGGCGCCCGGCCAGACCGTGTCCGTGGTGCCGACGGACAACCTGCAAACGCTGGTCAACGAATATCCCGGCATCCACCACGTTCTCGCTCGCCCCCGGCATGTATCGCCTGCAAACGGTCACGCCGCAAAGTGGCGACTCGTTCGTGGGAGAGACGGGGGCGATTATGAGCGGCGCGGCCCTGCTCACCAATTTCGTGCAGAGCGGCTCTTATTGGACGGCCCAGGTTTCCGTCAGCCAGCAGGCGTCCTATCCCGGCTCCTGCCTTTCCACCTCTCCGGTCTGCATGTATCCGGAAGATTTGTTCTTCAACAACGTGCTGAAGACCCGGGTGGCCAGCGTTGCGGACGTCGCCCCCGGCACCTGGTACCTTGACTACACCACGCAGACCGCTTACATCGGTGACGATCCCTCGGGGCAAACCGTGGAACTCAGCGAACTGCCTTACGCCTTCGCCGGTGGCGCGTCGGATGTAACGATCAGCAATCTGGTGGTTGAGAAGTACGCCGTCCTGGCTCAATCCGGCGCCATCCAGCCCTACGGCGCCGGTTGGACCATCGAAGGCAGCGAAGTCCGGTATAACCATGGCCGGGGCATTTCCACCACCGACAGCATGAACGTCACCAATAACAATATTCATAATAATGGGAACCTGGGAGTGGGCGGCGGCGGTTCGAACGTCACCGTGAGCGGCAACCAGATCTCTTATAACAACGCCAGCGGCTACGACTGGGCCTGGGAGGCAGGCGGAGCCAAGTTCGCCGGCGTGACCGAATTGACCGTCCAGAACAACAATTCCTTCAACAACAACGGCCCGGGATTCTGGAATGACATCAACAGCCAGACCGTTACCTACACTGGGAACCAAACGTCGGGAAACGTCGTAGCGGGCATCCTGATTGAAATCAGCGACACCGTGAACATCACCAACAACACGATCGTGAATGATGGGTTTGTGGCGGGTGAAAGCGGGTTGTATTACGGAGCCGGAATACTGGTCTCAACCTCCAGCAACGTTACGATCACCGGGAACACCGTGACCAATTGCATGGATGGAATCGGCGGGATCTACTCGACTCGTGGCGATAATCCCAGCGGCGTACCTTACACATTCTCCAACGTCGTCGCTAACGGCAATACCATTACCCAGGGCGCCGGATATGCCATGGGAATCGTGACGGAAGGAGCGGAAGCCGGCACCACAGCCGTATATACCAGCATGGGCAACAACTTTTCAGGAAATATGTTTGTGCTCACTGCTCCGGCCACGGGGATGTACTTCTACTGGAACAATACGGGAATGACACTGGCATCGTGGATGAGCACTGCGAATTAAGGCAAGACAAGAGGAGGGGGAACAGTATCAGCAGCCGTCGATTGGCTTCGTCTGCGGCCGTTCCCCCGCACGTTAGCAATTCTGTGAAAATCGATGATAGTTGTTGCCAGGCTAAGAACCGTCGAGGAAGCTGAGCACCGCTGCCTCGGCGCTACCTGCGGCGTGCCGGTTTAACCCGACGTTCTACCTGCCATCGTTTCACCCCCGGTAGTGGATCGAATTGATCTGTCGCCGCGGCAGTGCCCGGCTGTATGGGTAAGGCTTGCCGTACGCCTGCCACCCATCTTCTAACGGGCCGGGCCACCTGGCTCGCCGGCAGCGGGCCGCACCCGCTTAAACTTGGCCAACACGATGGATCCGACTTCCGGCTGCTGATAGGCGTTTTTCGTGGGCCAATTCGGGCTCCCGGTCAGACCGGCAACGTAAATTGAGTCATCTGGGCCGAAGGCGTTGGCGCGGAGATTATCGCCGCCACTGCCTCCCATATAGGTCGAATAAAGCAGTGTGCTCAAATCGTTCGACAGCAGTGAGAACACGCCATCGCTGGATCCGCCCCCGTGCTTCGGCTGGAAACAACCGGGCGTGACCGGGTAATCGAGGGAGGTGAGGAAATACCCGCCCGTGATTAAAACGTTGCCATGCTTATCAACGGAGAGGGTATCGGGGCCATTCCACTCATCGCCGCTTCCCCCCAGATAAGTGGCCGCCAGCAATCCGCCGGTGGGAGAAAATTTTGCAATCCCGAAATCGGCTTTGCCGCCACCATACTTCGTCTGAAAGGCTCCGGGGGTAACGGGCCAGTTGCCTGCCACAGAAAAACCTATGAAGATGTTACCGTGAGGATCGACCGCGACATCGTGTGTCCGCGGGTTCGCGTCCTTCCCGTCACCGAGGTAAGTCCCCCAAAGCAATCTCGATCCGTCGGCCGACAATTTACCCAGCCAGGAACTGTTGGGGGTCGAGCTGAACGTCCCGGGAGTCGTCGGCATATCTTTCGAACTGGTGCCGGTGAAAACGATTGGGCAGTGATCGTGTCCCACGCAAAGGCTGCCTTCCAGGTTATTGCCCCCTGTCCCTCCGAGATAGGTCGCCCAGAAGACTTTGGTGCCGTCGCTGGACACTTTCATGACCCCGAGGTCCGAATGGCCGTGGGGGGTCTTGCAATAAGCGTTCTTGAACCAGCTTTCCGGGATCGGGCGCGGCGCCCCGCTCCACCATCCGAAGGTCAGGTAAAGATTGCCCTCGTCATCCAAGGCGAGGTCGCGGCACTCGATGTTATTACCCACGTAACTTCCCCACACCACCTTCGAGCCGTCGGGCGTCAGTTTGGCCACATAGCCGTTGGACCCCACGTATTCCTCATGGGGCTTCCTCTGGTTGCTGAGATTGGCCAGCGGCTGCGGTTCAAATGATCCCGGAGTGGTGGGCATTCCCACGGCGCCGAGACCGCCTACGTATACGAAACCTGCTTTGTCCACCTTGATCGAATAGGGTCGGTCGTGGCCGGGGCTCCCGATCAGCGTCGACCAGATCAACTTGCCATCCGGGCTCCACTTCGAGATAGCCATGTCAGTTTCGCCGCGGAATTTCCGGTCATAGGCGCCCTCGGTGGTCGGCCAATCCGGGCCCCAACTGGCGCCGGCGAGATAAACATAGCCCTGCGCGTCCATCGCCATCCCGCGGCAATCCCCGTGCGCTCCGAAACAGGTGGAGAATTGTAAGTCGTAGGTGTAAGGCGTCCGGGTGCGTGATGGTCCGGCACGCAAGATCATCGCTACCCCGACAAGGCCGATGAGAAATACGGAGACTTTTTGTCGCATCACGTATACGTTATATCACTTTGCGGCCCCACGGTGGGCCTTGCAATAATCCAGGAAGACCTGGACGCGGCCACTCACCATCCCTGCCGCCCTTCGGCTTCCAGGAAGCTATAGACTGCCCCGAGGGTCACGCCAGGAAACTTCCACACATCCAGTTCGTGGCTCTGGCCGGTTACCGCGATTCCCACCGCGGTGCCCGTGGCGTAGAGCTCGCTGGCTTGCCCATTGGGAGTTATGGGGTCCAAAGTTCCGTTGATCACCAGGCCGGGAGGATTCGCGGGCGAGAGATAATGAACCGGACTGGCGGTGTCGTTGGCAGCCGGGTATCTGCCCAGCAGTGAGATCAGCGCCATTTGCGCATTGCCGAAGCCCCATGAAGTCTGAAACATGGTGAACAGGTCGGCGGGCAAACTCCACACCGCGTAAGCGCGCACCTTCCACCCGGTATCCGTCCACTCGGAATAGCCCGGGGTACCGGCGTTGGTATTCAGAAGAGACGTTCCGGTCAAGGCAATCATCGCTGACAAATGCGCTCCGGCGCTATCGCCAAACACCACCTGGTCCAGGGGATTGCCCGGAACGGGATTCTGCGCGTAGCTCGAACAGGAGCCCGTGGCGTGGCTGGCGCCCCCGGCGGCGCAATGGGCGAGAAACGAATGGAATGCCGCCAGATCGTTCCCCGGTACCGGCCATTGAGTTTCCGGGACGGTCACCCCGGCGCCCACGTATTCGGCTTTCCCCGAGGCGTTCGCGGGGCCATGCGGGAATGATACGGACAGAGAACTGCAACCTGCCCCCAGGTTCCCGACGGCAAATCCCGATATCGAACCGTTGCTTCCCACCGTGTAGGTTCCGGACGGCGCGGACCCACTACACGAACTGCCGGAGAAGCCCAGCGGGTAGGTTCCCGGCGTTCCACCGCTGCCGGCGGTAGTGACTTCGTAGAGGCCTTTGTCGCTGCCCAGGAACAGGAATCCTTTCCATCCACCCGAATGGGCCAGGGCGCCATGACCGCGGGTCACATGCACTTTGACGTCGTTGCCGCTGCCGGACTGATTGGTCACGGTCATCGTCTCCGCCAGGGAGTTCTCTTGATCGACCACCACCTTGTACGTCCCGCCGGCGGGAAAATAGGGAACCAATCCGTTGAGGGAATCAAACTGGAGGTCCATTGACGTCGCTTTGCTGCCAATGGGCGATTTGAGGGACATGCGGGCGGTCAGCGTGTAGGCGGGGTTATACACCGCGCCGCAATAGTTCTGCGCGAGCCGCACCATGAAGAGTTGGGCATCGCCACTTACCTGGTGACCGCCACGCGTTCCCCTCCAGCCTCCTCCATGCCAGTAGATGCATTGCCTTCCCTTATTATTTGGCCCTGCCGAGCTCCGGTAGTAAACGTCGTAAACCCGCTTCGGCTCGCCCGCCAGCTCGCTCGAATGCGCACTGTACCGATAGCCCTGGCACCACGTCACGGCGGGATTGCTCCCCGCCACCATCGAGCAAGTCTGGGCAAAGGATGCGGTGACTGCGAACAGAATGATGCAGCATAGTTTGGTCATGCTTCCCCATCACACCTCAAAAGCCAGCCATGGGGAAAACTGGGGAAAACCAAGCGGAAAAACCGGGACATCGGTTTTCCCCTCTTCGTTCCTCTCTTCGCCCACTCACACGACCCATGGAGGCGCGACGATCGCGAACCGGTACACGTCCTTACGGTTCAGGGCATGAGGCCAGGTGAAGCTCGTAGCCACGGTCAGTGATTTTCTGACCGTGGGCCTTTATCGCTGTCCGCACGAGAAGAACCCACGGTCAGAAAATCACTGACCGTGGCTACGAATTTGGGCTACGATGATCGAAGGCCTCGAACCGGGTTCAGATGGCGGCATCCCAGATTACTTCCACTTCGTTCTGCGCCTCCAGCACTTTTCCGGTTGCCAGGGTCGTACTGCCGGAGACGGTGTTCACCGTAAAGGCGTCTTTGAGGTTAATCGTATGATTCTGGGTGCCCGCCGAGATCTGGGTGAAGAGCACGTTGCCAAAGTTGGGCATTTCCGTGCCAATAGCTTCCACGATCCATTCCACCGTCGAACCGTCGTACGCGGCGGTTCCCGATGGATCCGGAACGCCGACGCTGATCGCCTGGTTGGTCCGCTGGTTCAGCATGCTCACAAAACCGTGGTCGGACTCCGGCGCGCACACCAGCACGCTGACCGTATCTCCCGCCTGAACGACCAGGTTGTCAACCGAGTAGCCGGCCGGCACCCATTCAACCCATGCCCAATAGGACACGCTGCTTCCGGTGATGGTGGCGGCGGTTCCCGCTTGCAGGAGATTGTTGACGCCCCAACCGCCCAGGCCCACCCAGAAACCCACGACCTGCGTGCCCGGCTCGGCAGGCTTGGGTTGAATCGTGGGTACCTTCCATTCCGCGAACACCATGTTGGCGGGTTCCGGCGGCGAAAAGCCCAAGGAAGCGACCTTCACCACCGCCCCGGCCCAGTCGCCCGCCAACCCAAACTGGTCCTTCGTCCACAGGGCGTGGGGCTTTGAGTGCCACACTTTGTCTTCCGAGAGTTGAGCTTGAATGTAATTCGGCTTGCGGGCCATCGCCCGGTCCCAAAGCGCTCGCAATCCCGGCTCTTTCTGGGCATCGGGCCGGCGCGGATATCCGTATTGAACCAAAGTGGCCGGCGAAGCGGTCGTGGGATCAAAGTCCTTCGGCGGCACGGCGTACGTGGTAAGGTTCATGCAGGACTCCTCTCTAAACATGACGCGCGGAATGCAACGATCCCATCCGTCGCGTTCTGAGGGGCTTCACCTGGTTCCCAGGAACAGTACCCACCACACTTGGTTGCTTTTGGTTATTGAGCAACTATACCACTGACCTATTGTCCTCAGATGTTAAATCTCTGCGGGCGCGCACGCGCCAAACAAAACAACCTCTCCCCAGGCAATAAAACAACTTCTCCCCAGTCAATTAAACAACCTCTCCCCAGGGGAGAGGTTGCACCCCGATCCCTCGGGGCGGGTGAGGGGTTACTTCCCCGCCTTACCCACCTTAGTCGTCAACGCATCCAAGACCGCCCGCGCGAACTCGTCCGGGTGCTCCGGGGAGAGTGCGGACGCCCCCCGTCGCGCCGACGGAATCCCCGTTGGGCTTCGCCTGCGGCCTTCCCCTCAGGCATTAGCACATCTGTGAATATCGATGATAGTTGTTGCCATGTTGAGAACTGACGAGGAAGCTGGACTGCGCTGCCTGCTGAGCCGATCGATGCGCGTCGATGCCACAGGCGCAGGGTTTCATTCTGCGCCCTGGAGTTTCAACATGGGGAGGCCACGGAACGCGGAAACACTGCTTTTCTTGAAATGACCACCATCTCCAATCCAGGCCACCAACTAACCAAGCTGTCATCCTGAGTCCGGTTTTCAGGGCGAAGGACCCTTTTCATTGCTCGTAGGAAGCGGGGTGCGGCGACGCGCCTGGATAAGACCAAATACGGGGGTCCTTCGCCCCGAAAACCGGGCTCAGGATGACAACCCGTAAGGGGTCTGCACGAAACGTCCATTGCCGTTCGCGGGCGCGCGATCGCGCGCCCCAACACGATCAACAGCCTCTCCCCGGGGGAGAGGCCGACCCCGATCCCTCGGGGCGGGTGAGGGGCACTCCAGCGCCGCTGCTCACGGAGCCGCATCAAGACGAATCTGTTCTCTCTCCTCTTCGATTGAAGTCCATCTTCGCGAAACGCCCCTTGGATCCTTTCGACGCCAGTGCAACCCGCAGCACGCGATCATGAGCCCACCCCGGCAATCGAAGCAGGGGGCACCTTCCCGCCCCGCCATCTTGTCTCTTGACCCGCTTCGTGGCAAGGCGTACTACTTTACCGATGGAATCTTGGGAGACAAAAGATGTTGGGCGAGCGCAGTTTAAATCCGCCCGGTGCCGCGGATGGTGCCCGTCGCTGTCGGGCACGGCCTGACCGGATGTGCCGGTCGGCGGGAGGACGGCCCGGCCTGCGATGCCCAGCACATCAGCACGCGCCGCTGCCGGAAGAAATAGGAAATATGGTGCCTGTCTCCGGCCCCCCCGGCCCCGAGGGCGGGGAGAACATCCCCGCCCTTTTTGTTTGCGCGGTTGTTCTGTTGTTGACTATCGACTGTGAACTATTGACTATTCTTGAATCTTGAATCTGCCATCTTGAATCGCACAGCGCCCCCCGCCCTTTTTGTTTTCGCCCTCGAAAGGTCGAAAGCCCGAAATCCCGAGCACCAGTTTAAATTCCGCACGCTTTCTGGTTCCGTCACGGGCAACGTGTCCCGGCGAGATTCCCCCTGCAAAAAAATGTTTTCATAATTTGACATCCGTCATTACATTTCGGTTAAT
The DNA here is from genome assembly GCA_963719115.1 of uncultured Acidobacteriota bacterium. GTDB lineage: Bacteria > Acidobacteriota > Terriglobia > UBA7540 > UBA7540 > Bog-366. The sequence goes on along the minus strand of CAVRBF010000103.1, from coordinate 48,173 downwards.
GTACGTTTATACCATCCACCTATATACAATATTGTACGTGTCATTATTGTACTAAGTAATGTTCTCATTTTAGGCAAGAGGCCACCCATGACGAACCGGCCCAATTCCCACTCCCTGCCGATGATTTGTCTCTGCTCTGCTCTGCTCTGCTGCGCCACCCGTCCTACCGTCAGCCTTTAGGATTAACCCAGGTCAACTCGAGTCCACCTTTGGCTGCACAGTTGGTCTCGCGGCTCCCGGGGGTCGTTTCCTGGCCGCGGTTGACCGCTCTGTTTTCGGGGCATCCGTTCAATCTGCGGGCTACGGCACGGGGAGTCTAGTTTAAGGAGGCATCATGCGCAACGCACTCGCAGTCACGCTCTTGGCTCTGGGTATATTGATTCCCCAAATAGGGTTGGGGCAGGCCTACATCAATTCCAGCCCGAACCCGTCGAATTACAACCAAACCGTAACCTTCAATACGTCACTGAATTATGGCTGCACGGGCATCATGACGATCATGGACCAGGGCAACACGATCTCTCAGGGAAATACGGATGGGAACGGGAACTATTCCTTTCAGACTTCCACCCTGAGCCCAGGCACGCACTCGATTATTGCGCACTACGACGGTGAGGGTGAGTGTGATCCCGGCAATTCCTCCACACTCTACCAAGTCGTTCATGCTCCCAGCACCACTACATCGCTTTCGTCCAATTCCAATCCCTCCACTTACGGAGGTTCGGTAACGTTCACAGCTACCGTGGCTCCCAGCGCCGCCACCGGGACCGTAACCTTCAAGGACGGCAGCGCGTCGGTCGGCACGGGCACGCTCAGTAGAGGCACCGCCACACTCAGCATTTCCTCTCTTACGGGGGGCTCACATTCCATCACGGCGGCCTACGCAGGAGACGGCAATTACGCCCCAAGCACGTCCTCGACGCTGGCGCAGACGGTAAACAAGGCGTTGACGTCCACCGCCGTGGTCACCTCAAGCGCCAACCCGTCGATCTTCGGCAGCCCGGTAACGCTATCCGCCAGCGTAACACCGAGTTCGGTTACAGGAACCGTGACTTTTTACGATTTCAACGGAACGGTCACACTGGGCGCGGGGGCGGTGATTAATGGCCAGGCGACGTTGACAATTTCCACTCTGGCGCTGGGAGCGAACTCCATCACCGCCACTTACAGCGGCGACGGCAACAACAACCCCAGCAGCTCCTCCTCGGCGCTGGCGCAAACGGTCAATGAGCGCACAACCGTCTTACCGTCTTACCGTCTTACTGCGTGCATTAAAACCCTGGCGCGGGCTCCGCCGGCCCGGCGCAGGAATGGCAGTAGAAGAAGGGACATTGGCGATAGCAGTGAGGTTTTCGACGGTCAACCTTAAGGATACTACTATGGCAAAACATCAGAGTCTCGTCCGTTGCGCGGGGATGGCTTTCTGCTCTACAGTCCTGCTGGCATCGTTTGCCCTCGCCCAGATCACCAATGTGACGGACGACCAGTCCACGCCCACTCCCGGGGGCGCGCACGATTACATTCACCTGCTGAACGAAACGGTGAATCCCGCCAACGGCTCGTTGAGCATCCGCATCGGCGTGCCCACCGTCAAGGGCCGCGGCCTCTCCTTGCCCTTCAGCTTTAATTACGATTCCAATGGCGTGAACCACCTTATTAATCCCCTGAGCATTTCTGACGCCTTGCCCAGCGACGGTTCGGTGGTTTACCAAATACCCTGGACCTCTGACCTGTCTAACCTTTCCTCGGGAGGCTGGTCCTATGGCGTTCCCCAGTTGTCGTGGACTCCCGATCCTTACCCAGGGATTGTCCCAACGGGTTGTCGATTAATGAATGGACCTTCTTGGCACCTGTGGGGTTGATCCAGTCGGCCAGTCTCCTCGGTCGGGGATGTACGGGTTTTTCACTCATGGAACTGATCCTCCTCCCCGCCCTTGCTCATCTGGCTTCCTCTCTCTTTCCCACCATCTTCGCCGGCTGCCTTCCCCGACCCCTTCCGTCGCCGATCTCTCGGTCACGCGGTTTTGGCCGCGCTTCAGGTACTACTCAGCCGTCCGTCAACTGGCCGAGCCTCGCTCGCCCTTTCGCTTCCGCTTATAGGTCTGCTTACTCCGGTGCCACCCGGAGACTCTGCCAGTCCTCCTGAGGTCACACGCTGTTCTTCTGTACCGTGCCATCCGCAAACACCTTGGTGCGGTGGGTGAATGAGAACGCCTTCGCCTCCATAGTGCAGGCTCGACCTTGCCCCACCTTGGGCCGACCGGTTCATCGTTGGGGCAGCCCCCATTGATTACGGCCCGGTACTTCTCCTCATGCCCTTCGGATTCCACCTCGCGATGGACACCCTGCCCTCCGGAGTCCTACCGACTGCTCTCCGGCCAGCGAGGAATTACCCCCGCTTTCGGATATGGCGCCCCTCATCCGGGCGCCAGAGGGACTTCAACCCTCCTGAACAGCGTGCTGCTCAGCACACACTATGCCCTCTGCTGACTTCGGCTCGTGGGTCAGAGCATCTTGCGATGCCCTCAGTCGCGAATCCGCGACCACGAGCAGACCTCCCGAGGTAATCTCGACCGCCTTCCGTGCACCGCCGCCGAATCTACGTTTTGCGCTCTTGATGGAAATGGGCTTCGCGATCACCGGCCCGCTCGCCCAACGCTCACGCCTCCTATCCGGTTTTTGTTCATCGGCTCGCACGTTTGCTCCACGCTTCCTTCCGACCCCGCCTCACGACGACGCCTCTGCGCTTCGCTAACCCTTCACCTCCATCAGGTTGGGTAGAGGACTTTCACCTCCAAGCTGTCGAGCATGCTCGGCACACCTGACTGGCGCAGACATTGTCGTGTATGTATGCGACCCGAGGCGTCGCCTCGCGACCCGGAGCAGGGGATGTTCAGCGCCGGCAGCACGTGGCCCATAGGGAACGATCCTCGAGGTAGTAGAATCTCCAACTTGACCAGGCCAGTCGCCAGGGTGGACGTGCCGCATACATAAAAATCGATGTATGCGCCACCCAATCAATGTTTGGTTTTCCTGCAACTTGTGATCACCCTGACGGTCTGTCGCTTTCTCGCGGAACTGCCATCGTAAAAGCCAGCAACTCCAGTGCCGGGCGCAAGGCTGGCACGACCGCCGCAGGCTTGTCCCGTCATTTGGCGGACACTTCACAACTTCCTTCCTCCGCGCGCGGCAGGAAGCCATCAGGCAAGGGGAGAAAAGTGTCGATATCACCATTTTCGATATCGATTTTGGTGATCCCTTCATCGGAATGTAAAGCTTTATCAACTACGTAATGATTTTACTTGACATTCTTGATCGAATATGCTTAGGCTAGTGGGGAGTCGGGAGGTGCTGTCCTGATGGGGGGAGTAACTTACTTGAGTCATCCGGTTTCCCACCCCCCAACACCCGCGCCTGTCATCCTGAACCCGCTCTTCAGGGTGAAGGACCCTTTTCATGGTTCGTAGGAAACAAGGCGCGGGAGCGCCACGCTCCGGCTGCGCCGCAGTCGCGGCGCCCTGGGAAAGACGAAATACGGGGGTCCCTCGCCCTGAAAGACGGACCTCAGGATGACAGGCCACCTGAGGATGACAGTTTCCAGGGAAGACCGTGATACCCGAGGGGCGGATGAATGAAGTACGTCATTCCCCAAATTAGGACAGCACCAAGCCGGATGCGGCCTGGCAAGCTCCGCCTCGCCGCCCTGCGCGGACCGCAGTGATGACCCGGGATGTGTGTCAAAAGCGCCACAGGGCGCGGCGGCTGAATCGGAGGAGACTTCCTTACAACCCACGATGTGTAAGAAAAGACAGACACTTAACCGCGACATGGGCAGAATGTCATGGGCGCTAAGCGGCTCAATCAAAGCCAGATCGCTCGCCGAAACCGTGAAGGTTCAGCAGAAAAAAGGGATCCCTTGGATTTTGCAGATATATCCTGTTATGTTGATGAAAACAAAGGATGACTAAAAGCGCTGTGACGTGAATCCTGTGATGTATATGAAAAAACAATACTTATGATTTCGAACCGGCGATGCTGATGAAAATAAACGCACTTAGCTGTCTTCTTGACCCCACCGGAGTTGCCCACTCACCTCAAGAGAGGAGCGATGACTGGCGAAGAAGACACAGTCCGGGGGCTTACGCCCGGCACGTGCCGACCCTTCGGCAAGTTCAGGGCAGGCTCTCAAGGTCGGCGCTACAAAGGCCGGCGCCGGCAGGTTTGGATCGGAACGCTCAAATCAGGACAGCGCCGCGTTTGTTCATGCGCTTGCTCCCGTCTCGCGATTAGGATATGCTGACGCGCATCATCAACTTCAATCTGGGAGGCTTCCTATGGCGGTCACACGGCAGGTCATCACCTCGCTTCAACGGGACGGAACGGACATGCTCGGAACTCGGAGCCTGGCCGTCAAGATTGCGGATGAAAGCATTGTCTCCGGGTCGCTGCTCACCGTCGAGAGCAATCACTTCTGCGTGCTCAAATCGCGCGGCGCGGTCTTGAACGTATACGAGACGGGTCAATATGCACTCACCACGCCGGACAAACCCCTGCTCGGCTCGATTGCGCAGGGCTTTTTTGGCGGGTCCTCGCCCTGGGTTTTCGAAGTCATCTACATCAACCGGGCCAAGCTCCTGGTGCGCAGTCAGGGGATCGCCACCAGCGAAGAGATGGCCGAGATGGCGTACGTTGTGGATTACTACATTCACGTGGACACCAAGGAGGACGCGCTCCAGTTGATCACGCATCTGCCGTTCAACGGCCACGTGATCGACACCAAGGAAGTGGCCGACTACGCGGGGCCGGCCATTGAGCAATCGATCAATCAGGTCGTGCAAGTGACCAAGATGGAAGACATCAACGAACACATCCAGGAAGTTCGCGAACTGGTGAAAGGCCATCTTAGCGAGTTTCTGAAGACCTACGGAATTACGCTCAACGACCTGAAGGTCCTGATCCTGCCGAAGGACGACCGCATGCGCGAACTGATCTCATTGCAGGCCATCGGCCTCTCTCCCCTGGAAGCGGTGCGCTACTACCTGGCGCTGCGGATGGCCGATAAGGGCCTGGTGTCCGCGCCCAACGCCGCGGTCGGCTATCCCTTTATTGTGGGTGGCTCCACGACCGGATTCTACCCGGTCGGCGCCGAGTCAGGATTAACGACGGAAGCACCTGCACCTCCGAAGACGGGAGAGCAATAGTGGCGAACAGCGCATTCTACGATGCCGGACCCTTGCGGCAGATTGCCACCAACCTGTTCTACGGTTGGGGTTATAACTTCTACAAGGTGGAGAACCAGTTGCGCTCCGACGACCAATTGGTGCGCAGCAAAGCCGCCGGCCTGCTCGGAATCGCCATGGCCAGTGTGACCAGTGCCGAGACCGAGTACCGGCACGAGTTCCTGCCACCACCGTCGCGGGCGAAACCGTTTCCGGACCCCGCGGCGGTGGCGGGAGCCCAGCGACTGGAGAAGTTCGCCCACGGGATCGGCGCTATGGAAGCATTGATCCAACAGCAACCCGTTCCCGAGAACGACCGCATGACGCAACGCTTTCGCCAGGAAGCGCCCACGCTCCAAACACTAATTCATTGGGATGAGCAGCTCGTGGGTCAGTGCGAGCTGCTGCGCTCAAAGGTGGACAGGCAGGACGGCAACTCGATCCTGAAGAACCTTTCCGATTTGGAAGGCGGACTGGATGCCATTCGCACCACACTGCAAAGTCGCGAAGCCGTGCTGCTTGACCGGGCCCGTTAGTGATGGTGATCGTGGGCAGCAGGGAAGCGCGGCAGATGGCTTGCTCACTTCACCCCCTCGACGAATCCCGCCGGCTTCATCGTTTCTTTGGGTTGGGAAATTTTCTGCGTGGATTCCACGTTGGACAACAGGAAATCCGAGTAGGAGTGGGTGTTGCGGAATGCTCTCCCGTTCCAATCCAGCGTCACGGTCACTGCCTGCGGCAGCCAGAAGTTGTGCGACACGGCCTTGAAGTGGAATTCATTGAACACAATATCCGTGGTTTCGCGGGTTAACCGGAGCACCGGTAACGGTTCCAGAAGATCGGACTCCATCCGGACAATTTGATAGGACTCGGCGTCGATCCAGGCGATTCCCTGCTTGAATGTGTGTCGAACGGTGCCGTCCCATTGGAAGGTCCCGGACAAGGGCGATTTCTCCGGGTTCTGGGCGTAGGCGACGACGTAGGCAGTTCGCGCTTTCACTTGCTGCGTTCCCAGCAGGCGAAATGAACTGCCGCTCTGGTAGGACGGGTAGAAGATCATGGGAGCGGATACGAATCCCGTCGTCAGCATAAAGGCTTCTTCCAAAGCCGGCTGGGGATCCAGATGGCCCTTTAGATCGGCGCGGAATTCATCGACTCCCGGACCCAACTTCTGATCGGGCACGGTGAGCAAGTAACGATAGGTATATTGCCTGGCGCCTTCGGTCTTCCCATCCCGGCTCAACTTTTCCTGATTTACCTTTTCAGTCGAACAAATGTTGGGCAGGCCCTGGAAGAGCTGAACAACATTCGCGCCGGTTGCTGCCAGGATCTGGGGCAGCCCATCCTGATTCGCAGCAGGTTGCAAATTTTCAAGCGGGGGCGGGTGATGGAAGTAGTCCGGGAGTTCCACGGGGTGCGCTTTCATCCTTGCCTTCGCCTTCCAAGCTGCGACCACCGCTTCTTCCTTCGTGCCCGATTCAATCTGTTCGTAGATGTTTCGCACCCGCAGCGGCATGTCTTTGACGTTACGTCCGGCCAGGTAGGCGTTCATTTCCGCCCGCGCCTGTTCGGAGTTGCCAACCCACGCCAGCGCCCGCGCATGCATCAGTCGCGCTTCCGGACCCGCGCCGGCAGCCACCGCCTTTCCCAGTGTTTCGTTCGCCGCCCACCAGTTCATCCGCATGGACTGAGCACGGCCGAGTTCCTGCAGAATGATGGGATCGTTCGGCGCGTACTTGAGCGCTTCGGCAAAATAGGAAACGGCACGATCGGCGTCCCGGTCCCACTCCTCAAGCACACCGGAGACAAAAAGCGGTTCGGGACACGCCAGGGCTTTGTCCTTGAGCAGAGAATTGACGGCTTCCTGGAGCCCTGAGCGTGGGTCGTCCCAGTCCGCCCAACTTAGTTCGGCCAGCGCCAGCATGGTCCGGCAGCGAAGGCAGTTGGGATTCAGTGCCGCAACATTCAGCAAGCGGGGCACGGCCTCGGCAAGCCGGTGGCGGTCCAGAAACTCCTCTACGCCGCGGGCGTAGTCCTTCTGCTGCTTGGGTGAAAGATGATCCGCCGGTCCCAGGCTGCGAAGGTGGGGTGCAGCCGCAGAAATCAGGTCGGCCTGCGAAAGTTGCTCGGGGTCTTCCGGCTCGATGGGACGCAAGGTGATGGCCATGGCCAAGTTGTTGGTCGATCCCCCGAAGGGCGTGACCTTATGCGCCGCTTGATAACCTCTCTTGGTTATCTTGATGCTCGCGATGAAATTCCCGCCTGCTTGCTCCTCAAGAAGCTGGAACTCCGCCTGAAACTGTCCCTGGTGGTCGGTAATCAAGTACCGGGGAACCGCACCGGCGTTATTCGTGATCTCCACCCGCGCACCGCTAATCGGTTCGCCGTGGGGGTTGTAAACGATGGCTGCGACGGTCTTGTGCGCTTGCATACCATAAACGCGAGAGGCCAATTCATCATCGGAGATGGTAGCGCCGGGCGGTCGAATCTCGCTCATGGAAGCCGGGCCCTGACCCACGGCCACAATGGCTGATAAGTGGATGGCGAGTACCATCCCGATCCAGCGAGAAATTGTCATTAACTCCTCCCCGCCCTGGGCGACGTCTGCACCGATTAAATACCATAACGCACCACAACTCAAGTGGGAGAAACGGTTCACCCTTGGGATCACTGGAGATGACCGGGGCGCAGAGCTGAGCGCGCTCGGCGGCAGCCAGCCGTTGCACCACATCATATTCGCGTACGGGGATCGGCACGCAGTAAGAGTCCTCCGGCAGAGCCGCAGCCTTTAGGGCTACTGGCCGCTCAAAAAGAGGCTTGACCGCAGCAGGTAAAAGACCCCTCACCTGTCCCGACGGATCGGGACGGCCTCTCCCCGTGGGAGAGGCTGAGGATACTTGGGGGCGCTCGGCCAGAGCGCCAGGAGAAATCAACAACCTCACCCAGGGGGGAGAGGTCGACCGTCTCCTGACGGGAGGGGGCCCCACGTTCTGCTTGTCGTGGGGGTGAGGGGTCGCGTGCCCGGCCTCGAATCCCAGAACTGTCAAACTCTTGCTGCCGCCCCGACAGAGCCGGGAGATCTCGAATGAATTGTGCGCCAGCCGGGTGCCCGCGATTAAAGCGCGCCACTTTTTTCGCCGTCCAGGCCCGTCTTCGGTTATAAATAGAGCATAGGGCAAATCTTGGAGGTGAACTGTGAATTTCACTCGCCGTGGATGTCTGCGCGCAATAAGTCAAGGCTTGGCCGCAGGGTTGGCTGTGGGAGGCACGAAGGGGTTCGCGCTGGATGCGTCATCGCCGTCGAAAACAGCCGACAGCAAGTTCAGTCTGCCGGGGCTTTATCCGGGACGCGTCTGCGCCGTGGAGAACCAGGCCTCCATTATTTCCGGCCAGTACCAAGCCGAACAAGTGCAGAAGATGATGCGTCGCGGCATGATGGAATTAACCGGCGCCGACGGCTGGGTGGATGCCTGGCGGCAGTTCTTTGAACCGGGCGACGTGGTGGGAATCAAGGTGAATCCCGTCGGTCAGCCCAACGTGATATCGGACGCCACCGTGATGCACGAGATCATCGCGGGCCTGGAAGCCGCCGGAGTGAAACGCCAGGACATCGTGGCGTACGATCGCTACCGCAGGATGTTCTACAGCGGCGGATTTGACAAGTGGCTGCCCGACGGCGTGCGCATTTCCTGGGCCACCGATTACGTTGACAACGTGCAGCAGAACATTGAGGGCTACGACCCGGACTACTATATGGACATGGCGCTCACCTTGCCCGGGTACAGTGTGGACAATGCCACCGCCCGGCGCTCCTATGCGGCCCAGTTCATCACCAAGCAGGTCAACAAAGTCGTCAACCTGCCGGTGCTGAAAGACCACCAGTCCGCCGGCGTTACCGGCTGCTTGAAGAACCTCTCCCATGGACTGGTGAACAACGTCAACCGCAGCCACGCCACCCCCAGCCTGAACGCCTGCAACACCTTCATTCCCGCCGTCGTGGCCCTCCCGGTGATTCGCAGCAAAGTGGTGCTGAATGTTTTCGACGGAGTCAAGGGGCTATACAACGGGGGACCGGCGGCAGCCAAGCCCGACTTCGTTTGGGAGCACAAGACTCTCTACTTCTCCACCGACCCCGTGGCGATGGATCACATCGCCTGGGAAGTGATTGACGCCAAGCGCGAAGCGATGGGCATGAAGAAGCTGGTGGAATCCCTGCCCGATAAGATCAGCACGTTCGTGCACCGCCAGCCCGAACACGTGGAAATCGCCGGCGCCCTGGGACTGGGCGTGTGGGACCGGAACAAAATTGACTTGAGGAAAGTGAACATCTAGGGCCAAATCTGATTCAGGACCATGGCCAAGCGGATGCCGGCCTTGGCGATCTGCTCATCGATGGTGGGAGCGACCGCGTCCACGTAAGCTTGGGATAGGTGCTCATCCAGTTTGAGCAGGCGCGTCGAGACGTGGTTGTCATCAGCGCAGGAGTGCATCGTTATGGGCGCTTCCACCGGAATGGCCACCGGCAGCTTGCCATAGGCCACCGAATCCGCCAGTTCGTGGGTTTCCCATACCCAGTCGTCCACATTCACCCCAGCCTTTTCCCAGGCAGGTTCCTGGGCGCTGAACTGCTGATCCAGCGAGGCCGCCCACTGCTCCACGCTTTCCTCACCCTTGATATGTACGATGATGCCGTAATCCCAAAGGGCGTGGAGGTTGGGGGAGTAGGTTTCGTACTCCGGATTCTTCTCCACCGGAGCGCTGCCAAAGAAATTGATGGGCACGCAATTGCCGCCCTCGTCGTTATTGGATACGGCGTGGAGCGGCTGGTGCATGTCGCCGACAAAGTGGATCACAAAGCGCAGCGCGTCGGCACGCACACGCGGATCGGTGTTGTCATTACGCAGCAGGCTGATCTGCTGGGCGAGCGCGCTGGTCACACAACCGGTGGCCGCCGGACACGCCGCCGCCATGGCGCTGCGAGGCGCATCGCGCGGAATGTCGATATAGTGCCAGGGGCCCGCCTCCGGGCGCACCTTGCGAAGGTCGTCCGCCCAGGTGGCATTGTAGGCCATCAAATCGTTCGTCACCCCGGTACAGAATCGCGGCAGCGTGGCGTCAATCGGGTGGCTGCGCAAGAGATCGTTGGCCTTTTCGAGCGCGCGTGCCGTCATGTGCTTTTCGGCAATCATCGCCACGGCCTGATGTCCCTCACAGCCCCAAGGCCACGCGCGCACCGGCCATAACAATTGAACGAACGCCGCTACCAGCATCACGGTGCGCGCCCGCCCTAAACCAATCAATTTCATCTTTCCTCCATTCACTAACTATTGTAGCAGGCCCGCGTTGCCACGGTGGCTAATCCGTCGGCCATTCATACGGAAACAATTTTCCCGCCTGCTCGGGAGTTAGCTTCGCGCCCAGCATGGCCGCAGCGCGGGCCAGCACGGGGTCACGCCCGGCCGCCATGTCCGCCGGTGTCGGCAGCACCAATTCATCCGGCGTCACGCCGACATGTTCCAGGCTCTTCCCGTCCGTCATGATCAGATCGGCTTCGGTGATTTCCGCGCCAAAAAAGATCTTGGTATCCACACCGAGGTCGTAGTCATAGCTCTTCGCTTCCATCACGCTTCCGGAAGAATGATCGCCCATTACCACGCCGCGCTTCTCAATCTGCATGAGCCGCGCAAAAAGCTCCGAGGCCGAGGCCGACCGGCTATCCACCAAAACCACGAGTTTACCGGCGAAGTTGTGCCCCCGCGATTTGGCCACTTCCGGCTTGGACTCCTTCCGTCCCACCCGGTCAGCGATCTTCACTTCCTTATCAAACATCCCGCCCACAAACCATCTCAGTGTGTCGACGGCGCCGCCGGGGTTATCGCGGAGGTCCAGGATGAGGCCCGGATGCTTACGTGCCCTGCCCACCATGCTCTCCACCTCGGACTGTTCAAAGTCAAACACGGGGAGCTTTAAAATGGCCACATCGTCGCCCACCTCGGTCCAACGCGCGCGCTGAAGGTGCTCGTCGTTTTCCTCGTCGCGAATGAGTTGCCAGATGCCGTTGCCCGTCAAATCGCGGACGCGCTCGAGTTGCTTGAATTTGGCCTTGACATCAACCTGGCGCATGCGCCCCCCGGGTCGCGGAGCACCAGTGTCACTCCCTCCTGTGGCCGCAAGACCTCAAAGCGGTACTCCAACTTCCAGAGGAGCTCCCGGTTGGGTGGTACGCCTGCGAAGCCCAGGATTTCGTCGCCCGGACTCAGGCCTTTGGCCTCGGCATCGCTGCCCGGCCGCACGCGGCTGACGAAACAACGGTCGCCGATCATCTTCATTCGAAAACCGTAGTCGTGAACGTAGGGGCGGGGCGGCGGCAGGAAAACCGTGTGGGAGTCGTTGAGTGAAACCAGCGCTTGCGCAATATGTGCCATCGCCAGGTTCAGCGAGTCAGATGCCTTGATCTTGGCTTTCGTATCGCGCACGACGGCGGGCCAGTCCACGCCATGAAACTTCGGATCGTAGTAGCGCTTCTGCACATCCCTGGACACGGCGTCCAGCATGTCGAGGGCGGTACCACGATAATCAGACTGATTCTGCGCCCGGGCTGGCACGGTGTAGATAGTATGGAGTAAGAGGAAAAGGGAGAAAAGCACGAGGAATCTGCTGCGGAACATATCGACCTCCTTTCAGGGTTGCGCATATTAACTCAGGCGGGAGGTGTGGGCGAAAGAAAAATTCAGGCGGGCGATTTGTCCGTGGGGACTTCGGTGGCAAATGACGCGGTGCACGCCGTGAAATTCGCCCGCCGGCCTAACAGCGGAGGTCGAGGTTTGCAGATTAAGCCTTGAATTTGGAAGCTGCCACTGTGGGACGAACCGGGGAGAAAGCCCAACAGTCCGGCCTCCACGCGAGTCAGCCTGCGGGCTTCCTTCACTACGCCAGGATTCCCTTCACCACGTCGCCAAAAACGAAGGTAAGACGTGCGTCCTGGCCCTGGTACTTCACCGTCAGCCGCTTGTGATCGATGCCCAGCAGGTAGAGCATGGTGGCGTGGAAATCGTGGACGCTGACGACGTTTTCCACGGCCGCGTAACCCAGTTCGTCCGTCGCGCCGAAGGCCTGGCCGCCCTTGATGCCGCCGCCCGCGAGGACAAACGAAAAGCCCTTGATGTGGTGGTCGCGACCGTCGCCGCCCTGCGACATGGGCGTTCGTCCGAACTCACCACCGAACATGACCAACGTGTCCTTCAGCATGTCGCGCTGTTTCAGGTCCTTGATAAGCGCGGCCGCGGCGCGATCGGTTTCCTGCGCTTTGATGACGATGTTGGTCTTGATCTGCGTGTGATGGTCCCAGTCACGGTGGTAGAGTTGGATGAAGCGCACGCCGCGTTCCGCCAGACGCCGCGCCAGCAGGCAGTTCGAGGCGAACGAACCGTCGCCGGGCTTCGCTCCGTACATATCCAGAATGCTCTGCGGTTCCTTGCTCATGTCCATCAGGCCGGGGACGCTGGATTGCATCTTGAACGCCATCTCGTATTGGGAAATGCGCGTCAGCACCTCGGGATCGTTCACGGCGCCGTACTCGATTTTGTCAAGCGCGTTGATGGCCTGGATGGAAGAGTTCTGCAACCCGGTGTCGATACCCGGAGGATTCTTGATAAAGAGCACGGGATCGCCAATGGCGTTGAACTTGACGCCCTGAAACTTGCTCGGCAGAAATCCGGAAGACCACTGGCGCGAGGCGATGGGCTGCATCTGGCCGCCTCTGCCGGACGAGATCAACACGATGAAGCCAGGCAAGTCCTCCGCCTCGGAACCCAATCCATAGAACACCCATGAACCCATGCTGGGACGGCCGGCGATAATGATTCCGGAGTTCATGACGGCGTGCGCGGGGTCGTGGTTGATTTGCTCCGTCCACATCGAGCGCACGATGCAAAGGTCGTCGGCCACGCTGCCGAATTCCGGGAACAACTCGCACATCTCCAGGCCGGCTTTCCCAAACCGCTTGAATTTGTACTGCGGCCCGAAGCAGATCAGCTTCTTCCCCTGCAATTGCGCGATCTGCTGACCCTTGGTGAATGACTCGGGCATGGGCTTGCCGTCGAGTTCCGCCAGCTTGGGCTTGGGGTCGAACGTCTCCAGGTGCGACGGACCGCCCGCCTGGTAGAGGAAGATCACGCGCTTGGCCCGCGGCGGGAAATGCAGCGGGTTCACCACGCCTTTGGACGTGTAGACCATGGGCGTCTCCGCGCCGTATAGCAGCGGGTTCATCAGCCCGTTCAGCGCGAACATGCCCAGGCCGGATACTCCGTAACCCAGGAAGGTGCGGCGATTGACGTCACGCGCGATCGCTTGTTTGGGATTCATTTTCGACTCCATGCCTTGTCATTGTTTAGATCTCTCACGAACCACTCATGCATTTCTACCTGCGGGCTTAAAAGCGTTTCTCACAGAGGACACAGAGAAAAGTTGCACAGAGGGCACAGAGAAGGCTCCATGTTTTCTCTGTGTCCTCTGTGTCGAACACGTTTGTACTCTCATGCGTGACACGCTCTGTGAACTCTGTGTGAACCGCTCTTAAGCCGCCGGCAGCGCCGGCTAGTTCCTCGTAATCGTCTCGTGCAAATTCACGATGGCGCGGGTCACCATGGTCATGGCGGCCAGATCGACGGGGCGCAGGTCCTTCGCCACCGGCGACTCCCCAATTTGCAGCAGGCTCGTCGCGCGTTCGGGGTGGGCGCGGAAATCCGCGTAACTCTTCTGGTACAGGTCCGCCAGAATCTGTTCTTCCCTCGGTTGGGGCGTGCGGCCCACCGCTTGCAGAAATGCCCAGGAGATGCGCGCGTTCAATGTCGGCCCGCCCTTCTTCAGTGCGTTCTGGGCGAAGACGCGTTCCGCTTCCACAAAGATCGGGTCGTTGAGCAGCACCAGCGCTTGCAGGGGCGTATTGGAGTTCACCCGGTTCACCGTGCACTCCTCGCGCGTGGAGGCATCGAACGCGGCCAGGCTGGGATGCAGGAAGGTTCGCTGCCAATAGATGTACACCCCGCGGCGATACAGCTCCTCACCGCGGCTGGGGGAATAATCCCGCTTGGGGAAATTCAGCGCCGACCAATAGAGTTCAGGCTGATAAGGTTTGACGCTCGGGCCGCCAAACTGCTCCACCAGCAGACCGGAGACGGACAACGCGATGTCGTGCACGACTTCGGCATCGACGCGGAAGCGCGATTGGCGCGCCAGCAGCCGGTTGTCCGGATCCTTCTCGTCCAGTTCCGGGCTGCTCAGCGACGATTGCCGATAGGTGTGGCTCATCACGATGGTGCGGATGATGTGCTTCACGTCCCACGGGTGCGCGCCCTGTGCCTGCCATGTGGGCTGCATAAACTCCGCCGCCAGCCAGTCGAGCAGTTCCGGATGGCTGGGCCATTCGCCCTGCGAGCCCAGGTCGTTCAGCACTTTCGAAATCCCAGTTCCGAAATATTGCTGCCACAGCCGGTTGACGAAGACCCGGGCGGTCAGCGGATTCTGCGGCGACACCAACCAATTGGCGAAGTCGAGCCGAGTCGCGCGTCGCCCGATCGTATTCAGGCTTCCCAGGAACATCGGAATGGCAGGCTCGACAATCTTGCCGGAGTCATCCATCCAATTCCCCCGCGGAAGGATGCGCGTCTCGCGCGGCTTGTCCGCCACCGTCACGAAGCTTGTGGGAATGGATGTTTGCAGCATGCTCTGACGGGCCTTGGCATTTGCCAATTGGATCAGGGCAGACTGCAACTCCGGCTGAGACCATTGGAAGTATTCACGCACAGCTTGTGTCTGTTCCTTCGTGCGCTTTGCCGGGCTGGCCTGGAGCGCCTTCAGGACGTCCGCAGGTATGCCATCGCGCAACCCTTTGCGGGGAAACTTCGCGGCATCGTTCGCCGAGCCCGCTTCCACCGCGCCGTCGCCGATTTCCGGCCACGAGTATTCGCCGGACGACAACGCCAGGCGGACGCGCCCAATGGTGGCGCGGCGCACATGCGAGTCTTGCCGCAAAGTCACCGTCACCACAGTCGCGGCTCCGGTCTTGACGGGACGCGCAAACCGCAGAGCCAGGAACGGGCTTCTTCCGTCCGACTCATCTTCAGCCCAGCCCGTCGCCGGGTTGCCGTCGATCGCGGCCATGGGCGGATGTTCACCCAATTCGCCGAACCCGTCCGTTGTCGCGAGGGCGAACGGACTCTTCACGCCAGGCTGTTTCCCGTCCGGTGAAATTCTTGCTTCCACCTCGGTCAGAATAAAGCGGTCCGATCCCCGCGCCAGCCGGTTGCCGGGCAGGGTTTCGTCCTGGATCACATGAATACCGAGAGCCGTCCAGGTTCCGGCGCCGGGCCGAAAGCTGATCGTGTACGTGTCGTTGTCAGGATTGGGTCCGCTCGCCACCACCAATCCCTTCCCCGGGCTGCGGTGGAACTGCAGCGAGCCCCCAATATACTCATTGCTGTCGACGGGTTCGTCGTTGTAAATCGTCAGACGCGCCCCATGGGTCGAGGCCGCGGCAAAAGGCCGTTGGTATTGCCACTGCAAGCGGCCCGCCTGGAAATCCGCCAACAGCTTTTGCTCCCAAGCTGCCTGCTGTGCTTTCAACGCGTCCGTCTTTTGGTCGAGGGCGGTTTGCGCGGACTTCACCTCGGCGTCGAACACCGCCAGTTGCCGGGTCTGCTCCGCGCTCGGCAAGGGCATGGTGGTCCAAGCGTCCTCTCCGTGATCGTGCATTAGGCCGACTTCCTTGACGTCGGCGAAGAACGCCTTCATCGAGTAGAAGTCCTGCGACTTGATGGGATCGAACTTGTGGTCATGGCATTCGGCGCAGCCGGTGGTGAGGCCCAGCCACACGGCGCTGGTGGTTCGCACGCGATCGGAGCCATACTTGGCCAGATACTCCTTGTTCTGGAGTCCGCCCTCCTGCGAAGTGCGCAAAATGCGGTTGTAGGCCGATGCCACCTTCTGGTCGGTCGTCGCGTTGGGAATCAGGTCGCCGGCAAGTTGCTCGCGCGTGAACTGATCAAACGGCATGTTGTCGCGAAAGGCCTTGAGCACGTAATCGCGGTAGGGCCAGGCGGGCTGCGGATTGTCACCGTGGTAGCCGCGGCTGTCGGCATAGCGCACGGCGTCGAGCCAGTGCATGGTCTCCACTTCCGCATAACGAGGCGAGGCCAACAGGCGATCCACCAGGCGCGCATAGGCATTCGGAGACTTGTCGTTTACGAATTGCCGGATTTCCTGCACGGTGGGCGGCAGGCCCGCGAGGTCCAGGGTGACGCGCCGGATTAGCGTGCGGCGATCGGCCTCGGGCGAAGCCTGCAATCCATCTTTAGCCAGGCGCGCCTGAATAAACGCGTCGATGGGATTCACGATGGCCGCGTGATCGGCCGCGACCTCAGGCACCGGCGGGCGCTGAATGGGCTGAAAACTCCAGTGTCCCTCGTACTTGGCGCCCTCCGCCACCCATTGGCGAATGGTTTCCTTTTGTGCCCGCGTCAACGGCTTATGTGCAGAGGCCGGCGGCATGATTTGATCGTCATCGGTGGAAAAGATCCGCCGGATAATTTCGCTTTGCTCGGGCTTGCCGGGAACAATGGGAATCTTGCCGTCCACCGCGGGTTTCAAGGCTTCGTCACGGATGTCGAGCCGCAGATCCATCTGGCGCGAACTCTTGTCCGGACCGTGGCAGCGAAAGCACGTGTCCGACATGATCGGACGGATGTCGCGGTTGAAGCTCACTTGCCCGCTCATGCTCCCCGGAAGCAGCAGGCAAGCGGCAAACAAAATGCCCAGACGGTCAGATTTCATCGAGGTAGGCCCCTCAAGGCTTATTTACGATATCGGGTGAAGGAAGGTATTGAACTCTACGTGATTCGTTAATGACAAACCGGCAGCCCTCTCCGTCCATCCGCCGCGCCACCCGCTGGTGAGCGCGGACCTGCAAACCCCACTGATGGCAAAAGTACAATGATCGCTGAGGCGCAGTCAAACCTTTTCTGTGACGCCACTTTGGCGATTCGCGTCGCGCGTCGTCGCGCCTGCCTAAACGCCCCCTCACCCGCCCCGATGTATCGGGGTCGGCCTCTCCCCTCGGAGAGGCTGTTTAAGCCAGCGGGGCGCGCGATCGCGCGCCCCCTACTCGGGACACCGGAGTTGTCGGAAAAATGGGGGCGTCGCCCGGTTGCCACGCTACTGCCTTGTGTACGGGCCTCACCGCAAGCTCCCCTCCCGCTAGCAGGCCAGGATGTGCGCCTGCAAGACCCCGCCGCAAAATCATCAGTCCGCAAGAGCCTGTCCGCAACACCACTGTCCGCAACACCATCTTGACACCTCTGGGCAAAGGCACTAGCGTTTAGCCCAGCGGATCCAGACGCACCGGAAGAAGACCCTTCGCGGGTGCGTGCGACTCATTGTGCGGGTCGAGAATATGCGGTCAAAGGCAAGCATTGCATTTTTGTTGATACCGCTTTTGGCTCTTTTCACAGCCACATTCTTTTCCGGCCAAGGCGGAAATCTCTCTCAGACTAAAGGAAGTCGTGTATTTAGCCGGGTCGATTTGAGCCACGGCGAAAAGTACGCTCCGGGTGAAGTGCTGGTGCGGTTCAAACCGGGTACGGACCGGCGGATCATGTCGGCCTCCCACGCCCGCATCGGCGGCGTTATCAAGCGGGAATTCCGGAGCGTGGAAGGCCTGCAACTCGTGGGCCTTCCGGCCTCAACGTCGGTAAAAACGGCCCTGCACCAATACCGGCGCGACCCCTCCGTTCTGTACGCCGAGCCCAATTACATCCTGCACGCGTTCAACACTCCCAACGACCCGTCGTTCCCACAAATGTGGAGTCTGGAGAATACCGGCCAAGACGGAGGCGTACCCGGTGCGGATATTAAGGCCACGGAGGCTTGGAATCTAAGCACCGGCAGTTCCCACGTCGTCATCGCTGTCCTCGACACGGGAATTGATTACACCCACCAGGATCTTGCGGCGAATTCCTGGGCCAGTTCCGCACCTTTCGCGCAGACGATTGACGGCGTGAGCATCAATTGCGCCACGGGATCGCACGGCTACAACACGATTACCAACACCTGCGATCCGATGGACGACAACGGCCACGGCAGCCATGTCTCAGGGATCATCGGGGCGGTGGGCAACAACGGCGTGGGCGTTACCGGCATCAACTGGGCGGTACAAGTGATGGCCTGCAAATGGCTCGATTCCAC
The DNA here is from genome assembly GCA_963719115.1 of uncultured Acidobacteriota bacterium. Classification (GTDB taxonomy): domain Bacteria; phylum Acidobacteriota; class Terriglobia; order UBA7540; family UBA7540; genus Bog-366. Next base: position 29,715 of record CAVRBF010000103.1, on the reverse strand, counting down.
CGGAGCGGGCGCCACGAGCGACGCCATCACCTGCCTGGATTTCGTGAAGGCCTGGAAGGATCTGGGAACGAACATCGTTGCCACCAACAATAGTTGGGGCGGCTTTGATTTTTCCCAGGCGCTTTCCGACGCCATTCAGGCGCAACAGGAGGATGGAATCCTGTTCATTGCCGCCGCCGGAAACAACTTCAGTGACAATGATGTGGCGCCGGTCTATCCGGCGGACTACTTTCTCCCCAACCTCGTTTCCGTCGCCGCCACCAGCCGGTTCGATCTTTTGGCCGCCTTTTCTGATTTCGGCCGGCAATCGGTGCACCTCGGCGCGCCCGGGGACGAAATCCTGAGCACCACTCCCAACAATACCTATTCGATTTTTAGCGGAACCTCGATGGCGGCGCCGCATGTAACCGGGGTGGCGGCATTGCTGGCGGCTCAGGATCCCACCCGCGATTGGCGCGCCATCAAGAATCTCCTCCTGGCGGGCGGAGACACGATTCCCGCTCTTGCCCAGACCATCACCGGCAAACGCCTCAACGCCTACGGCTCCATGTCGTGCACAAACACCACGATCACCAAGATGCTACAACCGGCGTTGAACTCGGTCCCCGCGACGGTCGGCCAACCCCTCACGCTTGCGGCTTTGAGCGTCAACTGCGGACAGGCTGCGGGACCTGTGCAGGTCACGGTTTCACCCGGCGGCCAAACCATCAGCCTGCTTGACAACGGCGTCGCACCCGACCAGGCCTCCGGAGACGGAATCTATAGCGGTCAATGGACGCCGGCGGCTTTAGGCAACTACACGCTGACGTTCTCCGATGGCGAAGCCGTGCAGGCCACGGTTCTCAACAACTACTCCGTCGGCGAGACCACTTACTCCTACCAAACCATCAGCGGAACAAATCTGAATCTCGGCGACGATGATGTGGCCACCATCACCTCCCCCTTTCCGGTCCAATTCGGAGGCGGGGCGTTCAATACCGTCTACGTCAGCAGCAACGGCACGCTCAGCTTCACCAACGCTTTCGGTGATTTCACCGACTGGGGCCTGCCGCTCAATTATTTGCTTCTCATCAATGGCGCCAATCCTCTTCCGCCCACGATCGACCTACCCGTCGTGACGCTGGTCGCGCCGTTCTGGTCGGACCTTTACCCGGTGCAGGGGACGGATCAGAATGTTTTCTGGGCGGTCACCGGTGCGGCGCCCAACCGCCAGCTCGTCATCGAGTGGCGCAACGTGCGTACCTTCGATTGCCAGACCGACGCGAACGCCAACGTCACCTTTCAAGTCGTTTTCTCCGAGGGCAGCAGCAACTTCGTTTTCAATTACTCCAATGTGGTGTTTGGGGACGCTTGTTCCGATGAGGACTACGGCGCCGCCGCGTCCATTGGCATGGAAATCACGCAGGATGTTGGGACGCAGTGGAGTTTGAACGAATCGTCGATCGGAAACAACATGTCGCTGCTCTGGACCCTGACGCCCGCCAATCCCCCTGCCGTTCCCGCGCCCACCATCACCTCGTTTTCCCCTTCCAGCGTCATGGCAGGCAGCGGGAACACGTGGGTGACCGTAACGGGCACGAATTTCCTGCCGAATTCCTACGCAACCATAAACTCATTCCCGAGCCAGCTTGTAACTCAGTACGTCAGCAGCACCCAAGTGAATGTCCTCGTGCCCGTCAACTCCATTTCAACGTTGAGTGGAGGACAATACTGGATGGGTATTACCAACCCCCGACCGAACCCTGGGGAATCGGGGCTCGGCGCCGGCGCATACTTTAACGTTTTGCCGCAAACGCCGCAGATCACCTCGATCTCGCCCACCAGTGTTCCTGCCGGGAGCTTCGGCTTCGTTCTCACCATCAACGGCACGAACTTTTCTTCCCAGGGGGACGTTTTTTGGAACGGCGCCTACCTGCCCAATTCGACCGTCATCAGTTCCACCCAGATATCCCTGCCGGTGCCGGGATACCTGCTGACCACTGGCAGGTACTGCTTCGATTCAGGTGCAAAACGCCGTCAACACGTTTTCAAATCGCATTTACGTTTACGATCAGTGCTGCCAGCTCCTCCGGCAGCCATTGCCGCTCCCACACCTTCCACGACGGCGACGACGCCCAACGCTCCTGCGAGTACACAAGCAGAAAGCTGCGGCGCTGCCGGTCGCGATTTCCCGGGCTGGAAATACGCCGCGCAGCGGGGACCAGACTACCTGCGCCAGTTTCTGCGGCCGCGTTCGGGACTGGCCGCAGCACCGCGCGCAACGCAGTTCGCCAAGAGCGGCGGGCCATCTCCGTCCGCGCCCCCGCCGCCCGGCTTTAATCTTCGTCCCACCCTGCCGGCCGGCTTCTTTCCCACGGCCGTGGTGACGGGAGACTTCAATGGCGATGGCCACATCGATTGGGTGGTGGCAAACGGCGGCGACAGCAACCTTTGGATTTACCTTGGCAACGGCGACGGCACGGCGCAGATTCCCACCATCGTTCCACTCAAAGGCGCCGCACCGACGGCACTGGCCGTGGCGGACATGAATCACGACGGGAAATTGGACCTGGTGGTGGGAGAAGCGGACAGCCTCTCGGTGGGCGTGCTGCTGGGCAATGGCGACGGCACTTTTGGCCCCGAACTTGAGTTTTACGTGCCCGGCTCACCGGAGAGCCTCGCGGTAGCCGACTTCAACGGCGACGGCAACCTGGATGTGGTGGTAGGCATGGCGGGGGTCGGTCTCAACCGGCCAATTAGCATTCCTTCCGGGCGATGGGACGGGAAAGCTCGGACCGCCGGTTACCCACTACGGACAGATCAACGACGGCGTATTTGATACCTTCGCCATTGCCGCGGCCGATCTGAACGGCGACGGACTGCCGGACATCGTGGCGCTGAACACGGCTTACCCATTTCCCCTGTCCGCGAGCCTCGAAAACGCCATGGAAGGCAATGCCGGCGCGCGTGTTTACCTCAACCAGGGCAACGGATTGTTCAAAGAATACCAACAGTTCTTCTTCGACATTTCCGTTGACCAGGAAGCCAATCTGGGAACCGCGGTGACCGCCGTGGCGCTTGCCGATGTCAATGGCGATGGCTGCATTGATGCGGTGACGCTCGACACCCAGGACGTCGCCACCTTCTTCCCGGGCAAATGCGATGGGTCGTTCGACACCACCAATACGCGCATCTTTGGCTCGGGCATTGTGGCGGGATCGGCGGCCCTGGTGGATGTCAACGGTGACGGAAAACTCGACCTGGTCAGTGCGGCCTTCCCATTTACGACTCGACGCCGACTATCCCGATGAGCATGGGCAACGCCGTCAGTGTTCAGTTCGGTGACGGGACCGGCAACTTCTCCGCACCGGCAATCTTTCGCGGCGAGCCGGGGATGTTTGGCCTCGCCGTCGCCGATCTGAATGGCGACGGCTACCCCGATCTGGTCACCGCCAATCAAGTATCGGATTCGGTCAGCGTTTATCTCAACAATGGCAGTGGAGGATTCGGCGGCCCCAGCGGCGGCTACCTCGGTTATCTCACCGGCGGACAGATGCACGCCGTCTTCGATTCCCCCTACAGCAATTTCATGTACGTTGACGTGAATAACGACGGGAACAAGGACCTTGTGTATCTGGAATCGGGCGCCCAGTATCCGTTGCCCTACGGAATCACCACCCTGCTGGGAAATGGCGCCGGCGGGTTCGGGACTCCCATTCGCTCGCCCATCCTCGATGTGGGAGTAAACCAGGACATTAGTGACTACACGCTGGCAGATTTTCGCGGCACGGGTCTTCCCGACCTGGTCATGCTGGTCGCAGCAAGGCACTCTCAGCCAGCCAAATGCGGTCCCTTACCTTGTTGATGCCAAAAACAATGGTGATGGGACATTTCAAAAGCCCACGCTCACGCCACTCAGTATTTCTCCTTACTTCTTTGTCGTCGGTGACTTCAATAACGACGGCAAGCTGGATCTATTGTTCTACTATACTGTTTGCAACTCCAGCAACACGTGTCAAACGCCCGCGCTGATCCCTTATCTCGGCAACGGCGATGGGACCTTCCGGCAAGGCACGCCATCTACGTTCAACCCCGGCACGCCTCCGGAGTGTATGGCGTGCTGGTGGCCGACGTAAACGGCGACGGCAAGCCGGATCTGCTGGTCTCCGGCAACGCGTCTGATATCGTCGAGCGATCAGAATGCCATGTACGAGCTGCTCGGGAACGGCGATGGCACGTTCCAGGCGCCCAAGTTGCTGTTCAGCAATCCCGGCAGCACTTCCTCATTTCGCCACCGCGGATTTGAACCACGATGGCATTCCGGATTTGGTCGAAGAGGCCGTGAACACGCACAGACGTGACCAATTTCCCCGCGACCTTCCGAACCTACCTCGGCCGCCCGGCGGGACCTTCCAGTTGACCGGCACATTCGGGCCGTTCCCCAATGGATACTCTCAACGCGTATGCTCTTTGGCGCTCCGAACAAACCGGTGTGGCCCGTCCAACCAAGGCTGGGAGACTTCAACGGTGACGGCAATGTTGACATCGCGGTTTTCAGCGCTGGCGAGGGCGGCTCTTACGACGCCTCGGATGGAATCATCAGCAGCTGCCGCTCTGCCAACCGCGCTCACCATACTGGCGGGGAATGGCGATGGCACGTTTACCCAATCCAATGTGCCTTTCAATTTAGGCGACCTTCTTGCCCCCCAACTCGCCGGCAACATCAAGGGTGACCCACGCTCCGACTTCGTGGAAATGGACTCCTATAGTTCTTCCTTCGACGTAATTTCGGCTCAGTCCGGGCCCACATTCGGGCTGGCGCTGGCGTCGTCCCCGGTGATCGGCGCGACGGGCAGCCTTCAGGTCACTCTGACCTTCCCTTCCGCCTCCTCGACCGTGGTGCAACTTTCCTCCAGCGAGCCCAACATCTCGATTCCTTCGACGGTGACGCTGCCGGCGGGAACGGTGAGCCAGAACGTTCCCTTCCAGATCGGAACGGCCTTCAACCCCAACCATGTGTTTGCACTCACCGGGCAACTGGGAAGCGAGACGCACACCGCTTATGGCACGCAGACTACCAGCGCCGCAGGTACGGGCTTCGTGGTGGAGATGTTGAACCCACCCATCAATCCGCCGGCGGTGGTCGCCTCCGAGTCCACGACGGCTTACCAGGTGGTGATCGCCAGCCTGGGCGGTTACTCGACGCAGATTCAGCCCTCGTGCCAGGGCCTGCCCAGCGGCGCCACCTGCCAATTCGGCGGCCCGCTCATCGATTTGCCGGCCGGCCAGGTGCTGACCGCCACCATCACCATCACCGCCGGGGCTAACACGCCGCTGGGCACGTACTCACCCACCGCGATTTTCTCCGACGGAGCGGTAACGCAGCAGGTCTCGATCCCGTTCAACGTGGGAGATTTCAGCCTGTCGATCACCCCCGCGTCGGTCACCGCTCCGCCCACGGGTTCGGCGACGTTCGATTACTCCATTACGGGAACCAACGGCTTTGTGGGATCGGTGGAGATCTCCTCCAGTGGTTTGCCCGCAGGGACGACCGGCGGGTTGGCCGGAAATCTTTTCGTCACCCCCACCCCCTTTCCCTTCTACATCCAGACCCAGAACGTCGCCGTGGGCACTTATCCCTTCACGGTGACGGGCACTGTGGGTTCGGTGACACACACAGCCTCCGCCACGCTCGTGGTTCAGCAGCCACCGGCCATTACCGGAAGCGTCACGCCCACTTCGGCCACCGCAACCGTTGGGCAACCCGCCAGTTTCGCCATTACAGTCAACTCCCAATATGGAGCGTCGGGAACAGTGGTGTTTCAGTGTGAGGACTTTCCGAGCGGCGCGACGTGCGCGTTCAATCCCACCACCGCGAGCTTGCCGGCCAACGGCACCATCTCCGGCACGCTCAGTGTCCAGGTGAACTCCAGCGTGGCAGCCGGTAGCTACTCGATGACGGTCATGGCCAGCACCGGATTGCTGGTTTACAGCTCGACGGTGACGCTGGTCGTACAAAGCGCGCCGCCCGCCTTCACGGGGAGTGTCTCGCCCACCACTGCAACGCTGTCCGTGGGCCAATCGGCGAATTTCTCCATCACCCTGAACTCGCAGAGCGGCGCGACGGGCGCGGTGGCGCTGCAATGCTTGAATGTTCCGGCCGGGAGCACGTGCGCATTCAGCCCCTCGTCGCCCACGCTGCCGGCAAATGGAAACGCTGCCGACACGCTCACGGTGCAAGTCAACTCCATGCCGGCGGCGCCCATATTCTTCCCCCGCTCCGTCCCTCCGCCTAAGCCCGTGCTGTGGATCGTGGCCGCTCTGGCCGGTTGCCTGCTGCTGAGCCTGGAATTGCGGCGCCGGAGATGGCGCGCGGCGGCGTCCTTGGCGGCCCTGCTCAGCCTGCTCCTGCTCTTCCTGGTCAGCGCCTCGTGCGGGGGCGGGGGCGGTTCTCCGCCGCCCTCCAATCCCCCACCTTCGCCAGTCGTGATGAGCATCACCGTGCAAGCCAGCGGCGCCGGAGTCAGCGGAACCCAGACGCTTGGAACCGTCTCCATCACCGTGAACTGAAGGTTCGCCTGCACAAGTTAAGTGAGGTTTTTCGCCACGAAGCGACCAAGACACCTTGGCTAGCGTTCTTCATTTTAGGGCGATGGGCAAGACGCCGAGATCCAAAGGGCTTGTGCTGCGGCAGCCGGCCTAAGTAACCCCTCACCCGCCCGTCAGCAGACGGTCAGCCTCTCCCCTCGGAGAGGCTGTTGATGGGAGGGCGCGCGGTCGCGCGCCCCCTACACGACCCGGCGGGACGCCGGAGCTACGTACAATGGCCATCTTGGCCATTCCCCGGCACGGGCAGGATGCCCGTCTTGAGTGAGGAGGTGCGCGTCCTCCAGCGCTCCTCCGCGGCTCTTCCGACGGAAATGTCCATCTCCACCCGGGCACGCCCAGTCGAACCTGTACGGAACTGTCGAACAGCCGCAAAGGAGCTCAGAATACGCGCTCCGCTGCTTTCTTGAGGAGTTGAACAATCGCGGTCCGGCGATTCCTCTCCGCCAAGCTCAAAGCCGTCTCGCCGCGTTTGTTCCTAACCGACGGGGCTGCCCCGTTCGCCAACAGCAGTTTCACAACTTGTACGTCCTCATACCCTCCGGTTGAGGCCGCAAGAATTAAGGCCGTGTCGCCATCGTTGTTTGCGGCGTTGACCGCAGCGCCTTTCGCGAGAAGAACTTTAACGGCCGTCGACTCAAGGCTTCCCCTTGCCGCAATGATGAGTGCTGTGTTGCCCTGCTTGTCTCGATCGTCGATCCGGGCGCCGTTCTCCAGCAGCAGGGTGATGATCTCGCTTCGGCCCCAACCCGCGGCTGCCATGAGCGCAGTGGTGTCGTCGTTGTCTTTGGCCTCAACGTCTGCGCCCTTTTTCACCAGCAATCGCATGGAATCGAGGGTATAGGGCATGTCGCTGATGGCACAGCTACACGCGGCGTCGATTAGAGCCGTGCCGCCACGACTGTCGCGGGCGTTGACCTCAGCGCCCTTCGATAGCAATAACTGAACGACCGCGGTGTTGCCAAAGCTCGCTGCCCAAATGAGTGGTGTCGAATTATCGCGGATTTTGTCTCTAACGTTGACCGAGACTCCACTGTGAAGGAGTAGCTCCGCCTTTTTGACATTGGCAGCATCCCAGGGATCCATTGCTATTGGTGCTTGAGGTTGTTTCAGCGGAACCCCTTGCTGCTTTTCTGGGGGAGCCTCCTCCTTCGTCGCAATGACTAGCTCTGCGACAGCGAACAACGCCTGCGCCTTGTCTTCGGAGGTCGCTCCTTTGGCCATCAAAAGCTTCATTGTCGGGGTTGTGTCCTCGAAGGCCCTCGCCGCACAGACCATTGCCGTCATGCCCGCCTGATCCGTGGTTTCGACCTTGGCGCCTCTTTCCATCAGCAGCGCCACCGCCTCAGTGTTGTTACGCTCCGCCGCTTCGCAGAGTGGCAGAAAGTCATTGGCACGGACTCCGCGGTCAAGGAGCTGCCTGAGGGCTGTAGTGTTGTGGCTGTCGATCGCCGGAATCAACTGTGCAGGGTTGTCGTCTACGCTCGCTTTGGGAGTAGTGCCTTGTTTCGGTGTCTCGTTCGAGGAAGTACTGCCGCGCTCGGCCCTTTGACGCGCGCATCCAATCGTCCCCCCAGCCGCGAGAACGCTAATCAGAATCAGCCGCGTGAATCGCGCGTCCATCATTCACCCCTGTATCAGAACCTCCGCATCTTTGAGCAACCGACGCGCACATGCGGAAAACAGTGTCAGAGCCAGTAGGGAGGAGATGCGCGCCTTTCAGTGCTCCTCCGCGGCTCCGTGGCCGGAAATGCCCATCGCCGCCAGTGCCCTGCCCTGCTGAGCGGCGCGAAGGAATGTTCGGCGCACGAGTTCGCTGGCAGGAGGCACCGCGCGGCGAGGCCGCGACCATACCGTAGGGCCGAGCAGCGCTCGGCCCGGGCCGAACGCTGTTCGGCCCTACGTACGAGATCCTTATGGCGTGCCCCTACAGGCTTTCAAAAAGTTTGCTAAGAAAACAAGCATTTCCGACCTTGCATTACAGGGCTGCGCCGCCCACTGCCCATGACCTGGGGCCGACGGCCTTGTGCCTTCCGCTCTCTGCCTTCTGCCTTCTGCCTTCTGCTCTATGCCGCGACGTTCCGCGCAAGGTAGTTCTGCAGGCCGAGCTGCTTGATGAGGGTCAGTTGCGTGTCCAGGTAGTCGGCGTGGCGCTCTTCGTCGGCCAGGTTGCCTTTCAGCAGCTCCGCCGTGACGTTGTCGCCGGCCTTGGTGCAGATGGCGACGCCCTGGTTGTAGCTCACCACCGCGCCCGATTCGTCCTTCAGGCCAATCACCAACTGCTCTTCCACCGTCTTGCCGATGTGGATCTTGGATAGCGTCTGCACGTCGGGCTCGCCCTCCAGAAAGAGGATGCGGCTCATCAGCTTCTCGGCGTGTTTCATTTCCTCAATCGCGCGCTTGGTGGTGGCGGCGGCCAGCCCCGCGTAGCCCCAGTTCTCGCACATTTCGGCGTGGAGAATGTACCCGTGCACCGCGCTCAGTTCATCCGTCAACGCTTGCTGCAAAACTTCCAACACTTCCGGTTTACCCTTCATGGTGAGCTCCTTGGAGATGGACAGCGACTGCACATTAAGGTCGGCGCAGTGCCGCCAGGCTGTGGACGAGACAGGCGAGGTGGGTCTTCGAACCCGACTATTATACACCAATCCGGCGCGCCTCGGGGCACAGTTATTGTCGCCACCATGGCTAGAACTCTAATCTCAGCCCCATGGTGATGGTGCGCGCGGCGACCATCGCGCCCGTCGGCCGGCCAAAGTTCGCGCTATTGATGGTGCTCGTGATGTTGCCGAAATCGGTTCGGTTGAAGGGATTGAAAACGTTCACATTGTACTTGAACTGGACCCGCTCCTGGACTCTGATCTCTTTGTTCACTGAAATCGCCTCATAACGGTACCAAGGGTTGCGTAAATGGGTGTTGAAGATCGAGGCATCTCCGAGGGTTCCCACCGGGGCCTGGGCAAAGGGAATGTTAGCCCCAGAGTTGAACCACCGCACGTTGGGGTTGTTGGGATCGAGTGAAGAGGAGGAGATTCCGGAACGAATGGGCAATCCGTTGTAATCAGCCTTGGTGAGAATGTCGTGAAGGTAGGTCCCCACGAAATTATTTGGGCTTAGAACCTGGATCAGACCGCCACTGCGGTACTGTCCATAGCCGGAAAGAATCCAGCCCCCTACCAGTCTGTCCAATAAACCTCTTGAGTTACGGAGGAACTTCTTATCCCGGCCGAAGGGCAAATAATAGCTCTCAATGATATTGACGAAGTGGGGGAAATCCTCGTAAGCAAACGTCCTGGCGTCGCGCAAGTTGTAGGCGTCCTGTGCCTGTTCCACACAACACTGCGTGAAGATCTGACGATAACCCATCTCGTCAAGAGTTTTCGAAAACACGTAAGTCGCGGTGAAATTCAAGTCGCCAAAGCGATGCTCGACCTTCCCCTGGAAAGCGTCGTACCAGGTATAACCGTCCCCCGAGTTGGCGGAGAACACGGCCCCATACTGGGGGAAGGGGTTCAGAGCTTGCGCCAGCGTCGCTGCACTGCCCCACTGCCCAAAGGTTGGGAAGGGCAGATTCGGAACGCCATTCGTGCAAGGGATAACACTGGAGTAAGTGCAAATGTTGGGGTCGGAAATCCCTGCTGCGAGCAAATTCGTATCGCCGCTAGGCCCCACCGAGGTCAGGTAAAGCAGGCTGGTGGGGAGCACGTTCATCGATGCCGAGGAAGCCAGGCCGTGGGCGCGATTACTTACGTATGCGCCTTCGAACAGCCAACTCCGATAGGTCTTCTGCACGGTGAAATTCATCTCGTAGATCCGTGGCGCCTTACCAAAGTGCGGCCCCATGTATAAGACGGGTCCGGAAAAATTGTCGACCCCCGGAATTTGCTGCGCGGGGGTAAAGCTGACGGGAGGCTGCACGCCTCCAGGATTGTTGGCGACCCTGTTGGGGTTGAAGGCTCCGGGATCCCAATAGAAGGCCGGATTGAAACCATCCGAGGTCTGGGCATAGCTGCCACCCCCGAAACCGTCAACACAGCCGCAGCCGCCATTCCCAAGCGCCTCGTAGAATATGCCGAATCCGGCACGCACAACGACCGTGTCACTGAGCCGCCAGGCAAAGCCCGCCCTAGGACCGATATCAGAAAAGTCTGTGGGGTAGGGCCGAAGCGCCCCGATGCGGCCCGGCCCCGTCCCCATGAAGATGAGAGCCCCAGGGAGATTTCCCGCGGTGGGATCAAGAGCCGTCGGGCTGAAGGAGGAATAATCCCCCCCTAAGATGTGCCAGCCGATCGGGACCTCATAGCGAATTCCTACATTGAGGGTAAGGCGGGGCTTAGCTCTCCAGGTGTCCTGAAAGAACCCGGAGTGGTAACCATAACGGATCCGCGGAATAAAGACGGGCAGTGCATCTTGGGAACCTTGGGCCACCGCCCCCAGCAAAAAACTGGCAAAGGCGTTTCCGCTACCGGAGCTCCCGGATGTAACCGCCGTTTGAGACTGGAGAAAATTATACTGCCCATTCGTTCCGGCCCAGCTATTGCCGGTAGTCCTCATGCGGCGGATGTCCCATCCCATCTTGAATTCGTGTTTGTCATGAACCCAAGTCAAAGTCTCCGCCGCTTGCGTCGTCCAATTCCACTGGCCGCTCATGTTAACGATCCCTGCGGTCTGCCCCCATGCTGTGCCGCCGAGGGTGCTGTCAAAAGCTATAACCGGTGTGGCATCCTGCGGAGTACCAGCGGTTAACGGCAACCCGAACTTCGTGCCAAAGCCGTTCTGAAGCGGGTTGTTATTGAATGAGCGCTCCTGGCTGATTCCCCAGAAACTGTGCAGCAGCCAGTGGGGGTTAATCGTAAAGTCTTCGTAGACCCGAACGTAACGCGGCGAATTAAGAGAGTCCAGACCATTGCTCAGTGGGCCGGGAAAATACTGCACCGCATTGGTTTGATTGTTCCGGTGCGTGTAGAAGAATGCCAGACGATTTCGCGTTTTGAGGGTGTGGTCAATCTTGATCGACCATACCTTGTCGGTTAGCTCGCTGGTGGAGTTGAAAGTGTAGTTACCGATCAGGCCTGAGCCCACGTCGGGAGCGGGAATGTAGGGAAGAATGTTCTTGGAGATCGTGCTAAACCGGCTGGTGGGAATGATGTTGTAGGCGCTGGGAGAGCCAAAGGGTTGCCGGGCGCCCTTCGCGGTGGTGGCAGGATCGTAAATAACAGGATTCGTCGCCCCATATAACCCCTGGAAGTTCCCCTGTACCATGGCGGCGGTCGGCGTGGTTTCCCCACTGTTGACCGTGATCGTGGCAGGCTGCCAAAACCCTGTCCACGTGAAAAAGAAGAAGGTCTTATCCCGACCATCGTAGAGGTGCGGTAAATACACCGGCCCGCCCGCCGTGCCACCTTCTTCGTTGTAGCGCTGCTTGGGACGGCAGGCCTGAGCGTGCGCTTGACCATTGCAGGTGCGGGCCGCCGCATTCTGGTTGACCGACCACGGCACGGCATCAAAGGTGTCGCGCATCCAGTTGAAAAACGCCGCGCCATGTACCTGGTTCGAACCCGACTTGGTAACATACTCTTGGATACCCCCACCCACACGCCCATTCTCGGCGGTGAAGCCCGAAGTAAGGAGCTTCATCTCGCCAAAGGCCTCGAAGCCGGGGAAGTAGAAAGCCACGCCTCCCGATTCGGGATTAACCAGGCTCACACCGTCAATCAGCACTTCGGAGGCGCGGCCCACCGAACCGTTGATGCTCGTCTCACTCCAGACGTTGACTCCGGCCATCAACGGCACAAAAGCGTTCGCCAAGCGCAGACTGCCGTTCCAAAGCGGCAGGTTCGTCAACATCTGGGGGCTGAGGTTTTCGCCGCGGGTTTCGTTGGCAGTTTCGAGCAAGGGGGCTGTGGCCTTCACTTCGATTGCCTGCTGGAGCGGCCCCAACTCCAACTTGATGTCGATCGTCTCACGCAGCCCTACACGCACTTCAATACCGGTCTGGACGAAAGTCTTGAAGCCTGTCTGCTTGATGGTCAGCGTGTAAGGGCCCGTCGGGAGGTTGGGAAAAACATATAGACCGGCTTCGGTAGTTGCACCTCGGTATTGGCGTCCGGTGGGCACATGCGTGGCCACCACCTCCGCCCTTGCAACCAGTGCTCCGTTGGGGTCGGTGACCCTGCCCGAGATCGATCCGGTATCAACCTGCGCCCACAGAGTGACGGCGAATGCGTGGAGTGCCAATACTGCCCAAAATTGCTTCCGAAACGTCATATCCCGGTCCCAGTCAACTTTTGGCCGCAGCGCAGGCACTCTTGCCTCTGCGCAAGGGGCATGGACCTTTGTATCTGACACAGGAATGAGTGCCGGTCCCACCCTGCTCTACGGCGCTTCCCAATCGAGGGCGAGGATTTCGGGGGCGTGCCGCCGGGTGGCCGTTACGAGAAGAGAATTGTCGGGCCAGAGGGTGAACCCCCACTCATCGCTGGGCGCCAACTTGAGTTCGCCATTGCTTAGCACAGGTTCCACCTTAAGGTCGCTAAGACGCACCCGATAAATGATCGTCGTGTCAATCTTCGAGTGCGCATAGTAAACATACTTCGAATCCGACGACCAGCGTGGCGTCCCGCCACCGTCCGGAAATTGCCAACTTCTGCCATCTTCGCGTTGTGAAATCAAAGAGCTTAAGGAGCGGAATCCGAGGCTCGTAGCTGCCAGATAGCGGCCGTCGGGCGACCAAGACAGGTCTGACAACCCTTGCGAGCCGGGTACGACGGAGACCTGCCGTGTCGCGAGTTCGACTTCCCTGATACCAACGCCCTCCGGAGTAATCTGAGAAAAGACCAATCTCTTCCCGTCCGGCGACCAGTCCGGAAAAGACAAGGTCCGATATGGAAACAGCAAGGGTGTAGGTTTTCCGCCCTCGGCCGAGACGAAGTAAATGTCCGCATGCGGATCATCCGGTTTGGTCCCCACAAAAGCGATCTGTTTTCCATCGGGCGACCAGCGCGGTCCCCAAGCGTTCAGCGGCGGGAAGGTGAGTCTGGAGCTGCTCACTGCCATCCGGTTTACTCGTCCAGAGTGCACCATCCGAAGGAGTAAACCAAGTGACTCCCGTCTCTTGACAAGTCGAAATGCATCGTCCCAATCCTGTCGGGTAGGAGCAGAAGCTTCCGGGTGGTCGCGTCGTAGCGCCACACTTTCCCGCTCTGCCCCAGCCCCTCCAACACGAGAAGCTTTTTCCCGTCCCGACTGGGAACCAGCTTGCCCACCTCTACTGGCCCGGATGACAATTGGACGGGCTCATGGTTCACCTTGTGGAACAAATCTGCATGCTCGCGGATGGCCCAGATTTCGTTGCCGTTCACGCCGGCCATGAACACGAAGTATTTCCCGTCCGGCGTCCAAGCGCCGCCAGTCGCTGGTAGTTTCCAGCCTGGTAAGAGGGGATAAAGATTACTGCCGTCAGCATCCACCCGCCAGATGCCACCGCCTCGTTCAAAGCTGATAAGCCTGCCATCGGGGGAAGAGCGTGGGTACCAGGTTAATTGAAGAGAAGCAGATGTGAAAGTAGGTCGCTCAGGTGCTGCTGCAATTCGGTGGGCTCCGCTGCCGTCCCGGTTGACCATCCCAATGTCTTTGCCGTTGAGGTAGATAATCCTTCCGTCGGCCAGCCAGCCTCCGCAGTGGCCCATTAGGTTACCCAGCCGGCGGGTGGAACCATCCGCGGTCCTTACCACGTAATACGGATTCTCCATCGCGCCAGTCGACCGATCTGTGACCAAAAGCTCGGTGCCATCCGGCGAGATATCCTCCAGAAAAGGTACCTGCAAGGGTGTCGGGAGAGGAACTGTTTCCCCGCCGAGCGTCGAAACCGAGACAAGAGCGAAGCGCGGGGTGTGTGACGAAGTTGGGGGCAGATCTTCACTGAAGTATATCCGCGGCCCATCAGTCGCCAGGACAGGCATCTTGTTGCGCCCGTCGTGGGTGAGTTGCTTGTAGCCGGTGATTCTGGGCGGGGGCAACGCTGGCCGCTGCAGGAACGCGGCAACCCCGGCCGGGATCAAGCAGGCCGTAACTCCCGCCATCCAGAGCCGTTGACGCGCCCGCTGTAGCGGCGATGTCCCCATCGCCGCGCGTCGGTCGGAGACCGCCGCGACAGCCCCTTCGCTTCAGGCGCACCAAGTCCGTGCGCATCTCCGCGGCGCTCTGGTAACGCGCTTGACAATCCTTTTCGAGGGCCTTGGCGATAATTCGCTCGAGTTCCGCTGGCAACTGCGGATTTACCTCCCGCACCGGGCACGGCGGCTCGTGTAGCAGGGCCGCAAAAATCTCGGGGCTCGATTTTCCGGGAACGGCAGCTTTCCCGTCGCCATCTCGTAGAGCACGCCCCCAAACGAAAACAAGTCGGTGCGCGCGTCCAGGGAGTGGGCGCGAGCCTGCTCCGGCGACATATAGGCTACGGTGCCGATGGCCATGCCGGTTCCCGTCAGGGTTTCTTCGCGCGCCAAGTCGGGTGGGCATCCAGTGGGCTTGCCCCGGTTCCTGAGGGGGGCTGCCCTCACTCCCGTTCGGCACGGGCTCCACCAGCTTCGCCAAGCCAAAATCCAGAATCTTGGCGTCGCCGCGCGTGGTCACGAAAATATTGGCCGGCTTGATGTCTCGGTGCATGATGCCTTTCGCGTGCGCGGCCTCCAGGGCATCGGCAATCTGGATGGCAAGGTTTAAAAGCACATCGATTTGTAGGGGCGCCCCTTGTCCGGGCGCCCTTGGGCAGGCACGGCACCTGCCCCTTCGGCAGGGGCGGGCACCAGGCCCGCCCCTCCGGCAATGAGGTGCTTCAGCGTATGGCCTTCGAGCAGCTCCATGGTGATGAAGGGCTGGCCTTCGAATTCGTCGATGTCGTGAACCGTGCAGATGTGGGGATGATTCAGCGCTGAGGCGGCCTGCGCTTCGCGGCGGAGGCGCTCGAACGCTTGCGGGTCTTTTTCAAGGTTTTCGGGAAGGAACTTCAGCGCGACGGATCGGCGCAGGCGGGTATCCTCTGCCTTGATAGACCACTCCCATGCCGCCGCCCCCCAGTTTTTCGATGATGTGGTAGCGGGAAATGGTCTTGCCGATCAGGCCCGGACGAGAGTGGTTTGACGAGGTGGCTTCCGCTTTCTCCTTAGCCAGCGCCTGGGCGGCAACCTCAATGGCCGGGGAAACCAGGAAACGCTCAGCCGCCTTGTCGGCTGCCAGCAGGGACTCAACTTCGCTCCGCAAGGCCGCATCGTCGCCACAAGCTTCGTTCAGAAAGGCCGGTCGCGAGCTCTCCTCCAGCCCCAGGGCAGAGTGGTACAGCTCCTTGGCGCGCTGCCAGCTTTCAGCTTCGGACATTTCTCTCCCTTGTGAGTTCGCGCAGCAGCCAAGCTTTCGCTGCGCGCCAGTCGCGCGTCACCGTTTCGACGGAAATCTTCAGCACCTCAGCCGTCTCTTCTACGCTCAAGCCACCGAAAAAGCGCATCTCCACCACTTGGCTCGCGCGCAGGTCAATCTTGGCCAAAGCATTCAGAGATTCATCCAAAGCCGCCAAGTCAACGGGAAGCTCCTGCGAGAGAGCGGGGGTCTCGTCCAGAGATACGTGCACAGCCCCACCTCCTCTCTTAAGATAACGACGGGAGCGAGCAAAATCCGTCAGGATTTGTCGCATCGCACGTGCGCAAACCGCAAAAAAGTGGGCGCGATCCTGAAAGTTTACATCACGGGCATTAACCAGACGGACGTAAACCTCGTGAATGAGCGCGGTGGTTTGCAACGCGTGGTCGGGGGCCTGCTGAGCCATGTAGCGGTGGGCCAGGCGATGTAATTCCTCGTAAACCAGGGGAATGAGCTTATCAAGAGCGGCTTTGTCCCCGCCCTCCCAAGCACGGAGGAGTTGCGTGATCTCATGACTCCAGGGTACCGCCACGGGGCCTCCCGTGATTTCGGAACTCACTGCCCGATGTCGCGAGATATTACCACCTCCATTGGTTGCTTTCCACTCGGCCTGGTGACTCCCAATAAAAATGCTTCTCCCACGTGACGGGTTCGAGTGCGGTTTCTCGTTTAACCAGATAGAACCAGCTCAGGGCTGGCATGACGACAATTGACGCGTCAAATCCCAATGAGAGGTGAATTATGAATGTGATCCGAAGTATCAAAGCCAGTAGCGTACTGGCGTTGGCGCTCGTCGCCGTGTCCTCCGGCGCGAGCCTGGCCAACGCCCAGGAAGTCCAGGGTAAGTTCACTCTGCCCTACGAAACCCACTGGGGGGGTAGCGTTCTGAAACCCGGAGACTACTCGTTTCGGGTCAGTCTCAACGAAGATTACCCCCGATATGCGATGGTGATCTCCGAACAGGATCACCAATCGACCATCATCATGGCTTCAACCCGCGGCCCCATGGCCTTTGGCAAGAGCATGTTGATCGTCGAGCGGCAGAAATACCAGCTCACGGTCCGCTCCCTACACCTGGGGGAGGCCGGTCTGGTTATCTACTTCCCGGCGGCCAAGGATCGCCCACCGGTGCTCGCCCAGGGCCCGAAGCTGCTCCAGCGCATACCGATTCTCATGGCGAGCAAGTAAGCCCTTGGAGAGGAATGCCTGATATCTAAGCCGAGCAGAAAGCAAGCGAATCGTAAGACAGAAGCCGCGGAGGCCCGACCAACGACCGCGTCTCTGATACCACTTTGAAAAGGAGAGCGACAATGAATCGAAAGTGTTCGACCAGCTTGGCAGTAGGATTGATGGTGTTGCTGGGCGCGGCCTTGCCGGCCACGGCAAAGGGACCAGCGTCAACCTGTGGTTCGAACGTTACCAGTATCATCGCGGACAAAGACAGCTTCGGCAATGCGTTTCAGATTCAGAGCGATGGCCAAGGTTCCTATAAGACAAACAATTCGGCAGTGACCTCGCAGATCGTGAAAAGCAGTTGTTATTGGACGCTGAACATGCTCAAGTCAACATCGCGCACGGTCACCTTGACGTTTGCTTACCCTGCCTCGAACGGCGCAACGGCGCCCTTCGTAGGGCCGCAGAAGGTCGCTCCCAACATCGAGTCGCATTGCGTGAACAACCCTCTCAACACCATCGACTTTGGCCAGATGTCGTCTGCCGGCCAAACGCTCCAGTGCCCGATGCACGCCGTTTTCGATTACAACGGGCAAGAGTATGGATTGACCATGGATCCGGGAACGTACGCGGGCAGCAGCTACGTCCAGGTGGAATGCACCGGCGCCGTCAGCGGCCAGTGCAACGCCTGGACGGTCAGTCCCATCCCGGGTGCGGCTATCGATCCGTATACGAATCAGCCCGCCGCCATCACCCAGCTTTATCTCATCCCAAGCACCAAGGGCACGTCGTTAGTACCCCTCGGGCTTTACTACGTGTCCTTCGGGTTTACGATCACAAACCCGTAGCGGGATACGATCGCACCCAATATGAACGCGCCCGATGCGACAGGCGCCGACCTCTGCTCCGATACCCGGGGGAAGGCAAGCCCCCGGGTGTACATCGGCCAGCACCACAACACGCTTCGCATCAACGTGACGAATCCGTGAAGCTTCAAGACCGTCTCCAGGTGACGCCCGGGGCGAACCGCTCCAACACCCCATGCCAGGGGCGCGAAGACGGAACGCCCGGGCGCTTTGCTGTGTGAACTTCCCGGCCACGGGCACAAACCCGCGGTGTGACTAGGCGGATCAGTCCTGCCGGGCCTGGTAGCGGTTGCCAAGCCGCACCGCCCCGCGGGATTTTGCACCTTCTGCACCTTCGGTGAAACCGGGTTCGGTATGTCGCCCCAAAATCGAGCGCGGCTGGCGGGGCGAGAGCGAACCGCCCCGGCAATCGCGCCTCGTCCACGCTTTCATGACAGTTTGTCGTTTCCCCCAGAAAGACGGCACCCGCTCTGGCCCCTGACGTGCGAAGCCTTTTCTCCGAAGCCCGAAGTGTGCGCAATACGGCTTCAATATCAGCGCGTTGTGGTCAAAATCCGCACTGGCGACATTCTGTCACTTTTCGCCTGAGTCCCGATCGGGCACTACCCGCCAGTAGCGGAACGTAGCGGAATAACCAAAGTGGGGCAAGTGCCGAAAAAGGAGATTCGCATGTCAACACCTCGAGACCGCTGGCAGGCCATGTTCGCAGGAGAGCCCCAGATACTCTGTGACTACTGGGGAACGGCGGAAGTCACTGCCCGGCTGCTTCGCGAGTTGGGCTGCACGTCCGAACGCGCGCTGTGGGAACGCCTGGGGATCGACAAGCTGGTGTTGCTTGGCCCCACGCACTCACTGGCCAAAGAAGACACCTGGCACACGCCCTCCATGTGGAGCCTGTGGCACGTGGAGGTAACCAGCATCTCCTACGGCGACGGCCTGGGCACCTACGAAGAGGCCGCCAGCAATCCCTTGGCGAAGGCTGAAACCGCGGCCGACGTGGAGCGCTTTGCCTGGCCCGATCCTACGCTGTTCGACGTCGATGGCCTGCGCGCCCAATGCGCGGCCTGGCAGGGCTATCCCATTCTCGGCGGAACCTACGAACCGTTTTACGTCTATTGCCGGCTGCGCGGCATGGAGCAGGCGCTTACCGACCTCGCCATGAACCCCGCCGTCGCGGAAGCGGCGCTTGAACACATCTTCCACTTTCACGAAGTTGTCATTCGCCGCACGCTGGAAGCGGCCCAAGGGCTGGTCGATTTCATCTACGTTGCCGAAGATCTGGGCACACAGGACGGCCTGCTGATGAGCCCGGCCACCTTCCGCCATTTCCTGAAGCCGTGGATGTGCCGCATGATCGACCTTGCACACTCCCATGGCGTCAAAGTGGTACACCACGACGACGGAGCCATTCGCCGCTTGGTGCCGGAACTGATCGACATCGGCATCGACGTGCTGAATCCCATCCAGTGGCGCTGCGCCGGCATGGAGCGCGAAAGCCTGGCGCGCGACTTCGGCAAGTCGCTGGTGTTTCACGGGGGCGTGGATAATCAGCAGACGCTGCCGTTCGGCACGCCCGACGACGTGAAGCGCGAGGTGGCCGACAACATCCGCATCTTCGGCCAGGGCAAAGGCTACGTGGTGGCGCCTTGCCACAACCTGCAACCCAACACTCCCACCGCCAATATCATGGCGCTGTACGAGGCTGTGCATGCGTGCGCAGCGTGAAAAACATTTAATTTAAGTTCGCTCCCCCACCGCCGATAAGAAGGTTGAGCAAGAACTTCGGAGTGCGCCGTGGTGTCAAAAAGGCGCGCCCATCGAGCGGCACGGCAACCTTGTGGGGAGGGAGCTTCACTCATGCAGGCAAAGACTTTCAAGGCAACGACCATCATCGCCCCGGACGTATCCAACCGGCTGGTGTTGGAGGCGGCCTTCAACCATTGGGCGGAAGAGGCGCGGCCCGCAAACATTCTGAGTGTTCAATTCTATCAAGACCGGGAGGCCCATGTGTGTGGCTACCAGGTGGTTTACGAAGAACCCTGGATGCCTTACGTCGCTGCAGAAATGCCCAAAGAAGAGGCGACCACGCACATGCTGGTATAACGGCCCCTCAAGTTTTGGCTGAAACCCCCGCCGGGTTCCGCTTGCGGGCACCGGCAGGCCCGCAGTCGGGCGACCCGGCGGGATCTCAGATAGCACCACGTTGTCACGCCACTGGCGCGGCACCCAAATCGCACTCGGCTGCTTGAGCGCCTTTGAGCGCTGAAGCGTGGGCGCAGGCTCACATGCGCCACCAGCCGGCGGCAAGAATCGTTTCCGTTTGTACCGTTCCCTCCACGCGTCGAGTTGTTGCACTCGCCTGACGACAGCCGCCCCCACCGACCTGGAAGATCCCGCCTTTAACCCCTCGTATTGCCGTCGCAGTCCGTGGAGAAAACCTGGACGTGTTAGCTCGTGTCTTTCGTCAGACCGCTCACCTCAATGCTGTGACAGGTAGCGCACCCGCTGCTCGAATTGTTACAGATAGTCGTGGAACTGGACCCGTAGCTGCTCGTCGTGCCGTAATTGACTTGGGAATTCCCTGCCACATTTGTCCTCCACACGACGTAGGCGCTCGTCTCGAAAGGCGCTGACGCCGCTGGCCAGGGAAACATCGCCAATGCCCGCGAGCACGAAAACTACAGCAAGTCCGCGAGGATCAGCCGCTTCATCAGTCTGCCTTCCCGTATTGATAGGTGAATTTTAAAATTGGACGGTACGGGATGTCGTCGGCGGACAGTCTCATTGTGTCAAGCCTGACGTCGTAGACTGCCGACCTGTGATAAACCGTGCCGTCCGAGCCAGAGTATGCAATGCAGCCAGCTAGCCACTGCGGGACAACTTCACCTGGTTCGAGTTGCGCGCTCACAGGCTGCGAAACCTTCATGCTGGTGGCAATTGATTCATTTATCTTTTGGCCACCAGCCGCCTTGCAAAGCTCAGGTATTCTCCCGCGGATGAAACCCCTCGTGCCGCGAATCAATTCGTACTGAATCCCGACAAGATTCACATCTGATTGACCGCTGTTTGTAAGGGCAACGGTGAAGTCCACGCTGACTTGGTGCGCGCCTTTCGAATTCTTTGCGACACGGGTTTCGCGAACGTCTGCAATATCGCCATTCAAAACTAGTAGTGGCCGATTCTGACCACCCAGCATGAGAACTAAACGCAGCGTCATAAGTTCTTGCGCATGTTTAAATCTCGCAGCCGCATAAATGGCTATCGCGATCGATTCGGATGCGAGTCTATTTATGGCATCGTGTTTAAAACCGCAAAAAGCATCCTCAACATGGATTACCTCTCCTCACCATCCTGTCGGCCCTCCGTACCAGTAATCTCCGAGCCAGGCACCTATGTAAATCCAGTGAGCGGAATTCATGGTCATCCCCTGCGAACCACCGCTAAAGAAACTGAAACGGTCGGCGTAACCGCCCCCACTAACCGACCCGGTGGCAGTGAGAGTTCCCAGATTTGTCATGCTCGACAGCGGCTCGGCGCATGTGGAACCCTGGTAAACGGTGATCGAATGATCGCCTTGGTAGACGTAGGTGAGGACCGCAACGGTGCAGGTGCTTCCGTCCAAGGTCCCTACATTGATCCCGGTAGAAGGACTGGCACCCGACGCCGCGACTTCTATATGCACGGAAAAATTGCTGGTGCTGGCATCGTAGAGCGGCAAATTAACGTAATCTTGCGTGCCCTGGTTATCGCCGCCGAAGATGGTACAGGAATCAACCGCGCCCCCTGAACCCTGCGGAGCGAAATTGCTATCAAGCACACAGGTGAGCTGAACTTTTGGTGCAAAGGTGAAAAACCAATTGTTGACCCCATAGTCGCCGTTTCCGGTGCCGAGGTTCCGGCCCAATCCAACCGCCGCCGCGGTGCTTCCAGTTCCCGTGTAAAAAGGGCACGTCTGGGTTGTATTGAAAGGATGATATCCCCCACTTTGATAGGCCAAGATCGAGCTTGACGGTGCCCCAGAGATCGTCCAGCCTGGTTTATTATCTATCCTGCTAGCATTTGGTTGGGGATAGTTGCCGTGCACGCTGTTGTTCAGGTCGGCGAGCGCCACGGCATTTCCCGCTGTCCCTCCTCCCCAATCGCCTATTACCGATGTCGTGCAGGCGCCGCCGTGCTGCGGCGCAATCGCCGCCATCAGGTCGCCATAACCAAGCGAGTTGCTATTGGTAAACGGTCCATTGCTGGACGTGGCGGTGGTCTGGAGCCAGTATTCCTGTGCGATCTCGCCATTTGAAGAAACATCCGACCGGGTATAGTTCGTGCCGGCCGATGGTTCGGTTGAACTCGTCGCCGAGGGCTCGGTGACCCCCGCCAAGGCCGCCTCCCCGTTCATGCCGGGAGTCAAAGTAAATATCCTCCGGCAAAGCCGGAGGCTTTAAAAACAGTGAGCCGCTCAAAGCGGCTGCGGGGGCGCTATCGCGGCCCCGCAAAACCATTTCGGAGGGATGGTTCCGGATTTCGTGGAACTCATTACGGCAGCTTCCAATCCGAACCCTTGCCGCCGGCTTCGGCAGTTTCGCAGAACCCCACTGCGCACATCGTAACGTGTTTACCGGACTATCGCATTCGACGCCCCGCAGCATGGTAAATTTACGTGCCACGTACTGCGGGAGCTGTCAAACTTTTGCTGCCTCCCCGGCAGAGCCGGGGGGTCTCTCAACGGACTAGTCCCGGTCGTGGGATTCGTGCCCGAAGTCTCTTGTGATGCGGCGTAACTCCCGTCGATGCCATAGGCGGTGTTGCCATTCTTCCATTCCTCGCACGCGATCTTGTTGTGCGGTTGGGCTGAGGTGCCGTTCGTGGCTGTGATGATGGTGCTGCCGCCCGTGTTGTTCTCATGGAACCACCCGCTCAAATCGTACTCTTGGGAATTGTCCTTCGTGTAGACTTTGTCCAGCAGGTAGGCGTGAGTTCCGTCCGACACCCTCTCGCTTGTGCTCGCGATCCCGGAATAATTGTTCCACATGGCCACCCAACAATAGGTGGTGGACCCCGCAGTGAGAGTTAGACTCGGCGTTGAAACCGTCTCGGAAGAAGTGGTCCCGTTGTCCGTGATGCCGTGCGCCGCAAGGACGGGGGCGGGGTTATTCACCGTGAAGCTGAGAGCATTCGAGGCGCCTCCGCCCGGCCCCGGATTGGTCACCACCACCGCGTAGCTTCCCACCGTCCCCTGGTCGCCGGCGCTCAGGGTGATGGTCAATTGCGTGGCGCTTACGTAGGTCGCAGCGTGCGCCACCCCGTTGTAGGTCACCGTCGAGGCGGAGAGAAAATTCGTCCCCGTGATCGTCAACGTCTGCGCCCCCGCCCCCACCGTCGCCGAACTCGGCGAAAGGCTGCTGATCGCCGGCACGGGATTGTTCACCGTGAAGTTCAGCCCGTTCGATACCCCCCCGCCCGGCGCCGGATTCGTCACCACCACCGCGTCGCTTCCCACCGTCCCTTGGTCGCCGGCGCTCAGGGTGATGGTCAATTGCGTCGCGCTCCCATAGCTCGCCGGGTGCGCCACCCCGTTGTAGGTCACCGTCGAGGCGGAGAGAAAATTCGTCCCATTGATGGTCAACGTCTGCGCCCCCGCCCCCGCCGTCGCTGCACTCGGCGCCAGGCTGCTGATCGCCGGCACGGGATTGTTCACCGCGAAGCTGAGAGCGTTCGACGCCCCTCCGCCCGGCCCCGGATCAAGCACGCTCACTGACACCGTGCCCGCTGGGGCGAGGTCCGCCGCCCCGATCAGCGCCGTCAACTGCGTCCCGCTCACCACCGTCGTGGCCCGCGCACTGCCGTTCCACTCCACCGTCGCCCCGGAGAGGAAGTTCGTCCCACTTACCGTCAGCGTCAACCCTCCCCCGCCCGCCGTGGCGCTGGACGGGGAGAGTGCCACCAGGGTCGGCAGCACATTCACCGTCAGCGTGAAGCTCTGCGTAGCGTCGGCTCCGTACCCGTTGTGGGCGGTGATGCTCAGGGGGAAGCTCCCCGCCGCGCTGGGCGTACCCCCCAGCGTCCCCGTGCCATCCCCATTGTCGGTGAAGGTTAGGCCACTGGGCAGCGCCCCCGCCGCGCTCAAGCTGGGCGTGGGCACTCCGCTCGCCGCCACCGTAAAGGTCCCCGCCGCCCCATAGGTGAAGGTCGTGTTGCTGGCGCTGCTCAGGCTGGGTGCTTCCCCGATCGCCACCGCCGGCGCGCTCCCCGCCAGGGGCAGAGCGTGGGCGTAGCCGCTGTCGGCGTACCCCGTCACCGTCCACACCTCGGCCACGGGAGCATTGGAAAGGCTCTCCTGGGGGCTGCTGCTGAACTGCAGCGTGAGGCTTCCCCCGGACCCACCTCGTTGCTCCCCCCCACGTAACAAATGTCGCCACTCCCGCATTCCCGCACCCGCAGCCCGCCCGCCGGCGCGCTGTCCACCAGCCAGTTGACGGCCGCCCCCCCGGGGTTGGTGGCGGTCACCGTCAGCCCGCTGGGCGTGCCTGCCTGGGCGGGAACGGCCACACTCACACTCTGCAGACTGTTGGTATTGGGGGCCGCGGCATTATTCACCGTCAAAGTATAGGCGGTCGCCTGGCCATTGGCGGCGGTGCCGGGACTCAAACTGGCCGTGTACACCACCACCACCGGCAGTCCCCCACTGCTGCCCGGCGCCTTGCTCCCGTCCGTCACGTCCGTGGCCGTGAGCGTCGTCGTGGGCGCGTTCTCCGCCGTTTCCAGCGTCACGCTAAACGTCCCCGTGCCCCCCGCCAAGGCCGCATTCGCCGGTAAAATCGCCTGCCCGTCACTGCTGCTGATCGCCACCACATCGCTGACCGTGTTCACCAGGTTCCATTGCCCATCCACGGCGTTGACGGTGACCTGCAAGGGCCCGTTGACATAGGCCGGGGCGGGGGTCCCCGTCACCCCGCTCGCCGTCCCCGGCGCCGCCGTCTCTCCCGGCACCAGCAACTGCAGTTGGGCGAAGGCCCCCGGGCTCACGTCGAGCGTGAAGGGCTGCTGGAACTGGCCCGCCACGTTGACAACGCTCAGGGTCAGCGCATAGCTCCCCGCCACCGCCGCCGTCCCCCCCAGCGTCCCCGTCCCATCCCCGTTGTCGGTAAACGTCACCCCGCCCGGCAGGCTCCCCGTCGCGCCCAGGCTGGGGGTGGGAAAGCCCGCCGTCGTCACCGTAAACGTGCCTCCCACCCCCGCCGTGAACGTACTGCCGGCGCTGCTGGTGATCGTCGGCGCCAGAATCCACGGTCAGGGTTCCCGCCGTCGGCCCGCTCCCCGCAAATCCCCCCTGCGGGGCGTAACTGGCGCTCAGATTGTGAATCCCCGGGCTCGGACTCGGCAGCGTGAACGTCGCCACCCCACTGCCGTCCAGCACCGCGTACTGCGGCGCCCCCCCGTCCACCACCAACGTGGCGTTGCCCGTGGGCGTCCCCGCCGCCGAACTCACCGTCACCGTCACCACCCCGTTGCCCGGATAGGTCACCGTCCCCGCACTCGGCGCCAGGCCGGTCAAGGTGGGGGCGGGGTTATTCACCGTGAAGCTGAGAGCATTCGAGGCGCCTCCGCCCGGCCCCGGATTGGTCACCACCACCGCGTAGCTTCCCGCCGTTCCCTGGTCGCCGGCACTCAGGGTGATGGTCAATTGCGTGGCGCTCCCATAGCGTCGCCGGGTGCCCCACCCCGTTGTAGGTCACCGTCGAGGCGGAGAGAAAATTCGTCCCATTGATGGTCAACGTCTGCGCCCCTGCCCCTGCCGTTACGCCGGCAGGGGAGAGCGAAACCGACCGTCGGCACGGGATTGTTCACCGTGAAGTTCAGCCGCGTTCGATACCCCCCCGCCCGGCGCCGGATTGGTCACCACCACCGCGTAGCTTCCCGCCGTCGCCTGGTCGCCGGCGCTCAGGGTGATCGTCAACTGCGTCGCGCTCACATACGTCGCCGTGTGCGCCACCCCGTTGTAAGTCACCGTCGAGGCGGAGAGAAAATTCGTCCCATTGATCGTCAGCGTCTGCGCCGCCGCCCGCCATCGCCGAAGCAGGGGAGAGGCTGGTGATCGCCGTCGGCACCGGGTTGTTCACCGCGAAGTTCAGCGCGTTCGAAGCCCCTCCGCCCGGCGCCGGATTCGTCACCACCACCGCATAGCTTCCCGCCGTCGCCTGGTCGCCGGCGCTCAGGGTGATCGTCAACTGCGTCGCGCTTACGTAGGTCGCAGCGTGCGCCACCCCGTTGTAAGTCACCGTCGAGGTGGAGACAAAGTTCGTCCCATTGATCGTCAGCGTCTGCGCCGCCGCCCCGCCGTCGCGGAAGCCGGCGAAAGGCTGCTGATGGTCGGCACGGGATTGTTCACCGTGAAGTTCACCGCGTTCGAGGCTCCCCCGCCCGGCGCCGGATTCGTCACCACCACCGCGTAGCTTCCCGCCGTCGCCTGGTCGCCGGCGCTCAGGGTGATCGTCAATTGCGTCGCGCTCACATAGGTCGCCGCGTGCGCCACCGCGTTGTAGGTCACCGTCGAGGTGGAGAGGAAATTCGTCCCATTGATGGTCAGCGTCTGCGCCGCTGCCCCTGCCGTCGCCGAAGCTCGGCGACAGGCTGCGTGATCGCCGGCACGGGATTGTTCACCGCGAAGTTCAGGGCGTTCGAGGCGCCCCCTCCCGGCGCCGGATTCGTCACCACCACCGCATAGCTTCCCGCCGTCGCCTGGTCGCTGGCGCTCAGAGTAATGGTCAATTGCGTCGCGCTCACATAGGTCGCCGTGTGCGCCACCCCGTTGTAAGTCACCGTCGAGGTGGAGAGAAAATTCGTCCCATTGATGGTCAGCGTCTGCGCCGCCGCCCCCGCCGTCGCCGAAGTCGGCGACAGGCTGCTGATCGCCGGCACGGGATTATTCACCGCGAAGTTCACGGTGTTCGAGGCACCCCCGCCCGGCGCCGGATTCGTCACCACCACCGCATAGCTTCCCGCCGTTCGCCTGGTCGCCGGCGCTCAGGGTGATCGTCAATTGCGTGGCGCTCACATAGGTCGCCGCGTGCGCCACCGCGTTGTAGGTCACCGTCGAGGTGGAGAGAAAATTCGTCCCATTGATCGTCAATGTCTGCGCCCCAGCACCCACCGTCGCCGCACTCGGCGAAAGGCTGCTGATCGCCGGCACGGGGTTGTTCACCGTGAAGTTCACCGCGTTCGAGGTGCCCCCGCCCGGTGAAGGATTAACCACCGTCACTGAGACCGTGCCCGCCGTGGCAATGTCACCGGCCGATATCGCCGCCGTCAACTGCGTCCCGCTAACAAATGTGCTTGCGCGGGCGCTGCCGTTCCACTGCACGGTGGAGCCGGAGACGAAGTTCGTTCCACTCACCGTCAGCGTGAATGCCGACCCACCCGCCATGGCGCTGGAAGGAGAGGCAGAAGCCAAGGTCGGCCCCGGGTTCACCGTCAAACTGAATGTGCTGCTCGCCGAGGCGACGCCACTGCCGCTGGCGGTGATGGTAATAGTCTGGCCGCTCACCAGGGTGGCATTGCTGGCCGCCTGCAACGTGATGCTCCCCGTGTTCCCCGCGCCCGGCTGGACGTAAGTCGCCGTCACCCCACTGGGCAAGGTGCTGGTCGCCAGCGTCACGCTCCCCGTGTAGTTCGTGGTGCTTAGATTCACGGTCTACGTCTGCGCGCTTCCCCCCGCAACCAGCGTGAGCGCGCTCGGATTGACGCTGGTGATGGCGATGCTGGGCTGGATTCCGGTCCCGCTCAGGCTCAGTGTTTGCGGCCCGTTCGGCGCACTGTCCGCCAACGTCAGGGTTCCCGCGCTTGCCCCCAATCCCGAAGGCGTGAACATGAGACTAACGGTGCACGTCCCCCCATTCGCCGCGATGGGCGTGGTGGTCGAGCAGGTGGTACCGCTGGGAGAAACAGCAAAGTCAGCGCTGTCGGCCCCTCCCATGACCATCGAACTTATCGTTACCGGCAGACCGGTTACATTCGTGAGCGTTACCGTCTGCGCCCCACTGGGGCTTGCCCTCCCCCAGTTTTGCTGGTCAGGGCGAGAAGGCGGGGAGCAAAGCGACTCCCCGGCCCTGCGCGAGTCGCGAGAGGATTACACTCAGGCGTTTTCGCATTGCCTGTCCCCAGCGCGAATCGGAGAGCAGATACAAGGCGATCGACAGAACACTGAGTACCTTCTTCGTGCCGTGGCGGGGGCGGCGGCGCGGCTGTTCGAAAAGCGGACGCAGGCGTTGCGCGAGGGGGTCTTGTCCCAACAGCAAGACCATCAGATAGGCGAGTGTAAACCCCATCAGGAGCCGCAGTAAACGTTCCGACTTGCGCACCTGGAGGTGCAAGCCGCGCAGGCACAGATGACTTTTCCAGTCGCGGAAGCAGTGCTCGATTTGCATGCGCTGGCGATAGAGCCGCACGACCTCTTCGGTGGGCAGCCAAGCCTCGGAGTCGGGCGGCACCAGCGGGAACCAGGGTTGCTCGAACCCCCGCTCCCGGTAGACGATGATATCCACGGGCTCGGCCTTTTGGCTCTGGTAGAGGACGTGGCGATAGCGGGTGGCGCGACCACTGCGGTGCGGCAGGCGCCCCAAACTCAAGCGCTGGCGGCGACCCCGGACCTCCGCCTGGACGATCACCTTGCTCCGCGCCCGGATGAGAAAGGGTTGCTGGCCGCGATTCAGGTCCTTGATGAGCTCGACGCGCGCATAGCCGCGATCAAAGACCAGCAGCAAACGCACCCGGGGCGGAGCGGCCAATCCTAGCCAAGTGAGCAGATAACGCTCGACGGTATTCTGCGAAGGCGGGGTCAGAGTTTTCCAAGGGTATTCAAAATCCACCCAGGCCACCGGCACCGCCCGCCCCTGAAAAGGGATGGCGGCATTAACCACCTGCACGCCATCGATCGTGGTTTGATCGACCAACACGATCACCCAAGGCGGAGGCTTCTCCCCCAGCATCAGGGCCAGCATGCACTCGGCCAAGCTGGAGGGGTCGAAGTACTTGGACGCCAAGAACCGCCCCAGCCACTTATAGCTGCTCTTGAATTTCTTGCCCTCCGGTAAGACGCGCGCCACGGAAGTCAGATGCAGTCCGCCATAACCAAAACGCACGCTCAGGGCCAGGCGCAGGAAGGCGCCGGTCAGGCGCGTCAGGTTCTTGCGCACGGTGCGGCGGAGGCCGCCGAAATAAGCCTCGATCAGCTCCCCCACGACCCGGAAGACGTCCGTCTCCTGATTCATTCTTATAAATGAAACATAACGAAGTCAAAAAAATAACCTACTCGGCCGGCCGCAGCAACTGATGGTTGAGTTCGCAAATCGCCTCCAGTTGCTTTTTCAAGCGCCGATAGTTGCGCACCCACTGCTGCACCTGGGCCCGCTGTTCGGGACGCAAGCTGAACTGCCGAGTCTTGCCTCCCGGATAGGTCACCGTGAGCACCCACGCCGGATGCCCCCCGCCCGCCGCGCACTTCGGGCACCCATGTCGGTGGCGAATGGTCCGCTTGAGCAAGCTCCCCCGCACGATCTGGGCGGGGCTCGGGAGTTGTCGGGCGAGCCGGTCGCGGCTTTCGAGAATATCCTCGTGTTTCATTCACCTAAATGAAATACCATGACGGGTCTCACGTCAAGGAAATTCTGCGGGAAACAATGCCTAAACC
>CAVRBF010000102.1:0-12897 GCA_963719115.1 uncultured Acidobacteriota bacterium | reverse complement strand
CCTGCGGCGCTTCTCTCGATATTCATATTCGCTCCACTAAGGCAGGGCGGCTTCTATGTACTGGAATTGTTGAGGTGGAAGGGCACCCACTGAAGAGTCCGGCTGGCTCAGTGGGACGCCCCTACGGAGTGATACGTCAGCACGCCTGCCGCACCCGCCAGCATCGCCGACGGCACAAACCACCAACGTTTTTCGTGTTTCTTGATCTCGTAACTCAATATCGCCACTCCTGCAGCCATCGGGATGCCCACGCTATACTGGCCCCTCTCGACTGCAGGGATGAAGGTATGGCCGTGCACGAACCCGCTTGAAGGCAGTTATGAGTCGTGGCAATAGCCGCTATCGTCGTTCCAAACATGACCCCTTGCACTGACCAGAACTCGATTTGGGATCGCCTGTCCAACTTGCGTTCCGTGACGGTTCCCCCTCCGTTCCTCCCGGCACTTGGGGATGAATCACCCACGGCCCGATCGCCACCAGAAGCAGCCTTAGCGTTGAGGTGAACGCCTGAATTCGCCAACCCACCTACCACCCATTGAGGAAACTCCTCAGCCCCCACCAGCTTAGATTGACTACGGGAGTTAGGCAATACCTGGCCATCCCGGCTCAGTTCTATGTCCGCAAGACTCTGGCCGCTGGCAAGAGGACACCTTCCAAGCATCAATGCCATGAAGATGCATACCCTTGCATTCCAGGTTTTCACAGATTTGCCGCACCTCCAGCCCGGGTTGAAATGGCCAGACAATCAGCTTCTCTCGCCTGCCAAAGCGGGCTCTTCGCAATGTTCCAGCTCATCCGCGGTGACGTGCACAGCAACACCCCCTCTTGATCAAATCTATGTTCAGGACAACTCTCAATTGGTCGTCTTTCCGGACGACGATTCCCTCCAGTCCGGTCAGAGGCCCAGAACGAATTCGTGCCCAGTTGCCTACTTTTAAATAAGGGTATGGATCAACCTGCCGGAGATGCAATCCCGACCGCAGCGCCTCAATTTCCTCATCCGGAAGGGACAGTGCTTTGCGTCCATCGCCGACGATGAAACGCACACTCGGAACTGCCAGAACTTGTGAGCTTTCCATGCGCCTGATCCGGACAAAAACATAGTCTGTGAACAGGGGCAGTTCCAGCTTTACGTTGGTGCGGTTCTTCCACCTTCGAGTTACTGCATATAAGGGCAGAAAGGTCTCAACATCCCTGGCACGGAGACGCTCTTGGACTCTCTTCTCGTGGTTTGACGCGGTGTACACGGCGAACCAATGACGTTGCCGCTCTATTCCCATCGGCACAGTGATTTCCCTTCCTTAGACAGCGAGGCTGATTCTCGACGTTTTTAAAATAATGGGAGTCGAAGTGTCAGAGGAGGCAAGAAAACTTGAATTCTTCGTGCTGCGACAGTTTCTCCATCCAGATTGCCAATTGCACGGCTTGGACATCCAAATAGTGGCACAGGCCTGTTGCCAACCTTAATTTGCCAAGGCTTCGCCTGCCCGAATTAGCAGACGGGCTCCCCTTTTTTGGATAGGAGGCAATCCTTCGTCGCGTTGTAAGCCGTACGGAGCGAGAGGCTCCTCACAACGCAGACATTGGAGTTGAAAACTTGTGGTTGCCAGCACAGTATGACTCGAGCAATTAGGAGCCGACTGGCAGCGGGAATTGTTTCCGCGCTTCGTATCCTGTCGTTTCAATGTTGCTCTTTTATGGCTCAGAGATTAAGGACCTATTAAATTGACGCCTCGTTCGACGAGCTGGCAACAAATTTCATCATCTTGTCTGTCGATATATTCTGGACCGATCAGACCTCCATCAGCGAAGTGCAGCGTGGAAATATAGCCTTTCGGATATCCTTCTCCCGCAACATTGCCTAGCTGATTAAGTTAATGAGCATAAACTTATCAATTATCCGTTCTTCATCATGACTCATCCAAAAGCTGTTCTACATGGAATTCATGGACAGCATGCTCAAGGGAAACATCGACACGCTGAAGCGCATTCTTTCTCTTGTGCGACCCCAAGAGGAAAACTCCGCACACATTCTAAAGGTACGCACGCAATTAGGAGATGCAGAAGCCGAGCTAGGACTCATCACGGGTCAGAAATGACCCGTTACCCAGCAACGCACGAATATCACACTACCCGATGCCGAGCTGACGGAGCTCCGGAGTTTTTGGTTGTGGGACCTGCTAAAGGAAAAGTGGAACTTTATTCGAGATTGGGAGAAGCTTACGGTCGAGGCGATGCGAAAGTTCGAGGAATACGTCTTCGGGCGGGGCGGCGCCGTGGGTCAAGATGAGAAGACGTACCTTCGACTTCCCCGAGGGCTACAGTGAGGGGAAGGCTTCGGAGTTGGCGTTCCATTCGGTCGGTGCCGGGTGTTCCAAAAGTGTTCCAAAAGTCGATGAAATTGATACTAAAGGGGATCTTCTTTTGAGCGAAAGCAGATGCCCCGAATTGGTGTAAAGCCATGGAAAACATGGAATTGGGCGGAAGATATGGAAAGTAGCCGGATTGCTGGCAGTCATGAGGTCGAGAGTTCGAACCTCTCCAGGTCCACCAACAACCGCTTCGCGAAGAGTCAAAAAAGCCGTATCTAACTCAAGACGCACCAGCCCTAAGCGAGTGAAAACGCGCAAGAAACCGTCCTCAGGGGCCGTTGCGTATGGGGTCAAAGCGGGCAGCGTCTCTTCGCGGTTCGGTCAACCGGCCGACCGAACCCGCCCCCGCCTGCGCAAACCCCGCGCGGGGGCTCGCAAGCGATTGAAACTAAATAGAATACCTAAGCCTGTGGGCAAAGGATGGAGAGAGCTCATAGCCAGCGACGTGCGCCGTGGCGGCAGTGCCGATTGGTAATACGGATGCTCTACAGGTACTTCCGGCGTGCCGTGGCCGAAGTTGCTCGCAGGCACCTCGGAGAAAGGCCGGATCGCCCCGTCTCACTGAGACATTTTTGCTGGAAGAGTCCGGGGTCGTTTTCGCCGCACCTTCGATTGTGGGCCGTGCCGTTGCTGGCCGTTCCTTACCAGATCGCCAGTCCCCGGCGAAGTTCTCACGGGAAGGCCCCGGCCGTCGCGATTTGAAAACCCCATGCCGCACCGACTTGGTTCCAAGCTGATTCTCTCCCTCACCGTGGCCATCGTGGCGATCAGTGCGGTGAACGGCTACGTCAACTTCCGGACCGAGAAGAAGCTGCTGGTCGACACCATGGTTCGCGACGCCGACCAGCTTTCGCGCAGCATCACCAGCGCCACGTGGCACGCCATGCGCGATGACGATCGCAAGGCCGCCTACGAGATCATGCGGCAGATCGCCGGCAAGCAGGGGGTTGACCGGATTCGCATCTTCAACCGCGAGGGCCACCTGGCGTTCTCCACGGATGCGAGCGAGCAACCGGGGCCTGCCAGCCTCTCGAACGAAGTCTGCATGACCTGTCACAGCAAGGGGCCCATCCAGATGCGGCCGGCGGAAACCTCGCGCGTTCGTTACACCACGTCCTTTGAGGGCGTCAAGACGCTGAATATGGTGACGCCGATTTACAACGAGCCCTCGTGCAGCAACGCCAGTTGCCACGCACACCAGGCGTCCACGAAGGTGCTCGGGGTCGTCGATGTGGGTCTGCGCCTGGACCCGGTGCAACAGCAGACGCGGGAGGTGATGTTTCAGACTCTGTTCTGGACCATCCTGGAAGTGGCCATCGGCGCGGCGTTTGTCATTTTGTTTGCCCAGCGTTTTGTCGCCACGCCCATCCGGCAACTGATTGAGGGTACCAAGACCCTGAGCGCCATGGAACTCGACCGGCCCATTCGAGTCACGCGCCGCAGCCAAGAACTGAGCGAACTGGCGGATTCCTTCAACCTGATGCGCGAACGCTTGAAGGTGGCCATCGACAAGCAAAACGAGATGCAGCAGACCTTGGAGAGCAAGGTGGAAGAACGTACGCAGCAACTCCGCACCGCGCAAAAGAAGCTGGTGCAGGCGGATCGCCTGGCCTCGCTCGGCCAGCTCGCGGCCAGCGTGGCGCACGAAATCAACAATCCCGTTTCCGGCGTGCTCAACCTCTCGATGCTGCTCGAACGCCTGATGGCCAATGGCACTTACCCGCCCGGACGCGAGGCCGAATTCTGCAAGTACCTGGGCCGCATTTCCTCGGAGAGCACACGCATAGGACGCATCGTCTCCGACCTGCTGGCATTCTCGCGGCGCACCAAGCCCCGCCGGGCGCTGGCCGATCTGAACAAGGTGGTCCGCTCGACGGTGGGTTTGGCCGAACACAAGCTCCAATTGATCAATGCCGAGGTCGTTCTGGACTTGCAGGAAAACTTACCGATGGTGGAATGCGACGCGTCGCAGATTCAACAGGTGGTGTTGAACCTGGTGTTGAATGGGGCGCAAGCCATGCAGTCGAGCGGCGGAGGAAGGCTCACCATTCGCACCCGCCTGGCGCCCGATGGCGGCAGCGTGGAACTGACCGTGCAAGACACCGGCGAAGGCATTGCCGCGGAAGACCTGCCGCGCGTCTTCGACCCGTTCTTCACCACCAAGGCCGACGGCAAGGGCGTGGGCCTGGGACTCGCCGTGCTGTACGGAATCGTGAAGGCGCACGAAGGCGAGGTGGACGTGACCAGCAAGCGCAACGAAGGCGCGACGTTTGTGGTCACGCTGCCACTCAAGCTGCGACAGAGTGGTGCATCACCGGATAAAGCAGCGGCGGATGCGGCATGAGGCACGGCAGCATGATGGAAAGCCAAGCGCGAGGAGAGGCCGCCGACGGTGGTTTGACGCAAACGGGGTTTTTCGCGGAACCGAAGGGAGAAGCATGAAGAGTCGCTGGCCCATCCTGGTTGTGGACGACGAAGAGGTGATGTGTGAGTCGATGGCCGCCTGGTTGAAGGAGGACGGCTACCGCGTCAACACCGCACCCAATGGACAGCGCGCTCTGGAGCTGGCAAAGTCCAACGACTACGCCATCTGCTTCGTCGATTTAAAAATGCCCGGCGGAATGGATGGAATTGAAACCATGATGGAGATCCATCGCGTGCGGCCGGAAGCGTCGGTGATCATCGTCACCGCCTACGCCACCGTCGATACCGCCATTCAGGCCATGAAGGAAGGCGCGCAGGAATACATCGTGAAGCCCTGTAACCCGCAGGAAATATCGATGCTGGTCGCGCGCCTGATCAAGCTGAAGAAACTTCAGAGTGACAACGCCATTCTGCGCAAGAAGCTCAGCCGGCAATATCGCCACCACGACATCATCACCAAGAACGCGCGCATGGAAGAGATTCTGGGCCTCACCAAAGACGTCGCCAGCATTCGCAGCACGGTGCTGATTCGCGGCGAAAGCGGCACGGGCAAGGAACTGGTGGCGCGGGCCATCCACTACTCCGGCGTGCGCGCCAAGGAGCCGTTCATCGCCGTCAGTTGTGCGGCGCTCACGGAGACGCTGCTGGAAAGCGAGTTGTTCGGCTATGAAAAGGGCGCGTTCACGGGCGCCAATGGACAAGCCCACGGCAAGTTTGAAATGGCCGACCGCGGCACCATCTTCCTGGACGAAATCGGCGACATTTCACCCAAGCTTCAGGCCGATCTTCTGCGCGTATTGCAGGAGCGCCGCTTCTATCGCGTCGGCGGAAACGAAGAGGTGCAACTCGATGTGCGCGTCATCGCCGCCACCCACAAGGATCTGGCGGAAGAGGTACAGCAGAGCCACTTTCGCGAGGACCTGTTTTATCGGCTGAATGTGATTGAGATCCGCCTACCGGCGTTGCGCGACCGGCGCGAAGACATCCCCCTGCTGGCCGAGCATTTCGTGCAGAGAATTTCGTCGGAGTTGGGCAAGGATATTACCGGTATCTCCGGAGCCGCGCTAAAAGTGCTCATCGCGCACGATTGGCCGGGCAATGTGCGCGAATTGGAGAACGCCATCGAGCGCGCCATCGTCACCTGCCGCAACGGCGTACTGGAAGAAGAGGATTTCTCCTGGCTCCGACGGCAGCCCGCGGCCGCGCAGGAGTGGCAGGCCCCTGATCTTCCCCTGGACGAACTGGAGCGCCGCGCCATCATCGCCGCGCTGGAGCGGAAACACGGCAACGTCAAGGAAGCCTCCGCCGCCCTCGGCATCGACCGCTCCACCCTCTACGACAAACTCAAGCGCTACGACATTCGCTCACTGAAATGCCACCCACCGCCGCGAATCCTGGTGATTTCCGGGGAATTTGGGCTTCTACCTGGGGAGTTTATACCCTGAAAATCAGCTAACTATCATTCGTATCAATAACTTATCTACATAAAACTAATAAACTCACTTATTTTCAATCAACATTCTGAGAAAGCCTCACGGCGGCTGTTTTTTGCCCTTTGTTTTCATACACTTCTCAAGAAATATCTTCATTTTGGGGCCCCCTTTTTATCGCGTCGGCTTGCGGGCGAATAACCCTTTGTTTTCAACAACAATGGTTTTCGGACAGCCTCGGTTGAATCGGTCATAACTAGCTTTATTTTCTGTAACATCTTCAGAAATGCCGTCATTTTTCGGCCCTTTTTGATGGCCTTTCCGGGGTTAAGCTAACCCTTTCGTTTTCAGCTACATAGCTTTCCGGCCCGATGACGGGCAAATCCTCATAACTGGCTTTGTTTTCTATAACATCTTCAGCAAATACCTCACCGGCGAAAACTCCCACGAGACGCCTCCACCAAAATGGTAGGCTAACATACTATGGTGAAAATGTCAAGAGCTATTATTGCTTCCATGATAACTACTTGCGTCTAGACGGATAGTCCAGGCGCGGCCCGAGAGACCCCTCATCCCCACGACAAGCAGAACGTGGGGCCCCCTCCCCGATGGATCGGGGTCGGCCTCTCCCCGCGGCGAGGCTGTAAATGATTTTGGGAAGTTCGAGGCGCGCGGGCGGCGTGCCGGCTCGCCCCCGAGTCCGGAGCCACGGGCACCATAGGAGGATTTAAGAGGGGTTAAAGAGGGCGATGGGTCATCACCTTTCATAGACCTCGCGCCGGTGGGCAATGCGGGTGACGCTGATCAGCTTGGCGTTGTCGTCGATGATGTAGACAACGCGCCAGTCACCGGTTCGAATTCGCCAGGAGTCCTTGTACCCCTTCAGCTTTTCGAGCCCGCGGGCCGGGAGTCATCGGCTAGCGCCAGAATCTTTCGATCGATACGGGAAAAGATCGAATCATCCAACCCATCGAGTTCCTTCTGGGCGCGAGTGGGCAATGACCAGCGAATAATTAGCCACGTGGACGACCACGCTTCAAGCGGTCATCCCTGGTCTGCCGGTACGGGATGGTTTTCTCATTGCGGCGGGATTCCGACACAAGTCCATCCCAGAAATCCTGCAACACCGCGCCGTATCTCTTCAGGTTTATCTGCACCGCCACCTTGCGGCCTTTTTCATCGGTGACGAACTGGATTCCCGTCATGGCTTCAGTCCTCCTGATACTTATTTTAGCGCAACTCGACGGGGTGGGAAGGGATTGGTTAGGCCGAGCGTCTCGATAAGCCGCAGCAAGGCTCATCATCACTCTCCCGCTGGTTTCGGACGCGATGGGAAGGAACACTGCTTTCCATGAACTGCCACCCTCGTCAATTTGCACTACCAACGAACCGAACTGTCATCCTGAGCCTCGCATTTCAAGGCGAAGGACCCCGGTATTTCGTTCTATCCAGGACGGTGCGGCGAGCCGAACTGCCAGGCGCTCCTGCGCCTGGTTTCCTCCGTGCAATGAAAAGGGTCCTTCGCCTTGAAATGCGAGGCTCAGGATGACAGGGCGCACAATGGCAGGCATTAATGCAGTTTCAGCCCATCATGGGCAGCCCAATGCTCGGCAATGCCCAAGTTGACAGCCGCACGAATACGAAATAACCATGAACAGCGCCAGGCCTAATTCTCCGACGGTCTCTCGATGTGATCGATCACAATCATCTCCATCGGCGCTTTGGTGGGTTCGAGCTTTAGGCCGAGCTGTTCCTGAATCGCGGCAAAAATTGAGGGCCCCGAAATGTCGGCCAGGGGAGCAGCGTCCGCGCCTGAATTGCCGCGTCCCGGCACCATCGCGCCAGGTTCGGGCGTCCAGTGGAGCAATATGTCGTAGACGCCCTTCAGCCCGGTTTGGTCCAGCACGGGACGGCCAACTTGCCCCGACAATGATCCCGCGAGCTCAGCCATGGAAATTCCTAAGCCTCTCAATCCACCCGGTCCGGCTCCCATCGCGTGCGATCGCGATGTCACCCCGCTGGGCACTGTGACTCCCTTCGAAGATTCGTCGCCAGGTATCTGTCCGCGAAATTTGGGACCGTCCTTCGTGACAACCAACGCGTAAGCGGGTCCTTCTCTGGTTTGATGACTCACTTTTAGCTGGAATCGTTCCGCAAAGAGCGACCGAAGCATGAGTCTGATTTGATCCCTCCTCTGTAGGGAGTATAGCTTCTCAATCTTTTCAGTTTCTGCCTCATCCACTTTGGCCTCGATATTGTAGTCGTCTGAATCGAGCCAACCAGGTCCTCCGATAACCTGAAACGACGGGATACGATACGCCCATGCAATCGATGGCCTTATCAAGAGATTCCGCCCGATAAACCTGCCTCGCGGAGTGCTGACACCGCGATTAAGCTCCCCCGAGCGATTCCGCTTGATTGAGGCAACCTCAAACTGGGGCCGTGGACCAGCAGCCTCTCCCCCCCGCGCAAGAATCTGCGGCCCGCGCACCAGGCCGACCATCATCGGCCCGGCAATTACGGCGATGGCGAGGGTCATCAGCATCAATTTTCTGCCGAAACCGAGCTGATCGGCCAAACCCTCCGTCATGATTCGTACAATCCGCTTCCTCAGGTCGGCGCCGGTAATTCCCGCCATGCACGTCAGCGGAGATTCCACGCAGAATTCGCAGGTCTTCAAAATGCTCTCAGCATAGACCTGGGGTTCGCTGCCTAACTCCAGCACCGCTTCGTCGCAGGCGCGTTCGCGCTCTTCCATCAGGCGGGCGCTGATCCACCAAACCAGGGGATGAAACCAGAAGACCGCCTCGACGATCATGTGGACGGCCGCCGTCAGGTTGTCGCGGCGGCGCACGTGACACATCTCATGGGCCAGAACCGATGCCAATTGTTGGGGCGCGAAACGCTCCACCATACCCGCGGGAAGCAGCAATAGCGGCCGGAAGATGCCCACCACGCCCGGCTCCAGACGAGCGGGAGAACTACGAACCGGAACCGCAAAGGGAATATTTAGCGGACTGCTCACGCGCACCGCCGCCCGGATGCGCAGCCACGCCCGCAGCCGCATCAGCACCATGCCCGCGAGTCCGCAGGCCCACAGACTGACGAGTACGATCGGAATCCAGTCGGTATAGGTCTGGGCAGGAGACGAGGGCGAGGCGCCACGGGAAACGGCTCGGCGACTTCCACAACCGTGTAAGTAATGGCCGGCACGGCGAGGCTGTCCGTGATCGGTCGCGACCGGCCCAGATAAGCCCCGAGCGTCAGCAGCAGCGAAAACGGGAGCAGAAATTTTACCGACGCGCTGAACCACAGCCAGTAGCGCACCTGGGCGCGGTTCTTGCGGAACGCGAGGGTCAGAAGCCCCGCCATTACTGCGAACACGGTCGATTGCCAGAGGTGATTGATGATTGCGCCCGTCATCGAGGTAGCAACCTCCTCTCCGGAGTCTACGTGGCGGTGGACACGGCCGCACGCCACCACGGGAGTTTCTACTTTCCCTGTCCTGCTCACCACCACCCCGCGCCAGAGGCGCTTCCCCTCCTCATCTGAGGAGGGGAGTCCGTAAAAGCTCCCCTCCTGATTCAGGAGGGGCCGCGCGATAGCGCGGGGGTGGTTACCAGCAAGCAGCGCCCTGCGCTGCAAGATGGACACTCTTTGAGGCGGCGTCACGCCGCCTGATGGCGAGGTAAACTCGCCGCTACGAGGTCAATCCGCTCCGGCGGAGCGTGCGGATTTCTTCTGCGCGTCGAGCTTACGCAAGGTTTTCTCCAGCTCGCGCACGTCATCGAGAGAAAGCTTCCCCGCCTCGGCGAGTTGCGCCATCATGGGGAGGGCGCGCCCGCCGAAGAAACTCAGGATGTCGTCAAGAAAGCGCCGCCGCGCGGGTTCCCGGGCGATGGTCGGCTCAAAAATATGGGCGTTGCCGATCTTCCGCACGCGCCGCACGGCTTTCTTCCCTTCCAGCCGATACACGGTAGTCTGAATGGTGGTGTACGCCGGGCGCGGCTCCGGAAAAGCCTCCTGAACCTCCCGGATGCAGGCCTTTCCTTGCGCCCAGAAGGCCTCCATGATTTGCAGTTCGAGCCTGGTCAGTTTGAGTTGAGGCATGGCCACCTACCTTCCGGCCATAATTTTTACTATACTGTAGTAGTAATGTCAACAAAAATATTCCAGGGAGTTTTAGCCGAGATTGATCCGGCGGGAGCACAGGAGGGACAAAGCAAGTGCAGGTCCTTCGCCCTGAAAGGCGGTGCTCAGGATGACGGCTTGCTGGTTTGCCGCATTCCATGAATTGACCACCCTCGCCAATTTGCACCACCAACGAACTCAACTGTCATCCTGAGTCCCGATGCCGTTCATCGGGACGAAGGACCCTTTTCATTGTACGTAGGAAACGCAGGGCGGGAGCGCCCCGTGCCTGCACGCCGCTTTCCCGCGGCGTACTTGGGTAAGACGCAATACGGGGTCCTTCGCCCTGAAAAGCGGTGCTCAGGATGACAACGTCAGCAGCGTGCAGCTAAACTCGGGGAGGCTGGAAAGTGGTGCGTGGAGCGGCGTCCCAGGACCCCGCCGACGCCGTCGCTTCAGCCTCAACAGGCCGTCAGACTTCCAGAAAAGTCTCTGCCAGCACGGCGTCCCAATTGGCCTCGGGGACGGCATCCATCAGGCCGGGCATCAGCACTCCACCATCGGCGAGGGTGGGAAAGGCATCCGGCGTCTGGAGGCGCTGTTGCAATCGCTCCAGCTCGTGCGACATCCAGCCGCCGACTTCAGCTCCGTGCAGCAGGTGGCGAAGGGCCAAGGGCTCTTGCGGGTTTCGCCGCGGCTGAATTTTCAAATACCATCCGTCCTTCGCACTGCCCACGGCCACTACCTTCCCCTCGATGGGGGCGCGGACGGGGATTTCTAGGCCGTTCTTCTTTATGCGCCAGGCGATCGCGTTGAGGTCAATTTCCGCGCCGACGGATGGCAACTCCACCGCGTCCGGGTTGCCGATCATGTGCACGGCCAGGTCATCAAGTCCAATGGTCAGGATTCCGTCCTCACCAGGCTCCACCCACGTGTGGCCGCGATGGTAATACCGCTCGGGAGGGTAAACGAGGCCCAGGTCATTCACCGGGTAACTTGCCGGCAGGGACGCAAACTTTTCGTAATTGCGGCACTCGCGGCAATCAAAGGCCATGTCGCAGATTCGGGAGCAACCCGGCCCGCCAACTCGTGCCGGCAGCGCCGCTCTGACGTGCGGCAGTTCGGCAAAGTCCGACTTCCAGCAAAGCTCGGCGGCCGGGTGCGTGCGCAATACCCGTGCGGTACGCAACGTCGCGCGCAGCACGGTGGCAAGAATGACCATCACCACAGCAAAGAAGATGGAGAGAAACAGAATATGACCGACAGTCCAATGAAAACCGTCAACCCCGGGAAACATGAGTAGTGACCCCTTTCGGCTCTCCGAACAGGTGCAGATAGCGATAAGACAACGAATACACGATCACCCCGTAGGCGATCACGCCGGCGAAGCTGGCCACTTCCTGCCAACTCGGCGTGTAGCTGAGGAACTCATCGAACGGCAGCGTGGGCAAGGCAAGAGTCTGAATGGTCAGGATGAAGCGGTTGGCCAACACTCCGCCGCAGGCCAGGGCCGCACCCGTCAGCAGCCATCCCTGGCGGGCGGCGGTCCAGGGAAGCGTCAACAGAATCGCCGGGACCAGGCCCAGAAGCACGATTTCCGCAAACAGCACTGGCGTGCCAAAGGGTTTGAAGCTGTAAAACTGCCAGGCAGGAAACCCCACGGAAGGGGAAGTGAAGTTCAGCCACACCAGCGTGTCAATCGACTTGGCGGCAACGTAGACGCCCAGCAGAACCCCGGAAATGAAGCCCAGGCGGCGAAAACGTCGCGCGGGACCAGCGTGCGGCCGGTCACTTTCTCCACGGTAGCCGTGATCAGCATCAGGAAGCTTGGCCCCGTGGCGATGGCCGACAGGATGAAAAGGAAAAACGTGGACGGCCAGATGAAAAAGCCCGTGCGAAAGGCGAACGGTCGGCCGCGCAAGACGCCGTAAAGCCCGCCCAGCGATCCCTGGTGAAAGAAGGAAAGAAACGTTCCCACC
Organism: uncultured Acidobacteriota bacterium; assembly: GCA_963719115.1. Classification (GTDB taxonomy): domain Bacteria; phylum Acidobacteriota; class Terriglobia; order UBA7540; family UBA7540; genus Bog-366. The sequence continues at coordinate 561 of CAVRBF010000102.1, read as the reverse complement.
CCCGCCAGCACCGGCACCAGCTTGTGCAGTTGGTGTTCGAACACCAGGAAGCGGGCAGTTTGCGCAATTGGCGGTTGTGCAAAATGATGGGAAGGTATTCCAGGCAGAGGACCAGAAAGGTAGCAGGTGATGCAGAACGTGACCTCGGTCAGCATCGAGTGGGTGTTGGGGTGCCAGAAGGTGAACCATGCCCGCAAGGGCTGACCCACGTCAACCATCAGGATGGCCACCGCACCGCTGTAGCAAATAAAGCCCACCGCCGCCGCGGTGTTCAGAATGGGCTTCAGTTCGGCGCGCTTCATGATGTAAACCAGAAAGCCGGTAAAGAACGCGCCTGCGCCCAGGGCGATCATTCCCAGATCGAGAAAGATCCAAAGCCCAAAGGCGAAGCGGTTGTCCATATTGGTCTGGTTCAACCCGTAGTACAGGCAGCGCGCACCCGCATAAACACCCAGCGCCAGCACCATGCACCAGGGAGCAAGCCAGGCAAGGAATTGCGGCAGCGAAGTCCGCGCCAAGCCTCGCTCAATCCAACGACGATCCGCCACAGCCACGCTAGCC
>CAVRBF010000101.1:0-83008 GCA_963719115.1 uncultured Acidobacteriota bacterium | reverse complement strand
GGGACTGGCACGTCTGTCCCACTTTTCCCGCGACGAGAAACATTGTATAGGTGCTCGAACAGGCAACGATCCGCGGAGGAATCCGTCGGTCAGCAGACCTGTCCGCGGAAGGGCGGGCGAGCAGCCGAATATCTCCACGCTCCCTCCACCGCGCTACGCGCTTTTCCGGCAGGGGCCACCGGCCAGTAAGTGTATAATGGGGGCATGGGAGCCCGTGTGGTCCACATTTCGGCCGAGGAAGCGGCAAGCGATTTTGCCGCGTTACTGGAGCGTGTACGCGCGGGCGACGAAGTTGTGATTGAGCACGATGCGCGGCCGGTGGCCGTGGTGCGCGCCGTCGAGCCCACGCGTCGCAGCATATCGGAGTGCATCGCGCTGGCGGAAGCGCACGCCAAGGAACTCGGCTACGAACCAACTCTGGACCCCGCCTTTGCCGCCGACCTCGCGGAGATCATCGATAACCGCCAGCCGTGGAAGCCACCCGCGTGGGAGTGATTCTCGATTCCAGCATTCTGATTGCCGCCGAACGGGGCGGCCAAACCGTTCGGCAGTTTCTATCCGCCATACGCGCGGCTCAGGGCGAAGTCGATATTGGACTCTCGGTGGTGACCATCGCCGAGCTACTGCATGGAGCTTACCGCGCCGAAACGGAGGCCCGGCAACGGCAGCGGCTGGAGTTTATCGAAGAATTGTGCCGGGACGTTCCCCTGTATCCCGTGACGCTTGAAGTCGTCCGCCTGGTAGGTAAAATCAAAGGCCAGCAGGAAGCCAAGGGCATACGCATCTCCTTTGAGGACTTACTCATTGGCGCCACCGCCTTGCATCTGGGCTACTCGGTCGCAACGCACAATGTCCGTCATTTTCGCTTAATCCCTGGCCTGTCTGTTTCGCAGATTTGAAGATCGCGCCAGCGGGCAGCGCACAGGCACTCGTATTTTGCGTTCCTGCGCCGCTTTTCATTTCGTCTTCGCGAGGAGAAACATCGCAACGCGGCTCGAATTGGGGAAGAGCTCGCGGAGGAATCCGTCGGCGGACGGATACCTCCACGCTGCCCTACTTGAGCCCCAAAGGGGCGACCTATCAAAGCCCAGGCGAACGGCCTGGGATTACGAAACGTTTCTGACCCTGAGCCCTGTAAGGGCGGGATCAGCACGCCATGCGCAATCCCAGACATCGCGCTTGTGGTATTCGATCCCAGCGGAATCCACCTATTCCGCCCTTTCAGGGCTTGATTCCGAAAAGGGGAGTGGGGGCGTCCATCGACCCAGGCCGTTAGCCTGGGCTGTGATAGGGCGCCCCGTTGGGGCTCAAGAACAGACTGGCTCACGTCTCAGGGAATCAGCTTAAGGTGGGGGAAACCGCAGAGGTCCTTTTTGTTGAAGGTGGCCAGCACCAGGGGACTGGCACGCCTGTCCCATTTTTCCCGCGACGAGAACCATCGTAACGCTACTGGAATCTGGGAAGATCCGCGGGTGGCGCATACATTGGGGTTCATGTATGCGACCCGAGCCTGGCACTGGGAGCCGTCGAAGTGACGCAGACATAACGAGCGATGTCTGCGCCACCCAGATGGACCACTGAGGAATTCGGCTCGGAGCCAAAAACCTCAGCGCTACCTGCTCACGCCATTGTCATTATCTTTGAGCGTTCTTCGCGGACTGCTGCGGCCAGTTCGTCCCAGCCGCGCACGAACATGTTACGGAAGTACTGAAGCGGCGCGAAGCTTGCGAACTCCTCCACGGCCAGTCCGTCGTCGCGGTAAGCTTTGCGAAAATCCGGCAGTTTGGCGCACAACCCGTCAACCACCGCCTGCGGGGCGGGGGCGTCGATGCGGGACGTAACCGGCGCATCGGTCCGGAGAATTTGCTCGGCGGTGCTCCAATTGATGGTGACGTGGACGGCTCCGCCCACCATCTCCGTGAAATGGTGTGTGCCCCGCGCTCCGCCCCCCATCAAGGTTACGTCATACCCGCGGCTGCGCATCATGGCGTATTGTCGTCTTGCCAGGATGCAGCCTGCCTGGGTCAAGGCACTGGGCGAAACCTCAATGCCTTCGCGCTCCGCCGTCTTGGCGAGGCATTCATCAAAGATGCCGGAAATATGCGTTACGTAGAAGGGAGGATGCATCCCACACTCTTGCGAAACCCGCTGATAAAGTTCGCACACCGCCGTCGCCTGCGCCATGGCAAAAACCTCGGTGGCGATGATCGGCATGTCCTCCGGGATTAGCTTCTCGAAAGCTTTCAAGCCTACCGCCGTGCATGGAATCTTGGTGATGAAGTTCTTCGCGAGTTTCCGAAACCGCAGCGCTTCATCCACCATGTGATCAGGATCGTCATCGCGGTGCGGGTCTCCCTGGATGGAAACCAGCCCCTGGCGGCCCGGTGCGTGCTCATAAAGATCGAGGAACCTCTCCATGACCTGCCGGACCAGGATTTGCTGAACTCGATCCGCGGCCTGGGCATCGTCCTGGGTTTCCTGAATCGCCGTGCGGATGGCAGTTTCCGCCCGGGCTGGTTCCATCTTGATAACGCGAGCGGAGTAAGAGGGGTTGGTCGTACAACTGACGGCCCCGGCGGCGATGGCCCGATCCGTCTCATCCAGCGTGGGGTTGTTGATCCACAAACGCGTGGGCGTTTCCGTATGCAGACGGTGAAAGTAATTTTGACTCATGATCTACTTTCTCCTATGGTTGCCCCTGATGCTTAACGGCGTCCTCGACGCGGCTCAATGCTTCGCACCCACGCCTCACGACCTCTTCCGGATCGCATTGGTGAAGCTGACGGTTCCAAATCTCCAGCGAAATCACACCCTCATAGTGTAGTTGATTCAATCGCTGCCAAATAGGCAGAAAATCAATAATACCATCGCCGGGGAAGGTCCGATTGTCATGCGGCTTGCGTAGTTCCTCCAGGGGCAGATTCATGGCGTCGGAAACGTGCACCAGGAAGATCTGTTCGGGCCGTACGTTTTTGAAATCCTCCGGTTTCGAGCCTCCCAAAAAGAAATGGAAAGTATCAATGACCAATCCGCCATTGGGGCAGGCGGCAGCGGCAATGATCTCCCCGGCGCTCCCAAGGTTATTGACCTCCGCCGCGATTCCCGGAAACTCTAAGGCGATGCGAACGCCATGCTCCGCCGCCGCTTGGCAAACCTCCCGGAACCGGTCGGGAGCGCCCTCGGACCAGCCGGACCCGAGTGCGGGAACGGTTACGACAATCTCACAGCCAAGACCACGTGAAATGTTGCAAATGTGGTGGGTCTGATGGATAACTTCTTTCAGCCGGGCCTCGTTCGCATCGTGCCAGCCACCCAGAAAGCAAAGTTCCGCGACACCCATGCCGGCGTTGTCCAACCGTGCCTTGATTTCCGCCAGCGACCTTCCGCGCTCCATCGCGGCTTCCACGTCCGCCAGCCAAAGGCCGATCTTGCGAAAACCCGCCTTTTGCCCCAGTTGGATCTGCAAGTCCAGCGGAGTGCCTTTGATGGTTGCGGTGTTCAGGCAAAAGCGCTCGTGCATATCGATTCCCCGTTGAGTCTTGGTTGGATTGTACACCCTCGAAATCTCGCGACTTGCCACCCCGTCCGGCCTGCGAGGGAGCGTGATTTTATCTCAGACGCCCGATCGCCGAAGTTATCCGGCGCTTGTAGAGGAATATGAATCTGCCAGTGTACGTGATCTGGTCGCAGATGGCCATCAACAATTTCGGCCGGTTCTCGACGCCAGGCAAGTTCATGGTGCCGCGATAATTTCGCTGAAGGAATTCGACCGTTGTGATAGTTTCTCAGTTTCCTCTGTCTTACGATTCAGTACGTGGAAGGATTCGAAAGCGCCGACTACCAGGAGTTACAGAATAGGGTGACAAAACCCGTAGCGCCGGCATCCTGCCGGCACGGAAGAAATGCCGCCAGGATGGCGGCGTTACGAGAAGCGGCCGTCACCCTATTTTGCAATCTTCAATGAGCGTTACGGACTTGACCTTACAAAGGATACGCGTATGAACAAATTTCGAGTGGTGGTAACGCGGGATTTCCTGACCCCGGCGGGCGATAGCGCCATGGGAGATATCGGATTGGCAGCACTCCGGAGCGCACCGGAAGTCTCGGTGGAGTTTTTCTCCGAACATCTTCCCGAGGTTTCCCCGCAACAGATTGCCGGCTATGACGCCGTCCTCTCTCTGGCTCCTCGCTACACGCAGGCGACGTTCGCCGAATCGAGCCCTGCGGTGATCGCAAGGTTCGGCGTGGGTTATGACATGGTGGACGTTGAAGCCCTGACTGCTCACGACGTGATACTAACGATTACTCCGGATGGTATACGCCGGCCGATGGCGACCGCGGTGATCACCATGTTGCTGGCCCTGGCGCACGAGCTTCTGGCCAAAGATCGCCTGGTCCGCGAGCATCGCTGGAAGGAGCGGACCAACATCAAAACCACCGGCCTGACCGGACGGGTGTTTGGCGCCGTGGGTTTGGGCAACATCGGGCGCGAGGTGTTTCGACTGCTCAAACCGTTTGACATGGTGCATCTGGCGGCTGACCCCTATGTGAAGCCCGGCGACGTTGCCGAGTTGGGAGTCGAGTTGGTTGATTTGGAAACGGTCATGCGCCGCAGTGACTTTGTAAGTTTGCATTGCCCCTTGACACCGGAAACCGTAAAACTCATCGGCGAGCGCGAACTTTCCTGGATGAAGCCGACGGCATATCTCATCAACGCCTCCCGCGGACCCGTGGTTGACCAGGCGGCCCTCTACCAGGCGTTGGCGCAACACAAGATCCGCGGCGCCGGTTTGGATGTTTTTGAAAAGGAGCCGGTGGCCGACGATGATCCGATCCTTAAGCTGGAGAATGTCGTTCTGACGCCGCATACGCTGTGTTGGTCAGACGAATGCTTTCGGAAGATGGGTGAGTCGGCGATGAACGCGGTGCTGACCGTCTTGAAGGGGGAGATTCCGCCTTATGTCGTGAATCGCCAGGTTCTGGAGCGACCCTCCCTGCGCGCCCGGCTGAGCGCCAACCGAGAGCGGTGGCACGCGCTTTCCAAGGAGGCGACATCATGAATAGTCTGGCACTTAAGGCCGCCTGGCGGGAAGGGAAGGTCACCGTCGGCACATGGGTGTTTGAATTCAATACGACCGGAATCGCCCGCTTGCTGGCCAGTACGGGAGTGGATTTTGTGATCTATGACCAGGAGCACAGCGGGTGGGGGATTGACACGGTGCGGTCGCTGCTGGCTCAAACCCGCCCCCTCAATCTCGCTGCTCTCGTCCGACCGCCGGCCGGTGACTATCACCTCATTGCTCCACTGCTGGATGCCGGAGCGTCCGGCGTCATCATCCCCAATGTGCGAACCGCCGGCGAAGCGAAGAAAATCGCGGACGCCTGCCGGTATACACCGCGGGGCCAGCGTGGCGCGGCGTTTGGGGTGGCCCACGACGATTTTCTGGCCGGCGATGTCGCCGCCAAGATGCAGGCAGCCAATGACGCCATGGTGTGTGGCGTGCTGATCGAGAGTTCGGAAGGCGTGGAGAATATCGAGGACATTGTCGCCCTTGAGGGCGTCGATTTGGTGTGGGTAGGTTTTCTGGATCTCTCCCTCTCCATGGGCATTCCCGGACAGTATCACCTTCCGCAGTTTCAGCAAGCCATCAGACGCGTTGTGGAAGCTTGCAAGGCTGGGAATAAACCTGCCGGAATTCTGTCCAACGACCCGGAACAAGCAAGAAAGTACCTCCAGCAAGGCTTTCAGTGCATCAGCTACGGTGGGGATATCTGGCTTTTCCAGAGAGCGCTGTCGGAAGGTATCAAATCCATTCGCGGGGGCTGAGGCGCATCTTCTGGCAAGTCCCAATCGCCCCGACCATAGTACTGATCCGCGGATGTTGGCTGACTCGACGCTGTAACGGCTGTTGACCCCGTAGTATCCAAATACTGGATCCTTTTGCCAGCCCAGCAGGATCATGAATCCGCCGACAGCGGGTATGGGCGTGTCACGACACGTTGCCGGCGTGTTACGCTGACACGATGCGCCTGACTTTGGGGGGGACAGGCAGGCACGATCTTTCCTGTTTTCTTGCGGGCGTGGCTCACGGTACTTTAATGGCAGATGAAGAGCCGCCGAGGAGCGCTGAAGAACGCGCACCTCGTCGCTACCCAACCTCCGGGCTACCGGCTTGGGTCGTGGCGATGTGGCCTGCGGAAACCTCGTAGCGGCGGGTTTACCCCGCCACCCCAGCGTCGCAACGCTGGGAGTCATGATCCGTCGCTCGCAGTCCCGTCCACTGGCGGGCTGACGGATAAAGCCGCCGCTACATCGCCAACCAACGGTTTTTCCGCCTTGTGTCTCACCCTTCCCGATATCGCTGTAGCAAGCAGCCGCCTGCCCCGCAAAGTCCACGGCTCCTCCGCCCATCACCAGAAAGGCCGCGGACCTGAACCGCAGAAAGGACCGCTGAGGAATTCGGTTCGGAGCCCAATACCTCAGCGCCACCTGCTAGTCCGTTGGGAGACCCCCCGGCTCTGCCGGGGAGGCAGTAGAAGTTTGACAGATACCGGAGTCCATCGCGGAAACTCCTAGTCGTGAGCCGCCAAAGCACACGAAAAGGAGATCCACGATGGACCAACCGGAAAGCCTATCCCATACGAAATGGGAGTGCAAATACCGGGGGATATACTGTCGTGGGCGGGGTCCAACCCGTAATACCATAGGCCCGGCACAGGGTTCGGCGGCACCTTAAAAGTGCCGACGGTAACAATCTGGACGAATGCTTCCGCATAGTGGCATCCGTACTCGGCCCCGCGAAACTTCGTACACGTCTCGTATTCGGCCCATATGGCTTTGCCGGCCTCGAGAGTGTTGCCCATGATCACCTGGCGACTGATATCCAGGACCGATTCAACGTCCACCCATCGATTCGGTGCAAACTGCTGTGGCGTCTCCTCGCTGACGAGGTAAGTTTCGCAGAAATAAAACTCAAATCTATTTCCGCTCTGTAACCACGCGTTGAAGGCGAGATTGCCCGCCGCACGGTGATCGGGATGAAACTGCAGTGGCCACAAGCCGAAGACGACGTCCGGGTTCTCGGCGGCCAAGGTCTTGTCGAACTCGATGTAGGCCTCGGGATCGACGTGCATCTTCTGGTTGTGCTGATCCAAGACTCGGAACTGCGCGCCCAGGAGCTTGTTTCCTTTCATCGCGTCCTCTCGCCTGATCGCCGCCAGTTTTTCGACGGGCATGTGACGCGCGTCAGCCATCCCCTGTGAGTCCCCCGGCGTGAAGGAGAAACATACGACATCATGCCCGGCGCGCGAATAGCGTGCCAGGGTTCCCGGACAGAAAATCCAATCATCCACGTGCGCGCCCACGAACACCACCTTCAGTTTGCGGTTCTTCTCCGCGCCCGGTAACGTGTCAACGGGTTTGCCTGCCCCGGCTGGGGACTGCCGCCCGCGTGCCAGCATGGCGGGGGCAAAGAAGCCGCTCGCCGCGCACTTGAACAGTGACCTTCTCGTCATCATACATTCCTCCGCTGATGAAGTGTTCTCGCTCCGGACTTGATCGTGTCGAAGCTTCGTGGAGCGGCGGGTCCGCCCGAAATTCCACGGCGCCGCTAAAGCTCAACGAGGTCCCGCAATTTCACCACTTGACCCCCACGGTCGATGCTCCGGTAAGCGCCAATGCCGATCAGGCTGGCATACACTCCGGCTCGAGTGCCTGCGTGCAGGCCGAGCGGGTCGGGTTGGTGCGCCTGGCGGAAGAGCAGTTCATGCAGGGAAGGATCAGCGCCACCGTGGCCGCCGGGCCGTGGCTGCGGCAAGTCCGTGATAACTTCCGATTTTCCAAAGGTCCGCGTCAGGCGCATATCCTCGCGGCGATAGCCGCCGCCCTCGTAGGTGTTCAGGTCGATGCGTCCCTTGGTGCCGTTGAGTATGACCTCCTCGCCTTCGAAGGGCAGAAAAGCGTCCATGGTGTAAGTCAAGCTGGCTTTGTTTTCGTAGCGGACAATCACGGACATCGTATCGTAAATATTGGTGTCCTCGCGCCAAACGCAACCGTCACGGAGATAGCCATCCTCGGATTCGCACTCAGCGTAGAGCTTCATATCAAATGCGCTGCGCGTGATATCCCAATAGAACTGGCAGCGGTCCTTATAGGGGCAAACCCGGCAGTGCGTGCTGCGAAACGAGTTATTCTTGCCGTAAACGCGTAATGCGCCGTGGGCCTCAACTTCCACGGGCACGGAGTCCAGCCACCAGTTCACCTGGTCAAAGTTGTGGCAGGCTTCACTGAGCAGCAGCGATCCGGAATTCTCCCTTAAACGGTGCCAGCGCCGGAAATAACTGGCGCCATGATCGGTGCTCAGGTATTTGTGATAATGCACGGAGATGACGTCACCCAGAGTTTTGTCCAGCGCAAGTTGTTTGATCTTCTTCGCCCATACGAGGTGGCGCGCGTTGAAGCCCATCGTAACTTTTCTGCCCAGCCGTTTCTCCGCGTCCAGAATCGACTGGCACTGCTCTTCATCGGTACCGAGCGGTTTTTCCGTGATGACGTCGTAACCCAATTCCATGGCGCGAATGATGTAGCGAAAGTGCGTCGCATCCACCGTGGCCACGACCACGCGGTCGGGCTTAGTGGTATTCACCATCTGGTCGAAATCCACGAAAAGCGGGGCGTTGATGCCGATGAATTTCTGGGAAGCCGCCGCGCGCTTGCTGTTGATATCGCACAGCCCCACAATTTCCACCACGTCGCCACAGTCCTGAAGTAAATTGCGCCCCCACATGGTGGAACCTCGCCCACCTGTTCCCACCAGGGCCAGCCTTTCACGTCGGCTTTCCGCGGGCATGGTTGCAGACGTTCCCGCCATCACCGCCGCCGCCGCGCCGGTGCTCCGCAGGAAGTCACGCCGATTCAGTCGCCCGTAGCTATCTGACGCCATAAACACTTCCTGTCGGTTCATTAATAAATGGCCGTGCAAGCGCCTTGGGTTTGCGACCAGCGTACGTTGCGACGTTGTCACGCCGCCCGCCGCCGTACCCAGGGACTGGAGACGCCTCTGACGTCTTAAATGGAAACGACCTCCCAGACGCTAGAAGAGGAGCTTCAACGCCAGTTGGCCGATTCTCGGATCATTGGCACTGGTGATAGTCCCGAAGCCTCCTGAGCTGACCGCTGCCGTGGGATTAAGAAAGTTTGCCCGATTAAAGATGTTGAAGAACTCGGCCCGAAATTGCAGCTTCAATTGCTCCCGCAGCGGGAAATTCTTGAAAATTCCCATGTCCCAGTCGATCAAATTGGGACCGAAGACAGAGTTTTTGCCGGTGTTGCCGAATGTCCCAACTGTCGGGAGCGAGAAGGAATTGCGATTCAAAAAACTCACACAAGGGGCTTTGTTTCCGCAAGCACCAGGACCTTTTGCCGGGCCCGAGACGACGCCGCGATCCGCCCCAATCGTCGTGTTGGATTCATCCACTCCTGCCGTAACCGTGAAGGGAAAACCAGATTGAGCTGACAATATGCCGTTCACCTCCCAGTTGCCAAGAACGCCGCGGGTGAATCGATTGGAAGCAGCCAGCCCCGGGAGCGGCCAGACATAGGAGATGACCATGTTATGCGTATGGTCGGAATCCGTTGGGCCGCGGTCCATCTGGTGTCGCCCGATAGGCCAGGTACCCCAAAATGGAATGGTGGACAACCCGGTATTTTCAACGCCCCCGTTATAAGGCACCGTATCGATGGCCTTGGAGTAGGTGTAATTAGCTAGGAGCGTCGTACCGTGGAAAGGGCCTCCCTGGCTGATGCGTTTCTCCACGCTGACCTGCAGCGAGTTGTACGACGAGTTCGTATCCATGGTCGTCTGGAAAATGCCGGAGTAGCCTTGGAAGAGACGCCTCTGCTGGGACGAAAGCGCACTCCCAGGTGTGTAAACCGCCGGATTCAGGTTCACGAGTTCCCTGAGGTGGGCTCCATCGCCGCCCACGTACGCGACTCGCAAAAGCCAGCCTTCGGCGAGTTGGTGCTCGATGGCGAGGTTCCAATTGTACACTGCCGCGTAAACTTCGTTCTTGTGTGACGTATCGACTGTCTCGTCAGCCCCGTTCGGGCCCCCCAGCGGATTGGGAAATGCAGCGTTCTTGGGAATTGGGTTGGGAGGCGGGAAAAGGTTGGTCAACCCCACGTAGGGATTGCTGAAGGGTCCCTGCGGAGTGGTAACGGTAATCGTGGGAGAATATGGCGCAACACCGGCAACAATAGTTTGCAGTACGTCGGCCCCGACTTGGGTGTCGTAAAAAATTCCCGCTCCCCCGCGCAAAGAGGTCTTGCCATTGCCAAAGACATCGTAGGCGAACCCCACGCGCGGCTCCGCCAGCTTCCAATCGGGGTTCCATCCAATCCCGCCCGGAACGCCAGGGTCTCCCTTGAACTGTAAGCCCAGCGGGGCGTTCGGATATATTTGGGAATGCACGCCCGCATAGTAATTGGCGGGATTGAAATAGTTATAGCGGTTACGGGTCTCATACCAGGGGATGCCAGGTTCATAGCGCAACCCATAGTTGAGCGTGAGCCGGCGGGAAACACGGAATGAATCCTGGGCGTAAACTCCGAAATAGGTGTCGTACAGGTTTTCGGGTTCCCCCCATTCCTGGGTGAACGTGCGCATGTAACCCAGCAGGAAGCTTGCCAACGCCAGATTGGTGACGTCGGAGGTGAAACTATAGAACCCATCCATACCGAAATTGTTGACTAACGTAAACAGACTCCGCTCCATACTTGCGCCGATCTGAATGTTGTGCCGCCCGCGCACCCAACTTAAGTCATCGGCCCCCACATATCCCTGGCGCGTGAATTGTGCCAGCGGACTATCGGCGATGGTGAAAAAGCCGGAGACGCCCAACGACTGGATGGTGGCAGGCGGTGAGGTAACAACTCCTTGCACCCCCAAGGCAGCCATGCCTGGCGAGCCGGGCATCGGACCTCGTGACGACTTCTCCCGCCAATAACTGAAGCGGAAATCATTCAGCAAATTCGGACGGAAAAGGTGGCTCTCATGAAGCAGGTAGTCTTGCGCCGTGATGGCGGAATAGCTTGTCAGACTCAAAAGATTCGCGGGGTTGTAAACCCCCTGGTTGTTGAAATTATTCCAGGTTCCCCGGACGGTCAGCCGATCGGCGGCGCTAAATGAGTGATCAAACCTCTCGACGGTCTCTTTCAAATCCTGGCGAATGGGTGACTGGTAAAATACCAACCCCGAGGCGGTGGGCTGGGGTAGGTATTTCTCCGTTCCTAAGGCCGCAGGATCAAAAGTTGCCGTTGGCGTGGTGGTAATGATATCCCCTGAGTAAGGCTGGCCCGTATGGGGATTGATAATTTGCACCACCTTGCCCAGCGTATTGTTTGGATTGCTCGCGCTCAGGTAGGCCGAAAAATCACCCTGCACTTCAGCCTGGGTGGGCACGTACGCATTACTGGTCCCCGTGATGTTTCTCAGGATGGTCCCCTGATACCCAAAAAACCAGAAGGTGCGGTCTTTGCCGTTATAGATGCCGGGTATGACCACCGGTCCACCCAGGGTGAACCCATACTGATTCCGCTTCAGTTGGTCCCGATTGGCGGCAAAGAAGTTGCGGGAGTTGAATACGGCATTTCGAACAAATTCAAAAGCGTCACCGTGCACGGAATTCGCGCCCGACTTGGTAACAATATTTACCACGCCCCCCGAATTGTCCCCGTATTGTGCGGAATAGTTACTGGTTTGAACGCTGAACTCCTCCAGGGCGTCAGGGAAAGGAAACGGCATGTTGACGGAATAGACCTCGTCCTTGAAAATACCTCCGTCCAGCATATAGCTGACTTGGTCCTCTTGTGTTCCATTGGTCGAAACGGCTATCTCGCTGGGGAACTGCTTCGTAACGCCCTGCAGGGCGCCACCGGCCGCAGAGGGTGCCGGCGCTGCTCCTGCAACCAGCAACGTGAGCTGGGCGGCGTTCCTCCCATTGAGAGGAAGTTCCACCATCTGCGTCTGGTTCACCACCTGACTGAGCGTCGCCGTGGTTGTATCAACCTGCGCTGCGCCAGCCTGCACGGTAACCGTCTGGGTGCTCGCACCTAGTTGCAGGGTGACATTGTCAGTCACATTTTGATCGGCAAGTAAAGTTATGCCCTTTTGGGTAAAAAGCTGAAATCCCTGAGCCTCAACGGTCAGAATGTAATCGGCCGGGGCAAGGTGCGGGAAGAGGTAGTCTCCTCCATGATCGGCCGCGACCGTTTCGACTACACCGGTTCCCACTTGGGTTACGGTCACCTTGGCGGAGGGGACGATACTTCCCGAAGGATCGGTTACGGTTCCACGCAGGCTTGCTGCGCCGCCTTGGGCATGAACAAACTGCGCGAAACCCGAGAAGCAGCACTAAGGCTAATGCTAACTTTCCTTGCCGTTTTCCAATCATCATGACCTCCGTCTGGATTTCCATCAATCCTTGTGTTCTTCCCGACCCGACCGGCTCAAAACTACTAGTTCCGTGGGGCAGCAGCGACACCATGGAATAATAACCCGTCGTATCGGCGGTACTGTGCCGCACACTTCCCCTCTTTTCACTCTTGAGAACGAATGAGGGCTCGAAAGCCGACGGTTGAATTAGCCAAGAGGCCGCTGATTCTTGTGATTCTTGCGCCCGTGCAAGTGCAAGCGGATGTTTATACAGCTACCTACCCCTGAACAAGGCAAAATCGCCCATACCGCCTTGTTTCGACAGTTGAAACGCTCGGGGTACGCACTATCTCTTCAACCTGATGATTTTAATGGATGTTTGTTTTGGATTCGAATATAGTGCCGCTACCGAGGGTTTTGTCTTATGGTTCAAGGGGTGAAACAAGATGCCGCATCCCACCGGGACAGCCGAACCTATGCGGTGCAGGCGATCGCCAAGGCATGCAAAGTCTTGCAAGCTTTCCGCCACGAAAGCGAAACCCTCCGGCTTCGGGATCTTGTGGCTCGCTGCAATCTGAACAAGACCACCGTTTTCCGCATTCTTTGCACGATGGAAAACGCCGGCTTGATCGAGCGTTTTGGGTCTCACCATTATCGCTGCCGAGTCAGGCTGGTCAGTCGCCAAAAATTCAAGTTAGGCTTTGCGAATTCGGCTGACAACAGCTTTTTCCCGCAGGATGTGGCGCAAAGCCTACGGCAAAGCGCCGCCGCCGAGGGCTTCGACCTTCTGGAATTTAGTAACAAGTGCAGCGCCAAAATCGCTGTCCAGAATGCCGAGATGATGATCAAATCGCGCGTGGATTTGGCCATCGAATACCAATACCATCAAGAGATAGCCGAGACGATCTCCGGAATGTTCCAGCAGGCAGGCATTCCCTTGGTGGCCATTACCGTTCCTCATCCGGGGGCGGTCTTCTATGGCCCCAACGGCTACGAAGTAGGCCGGACAGCGGGGAAGACTCTGGGGCTGTGGGCCAAACAGCATTGGAATTCCGTGGTGGACCGCGTCCTCTTGCTTGAGGTCACGATGGGCGGGCAGGTGCTCCATTCCCGGCTGGCGGGCGTGGTGGTGGGGCTCCATGAAGTCCTGGAAGGCTTCACGGACGCACAGATTATTCGTCTCGATAGCCGAGGCAAATTCGGTCACAGCTTGGATATTGTCCGTCAATACCTTCGGCATAACCTAGCCCAGCATGTATTAATCGCCTCGCCATTCGATCAAACCGTCCTCGGCGCGCTTCGGGCATTTGAAGAGGCGGGCCGGTCGCCGGATTGTATTGCCGTGGGACAGGGCGGTACCATCGATGCTAGGAAAGAACTCCGCCGACCCAAGTCGCGAATGATAGGAACGGTCGCGCTCTTTCCGGAGACGTATGGACCAGGTTTAATTAGGGCGGCAGTCAACATCTTGAAGTATCATCGACCCCCGTCGGCCATTCTCGTGAAGCATAGCTTGTTGACGCCAGAGAATGTGGATCAATACTACCCCAACGATCTGCTGCTCGAACCCGGAGATGTGGAAACCGTCCTCTTGCGTTCGCCCTAACAAGCCGTTTTTGCTGCATACATTACGGAAGCCTGCCTGCGTGCAATGGTAAATGGGGTCATTGGAATAGAGCGCGGGGGAAGGGGACTGCAGTCCACTAACGCGTGTCCCTTTTTTCCCGCGGCGAGAAACACCCTAACGCCGCTCGAATTTCGGAAGACCCGCGGAGGAATTCGTTAGCTAACGATTTCCTCCACGCTACCGGCTTACGTCTCAGGAAATCAGCTTAAGGTGGGGGAAACGGCGGAAGTCCTTTTTGTTGAAAGTGGCCAGCGCTGGGGTTTTGGTTTCCTCGGCCAGAGCGACAAGATAGGCGTCCACGATTTCGATGTTGTGGGCCGCGTAAACCTTGATACACCGCGAAGCCACCCGCGGCTCCAGCGCGGTTACGCCCGGAGTCTCAAGGAGGGCCTGCAGCAAACCGGTGATGTATTCGCGGTTGGCCCGGTAGAACGATTCGAGCGTCCAGACGACTTGGGCGATCACCAGGCTGGGGACGAGCAAGCGCAGCGTCCCCTCGCCCGCCTGCTCAAAAAGCCGTCGCGTCTGGCGCCCTTGGGCCGGATCATCTCCCAGAGCGTGGCGCAGAATGACGTTGGTGTCCAGCAAGACTTCTTCAACCATGGGCAGTTTCCCCGCCGTCCTGGCGGCCACCGCCCTCTTCACGCGACGCCGGATTTCCGCGTCCGAAAGCCTTGCCCGCGGAGAGCGCAAACTTCCGGCCCAATTCAGAATAGTCTCCCGCACCGGGCGCACCTTGATGCCGTCTGGCTTCTCTTCAAAGGCTACCCGGCTGCCCGGCCCCAGACCAAATCGCCGGCGCAATTCCTGTGGCAGCGTCACCTGCCCCTTGACGGTCAGTCGTGAGGTTTTCATGCAACTTTTCCCCCAGCCTTCGGTATTACCATATCACAAAAAAGTATTACTATCAACCGGCCGGCAGCGCGGAGCGGTACTCAGCGGGCGAGGCGGGAAGGGATTTGGGGCGCCCCGCGCTGTCCCAAGTAAGGTAGCAGTCGATCACGAATTCCTCAGCGTCTCAGCGCCTAAGTGGTTAAACAGCGGGGACCACTGAGACACAGAGGAGCTGAGAAGAAGCTGCCGGCGTTACGGCTTCACACTCGACCCATCCACGCCGCGGACGTCGGTCCAGTTATTGGGGTGGGGCGGCAGAACCAGTGGATACTTGGCCGCCAGGGTTTCGTTGATGTCGATGCCGAGGCCGGGGGCGTCGTTGCCGTAGAGATAGCCGCCCTTCAATTGTGCCGTGCCGGGCAGCATTTCGTGCACGAGGTCGGGGAAGTGGTTTTCCTCCTGGATGCCGAAGCTGGAAATCGACAGATCGACGTGATAGGCGGCCAGTTGGTTTACCGGATCGTTGTCGCCGCCCTCCTGCCACGCCGTGCGCACGCCGAAAGTCTCGCACAGGGCCGCGATCTTTTTGGTCGCGGTGATGCCGCCCACCTGCGAAACGCGGCAACGGATGAAATCGATGACGCGCTCGGAGATCAGTGGCACCCACTCGTGCGGGTTGGTGAACAACTCGCCCATGGCCATGGGGGTTGAGCAGATCTGGCGGATCTGGCGGAAGTAGCTGATCTGCTCGGGCGGCAGAATGTCCTCCACAAAGAACATGTGGTAGGGCTCCAGCCGCTTGGCCAGTTGCAGGGCGCCGGACGGGGTCAGGTGCTCGTGCACGTCGTGGATCAGCTTCACCTGGCTGCCGCATTTGTCGCGCAAATGGCTGAAAAGCTGGGGAATGGTGTCGATATAAAGGTCCTCGTCGAAGGCCCGGCCGGCGTAACCTCCCGCCGGGCGGCTGCCCTGTCCAGGATCGATGTAGCCTCCGCCGCCGTAGCCGCCCATCTGCGCGCGCACGTGCCGGTAGCCCTGGTCCATGAACTGGCGGACGTGGTCCTCCACTTCCACCATGTCGCGGCCGTCGGCGTGGGCGTAAAGGGCCACCGCGTCGCGAGCCTTGCCGCCCAGCAGATCGTAAACCGGCATGTTGGCACGCTTGCCCTTGATGTCCCACAGCGCCATGTCGAGTCCGCTCAGGGCGTTGTTCAGAATCGTGCTGTTGCGCCAATAGTCGCGCACGTTGGTCCGCTGCCAGAGGTCTTCAATGCGGTCGGCGCTTTCTCCGATCCAGAACGGCGCGAAGTACTTTTCGATGGCCGCGGCCACCGTCAGCGCCTGCCCAATGTTGCTCGCCGAACCGATGCCGTAAAGCCCCGGCTCACTGGTGATGACCTTTACGAACACCCACTGGTAACCCTTGTCGGCACCCGTGGTGATCACGCGGACATCGCGAATCGTCAGCGGAGGCAGTCCGCGCGTGGCCTGTCCGTATCGTGCCGCTAACATGGCCGGAACCCCGGCCATTCCTCCCATAAAGTCCCTGCGTTGCATGGCATCTCCTTCCTATCGTTCTCAGTACCTCATAAGACTTGACGAGTACATTGAAATTCAGCTCGGGTCGGAATGATAGCAACCGGCTTAGATGTGGTCAGGTCCAGTCGCCCCGACCCGCCCGGTCAGCCGGTCAGTTTACATCACGTCAGAGAGGGCTGCATCTGGGCGTTGCCGCCTGTCCAGAGTTGGCAAGGCCGCAGGCACCCTAAAAGCACGGGCCATCTCCGGACCTGGCAATGAAAAGGGACGCCGGGCTCGCGGTTCGGGGCCGGGAAGTTGATGAATTCGTTAGGGTTTGACTTCAGGCGGGCACATTTGCAGCAGAGCGGCGGGCGACTCAGTCACAATGCCAATACTGCCACCTTGTCTGTGCCGGCGGGTTGCCGGCTTTAAAGGTTAGTAGCGAATATCCATGGTGGGGCGCCGGCCCCAACCCCCTGCACGAAAATCCTCCACTCTATTCCCGGAGGCTACATCGCCGGGTTTGGATATGTTCGATGTGCGCGCGCAGACGCTCGCGGACTTCATCAGTCTGTCCGTTGGCCAGTTCGTTGCGGAGTTCGAGCAAGGCAAAGTGTACGATGTCGTGGTGGTGAACCTCGTTGGGAGCGAGTTCGCAACTGAACTGTAACCAGAGGCTGTGAAGCAGGTCGATCTCTTTCGGCGTCAGGCGTGGAGCATGCGGGCCAAGGTAGAAGATCTCCTCGCCACCGTCGGGAGTAAGTATCTCCACCGTCAGGTGCGGCTTGGGATCGGGGAGCTTCTCCCACGAGAGCCCCGCCATGCGTGCCTGTTCCGCCACCGGCATGATGGCGGAAGATCCCAGGACAATGGTGGAGGACTGCAAGGAGTGGGCCGCGCGCAGAATGCCGTCCCAAAGTTCACCGGCGGCGGCGACGGAGAGGTGAATGCTCTTGCCTTCGTGTTCCGCCACCGCCAGAGCGCGCGTAAAGAGCAACTGATCCGTGGCGCTGAAAAGCTGCTCCGGAACCAGTTCGCTTGCACCGGAAGCCGCACGTTGCAAGAGGTGGATGTGAAGAACCGCCACATCCTGGCGGGCCGTATTGACGCGTCGCAGTGCACAGGAAAGGTGATAGAGCGTGTGATAGTCCCGCACCGGAACCAGGATATTGCTGGGACGCACTCCCACTGCCTTGGGCGTTAATTCCTCACCCGGGACCAAGTGGAACTGGTCAAGCTCCTGATGCGCCCCATGGCTGCTGCGGTTCAATTTTTCCGAAATGGTGAAGACGGCGAAAAGCAAAATGGTAAACGCCACGCCGGAGACGGTCGCGACTTGCTTGGTGAAGAGATTCACCAGTGCCACTCCCAGCAGCACCAGCGTGATAAGGCCCAGGCCGATGGGGATTTCGTACCCCGCGATGCGGAAGTTCAAAGGCACGCGGTATTCACGCAGACCGGGCTCTTTGAAGCGTAGCACCAGCACCGCCAGGCCTTTCATGACGAAACTCCAGATCACGCCGAAGGCGTAAGCTTCGCCCAGCAGATAAACATCGCCGCGACTGAGGAGAATGGTGAGGATCTGGAGTCCCACCACCATGTCAATGATGCGATACGACGTGCCAAAGCGGGGATGCGGCCGGCGGAACCAGTCGGAAAGAACCCCGTCCTCCGAAACGCGATTCAAAACGCCGTTGGAGCCCACGATGGCCGTGTTCACCGCGCCGGCGAGAATCAGCACGCCGACCAGAACGACAAACCCGTGGAACACCAGGCGCAGCATCAAAGGTCCGGTGACGTTCATCGCCAGACCGCCAATCAGGTTATCGAAGAAGTTCTTGCGCACGCCGTCCGGGATGATCATCACCGCAAAGAAGGAAACGAGCGAGGTGAAGAGCATGCTGTAGATGAAGATCACCAGTCCGGCTTTCTTCAGATTGGGCAGCTTGGGGTGCTCGATTTCACGATAGACCTGAGCGAGTGATTCCTCACCGCTCATCGCCAGGATAGAATGCCCGAGGCCAATGAAGATGCCCAGCAGGCCGATGGTGTGGGGAAGGCGGCTGCGGCTCAGCCATCCCAGAGCATCGGGCGCGAAATGTAAATGGCCCAGCGTCGGCACGGGCGGCAGGTGAGCGCCACGCACCCAGAGCGTGTACGAGCACCAGCCGATCAGGAGCACCACCATCACGGTGGTGAATTGCATGATGCGCAGGGCCTTTTCGCTCGATTCCGGGATCCCCTTGATGTTCTCCCACCAGAAATAAATCGTGACGGCCAAGGCAAAGACGGCAGATGTGCCATTTACAGGCAGGGCGACGGCGATGTGCAGGTAGTTGAGGAGTTCGTTAAGGAAACCCACCAAGTACTGGCCCGCGGACACGCCGCTGATGGGGCCGGTCAAAATATAATCGAACATCAGGGCGGAAACGGAAAACTTGGCCAGCGTCCCGCCCATGGCTTCCTTTACCACGCGGTAGACGCCGCCTCGGACGAACATGCTACAGCTTTCCACGTAGATCGCGCGAACTGCATAGGAAAACAGCATGACCGCCAGAATGAACCAGGGGGCGGATTTGCCGACCGCCTGCTCAGCGATGCCGCCGGCGTAATAGGCCGACGAGGCAAGATCATTCAATACGATAGCTGCCGCTCGCCAGAAGGTGATGAACGTCAGCATGGCCGTGGTGGCGACCATGACGCGCGGAAGCGTAGGTGTGCCGCTGGGCGGCGTGGTAGGTTGGGTTGAATTTCTCTCCATTTTGGGTAGACGGGTCGGAATGACCGAGCGAAATCCTCACGGATATGATCTCACAACAACCCGCCTGTGTAAATATTTTGTGAAGATTTCGCGTCGGCAAGTCGCGCGAAACAATTACAACTTGCTGCGATTACAATAATTTATGGTCCGATTTGCGTGCTTGCAGATGCTGACTTACAATGATGCCCGCTGATTGTCTTTGCGCCTTTTGCTGGACCGTAACCCCTGCGTCCGAGAGCCCCACGTGGATGTCGCCTACGAACTGACGCCGCTGGTTGTCACCAAACTGATCGTATACACCTTCGGGACGCTCATCCATTTCTTCCTCATGATGTTGATCCTGGGGAACCGCCGGCTGCGCCGGTTTGAGTGGCTGCTATTCGCCCTGATGGCGGCGCTGTTCATGTGGTATGTCGGCAATCTGTGGGCGCTGAACAACAGCCTTTACTACGGTGCCGCCCCGGCAGTGCAGACGGGCCTTGCCTGCACGATTTGCTTTGTGGGCTTTTTTGCCGCAGTGCCTTTGTTGGTTCACGTGCAGACGGAATACGCGGCGGCCTTCGTGCCCGTGCGACTCTGGCAGCGTCTGCTGGTGGCGGGTTTTTACCTTCCCGTGATTCTCTGTCCCTGGGTGTTGGGAAGGCTGCTCGGGCACATCGGCGTGGAACCCCTGGTGGCGCTGGGGCGGAGCGTGCGCCCGCTCAGCATTTGGGCTGCTGGCGCCTTAATCCTTGCGGCCGTCATCAATGTGGATCTGCGGATCCGCCGTCGCGCCACTGACCCGACGCTTGCAAGGTTCCATGGTTACTTGGCAGGGCTTCAGGGCTTGATGGCTGTCGGCTGGGCGATCGCCTACGTTCCGCACCGCCTGCCTCCGACCGGGGGATTGGGAGGATATCTGTCCACCGGTTTGATGTTCGCCGGAATTCTCCCCAGCGGTCTGATGGCGTACTGCATTTTTCGTTATAACCTGCTCGACCTGCGCGTTCAGCGTAATGTGGTTTATGCCGTTGCCGGCGGCTTCGCCTTTCTGATCTACCTGGACTTCATGCGGCGATTGAGCGGCTGGCTGGAGTATTACCTTGTGGTGCCGCCCGAAGTCACGGAAGTGGTGATGATTTTCATTCTCGTCGTCTTTATTGATCCCTTGAAGCGACTGGTCAGTCGCGCCCTGCGTCGCGAGTTTGCCTCCGAATTCGAGACCGTTCAGAAACTCGCCATGGAGATTGAGGAGCACGCCAAACAAACGGGCAACGTGGATTCTCTGCGGGCGCTGGTGGAAGAACGCGTGCCGAAGGCGCTCCGCTTCGAACGCGTCAAGCTGCTCTTCGGGCCGCTTCCCGGCAGGGCTGAGGCAGCGAGACAGCCGGGAAACATCCGCCTTGTCCCGATTTCGCGCGGTGTGGAGAGTATTGCTTATCTTCAGGTCGTCTCCGCCACCAGTGAGGTCTCGGGTGAGCAACTTGCTGCCTTGGAAATGCTTGCCGACCGGCTAGCGGCGGCACTCGAACTCTGCCGGTTGATTGCAGACAAGGTGGCGTTGGAACGCCAACTCGCTGCGAAGGAGAGGATGGCGTTTCTCGGCGAGATGGCGGCGCGCATTGCCCACAACGTCAAGAATCCACTGAGCGGCATGAAGACCATCGTGCAGCTTATGGAAGAGGATGCCGCACTCCCCGAAAACACGCGGCGTGACTGCCGCATGCTGGTGGATGAGATCGACCGTCTGAACCGGAATATCTCGCAGGTCCTGCGTTACGCCAAGCCCGCGCGCGATACGGATCGGCCGGCCGACTTGTCGTCGGTTGTGCACCGCGTTGCCGGCCTCTTGCGCCCGGAAGCCGAGCGCCGGCATTTTGCTCTGGACCTGGTTGATTTAAGCCCCTGCCTGGTCGAGGGCGGGGAAGAGGCTGCGGGCGACATCGTTTCCAACTTGCTCGTGAACGCGATGGAAGCAAGCAACGAAGGCGGCGCCATCCGGGTCTGCCTCTCGCGCCCGCACGAACAGCAAGAATATGTGGAACTGTCCGTGGAGGATCGCGGGCGAGGCATTCCCAAAGATAAGCTGGACAAAATCTTTCAGCCGTTTTTTACCACGCGCGCGGGGGGAACGGGCTTGGGCCTGGCTATCGTCAAACGCCGCGTGGACGAAATCGGCGGGTCGGTGGAGTGCCAAAGCCCCGTAGAGCAGGGAGGCGAAAGTTCCGCTCACCCGGGAGCGCGATTTGTTGTACGCTTTCGCCTCGCGGATGAATCCGGGACGCGGGATTAGGGATTCGGGGTTCGTCGAGAATGATTTGGAAGCCATGAGCAACTCAAAACCAGCAGTTCCAAAGCAAGCAAGTCCGGCGGTGCTGATCGTCGATGACGACAGTACGGCGCGCTACGGCATGCGACGCGCGCTCGAGGGTCGCTATCGCGTGCTTGAAGCCGAAAGCGTGGCAGCCGCGCGAAAAGTAATGACGCAGGAAAATCCGCACTTGTTGCTTCTGGATATCGAGATGCCGGAAGAAAGCGGCTTGGATTACCTGCGCGAGCTGAAGGCGCAACCCGAAAGCCCGGCGGTGATCATCAACACGGCCTATGGTTCCGAGAAGATCGCCGTGGAAGCCATGAAGAGTGGCGCTTACGACTATCTCTCGAAGCCCTTTGAAGTGGACGAACTGCGTCTGGTGGTGGAGCGGGCGTTCGAGCACTTGGCCATGGCGGAAGAGAACCTGCGCCTGAAGCGGCAACTGGTCGCGGAAGGCCAGTTCGGCGCCATGATCGGCAGCAGCAAGGTAATGCGTGAACTCTTTGACTTGGCTGACCGCATTGCCCAGGCGGAAGTGACGGTGCTGGTTCAAGGCGAAAGCGGCACTGGCAAGGATCTGCTGGCGACGGAAATCCACCGGCGTAGCAATCGCGGCCGCGGCCCGTTTGTGGCGCTCAATTGCGCCGCTCTTCCCGAGCACCTAATTGAGAGTGAGCTTTTTGGTTACGAGAAAGGCGCCTTTACGGGCGCCACGGCGATGAAACGCGGCAAGTTCGAACTTGCCAACGGCGGCGTGCTTTTTCTCGATGAAGTGGGTGACATGTCGCTCTCCACGCAGGCCAAGCTGCTGCGCGTGCTGGAAACGCGTCGCGTGGAAAGGTTGGGCGGCACCACTTCGCAGGAAGTTGACGTCCGGATTGTCAGCGCGACGAACAAGGACCTGGCCGCGGAGATCACCAAGCAGACGTTTCGCGAAGACCTGTATTACCGCTTGCGCGTGGTGCTGCTGCGCGTTCCGCCGCTGCGCGAACACCGCGAAGACGTGCCGCTGCTGGTGCAGGAGTTCTGCCGCATGTTGGGAGAGAAGCACCGCCGGCCCGCCATTTCTGTGTCCAAGCCAGCGATGGATTTACTCCAACAATCCGAATGGAAGGGCAACGTCCGCGAGCTGAAGAATGTGCTGGAAAGCGCCATCGTCATGAGCCGCAGCGATACCTTGGGACCGGAGGATTTCTCCACGGATTTTGTGGCAGCGCGCACACCAGGCGATGCACCCGTCGCCGACGTAGGTTTTCTCAATCTTGATGACTACCGCGAGGCGCGGCGGCAATTTGAAATCGCCTTCATCAAAGGCAAGCTGCGCGCCCACAACGGGAACGTGACCCGCACTGCCGCCGCCATCGGCCTGCACCGCCAGAGCCTTCAGGAAAAGCTGCGGGAGTTGGGAATACGGGCGGAAACGGAACCGGAGAAGTGACACGGACCGATACACCTCGCCTAATCCACGTGGGAGATCCCGGCTTTTCCGGGGTGGCAGCAGGAGTTTGACAGTTCCGGGATTCGAGGCCGCGGACGAGACCCCTCACCCGTCCGTCAGCAGACAGACGACCTCTCCCCTAGGAGAGGTTGCTGATTTTCCCTGACGCACACGCGTTGCGCCCCCACACGTCCACAGCCTCTCCCGTGGGGAGAGGCCGGCCCGATCCGTCGGGACGGGTGAGGGGTCTCTTATCGGCTGCGGTCAGGCCCCTTTGAGGGGACAGCAGCCGCAAAGCCTCCGGGTCTGCCAGAGGATTCTTACTCGCATCCTGCGACTTAAATATCTTTCTACTGAGGAAAACATGTCCCACCGTCTAACTCGCCGTGACTTGCTCAGCGCTGCCTCCGCAGGGGGAGTTGCCATAATCGCCGCAGGCACTCGATCCGATGGCAGCGACACTGCAATAACAGCGAACAGGGCGGAACCACTGCGTCCTCACGGCCTCTGTTTGAACGAGGACGACAGCCACTTTTACTTTAACGGCGAGGGACACGGAGTTGACGCCGCGGCCGTGGACGATTGGGTGGACCAATACGCCCACACGCAGGTTCGCGAGCTGATGCTCTGCCCGAATGCCATGCGCACAAGTTACGCCAGCCGAGTCTGGACGCCCATCTGGAAAGGTCTTGACCCGCAGGCCGGGCCTGACCAGCCGCTTTTCGCCAGCCTGAAGCCGGAGGATCGACCGAACGGGTGGCGGTTCGCCTACAACGCCTGGAAGCTGAACCATGACGGCATCGACGTCTACAAGCGCTGGATCGATCGCTCGCGCCAGTGGGGCATCTCGCCGTGGATATCGATGCGCATGAACGACATTCACTGCGTTGACGACGAACATCACTATCTGCACAGTGATTTTTGGCGCCAGAACCCGCAGTTTCGCCGGGTCAGTTATCGCTTCTCGGGATGGACCGATCGCGCCCTCGATTATGGCCAACCCGAAGTGCGGAAGTACCACATGTCTTTGGTTCGCGAACTCGCCGAGCGTTACGACTTCGACGGACTGGAGCTGGACTGGATGCGATTCGGTTTTCACTTCCGTCCCGGGCATGAGGCGGAGGGCTCGGCCCTGCTGACCGACTTCACCGCGGAGGTGCGGGACATTCTGAATGGCTGGCAAAAAAAGCGCGGACACCGCATACGGCTTGGCGCGCGCGTGCCGTCACGGCCGCAAACCGCCGTCGGCCTGGGGATGGACGCGGTCACCTGGGCGCAACTCGGTCTGGTGGATATGATCGTCATCACGCCGTTTTGGGCCACCATTGAAACCGACATGCCGGTGGAGCTTTGGAAGCAGCTTCTGCGCGGGACCAACGTGACGCTGGCGGCGGGCTTGGAGGTGCTGGCGCGGCCGTACCACGATTTCAAGCCCCAGAATAACTCGCTGGAGACGGTGCGAGGCGCCGCGTCAAGCCTGCTCGACCGTGGCGCGGACCGTGTCTACCTTTTCAACTACATGGGCTTCGGCGGGAAGATGGACGGATTTGACGATTACGAGGGGCTGCTCCGGCAGGCCGGCAGTCTCGACACGCTGGCCGGTAAGCCGCGACGGCACATCATTACTTACGCGGATACCTGGGCGCCGGGCGAGCCGAGCGCGCGCCCACTGCCCATCAAGTGTGCACCCAAAGAGTGGGTGGCGATTCGCGTTCCTACCGGTCCCAAGCCGACCACCGGTCGCGCTGTAGCTCGCCTCGGAATCGAAGGTGCAACCGAGGCAGGGAACTGGGAAGTGCGCGTGAACGGTGAGGTTTGCAAATTTGCGGGCAGGGTGAAGCCGGAACACTGCCGGCCCGAAGAACCGCTGTTGGAGTTTGTCCCACCTCCGGCAGCAATCAACCGTGGCTACAACCTGATTGAGGTTTTGCCCCAAAGTGAGGCGAAGATTGTCTGGGTGGAAATGGCGATGGACGCTGCCGGCACCGCTTCATCAGTTAGGGAGCCGCCGGCTCCCTCATCGCATCCTTCAAGCGCCGCCTGCGGGAGCGCATCCGGCCGCGGGCTTGGCTCCAGCCGTGGCGAAGCTTGAGTACTGTTGCTCTGACTTGGCGGCACCACATTTCGGGCACTCGGGCGCTTCCTGGCTGCGACCAAACACCAGCTTTTCGAAGATGTACCCGCACACAGGACAGCGATATTCAAAGATCGGCATGGGTTACCTTGGGGGTTCTTTGGGTTGAAAACTGCAACTGTTTTGCTCGTTGTTCCCCGACGGGGAAGATCGTCGCGGCGATCAAGTGAACCGGGATACTCCCGGGATGCGGGGAAGAACGAAGAACCAAAGAACCAGAATTCCGGCGTAGATCAGTATGGCTTCCATGTTCCCATCATACACGGTCGCGCCGATCTCGGCAATGCGCGGAGGTGTTTGAATGACTTCCCGGGAAAGAGTTTTGACCGCTTTTGAACACCGACCGCCCGACTGTGTTCCGGCGTGGTGCGGAGCGTCGCCGGAGTTTTGGGACAAGGCCAAACGCCATGCAGAATTGGATGGTGAGGGACTGCGCGTGCGGCTGGGCGACGACTTCCGCCGCGTCATGGCGGTTTACGCCGGGCCGGAGTTGCCGCTCTCGCCGGGCGCGACGTCCCGCACCATCTTTGGCATTGAGCGCGAAGGATACGGCTATGGCCAGCCCACCCGTCACCCACTCGCGAATGCGACGCGGGCGGAGATTGATGCTTATCCCTGGCCCGACCCACGGTGGATGGACGTCTCGCAGATCCGGAGCGAGGCGGAGCGGTATGACGGGAAGTATGCCATGCTGGGAGGGGAGTGGTCACCCTTCTTTCACGATGCCGTGGACCTGCTGGGCATGGAGACGCTATTTCTCAAAATGTACGATGAACCCGAGACGGTGGACTCGATCCTGGGCCACGTGGTGGATTTTTACGCCGCTGTGAGCGAGCGAATCTTTGACGCCGTGGCCTCCGCGCTCGACATTTTCTTTATGGGCAACGACTTTGGCACCCAGCGTGGGCCGATCATGAGCCCCGCCCTGTTCCGCCGCTTCATGCTGCCGCATTTGCAGCGCCTTGTCCGCCTGGGGCATGCGTACGGACTCAAAGTGATGATGCACTGCTGCGGTGGATACGCGCCGCTGATTCCGCCGATGATTGAGATTGGACTCGACGGCTTGCACGCTGTCCAACCTTCGTGTGAAGGCATGGACCTCATTACGCTCAAGCGCTGCTTCGGTGACAAGATTCTCTTCAACGGGGCGATCGACTCGCACCACGTGCTGATACGTGGAACGCCGCAGTCGGTTCGGGAGGCCACGCGAGATGTACTTGAGATCATGAAGGCCGGTGGCGGATACGTGGCCGGCGCGAGCCATGACTACATTCTGGAAGAAACTCCGGTGGAAAACATCTTCGCCATGTTCGACGCCATCGCGGAGTTCGGGCGGTACTCGTAATGTCGCGGTTCGAGAACTTCTTGCTCAGCGTTTGAATTATGAACTCATAAGGCAGGAGAATCTGCTTGGCGGTGGCGAACCGAGAACGCGTTTTTGCCGGGGTAGCGCGGTACCTCACGGTGGCGGGAATCGTTTTGCCTTTGGCGATTGAGCCGACGGTATCACGCCTGCTTTTGAGGCCTGCAAGGAGAATCCCATGCGTCCGACCCTCAACCGAAGAGAGATGCTGCGCGCTTCGCTGGCCGCGTGGCCGTCCTGGAAATTGCGTCCTTCTTCAACCGCGCTCGCCACAACTCCCAGCGCGGAGCCAAACGGTGCCCCTCCTGGCGAGCTCTTTCACGATGACTTTTCGGGCTTGCCGGCGGGTTGGCTGTCGGAGCCGCTGGGACGCCTGAATACCGCCATTCAGGAATTCCACTGGATAGCCGGCCGGGCGCTCCCCCAAGGAGCCTGGAGCAACGGCGTGGTGGACCAGGATGCCTGGCTGGTTTCGAGTGAAGCCGGCATGTCTTATATGCAGCAGCAATTGCATCACCCCCCGGATCACGTGAATGCGGTTCTGATCGCGGGTGAGCGGGAATGGCGTGACTACACGGTAAGCGTTCGGGTTAA
The DNA here is from genome assembly GCA_963719115.1 of uncultured Acidobacteriota bacterium. Lineage (GTDB taxonomy): Bacteria > Acidobacteriota > Terriglobia > UBA7540 > UBA7540 > Bog-366. The sequence continues at coordinate 56,012 of CAVRBF010000101.1, read as the reverse complement.
GCCACTGGCGCTCGACGGCATTGTGGGGGTGGCGTTTCGTTATCAAACCAACCGCCAGTACTTCCTATTCGGACTGAACGAAGGCGACAAGGCGCAGCTTCTGTTGCAGCATCCGATTGCGGAGAAGCTTCGCGTGCCGAATTGGGAACTGGTGGCCAGCGCGGCGTTTCCTTACACGGTCGAGCGGTACTATGAATTGCGGGTGGAGAACGCAGGCCCGCACATGCGCGCGTACATCGACGATAAGCTCGTGGTGGAAGCAGTAAACGAAGATCTGATCCATGGGAAGGCCGGCATCAGTGCCACTGTTCCCGCACGATTTCGGGATTTTCGCGTTGAACGCTTCGGAGAGTGCCCGCAGCGCCATCTCCGTCGCCATCCACCGGCGTGATCAAGAATTGGGCGCGCTTCGGGATGAAAATCCCCAGCCGCGGTTGTGGAAGAAGTTCGAGACGCCGGGATTCGGCGCGGGCAGCAACGTGCGCTTTGGCGACTTGGATGGCGATGGAGTACCGGAGATGCTGATTGGCCAAAACATCTCGACCGTTTCGCGCGATGCATTTGACACGATAAGTTGCCTCACGGCGGTTAATCTTGATGGCAAGGTGCTTTGGCAGTCGGGCCGTCCTGATCCCCGCAACGGCCTGCTGACCAACGACACGCCTTTCCAGATCCATGACATTGACGGTGACGGCCGGAATGAGGTCGTGGCGGTACGGGATTTCCAGCTTCAGATCCTCGACGGGCAAACGGGAAAGTTGCGTCGCTGGGTCTGGATGCCCAAAGCCCCGCAACTGCATGAAGATCTCTGGGCCACGGGGGAGCGGCCGTACGAATTGGTACTGGGTGACTGCATTGCTTTCCTGAATTTCTCGGGAAACCCCGCTCGCCATGAAATTCTGGCCAAGGATCGTTACGGGCACTTCTGGATTTTCAATAACCAGTTGGAGTTGCTTTGGAAGGGTGCCGGGCAGTTGGGGCACTATCCTTATCCCTTCGCGGTGGGGAACTACGACCGGCTTATTATTGGCTATGCGATGTGGGACCACACAGGAAAGCAACTGTGGACGCGCGATCGGGACTTCAAGGACCACGCCGACTGCGTGGCGGTGGGCAATTTCAGCGGTAAACCCGAGGAATCGCCGCGGGTGTATGCGATGGGAAGCGACGAAGGCTTTCTGCTGTTTGACTTTGAAGGAAAAGTTCTGAAGCAAACGCTGATTGGCCATGCGCAGTGCGCCAGCGTGGGGAAATACCGTATGGACATGCCCGGGCTGCAATATATGACCATGACTTTCCACTGGAATCCGGGCATCACCACGCTCTTCGATTGGGAGGGAAATATTCTGGAGCAGGGCGAGCTGATCCACAATTGCAGCCGCATGCTGCCGGTGAACTGGCGGGGCGACGGGCAGGAATTTGCGCTACTGAGCGGCGATCCGCACGTGGGCGGCATGATTGACGGTCATCTGCGGCGCGCGGTGATGTTCCCTGACGATGGCCACCCAGACCTGTGCGGTTTTCCGCTGGATCTCACGGGCGACGGGCGCGACGAAGTCATTTTTTGGGACCAAGAACGGGTGTGGATCTACACCCAAGACCGCCCGTTTACGGGTGCTCGCATCTATCGCCCGGTGCGCAATCCCCTTTACAACGAGTCGAATTACTCCGCGCGGGTGTCGCAGCCGGGCTGGGGGAGCATCGCCCATGGCCGTTGAAGAACCCCGCCAGGCAATTCGCACCTCCACGTTGACGCGCGAACGTGTGCTCGTCCGTGCGGTTCGATATGTCTCGCTGGTGGGCATCCTTCTGCCGGTGTCGTACGTGCTGCCCATGCTGTTGTTCGAAGTTTCCACCTACCTTGGAAGAATGAGCGTCCTCAGTTGGCTGAGCGACCTGGCCATTCTTCTCAGCGTGCCGTGGGAACTTGTCGCCACAGTTCTGATCGCTGTCCGCTGGCGGGACTTGCCCCAGCGCTTCTGGATTACCTACTGCGTGAACGCAGTGCTGGTCTACCTTTCGCTGCCGATCTACCGGATGCACTTTGGGTTCTACTGATGCTCCATTCTCGATACCAGAAGACTCAGCAGATTGAACACAAACTGGAGCTTGTGCGCCGTTTTCGTGCTGTGTGTGGGTTTACGGCGTTGAGCGATTGGTCTATCATCCCAAGGGTTTGGAACCCACAACGCAGGAGGATCAAAACTTGGCCATTCACACGCACTCGTTGCCCTCAGAGGTCGTGCCGCTGGACCTTCATATCGACCGGGCAAGCGGTTTGGAAGACATCGGTTATATGACCTGCATGACCATGGTGCTGGTCGGAAACTATTCCCAGACGGGGCACTTCGGCGGGCCGTTGGCGTACACGCCTTATAACGTGGCGGCGCACCTGGCGGGGCCGGAATTGGGAGGACTGCGTTTCGACTACCGGCGTCCCAAGCATCCCTTTTGCGACAAGTTCATGTTGGCAGGCGGGCACAATATCCCCACCGGTTATGCGCTGTGGATGATCATGGGCCAGGCGCTCGAGCGCAGATTTAAGGCCACCGGCGACAAGCGCTATTACGTGGACCCGAATGTGGCCATGCTGCCGATCGACGCTCTGGGTTTCCGCCGTGGCGCGGGCGCGCTGAAGCACCTGCTGCAAGATCACGGCTTGGCTGACCTTCCGTTGTTCGCCCAGGCCAGGATTCGCGGCATTCGCGCGCTGGCCGGCCACGCGGAGAGCACCGACTTGACCAACGACGTGAACGGCGGCCCTTCCGGCGTCGGCATTGCCGCGTCGGCGGGGAAGGCGGCGTTCTGGGATGTTGTCGGCGCTCCGAGTTCGCTGAAGGTCATCGCGCTGGAAGGCGAGTTTGCCTTGACGGAAGGCCACGCGCAGGAGCTGAAGACTCAGGCTCTGGCGCTGCAAGTGGGCAAGCGCCTGCGTGTAATGCTTTCGGAGAACAACGCCGGAATCGACGACGTGCTGCTGGGCGGTGTGGTGGACCGCAAGTTTGACGCTTACCGGATCATTGATCAGTGGACTTCCTATGGCTGGAACGTCCTGACGCTGCCGAATGGCAATGATTACGCCCAGGTCATTTCGGCGCTCAAGACCATGGAGGATTGGGACGCGAAGGACCGTCGCCCGATGATTGTCATCGGCAAGACCACCAAGGGCTATTGGCCCGGCGCGGTGGACGGCAAGATTCCCGGCTACGGCGACCAGGTGGTCAGCTATCCCAGCCATCCCTACGCGTTGAAGATGAATTCGGATTACTTCGTCGCCCTGGCGAGCACGTTCGAGAAGCACTATGGAGTGACCTTCGAAGGCATTCGGCAGGGGCCGGTGACCGATCCACGCGAGCGGCTGATCCAGTTCAAGACCAACCTCGACGTGGTGATGTCGCTGCTCGACCGCGACGGCCTGGGCGACTGGCTGGCCGACCGGCTGGTGGCGATTGGCGACACCGTCTCGAATGACTTCCCGCTGCACTTCGATGTTCAGCGCAATCCGTTCCTGGATGATCGCCTGCGAGTGGCGAATCTGCCCGTCGAGCCGCAGAAGGTCACGGTGAAGAATCGTCTTTCGGGCGCGGAGAAGCAGGTCTCTATCACGCTCTTCCGCAAGCCCGGCGAAATGGCCGGAACGCGGCGCGCCATCGCTGAATTCATCAAGTGGATGAACTACGTCACCGACAATCGCTTCTTCACCATTGCCGCCGATCTGTCTGAGTCCATCAATATGGAACACGGCAGCTTGTGGGGGCATTACAATCCGGAAACCAATCCGCTCGGCACGCGCCTGAAGGCGGCGATTCAGGAAGCGGGTAACGTCTCCACGGCCATCGGCCTGGTAAGCCAGAGCGCCAGCGTTGATCCTGCGCAATTTGCCGGAGTCTGGGCGATGAGTGGCACTTACGGGGCGTTTACGCCGCTGATGTACACGCCCGCCCGCGTCTGGAGCCAGCAGAATCAGGACAGCCGCTTCCGCATGGGCGTGTTGCACATTCTTGCTGCGCACTCGGGACCGGAGACGGCGGCCGACGCCCGCACGCACTTCGGCATCTTCGCCACGCAAGTGTGGAAACTCTTTCCTCGCGGCGAGACCATCCACCTGAATTTCTGGGATTACAACGACGTGGTGCCGGGTTACTTTGCCGCCGCGGAAATTGCCGCGCGCGACCCCAAGGTGGGCATCATTTCCATTGAGGTGGCGCGGCCGGACTTCAAGGTGGCCGACCGCAGCAAGTTCGCTGACACCGATCTGAAGGCCGCGGCCAAAGGGTTTTATGTGATTCGCGATTTTGCGCCGCGGCCAAGCCCCGAGTCACGGCTACGTGCTGGTGCAGGGCTCCAGTTCCACCGTGAATCTCGTGAGCCTGCTGCCGCGCCTGGATGAAGCTGGACTAAACGTGAAGATCGTCGCCGCTGTAAGCGAGGAATTGTTCGACCGCCAACCGGAAGAGTATCGCTATTCTGTGCTGCCGCCCGGGGCGAATTACGATTTGATGGTGGTCAGCACCGGAACGCGCAAGGTGATGCCGATCCGCAACCTGGGGCCGCTGACGGATGCCTTCTCGCTGACTTCCGATTGGGACAATCAGTGGCGCACCGGCGGCTCGGAGTCCGACGTCATCGCCGAGGCACACCTTGATCCGGAGTCCATTTTTGCGGGAATTCAGCGTTTCGCCCGTGACCGCGATTTTCGTATGTCCGGCCAGCGGGAGGCGCTGAAGTGAAGGACTTTCGTAGGGGCACGCCATGGCGTGCCCCTACGGCGCCCATCCTTTGGGCACCCTCGTGCATGAGTAGCCCAGCCGCCCTGCGTTTATGACGGCTTCACCTTTGGGCGATTCAGAACCACCAACTCGTCGTCCACGGAGAAGACGTTGGGTACGGCGTTGGCGCGGGTGCGGATGAGCGTGTCATCAAACTGATTGTCCACCACGCCCTCCAACGTCACGTGACCGTTATCCACGATGATGTGAATCGACGGCAAGGCCTGAGCTCCGTAGCGCATGCCAATATCGGGATCGCCGTAAATGGCTCTCGCCTCGGCTCGGCGGATTTGCCAATCCATCGGAGACAGCGGCAGTACCTTGATGTTGTTGATGACCTGGGATACGCCGGGAATTCGTTTCACGACGTTTTCCGCGTCCTTGTGGATGTCGTACGGAGGTTCCGGAGGGCACGCGCCCTCCAGCGTGACCACCGTGCCATCCAACTTGAAGTAAAGGTCGTCGAAGATCGAGTAGTACGGCAACATCAGAAGCTCATGGCGGATTTTCTGCGCCAGTTGCGTTTCGTTTGGCGGCCCAGAGGTGAATACATCGTTGTGCGGCGGCTTCTTCGCGGCCGCTCCCAGAGCCACGACAAGTATCCCAAGGATGGTGAACGCGATAGGGGTGCGCATAGGTTATCCCTCCTTTGAATTGTTAGCGGCGGTCTCCTAGTGGTGGGATGCCCGCGACGGGGGAATGGTTCCAGTTTTTCTCAGGCTGCGGGCTGTGGTCCCAGGGTTTTGCTGGGATCAGGCCGTTTGTTTGGGCAGGATGCTCTTCTGAACATCCGACGGGTTCGGCTAGCGGAATCTGGTCAGTTGTGATGCCTTGCACCACAACTCTAAGCCCGTAGCCACGGTGAGTTTCTGGCCGTGGTCCCTTGCCGTGCGCAACCGCCCGGCCACGCCCGCAAAACTCAGGCGAGGGTTATGCCGGGAAAAAACCACTCGCCAGTAACGATCGTACTAAAATCACGAAAAGCCCCGGGTGTCAAGGAAGGAGCTATGGGACGTCCCATCGATAGATTATTGTATCCGCGAAACGACTAAGCTTCTGGTTCTTTCGCCACGGGCTGCGAACACGATTACTAACTGGGACCGATTGCCCCACCTGGGAACGAAGCTCTCGGAACGCATAATCATTCACTCCCATCACAGAGATGTCACTTATCACCAGCTCTTTCGGATTCATCTCCGAGAGGACGGCTTGGATGCGCATGTATACACTCAAGGGGCCTTCCCTGTTGACCAGGCTCGAGAACACGATGATCAGCCGCCAGCGGTCGAGGTCCTCGATGTAGTGCCAAAGGGCAGCGGCGATCTGCAAACGGCGTTTCTCGAGCCGCTCGATGAGTGTCTCACCCTCTTTGACAAGTTCCTCTACCAGTAGTGTTTTAAACAATGCAGTACTCCCTCAGCAGGGTCCTCTATCGCGAGCAGGATATCTTTTGCTCGTTTGATGTCAGTATAAGGCTCGTATCGGCTATCCTCATTCCAGTCTCTGACAGTATTCCAATAGGTTGACAACTTGGGGGAGCTTTTCTCGAAGACTCCCAGCAGACCACTCGCTTCAGCCAACTTCTGAAGCTTGTGAGTGTAAAAAAACTCCCTCACGTCGCTTGGCTTGGGTGGAAACTCGTAGCGCCGCGTTTTCTTTGCCAGGCAGGCTTTGAGTGCACACTCAACGACATACACGGCGACGTAGTACGCGGCCCCGTATCTTCTATCCTTCAGAAGATTTCTCGCGTCATCCAACCGCATCAAGGCCAATTTCTTGAACTCTGCCCTGTTGTTCACCATCAGAATACACCATCGCCTGTTCTTTGATTATAGGTTCCTCTTGGTCCACGCCTCAATCCGCTCCAGCGCCTTCTGTATATTCTCCACGGAGTTGGCGAACGAGAAGCGCAGGTAGCCCTCGCCCCAATCGCCGAAGGCGGTGCCCCACAGGCAGGCCACACCGGCTTCAGTGAGCAGTGCGTCCGCAATTTCGCGCGAAGACTTTCCGGTCCCTCGGATGTTGGGGAAGACGTAGAACGCGCCGTGCGGTTGACGGCAGTTGAAGCCGGGGATCTTGTTGAGCCCTTCCACAATCACGGCGCGTCGGCGGCGGAACTCCTCGCGCATCTTGTCCACGGAATCCTGTGGTCCGCGCAGCGCCTCAACGCCGGCGATCTGTGTGAAGCTGGCCGTGCAGGAGTTCGAGTTGGTCATCAGCAGCGTAATCTGTTTGGCCAAGTCGGCGCGCATCACGCCGTAACCCATGCGCCAGCCGGTCATGGCGTAGGTTTTGGAGAAGCCGTTCAGGATGATGGTCTTTTCCTGCATGCCGGGGAACTGGGTGATGCTGGTGTGCTCGCCTTCGTAGATCAGGCGGTCGTAGATCTCGTCGGAAAGTACGAACAGGTCGCGATCCACCAGGGCCTTCGCCAGGCGCTCGATTTCCGCGCGCTGCATGACGCCACCGGTGGGATTGTGCGGGCTGTTCAGGATCACCAGGCGCGTGCGGTCGGTCAGCTTTTCCAGAATCTCGTCCACGTTCACGTCAAAGTCATGGTCCTCGCGCAGGCCGTAGGGAACTTCCTTGCCGCCCACAAAGCGAATCATTGATTCGTAGATGGGAAAGCCGGGATTGGGATAGAGCACCTCATCGCCTTCCTCGACCAGCGCGAGAATGGAGAAGAACATGATGGGCTTGCCGCCCGGGACGATCACCACCTCGGACGGATCCACCTTGAGGCCGAGATGCTGGGCCACGTCATGGGCCGCAGCTTCGCGCAACTGGGGAAGTCCGGCGGAGGGTCCATAGTGAGTAAACCCCTGATGAAGAGCGCGGCCGGCGGCCTCAATGATGTTGGCAGGCGTGTCAAAATCCGGCTCGCCAATCTCCAGGTGAATGATCTCTTTGCCCTGAGCTTCCAGCGCGCGGGCACGAACCAGCACCTCGAACGCACTCTCGGTTCCCAACCGATGCATGCGATTTGCCAAGCGCAATGTTGCTGTTGTCGTAGCCATGATTTCTTCTCCCAAGGTCTGTGAAATTCATTAGCGACTCGATCTCGCCGAAAGACTGAACAGAATACGACGTGGGTTACGCATTGTCCAGACGGCCGCGCAAGGCAGTTATGGTGAAGGAAGTTTCGGGGAGTGCGGCTGCGGCACCCACGAGATGTGCACATCTGTGCAGTCGCCACCCATCTGCGGTCTCGTGCTGGTTTGCTGCCTACTGACTTCTGCCTACTGCCTACTGTTCTTTCACGCCCGCCACTCGATTTCCCAACTGGTTGCGCTGGGGGTCACGAGCAGGATATCGCCTTGCCGTTGCACTTCCGCGCCCGTCACCTTGGCGAACCGCCATCCGCTGCCGAGCGTTGCGGGGGCGTGGATGCTCTCCGGCGCAGGACCCGTGCTTCGGTGGAAGTTCATCCGCCACCCGCGCCGGTTGTCGAGGGGTTCGAGACGCAGACCGACGCGTCCGAAACGAGTGGGCGATTGCGTGACGCTCATGGGTTCGGCGCTTGCCAGCTCAAAATCGCCGACGCCCGCGAGAAGGCGCAGGTCACGGCTGTCTTCGAGTGCCAGCATGTGCCGCAGGTAGAGAACGCACTCGGCGCTGGCCCAGTTGTGCGGCATGTCGCCGACGTATTCCGCCGTCAGGCTGCCGCGGATGGGCTGCTCTTCGCGCCAGCAATAGAGCGGCGAGGCGTGGTTCAGATAGCCTGTGAACGTGGAGCGAGCCCAACCCGTCAGTCCCGCCCACAAGTAGACGTGGGACACAAATCCGGCGTTGTAGTTCCACACGCCGTTGTGCGGCAGCCAGCCGGTCTCCGCGGGAATGTCCTCCTGCGTGCAGGCCTGCATCAGCCGGATGTGGCCCTGCACAACCGGATCGTTCTTGTCGAACACCAGGCCTGGGTAGATCGCGTGCGAAAGCGCCCATTGTGCCGATTGCGGACGCGGGCGGTCCCATTCATCTGGCAGCGTCCAGGCAGGATCTTCCTTCACCAGCATGGGCAGGTATTCGAAGCCGTCGGGGTGACGGCGCATTTCCTGGCGAGCGGCAGCGGAAAACGCCGAGTGCAATTCCGTGTAGAACTGCTTGACGCCAGCCGGGTCAGGCAATCCCAATCGCTCCGTGGCTTCCGCGACCGCTTTCAAACCAGCCAAAGCCCAGACGGTGTTGGTGAACTCGGAGTGGATGCCGGCCAAGCCGCCATCGCCTGTTCCCGGCGCCAGCAAGCCGTAGCGGCCATTCACGCTGCCATCGGTCTTGGCTTCGTCCCGCTTCGCCTTGAGGAAGTTGACCGCGCGCGCCACGTTCGGCTGCATTGAGCGGAAATAGCTCCAATCCTGGCTCAGCTCTGCCTGCCGCACCAGCGTGAACATGGCGATGCCGGTGTCCTTCCACATGGCGTGTCCGCCACCGGCCAGAAACCCGCCATCCGCTTGCTGGTGCTGCCAGGTGGCTTCCAGTCCCTGTTGAGCCGCCGCGTCGTAACCCAGATAGCGGGCGGCCTCCAGCAGAAAGTTTCCGTCCACGACCCAAAGCCCGCGATAAACCGTGGGCCCGACCTGGAACGTCAGCTTTCCCTCTTTCACTTCGCGTGCCTGTTGAATGTTCCGAGCGCAGGACACCAGAAACTCGCCGTGTGGGCCGGGAAGCTCAAGGGAGACGCTTCCATCAAACGGCTTCCAGTTTTGCCAGAATTCGCGAGCCTCTGCCAGCAACTGATCGGGCTGGGCGAGGCCATCGAGTAGTTTCTCCACCGGCTGGCCTTCCTGGGGAAAGCGGAAGAATGCGCGGAAAGGCTCTCCTTCCGTTATGACCGCTCCATGCATGCGATAGCCAACCGATGCGCTGGTGGGGCGCGGCCGCCCGATCGCCTTGTCGCACAGCATGAAGGGCGGTGCTTGCTCATTGTCCAGACGCACCACGGTGCCGGCGGGTATGGTTTGCAGCTTTAGCTCGTGCTTGGTTCTCAAGATCACGACGGGAACGGCCCCCACCTTGTGAGCACTGCGAGGCGCGACTTCCATAATCACATTGTCAACGCGGCCTTCGCCCTCGCGCCGGGTGGCGAACGTGGTGAGCTGCATGATGGCTTCCGGCCGGTCCAGACGGGTGTGAATGATGGGAATGCCGGCAGCCTCCAGCCGCTGCCCGCCCACGTGGTTCGCCTCCATTCCCTCGAACGAGAATTCCACCTCCTCGGGGAAGTTCACCGTGCCGCCGCCCTGGCCCGGATGGCCGCAGCGAAGTTCGCCGCGTTCGCCGATCAGGCTCTTGTGGTGATCGTCCGGGTAGCAATAGGCGGTCTGGAACGACAGCGGCGAGTAGCGGAAGTCGATGGCCGAGGCCGGGCAATCGCCGCTTGCGCCCGCAGTGCCGGTGCTTTCTTCGGCTTGTGGCTTTACCGCCAAGAGGGGCGAAGTGCGAGCAACGGCGGCGCTCCCCAGGCCGACACTTACATCCTTAAGGAACTTGCGTCGGGTCGTTTCGGTCATGTTCAACTCTCCTGCGAGGGAAGAGTGGGTCAGTCAGCAGATTTCCAACGAGGTGCGAATGGATCTCAGCATAAGGCGCAACAGTATACGGCGAATCGAGTTGCGCCGCACAGGATTAAGTGCGAATAAGCAATAAGTGTGGTTCGCTCTTGCCTCCGCACGGCATCGCGTGTAGATTGCCGCATGTTCCGGTGACATCCGTCGTCCGTCTGGCTCCGACGCAGAGGGCGAGGGCAGGCGCGGAACGCCATCGGCGCGGGCAAGACGGTGGACGGCGAATCAGCACGGGAGGAATGCATCGAGCCATGATCACTTCACGCGAACGAGTAAGCCTGATTCTGAAGCATCAGGAAGCTGACAGGGTTCCTTTAGACCTGGGTGGAAGCGGCACCACCGGAATGCACGTGGACAGCGTCTACCTGCTGCGCCAGGCCTTGCGGCTTGATCCGCCTGGTTCGCCCGTCCAGGTGATCGATCCATTCCAGATGCTGGGCGAAATCGCTCCTGACCTGGTGGCGGCGCTGGGCGCGGATGTGCTCCCGCTCGCCACTCCCGTAACCATTTTTGGGTTCAGGTTGGAAGGGTGGAAGCCCTGGACAACCTTCGCCGGTACCCCGGTGCTGGTGCCGGAGGGCTTTAACACCGAGCCCGACGCCAATGGCGACATTCTCCTTTACCCCCAAGGCGACCGCAGCGTGGCAGCGAGCGGCCGGATGCCCAAGGACGGGATCTATTTCGATCCCATCACTCGCGTGCCCAGTGTGGACGACGCCACCTTGACGGTCGAAGACAACTTGGAGGAGTTTGGACCTGTCGCAGACGGCGATCTTGCCGATCTGCGCGAGCAGGCCGAACTGCTTTATGCCACCACCGATAAAGCCATCCTCTTGAGTCCCGGCGGCACGTCTTTCGGAAGCTTTTCCGCCACTACTGCTCCCGCGCTGAAATGCCCCAAGGGGATTCGCAGCGTGGAAGAATGGCAGATGAGCACCATCACTCGACGGGACCACCTGATCAAAATCTTCGAACGGCAATGTGAGATCGGCCTCGAGAATCTTCAGAAGATTGCCGATGCTGTGGGAGACCGGGTCACGGCGGTGATTACCAGCTACACCGACTTCGGCGCTCAGAACGGACCGTTTATCTCGCCCCAAACCTACCGGGAGTTATACAAGCCATTTAACAAGGCCGTTAACGATTGGGTGCATCAACACACGACCTGGAAGACCTTTACCCATTGCTGCGGATCAGTCCGCGCTCTGCTCCCGGATTTTGTCGAGGCGGGATTCGATATTCTGAATCCCGTGCAAACTTCCGCTGCCCACATGGACCCACAGGAACTTAAGAATGACTTCGGAGACGTGTTTACCTTCTGGGGCGGCGGGATCGATACCCAGCGAACGCTGCCTTTCGGTACGCCGCAGCAGGTTCGCGAGGAGGTTCGGCAACGCATCAAAGTGTTTGGGGCAGGAGGAGGCTTCGTTTTCAATCCCGTCCATAACGTACAGGCACGCGCGCCGGTGGAGAATATCCTGGCTATGTACGAGGCCGTGCGGGAGTTCGGGCATTATCCACTCCAATGACCATCGTGGCATAAAATCAAAGATCGTAAGCAGCGGTTGTAGCACGGAGCCCCGCTGCTGCGGTCCGCGGCGACCACCGAGCCTTCTACTGAAGATTGCAAAATAGAGTGACAGGGGTTCTTCGTAACGCCGCCATCCTGGCGGCATTTCTCGGGTGCCGGCAAGATGCCGGCGCTACGGACTTTGTCACTATATTTTGCAACACTCAATAGGTCTGCGGTGGAGAATCAAATTCCTTGCAAGAATTAGGCTGCGATTCGTTCCATGGATGATTAGCATAGGGCGGCGCTCTTTTGCGACGCCTCGGTACGATCCCTTGATTCACCCATCCCATTCACGAGGTCGAATTATGAAAGCGCCTTGGTTAGCAGTCCTCTTCGTGCTTGCTTGCGCCGGAACGCTGAGCCTGCGCGCGCAAGAGTCCGGTGTGAACCCCACACCCAACATCAACGCCAGCGCGACTGGCAAAGTATCTGCCAAACCCGACGTGGCAATCGTCTTCATGACTGTCCGTTCCACCTCGTCTCTCGCGGCCAACGCGCTGGAGCAGAACAACAAGAAGGTCGCGGACATCAGGGCCGAGCTGACTGAACTCGGTTACAAGGACACCGACGTGAAGTTCAGCGGCAACCGCTTTGGCCCTTCCGGTGGCGGCAATTACTATGCTGGTGGACAACGCCCGCCTGGGTTTGATGTGTACGACAACTTTTGCGTGTATATCCAGGGTCCCGATCTGGATGATGTGACCCAATTCAACAAGAAGGTCAGCCTGCTGCTCGATGAACTCAGCACAGTAGGTGCATCGGCCAGCGTCGCCACGCCGGGCTACCCGGGCGGATCCTCCGTCGTCTCCTTCGCCATCAAGGATGCTGCCTCCTACGAGAAGGAAGCGACGGCTCAAGCCTTCGACAAGGTTCGGCCCCTGGCGGAGGAAATGGCCCGGCACATGAAGGTGCATATTACCGGCGTCGCGGGGGCTTCCGTCTATAACGCCAGCCGCACCTCAGGGGGGTACCCGGCGTCGGCTTTCGACGATCTTCCCTACGAGTACATCTCGTCATCGATGGACGCGATTGTCATCCAGATGCGCGTGGATATCCGCTATACGTACAAGTAACCAGTATGCTGATGTACGGCGAGCGCGAGCCCCTGGAGAGCCAATCGAGAATACGCCTCACGCAGCCTTTGACTTGACGGCTTCCGAATCCACCTTGAGACCCGTGGCCTGGGGCAATGGTGTGGCGCCGATTGCCTTGGCGAGTGCCGTCTCGATTCGTCCCAGCGCTTGCTCCACTTGCTTGCGATGTTCCGGAGCGGTTTGTTCGGAGGTTGATGGGAGAGCGCCCGTCAGATTGGCGCGGATGGCGTTCAATCCGTTGGCGGTCTCATGTGCAAGGGAGTTCAAGCGGTTTAGCTGTTCCCTCTCCTTGAAGTTCGCATGGCGAGCGCGGAACTTCCACACTTGTCGTCGCCAGAAAGCGAGTGTGGCCAGAAGAACCACCGCCAGCGGCGCGACAAAGACCTGTGCCCAGGGCGGCGACTTATGCGCGTAAATCGCCGCCATGCTGCCGGCAATGTAGGCCAAAAGCAGGAAGCCGAGGATGGCCAACCAGCGCGTTTTGCCCCGGGCTGCGCCTACCCCATTCACCGCGGCCGTGGCAGCCATGGATACGTCGCCAATCGCCGAGAGCGTCGCCTGGCCCTCGGCCCGAGACCCTTCGCGAGTCAGTGCATTGCCTTCACGGTTGGGTTTGCTGGATTCAGTCATGACGATTGCTCCTTCAGGGCCGGGAAGCCTTCCCACAAACTAATTGACCCTCGCGGACCTGATCGAACTGGCGGCGGCCCGTTCGTTTAAGTCTCGCTTGTCCCTCTCCGAAATTCCGGAAAGCTGGCCCTGCTGCGCGGCGGACGCGGCGATTTGTACCAAGTCGTCGGCCTTCGCTGCTAAGTCAGTCGCCAGTGCGATCTCGTTGTCGTCCGCCTGCCGGAAATCATCCGCGGCGGAAAGTTCGTCCCACACATGCTGATTGTAGATGCAGCCCGGGTCTCCGGCCTGAATGTCGCCGGTGTAGGCCAAGGCGCGCGCCCGGCACCCGCCGCAGTAGCTTCGGTAGGTGCAAACACCGCAGTGGTCGCCTCGGTCCTCACGGTCGGAGAGGGTATCAAACAGCTCGTTGTTCCAGATGTCGTGAAAGCTCTTCTGCCGGACGTCGCCGACCTTTATCCCCGAGATATACACGCACGGGGTAATGATGCCGTTTGGCTGAATGGCGCAGTAGCAGCGGCCCGTACCGCAGCCGCCGATGTAGCGGGAAAGCACCATGGTCTTCTTGCCCGGACCGCGGCCGGCGTGGCCCGTGGCAAACAAGCCTTCCTCCGGGCCGTAGACAATGCACGACCGCCCAAACTGCGGCGCGGTGGAGACGATGGTGATCTTTGCCTCCGTCAGGTGCTGCTGAAGCCGGCGCAACAGCAACTCGCGCTGACCGGGCGTCAGATCGTCCTGCCTGATCCCTTTGCCCCGGCCCACGGGGATAAAATTGAAATGCGAAAACGTCTGGCATCCCAGGTCAATGGCGAACTGAACGGTTTCATCCACCTTGTGAGCCGTGTTCCGGGTGAAGCAGGTCGCCATGCCGGTCTTGATGCCTGACGCCACGCAGTTGCGAATTCCCTGTACGGTTCTTTCCCACGATTTTGGCTGCCCGCGGAAGGCATCGTGAACTTCCGGATCGATGCTGTCGAGGCTGACCTCAACATACTTGACATGGGCGGCCTTCAGACGGGCGCACATTTCCGGCGTCAGCAAAGTGCCGTTGGTGGCCAGCGTGACGTGGATCCCACGCAGGCGACAGCGGTCCAGCACCTTCCAGAGATCGGGTGCCACCAGCGGTTCGCCACCCGCGAAGGCCGCGAAGGGCACAAGCTCTTCTCCCATCTGGTCAATCAGGTGGAGCTTTTCCACCGTGGTCAGTTCGTCTGCGTCCGGCCGTTTGTGGGCGTTTTGGTAGCAGTGCTGGCAGCTCAAGTTGCACGCCTGGGTGATGTTCCAAACCGGAAACATCGGCGCTGAGTAACGCTGCGGGACGGTCAACCCATAGATCGCGATACTCTTCGCCGTCAGCGCCAAAGCCTTTACCGTGGGGGGATGATGAAACAGTCTCTGCTTCATCATCTCCTTCTCAAGCCTGGCTTTCCAGAGTCCCAAGTCGATGATCCGGTTCGGCACACTCCATTTCAGACGCTGCCAGAAGTCGGCGGCCGGATTGTCGTAGTTCTCGCACATCCGTATAAAGAAGCACTTGTCATCGGCGTCGCGTTGGGTCATCCACCCAAGAATCTTGCGGGTGAACGAATTTGACAAAATGTCTTCCAGAATGTGGTGGGATTGCGGCAGTGGTGCCGTGATGCGCTCCACCTGCGGGCGCGTGTGCGTCATGACCCTGCTGCTGGACGTACCAAGATACATCTCAAGCCCTCCTTGAAAGTTTGCACCGGCCGAACATTGGGCAGATGCGCTTTGGCGGCAAAACGTTTCCTGAGGGTCGAACTTTGACTTTCATGGCCCGGTAGTGCGAAGGTTCCTTCCTGCCCACAGTCAGGTTAGCCTTGACTGACCAGACACTGAGGAACAATTCGTCATTGCGAAGAATCTCGCTACCGGACATTAAGATGCGCTGATTTTCACCCCATGCGAAAGCAATTTCCCGACGGGGCACGGTTCTGGTAGGGTTGTCTGCATCCTACTCGCTTGGAAGCGGCATGGTTGTGATTGATTTTACCGGCTCACCTTCAGCGTCCAGGCCGGTTGCGCACGCAAGGTCATCGGAAATTCCGGAAGCTGGAGCGACAGCCCCTCCTTGGTCGCGTGGAATTTCACCGCTGCCGTCGAGCCCAGCAGCGTGACCGATTTTGCGCTGGTCACTTCCTTGACCACAAAACTCCGGCCCGGCCAGCGCGGCAGAATCACGAACAGGTCGTCGCCCTTGGTAGTAAAGAACGCTGAGATGCCCGCCTTACCTGGGTCAGGCTCCCCGGCCAATTTCGCCACGTCGTAGGAGGTTTCAAACTGGCGGTTGTACTCGACCTTGGGAAGTTCGCCGGTGGTCCACTGGCGCGTATTCTTCCACGGTTGGGTGCCGTAGATGGCTTCGCCGTTCAGCTTCAGCCAGTCGCCGATTTGGAGCAGGCGCTCCTCCATGATCACGGGAATAGTGCCGTCCGCGTCGGGGCCAATATCCAGCAGCAGATTGCCGCCGCGGCTGACCAGATCGACCAGCATCAGCACCAGTTCGCGGCCCGTGTGGTAGTCCGACACACGTTCAGCGCGGTTGTATCCGTAGCTGTAGCCCATCCCGCGGCTCTCCTCCCACGGATGATCCATGCCGGTCATGCCGGGAGTGTACTCGGTGGTCCAATAGCCGCCGTGTTTGTGGCGAGTGTCCTTGCCCCAGCGGTCGTCGATCACCACATCGTCCTTGACCGGCGACTCATTGAAGAGCCACGCCAGCAGTTCCGGGCTGTGCCACTCCTCCGAAGTCAAATCCCACTCGCCGTCGCTGAAGATGGTGGCCGGCTTGTAACGCGTGACCATATCCTTGAACTGGGGGAACATGTGCTCGCGGATGTAACGCTGCTTGTCGGTCAGCCACAGCGGGTTGTACCACTCGTAGAGGGAGTAGTAGGCGCCCATGCGCAGGCCGTTGCTGCGAACGGCGGTGGCCAGGTCGCCCAACAGGTCGCGGTGCGGACCGGTTTCAACCGCGTTCCATGGCCGTCCCCAGGTGGCGGAGGCCTCCTTGCTCGGCCACAGAGCGAAGCCCTCATGATGCTTCGAGGTCAGCACCACATACTTCGCCCCCGAGCGCGCAAAAACGTCAGCCCAGTGGTCAGGGTCGAACAACTGGGCCTTGAACTGCGACGCAAAGTTCTGATAGGGGAAATCCGCCCCGTACACCTTCTGGTGATACGCCCACGTGCCCGTCTGGATGGCGCTGGCGTGGGGATTGTCGCGCCCGTTGGTCATGGCGTTCCAGTACCACTCGGCATACGCAAGCTTTCCCGGTATCACCGGCGCGTAGGCCGGAACCGAATACGTTCCCCAGTGAATGAAGATGCCGAACTTGGCTTCAGTGAACCAGGCCGGGGTGGGGCGCTTGTCAAGGGAGTCCCAGTTGGGTTGATAGGTTTGAGCATTCAAGCTCGCAGCAAAAAGCAGGGTCAGAGCAATGGTTAGTCTCATAGGTTTGTCCGAGACCCAACCTTACACCGTCGGCTCGCTCGGGTCAATTTCCACGCGCTGTAATTCTTCATCCGTAGCGTCCCATTTTGAATTCGTAGCGGCGAGTTTACCTCGCCACGGGCGGCGCAAGGCCGCCCCGCTCCAGTGCCGGCTGGAAGCCGGCGTTACGGCTCCAATCAGGACGGCACCCAAGTTGGCTCCAAAATGTGATAGGCTGCAACCTTCATTCATCGGCAAGGAGGCGTCAGGTTCTGCGTTATGGTAAGGCCTAAGAACGGTTCCAAGGAAGATCCCCGCATTGATCCCAACTATTGCTGCTATCGTCTTCGGGTCGCGCAGTCGAAGATTCATCGCTGGGGTGTGTACGCCGAGGAAAGGATCCCGGCGAATCGCAAAGTAATCGAGTACCGCGGCGAGAAAATCGGCCCGCGCGAAGCCAAGCGGCGGGGTAACACCCCGTACTTGTTTGTCCTGGACGATCATTGGACCATTGATGGCGGCGTGGGCGGTTCGGGGGCAGAGCTGGTGAATCACTCCTGCCAGCCCAATTTGGTATCTCGGATCATGAAGGGCCACATCATCTACATGAGCCTCCGCGCCATTCGCAAGGGCCAGGAACTGACCATCGATTACAACTACGACGACACCGATGAAACCATGCGCTGCCTGTGCGGGCACGAGCATTGCCGGGGCGTGATCAACCGGAATGATTGATCGGTTGGCGGATCTCCAGGCTCTGCTGGTGAGGAAGTCGAATTCCGATCGTTTCTTGAGTTGACGTCGGGATAAAACCCCTCACCTGCCGGACGAATCGGGACGGTCTCTTGCCTGGAAGCTGTTTCGAAACTGGATTGCAAATTGCGGCGGTCATCCTGATCTCCGCAGTTTAGAGCGAATAACCCGTGCCGGCATCGACCGTCCACGGTGTTATCCACCCACCCAACGCCCTGTCATCCTGAGCGCCGTTCTTCAGCGCGAAGGACCCCGGCATTTCGTCTTACCCACGGGCACCGCGGCATGCGGTGCAGTGATAAGGCGCCGGAGCGCCGTGCTTCCTACGTGCCAATGACAAGGGTCCTTCGCGCTGAAGAACGGCGCTCAGGATGACAGCGCCATGAGTGTGCCCCTCCCGCTCAGGATGATCACGAGGAGAATTTGGCGGAAAATTAATCTTGGGACGTCGCGGTGATTTTGTAGGCCGAAGGGTTCGTCGTGAGCGACAACCATCGAATGCTGAAACCAGCGCGCGGGCAAGGGGTTTCTTCATCTCCTGTTGCTGTATGCATTTTCAGGTTAGTTCCGCTACAGCGTAAAGCCGAATTCCCTCCAGGTTTGTCGTCAGACGCACGTGTCTGTCTGACGTTGCTCGAATGGCGGCAGTTCGCGGCACGGCCAAATCCGGGCTTTCGAGCATGGCCTGATCAAATTTCGGCAGGCCGGCGCAATCTACTTCCAAAACCAGCGGTTCGCGGGCGGGTTGTGTAGCAATGCGGTAAAGAATCTGCCCGCCCCGGCCATCCACGACGGTAGGATGAGGTTCACCTTGCAACTTGGCGTTGAGCAGATGGAGGCACAACTTCGAGCCGTGCACCCGCAGGCGCGCCGACCAGCCTTCCGGACCGCTGATTTTCCGGATGCGTGGTGCAAGATGGCCTTGGCGAATCAATCCCGCAATGGCTTGAGGTCCGACCTCGGGATCGATCACCAGGACCCGCTCGCGAAGGTTCTTGTCATTTTGCAACGTGGCGACAAGCGAGGATGCGCGGGGTTGCGCACGTTCGTCGCAATCGCCGAGCGGCGGCGCCACCCACAAGCGGCCTCCGCGAGCCACGAAATCGCGCAGGACTTGGCAGACGAGATCGCTGACGTGGGTGCAGCCATCCAGTACCAGGGGCAGGGAAGTGGAGAGTGGGGGCGTGCCGGATTCCATCACGCGTGTCGTCACGATTTCGTAACCCAGGTTGTTGCGGGTCAGAATCTCGGGCCAGCGGCGGAGGCGATCCCAGTTGTCGCGCCCGTGCTCGTCGCGCCAGCCGTTGTCGCGCGAGGCACGAATAAAGGCCAGTTGCAGGTCGCACACGTCGCGCCCGGGAGCCTCCAGCGCGTGGGCCGCTTCCCATTGGTTGAAGGGCAGGATCAGTTCGGCTTCCTCCTTGGCGTCGGGCGGATCAACCGGCATGCGTCCCCACAGCGTGGTGGCCCAGTTGCCCACTCCCCAATAGCGCGCGATGGCCCATCCCAAATACGCGCCGTCGGGATAGGTGAAGTAGCTGATGGTGATGGCGGGAGTGCCGGCCTGCGATTTCGACGCGGCAATGCCTTTGTGCAGCATGGCTTCCGCTTCGATGCCCGGCCACTCGACCGATTTGGGCGCGAGGCCCACGTTTTCCATGGTGATCCAATCCACCACGTCAACCCATTCCTCCGCCGACAAGCCCAGGCTGTTCAGCCGCGTCGGGCCGCTGCTGCTACAGCAGGTCATCAGGATTTTGTCCGGCCCAATGACCTCGCGCACCACTTTCAAATGGTCGGCGTTTGATTGATAGCGCAGCCGCACCCAGTCGCGGAACGCCGGGATTGTTGTAGTTTCCCCAGTCGTAAGGGCGGCCGGAGGTATCGCCCCAGAAGTCGCGGTCCGAAAGCGGCGGAAGATCGCGCCCAAACAACCGGTGGAACTTCTCGCGGCAATGGCGGCAGCCGCAGGTGGCGAAATAGCCATAAAACGCCATGTCGTCCTGATGGATTCCGTCGAGCGGGACTTCTGCAAACAGACGTTGCAGGTAAGCTTTGTGCATCTTCAAGAAGTCGGGATGGTTGTGGCACAGGCACTCGCCGGCATACATCTGGATGTAGGTTGGCTCGCCGGAAGCGATCAGGGTTTCGCGCAGATCGTTAAAGCGGTATCCGGCGTAACCGGCATCGCGCGCTGCGATGGGATCGGGATAAAGGTTCACACAGTGCCGCTCGTGCGTGTGGAATTGCCGAACGTCCTCCGGCGTGCGCGGCCGGGCAATCACGTTGCAGGAGAAGTGGTCCATAAACTGAATACCGCGCTCATGCAGCGCCGTGGCTACGTCATGGAAGTAACCGTGCAGCGCGCCAAAATACGGGGCGAAATCAAAGCGGTAGTGAAAGCCGAAGTTGATGGCCACATCGATCTTTGCGGCAGCCATTTGGTCGGCGCGCCGCTGGATCCTGTCGCGAATCGCGCGGGCCGGCCACTCGAGGTCGTTGATGTTCGACCACCAACTGATGACGTGGCTGGGGTAAGTACGTTTGCCTTGCTTCGCGAGAGCCGCAGTGTCGGCAGCTTGCGGGGCGCTGCTCGCGAAGACGTTTTCACACTTCATTCCGACCATGGCTGCTGCCGAGCGCTTGATGAAATCGCGGCGAGTTGATTTGTCTCTGTTCGATCTGGTGTCTATCAAGAGTGACCGTCCTGGGGACTGCGGAGATTTGGGAAGTAAGTCGATGTGTACAGCACCTTGGACCGCGGCGGATTGACGCCGCCTTTGCGCTCGGCACACCCTAATGTTTCCTGCGGTTGGTGTGTTTTGGCGGCTTTGGATATTCTCCGATTACCGCGTGGCGCTCGTCTTCGTATGTGTCCGCGATGTGAGAGACGAGCCTGCACTTGTGGCATTGAAACGCAAACTCCCAGAAGCCGTCTGGGTGGTCGAGTGGGCGATCGGTGCGCCAGGGACCACCGCATCCTGGGCAAGTCCGCTTTTCCTGGCCTTTCCGCCGGCCCCAATAGCGCATGAGAAAGTAATAGGTTGGGACGCCCGTGAATCTCTCTACGGCCCTGCAAATCTCGCGGCCTTTCTGCGATAACTCGCTGGACGGATCTGCGAGTTGCTTGTAGACGGGAATTTCGAGCACGCCGCTTGCTAACCAGATACCGTCGTACTTACGGTACAAGCCCTGCCAGGAATAGATTGCGTCGCGGTCCTCATGGCGTCCCCGCAAGCGATAGATTGGGATTGGCCTGCCGTTGTCGCCGCGACGCAAGGATGATGACCATGTGAAGACATGGGTGAATAGATACAAAAACGGTGCGCTTTGCCAGTTGATATCGCGTGCGGGGACCTCGTCGTCCACTACCTTCCATTCTGGTGGCCTGCCAAAGAAAGCCGTGACGCTATTTAGGCTCTTCCGGCCGTACTTGCAGTGAAACCTCCGCTTGGTAGCTTGAATTCCCTGCATCATGACGTATGCGACGAGATTGCCTTCACTCAATACGGTGAAGTACTCCCCGCACGCCTGACCGTTATGTAGTAGCAAGCCTATGTAACCCTCGGCCACATCCTCAGCGTCTTGACGGTTGCTCTTCGCGACAGGCCCAAAAGTCAACTTGTGGAGGATCATAGCGTCCTCATTCTGCGCGGCGTCGCGGCTGTTAATTTACGGACGCTCCAAGCCAGCTTTGATACGAGCGCCACGGTTGTTCGCTCGGGCTGTCAAGGGCTGGGATGCAATTTGCGCACGCTGTGAGGGGTTACACCCGCGAGCGGCTGGCGGACTTGCAATCTCAATTCGCTTCATCCGGAGCATTTACAACCTGATACCCTTGCCGGTAGTCTCGGGAGCCAGCGTACATAAAAACGGACACGGAGCTATCATAGCTCAATGCGCGCCGCGCAGGGGGCGGGGACTTGGAATCGAGATATACAACCTTCCGATTCAAGAAGGGTACATTCGCGTTTATCTGCACTGGTCCGCGGCCTACAGATTACCTACGCCGCCGACGCGCGCGGCAGATCGCGCCTTTGCACGGCAAGCTTCTGCGCGTCCACGACGGCGATGGCGGCCATGTTGACGATTTCCTCCACCGTAGCATTGCGTTGGAGGACGTGGACGGGCTTTGACAGGCCCATCAGGATGGGTCCCAGTGATTCCGCGCCGCCGATGCGCATCATCATCTTGTAAGCAATATTGGCGGCGGCGAGATCGGGGAAGATCAGCACGGTGGCGCCGCCTTTGAGTTGGGAAAAGGGATATTCCTCCTCGATGATTTCCGGCGTCAGGGCGGTGTCTGCCATCATCTCGCCATCCACCATCAACTCCGGATTCAATTCCAGCACCAGTTCCGCCGCGCGCCGCATCTTCTCCGCCAGCGGATGGCTGGTGCTGCCGAAGTTGGAAAAGGAGAGCATGGCTACGCGCGGCTCGACGTCGAATTCGGTGGCCACCTCGGCCGCGAGCAGTGCGATTTCCGCCAGGTCCTCCGCCGTCGGGTCGATGTTGACGTGCGTATCGGCGAAGAAATAGACGTCCTTCTTGGTGAGGATCACGAATACCGCCGCGACCCTGTGCACATCGAAACGCGTGCGGATAATCTCCAGCGCGGGCCGGATGGTGTCAGGATAATTCTGGGTGACACCGGCCACAAAGCCGTCGGCGTCTCCCATGTGTACCATCATGGCGCCGAAGTAATTGGTATTCAGCATCTGCTCGCGCGCCACATTCAGGGTCACGCCTCCGCGGCGGCGCAGGCGATGGAATTCCTGCGTGTAAGCTTCAAGAGCCGGGGACTTCGAGGGGTCGATCACTTCCGGCTGCACGTCGCCCAGGCCCAGTTCCTTCAGCCGGCTGGCGATCACCGCGGGGCGGCCCAGTAGAATAGGACGGGCAATGTGCTCGGCAATGATTTGGTGGCTGGCGCGCAGGACCTTGTCGTGCTCGCCTTCGGAAAAGACAATGCGCTTGGGCGCGGCCTGGGCGCGGTGGCGCAAGTTCTGCATCACTTCATTGGTGCGCCCCAAACGCCGTGAGAGTTCGTCGCGATAGGTTTCCAGGTTGATTTGTACCTGCGCCACGCCGGTGCGCATGGCGGCTTCCGCCACCGCCGACGCTACCCAAATCAGCACGCGCGGATCGAACGGCTTGGGGTTGATGTATTCGGGTCCAAACTGCAACCGGCCCAGACTGTAGGCGCGCAGAACCGAGTCCGGCACGTCTTCCTTGGCCAGCGCCGCCAGGGCGTGGGTGGCGGCCACCTTCATCTCCTCGTTGATGGCCCGCGCCCGCACGTCCAGCGCCCCGCGGAAGATTCCCGGAAAGCCGAGGACGTTGTTCACCTGATTGGGAAAGTCGGAGCGGCCGGTGGCCACAATCGCGTCCGGGCGGGCGGCCTTGGCCCTTTCGTAGCTGATTTCGGGCGACGGGTTGGCCAATGCGAAAACAATGGGTCGCGGCGCCATCATCTTGAGCATGTCGCCCGTCACGCAATCGGCCACGGAGAGGCCCACGAACACGTCCGCGCCTTCCAACACTTCCGCCAGGCGGCGCTTTGCGGTGTTGACAGCGAAGCGCGAGTTGTAAGGATTCATGCCCTCGGCGCGGCCCTCGTAAATGACGCCGTGGATGTCGCACATGGTGATGTTTTCCTTGCGCACACCCAGACGAACATAGTGCAACGCGGAAGCCAGTCCCGCCGCGCCCGCGCCGTTAAAGACCACGCGCACTTCGTCGATCTTCTTGCCCACCAATTCCAGCGCGTTCAGCAGCGCCGCGCCGGAAATGATGGCCGTGCCGTGCTGGTCGTCGTGAAAGGCCGGAATCGAAAGCGTCTCGCGCAGCTTCTCCTCAACGTAAAAGCACTCCGGCGCCTTGATGTCCTCCAGATTGATGCCGCCGCAAGTGGGCTCCAGAAGTTGGCAGAACTTGATGACGTCGTCAGGATCCTGCGAACCGACTTCCAAATCAAACACGTCGATATCGGCGAAGCGCTTGAACAGCACGCCCTTGCCTTCCATCACCGGCTTGGAAGCGTGCGCGCCGATGTTGCCCAGTCCCAGCACGGCCGTGCCGTTTGACACCACGGCCACCAGGTTCCCGCGCGCGGTGTAATCGAACGAGAGGTCGGGGTTCTTGTGAATCTCTTTGCAAGGCTCGGCCACTCCCGGCGTGTAGGCGAGACTCAAATCCCATTGCGTGCGGCAAGGCTTGGTGGGCGTTACCTCGATCTTTCCCTTGCGGCCTTGCCGGTGGTATTCCAGAGCATCTGTGCGCCGAATCTCCATGATTTGATCCTTTTTGTCCGAATACGCGTCGATGGATATCAGGTTTGTTGTGCACTTCGATTGCCAGAGGCGGGGGAGCAAGGAGTCAGGAGACAGGAGTCAGGAGGCAGGAGTCAGTATGCAACCACCGTGCGCCCAAAGTTCTGCGCTTCGGGCTAAGGAATTCCTAAGGATGTCCTTTTTTTTCAATAACATATTTGGGTGTTCCGGCATTCGCTGGGCCTCAGAAGCCACGGGCGGCGAGTCGGAATAACCACGGTGGCCCCGGCGCTTCCTGAAACTCGGACTTCGACCGCTGGCTTTACCCACCCGCCACGTTCTTCCCAGAGCGCCTTGGCGGTCGCATGCGCGAGTTCACTCGCCTGATCGCGCACGGGAGCAACGATATGTTGCGGGCTTCGCGACAATCGGGCCGGAATTCAGTAGAATAGGGGCCGTACAGCGACGCGCGCGGCAGCGCAAGAGCAGTCGCCGTCGGTCAACGTAGAAAATCCGGTGTTGGACACCCTGGGTCGCTATCTCCAAGAGACGTGCGGAGGAAACATGCATCGTGCCGCGACCGCGTTATTGGTTTTTGCTTTGACCCTCTTCATGTGGGCTGGAGTCTCACTGGCCCAAACCCTCAGCACCGGTCCCCTTGCTCCTCCCGTGTTGCTGACGGCGGAATTTCACGCCGGCGAGACGGTGCGCTACACCTTCCAGCAGGAAATGACTCTGGCGACGCGCGTTGATCCCGGCGTTCCCGCCGACAGAGTTTCGAACTTCACTCCGCGCCAATACCAGGTGGAGGGAGAAATCTTTGTGAAGTTCGCATCCACAGCGACTGCTGAACCTTTGCGAGGGACGGTCCAATTCCAGGGCCTCAAGGTCAAGAACTGGGCATCCGCAGCGAATGTCGCGGACCTGGAGGCATGCCTGCGGCAACTCGAATCGACCACCGCCACCGTCACGACTGCCGCTGACGGAAACCTGAGGCTGGGAGAAATGCCCGCTCAACTGCTCAGAAATCGTTTTGCCCTTGACGTGGAAGATCTGTCTTCGCTGGCCCAGGCGGTGCTGATCTCCCGCATGGCGGCGGATCGCCTCACACCCGGCCAGGATCGCGAATCGACGGATTTCCCCGTGCCTGGGTTGGTAAGACCCGGACTCAACATGACCGTGCGAACGGAGTACCTCGCCAACATCCCCGTGGCCGGCCAGCCCAGCGCGGAGGTTCGGTTGTCGATGCATGTGCCCAACCAATCACGCCTGGTGTCGTCCCAACCGGACGTTTCCAACACCTTTGAACGCCTGTACGCTCTTGGCGATTGGACTTATCTCCTCGATTTGGGCACGCATCAAATCAGTTTTCTGCGCAAGTCGGTCCGCACCGAGACCGGCTACAGCGTCGAGAGCGCGGACAGCAACGAAGCGATCCGTATTCCCAGGAACCTGTTTACGGTGGAAAAGCAATACCAGGTAACGGCCCGACGGGTGCTTGAAGGCGAGTCGCCACAGCGCGTGGCTGACTTGGCCGCCTTTGAGAAGTCGCTCGCCGCAACTCACCCGGTTCTTTCCAACGGAGCGGGGGCGCCGGCGGGTGCGGTTCCGCTCGGCGATGTGGTGCGACGTTTGCGCGAGGCACAACCAACCCCATCCCCTGGACAGGATCAAACGGCTTCGCCGGATCACAAATAGCGCCAGGACGGGGCGAGAGCCTTCACGGCGCTGCGACGCGAGAAGCAGACTGCTTGATGCCGAGCACGCCCGCCTGCGCGTGCACGACGGCGATGGCGGCCATATTGACGATCTCTTCCACGCTGCAACCGCGCGCCAGCACGTGAACCGGTTTCGCCATTCCCATCAGGATCGGTCCCAAGGCTTCGGCCCCGCCCATGCGCATCATGAGCTTGTACGCCACGTTGCCCGCTTCCAGACTGGGGAAGATGAGCACATTGGCGTCGCCTTTGATGCGCGAGAAGGGATAATCCTCGGCCGTTAATTCGGGAGCGATCGCGGTGTCGGCCATCATTTCTCCATCCACAATCAGACCTGTTGCCTTCAGCTTCACCAGTTCCGTGGCGCGGCGAACTTTGTCAGCCAGCGGGTGGCGGGTGCTGCCGAAGTTCGAAAAGGAAATCATGGCCACGCGCGGCTCGGCGTTGAACCATCGCGCCACTTCCGCCGACAGGATTGCCGTCTCGGCCAGTTGCTCCGCGGTGGGCTCGATGTTGACGGTGGTATCGGCAAAGAAATAGACGTTCTTGTTTGTCGCGATCACGTAGAGGCCGGAGACGCGGGCAACGTCCGGGCGGGTGCGAATAATTTGCAGCGCGGGACGAATGGTTTCCGGGTAGTTCTGGCTGACGCCGGCAATGAATCCGTCGGCATCACCCATGTGGACCATCATGGCGCCGAAATAATTGTTGTTGAGCATCCATTCATGAGCTTCGGTGCGGGTGATGCCCAGGCGATGGCGGAGCCGGAAGAATTCATCCACGTAAGGCGCCAGGCGGGTGGACTTGGTGGGATCAATAATTTCGCCTTTCATCTTGCCCAGGCCCAATTCCTGGAACTTGCTCTCAATCACCGCCGGCCGACCCAGCAGAATGGGGTGGGCAATGTTTTCCTCCACCAGTTGCACGCTGGCGCGGATGATCTTTTCATGTTCGCCTTCGGAAAAGACGATGCGCCTGGGAGCTGCCTTGGCGCGCACACGAATGTTCTGCATGACAGCGTAGGTGCGACCCAGACGCTGCTGGAGTTGTTCCCGATATTCGTTGATATCGACATTGACCTGCGCCACGCCGCTTTGCATGGCGGCTTCCGCCACCGCCGACGAGACCCAAATCAACACGCGCGGGTCAAAGGGTTTGGGAATGATGTACTCGGGGCCGAATTGCAGTCGGCTCACACCGTACGCCCGCAAGACGGAATCGGGCACGTCCTCTTTGGCGAGTGCGGCCAGCGCGTGCGTGGCCGCCAGCTTCATGGTTTCGTTGATGGCGCGCGCCCGCACGTCCAGAGCGCCGCGGAAGATGAAGGGGAAGCCCAGCACATTATTGACCTGGTTGGGATAATCGGAGCGCCCCGTGGCGATGATCACATCCGGCCGCGCCGCCTTGGCCTCGTCGTAACTGATCTCGGGCACGGGATTGGCCAGCGCGAAGACGATGGGACGGTCGGCCATGACCTGCAGCATTTCTCCCGTCACGCATTTGGCACTCGACAGGCCGGCGAAAACGTCGGCATCCTTCAACGCCTCCGCCAGCGTGCGCCGGTCGGTCTTAGCGGCGAACCGGGCCTTGTAAGGGTTCATGTTCTCAGTGCGGCCCTCGTAGACCACGCCTTTGGTGTCGCAGAGCAGGATGTTTTCGTGGCGCACACCCAGTTGGACGTAGTGCTCCGCGCAGGCGATTCCGGAAGCCCCGGCGCCGTTGAAGACCACGCGGACTTTGCCGATGTCCTTGCCCACCACCTCCAGCGCGTTGAGCAATGCCGCGCCGGAAATGATGGCGGTGCCGTGCTGGTCGTCGTGGAAGACCGGAATCGACATCGTTTTGCGCAGCGTCTGTTCGATGTAGAAACACTCCGGCGCCTTGATGTCTTCCAGATTGATGCCGCCAAACGTCGGCTCCAAAAGCTGGCAGAGACGGATGACCTCGTCGGGGTTTTCGGAATTGACTTCCAGGTCGAAAACGTCAATGTCGGCGAAGCGCTTGAACAGCACTCCCTTTCCTTCCATCACCGGCTTGCCGGCCAGGGCTCCGATGTTGCCCAGACCCAGGACCGCCGTGCCGTTGGAGATCACCGCCACCAGGTTTCCCTTGGCGGTGTATTCAAATGCCAGTTCGGGTTTTTCGTGGATGTCCAGGCAGGGTTCCGCCACGCCCGGCGTATAGGCCAGGCTGAGGTCGTATTGAGTACGGCAAGGCTTGGAAGGTATGACTTCGATTTTGCCCTTGCGTCCGAGACGATGATAATCCAGCGCGTACTGTCGGCGAATGTCCATGACCACCTCCCGCGGGTGATGCTGGAATGGTGCTGCCCTGTTATACATCCTTGCGCGGACGGGTTCAAGCGGACGGTCGATCGGGTAGCGGGTCAATTTGATGATGTAGCGGCGAGTTTCCCTCGCCATATGGCGGCGTAAAGCCGCCTCTAGATCGAATTGGCCCACCAACATCGAGCGAGGTGAGGTGGATTGGCCGAGCCGAGGAAGCGCGCCCGAGTTTCGCCCGGGATGCGGCGGCTATGTGCGGTCAACTCCCATACCGAGCAACCGAGCGGAATCCTTCGCAGTACCTGCCGGGAGGCTAGACCGGGCCCAGGGAAGAGTCGAAAAGATCCGCCTAAAAACAGCCTTTTCATGCAGGATTTTAGAGGAATTTCGGCTTCTCTTGATGGGATGAGCAAGGCTGGAAATCCCGCCAACCATCTGAAATCAAGCCTGTTAGCTTAAAAATACCCCAAAATGCGCGTCATTCGCGGTTAAGTCCCATCGAATCAGGTACTCATCGGGATAGGCGATTTGTCGCTTCTTAAGTGGCTTTGTTTTCTACAACTCATCGGGTTCTTTCACTGAATTTCGGTTTTTGGGGTCGGTAGGCGGTGATTCCGGGACAATTTGGCGTTCCTGCCTGCCGGCCGCGAGCCTAGCGCTGTGGGAACCTGAACTCCCCCCTTAAGTCGTCCGCAGGCTGCGAGAGGGAGTCGGAGTTTGTTTCGCGACATCATTAGCCACCAAACCTAGACTATCATATACGAGGTCGTTTGTCAAGCGAAAAGTGGGCCGGGGTACACTTTGTGGGGCTTGGGAAACTTCCGGGGTCAGCCCATTGCTTCGGGGGCGCCCGGCTCCAGCAACGTTGCTCAGTCTATGCCCCCGGCGCGCCGCCGTGGCGCGCCTGCTTTACCCTTTACCCTTTATCCTTTAAACTTTAGCCTCACAAACCTGAAGGCTGAAAGCATGAGGATTCCCCGTGCCTTACGATAACCTGCGTGAATTTATTACCCGCCTGGAGCGCGAAGGCGGACTGAAGCGAATAACGGCGGAAGTTGACGTCGATCTGGAAATCACGGAAATCACCGACCGGGTTTCAAAGGCAGGTGGGCCGGCGCTGCTGTTTGAAAAGCCGCGCTCCGCCCGCGATGGCGTGAGCTACAAGATGCCGCTGCTGATTAACGCCCTGGGAACCAAGCGGCGGCTGGAACTGGCGCTCGGCGTGGCTTCGCTCGACGAGATAACCCGCCGCATGGAAGATTTGCTCGACATGAAGCCTCCCGAGGGTTTCTTCGACAAAGTGAAGATGCTCCCCAAGCTCTCCGAACTCGGGTCGTTCTTCCCCAAGAATGTGCGCAGCGGTCCGGTGAAGGAAGTTATCGAAAAGGATAACTTTTCGCTCGCGCGCTTGCCCATCATGCAATGCTGGCCGCAGGACGGCGGCCGATTTATCACGTTCCCCATGGTGGTGACGCGCAGCCCCAAGACTGGCCGCCGCAACGTGGGTTGCTACCGCATGCAGGTCTTTGACGACCGGACCACGGGGATGCACTGGCAGGTTCACAAGGGCGGCGCCGAGCATTTCCGCTGGCTGGAGCGCCAGGGCAAAGGCCGCCGCATGGATGTGGCCGTGGCCATCGGGGCGGACCCCGTAACCATGCTCTCCGGAGTGCTGCCGTTGCCGGAGGACCTGGACGAGTTTCTGTTCGCCGGCTTCCTTCGCCAGCAGTCGGTGGAGTTGGTGAAGTGCGAAACCGTGGACTTGGAGGTGCCCGCGCAGGCTGAGATTGTGCTGGAAGGCTATGTGGACCTTGACGATATTCGAACCGAAGGGCCGTTCGGCGACCATACCGGGTACTACTCTCTGCAAGATAAGTTCCCGGCGTTTCACATCACCTGCATCACCCATCGCCGCGACCCCATTTACGTGTCCACCATCGTCGGTAGGCCGCCCATGGAGGATTACTGGATGGGCTACGCCGTCGAGCGCCTTTTCCTGCCCCTGATGCGCAAGCAGATTCCGGAAGTCGTGGATATGCACATGCCCGCCGAAGGCGTGTTCCACAATCTGCTGATCGTGGCCATTCGCAAAAGCTATCCCGGCCACGCGCGGAAGGTGATGAACGCCATCTGGGGACTGCCCGGGGCGATGTTTACCAAGTGCATCGTGGTGGTGGATCATGACGTGAACGTGCACGACTCTGGCGAAGTGATTTGGAAAGCGCTGAACCACATCGATCCCGAGCGCGATATTCAATTCACGCTCGGCCCCGTTCACCAACTTGAACACGCGTCCCGCCTGCCCAACTTCGGGTCCAAGATGGGAATCGACGCCACGCGCAAATGGTCCACCGAAGGCTTTACCCGCCCCTGGCCGGACGAGATCGTGATGGATCCGGAAGTGAAGAAGAAGGTGGACGCCCTGTGGGCAAGCCTGCGACTTGGGAAATTTTAGCTTTTGGATTTGCGATTTTGGGTTCGAGCAGAGCGGGGTAGCGCAGACCTTTGGCACGGCGAATTTCCATTAGCATATGGACGGCAGCGGATGGCATCATTACTCGTGATTGACATCGGTTTGCCTTCAATGTCATCATTTTCGTATGAGGACCACACTCTCCTTACAGGACGATGCAGCCAACATAATTCGTACCTACGCGAAGAGGCGCAAACTTTCCATGGGGAAAGCGGCGTCCGAGCTTGTCCGCCGCGGTGCGCGTTATCAATTGGGGACTCGGAAAGTGAACGGGTTGCTGGTCTTTGATGTGCCCGACGACTTTCCGGTCATCACGAGCGAGCGCGTGCGGGAACTTTTGGAAGAAGAATGAATCGGCACCTGCTTGATGTCAATGTTCTGTTGGCGTTAGTCTGGCCGCGTCACGAAAGCTATGCCGCTGCTCACGCTTGGTTTGACAAGTCTGGGCAGCAGGCATGGGCCACCAATGTGTTGACGCAACTCGGCGTGCTGCGCCTGCTCACCAACCCCTCGGTGACCCAGTCGGCGGTAACCGCGTTCGCAGCATGGAGCCTCTTACGCGAAAACACCACCCACTCGGGACACGAATTCTGGCCCTTGGACCGACAAATGACAGCAGGCCTCGAAGTCATGGCTTCGCGAGTCCGGGGACACCAACAATGGACAGATGCTCTGCTGCTCTGGCAGGCGAAGGAAAAGGGCGGTGTTCTCGTTACCTTTGACAGGGGAGTGAAGGAACTGGCGACAGGGGAGTTTAGGAGTCATTTTTTGCTTTTGAAGAACCGTTGAGCGGGTGAGCGGAGTCCCCCCGCGAGTTGGGGTTCGCGATTCTTCCCGAGGGGAGCGCGGTTGAGTTTCAAGTCCGGACGCAACTGGCGCGCTGCGCTCTTCGTCACGCTACGCCCTCTCGATTTGGTTGGTACTTGGATTTGCGATTTTGGATTCGAACCTGATATAGAGCGGAAACAATTCGACGCTTTAGGGCGATGCGGAGACTATCGGGATTCATGTCCATTGCCTTCGAGCCCTTGAATGAAGCGGTCCATGCGCTCGAAGAGTTGTGTCGCCTTGGTTTCCAAGGGACGCGAAGCGGGCCGTGCCCCTCTGCTCGGCCAAATGCGATTTCCGCCTGGGCCAAGCGGCCAACAAGGTCGGTGAGGGTCGCGATCGCTCGTTGTTCTTGGCAATCTGCTCATCGTGTTTCTGCACAGATGCTGTCAGGACGGCAATTTGTTGGTCGTTCTTGGCGACCTGTTCGTCATGCTTCTGCACCGACGTCCAGAACTGCGCCTGCTGCTCGACGATGAATTGCATCGTACGTTCAATATCCATGGGCCGAGTATATCTTGATGGGTGCTCTCTGCGCCACGAGAATTCCCGCATCCGCCCTCGGGCATTATTGCGAACTTCAGGTCCACGGGCTTGTCTGGAAGATTCTGTTAGGCTGCCGCCACCTTCTCGGTAATGTACTGCAACCGGTCCCACGCACAATCAGCCGTCACCATGTCGCTGACGCCCAGGATGAAATGGCTTTGATGTGTGTAGCGTTCCACCGTCGCATTGATGGAACGCCGAAACTCATCCTCCGGCGTGCTGCTGGCGCAGAGCAGGGTGGAGGGAATTCCGCCCCAAACGGTGACGTGTTCGCCGAAGTTGGCGCGAATCTCCTCCAATGTGCATCGCGTCATCGGATAGGGGCATACGGAGTCGGCGACGTCGAATCCCGCGCGCCGATAAAGGGGGAAAAGCCGCTGGTTCTCGCCGTCCGTGTGCGTCATCAGGAATTTTCCCCACCGGTGCAACACTTCGGCGTAATCGTACAGGGCCGGCAGGAAGTACTTTTCGAAGAACCCTGGATACGTAATGGAATCGTCGTAGTTACCGCCCAGCATCAAAACCTCAGCCGGTGAGTCGGCGCCGATGGCCTGACTTTGCAAGAAGAATGGCGCAATTTGCTCCGCCAGCCCAAGCACCTTTTCCGGATAGTCATGCAGGGCGTAGAAGAACTGCTCCAGCGGCATGAGTTCCCGCATGATGTAATGAATGGGGCAGGCCGTTCCTTGAATCAAGGCCACCACCAGGCCGCGCTCTCCCACCTCCTGGCAGCGCGCGAGGTAACCGTCAAACCGCGGCTCGATTCGGAGGTTCGACATGATGTGGCCGACGACCTCGAAATCCTGCGGCTCGCGAATGGCGTGGTCAATAGTCCACGGCACGGAAACGCCCGAACTCAGCATCTCCTGCGTAAAAATCATGCGGGTGCGGATGGAGCCGGCCGGCGTGTGATACTCCACCACTATTTCCTCACCTCGCGCGATGACGCGGCGGTCCACGTTCTCCAAGGTTACGCGGTAGGGAAGTACGGGATGGTGGATAATGCCGAGCGCGCGGTCAATCATGGCGTCGGGGTCGGTGGCGTCGGTGAAGTCGGGAATGGACGCGTAGCAGCCCACTCCCAGGCGTTCGGCGATCTGGGTCAGCGTGAGGGATTGTAATTCAGGAGGCAGCGTACCCTGGCGCAGTCGAGCGCGGTGCCAGAATTCCAATCGCGGAACCCACGGCAATCGATCGGGAATTTCACCTCGTATAGCGGCCAAAATGCGTTCGCGGTGGGTCATGGCAGGCTTTCCTTGCAGAGAAGCGGAAGCGAATGTCGTGTGCTGTTGCCCGTCTACCGCCTACCCCCTACTGTCTACCTTTCTTACAGCGAGGGCCACAGCGATTCCCAAATCTTGAACTCGTGGTGATAGCCGATCTGCTCCGTGCGAGTCAGCTTGCGGCCGGAGGCGACGTCCAGCGTGTCCTGAAAAATCCGGCGGCCAACGTCCTCGATGGTTTCCGTGCGTTCCAGGACTGTTCCAGCGTTGACATCCAGGTCGGCGTAGGTGCGGCCAAGCTGCGGATTGCTGCCCACCTTCATCACTGGGCCCAGAGCGCAGCCGATGCTGGTTCCGCGCCCGGTGGTAAACAGGGCCACCTGCGCGCCGCTGAGAAAAAGGGCCGGCGTGCAGATGTGGTCGTAACCGGGAGTGTAGAGCACATACAGGCCCTTGCGATCGCCCAGCCATTCGCCGTAATCGATCAGGTCTTCCACGATGGAAGTTCCACCCTTGGCCTTGACCCCGGATGACTTTAGATAAATGTTGTAAAGCCCGCCTTTGATATTGCCCGGTGAAGGATTGTCGGAAAAATAATCGCCAAACTTCCGCACATACGCCTCGTAGCGTTTCAGCGCGTTCATCAGCTTGTGGCCCACGTGCTTGCTGCGTGCGCGCCGGACAAGATCGAGCATGGCGGCGCCCTGCAGTTCGGGGATCTCGGGAAGAAAAACGGCAGCCCCCGCCTTCACGAACATATCCGCGGCCACGCCCACGGCCGGATTGGCAGTCACGCCTGACCAGCGGTCCGAACCGCCGCACTCGGTGCCAACAATGAGCTTCGAGATGGACACTGGCTGGCGCTTAAACTGATTCGCATAATGGAGCAGCTTCTCCGTCACCTCCAGCCCACGCTCGACCGTCTTTTCGCTGCCTCCCAATTGCTGCACCGTGAGGTTCACCACGCGGCGGTTGTAATCGTCTACCGTCTTCTGGAAGATCGGCGCGGAGCACTCGACGCACGTTTTCCCGCATCCCAGATCGACGTAAGCCGCCGCTCCGAGGTTGGGGTGGCGCAGTGTGTTGGTGAGCAGATTGTTGAGGATGTTCACCGCTTCGCCGTCGGGCATGCCGCATCCCGATTCATGGATGATGGGAACCACGCCATCCACATTGGGAAATTTGGCGCGCGAATAGATTTCGCGGTTGGCGCGCTCGGCAATCTCCCGCACTTCCGTGGACGAGCACATTCCGCCGGTGACAATGCCCACCAGGTTGCGCACCCCCACCTCGCCGTCCGAGCGCACGAAGCCGTCAAACGTGAGGGAAGAGAGTTTCTCATCCAGCCGCGCGCGCTTGGGGTTGTCGCGGTACTGGGGAATCAAGCGCGGCAAGCGGGACTGGAGGTTGGTGCTGTCAATCGGATCACCGGCCTTGACCGCGCGTGACGCCAGTCCAATCGGATCGCCGAGCGTGATGTAAGGTTGACCGCGGCGAATGGGTTTGATGGCAAAGCTCTGCCCGCGCAGTGTACGGCCTGATACGGTCAACACTCCGCCATCATGTTTCAGCGGCGTGTCCTTCTCGACAAGGTCCGCCGTCACCACGGCCACGTTGTCTTTCTCCGGCTGAATAACGATGGCTACTTCCTGAAGGTCACGAGGTTCAGACATATTAAGCTTCCACCTCCGCCAATCGCGGTACACGCACGCGCGATCCGTAGAACGCATAGTAGGCGATAAACGTGTAGCAAAGCATCGGCACGATCATGGCGATCGCCATGCTGTGCGTGGCTTGGAAAATCAGGCCCATAGCGGGCGGAGCGCTGGCACCGCCGATGATCGACATAATGATGATGGATCCGCCCAGCTTGGTGTTGGGCCCCAGTTCTTTGATGCCGAGGGCAAAGATCGTCGGGAACATGCAAGACATGAAAAAGCTGGTGAGGAAAACCGCGCCCACTCCCATCCATCCCGGATACAACACGGCCATCGCCACCAGCAGGGTATTCACGATCGAATAGATTCCCATCAGTCGGGCGGGGGGGAAGTACTTCATCAGGTAAGTGGCGGTGAAGCGGCCCACGCCAAACGCTACCAGCGTTCCCGTAAGAAAATATCCGGCCACTTTTTCCGGGCGGTGCGTGTAGTCCTGAATATATTGGATGTAGTAGCTCCAGGTGCCCACCTGCGCGCCCACATACAGGAACTGCGCCACGACGCCTTGGACGAAGTGTGGATAATGGAGCAGGTCACTGGTCTTGCTATGTGATGCACCGTGGTCCGGTTCAGCTTCTTCGGCGACTTTGGGGAATTTGGTTCTCAGAATCAGCAGCGCCCAACAAAAGATCACCGTACCCAACACCAGGTACGGAGTGACGACGCGCAGCGTCTCGCTTCGCAGATAGGCATCGTATGTTCCAGCCACCTTGAAAGCGGCGACTTGCTCGGGCTTCAGCTCCACTCCGGAAAGGATAAAGATAGTTCCCACCAGCACACCGGTCACCGCTCCTACCGGATTGAAAGCCTGGGAAAAATTGAGACGACGCTCCGACGTCCGGGGGTCACCCAGCAGCGCAATAAACGAGTTGGCGCCGGTTTCAAGGAATGACGCCCCACTGGCGATGACGAACAGAGCGAAAAGGAAAAACCCGTATTGGCGCGTCAGTGCGGCCGGCCAGAACAAGAAAGTGCCCGCGCTGTACAAGAACAGCCCAATCACCAGACCGGTTTTATACCCAAATCTCTTCATGATCAGGGCGGCGGGAATGGCCAACACAAAATAACCCATATAAAAGGCCGACTGGATCAGGCCCGCCTTGAAACGGGCAATTTCAAACGACTTCATGAACTGCTTGATCAGGATGTCGTTCATGTTGCTGGGAATGCCCCAGAACAGGAACAGTGCTGTTACCAGAAAAAAAGGCAACATGTTCCCCGCTGAAAAAAGGGCGGGTGGCTGATCGGTGTTGCCGTTGTCACTCCGAGTGAGCATAGGTCGAGCTCCAATTTCGACGTACCGCTTGAAGTTTCGTGCGCAGCGCTCCAAGGTGCTGCGCACAGTTACGTTTCAAGATCCTGCGTGTCGAGTGTTCCGGCGCGCTTAAGCCGCTCGAAAATTGCGGCCGTCTCGTGAATGCCTTCTGCCAACGGTGTGCGTTGAACGCCCGCCAGGTCATGCTGCAAAATGCTGTCGTCAAAGTCGTAGGAAACCGGCAGTGAGGTGCCTTCGGCTTTTATCAACTCCTGTGAGCGTGGAAGGATTCCCGCCAGTACGCTCAGGAAATCGTTCATCTGGATGACGTCGCCGCGCAACGTATAGACCTTGGCTCCGGTCAGGCGTGCTTCCGCGCAGCGAATGAAAATGCGCGCCGTGTCGCGCACGTACTGCATGTCCATCCCGCCGGTGAAGCGAATGATATAGGGACGCCCGGCAATGGTGGCCTTGATCGCCTTGGTGGGGCCGGAGGTCATTCCGCGGTCGCGGCCCACGCCGTAAACGGTGCCCGGCCGCAGCCCCACACTGGAGAGGCCATCATTCTGATGGTAAACACGCGCGTTGCCTTCGTTGCACTGTTTATAAACTCCGTAATGGGTGCCGGGAAGCAAGGGAGCGCCTTCGGGAACCGTACCGGCGCCGTAGGCCTCCTCGGGTCCGAACACGGCGGCGGAACTGGCGTAGACAATGCTCTTCACCAGATCACGGCGGCGCCGCGCTGTTTCAAAGACGTTGAGGGTTCCCATCACGTTCACCATCGCGCCACGAATCGGGTCGGCGGCGCAAAAAGGCACCTGGAGCCCCGCCAAATGAATAACGTGCGTCACACCGTTGTCAACAATGGCCGCCTCGACATCGTTGAATTGCGTGATGTCGCCACGGACGAAGTGCACGGCGGCCACCTGATCGGTGTTCAGCAGCGCCGCCAGCCGTCCCGTCTCCGTGTCGATGTCGAACACGAACGGCTGGTGCCCGCGATCGATCAGTTCCCTGACGATCCATGCCCCGATGAATCCCTTGGCGCCGGTAACGAGAAAGCGGTGCGCCGAAGGCTGAACAGGGCTTGGCTGAATGGTTTGATCCATGCACTGGAATTATATGCGGAAGCGAGAATCCGTCAATGTGGGGAGTAGGGAGTGGGGAATGGGGAATAGGGATTAGGGAGTCCGGGTGCCCGGAAATCACCCTCAGGATATTCATCTTGACGCGGTCAACGCGTACGTCGCGCACCGTTCCCGCCGTTCAATTTTGGATTTTATTCCTCCCGATTCCCGACTCCCTAATCTCGTGCTAGAGGCGCGCGGATCAACACCAGCACAACGACCGTGGCCAGCAGGGGCACAGTTCCCGCCAGAAAGAAAGCGGGGTAGTAGGAGAACTTATCCACCAGCCATCCCACCAGAAGGGTGAAACCGACCCCGACCAGACCGGCCCCCAGTCCGCTGACGCCGGTGACGGTGGCGACTACGTCCTGGGGAAAAAGGTCAGACGGGAATGTCAACCCCATCGTCGACCAACTTGCATACCCCCAAACGGCGAAGCTGATCAGGAAGAGCGCCCAGTATGGATTGTGAGTCCTCGCGGCGGGGATGCCAACGAGAATGGGAAGGGAACTGACCACACAGACCCATTTGCGGGCGCGCACCACCGCCATGCCGCGCTTGATCAGGAAGCCCGACGCGAAACCGCCGGTAAAGTTTCCGACATCGGCAGCCACAAAGGGCAGCCACGCAAACGCCGCAATCTGCTTGAGACTGAAACCGCGCGCATCGCTGAGATACTGCGGCAGCCAGAAAATGTAGAACCACCAGATGGGATCGGTCAGTGATCGGCCGAGAACGATGCCCCACATATTCGGCTCTTTCAAAAGGTTCAGCCACCGGGCCACGCCCTTACTCGTGGAAGTTGCGGCGGTGTCGCGCCCGGCCAGAATCAGGGCGCGTTCTTCCGGCGTGACCCGCGGATGGCGGTCAAGCGGTTTGTAAACCGCAAGCCAGACCATCAGCCACAGCAACCCCAATACTCCGGACTGGAAAAAGGCAAATCGCCAGCCAAAGTGAATGGCCACCCACGGGACCAGGAGTACTGCCACCGCTCCGCCGACGCTTGATCCGCTGTCAAAGATGGCAACGCCCACGCCCCGCTCTTTCGCCGGAAACCACTCCGCCACGGTTTTGCTGGCGCCGGGCCAGTTGCAGCCTTCGCCGATGCCCAGCAGAAATCGGAAGGCCCCGAAGGTGGCGACCGAATTCGCCAGTCCTGTCAGCATGCTGATCAAGGACCACCAGACCACGGCCAGAGTCAGCCCCAGGCGGGTGCCGATCACATCGAGCAGAACTCCACCGATCAGCCACATGCCTGCGTATGAAAGCTGGAACGCCGCGATGATGCGGGAAAGATCAACGTGGCTGAAATGCAATTCGCGCGTGATGACGGGGGCCAGAACGGAGAACGTCTGCCGGTCGATGTAATTCACGACCGTCGAACCGAACAGTGTCCACACAATCCACCAACGAATGCGTTTGGATGCCATAGTTTGGAACCGTCGTCATTCCCCCAGCAGGCCCCTAAGAGAAATTCGCGGCACAATATCACATTCCGCTACGCTGATGCCAGTGTGGGAATCGTGGAGCCAAGGATTATTGGATTGATTGTGCGGCAGGGGGCATGCGCGTGTCCTGGGGAAGCACCAAAGGCCGCAGAAGGTTGTGGCCGTCAGCGCCCTTGCGCCGTGCCCGATGATGCTATTGTTTGATAAGATAGACAGCGTATTTCTGCGGCATTGCCTTAGTGCGAGACGACGCGATATGCACGGAATGCCAGAGTATAGGGCGACGATCAAAGCAGCAAGAGAGTAAGTATCCTCAGGCAAAGCCGGGAGCTTTACGGCTTCTGGCCCCTAAAAGGGGCCATGCCGCAGCCGGCAAAAGACCCCTCACCCGTCCCGACGGATCGGGACGGCCTCTCCCCGAGGGAGAGGCTGAGGATATTTTGGGAGCGCTCCGCCAGAGCGCCAGGAAAAGTCAACAACCTCTCCGAGGGGAGAGGTCGAACCGTCTGCTGACGGGAGGGTGAGGGGTCACGTCCCCGGCCTCGAATCCCGGAACTGGCGTACTCTTGCTGCCAGCCCGGCAAAGCCGGGGGATCTCCCAACGGATTAGCCGGCGGCGGGTTTCGCTGTTCAGAGAAGACGCAGGATGGCCCTTGTGCGGGCCAAGGACGAGCCGACTATGAACAAGACGTATCTTTCCGCGGACGAGGCTGTGGCCGACATTGGCGACGGCGCCACCGTGATGGTGGGCGGTTTCGGCTTGTGCGGGATTCCTGAGAATTTGATTGATGCGCTGCATCGTAAGGGCTCCACGCGATTGACGATTATCAGCAACAATGCCGGCACCACCGATTACGGCTTGGTGAAGCTCTTGATCTCTCGGCAGGTGGAATGTCTCGTCGGCAGTTACGTGGGCGAGAACAAGGTGCTGGAGGACCAGGTTCTCAAGGGCGAAATCAAACTGGAGTTAAATCCACAGGGCACGCTGGCAGAGCGAATTCGCGCCGGTGGGGCGGGGATTCCGGCGTTCTACACGCCTGCCGGAGTGGGTACGATGGTGGCGGAAGGCAAAGAAGTGCGCGAGTTTAATGGCCGCCGCTACCTGTTAGAGCGCGGTCTCGTGGCGGATTTTGCCCTGGTAAAGGCCTGGAAAGGCGACCGTCTGGGCAACCTCGATGTATCGCAAGACCGCACGCAACTTCAATCCCATGATGGCGACGGCAGCGAAGGTCACGATTGCGGAAGTGGAAGAACTGGTGGAGCCAGGCGCGCTTGACCCGGACGCCATCGTGACGCCGGGAATCTATGTGCACCGCCTGCTGGTAGGCGGGTCATATGCCAAGCGCATTGAGCGCCGTACCCTGCGAGGGCCGCAAAATGGATAAACGCGAGCAGATTGCACGTCGCGCGGCCCGGGAGATCCGGGACGGTTTTTATGTGAACTTGGGCATCGGCATTCCCACGCTGGTGGCGAACTACATTCCTGACGGCATCGAAGTCGTGCTGCAATCCGAAAACGGCATGTTGGGCGTGGGTCCGTATCCGCTGGCGGAGGAGGTCGATCCTGACCTGATCAACGCCGGCAAGGAGACCATTAGCGAACTGCCGGGATCGGCGTACTTTTCCAGCTCCGATTCGTTCGCCATGATTCGCGGCGGCCACATCGACTTGACCATCCTGGGCGCGATGGAGGTGGATGGACAGGGAAGCCTGGCCAATTGGACCATCCCCGGCAAGATGGTGAAGGGCATGGGCGGCGGCATGGATCTGGTGGCGAGCGCCAAGCGCGTCGTGATCGCGATGGAGCACGTCACCAGGGACGACAAGCCCAAAATCATAGAAAAGTGCACGCTGCCCCTCACCGGTGAGTGCGTGGTCCACCGCATTATCACGGATCTGGCCGTCATCGACGTTACACCGCAAGGCCTGGTTCTTCGAGAACTCGTGTCCCATTTAAACTTCAACAGCATTCAAAGTCTTACCGGCGTCAAACTGCTCGGCGATACAGCCTTGCGACGTTACCAGGATTAACGCACCAAGGGTTATGCGGGTGAGAACAAACGCCAGGCCCTCTGCCTGCAATATCCCTCCCCCAAGCCAAGTCTGATGCACGTGGGCCGCAAACAAAGGTATCATTGGAAAAAGGGGGGACACCGTCATGCACTGGTCATGGAAGATCGGCAGACTGGCCGGGATTGACGTCTTCGTCCACGCCACCTTTCTGCTGCTCGTGGGATTCATCGTGGTCGCCACATGGGTGCAGAGCCATGACGCCATGCGGACCCTGTACGCCGTTTTTTTCGTACTGGTGATATTTGCCTGCATCGTCTTGCATGAGTTGGGGCACGCGCTCACGGCGCGCCGTTTCGGCATCCGCACGCGCGACATCGTTCTGCTGCCCATTGGCGGCGTGGCCCGCCTGGAGAGCATGCCGGAGGAACCCAATCAGGAACTGCTGGTGGCTCTGGCAGGGCCGGCCGTCAACCTGGTCATTGCCAGCGCACTTCTGGCGCTGCTGGTGATGCTTGGCCGCATTCCCACCTGGAGGCAGGCCGCGACCATCGATTGGACCGGCCGCGATTTTCTTACCGGCCTCATGGCGGTCAACGTGTGGCTGGTGCTGTTCAACCTGATTCCGGCATTTCCGATGGACGGCGGACGCGTGCTGCGGGCGCTGCTGGCCAGGCGCATGGGTTATACGGAGGCCACGCAGTCCGCCGCACACGTGGGACAGGCCATCGCGTTTGTCTTCGGTTTTCTGGGCCTGTTTCTGGACCCCTTCCTGATCTTCATCGCCCTGTTTGTTTGGATGGGCGCCAGCGGGGAGGCGGGCATGGTGCAGATGCGCAGTTCACTCGGCGGCATACCGGTCGAAACCGTGATGTACCGGGATATTCGCACCCTCCTGCCTGATGACACCCTGGCGACGGCGGTCAACCATATTCTCGCGGGCTGGCAGCAGGATTTTCCGGTGGTGTTTGGAAATCATGTTCTGGGCGTGCTCACGCGTGAGGATCTGCTCCGGACCATCGCCGAGGGCGGTACCGACAAGCGGGTGCGCGACGCCATGCGCCGTGATTTCCAGACGCTTGATTCCCACGACATGCTCGAGCAGGCCGTGCAGGTATTACAGCGGTGCGGGTGCCGGTCGTTGCCCGTGGAACATGACGGCGAATTGGTGGGGATGCTCACCCTCGAAAACGTGGGCGAATTCATGATGATTCATTCCGCCCTGAAACGCGCGGAACGATCCCAACGTGCGGCCCGGTCCGCGGCCTGACCCGTCCCCAAATACATATCACAGCGCGATATATACGGCAAAGCAACCGCCCCAAATAATATCGCATCACGATACATTGAGGCTGCTCAATCAACCTGCGACCTTCACAGCGCGGTGAGGCGCAGGAAGGCGCGGAAGTGCGACTCCACGAGCGCAGTTCTGAATGCCAGCGCAGCTTCGGTCAAGGCTTCAATGCACGAGTGTGAGCTATCCCCTGAGAAGGAGTGTTTTCGAGATGCGAGCCAGGTTTCTGGTATCAATGGTCCTGTGTTTATCGGCCGGGTGCTGGTTGTGTGCCAGCCCGGCCTTGGCAAAATCGACGCAAGACTCGGGAAAGCTTAAGGTTCATGTTGAGCCCAAGCAAGCTTACGTTTTCGTGGATGGCAAGGCCATCCGCGACGGGAGTCAAACCATCAAGCTGGCTGCCGGCAACCATACGGTAAGTGTTTACAACTACGGCT
This sequence comes from uncultured Acidobacteriota bacterium, assembly GCA_963719115.1. Taxonomy (GTDB): domain Bacteria; phylum Acidobacteriota; class Terriglobia; order UBA7540; family UBA7540; genus Bog-366. Next base: position 13,542 of record CAVRBF010000101.1, on the reverse strand, counting down.
ACCAGCCCAAAACCCAGAACGTCCACATCGATGCCCACAAGACGGCGGACATCGGTATTTCTCTTCAATCGGCCGGTGGCAGGGTGGCCGGCCCATTTGCGGAGATCGAGTTCAAAGGCGATCCGCGCGCCGCGGTGCTTCTCACGGGCAAGACGCCCGCCTATTTTGTCGGGCATGTCAACGAGTTCAATTGGGATTGGATCTGGCATCAGCGACTACTCGTCAAGCCCGGCACCTATCAAGTTACGGTAACGCGGGAAGGGAACACGATTTGGTCGGGCCCAGTTGACGCTAAGGCGGGCAAGCATTTAACGGTGTATCTTAATGACAACGGCCGGACCAAAACGCAGGCATGGAAGGCCGGCCTGAACATGTCAGCGCAGCCGCGCTTCAAAGTGGGCATCGCCAGCGCGACGATCCCGGTCGCGCCGGTCACGGCACAATTGTCGGCGCAGAATACCAATCTTACCTGCGGGCAGCCGACTGCGCTCGACTGGAATTCGGCAAACGCCGTGGATGATTCAATTTCTGGCATCGGTGAAGTTGGGTCGAAGGGTACGCGCAGCGTAACGCCGCGGCAGAATACCAGCTATGTGCTGACCGCCATGGGCCCGGGAGGAAAAGTCAGCCGCACGGTGATGATCCGTGACGACACTCAGCCCACGGCGACCTTGGCGCTGAGCGAACCGGAAGTGCACTATCACCGGGTGGGTGACAAGGTTGTCGAGCAGGATTCGGCGACTCTGAAGTGGTCGGCTTCCAATGCCAGTTCGGCGACGCTGAATCCATTGGGGACTGACGCGACCAGCGGAACCCGGACGATCACCCCGGACATCCAACAAACCCGCCGCGGACCTGTGGACGAGGACGTAACCTATACGCTAACCGCCTCGAATGCCTGTGGCGGAAGCATCACCAAGACCGCCACCTTGCACGTGACCGGCTCCATCGATCCGCCTCCCGCTATTACGCTGGCAAGCCTTTTCTACCCGACTGATTTCCCTACGAACAGACACCCCAAGCTGGGTTTGGTGGACAGTGAAAAGGAAGCGCTGAGCAAGCTGGCCAAGCGATTTGATAACTACCAGCAATACGACCACCAGGCCCGGCTGCTCGTCGTCGCGCACGCGGATGTGAGAGCTTCACGGGCCTATAACCAGGCGCTCAGCGAGCGGCGGGCTGAACTTATCCAAAACTACCTGGTCTCGATGGGCGTGCCCGCCGACAAGATTCGGACGCGCGCCGTGGGAAAGGATCAACAACTTGATATGAAGAAAGTTGAAGCCTTGCAATCCCAAGATCCCGAAACGCCTGAGAAGTGGGAAACACGGCAAATGCGTGCCACCTGGCTTGCGTACAACCGTCGTGCTGACGTCATCCTTGAGCCGGAAGGCGAGTCGTCAGCAGTGGCTTATCCGAACGACGTCGCGGACGCTCGAATCCTGTGGGAAATGCGTCGCCCCAACCTCAAAGCGGTTATGAATGTTTCGGCGGCGCTGTCCGGCACCGAACAGGCGAGCGCGAGTCAAAGCGGCAATTGACAGGGTGACAGATCGTTGAACCTATTCGCGAGGGCGGCATCTGCGGTGCCGCCCTTCGCCTTACCCTCGGACGGAGGCCGGCTTTATCGCCCGTGACGAGAATCCCGCAGAGCTACTGAGAGCGCGGGGTTCGCAACGAGGAGTTTCGTGTCCCGCCATAACCTTTCAGCAACCTTGGGAACGGTAAGCGCCCGAACCCTTTCCGAGTCGCTGTTGGCGCTGGCGCTCGTGACGGGAGCTTACTACCTTTACGTCTACGTTCCGAAGCATCTCAAGGCCGGGCAACCGGTGTTGGCACTCTCCCACTATTTCTTGACCTATGTTCCCATCGAGGAATTGCACGCAACCGCGTACGTGATTCCCGACTCGGTCCCGGTTTGGGATACGCCTGCCGAGATTCGCGCGCAGGTCGCGGCATTACAATCGGCGGACCCGGTACATGCGCTGGGAAAATTTCGCGATTGGACTCATGTGCGGCTGCTGAATGGACAGGACGGATGGGTAGATAACGACGCACTGATGAGCGCCGAAACGCATGAAGAGGAGGAGCGTCTGCGCGAGGCCATCGCCGGCGTACCCGTGCAAGCGACGGGCCATGCCGCGGATATCGATAATCTTCATGTCGAGCCCTCCCGAGCGGCAGCCGTCGTGGCACAGGTCGGTTCCGAGCAAACCTTGGAAATCTTCGCCCGCAGACTCGTGCGGAGGGCGCATGACAGCGGTTCGCGGGAATTCCTGCTGGATTCTTCCGAACGTGGGGAAGTTTGGTATCTTGTCGAGCAGGGCTCTCACACCGGATGGATCCTCGGCCGTCATGTGCAACTGACCATCCCGAAGGGCCTTTCAGCCTATGCACAATCCAACAACGTGGTCGCATGGCTCATTCTCGATCGAGTCAGGGACAACGGTCGCCTGATACCTCAATACCTGGTGGCCGATCGCGCCGGGACGGATTCGTGTGACTTCACCGACATTCGCGTACTAACGTGGTGGAAACGAAAACAAGCATATGCGATCGCCTACAAGGAGGGAGGGCTAAAAGGCGAGTTCCCCATCCTGGTTACCCGCACCGGGAGCGTTCCCCATTTTCGGCTGTGCTTACGCGATGACAAAGGCGCCAGAAGCCAGAAGGTCTATGCGCTGTTTGATACGATCACGCGCATCGTCGGTGTGTCCCCTAACTGAAGTCTAAACGAAGAGCAGTCAGCATACCGTTTTACACCCTGACTACAATATCAAACACTGTCTTCAACACTATTGTTGACTGAAAGTTCAACGAAGGCGTTGACTTAATCGATCTCTGCGGATACGATGCACGCATTTGGAGGGTCCATGGAAGACCTTGCTGTTGCGGGCACCGACGTGAAATTGCTACTTGATCTTTACCAGCAGATGCTGCGATTGCGTGAGTTCGAGTTGAAGGTGCAGGACCTTTATCGACGCGGCGTATTGCCGGGATTCGTGCACCTTTATGTGGGTGAGGAAGCGGTGGGGGTGGGCGTGTGCGCGCACTTGCGGCGGGAGGATTTGATTTACAGCACGCATCGCGGCCACGGCCACGCCTTGGCGAAGGGTGTGCCTGCTCGCGACGTGTTTGCCGAGCTTTGGGGAAAGACTACGGGCTCATCGGGCGGACGCGGCGGCAGCATGCACCTCTACGCGCCCGAGTACGGCTTCATGGGGACCAATGGTATTGTGGCGGCGGGGATTCCCCTCGCTACGGGCTCGGCCTTGAGCGCCAAACTGAAAAAATCCGGCCAGGTGGTGGTGGCGTTTTTTGGCGATGGCGCGGTGAACAGCGGATCGTTTCACGAAGGGCTGAATTTCGGCGCGGTGTGGAACCTGCCGGTGGTCTACGTTTGTGAGAACAACGGGTACGCCACGGAGATGGCCTTCCAGCGGGCCACGAAGAACACCAGCGTGCAGAGCCGCGCCGCGGCGTACAAGATGCCGGGGGTGGAAGTGGATGGCAATGACGTGTTGGCGGTGCACGCCGCAGCGGAGGCGGCCATTGCGCGGGCGCGCGCGGGCGAAGGGCCGACGCTGATTGAAGCCAAGACCTATCGCATCGTTGGCCACCACGAAGGCGACCCGGGGACCGATTATCGAACCCGCGAAGAAGTGGAAAGCTGGAAAGCTCGTTGCCCCATCAAGTTGCTGCGCGAAAAGCTTCTCGGCAGCGGGTTGGCGACGGAAGCGAGCTTGAACGAGATCGCGCACGAGGTTGAGCGCTGGCTTGCGGACGCAGTGGAATTCGCGCGGCAAAGTCCCCAGTCCTCGGCGGCCACGGTCCTCGATCACGCGCTTTGATGCCTCACCGGCTACAAGGAGATTGCGATGGCGGAAGGACTCAGGGAAATCAGTTACGTTGATGCGGGCGTGGAAGCGCTGCGCGAAGAGATGCAACGCGACGCTTCGATTGTCTATATCGGTCAGGGCATCGGGCCGCGGGGCGGGAATTTTCGGCAGACGCGCTCGCTTGTGGAAGGAGTTTGGCGACGAGCGCCTGCGCGACACAGGCATCAGCGAACTGGGCGCCACCGGCGTGGCCATCGGCGCGGCCATGGCGGGCAGTCGCGCCATTGTCGACGAAGTGTTTCTGGACTTCGCCCTCGAAGCCATGACGCAAATCGTGCAGCAGGCGGCCAACATCAGTTACTCTTCCAATGGCAAGATCAAGGCGCCGGTCCTGGTGCGGGCGGCCATGGGATCGGTGCGGAGCGCGGGGGCTCACCACTCGCACTGCTTTTACTCGTGGTTCGCCAGCACGCCGGGGTTGCGGGTGGTGACGCCGTCCACTCCCTATGACGTCAAGGGGCTGCTGAAGAGTTCGCTGCGCGAGAACGGTCCGGTGATCTTCATCGAACACAAAGCGCTCTACAATACCAAGGGGCGCGTGCCTTCCGAGGAGTATCTCGTGCCCCTGGGCGAAGCGAAAGTGTGCCGGTCCGGGAAAGGACGTGACGCTGGTGGCGGTTTCCAAGATGGTGGAAGTCACGCTGAAGGCCGCGTCGCTGCTCGAGCAGGAGGGCATTTCCGCCGAAGTCATCGACCCGCGCACCATTGTTCCGCTCGACCGCAAAACCCTGGCGGACTCGGTGCGCAAGACCGGACGGCTGGCCGTCATTGACGAAGCGCCGGCCATGTGCGGCTTCTCCGGCGAGGTGATCGCGCTGGCGTGCGAAGAGTGCTTCGATGCGCTCGACGGCCCGCCGGTCAGGATCTGCTCGCTGCCCGTGCCCAATCCCTTCAGCCCGGTGCTGGAGGACGAGATGATCCCCTCCGCCGAGCGGATCGCGCGCGAAGTGCAGAAGCAGCTCAACTCCTGAAGGGCGAAAGTAAAGCTATGACCTACGAAATCGTAATGCCCCAGCTCGGCCTCACCATGGAAGAGGGTGCGGTGGTTTGCTGGCAAAAGCAAGTCGGCGAATGGGTAAATAAAGGTGAGGTTCTCTTTGTCGTCGAGACCGACAAGACGGAGATGGAAGTCGAATCGTCCAGCGCCGGATATTTGAATGCAGTGCGGGTCGAAGTTAAGCGGAAGGTCCCCGTGGGCACAGTCATCGCTGTACTGGGCGATCAGGAAGGCGAAGTCGCATCCGCTCCGGCGCCGACGGATGTGGGTACTATCGCTGCCACCGCCGGTAGTGTCGCAGAAACCGCGCAAGCACCATCCGCCGAATCGATCGGTCAAGAACCAGCCGTTTTTGCGCACCCGCCGGCTTCTTCGGAACAATCCTCGACCGGTGATTTTGCCGTCAGCCCACGCGCCCGCCGGTTGGCCCGCGAACTGGGAGTTGATCTGACGCTGGTGAGGCCGGCCCGGGGCGAGCGCATTGTCGAAGACGACATTCGCCGGTTTCACGAGCAGCAAGGAATTGATTGAAATCCCGTCGCTCATGGCCGGGTGACCCGCGCGCATCGACTTCTATCTTTTTCGAATCATCCCTGCCGGGGTGGAAGCAAGACTTTGACAGTTCCAGTGTTCGAGGCCGGGGACGTGACCCCTCACCCGGCCCGAGGGATCGGGCCGACCTCTCCCCTCCGGGAGAGGTTGTTGATCCGTTTTGGGCGCGTTCCCGCGCCCACACTGCTACCGACCTCTCGCGTCGGAGAGGTCGTCGATTTTTCCTGGCGCTCTTGCGACGCGTTCCAAACATCTTCAGCCTCTCCCGCGGGGAGAGGCCGTCCCGATCCATCGGGACGGGTGAGGGGGCTTTTGTCGGCTGCGGTCAGCCCCCATGAGGGGCCAGCAGGCGTAAAGCCTGCGGGTCCGCCGGAGGATAATTATTGGACCTGCTCGACATAGATCAAGTCACTGCTGTACTTTTGTGGGAGCTTGATTTGGATCCCTGCGCTCATCAGGTCGCCGCCCGATTGGGTTCCCTCTGACACTGACCCATCTTCCGAGCGGACGCGGTACTGTCCCTCCGCCGCCAGTCCCCTTAGCCGAACACGTTGCATGGCCTGATCGTTGTTGGGCCGGAAAATGTAGACGGTCCCGCGCTTGAAGCTGGGGCTCCAGTAGAACATTCCATCCCAATGAAAATCGTCGGGTCGCGGCAGGATGTGATGAACCTCGACGTCCTTCATCATCGGCCGAATCCATGACTTGTAGATTTCCGTGGCGCGTTGGGCGCCGGCGATATCCTCGGGGGACCAATTGGCCGTGTGGGTGGGGTCGATTTGCCACGCGCCCATGGAAGCGCAACGCCAAAAAAAGGGACGCGGCCGGTCAGAGACTTTGTTGTAGAAGTTCTCATACGTGTAGGCCATCAGTACGGCCGGCGGGAAGGCGAAAGTCGAGTCCCAAAGGCTCTGCCGGTCGGGCAGAGAAGAAAGAGTGTCGGTAGTGACGATGTAGTGCACTCGTTTGATGTAGCCGAAATCCTTGATGTGCCCGCCGCCGGAGCAACCCTCCAGCACCAGGTTCGGGTAGCGTTGCTTCACGGCTTCCATCACGTGGTAGTAACCCAAGGTGGACCAGTAGCTGACGTCCACGCCGTAGTGGTGGCGGTGGTTGGTCTGCACACACTGCGTCACAATGGGAGAGTAATCGTGCTTCAGGTAATCCAGGTGATTGTCGCTGACGATCCTCTGCACTTCCTGCGTTGCCCAGTCCCGGGCGGGGTCATACCCCAGGTCGATCAAGGTGCCCCAGTTTATGGCTTTGGATCCCCAATCCGGCTTCAACATTTGAGTGGCCCAGTCAAGGTGGCGGAAGATGTTCAGGGCATCGGGATAATTTGAATCGCCGCCGTGCGTCCACGCTACCCAAAGGCCAAGTTGCATGCCGTTCTGGTGGGTGTAGTCCTCAATTGGCCCTCCGCCGCGGGGAAATCGTTCCGGGTCCCACCGCCAGTCGCCGTCTTTGGGAAACCACATGGCGTCCGGAAGAAAGGTCTCAAAGCCCAGCATCTTGCAGAAGGCCGCGCTGTTTAACACGTCCCACTCGCGAGCCTTGTTGCCTCCGACGTCCAGGTAGAGGTTATAGGCCAAGGTTGGGAACGGCCGGTCGGCGGGAAGCGACGGCAGAAGCTTCTCCAGAATGAAATGATGCAGGGTGTAGCTGCCGTCATCGATATCTCCCTTGTAGCAGCCCACGAAGGCCGGTGGCGCCACGAACGTCTCGCCGGCGGGAATGTCCGTCTTGAAATCCGGGGCGAGACCGACGCCCAATTCAAATCGTGTTGGAGCCGCAGACGTGGTTCGAGCGTGAACGTTGCCGATGCCGGAGAACTCCCAGCCCACGTAGAACCCTTCGTCCTGCTTGATCTGGAACGCCATCCAGGGCACAGGACTCGATCCGTCGGTCGGGTCGCTGACCAGAAACTGGTCGAAGTCAGAATCAACCGCCACGTTCAGGGTGCCGCCTTCGCGGCTGGCATTGCTGCCTCCGCGGTTGATCCACCACGCTTCCGCGGATTGACCGGCGGGTACCGCCAGGTTGGTCAAAGTAAGGCTCTCCTGCTGCGTCACCGTCACCGTGCGGCCCGATTCATTGACGATGGTCAGCCAATGCTCCGCCGGGCCGTGCCCTGGACGAGCGCGCCAGATCGAATCCAAACTCAGCTTGGGGTTGGCATTCGCGTAGTGCAGCGTCAACTGTTCGCCCTTGGAATCCTGGTCTGCACCCTCAAAGTGCCACGCCAACACTTTTGGCACGCCGTCGACCTCAACGCTCTTCATCAGGGATTCTTTGAGCGGCGCAGCCAGCCAGTTGCGGCGCATTGCCGTAGACCTAAGCACTTCCAAAACCGGCGCGCCGTCCCTCACCGCCAATTCGAGTTCCGTATCGGAGGTGGCCAGGCGCCAGAACTTGGCGGAAGTTTGTTGGGGCGAACCAGCGGCACACATCACCGCGGTGCCCATCCACATTTCGAGCAGGATGGCGAAGCCTATCCGCCGGCCGGAGCCACGCGTTGCGCTCGCACTGGCTCTTCTGTTGCGCTGAGTTGGCATTGAGCCTCCCGCTAAACATTCGCTGGCAAAGCCCGGGGGTTTACGTCGGCGGGCTGCCCAAAGGGGGCTGAAGGCCCCCGCTAAGAGACCCCTCACCCGCCCCGAGGCATCGGGTCGGCCTCTCCCTTCGGAGAGGCTGTTGATTGTTCTTCGCGCGCCCCCGCGCTAAGTTGACCAAAAACCTCCCCTAGGGGAGAGGCTGTTGATTGTTCTAAGTTGACCAACAACCTCTCCGAGGGGAGAGGTCGTCCGTCTGCTGACGGCGGGTGAGGGGTTTCGTCCCAGCCTCCAACTCCAGGTGTGTCAAACTTCGACTCCCACACCGCCAGTCCCGGGAATCTCCCAGGTGGATTAGCCACGAGCATTGGCGCTGGCGAGGACGCCGATGGCCACCACCAGCATGGCGATGGACGACGCCATCAGCACTCGTGACCGCGTCCCGGCGTGTTTCCATTCGCCCGTCACCACTCCCCATACCGCGCTACCCAGAACAATGGTCACCATAAACAGCGGCCAGCCCAGAACCGCGCCCAGCGCGCCGATTCGCAGCGTGGCCCAACCATACAGGACGACGCTCCCGAACCACAGCACGCCCATGAGCAAGGCCATGAAAAGGTAAGGAATGGTGCCTTGGCACAGAAAGTTGGCGCCCGTGTGATTCTTCCTGAGCAGGCGCAGGCAGTACACGATGGCCGGAATGGCTCCCACCAGCAGGACCGGAACCCACGCAGCGTTGGTGGCATCCCGGGCGCTTGCTCCGTGTTGGCGGGCAATTTCGATCAGCGGCGCCCCGGCCACCAGCCCGAAGTTGAGCATCGATCCGCACATACCGGCAAGCACGTCGAAGATAAAGCCCCGCAGGAAGCCGGAGCTTGGCCGTTCGATTTTCGCGGCCTCGTCTTTTTCGCGCTGCCGCCCGGCCAGCCCGCAGAGAACGACGCCGAGAATGGTCAAAGCGATGCCGAGTGCGATCAACACGCCTGCCCGCATGGAAACTCCACCCGTGCCTTGCAGCAGCAGGGGCAGGACGGCGCCCACGCTGGTCGAGGCTCCCATCACGGTGGCGAACATGGCGGCCACACCGATCAGGTCAACGGCAATTCCCGAAAGCAACATGCCGACGCCCCAGGTGGCGCCGCTGAACAGCACGATCATGAGCGCGCGGGTGTTGGTTTGTCCGTAGATGGACCAGAAATGCGGGATGGTCCACATTCCCAGGGCCGACGGTAGCACCCAGATCCCCAGAATCGTAAATGCCAGCCACATGTTCTCCCACTTCCACGTCAGCTTGAGCTTCAGCGGAAGGGTGTAGGCGCTGTTGATGAGTCCGGCAAAGATCAGATAACCCAACGCCACCATCATTTCTGAGTTCATGTTGGTTTCCGTTTAGTCCTGGGCAACGGTGGAAGAGGCGCCAGTTCCTGCATCTGAAGCTTGGGAAGTGACCCCTCACCCGCCCGTCAGCAGACGGTCAACCTCTCCCCTCGGGAGAGGTTATTGAGGCTGCTTGGCGCGCGATCGCGCCGCAGAAAAACCAACAGCCTCTCCCGAGGGGAGAGGCCGACCCGATCCATCGGGGCGGGTGAGGGGTCTTTTTGCCGGCTGCCGTCAGGCCTTTTTTGAGGGGCCAGTCCCCATCTCTGCCGGAGGATACTTACTTCACACGCCCCTGCGTGTCAAGCTTATTGCGACTCTTTTGTTGACAGAGCTGTTGACTTTAGACGCTGCGAGGATTCGTGGCGCTGCACCCCCGACGAACCTAACTGTCATCCTGAGTGCCGCTCTTCAGCACGAAGGACCCCTGGCATTTCGTCCTACCCAAGAGGCGCGGCTCGCCGCGGCGGTTTCCAGGCGCTGCGCGCCTTCATTCCTACGAACAATGACAAGGGTCCTTCGCCCTGAACTGCGGGCTCAGGATGACAGCCCAACGAGCGTGCATCGACACCACGATTGTCGCGAACGGCAACGAAAACCTTCGCCCGCATCTCTGGCCGGGAATCGGGTCGGAGCGAACAGCTATTGCCAGCAAGGGGGCACTTCACCAGTTTGCGGCGAGCCGACCAACTGAATACAACGAGCACAGACCGGAACATCGTGACCGCAAGAAACCTCGGCCAAATTGCCCGGCTTGGCATTATTTTACTTGACAATAGGCGTGTATTGTGCTACAGGGGTAGCTGATGGTGGTAGGCAATGAAAGTCAGCTGTCAGGAGGCAGGAGTTGGAAGACAGAAGTCCGCCCTGCGGTCCCGAGCCCTTTTCGGACGACCGGTCGGCAGGCGGGCGAGGTCCAGGAACGAAATCGTCCGAGCAGGTTGACGCGGTGGCACGATGAAGAGGGGGTGCGTTCCAGGCGGGAATGTGCACAAAAAGCCACAGGGCTACGCTGCGCCCATCCCGTAAAGCCATCGATTGGAACCTGCGATGTTTAAGAAAGAAAAGATAGTTAGCCTCAATCTCGACAGAATGTCTATGACGCTGAGTTGCTGAATATAAGCAAGATAACCCTTCGGCAGGGCGAAAGTCCGGCAAAAAAAGGGAATTAAATTTTGAAGGCTAAACCTGCGATGTTGATGAAAACAAAGGAACGAGATCGGCGCTGCGAGGCTAAACCCACGATGTGTATGAAAACAAGCAAGTTATGAATTTTAACCCACGATGTTGATGAAAACAGATATATTTATGCGTTTTCACCCCACTGAAGCTGTCCGGCGCAGTCGGAGCGGGATCGATGGCTGGTGCGGAAAAGACACAGGGCGCGGCCACGGCTGCCACGTGGGTCGCTGTCGTTGTTTTTTTGCCGGTCCCGCGAAACTTTCACTCGATGGGGAGGATGAACATGGAAATCGAGCAGTTCAATTTCAACAAGCTCTTTGACCTGAGCGGGCGCGTGGCCTTGATCACCGGCGCGGGTGCCGGTTTTGGTGAGGCCATCGCTTTGGGATTCGCGGCGCATGGGTGCGGTGTGGCCGCCGCCGACATCAATCTTGAGAACGCCCGGCGCACCGCAGAAAAGGTCGCCAAAATGGGCCGGCGATCGATGGCGGTGCGCGTGGACGTCGGTTCGCCCGATGAGATCAAGGCCATGGGGGAATCCGTGGTCAAGGAACTGGGCACCATTGACATCCTGGTGAACTCAGCGGGGATTTCGCATCACCGCCCGGCGCTGGAAACCACGGCGGAAGAGTGGGACCGTGTGCAGGACGTGAATCTGCGCGGCACGTTCCTCTGCTGCCAGGCGGCGGGGAAGATCATGACGGTGACGCGGCGGGGCTCGGTCATCAATTTTTCCTCCATCGCCGGCGTGGTGGGCATGGGGCGGGGAAACAACGCCTATTGCGCGAGCAAGGGCGGTGTGAATGCGCTCACCAGGCAACTTGCTTTCGAGTGGGCAAGCCTGGGCATTCGCGTCAACGCCATCGCGCCCTGCCAATTCTTAACGCCCGGGCTGGAAGAGGTCATGGCCGACCGGCAGTTTGAGCGGGAAAAACTGATGAAAACCTGGCGGGAAGGCATTCCGCTCGGACGCGTGGGTGAAGCCCACGAAATGGTGGGACCGGCGCTTTTCCTGGCTTCGGACGCATCGTCCATGGTGACGGGTGTTATTTTGCCGGTGGACGGCGGCTTTCTGGCGCACTGATTCGCACGCAGAAATCTTGACCGATGCTCAGCACCTTGATTCGCACTCTGAATGACGTTGGTAAGCCCACCGAGTTGTTCTCGAGCCCGGACGGCAGCCGGGCGCTAGTTCTTCCCTATGGCGGGGGGTGTTGGGGCTGTTTGCTCCCAACAGTGAACAGAATTTTCTCTGGACGCACCCCGCTCTCGACACGGCGGAATCCGCGAAGGCATTTTATGAAAGCGCTGTCTGGCATAACTCCGGCGGCGACCGCACGTGGCTTGCTCCTGAGGTGGACTTCTTCCTGCCGAATTACCCCGACCTGAGCTTCAGCAGCTACTGGCAGCCGCGCCAGCTTGACCCCGGGAACTACCAGATCATTCGCGAGGGCGGCCAGTGGTGCCTGATGAACAGGCTAATCCTAACGTCATCGCGGTTTAAGACAAGTGCGGCGATGGAAATCACCAAGTCGGTGGAACCGGCCCTTAATCCCCTGCGCCATGAGCCCTCGTGGAAGGATTCTGCCGACGTTGAATATGCCGGGTACACGTTGCAGACAAGTCTTCAGTTCAGCGATAGCAGCGTGGCAGGTCCCTTCCAGGCGGGGTTGTGGGACTTGTTGCAGTTGCCGCACGGGGGAGAACTCCTGGTTTCGACCTACCGCCGGGCCGAAGTCAAGCTTTACTTTGGCGCCGTAGGCCCGGAAGACCTGATCGTCAGCGAGCACCTGATTCGCTACCGCATGCGCGCATCGGGCGAACACAAGCTGGGTTTCCGCGCCGTTGACACGACAGGCCGGATCGGGTACCTCTATCCGTGCGGCGACAAGGCGGCGCTGGTGGTGCGGAACTTTGCCGTGAATCCCTCGGGCGAATACGTCGATGTGCCCTGGGCCGAAACGGCCAACCTGGGACTCTCCGCGCAAACCTGCAACGTCAACAGCGGGCTCGGAAGTTTCAGCGAGCTGGAATACCACGTCCCGGCGATCGGCAATGGCACGGGCAGTGTTCGCTCCGATGACGTTTCGCAGGTATGGGCGTATCGTGGGCCGCTTGCCCGGATCGAAGCCATTGCGCGCAGCCTTCTGGCGGGTGAAATTTGAATCGCCATGCTGACGACACGATTGTCTACACAGTTGGCGACCAGGTTACCGGCCGCCGCCCGGCATGGTAACGTAGCGCCGATTTCTCCGCCGCGTGCGTTGGGACTGTCCGCACGGCTGGTACCGATCCAGTCGGGGCGACATAAATTGTACCGTCGATCTCCGATCCACGCCGGCGGTCGGAGATCGCCGCTACAGCCGAACGCACAGACAATTATGTCGCTGTGAATAGTCGGATCGAGCTATTGCCGCGGAGAGTCGAGGGCGGGAATTTCATCCCGCTTGTACGGGAGCAAAAGATGGCGTCGGTAAATTCTCTGGGGAGGGGAAGCAAGCGGAGGGTTTCCCCCAGCGCCAAGGTTGAGGAGTACATCAAGAGGGCGTTGTACACAGGCCAGTCGGCGCCACGCGAGCGAATTATTGAGGGTGATCTGGCTCGCCAACTGGGCGTGAGCCGGGGACCGTTGCGGGAGGCCTGCTCCGGCTTGAGGCCGAGGGATTGCTGACGATCACGGCCCGGCGCGGCACCTTTGTGCGCGACTTCACGCGCCAAGAGGTCAAGCTGACGTTCAAAATGCGGGCCAAACTTGAGGGCCTGGCCGTCTGGTACCTGCGGCAACGGATGAGTCCCAAGAACGAGGCGACGCTTCGCAAGTGCCTTCAGAGGATGAAAACGGCGGCAGGAAGAAGAGGACGACGAGGCGTTCTTCTTTGCCGACATGGAATTTCATCGAACCATTTGGGAACTTTCCGGGCAACCGAAATTGTTCGTAATCCTCAGCCGGGTTATGAGCCCCGTGATCTTTGAGATTGCCCGC
>CAVRBF010000100.1:0-31058 GCA_963719115.1 uncultured Acidobacteriota bacterium | reverse complement strand
GGAGGAGTTGCGCACCCACCGCCGCCAGCAGAATGCAGAACGCCCGATGGCGCTTGATGATCGCCATGATGCCCGGCCCCTCCAGCGGGAGAGACTGGACCGGCGGCGTCGATTCCAAGGCGTTAGGATCAAACATACAATAACCGCTATTCTATCGCAACGCGGCGTAATAGGTCAAAGTCTGTCAACATCCGGCCGGTACCCAGGCACACCGAAGCGAGGGGGTCTTCGGCGATCGACACGGGCAAGCCGGTCTCCTCGCGAATGCGCTTGTCGAGGTTCTTCAGCAATCCGCCGCCACCGGTCAGAACGATGCCGCGGTCGGAAATATCGGCGGAGAGTTCCGGCGGCGTGCGCTCCAGGGCCACCCGAATGGCGTTCAGAATAGTGGAAACGCATTCGGACAGGGCATCGCGAATCTCCGAGTCGTCGATGGTGATGGTCTTGGGGATGCCTTCCAGCAGGTGCCGACCCTTGATTTCCATGGTCAGGGGCTTTTCCAGCGGATAGGCGGAGCCGACTTCGATCTTGATCTGCTCGGCCGTCCGCTCGCCCACCAGCATGTTGTACTTGCGCTTCAGGTAGGCGGTAATGGCTTCGTCCATTTCGTTTCCGGCCACGCGCACGGAGCGGCTGTAAACAATCCCGGAAAGGGAAATCACTGCGATGTCCGTGGTGCCGCCGCCGATGTCCACAATCATGCTGCCGGAGGGTTCGGTGATGGGCAGACCGGCGCCGATGGCCGCCATCATGGCCTGCTCCACCAGGAAGACTTCGCTGGCGCGGGCACGCATGGCGGAATCCTGCACGGCGCGCTTTTCCACCTGGGTGATTTCCGAAGGAACGCCGATGACGATGCGCGGGTGCACGAACATGGTGCGGTTGTGCGCCTTCTTGATGAAGTGGTTCAGCATTTTTTCCGTCACCTTGAAGTCGGCGATGACGCCGTCCTTCAGGGGACGGATGGCCACGATGTTTCCGGGCGTGCGGCCCAGCATCTCCTTGGCGTCGCGGCCCACGGCTTCAATGTCGCCGTTCACTTTGTTGATGGCGACGATGGAGGGCTCGTTGACGACGATACCTTTACCCTTGGCGTAAACCAGCGTGTTGGCGGTTCCCAGGTCAATGGCCAGGTCGGATGAAAATACACTGAATAAAGAGCGGAGGTTCATTCGGTTGTGAGCCCCTGCAAAGAACCGGGGTGACAGGTGAGGGGCTGACTCATTCGATCACGACGGTCTTTCGAATCGTATTGGTATCGCCCCTGCGGTCTTGCGCGGTGATCGTGATTTGGTTCGAGCCGGTGTGGGCAAAGGGCGGCGTGAAGCCCCTGAACGTGCCGTCCGGTGAAATCGAGAACACTTGCTCGTTGTTGATAATCACGGTGGAGCCCGGCTCGGTCTTCCCCTGCACCTCGATCACTCTGCCGTGCGAAGTATAATTGGTGATTTCGAGATACGCCTGGTTGCCGGCGACTTCCTGCACCAGGTTCAGGCGGTTGGCTTGACTGGGCTGGCTTTCCACACCTTTCGCGTCAATAGCGCTGACCATCCAATAGTAGGTCCCCTCGTCGAGGCCGGAGATGGGGATGGACGTCCGTCCGGAAACTTTCCTGTCCACGACGAAATTGGAGAGCATGACGGAGGGCGAAATCTGCAAATGATAGGCCACCGCTTCCGGCACCTCCGTCCAACTGAACTCCATTGTGGTGGCCTTGGGACTGGGCGTCTGCTTCAATTCCATGTTCTCGGGCGTCAGCAACGCGGGCGGAGCGATGATCTTGTTGCGCACCAGGCCCGGCTCCTCCTTGGTGAATGACACCTGCTCATATTGGCCCAGTTGCACGCTCTGCGCGCCGCGGGTCACCTCCGCCTGGCCACTGTCCACCGTGATCTCGTGAACGTTCTTGTCCGGGTCGTTGCGCACGGCGGCGCGGCTTTCTTCGTTCAACGTCGCCACCGCATCGGCAAAGGAGACTTGCGAAGTGGAACCCGGCGCTTCAAAGTGCCCGGTGGCTAAATCCACTGCGCCGGACGTAACCTGCACGGAAACCTTGGTGGCACGCGTGACCGGATCTTCCCGGCTCTCCTCCACCACGATCAGCGCATCGGGCTTCAGGGTGTAGTTGGTGCCATCGGCAAAGATGATACGTGCCACACCGTCGCTGCCCGTCTGTACGAAATCGCCCTTTTCCAGGTTGGTATTGAAGTCCGCGCGCATCCACTGCGCCGAGGCGGCTTTCTTGTAGCGCACCGTGCCATCAAGATTGACGAAATGCGCTTCCCGCCGGCTGGTGTTGGTCTGCGGAGACGTGGGGTTGGCAGCGATGGTCTCCAGCGCGCGATGCGCCGTGTTGATGACAAGGTTCGGCGAAATCAGGTAGAGAATGCCCAGCAGCACCACAAACGTAATGACCAGATAAACCGCGATTGTGCCGTAGGATATGGTCGTCCACTCAACTTCAACCGAGCGACCCCGGTCGCGAGGAACGGGTGGCGTGCGTGGATTCATAAAACCATCCTGAAGGCATATTCTTGACGAAACTACCAATGCGGTCAAGGGGATTTAGAACCTTCCCCCATCGGTGATTGGCGATCGGTGATTGGTGATGGCAGAACCGGGCGATGGGATTGGTGACTGGCACGGCTCATTGGTGATTGGCGATTGGTGATTGCAGAACTAAACGATCGACCTGTCGGTGAGTCGGGCGTCGGATCATTACTCATCCTTCGCAGAGGCCCTTTGCCATCACTAATCCCCAATCACCAATCGCCAATCACCATTCGCCAATCATCAATAACTCTTCTCCTTTGTTTTCATACACATATTCACAACAATAGATAAGTCATTTATTTTCTGCAAGATCTACACAGGCGCACGATCTCGAAATTTTTGCCCTTTGTTTTCACACACATCTACAGAAATACCTGCATTTTTGGGGTCCCCCTTTTTTCTGGGGCCTCGCAATGTGGCTAAGCCACTGATTTCGAATGAGTTAATTTTCGACCAAGCGCCGGTTAAAAACGCGTAAGCGCCTTTATTTTCTTGAATATCTATACAAACCGCGTTTTTCGCATTTCCGTTGAACATCGGCCCTTGGCTCCTTTCGCTGTTCGCCCACCGGGAGTCGGGCTTACGACCCCGCCGGGAGCATTGCAAACTACGTAACATAATTTTTGTGTTTTGTCAAGCTTAATAATGCAAGTGATTGAAAATGACATAGGCTATGGATGGCCTCGGCAGCCGCAGTAACACCGATCACCAAAATCGATATCGAAAATGGTGAGGCTTGGGAAGCTGAAAGGGGCCGGCAAGGTACAACGTTCGTTTCACACATTCTTGTTTCATACGGATTGGGATGGCCGGCTCCCGGGGGGAAATTCGCGGCGCGCGGCGCTCCTTCATCGCCTGTCCTGCCTGACATCCCTACCGCCACCGGAAAAAACCACCTTGACATTCGTTGAAGCCACGTTAACCCTGTGTTAGGATGTGCGTTTGTTTTCCGCGCGATGGCGCTATTCGAGGTTCGGTCAAAAAGTTCCAAGGAGCTCCTGGTGAAAATCTACGAAGGCGAGAATATCCGTAACGTTGCTCTGGTAGGTCACGGTGATACCGGCAAGACGCAGCTTGTTTCGGCGCTGCTATTCACTGCCAATATGGTAAATCGTCTGGGCAAGGCGGACGAAGGCACCACCGTGACCGATTACGACGAAGAGGAAATCCAGCGCAAATTCTCCATCAGCGCCTCGCTGGCTTACGCGGACTGGGGGAAGACCAAGATCAATTTCATCGACACTCCCGGCTACAACATCTTCATGCATGAGACGGAGGCAGCGCTGGTGGCGGCGGATTCCGCCCTGCTGCTGGTGCACGGAGTGGCCGGCATCGAAGTGCAGACGGAAAAGGTCTGGAAGTTCTGCGAGAAGTACGGACTGCCACGCGCCCTGGTGGTGAACCAGATCGATCGCGACCGCGCCAGCTTTGAGCGCACGCTGGAAGCATTGCGCACGGCCTTCGGGCGCGCGGTCACGCCGGCGCAGTTGCCCATCGGCGAAGAGAAGAACTTTCGCGGCGTAGTGGACCTGGTGAGCATGAAGGCTTTTCTGTACGATCCCGACGGCTCGGGAAAGGGTAGGGAAGCAGAGATTCCCGCCGACCTCAAGGACGCCGCAACCAAGGCCCACGAAGCACTGGTGGAGATGGTGGCGGAGGGCAATGACAAGCTGATGGAGGAATTCTTCGAGAAGGGCACCATCCCCGTCGAAGACCTGATGCCGGGCATGAAGCAGGCCATTGCGGAAAAGCGCATCTTCCCCGTGCTGGTTTCCGCCGGACTCCTGAACATCGGCAGCGATGCCTTGCTGAATTTTCTGGCGGATTACCTGCCCTCGCCGCTCGAGCGCGGGGAGGTGGAGGGCCTGGACCACGAGGGCGGGCAGCCGGTCAAGCGCAAGATCTCTGACGCGGGGCCGGTTTCCGCTTACGTATTCAAAACCGTTGCCGATCCCTTTGCCGGACGCGTGAGCTACTTCAAGGTCTTGTCAGGGGTGGTGAAGAATGAGGCCAACCTGAACAACTTCAACCGCGGCTCCGTGGAGCGCCTCTCGCACATCGGTGTGGTGCAGGGGAAAATTCAAACGGCCATCGCGGAACTGCACGCCGGCGACATCGGCGCCGTGGCCAAGTTGAAGGATACGCTGACCGGCGACACTCTGGGAGACAAGGCTTCGCCCATCGTCTTCCCCAGGGTGAAGCTGGCCGAACCCGCCATCTCCTTTGCCATTGAGCCCAAGTCGCGCGGCGACGAAGACAAGCTCTCAACCGCCATCCACCGCATGTTGGAGGAAGATCTGCTGCTGCGTTTTTCGCGCGATCCGCAAACCAAGGAGTTCCTGCTTTCCGGCGCGGGCCAGCAGCACGTGGAAGTGGCGGTTTCCAAGCTCAAGCGGCGTTTCAACATCGAGGTATCGCTGAAAGCGCCCAAAATTCCCTATCGCGAGACGATTCGCGCCAAGGCTGAAGCCCAAGGCAAGCACAAGAAGCAGACCGGCGGCCATGGCCAGTACGGTGACTGCTGGCTCAAGCTTGAACCGCTGGTGCGCGGCAGTGGTTTCGAGTTTGTGAACGACATCTTCGGCGGCGCCATTCCCCGCAACTTCATTCCCGCCGTGGAAAAGGGCATCGTGGAGGCGGCGGCGAGAGGATATTTGGCTGGCTACCCGGTGGTGGATTTTAGGGTCATCGTCTTCGACGGCTCCTACCACGACGTCAACTCGTCGGAAATGGCCTTCAAGCTGGCGGGCTCCAAAGGTTTCAAGAAGTGCATGGAACAGGCCAAGCCCTGCCTGCTGGAACCCATCATGAACGTTGAGATTACCGTGCCGGAGAATTATTCCGGAGATATCATGGGGAATCTCAACGGCCGGCGCGGGCGCATCCAGGGCATGGACCCGCAAGGCGGCTCCACGGTGGTCAAGGCGCAGGTGCCGCTGGCGGAAATGCTGACCTATGCTTCCGACCTTACGTCCATGACCCAGGGGCGCGGGACCTATGCCATGGAAATGTCGCACTATGACGTGGTGCCGCAGATGATTGCCGATAAGATCGTCGCCGCCCACAAGCCCGCGGCCGCGGAAGAAGAGGAAGAGTAGCCAGCCTGGTGGGGAATCGCCGCGACGGCCCTCTGCATGATAATCTCGGAATGCAACATGCCTGGCGCCGGCACTCGTCTCCGCGTTGCTGGGGTGCTTCGTCCCGGCCTTGCTCTTCCCCTGAGCGGCGCTCGGTGCGCGGCAGCGTTCTCTGGATTACAATGAAGAGCAGACGTTGGTTCCGACGATTGCCCTTGTTATTGGCGTTCATGGGTTTGGGCTTTCTCCCGGCAACGGCTGCCACTGCCCGGCCCAGGCTACTCCGCCGACTTCGACCTTGCCAAGGTTCCCTTCAGCCGCTTTGGCTCATACTTGGCGTTCTCGCATCTCGCCGCAACCGGCGAACTTCCCGAGGGCCTTTACCTGCGCACCATGCACGGGTTCGTCGCGCCGCGGGAAGTGTTTCGAGTTGAACTGGTGCAAGCCGGGAAGTCCGTGCCGTTTCGCGAAGTCGCTTCGCCAACCTTGCTGCGCCTGGAAGCCGAGGGCGGCTGGGCTGAGATCGCTTTTAGTGAGCCGCATCTGATCCGCGTTCGCGGCCACGGCGTCGAACTGCGGTTCTCCGGGCTCATTCCTCGCCGCGCGTACGCTTATCCGGTGGCGAAGAACAATTGGGAAGTAAACTGCAACGGCCAATCGATCAAATTCCGGTTCGTAGGATTGTCGGGCCCGCTTGCCATGGACGCTCCCTGGACGGGCAGAAGTCCGATTCATCTTTCCGCAGGTTTTCAACCCGACTCCCAAACGGGCCAGTTCGAGGGTGCGGTGGAAGATTTCGAAAGCGTCTGGCACCCGCGCAGCTACACCCAAAGTTTCGACGCGACCCTGCGTGCGTTGCAGCACGACTATGCCGACTGGCTGTCAAAGATGCCGGACGTCACACCGGAGTTTCAGGATGCGGCGAACCTGGCCGCTTACATCAACTGGGAGAGCGTGGTGGCTCCCGAGGGCCATTTGACGCGCCCGGCCATGCTGATGTCGAAGAATTGGATGGTCAACGTCTGGAGCTGGGACAACTGCTTTAACGCCATGGCGCTCATCTATAACGACCCGGCGCTGGCGTGGGACCAGCTCTTCGTCGTGCTCGATAACCAGAATGAAGACGGGGCGTTCCCCGACAACGTGAATGACCGCAGCCTCGAGTGGGCCTTTACCAAGCCGCCGATCCACGGGTGGGCGGCAAGCTGGATGTTGCAGCAAAGCCATGAAGCCAGCCGGCCTGTCATCGAGCGCCTCTATGCGCCGCTGGCGCATTGGACGACCTGGTACTTCCAGTTTCGCGACTACGACGACGACCGCCTTCCCCAATACAACCACGGCAACGATTCCGGCTGGGACAACGCCTCCATCTTTCGCGTGGGGCCGCCGGTGGAAACGCCCGACCTCTGTGCTTATCTCGTATTGCAAATGGATGCGCTTTCCCAATGGGCAAAGATTCTGGGAAAGCCGCAAGAGAGCCGGGAATGGGGCCGCCGTGCGGACGACCTTCTCCAGAAGCTCCTGGCGCAATACTGGAAGGGCGACCACTTCGTCGCGCTACGCTCCGGCGACCACAAGGTTGCCGCAGAGGGTGACAGCCTGATACTCTTCCTGCCGCTGATTCTCGGCAACCGCCTGCCGGAGCAGGTGCGTGCCAAGCTGGTGGCCGGTTTGAAGGAGAAGGGACGCTTCCTCACTGAACACGGTCTAGCTACGGAAAGCTTGAGAAGCCCTCTGTACCAGGCGGATGGCTACTGGCTGGGACCCATCTGGGCGCCTTCCACGATGATCATCGCGGAAGGTCTGGACGCAGTGGGAGAAAAAACCATGGCGCGCGATATTCGCCGAAAGTTCTGCGAGATGGCGGCCCGCAGCGGGATGTCGGAAAATTACGATGCGGTGACAGGCGCGGGCCTGCGCGATCCCGCTTACACGTGGACGTCCAGCGTCTTCCTGATCTTTGCCCATGAGCTGCGGAATTAGCGGATTTAATCTTGGAGTGCGGTAGCAGCCGCTACCGCTTTTTCCGCTGCTCATTCCGCATCGGCGGTATAAAGCGCAGGCAGATGGCGGTAGCTGCTGCTGCCGCACTCCAGGACGTTTCGCGAGCGCCGGCGGGTTTCGGGTCCAACGGAAAGCAGGTTCTATGTTCATTCCAACGGTCTATTCAATGGCGCTGTTGTTGATGATCCTCAGCATGGTGTGCTGGGGAAGCTGGGCCAACACCCAGAAGGCAACAGGAAGCTGGCGATTCGAACTCTTCTACTGGGATTACGTCTGGGGAATCCTTCTGCTCAGCTTGATCGCGGGCCTGACGCTGGGGCGCACTGACCCCGCGAGCCCGGAGAGCTTCCTTCGCAACCTCACTGCTGCGGGCGGGCGAAACGTGCTGCTGGCGCTGGCAGGCGGAGCGGTTTTCAATTTCGCCAACATTCTGCTGGTCGCCGCCATCGACATTGCGGGCCTGGCCGTCGCATTCCCCATCGGCATCGGCTTGGCGCTGGTGATTGGCTCCATCCTGAATTACCTCGTCACGCCGGCGGGAAATCCACTTTATCTGTTCGGTGGAATCGCCATGGTGTGTACCGCCATCGTGCTGGATGCGATGGCCTATCGAAAACTTTCCGGCAACGTTCAGGTGACCACCAAGGGCATTGTGCTGAGCCTTTTGGCCGGCATTTTTATGGGCATCTTCTATCCGTTCATTGCCAAGGCGATGAAGGGCAGCGGCCACCTGGGTCCATATGCCGTGATGTTTGTTTTCGCCTTGGGGATATTGATTTCCAACCTGCCGATGAACTACGCCTTGATGCGACGGCCCATCACCGGCGCCCCTGCCGTAAGCATGAGTGAATACTTCGCGGCACGCGGCGGGCTGCACGTGTGGGGTGTCCTGGGCGGCGTGATCTGGGCCGTCGGCACAGTTTCAAATTTCGTGGCGTCCTACGCCCAGATGGTGGGGCCGGCGACCTCCTATGCTCTGGGCCAGGGCGCCACGATGGTTTCCGCGCTCTGGGGCGTCTTTATGTGGAAGGAATTTCGCGGCGCGGGACCGTCCGCCACCCGCCTGCTGACGCTCATGTTCGTATTCTTCATCATCGGGCTCGCGGGCGTGGCGCTGGCACCCGTCATTAAGTAAGTTCGGAGTCCGGAGTCAGTAGCTCGCCAAATGGCATCGTGAGGGTGCGCAATGATCAAGACTTTTTTTCTAACGTCGATCATCCTGCTGGGAATGAGCCTCAACGGCTTCGCCGCGGCGCCGGAGAAGATTCCGGTGATCCTTGACACCGACATCGGCACTGACATTGATGACGCCTTCGCCTTGGCGCTGATCATCGATAGCCCGGAATTTGATTTGCTCGGTGTGACCACGGTTTCCGGCGATACGCAGGCAAGGGCACGCATCGCCGCCAAGATGCTGTGGGAAGCGGGCGGAAAGTGGCGGCAGGTTCCGGTGGTGGCCGGCGCTCCGGGGCCGAGGCAAAACATCGACCAAGCCGCTTGGGCGGAGGGCTTCGTGAGCCCGCAACTCTTGAAGGTGAGCGCCGTTGACTTTCTGCGCAGCAAGTTCCACCACTATCCCGGCCAAATCACCTTGATCGCCATCGGTGAACTCTCCAACGTCGCCGCGATGATCACGGCGGATCCGCTGGCGGCGAAGAAGGTGAAGCGCATCGTCCTGATGGGGGGATCGGCGGCGCGTGGTTACGCACCCGGCTCACCACCTGACCCCGAGTGGAACATCAAATCCAACCCCGCCGCTGCGCAAGTGGTCTTCACTTCAGGAATTCCCATCACCATGGCCCCGCTGGACGTGACCGCCATGCTGAAGCTCGATGCCGCAGCGCGTAGCCGCATTTTCAGTCAGAACACTCCAGTCACCAACGCGCTGACTGCGCTCTATCACCTGTGGAAGAGCGAGACGCCCACGCTGTTCGATCCCATGGCCGTGGCATTGGTGCTGGACCCCACGCTGTGCCAAACCAAGGAACTGCACATCGAGGTTGACGATAAGGGGTTTACGCGAGTTGAAGATGGCAAGCCCCCGAATGCCACGGTCGGCATGGAAACCGATCCGGCAAAGTTCTTTGAGTTTTATTTGGCGCGGGTTGCGCGCTAGGGCATCAACTTCGCCTCAATCCGGTCGTGAATCCAATGCGGATCCCACCATTCGACCGGGTTGACGGGGACGCCATCCAGCAGCATGGTGAAATGCAGGTGGTCGCCCCCGGCCAAACCCGTCTGTCCGCTGAGGCCGATCTCCTGATGGTGCTTGACGGCATCGCCTTCCTTCACGCCAATGGAACTCAAGTGGCCGTACAAACTCTGTAGGCCGCAGCCGTGGTCGATCACGATGGCGTTGCCATAGATTCCCAAATAGCCCGCAAACACCACGGTGCCGTCGTTGGCAGCACGCACGGGCATGTGTTCCCTACCGGCCAGGTCGAACCCCAGATGCGTTTGATGGTCTACGGCCTCACCGTCGTGAACGTAGGTGCGGTAATCGGCAAAGCTGGCCTCGGTCTTCCCCGGCAGACGGAGGAACGGTCCCTTCCACAAAAACGTCTGCGCGGTCTGCTGGGAGAAGGCCACGAGCTTCTGTGCGTCTTCTTCCCGCAGCGAGCCGTTGATCAGCAGGAAGTTCTTGAGCAGGCTCCCCTGGTCTTGCAATTCGGGCGTCTGGCTCATGATGGGAGGGACGACTTTTTCCAGAAAGTGTCCGCCCGCTGTCTTGTCGAGGTCGATGGTGTCTGAATGGAACTTCTTGGGGAAGACCTTGTAGTTAAAGCTGACCTGCGATTCGTTGCCGGCGTCGTCGCGAGCCACAATGTGCGGTACGGTGGAGGGATCCACGTTGTACGCATAGGCAAACAGGCACAGGCGCGTCAACTGATCCGATGGCTTCACTGGAAAGCTGGGAAAGAAATTGTTGCCCACCTGCACGCCGGACTCGGTTGTTCCCGGCGAAACTTTGAAAACCGCCATGTCGCAGCCGCCCTGGTTGATGTAATGCTGCGTGGTCATCACGTCCACTTGCGGTGGGGCGAAGCGCACCGGCAGGTCCAGATCGAATTCGCTGCGGCCCCCGCGGAAGAGTCGGCCCCAGGAGTCATTCAGGGCGGTGATGCGGACGGTGGCGCGTCCTTCCTTCATTTCCGGAACCACCTCGCGTCCGACCAATACCTTCCAGTTGGCGGCGCTCACCGGGCTGGATGACCAGAACTTCCACCAGCGATGCGGCCGGTCGGAAATAACCATGTTGGATTGGTGAATGACCTGCCCGTTCTGCTCCACTTCCAGCTTAAGAGTCTTGAGGTTATGTTTCGGGTCGGTCACCTTGACCACGAGTTCCGTTTTTTGGCCCAGCCCTTTGGGGGCTTTCTCCAAAACGATGGTGGGCGCCTGCTGGCTCGCGACTTTGGCGACGAGCAGGATGAAAATGATGGCGGCAACGACGATGACGAAGATTACCGCCGCGCCGATGCCCCTCTCAGACTGGTAGCGAGTTTTAGGCAAGAGTTACTCCTCAAACGAAATCCGAATCTCGAAAATCGGAATTCGGCGCCGTTTTCGAATTTCGATTTTCGAGTTTCGCACGCGGTTGACTTAGGCAGCGGGCTTGATGACTTGAATACGCAGGTCACGAAAATCCACGCGGTTGGTGTGACTTTCCAAGCCGATGTACCCTTGGTTCGGAACCCTGCTCAGCGGGCGCTTCTCGGCAAAGACAAACGCCGGGTCGTCAAAATCGATCTTGTGAATCCGATTGCCATTCAGAAACACGGTGAGGTGCCGGTCCATGCAGGTGATCTCAACTTGATTCCACTCGCCCGCCTTTCTTCCCACGCCGAGGAGGGGGATGACGGCGCCGTAAATGGCTCCCGTGCTGTGCAAGTCGGTGAGCTGCCCGACGTCATCGAGGAGGGCAATCTTCAAACCCGTAAAGGTGGGGTCGCCCTGCTCGGCGGAACGCAGGAAAATCCCACTCACCGCACCATTCGTAACCCGGTAATCGAGTCGCCAAACGAAGTCGGCGTAGCGTTGGTCGGAACGCAGCCATCCGCCCTTCCCTTCCGTCCAGAGAATGCCGTTATCAACGTGCCAGTCCTGCTGTCCCATCATGTGCCAACCGGTCAGATCCACAGCATTAAACAGCGGCGTAAAGCCGGCCTCGCCTGAGTCTTGAGCCGTTGAGGCGAAGGCGAAAAGCAGCGTGACAATCAGGAACCAGCCGAATTTCCTCAACATTCCGGGCAACACTCTCCAGGGGTTGGCTCTATACCGCGAGCCTGTGATACAAGATACTCGAAACCTGCATGTTTTCACAATTCCAATCCGTGGTTGACGGAGATACTTGAGGGCCATGCGAAAACTTACGGTACGATTGCTTCGCCATACCCAGCGACGCCAATTGGATGAATTTCTCCGGATCTATCAGCGAAGCTTTAACCCTGACGAGCGCGTCAGCCCGCAAGTGCTGCGGCGGGTCAGCGTTCCCTCGCCGGCGCGCGTGAATCCCGTGCATTTGTTCGCGGCCTATCGGGGCGATCGCATGGTGGGCGGCGCGTGCACGCTGGTACTGCCGGCGTTCAGTTCGGTGTTCGGAAGTTACATCTTTGTTGATCCTGAGTTTCGTGGCCACGGCCTGGGGATACAAATCCTTCGGCAGGTCCTGCGGCTTGAGCGGCGCGGTCCCCAGGGATGGAACTGGCGGTTCTATGCGGAAGTCACCGCCGCTTCCGGGAATCGCTGGCATGAGGCGCTGGTCCACGCCGGATTCCGCTTTTATCCCAAGCTGTGGCCGCTGGTTTCCTACCACGATCCGGGTAAGGTGGTCGCCGGCCGGTTGGGATACTTCCCCTATCGCAAAGAACCGCCGCGCCGGTTCTCCCAGCCTGCGTTTCTGACGTACATTCATGCCCTGTTTTATGGTCCGGACTCGACGCACCGCCATTTGTTACCGCGCTTGAAGGACTTCGTAGCCTTGGACGCGTGAGCGGCCGTTCGGGTTACGCGAGTCTTTCAGTTCTGCCATCCACCGCCCAGGGCGCGATAGAGCTGGATGTAGTCCAGCATTTCGCTCAGGCGGGCTTGGACAAGCGTCAATTCGGCGGAATAGGTGCGGGTGTTGCTGTCGAGAACTTCCAGGTAGCTGGAAGCGCCGCCGCGATAGCGGATGTCGGAAAGTCGGCTGGCGTCCTTGGCGGAGTAGGTGAGTGATTCCTGCTGGGTGCGAAAATCGTGGTCCTGGTGGTAGGCAATCAGCGCGTCGGAAACTTCCCGAAACGCCTGCTGGAGGGTCTGCTGATAATTCAGCACTGCTTCTTGTTGCTGCGCCTGCGCAACATGCACACCGCCTCTCAGGGTTCCGCCGGCGTACAGGGGTTGGGCAAGCTGGCCGGTAAAATTCCACATTCCATAGGGTGTCGTGAACAACTGTGACAGCGGGATGCTTTGGTAGCCGGCAATGCCGGTCAGACTGATTTCCGGAAAGTAGGCGGCCTTGGCCACGCCGATGCGCGCGTTGGCGGCCATCAACTGTGCCTCCGCGGCGCGAATGTCGGGCCGGCGCTCAAGCAGTGAAGAGGGCAGGCCCGCCGGCACCTCCGGCATGTGCGGCTCGGCGGTGATCTCCAAGCCGCGCGCCACCTCGCCAGGGTTCTGGCCCAGCAAAATGCTGATCAAGTTTTCCTGCTGCGCGATCTGCTTTTCAAGAGTTGAGATGGCGCCCGCGGCGTTGTAAACCAGTTGCTCCGCCTGGCGCACGTCGAGCATCGAGGTGGCGCCGTGATCCACCAAGAGTTGTGTGAGCCGCAGCGAATCCTGGTCGGAGGCCAGCGTGCGCTGGGAAATATAGAGTTGCAAATCGAGGGCGCGAAGAACGAAATATGCCGACGCGACGTTGGCCACCAGCGAAGCCGTCACCTGCCGCTGCGCCCAGTCACTGGCCAGCAACTGGTCACGCGTGGCTTCCGTGGCGCGGCGGTATTTACCCCAGAAGTCCAGATCCCACTGCAGAGCCAGGCCGACTTCGTCATAGCTTGTATCGAAGGCCCTGAATAAGGCTGATTTGGGTTGCCGCTGGTCATTCCCCGCTACGATCGCACCCGCGGAGGGGAGTTGATTTCCACGTGCAATGCTGACTTGCGCCTGGGCCTCCATAATGCGGGACGCGGCGATGCGCAGATCATAGTTCTGCTTCAGCGCGGTGCGGATGAGGGCCTGAAGCTGGGGATCCTGGAAGACCTCCCACCATTTTTCATCGCCGAAAGAGGCGGCCGTGGAGGGCGGGGAAGCCGCTACGCCGCGATAGCTCTGAGGAACATCGATCGGCGGGCGTTGATACTTCGGCCCCATCGTGCAGCCGAAAGCCATGAGGGATGCCAACGTGATGATAATTGAGCGAGCACCAAGGCGCGGCATCAATGCGCTCCTTCCGTGGCGTCAGGAGGCGCCAGGATATCGCGGTCAGGAGCGTCTTCCTCCGAGGCTTTGCCGAGTTTGTGGGCGATAGTCTCAAATAAAACGAACAGGACGGGAATCAGGAAGATCGCCAGCGCCGTGGCTGCCAACATTCCCGTCACCACCACCGTCCCCAGTATCTTTCGTCCCTCCGCCCCTGATCCGGAAGCAATCGCCAGTGGCACGCAACCGAGAATGAACGCGAAGGAAGTCATCAGAATGGGTCGCAGGCGCAGCTTGGCGCCTTCCAGTGACGCATCGACGATACCCCTACCCTTGGCCATTTCGTCGCGGGCAAATTCCACGATCAGGATGGCATTCTTGGCGGCCAGCCCGATCAACATGACCAACCCGATTTGCGCGTAGATATCCAGGTCGAAGTGGCGCAGGTAGAGTCCGGCGAATGCCCCGAAGATGGCCACGGGAACAGAGAGCAGCACGGAAAACGGCAGCGACCAGCTTTCGTACAGCGCTGCCAGGATCAGGAAAACCACCAGTAACGACAGGGCGAAGATCAAGCCGGCCGTTCCCGAGGCCTTGTTTTCCTGGTAGGAGAGGTCGGCCCAATCGTAACCCATGCTGGCGGGCAGCACTTCGTGCGCCACTTGCATCAGCGCGGCCTGAGCCTGGCCGGAACTGTATCCGGGCGCGGCCGAGCCGAGAATCTGTGCAGCGCGAAACAAGTTAAAGCGATTGGTGTAGTCGGGGCCGTGCGTGGGTCGAATGGAAACCACCGTGGAAAGTGGCACCATGGTACCGGCGCGGTCGCGCACATAGTATTGGTCGATGTCGGAGGGTGCGGCGCGATCTTGTGCTTCAGCTTCCAGGAAAACCTTCCATTGGCGGCCGAAGCGGTTGAACTGGTTTACATACAGCCCGCCCAGCGATGCTTGCAGGGTTTGATAAACGTCGTTGATGGCCACGCCTTGCTTCAGGGTTTTATCCCGGTCCACGTCCATAAACAGCTGCGGCGTGCCGGCAGAAAACTGCGAGAACACGCCCGCAAGCTCCGGACGCTGGCGCGCCGCCTGGAGGAACTTTTGCAGGTTCCGATCGAGATCGTCCGCCGAACCCCCGCCGCGGTCTTGCAGCCAGAAGGAAAATCCCCCCGCGCTACCGAAGCCGGGAATGGCGGGAGGGCTGAAGGCGAACGCCATGGCTTCCGGCACTTGCGCGAAGAGCTCACGATTGATATTCGCGAGGATCGCCTTGGCGTCGAGCCCGGAGGAGCTTCGTTCGTCCCAGGGCTTGAGGTCCACGAAAAAGAAAGCGTTGTTAGTGGTGGAAACTCGCGTCAACAAGCTGAAGCCGTCGATGGTCGTGTAAGTCTCCACTCCCGGTGTCTGAGCCAGGATGCTCTCCACCTTTCGCGTCACCACGTCGGTGCGTTCCAGCGAAGCGGCGGGCGGGAGTTGCACGCTGAGGAACAGGAAACCGTAGTCCTCGTCGGGCAGAAAGCTGGTGGGCAGCCGCTTGCCCACGAGCAGATCCGCGCCCATAAATGCGGCCAGAATCAGGACGCCCACAACCGCTTTACGAATCAGGCCGTGACTTAGACCCACGTAGCCGTCTTTCACCTTGTCGAAGCTCCAATTGAAGCCGCGAAAAATCCCGCCCATGAGTCCGCGCGAGGGCTTGCGCGGTCGCAGCAGCATGGCGGAGAGCGCGGGTGAAAGCGTCAAGGCGTTGAAAGCCGAAATGATGACGGAGATGGCCACGGTGACCGCAAACTGCTTGTTCAATCGACCCTGGATGCCGCTCATGAACGCCATGGGGATAAAGACCGACGCCAGAATCAGGGCAATGGCTACGACCGGGCCGGAAACCTCCCGCATGGCTTGAAGGGTGGCTTCTCGTGGCCGCATCCCTTGTTCAATGTGGTGCTCCACCGCCTCCACCACCACGATGGCGTCATCCACAACGAGGCCGATGGCCAAGACCAGTCCGAAGAGCGAAAGCGTGTTGATGGAAAAGCCCAGGGCGGGGAAGACGGCAAACGTGCCAATCAACGAGACCGGTACCGCGATCATGGGAATTAGCGTGGCCCGCCAGTTCTGGAGGAACATGTACACCACCAGGATGACCAGCGCCAGAGCGATAAACAGCGTCACCAGAATTTCATGAATGCCTTCCGTAATCGGCAGCGTCGTGTCCAGCGAAGTCGTGTAATCGAGGTCGGGAGGGAACCGCTGCTTCAACTGCTCTATCACCTTGTGCGCGCCATCGGCCACGGCCACGGCATTGGCGCCGGGAGTAAGGAAGACCGCGATGATGCAGCTCGGCTGCCCATTCAGGCGCGAGACCTCGTTGTAGCTCAAGCCCCCCAGTTCGATGCGGGCGACGTCTTTGAGGCGGACGACCGAACCATCGGGATTGGCTCGCACGACGATCTCGCCAAACTGCTCGGCGGTCACCAGGCGTCCCTGCGTGCGCACGATGTAGGTCATCTGCGTTCCGGGAGGCGCGGGGTTGCCCGCCAATTGGCCGGCTGGATTGACGGTGTTCTGCTGGTTCAGGGCGTTCACGAGGTCGGAAATCGTTAGCCCCAGCCGCGCCAGAACCTGGGGTCTAATCCAGATCCGCATGGAATAGTCGGTCGCGCCGAACAAAATCACCTGACCTGCTCCCGGCACCCTTAGGATGGGATCAACAATGTTGATGTTCGCGTAGTTCGCCAGGAAAAGAGAGTCGTGGGTGCGGCGGGGCGAGTAGAGCGCGTAGGCGAGCACCGGCAGGCCGGTCAACTTGCGGATGCTGGTGCCGAACTGGTTGACGTCCGGCGGCAGGTTGGGTGCAGCTTGCGCCACGCGGTTCTGCACATTGACCTCATCCGTGTTGACGTCGGTATCAACGTCAAAGGTGACGGTCAAGGCCATGGTGTTGTCGTTGCCGTTGGTGGACTGCATGTAGAGCATGTTGTCCACACCATTCATCTGTTGTTCGATGGGCGTGGCAACGGACTGCTCAACGGTTAGTGCATCGGCGCCGGGGTAAGTGGCGGAGACAATGATCTGGGGCGGAACGATGTCCGGGAATTGTGCTTCCGGCAGCGAGCGCATGGACACCAGGCCCGCGAGCATGGTGATAATGGCAATGACGATGGCAACGATGGGACGGCGTACGAAAAACTCCGCCATGGGTTAGCGCCCCCCTTGGGCCGCGGGCGCCGGCACGGGGGTCACGGTGGAGCCCGGGCGGGCAAATTGCATCCCGCCTACTACTACACGGTCCCCTTCCTCCAGGCCCTGGTTGACCAGCCAACTGCCGCCCACCTGCGGGCCCAGTTGCACATTTTGGACGTTCACTTTGTTGTCCTTGCCTACCACGGCCACTTGGGAAATCCCTTGCAGTTCCGTCGCTGCGGCCTGGGGAATCAGCAATCCGTCATGGCGTTCGTCCGTCACTGCCCGGACCCGGCCATATTCACCCGGGCGCAGGATGTTCGCCGGGTTGGGAAAGGCCGCCGCTACGCGAATCGTGCCGGTGCTGGGGTCCACCTGGCGGTCTGTCCACAAAACCTCGCCGTGATAGGGATAAACGTCGCCGTTGGCGAGCACCAGCGTAAGGGGGATGCCCTTCAGCGGAGTGCTCTGGATGCTTCCCGCATGGGAGCCAATTTTCTGGGCGCGCAGGTAATCCTGTTCGGACATCGGGAAATAGACCTTGATCGGATCCACTTGTGAAACGGAGGTCAAAACGGAATTGGTGGCGACCAGATCGCCGATCTGAGCCTGCGCGATGCCCGCGACGCCGTCCACCAGTGAGGTGATTTTGGTGAACGACAGATTCAGTTGCGCTTGTTCCACCTCTGCCTCGGCGGCCGTCACGGCTGCTTTTGCCGCCGCTACCGCCGCTTCGGCCCCGTTTTTCGCTTGCAGGTCGTTATCCAACTGGCTCTGGGCAATCGCCTTGGCCTGGGCGAGGGGAGTGTCGCGTGCTACGTCCTGAGACGTCTTGGCGAGCTGCGCCTGGGCCTGGATAACTTCTGCGCGCGACTGTGCCAGCCGGCCTTCCGCCTGGTCGAGCACGGCTTGAAAGGGGCGGGGATCGATCTCAAACATCACCTCACCGTTGCGAACCAGCGAGCCTTCGCGGTAGTCCTGGCGAACCAGGTAGCCGGAAACCTGCGGCTTGATTTGCGCATTGATGTAGCCGTCCATGGTGGCGATCCATTCGCTGCTGAGGGACACATCACGGCGCTCCACCAATGCCACTTGGACGGTCGGCGGCACAGCCATGGCCTGGGCACTCACCTGGGAATTGTTGCCGCAACTGTTCGCGGCCAGTGCCAGGCTGCCGGCAAGTAAGACGATCCCCGCACGAAGCCCGTAACTTCGCGACATCATTTCCTCCATGAATTGGCGGCCGTATTAGCCCTGTATTGAAGCCGGCGTTGGAACCCCTATGCAGAGGTGCAACACCGGAGGCGAACTTTGCTCAATAACGACGGCGATTCAACTACCTTCACCTGATTCGATGATCCATGCGGCACTCAAGATACCGCAGGAGAAGAATCTTGAATTCCAGTACATAACGCCGTCGTGCTCGTGGCGCTAGGTCGCGGTAAAGAAAGTTCATCCCCTTGATTATCTGTAGCGTCACGGTGGCGAGACGCCGTGCTTTTTCCGGCGCCATGCGCGGCCGCCGCGCGAGAAGGAACGTTGCGACCAAACGCTGGAACCTCTCGCGCACTGCCGAGGAGACGTGCATCGCGGCCGGCGCGTCCAATAGCGCCAGAAAAGCGGGGTGTTGCTCGATGAACGCCACCGTGGAATCCACCAGGCGGTTCACCAGTTCTTCCAGCGATCCTCGCCGCGCTTCCGTGGCCAGCGGGGCCCACATTTGGTCAAACTCGTCGCAGTACCTCTGACGCAGCGCTTGTGCCACCGCTTCCTTTTTCGGGAAGAACTGATACAACGATCCAATCGCGGCGCCCGCCCGGTCAGCGATGGAACACATTGTTGCCGCGTCATATCCGGCGTGGCTGATTTCCGCCGCCGCGGCGTCGAGTAAAGCGTCCACCCGGCGGCGGCCACGGGGCTGCCGGGGAATTCGGCGCAAATCTGTGCTGGTGGGCATCCCTGTTCAGAATAACCCGATTCGCTCCCCACGCGCAAGAGAACGTGAGGAGAACCTCATGTTTGGCAGTGGAGGGGCTAAACGGGCCGGTGCGGGATATTATTCCCCGCCGCGTCGCGAGCCTTCCAGGCGTTGGCGACGTCGCCCATGATGACGATGGTGTCGCCGATGGCCATCACCGTTTCATCGCGAGGATTGAACTTCACGCTGCCGTCGGACTTGCGAACCGCCAACGGCAGAAGGTCATAGCGCCCATGCAGATTCAGGTCTTTCAGTTTCTTTCCGACCCACGACGAGCCTTCGATAACGCTGATTTCCTCAACCCGTAGCGTTCCTGACTGGTCACGAAGCATCAAGTCCAAAAAGCTGACCACGCCGGGGCGGATCAATTCCGATGCCAGCCTCAAGCCACCGATCATGTTAGGCGAGATCGCCGCGTTGGCTCCGTGACGCAGAAGCTTCTCGATCATCCGGTCCTCAGCGCAGCGCGCCACGATGCGAAGGTTGGGGTTCAACAGCCGTGCGGTCACGGTAATCAGCAGGTTGTCCTTGTCCTCGGGCAGGACGCTGGCCAGGCCGCGCGCGTCTTGAATACGCGCCGCCGTCAGAACTTCCTCGTCGCCGCCTTCGCCTTTGAGAACCGGTACTTCACCGAGTTGGCTGATGCGCTCCAGGCGTCCCTCATCATGATCGATGACCACGAACAGGTTTCCGGTCTTCAAGAGTTCCTTCACCAGATAAGTGCCGGTTTCGCCGGCTCCGCAGATAATCAAATGGTTCTTCATGTCGCGGATAAGTTTCTGCATCTTCCGTCTCCAAAAAAGATGGTTCAGCTCGCCTTCCACAATGAAGGCAGTGGAGGCGGAAAAAACATAGAGCATGATCCCGATGCCAACGAGGATGAAAAGCATGTTGAAAAGGCGCAACTCCGGGTGGGCGTGGGTATCGACCACTTCCGAGTAACCCACGGTGGAGACCGTGATCACGGCCATGTAGAACGCATTCAGCAGCGTGACTTCCGGTCCGCCAAACCACATGTAGACGGCCACCGCTGATAGCACCACCACGACCAGCAGCAAGAGCGAGATGACCAGTTGTCTTCGCAGACTCACAGAACCCTTAACCTCCCAGAACTTTCTGGTGCTGTTCGAGCAAGTAGTGGTCCGTCATCCCGGCGATGTAGTCGCAGACCACACGGTGCACTGGCTCCTGCTGCGACGCCTGATAGTAAAAGTCGGGCAGGGCTTTCGGGTGGTCGACGTAGTAGGCGAAAAGGCTGCGAATGCAACCGGTCAGCCGTTTGCGCTCGGAATTCACGCTTTGATGCGAGTACAGGTGGGCAAAAAGGAAGTCCTTCAATTTCTGATTGATCGGTTTCATGCGCGGGCCCAGGCTGACGAGTCGAACCGGGTGGGCACGGACCCGCTTCAGCGAGCGGATCCCCTTCGCGGCCAGGCGCCGGCGAGTGGACTCAATCAAGTCAGTCACCAGGGCATTGAGCAAACGCTTCAGAGCTTCGTTGAACTTGAGTTTTTCTTTGGCCGCCGGATACTGCTTTTCCATTTGCCGGTAGAGGCGATTAAAGAAAGGCAGGCTCCGGCGAATAAGCGGTAAGGTCAGGAGCTTAGACTCATAACCGTCGTCGAGGTCGGCGCAATTGTAGGCAAACTCGTCCGCGACATCGATGAGCTGAGCTTCGAGTGGCGGGCGCTCGTCCAGTCGGTACTCGCTCAGTTCCGGATGGGCGGCGGGAAGGTAATCGTGGGAGTGCTTGATGATGCCTTCGCGTACCTCAAAGGTCAGGTTGAGGCCGGGGAATGCGGCGTATTTCTGCTCGAAGGATTCGACGATACGCAGGGCGTGCAGGTTGTGGTCAAAGGCGTCATGATGCTGCCGCATCAGGCGATCGAGTTCACTCTCGCCGGAATGCCCCCCGGGGGGGTGACCAACGTCGTGCACCAGCGCCAGCGCCTCCACCAGATCGGTGTTCAGGCCCAGCGCCTTGGCCACGGTGCGGCTGATCTGAGCCACTTCCAGCGTGTGCGTCAGCCGGTTGCGAAAGTGATCTGAGTAGCGCCGGGTAAAGACCTGCGTCTTGTTCTCCAGGCGGCGGAAGGCGCGGGAGTGAAGAATGCGATCGCGGTCGCGTTCGTAATCGTTGCGGTAGGGGTGCGGTGGTTCCGCATAGCGCCGGCCTTGCGACGCCTCCACTCGCATGGCGTACGGTGCGAGTTGGCAGCGTTCCGGGCGGCGCATGATTCGGTGCAGTCGGTCTCCCTGGCAGCGAATATAGCACAGCGGCGCCAGCCGCAGTAGCGCGGGCTCTGTTATAATGGCCGCTCAAGTTCCCGGCAAGAAGCAACAGGCCCTGCAACGCTCGTGGCGACGGCCCTGCAATTGCCAACCCCGCAGGGGAGGTTCCTCGAATCGTGGTGCGCGACACACTGGTATGTTTACTGGCCGGGGGCGAAGGGGAACGCCTGAACCCGCTGACCCGGGATCGGGCGAAACCCGCCGTTCCCTTCGGCGGCATTTACCGTATTATTGACATTACACTTTCCAACTGCATTAATTCCGATCTGCGTCACATCTATGTTCTAACGCAATACAAATCGCTGTCGCTGAACCGGCACATCCGCGAGGGTTGGAGTATTCTGGCCCACGAACTGGGGGAGTTCATCACGGTTCTGCCGCCCATGAAGCGCCTGGGCGCGCACTGGTACAAGGGAACCGCCGACGCTATTTACCAGAACCTTTACTCGATCGGCAGCGAGCCGTGCAAGTACGTTCTGGTGCTGGCCGGCGACCACGTCTACAAGATGAA
Source organism: uncultured Acidobacteriota bacterium (assembly GCA_963719115.1). Classification (GTDB taxonomy): domain Bacteria; phylum Acidobacteriota; class Terriglobia; order UBA7540; family UBA7540; genus Bog-366. The sequence continues at coordinate 9,062 of CAVRBF010000100.1, read as the reverse complement.
CTACCAGTTGATGCTGCGCCAGCACGTCAACGCAGGCGCCGACGTGACCATCGGCACCATCGAGTTCGATCGCTCGGAGGCCTCACGCTTTGGAATTTGCCAGATTGATTCCGCCGGCCGCATCGTGGGCTGGCAGGAAAAACCGAAGGATCCCAAGCCCTCCGCTCACGACCCCGCCAAGTGCCACGTTTCGATGGGTATCTACTGCTTTAACCGCGATTTGTTGATTGAGACGCTCCTGGCCGATGCAGACGATCCCAAGTCCCAACACGATTTCGGCAAGGATGTGGTTCCCCGCTTGATTGAGAAGAACCGGGTCTACTCGTTTAATTTCATCGACGAGAATAAGAAGGAAGCATCCTACTGGCGTGATATCGGAACCATAGAGGCCTATTACGAAGCCAATATGGACCTGGTTTCCGTATCTCCCGTATTCAACCTTTATGACTTTGAGTGGCCCATCCGCACCTACCAGCGGCAATATCCACCCGCCAAATTCGTGTTTGCCCAAGAGGGCCGGCGTATGGGAATTGCCGTCGATTCCATCGTATCGTCAGGTTCCATTATCTCCGGTGGACGCGTCACGGGGTCGGTCTTGTCACCCGACGTGCGCGTCAACAGCTACACGGAAATCGAAAGTTCCATCCTGTTTTCTCACGTCAATATCGGCCGCTACTCGCGCATCCGCCGCGCCATCATCGACCGCCACATCGACATCCCCGAACGGACCGAGATCGGATATAACCTGGAAGCGGATCGGCAGAAGTACCACGTGACCGAGAGCGGAATTGTGGTGGTAGCGCCGGAACAGAGGATGTTTGAAGAGCCGGAGTAGGGAAAAGAAGTGGGCAGTGAGCAGTAGGCAGTAGGCAGGGAAGCCCGCCGGTTGATTGACACTGCCTTCCGTTCGAGGCCCGACGCACAGATAGATGAAGCGACACGTTTTCTTGCGAAAGTGATTGCCAACTGAAGACCCTTGTTCCCTTGGAACACCATCTGTGACCTGCTGTGACCTGCCATCCTGAGCGCAGCTTTTCAAGGCGAAGGACCCTTTGCATTTGCGCTTAGGAAGCACGGTGCGGGCACGCCGTACCGAAGCGCGCGGCATGCCGCGCGCAGCTAGGCAAGACGAAATACGGGGGTCCTTCGCCTTGAAAAGCCAGGCTCAGGATGACAATGAGGGGGATCCGGGCGAAAAAGTGAGCCTGGCACGATAGGGTGAGTTTGGTCCACTGCCAACTGCCTACTGCTTCCTCCCTACTGCTTCCTGCCTTCTGCCTACTGCCTTCTGCCTACTGCCAACCGCCTACTGCCAACTGCCTACTGCCTTCTGCCTTCCAACCTCCCAGGGCGCGACAACGTGAAGCGGTCACTTTGTCCCTCTCTGGTTTGTCACATTTTTCCAACCTGCGGTGTGTTACAATCTCGCGTTTCAAATTCTGATAAAGGATTTACTCTCATGTCACAAATTGACCTCATTCAAGGAAGACAGATTCTGGATTCACGCGGCAATCCCACCGTGGAAGCGGACGTGGTTCTGCGCGACGGATCCTTCGGCCGCGCCGCCGTACCCTCGGGAGCGTCAACGGGCGAGCACGAAGCGGTGGAATTGCGGGACGGCGACAAGCGGAAGTACCTCGGCAAGGGCGTACTGCAAGCGGTGGACAACATCAACTCGGTGATCGCTGCTGACCTCGGCGGGCATGACGCCAGTAACCAGACGGATATCGACGAGCGCATGATCGCATTGGACGGCACGCTGAATAAAGCCAAGCTGGGCGCCAACGCCATCCTGGCCGTTTCCATGGCGGTCTGCCGGGCCTCCGCGCACTCCGCGCGCACGCCGCTCTACCGCTACCTGGGCGGATTGCAGGCGCGCATCCTGCCTGTCCCCATGATGAACGTGTTGAACGGCGGCGTGCATGCGGACAACACGGTGGACTTCCAGGAATTTATGATTATGCCGGTGGGTGCGGAAAGCTTCGCCCATGCGCTGCGGATGTGCGCGGAGACATTTCACACGCTGAAGAAGGTCTTGAAAGACCGCGGTTACAACACTTCGGTGGGTGACGAAGGCGGCTTTGCCCCCAGCTTGAAATCGAACGTGGAAGCGGTTGAAGTCCTGCTCGAAGCGATCGAAAAGGCGGGCTATTCGGCGGGTCACGACATCTCCATCGCCCTCGATCCCGCTTCCAGCGAAATGTATCAGGACGGCAAGTACGTCTTCTTCAAGTCCGATAAATCCAAGAAGTCCTCGGAAGAAATGGTAAAACTTTACGCGGATTGGGTGCGGCAGTATCCCATTGTCAGTCTCGAGGACGGCCTCGCCCAGGACGACTGGGAAGGCTGGGCGATTCTGACCAAGGAGCTCGGCAGCAAGATTCAACTGGTCGGTGACGACATCTTTGTGACCAATACCGAGCGCCTGCAACGGGGTATTGACGAAGGCGTGGCCAACTCGATTCTGATCAAGCTGAACCAGATCGGCACGGTGACGGAAACCATTCGCGCCATCGAACTCGGCCGCCGCCACGGCTACACCTCGGTGGTTTCGCACCGCTCCGGCGAGACCGAGGATGCCTTCATCGCCGACTTTACCGTTGGCCTTGGCACCGGCCAGATCAAGACCGGTTCCGCCAGCCGCAGCGACCGCATTGCCAAGTATAACCAGTTGCTTCGTATCGAAGAGGAATTGGGCGGCGCTGCCGAGTTTCTGGGCAAAGCCGCGCTGAAGTGCGCGTAAAGTTACCCATTTGGTATTTGTAGGGGATCGGGAAACTTGCATGCGGCGAAGCCGCCTTGGAGTGCGGTAGCCGCAGCTACCGCTTTGGCGGCCTTCGCCTTGGTCGTTAAAGAATTGATCTGACGCTTGGAAAGGCGGTAGCTGCTGCCACCGCACTCCAAGGCGCTTCGCGCAAGCCTCTCGGACGGTTATTGGGAATCCCCAGCGCTCTCCAGCCCTTCCGGTCCTCGCAACAAATTCAGAGTGAGTGTTTGTGGCGATGGCGGAGGCCCCACGTTCGGCGGAACCTCACCCGTCAAGGCCTTCAGGAATTCCTGTAAGTCGGCGCGCTCCTGTCCGGTAAGAAAATCCAGGGGATGAATCTCCTTGTCCCGGTAGTCATTGAAATTCCCACCGCCAATGTAGAAGTCGATGGCTTCCTTCAGGTTCTTGTCACTCCCGTCGTGCATGTAAGGGGCGGTTAGCGCGATGTTCCGCAGCGAGGGAGTCTTGAAGCCGCCCTTGTCCGCCTCCACGTTCGTGACCTTGAAGCGGCCGATATCGGTCAATTCCGGCTCGGCGTTGATGTTGAGCTTCACGCCCACGCCGAGATTATGGAATTTGTTGTCCGTGAAGAGGGCATACTTGTCTCCGATGGTGTGGCAGACGACGCAATTGCCTTTCTTGGGGTTGCGAAACACTTCCAAGCCGCGGATGGCCGAGGCGCTCATGGCCTTCATTGTCTCCGCCGTACATGTAGCGATCGAAGGGTGAATTGCCGCTCAGCACGGTGCGTTCAAAAGAAGCGATACATTTCTCCACCATTGCATAGGTGATGACGTCAGTCCCGAAGGCCTTTTTGAACTCCGCCCGGTAAGACGGGTCGGCATTGAGCTTTCGTTCCGCTCCCTCCATGCTGTTGCCCATTTCTACCGGATTCGCCACGGGGCCTTCTGCTTGCTTTTCCAAACTGGGAGCGCGACCGTCCCAGAACTGAGTGGTGAAGTAAGCGGCGTTAAATACGGTGGGAGCGTTGCGTGTGCCCTTCTGCTGGCGCACGCCGTCGGAAACCGGCTTTCCGTCGCAGAATCCAAGCTGGGGATTGTGGCAGGTCGCGCAGGAGACGGTGTTGTCAACGGAAAGACCCGTGTCGTAATACAACCGGCGGCCCAGCGCCACGGTTTCCGCCGTCGGCGGATTGTCTGCCGGGATGGGAACGGGCGGCAATCCCAAAGGAGCATTGATGGCAATGGGCGTTCCGATCGGCCTCGCCTCCGGTTGGGGCGTCGGGGCGGATTTCTGCCGGCAGGAAACGACTAGGGAGGAAACCCCTAAAAGACCGAGAAATAAAACGCTTGGGGACGGACGCACGGGCTATGGGCTCCGGTTGCAGATATCCAAACTTCTGCGAGGACTGCGGGACTGCCGAACGGGCCTCGATATGCGTGTTGGGCGGACGAACCCTGCGCGTCAAGGCCACGAGGAACACGCGCAATTTACGAAACGGCGTATCCCCGTTCCAGCCCATTATAGCAAACTCGGATTGTTGACCGCACCGATGCGCAAGCTTGGGTCAATCGCCAATCACCAATCACCATTCACTAATGCGTTGTTTCCTTTGACGCTTGCCGGGCCGAAGTGTAGACTGGCGCTTCACAAAGTAGGGCGCCGTCGCGGGCGGCAATCACTTCGCCGGTTGGCATGCCGGAAAGGTGAACTTTCGGATACTCGAGGAGGACTATGAGCACAACGCTACTTGACTATTACCAGGCGAATCGTGAAAGTCATTTGCAGGGGCTACTCAGTCTTTTGAAAATTCCCAGCATCAGCACACTTCCAGAGCATAAAGGGGACATCCGGCGGGCAGCGGAGTCCATCGCCGGCGACCTCCGCGAGATGGGTATGAAGACCGTGGAGATCATCGAAGGCAAGGAGGGTCAGCACCCACTGGTTTATGCCGAATGGCTGGAAGCGCCGGGCAAGCCCACGCTATTGCTGTACGGCCACTATGACGTGCAACCGGCCGACCCCCTGGACGAGTGGACCACGCCTCCCTTTGAGCCCACCATCCGCAACAACAACATCTATGCGCGCGGCGCCGTGGACGACAAGGGGCAGGTCTACCTGCTCTGCAAGGCGCTCGAAGGTTTCTTTAAGACTGAGGGCAAGCTGCCCGTGAACGTGAAATGCCTCATCGAAGGTGAAGAGGAGGTGGGTGGCGAATTCATTGACGAGTTTGTGGAAAAGAACCCGGACAAGTTGCAGTGCGACGCGGCTCTGGTGTGCGACACGGAATTTTTTGCGCCCGAGCTGCCCACCATTACCACCGGTCTTCGCGGGCTGGTCTACACGGAGTTGGAAGCGCGCGCCGCCGCCCACGATCTGCACAGCGGCATGTACGGCGGTGCCGCGCCCAATCCCATGCAGGCGCTGGCGGAGATGATCAACAAGCTGAAGGGGCCGGACGGCAAAATCCTGATTCCCGGCTTCTACAAGCGTGTGAAGAAGCCCACGGCAGCGGAACTGGCAAGCTGGAAGAAGCTGCCGTTCAAAGAGAATAACTTCATGAAGAAGGAAATCGGCACCACGGCGCTGGTGGGCGAGAAGGGATTCACCGTGCTCGAGCGCCTGTGGTCGCGCCCGACGCTGGAAGTCCACGGCTTCCGCGGCGGCTTTACCGGCGAAGGCGCCAAAACAGTGATTCCCGCCGTCTCCACGGCCAAGATCAGCATGCGCCTGGTGCCCGACATGAAGCCGAAGGAAGTCATCAGCCAGTACAAGGCCTATGTGAAAAAGATCACGCCCAAGGGCATCCGCACTAAGATCCGAATTTTGAGCTCGGCGCCCGCTTCGGTGGTCAGCACCGACAGTCGCTGGATCGCCGCCGCCGCCGAGGCTCTTCAGCAGGTCTTTAAGAAGAACACCGTCTATATGCGCTCCGGCGGGTCGATCCCCGTCGTGGGAACGTTCCAGAAATTCCTCAAGGCTCCCAGCGTCATGATGGGCTTCGGCCTTCCCGACGATAATCTTCATGCCCCCAACGAGAAGTTCCATATCCCCAACTTTTACCGCGGCATCGAGACCGTGGGGAGGTTCATCGAACTGCTGGGGCAGTGAAGGTGGCCGGCCTTTGAGTGCCGAGGGTTGAAGTTGAAGGTTCAAGGGTGAAGGCTAAAGGGTAAAAGGGGCGGCGCCCGCCGCGAATATTGCCGCCTCTTGGACGCTGACGTGCTGCGTCGCGGCAAAGGCCATCCGTAGCGCGGTCCTGCTTTTCAAGGTCCGCGGCTTTTTGCGGTTGGCGGGCGAAGAACCGCGGACCTTGAAAAGCAGGACCGCGCTACAAATTCCCGAAGTCTGCGATCCCGAAGGGACTCGTTCTTCCGAAGCGGTGAAATCAGAGCCGCAGAGGTTGAAAGGCCTGTCTTCGCCACCCGCGAGATGAGGCCGAAAGGGGGGCGAGTCCTCCCTATCGCACCAAGCTCACTTCAAATACAACATGTCTTCCCAGTCATCGGTGCGGAACGGCGCGGCGGGCAATCCCGCACGATTATAGAGGTTGCACGAGGGGTTCATAGCCCACGCATAGCGAACGGCGACGGGATGGGCCACGGAACTGCTGCTCACCAGGATGGTGTCGCCTTCCATGGTGGCTTGCGCGCGGACGAACTTGCGGTCCTCGCCCGCAATCTCCAAGCTTGCAACCTGGGGGCCTTTCGGTGCGAAGCCGCCGTAAACATATTTGAATCGCAGGCGGATTTTGTCGCCCTCCACCTGCATGGATTCATAGACCGGCCCCGAGTAGATCACATCCATGCCGTAGGCAATTCCCTCCGCCGCCAGCGCCAGGCGGTATCCAACGTCCTGCTTATTCTTGGGATGAATGTCCCCCCCGTCACCAATGTCGATGGTGACGGCCATTCCGGTCCGGGGAAGCGCCAGGGCCATGGCCTGGGCTTCGCGGGTTGCCGGCCAACTGAGAATCGAGGGAGTGATTCCATAATTCGCCAACTGCACGAAGAGGAAGGGAAAATCACCCTCGCCCCACACACGCCTCCAATCCCGGATCATCGCCGGAAACAGCTTGCGATACTGCACGGCGCGGCTGGTATTCGATTCTCCCTGGTACCAAATCGCCCCCCGGATGGCGTAGTCGATAAGCGGCATGATCATGGCGTTGAAGAGGCTGGCAGGCCGGTGAGGATTGCGTCGCGGGTCATCGGGAAGGGCGGGAGCGATGGGAATCGGCGCCCCTTCCGCCTCGGCCTGGTCGGAAGCTTGCCGCCACTGGGCGAGTTGGGCGCTGTAGTCGTCGAAGAGCTTCGGATAGGGCCGGATCAGCTTCTCTCCTGCTTCCAGGATGGATTTGAAATCAGGGTCGGACTCCAGCGTTTCGCGGCTCGTCCAAGCCTCGGCGGGAGTGCCACCCCACGAAGTGTTGATCAACCCAATCGGTACGTTCAACGCTTTCTGCAATTCCCGGCCGAAGAAGTAACCCGCCGCGGAAAAACCGCCCACCGTGTCGGGGCGCGTCCGAACCCAATAGCCAGACACCTCCCGCTGGGGCTGGCGGGCCAGTTCCTGCCGCACGGTGAACAGCCGGAGCGTGGGATAATCGGCGCGCGCGATCTCGTCCTGGGCATTGTTGACGCCGCTCACCGGCATCGCCATATTCGATTGACCGGAACAAATCCACACTTCACCCACCAGGACGTCATGGACGGTAAGGGTGTTCTTGCCCGCCACGGTAAGCGTGAAGGGCCCGCCCGCATTGAGAGGGCCCAGTTGAACTTTCCATTCCCCAACACCATTCGCCACGCCGCTGGCTTTCTGATCTTTAATCGTCACGCTCACGTGCTCGCCCGGCGCGGCGGCGCCCCAGATGTTGACCTTCACACCTTGTTGCAGCACCATCCCGTCGGAAATTAAAGCTGGGAGTTGGACCGCGGCACGGGCCGCCCCGGCGGCGAGTACTGCGACCTCCAACATCACCACAACCAACTTCCTATGGCAGAAACCAGACATGAGCATTCTCCTTCCGGCATTATCCGAATCTTCCGGGAGACTCGCGCGCCAAGCCAAAGTCAGCGATTCGGCGAAGCCTGACAGTTAACCATGGGATTCCTTTTCGTGCCAGGCCCAATCCTGTTCGTTTAACTGCTGTGAAGCCATACGCGACCTCCCTGCGGGCGAAGCCCGCTTTGAGTGCGGTAGCAGCAGCTACCGCTTTTTCTTGTTGTGACCCTCGCATTGTTCCCGTAGGGTTCATGCCCGGAAAGCGGTAGCTGGTGCTACCGCACTCCAAAGCGCTGCGCGCAGACTGCCGCCTGTTCCAGTCTGCGATCCCAAAAGGACTGGTGTTTTGAGATTATCTAGATCGGGATCACAAGAAACGCAGACAATGAACCGCGTGCCTGCGCCAGCCGCGGACGTGTGGTCATATTTGACACAAACCGGAATCACTCCTATTCTTGTACAGGAGAGCTAAATGTACAAAACGAACAAAACGTCAATATCCGCTGCCCGCCTTCCGGCCGGCAAGGTTCGGCAGGATTTTGCCGAGACGGTGAACCGCGTCGCCTATGGCGGTGAGCGGGTGGTCCTCCATCGCCGCGGCAGAAACCTCGCCGCCCTGATTCCCCTGGAAGACCTGGCGTTGCTTGAGGAACTTGAGGATCGCCAGGACGCGGAAGAAGCGCGGAAGGCCCTCGCCAGTGCCAAGGCTAAAGGAGAGAAGCCGATTCCCTGGGCGCAAGCGAAGAAGAAGCTGGGCCTGTAGTGGCGACCTACACGGTTACGATCTTGCCATCCGCGCTCGGCCAGTTGGCAGAGCTTCCCCGCCATGAGCAGAGGAAGATCAAGGAACGCATTGACCGTTTGGCGGCTGATCCGCGTCCGCCCGGGGTGAAGAAATTGCTGGGTGAGTCGGACCTGTTTCGCCTCCGCTCCGGAAACTATCGGATCATCTACTCGATTGAAGATGTCCGGCTGATTGTTCTGGTGATCAGGGTCGGGCACCGTCGCAACGTTTGTCGCGGCCTGTAGTGTGGCACAGGCACTCCTGCCTGCGCTTTCCTGTGTGCACAGCCAGGAGTGGCTGTGCCACTTACTATTCGTCGAACCCGCAGCCTGGCGCAGACTTCCGCCTGTTGCCGTCTGCGATCCCGAAAGGTCTGATATTTTGAGATGATTTAGAGCGGGATCACGAGAAACGCAGACAATGAATGGCGTGTCTCATGCGCCAGCCGCGAATGCTGTTGTTGACTGGGGCAGCCTCACATGCGGGCTGGCCTTGGTTGTGGTTTTCACCTGGCCAATGGCTGGACAACGACGCTATTGATTT
>CAVRBF010000099.1:0-23570 GCA_963719115.1 uncultured Acidobacteriota bacterium | reverse complement strand
CACTATGGGCCGTTCATGATTCGGATGGCGTGGCACAGCGCGGGTACGTACCGCATCGCCGACGGCCGCGGCGGGGCGGGCTCCGGCTCACAGCGATTTGCTCCCCTCAATAGCTGGCCGGACAACGTGAGCCTCGACAAGGCGCGCCGGTTGCTCTGGCCGATCAAGCAGAAGTACGGAAAGAATATTCCTGGGGCGACCTCATGGTTCGGCCGGTAACGTCGCGTTGGACTCGATGGGATTCAAGACCTCCGGGTTCGGCGGCGGGCGCGTGGACGTCTGGGAGCCGGAAGAAGACATCTACTGGGGGCCGGAGGGCGAGTGGCTGGCGGACAAACGCTACAAAGGCGATCGCGATCTCGAAAATCCGCTCGGCGCGGTGCAGATGGGTCTGATTTACGTGAACCCGGAAGGACCCAATGGCAAACCCGATCCCATCGCTGCGGCGGTGGATATCCGCGACGTTTGCCCGCATGGCCATGAATGACGAAGAAACCGTGGCGCTGATTGCCGGCGGGCACACGTTCGGCAAAGCCCATGGCGCGGCCGATCCGAAAAAGTATGTCGGCCCCGAACCTGAGGGTGCCCCCATTGAGGAGCAGGGCCTCGGCTGGAAGAGCAGCTATGGCACCGGCAGCGGCAGCGATGCGATCGGCAGCGGACTCAGGGCGCCTGGACCGCCACCCCCGTGAAGTGGGACAACAGCTACCTGGAAACCCTGTTCGGCCATGAGTGGGAACTGGGGAAGAGCCCGGCTGGTGCGTACCAGTGGTTTCCCAAGAACGGCGCGGGGGCGGACCCGTTCCCGATGCCCAGGATCCGTCGAAGCGGCACAAACCGATCATGTTCACCACCGACCTCTCCCTGCGGATGGACCCGATCTATGCGCCCATCTCGAAGCGCTTCCTCGAACATCCAAAGGAGTTCGCCGACGCGTTCGCCAAGGCGTGGTTTAAGCTGACGCATCGCGACATGGGGCCGGTCTCGCGCTACCTTGGCCCGCTCGTTCCCAAGGAGCCGCAGTTGTGGCAGGATCCCGTTCCCGCCGTGGATCATAAACTCATCGGGGCGAAGGACATTGCGGCACTAAAGGCCAAAATCCTCGCCTCCAAACTCTCGATTTCCGAACTGGTCACGACGGCCTGGGCATCGGCGTCCACCTTCCGCGGCTCCGACAAGCGCGGCGGGGCGAACGGGGCGCGCATCCGTCTTGAGCCGCAGAAGAGTTGGGAAGTGAACCAGCCCGCCGCATTGGCGAAGGTGCTGAAGAAGCTGGAAGCCATTCAAAAGGACTTCAACAAATCGCTGAAAGGCGGAAAGAAAGTCTCGCTGGCCGACGTGATCGTGCTGGGCGGCTGCGCAGCCGTTGAGGAAGCGGCGAAAAAGGCCGGGCACAAGGTGACCGTTCCCTTCTCGCCGGGGCGCACGGATGCCTCGCAGAAGCAAACCGATGCGCACTCCTTCGCGGTGCTGGAGCCCACCGCGGATGGGTTCCGCAACTACCTCCACCGCAACGGAGACGCAAGGACCGCGGAGGAACGGCTGGTGGATCGCGCCCAGTTGCTGACGTTAACGGCGCCCGAGATGACCGTTCTCGTCGGCGGCTTGCGCGCCCTCAATGCCAACGTCGGGCAGTCCAAACACGGCGTCTTCACCAACCAGCCCGGAACGCTGACCCATGATTTCTTCGTCAACCTGCTCGACATGCGCACCAAGTGGCAGCCCTCCTGAACGGAAGGCGTGTATGAGGGCATTGATCGCGCCACGGGCCAAACCAAATGGACCGGTACCCGCGTGGACCTTGTCTTCGGTTCGAACTCGCAACTCCGCGCCATCGCCGAGGTCTATGCCTGCGACGACTCCAAGCAGAGGTTTGTGAAGGACTTCGTGGCGGCGTGGGCGAAGGTGATGAATCTCGATCGTTACGACCTGGCTTGAGCAGTGGTTAGTGGATAGTGATTAGTGTTTGGTGGCGCGGACCCGTCGGCTGACGGGTCCGCGCCTCTGTATTCTTAGGACTACCTCGAATGGGTCCGCGGTTTGCGCAATATCAATGCAATCTCGCGAGCAGGCCCGGCGCAATCTTTCGTTGAGAGTGACAAGCCAAACGCCTGATTCAGAGTGTCTCTGATAATTGCGTCCAACTTGCTGCCGAAGATTCCGATCTCCAGGTTGCCGATGATGTCGGCAGCCTCGATTTCATACCCGTTAAGATCGGGCACTGTGTTCGCCATCGTTCCCAGCGGATTCCATCGCGCCAACACCTCGGCAACTTGCTTGTAGACATTGTCGTCCAGATCTTTCAAGGCGTCTTCCGGCATAAGTCTCTATATGACCTCCGCGTACAATCACCCTCACACACCCAGGGGTCGGCGCCACTTCGATACGTCACCACACCACACCCGGGTCGCATATATGCGAAAATAATATATACGCCATCCGCAAGAACCGCAGTAGTTTTCCCCGGATATAATAAGAGGACTTCTCCGGTCAGCGAGCGGAAGAGCACGCGCTGCCCTTTGTCAGGCGCGAAGCCCTTTGGGGCAGCCGCCAGGCCGTTCGGAAAGCCGTTGCCGAAAGAGCAACCAGGGAAGCGGGGCGCTGCGCTGAAACCGGTGCCCCGCCAGAAGTTCGCACAGGAGGACGTCGAATCATTTGGCCCCTATCATCAATGCCCAGGGAATATCGAAGCAATACGGAATCAACCCGCTTTTCCAGGATATCTCGTTCACGGTGTCGGAAGGTGATCGAATTGCCCTGATCGGACCGAACGGTTCCGGCAAGTCGACCCTGATCGAGATTCTCTGCGGCCGCGTCAAGCCCGACAGCGGAGAGGTGGCGATGCGCAAGCGCACCCGGCTCAGCTACGTCGCGCAGGTCTCCGATTTTGCTCCGGGGGAAACGGTGCGATCCGTCATCGAGAAGGCCCTGGAAAGTGCGGCGGCGCCGGCGGCGGAGCGCGCGGCACGCACCTCTGAGGCGCTGGGCCGCGCCGCTTTTGAGGATTTTGACGCTCCGGCTGCGACTCTGTCAGGTGGCTGGCGCAAGCGCCTCCGCATTGCCGAAGGTGTGGCCCAGCGGCCTGACGTTCTGCTTCTCGACGAGCCCACCAACCATCTAGATTTCGCCGGCATTCAGTGGCTTGAAACCCTTCTTCAAAATGCGCCGTTCGCGTGTGTTGTCATCAGCCACGACCGCTATTTTCTGGAAAATGTCGCCAGCGAGGTGGTGGAGCTCAATCGGATATTTGCCGAGGGGGTGTTTCGCGTCAAAGGCAACTACAGCCGATTTCTCGAAAAAAAGGAAGAATATCTCGATGCGCAGGGCAAGCGGCAAGACGCCCTGACCCATCGCGTGCATTCGGAAATGGAATGGCTGCGACGCGGTCCCCGGGCCCGCCGCACCAAGGCCAAGGCGCGCATCGATAAGGCTCACGAGTTGATCGGCGAGTTGGCGGATCTGAACTCCCGCAGCCGCACCGCCACCGCCCGGATTGACTTTTCCCCAACCGACCGTCAAACCAAGCAGCTTATTACGCTTGAGGACGTGAGCTGCACCCTCGGCGATCACACGCTCTTCGCGGGCGTGAACTTCATGGTGAAGTCAGGCATGCGCGTGGGGCTGGTGGGGCAAAATGGGAGCGGCAAAACCACGCTGCTGCGTTTGCTGCGCGGCGACATTCAACCCACGCACGGTGAGATCACCCGGGCCGATGCGCTGCGGGTGGTTTACTTCGATCAAAACCGCCAGCTTGATCCGGATGTGACCTTGCGCCGGGCACTGGCGCCGGACAGCGATTCGGTGGTCTATCAGGATCGGGTGATTCATGTCGCCTCCTGGGCGGCCAGGTTTCTGTTTAATCCCGATGATCTCAGCCAGCCCGTCGGACGACTCTCAGGAGGTGAACGGGCGCGCGTCCTGATTGCCCAGTTGATGCTGCAACCGGCGGACGTCCTCTTGCTCGATGAACCCACCAACGACCTGGACATTCCAACTTTGGAAATCCTGGAAGAGAGTCTGCTGGAATACCGTGGCGCACTGGTGCTGGTCACCCACGATCGCTTCATGCTGGATCGGATTGCCACCGTCGTTTGGGGCCTTGATGGGCTGGGTGCCGCCGGGCGCTTTGGCGATTATTCCCAGTGGGAGACGTGGCAACGCGAGCAGCAGGCCAAGACCGCGGCGAGTCCGCGTGAGACCCTGCCCGCAACCCCGCCCGCCGCCGGCAGTGCGCCGGCAAAGAAGAAGCTTTCCTACCTTGAGGCGCGCGAGTTTGCCACCCTGGAGGAGAAGGTCGCCCAGGCCGAACAGCAACTCAACGCATTGCGTGCAGCCCTGGATGATCCCGCCATGGCCAGCGATGCCCCACGACTCCATGCCACCTACGTGCAGATGGAAGAGGTCCAACTGAGGGTGGATAAGCTGTACGCACGCTGGGCCGAGTTGGAAGAAAAACAGTCGTAGCTGCGAGTTTGCCTTCCTATCCCACCATCCGCCTCTGCGCAAACTGGCTTGACTTTGTAGTTACCGGGGCGTAGTATCGCCACATTTCAACGACACTGTAGAAGTGCCGCCGCAGGATGTCTACGATGTGGCGGAGACGAACTTTCCTTACGACCGCCTTCAGTAGAAGCTGGCTGGCGTCGGCACGGGTGAAGTCTGCAATTGACCTTCGCCGCGCGGCGCTGTTGCTCTCTTGCCGGTATTACGGCCCGGTCAATGTGCGTGACGCCTGCAAGGTTCCCGAACGAATCAGCGAACCCTCTGCCGCCCGGATCGAAAGCTTCGAGGTCCGGGGCGGCGGTTGGGGTTCCACCGTAAGTCTCTTGGCACGTAATCACTCTTTGAGATGAGGAGGGCAATCTTATGTCAGAAGAAAACAAGGCTCTAGATCGACGGGTGATTGAGGAGGGCTTGAACAAGGATAATCTGGCCCTCTTGGATGAGCTCTATGCGGACTGCGTGTGGTACAGACCCGCCACAGGGGAGCTCAAAGGTGAGGCTTTGAAACAATTCGTGGCCTCAATGCTTGCCGCCTTTCCCGACTTCCGAATTACGATTGAGGACCAGGTAGCCGAGGGCGACAAGGTGGTGACCCGCTGGAGTTTCACTGGCACCCATCAGGGGGAGTTCATGGGCCTCGCGCCCACCGGCAAGCAGGTGACAACCAGCGGCATAAACATCAGCCGGATTGTCGAGGGCAAGATCGTTGAGGAACGGGAGGAATGGGACACCCTGGGCTTCTTCCAGCAACTCGGCGCACTGCCGCAGGCAACCGAAGCCAACAAGGCTTTACTTCAACGCGTGTTTGAGGAGGGCTGCAACAAGCATAACCTGGCCCTCTTCGATGAGTTAATTCCGGACTGCGTATATCGCGGACCAGGGGTAGGGGAACTCCGGGGCGAGGCGTACAGACAATTCTTGGCCTCAGTGCATGCTGCCTTTCCCGATGGCCACTGGACGATTGAGGACCAGGTGGCTGAAGGCGATAAGGTGGTGACCCGCTGGCGTTTCACTGGCACCCATCAGGCGGAGATCATGGGCCTCGCGCCCACTGGCAAGCAAACGACGATCAGCGGCGTTCTGATTAACCGGATTGTCGAGGGCAAGATCGTCGAGGAGTGGGAGGAATACGACACCCTCGGCATGATGCAGCAACTCGGCGCGATGCCGCAGGCAACCGAAGCCAACAAGGCTCTACTTCGACGCGTGATTGAGGAGGGCTTCAACAAGCACGATCTGGCCCTCTTGGGTGAGATCTATGCGGACTGCGTCTGGTACGGATCCGACACAGGGGAGCTCAAAGGTGAGGCTTTGAAACGATACCTGGCCTCAATACTTGCGGGCTTTCCCAACATCCGATATACGATTGAGGACCTGGTAGCGGAGGGTGACAAGGTGGTGATCCGCTGGAGTTGCACGGGCACCCATCAGGGGGAGTTCATGGGCCTCGCGCCCACCGGCAAGCAGGTGACATGCAGCGGCACAGACACCTACCGGATTGTTGAGGGCAAGATCGTCGAGCTGCGGGAGCAATGGGACGCCGGGCTTCTTCCAGCAACTCGGCGCACTGCCGCCACTCGCCAAAGCCGAAGACAAGGCCGCCGCGTAGTCAAGACGCCCCGACGGGGCACCGGTAACCACCCCGTCGCTCGGCGCGCCGAGCGACGGGGTGGTGCTGAACTGGAAATGCAGAAACTCGAGCGCCGGGCTTGAGAGGCTGCGGAAAAACTCGTAGCGGGGCTTCGCGACGCGCCCTCGCGGAATGGGTCGCCAGGGGCAACGAGGGCGGTTCGCGAACCGCCCCTACTTTCCGCTTTTGCCAAAGGTCTTGATGGATTATGGCGCTGGCTGGGGAAACCGCACCAACCGTGACGGCACTGCTCCGCCGGTTCTTAACATTCATGTTCGGGGAGAACAACAGTTCCTGACACCGCTCCCCCATTTATCAGCATGAAGGCTAACGCAGAGCGCCCGTCAGTGCAATGGCGTCAGTTCGTTATTCCGACCCGAAGAGAGTATGATGCAGGCCAGCCTCGACAAAAGTTGGACAAATAGAAGGAGACTTTTGCCCCACGAAGAAACCCCATGAATGACGATGCAGCGATGACGCCCAACGAATCTATTCCGCCCACCGGAACAATTCCACCCGCCGAGCCTTCGACTCTCCGCAAGATCTTCATTGGCAAAGACGGCCTCCGCGCCGGCTGGAGCTTGCTCATCTTCATCGCGCTCTTCGCTGCCATTATCTTCTGTGTAAACGTCATCGGCCACAAGCTCCACCCGCCTGCCCCCAAGACCGCGAAGACCACCTCGGAAATACCCGTCACGCCAAGTTTGTCTATCGACGAAGCCATTTCTTCCTCGTGATCCTCCTCGTCACCTGGATCATGTCGAAGATCGAGCGACGCCCCCTCTCCGTCTACGGCCTTGGCGGCAGGCGCAAGCTCGTCGCAATTTCTTCGCCGGCCTGGCCTGGGGAGTTACCTGTCTCTCGCTACTTGTCCTGACCCTCTGGAAAACCGGACTCATCGTCATCGACCGCCGCCTGCTGTTTGGAAGCGACATTCTCCGTTACGGAGCAATCTGGCTGCTCAGCTTCCTCCAAGTCGGCCTGCTTGAGGAATACCTCACGCGCGGCTACCTCCAATACACTCTCACCCGCGGCCTCGCCGGCATCTACCAGTGGGCGTTCAAGACCCGGCACAGCGTGGCCCTGGGATTCTGGACCGCCGCCGTCATTTTCTCCGTCCTGCTTCGGCCTCGGCCACAGCCACAACCCCGGCGAATCCCCCATCGGATTACTCTCCGCCGGTTTGGCCGCCATGGTCTTCTGCCTAAGCCTCTGGCGCACCGGCTCTCTCTGGTGGGCCGTCGGTTTTCACGCGGCGTGGGACTGGGCGCAATCCTTCCTCTACGGCGTCGCCGACAGCGGACACATGGTTCCGCACCATCTCCTCGCCACGCACCCGGCGGGCAAGCCCATCCTCAGCGGCGGAGCCACCGGCCCCGAAGGCAGCATCTTCGTGGTCGTCATCCTGGCCCTCGTAAGCCTCATCATTCTCTTCACGCTGCCACGCGGTCAGTACCGCCTCCCCGAAGGGGCGTAAGCAGGTAGCGAGGAGGTGCGCGCCCTTCAGCGCTCCTCCTCGTCTCTTCAAATGGAAATGCCGGTCACCACCAGAGCACGCCCGCACGAACCAGCATGGAATTGGGGAATTGCCGCAATGGAGCGCGGAATACGCGAACCCTTGCTACCCTGCTAATCGAAACTATTGGAGGGGCAATAGACGGATTATCGGTTCCGCTGATCTCGGAAGTCAGGGTATACTTGGCCGCCCAATGGTGAGGAGAATCAGGTGGACGAAGATCGCGAAATTGCGGACGTAAGGGCAGAAGAAACAGGCCGAGGACGCCGCCAGCCCAAAAGGCTGATGACGAGCGACCGCAAAAGGCGCATCGAGCGTGCCGCGCGGATGCTTGCCGAAAGCAACTGCTCCAGAGAAGAGTTCTTGGAAACTATACGCGAGCTCGGGTATAAAGAGGGATCGAAGGAGTTTGATGATTGCCTGAAGGCTTGGAATTCTCGCCGCCGCATACCCTAGAAACGGCCCGCTCAAAGGCAGCGATTCTTCGCTCCTGTTCTTCGGCGGGCAGGCTGCCCAGTGACTTTTCCGCGATATCAGCGAACCGGCGTGCAAACTCGCGCTTCGACAACTTCTTTTTTCCGGCCATGGTATCGCCTCCGATGAAGTTCAGATTATAGCTTTATTGCCTCACGCTATCAACTACGTTTAACCAGCCGCAACGCTCCGGCTGCTGCAACCCTCGATGACGCGGGATGAGGAAAGTTCGCGGGTGGCGCAGACATTGCAATGGGTGTCTGCGACCCCATTTGGGCGGTACGCCCTGCGACCAGGACGCAGACATAAAAGGCGATGTCTGCGCCACCCGCGGGGCGGTAATGTCTCAGTTTGAATTTGTAGCGGCGAGTTTACCTCGCCAAGTGGCGGCGTAAAGCCGCCGCTACGTCAAACTGAGAGATCACCGTCAGCGCGGGTCGGGGGGTTGGGCGCGCAGGGGACTTGGGACTGGGCGTGTCCCTATTTGTGTGCATCTGCGTGCTCCCAGGTAGCTGGCTACGGCGTGGTTTGTCGGGCACCATAGCCCCCATTGAGCAAGACGATCGATACGATCTATCAGAATGGGCGTATCCAACTTCCCGATGCCGTGCCTCCGGCTGAAGACACTCTAGCCTAATGATGTCATCACTCAGGCAATAATATCCCTTGACATTTCGCCTCAAGTGTGCTAGCCTAGCGGTTTGGTGGAGTGCGCCATGGAAGTTTTCGCCAAGCCGGAATTTGCTGAAGATGTTATAGAAAACAAAACCACTTGCGGGATTCGGTGCGCGCGCGGACCGGAAAGCCATGTGGCTGAAAATGAAAGGGTTAGCTTGAGCGCGCGAAGCTCGTCGAAACGGACCATTCCCATGACGACGGCTCTGTAGATGTTGCAGAAAATAAATGCGTTATGACGATTAACCCGAACCTGCCGGAAAATTCCTCCGTTGAAAAAAAAGGAGTTCGACGTTGGAAAGACGGCGCCGAAAAATGGGGTCCCAAAATTGAAGGTATTTGATGTATATGAAAACAAACGGCAAAAAATAGCCACTGCGAGGCTTCTGTAGATGTTATTGAAAAAAAACGACTTGTTCTATTTTATGGAGATGTTATTGAAAACAAATACGGTTAAATGCGTTTGGGCTATCCACCGACCAGGTAGAAACCCGAATTTTCAGGGAAATCGCCGGGATTGCCCGTGAAGGCAATACGAGTTTGCCGCAGTCTGTGGTCCGGCTACACGCCCCCCTCACCCGCCGGCCCTGGCCGTCGGCCTCTCCCCGCGGGAGAGGCTGTTGATTCTCAGAGACGTCTCGGCGCCGTGCTGACGCCCGTTCCTCCCTTTAACTTACGACACTGCCGCCGCTGGAGCCCGTTCCTGCCCTTTAACTTACGACGGTGCCGCTTCCCCCTTCCTTGACAATCTGCGGCGCGATCTTCAACAATGACGGATTCTAAATTGGCGTAGTCGGCCCTGCGGATTCAGCCGTCGGCGCTTTGACGCCGGTCGAAACTGATCGCCACCCTGCGCGCCGACGGCTCGAAATGAAAGGTCGAAATCATGCGTTGGAGTCAGGCTTTTATTCCCACCCTGCGGGAAGATCCCGCGGAAGCGGAAGTTCCCAGCCACCGGCTGCTGTTGCGCGCCGGCTATATCCGGCAAGTCGCCGCGGGCGTCTATGCCCATCTGACGTTGGCGCAGCGCTCGCTGCTGAAGATCATGCGGATCATTCGCGAGGAGATGAACGCCATCGGCGCGCAGGAGTTCTATCTGCCCGCGCTGAACCCGGCGGAACTCTGGAAGGAATCGGGGCGCTACGCCGCCTACGGCCCGACCCTCTTTAAATTCAAGGACCGGAACGATCACGAAATGGTCCTGGGCGTAACCCACGAAGAGGAAATGACCAACATCGCGCGCGGCGAATTGCGCTCGTACAAGCAACTGCCGCAGATGTGGTACCAGATTCAGGAAAAGTTCCGCGATGAGCCTCGTCCCAAGTCCGGCCTGCTGCGCCTGCGGCAATTCTGGATGAAGGACTCGTATTCCTTCGACCTCGACGAAGCCGGCCTGGACGTGAGCTACCGCAAGCACTATGACGCCTACCGCCACATCTTCGACCGTTGCGGGCTGAAGTACGTGATTGTGGAAGCGTATTCGGGCACGATGGGCGGAACCCACTCGCACGAATTCACCGCGCCGACGGATGCGGGCGAGGATTTGATCGCGCTCTGCGACTGCGGCTATGCGGCGAACCTGGAAAAGGCGGAGGGCAACGCGCCGCCGGTGGAGGATCCCGCGGGTGATGCCAAGCCCGAACCCTTCGCCACGCCCGGACAGAAGACCATCGACGACTTGGTGAAGTTCACGGGCGAGAGCGGCAACCGCATGATCAAGACGCTGGTCTATGTGGTGGAAGGCCAGGCGATCCTGATCCTGCTGCGCGGCGACCACACGCTGAGCGAAACCAAGCTGGCCTCTACGCTGGCCACGGACGCGTTCCGCCCGGCCACGCCGGAAGAAGCCCTGGCGCTGCTCGGCGCTCACCTCGGTTCACTGGGTCCGGTGGGTTTGAAGGGCGTGCGGCTTCTGGCCGACCGGGCGCTGGAAGGCCGCCGCGACATGATCACGGGCGCCAACCAGGATGACACGCACTTGCGCCATGTGACCCCCGGGCGAGACTTCCGGCCCGAGTATGCCGATCTGCGCGTCGTCTCCGCCGGCGACCTTTGCAAGAAGTGCGGCAAGCCGATGCGCATCAGTGTTTCTGTGGAGCTGGGCCACATCTTCAAGCTGGGCAAACGCTATTCCCAGGCCATGCACGCCACCGTGCTCGACGAAAACGGCAAGGAAGTGCCGCTGGTCATGGGCTCTTACGGCATCGGCGTGGAGCGCATTCTGAGCGCGGCGGTGGAACAAAACCACGATCGCGACGGCATGTTCCTGCCCGCGGCGATTGCCCCCTTTGACGTCATCCTGACGGCGGCCAACATGGACGACGCGCGCCTGCGTGAAGCGGCGGAGAAGCTTTATGAAGAACTGCGCGCGAACTCCTTCGACGTGCTGTTTGACGACCGCACCGAGCGTCCGGGAGTAAAGTTCAAGGATGCCGATTTGATCGGCGTGCCCTATCGCATTACGGTCGGAAAGCGCAAGTTCGAACAGGGGTTAGCCGAGATTTTCCAGCGCTCGACAAAGCAAATTCAGGATGTTAAGCTGGAATCGATCGTCCCCAGGTTGCAGGAGTTGCTGGGGAAATGACGAAGGGGGGTTGTATCTGCCCGGGGAGGGGCGCGATGCGGCAGTCGGAATCCGGCAAAATAACGTTCAAAGCCATCCTCTCTTTGGCTTTTCTTGCAGCGGTGATTTACTCCAGCGTTAAAGTTATCCCCGTTTACGTCAACAATTACGAACTGAACGATTACGTTGAGAACCAGACCCCTTTCTGGTTGACGCAGCGCGCCTCCGCGGAGGCCATTCAAAAGAACATACTGGCCAAGGCCAGCGATTTAGGCCTTCCTCTGGTGGCGGACAACGTCAAGGTGGATGCCAACCAGAACCGCGTCTCGGTGAACGTCGATTATCAAGTCCCCGTGGATTTGAAGGTCTTTACGCTGCCACTCCACTTCACCTTCTCAAAGGGAAACTCGGCGATACAATAATCACGTGACTGTCCGTCCAACTTCGGCATCGCGAGGCCCGCAAAGGGCACGTCGGCGGGGCAGGCTGGCAAGCCTGTCCGTTTCCCCTTGGCGAAGTGGGAAGAGGCTTCTGCTGGGCGGCTTCCTGCTGGTGTTCCTGGCGGCGGTGGGCACGTTCTGCTACTTCTATGTTCGCTATTCGCGGGTCATCGACGCTCGATTGAGCGGCGACGTGTTCAACAATGCGTCCCTGGTGTTCGCGGCACCCACACCGGTATTTGTGGGCGAAGCCATAACTCCGCAAGAGGTGGCCGGCCGGCTGCGCAAAGGCCTTTACGGCGAGCAGGAGGGCGAATCCAGCGTGGGCAGCTACCGGCTGTTGGGCGATCGCCTGGAAATCCGGCCCGGCCCCGCGTCATTTTTCTCGAGTGACGACTTCAAGGAGGGCCCGGCCGCGATTGAGTTTTCCAAGGGCCACATCACCTCTATTACGTCGCTCTCCGGTACAGCGCCACTGGAGGCCTATAAGCTCGAGCCGGAAGTCATCACCACGCTGTTTGACAGTTCGCGCAACAAACGGCGGCTGATCCGTTATCAGGATCTTCCCAAGAGCGTTGTCAACGCTGTGGTGGCGGCGGAAGACCACAGCTTCTTTACTCACCATGGCGTGAACCTCTACCGCATTCTGGCGTCCGGGCTGCATGATTTCTTCCGCTCCGACGAAGTCATGCAGGGCGGAAGCACCTTGACCATGCAGTTGGCCCGCAATATTTTCGGCCTTTCCACCAAGCGCACCGTGGGACGCAAGCTCAAAGAGATATTTCTGGCCCTGCTGCTGGAACAACGCCTGAACAAGGAAGAGATATTTGAGCTGTACGCCAACCAGATTTATCTGGGCCAGCGCGGAAGCTTCTCCATATACGGCTTCGGGGAAGCGGCCAGCGCCTATTTCAACAAGGACGTGGGTAGTCTAACGCCATCGGAGGCCGCGCTGCTGGCGGGTGTCATTCGCGGCCCCAATATCTATTCGCCTTACAAATACCCTTCACGGGCCTTGGAGCGGCGCAACTTCGTGCTGAGAAGCATGATGGAGCAGGGCACGCTCACCCCGAAGGAAACCGAACAGGCTTCCGCCGCGCCCCTCGGCGTGGTAGTACGCAACGTGGAGTCCACCCAGGCGCCTTTCTTTGTGGATATGGTGAAGGACCAGTTGCTTTCGCAATTCTCTGAGCACGATCTGCTCTCGGAAAGCTACCGGATCTACACCACCCTGGACATGGATGTACAGCAAGCGGCTTCGGCAGCCGTCGATATGGGCGCCGCGGAGATTGACAAGCGCTTGAAGCCGTCGAAACTTCCCAAGGACGCTCCCAAGCCCGACCCCTTGCAGCCACAGATGGCATTGGTGGTGCTTGATCCGCACACCGGCTGGCTGCGGGCCATGGTCGGCGGGCGCGACTATAGCCGTAGCCAGCTCAACCATGCGCTGGCCAAGCGCCAGCCTGGTTCGTCGTTCAAGCCGTTCGTCTATGCCGCCGCCCTGACCTCCGGCGTGGATGGCTCCCAGCCCCTCATTACTCCTGCCACGCTACTGAACGATGAACCCACCACGTTCCAGTTTGGTGACGTGACTTACGAGCCGGAGAATTTCAAGCAGGAATACATGGGCCAGGTGACGCTGCGGACGGCGCTGATGTATTCGTTGAACGTGGCCACGGTGCGTCTGGCAGAGATGGTTGGTTACGACAAGGTTCGCAATCTGGCGCTAGCGGCAGGGTTCAACCGCGGATTAATGGCCACTCCCGCCATTGCCCTGGGTTCGTATGTGGCGACGCCGCTGGAAGTGGCCGGTGCCTACACGATATTCTCCAACGGCGGGACTTACGAAGAGCCTCGGTTCCTGCTGGCTGTCAACGACTCCTCCGGCCGCCTGCTTTGGCGAAGCCCGGAAGCCGCCCGGCAGGTGTTGGACCCGCGCGTCGCTTACCTGATGGTCAACCTGCTGGAAAGCGTCTTGAACAACGGCACGGGGGCGGGGGCGCGGGTCCGCGGCTTCACCCTGCCCGCCGCCGGCAAAACCGGGACCTCCCACGACGGCTGGTTTGCCGGCTTCACCTCCAACCTGTTGGCGGTGGCTTGGGTGGGGTACGATGACGATCGGGAGCTGAAACTTACCGGAGCGGACTCCGCCCTGCCCATCTGGACGGAGTTCATGAAGCGGGCCACCCAATACCCCATTTATCGGGATGTCCGGCCTTTCGAGCCGCCGCCGGGAATTGTGTCCGTGCCGGTCCAAACCACGTCCGCTCTTCCCAGCGGCACGGAGGCCGTGGCGGTCCGCGATGAGTATTTTATCGAGGGAACGGAACCGGAGGGAGAAACCTCCAATCCTAGTCGCGGGGGAATTCTCGGCAGGCTGTTCCACGCCGGTGACACGGCCACTGCGTCCACCACGGCTACACCCGGCGCGGATGGGGCGGTAACCCTTCCCAAGGCCGAATCTGCACCCCAGCCGGAGGAGAAAAAGGGCGGCGTGCTGAGAAGATTCCTTTCGATCTTCAAAGGAAAGAATCCGAAGCCGGCCGACCAGCCTGATGCGTCCGACAAGAGGACGCCCCCGACCGGATAGATTCAAGGTGTGCGTAATGCCGATCCGGAGTTCGTCCGAGGTGCAACCATGAAAACTCCCAGGGGATGCACAGGCTTCCACGCGGTACTTCTCATCACGGTGGTCGAAATTTTTTGGGGGATGGCGCCCGCACGCGGAGCGGTTCTGGATCAGGAGGGCAACACCCCGCGCTCGACGTCAGGACCGGCGGCTCCCGATACGCATCGAGAGGTCACTCTGGAGGAACGGGGTGACATCTTCATGGCGCGGAAGGAATATGACAACGCTGCGGATTACTACTACCGCGCGCTAAGGCAGTCCTCATCCAACAAAGTCGGATTGTGGAACAAGATGGGGATCGCGTTTCAGCAGGAAAGCAAGTTTCGTGACGCGCGCAAAGCCTACAACAAGGCGATTCACGTTGACAGCAATTTCGCTGAAGCCTGGAACAACGTTGGCACCGTATTCGCTCTGCAAAAGAAGTACGCAAAGTCGATCGATTACTACGCGCGCGCCATCAAGCTCAAAGACGATGTTGCCGCCTTTCATATCAACCTGGGATCTTCCTATTATCATCTCAAGAAATACGCGGAGGCCGTGGCGGAGTATCGCACCGCGCTCCGCATCGATCCCAAGGCAGTCAACGCGCAATCTTCCGTGGGCACCGTGGTCCACACCGGCGCTCCCGATGTGCAATACTACTACTATATGGCCAAAGCCCTCGCCTCCGTCGGCAATGCGGAGGAGGCCGTCCGTTACCTGCGTCGCGCCCTTGAGGAGGGCTTCGCGAACCAGCGGCGGATCGACGATGACCCGGACTTCAAGAAGATCAGCAAAGATCCCGCTTTCGTCGAGCTGATGCGGAACCCTCCCGTGGCCATTAAAGACTAGCCTTGGACCTTGCGAACGGCCCGGTTTCCCGCGGTGCTATAATGATGTCGTTCGGATTGAGTTCACATGCGTCGATCGGTTGCCTTTTTAGCGCTGATGTTGTGCTGCCCCTGGCAGCTTTGCGCCTCGTCACAGGTGCGTTCCCTGCTGGTTTTTCCGTTCGAAAACCTGAGCCCGCGCGCGGATTTGAATTGGATCGCGGAAAGCTTCGCCCAGGTACTCTCCAGCCGCTTGCCGCAGCCTGACAACTACGTCCTGGATCGCGACGAACGCAACGCGGCATATCTGCAACTGGGGATGCCGACGGATGTTCCGCTGACGCTGGCCAGCGAATATAAGGTGGCGCAAACCCTCGGTGTGGACTGGGCAGTTCTGGGAAATTTCAACGTCACAGATCATCTGCTGGTCGCGCACGCGCAACTGCTCAACGTTAAGTCCCTGAAACTCTCGCCCCCGCTGGAAGTCTCCGGCGATTTGACCGAGCTGGTGGATTTGCAGACGCGGCTGGTGTGGCGATTGCTCGCAACGCATGATCCCGATTTCACCGCGGGCAGCGAAGACGAATTCCGGCGCAATTTTCATGACATCCGCCTCGACGCTTTTGAGAACTACATTCGCGGCCTCCTTGCCGTGGATGATGAAAGCCGCCTGCACTTCTTTACCGAGTCGGCGCGCCTTGACCCCGCCGACCACCGCGCCGCCTTTGCCTTGGGAAGGTATTATTTTGATCACAAGGACTATGCCAACTCCGCCAAATGGCTGGCGAAGATCGAGGAGTCCGATGCAAATTACAACGAGGCGCTGTTCCTGCTCGCGGTGGACGAAGTCTTCGTCGGGAACGAACCAACGGCCGAAAGGGATTTCGAGACCCTGGTAAAGGTGCTGCCCTTGGACGAAGTCTCCAACAATCTCGGCGTCCTGGAAGCGCGCCGCGGACGCTACGTTGAAGCCCTGGCAAATTTCGAACGGGCTTACCAGAGCAACCCCTCCGATCCGGACTTTTGTTTTAACCGTGGCGTGGCGCTGTGGTACGAGAAACAATACCCGGAGGCGGCGGAGTCCCTTCAGGCCGCAGTGCAAGCCAACCCGGAGGACTCGGAAGCGCACACTTTGTTGGCGGTTGTGCTCGGAAAGCTGGGTAACGCGGCGGGAGAACGAAAGGAAATGGACTGGCTGGCCGGCCATGAAGTGGGTAGCGCCGCCGGCGAACCCGGAGACGTGCTCCCCATGCCGCGGCTGAAGAAGAATTACGACGGCCGGGCGTTCCGGCTGCTGGAACTGGCGATGCACAATGCCATGGAAGCACACCTGGCCAACGCTTCCCTGCAAAAACACGTTGACGCTCACATGGCAGATGGGAAGAAGCTCCTGGGCGAGAACCGTTATGGGGAAGCCGAGCACGAATTTGCCGAGGTTGTCTCCCTGTCTCCGGACGATCCCCAAGTCCACATCCTGCTGGCCGAGGCCCTGGAAGGCCAGGGGAAACACCACGAAGCTGAAGTGGAACTGCAAACTTCACTAAAATTACAGGACACCGCGCAAGCCCACCTCTCCCTGGCGCGCATCTATCTCGCCATGAGCCAACCCAATCTGGCGCTCGCGCAGGGCCAAGCCGCACTTAGTATCGAGCCTGGCAATGAGCAGGCAGAACACTTGATTCAGCAGATCCAAGCCGGAGCTCCGGCAGCAAGGAAAACGCCGTGAGTGCGAAAGCCCTGCGTCCAGCGCTGTTATTGCTATCGATTTTCGCCGCCGCACTTCCCGCTGATTCTCTCCGGGCCGACCAGCCCCGGCCTCTGGTGGTGGTCATCAAGCTTGACATGATGATTCACCAGGTCAGCGCGGAATACGTGGAGCGGGGAATCCACTACGCCAACCAGGAGAATGCCCAGGCCATCATTCTGGAGTTGGATACCCCCGGTGGACTGGTCACCTCCACCCAGGAGCTCGTGCAGGCGATTTACGCTTCGAAGGCGCCAGTGATCACTTACGTCACCCCCAGCGGCGCCAGTGCTGCGTCTGGCGGATTCTTCGTCTTGCTGGCGGGTGACCTTGCGGTCATGGCTCCGGGCACCAACACCGGCGCCTCTCATCCGGTCATGATCTTTGGCGGCGAGCCGGACAAGACGATGAATGAAAAGATCGAGAGTGACCTGGCCTCTTACATCCGCTCCATCGCACAGAAGCGCGGGCGCAATGTAGCCCTTTCCGAGGATGCCGTACGCAAGAGCTCTTCCTACACGGACAAGGAAGCACTGGACGACAAATTGATTGACGCGGTCGCGAGTTCGCCCCGCAACATCCTGGCGCAATTCGACGGCAAGCCTATCCAGCGCTTTGACGGGTCCTCCACCACTCTGCATGTCGCGGACGCCGAGATTGAAACCTACCCCATGACGCGCATCGAATCGCTGCTGGTCTGGGTGGCAAATCCCAACGTGGCGTTTCTGCTGGGGGCAATTGGATTGGCGTGCCTGTACCTCGAGTTTACGCATCCAGGCATGGTGTTGCCCGGAGCAGCAGGCGCGATCTGTCTGGTGCTGGCGTTGTACGCCTTCAATTTTGTGCCCATCAACTATGCGGGGGTGTTACTGATCATCGCCGCCCTGGTAATGTTCGCCCTGGAAGCCAAGTTGACTTCGCATGGCGTGTTGGCGGCGGGCGGGATCATCGCGTTGGTGTTGGGTGCGATGATTCTGGTAAAGTCGCCGTGGCCGGAAGCGCGCATCCACTTTCCGACAGCGTTGAGCGTGGCGTTTCCCCTGGCTCTGATCTCGATCATCCTTTTGCGTCTGGTGATCGTTGCCAAGCGGCGAAAAGCAGTGACCGGGGCGCAGGAGATGCTCGGCGCCTTGGGGGTCGTACAGACGGACTTGTCCCCCGCCGGCAAGGTGCTCGTGCACGGAGAGTTGTGGGAGGCTCACGCCGATGCGGCCATCCCCAAGGGCGCGCGAATCCGCGTGCGCAAGATCGAAGGCCTCACCTTAGAGGTTGAGCCGGAGAAAGAATCCCGCTAGACTGACTGGCGAATTCTTGGCAGTCGAAGACGAATTCAATCCGTGGAGTCACAGCCGCATTGATGCGGAAAGGAGATTCTTATGGGAGGATTAATCGGAGCAGCGGTGATCATCTTCTTCTTTTGGATGGCGGCCTGTTTGAATGTGCTGCGCGAGTACGAGCGCGCGGTTACCTTCCGACTGGGCCGGCTGCTGGAAGTTGAACAAAGGACCGGGACTTATTTGGATTTTCTGGCCGATTGACAAAATCGTGCGCGTAAGTTTGCGGGAGTTGGCGTGGGAGATCCCGCCGCAGGACGTCATCACGCGCGATAACATTTCCGTAAAGGTAAACGCCGTGGTTTTCTTTCGCGTGATCAGCGCCCAGAAGGCCATTGTGCAGGTGGAGAACTACCGCTATCAAGTCGAGCAACTGGCGCAAACCAGCCTGCGGTCGGTGCTGGGCGAAGTGGAACTGGACGACCTGCTTTCCCAACGCGAAAAGCTGAACTCTCGCTTGCAGACCATTCTTGATGTCCACACCGAGCCCTGGGGCATCAAGGTGACGAAGGTGGAAGTCAAGCAAGTCGACCTGCCGCAAGAGATGCAGCGGGCGATTGCCAAGCAGGCAGAGGCAGAACGCGAGCGCCGGGCGAAAATCATCAACGCCGACGGCGAGTTCCAGGCGGCGGAGAAGCTGTCGGAAGCCGCGACCATCCTGGCGCGTGAACCGGTCACCATTACCCTCCGCTACCTCCAGACGCTGGCGGAAATCGGGACCGAGCAGAGCACCACGATCGTTTTTCCCATTCCCGTTGAACTGCTTTCATTCTTGATGACGAAGCCCCCCGTCACGGCGAAGCCGGTTGAAGGGCAAAAACCATAGGCGGCAGGCGCGCGAGCCTGCGGTAACCTGAGAACCGGAGGAGGAAGGTCGTGGCAACGGAGGTGAAAGAACATGAAGACAGAAGCCATTCCGCGCGCTACTTAGTCCTCATTTTTCTCGTGCTCGTCGCGATGTGCGGAGTTTTTTTCTCCGCCGGTTTCATCGTGGGACGTAACGAACGCAGCCTGCACTCGGCTCCCCCCACGGAGGTGGTCACGACTCCAGGAGTCGTTCCGCCCACGGTGAACCCGCCGCCCGACACTGCGGCGCCGGCTCCCGGCACCAATCCGGCGGCGCCGAACACGGTTCCAGAGAGTGAGGTCATCCCGCCCGGGCCGGAGGCCGCGCCCGGCCCAGCAGCGGGAAAGTCACCGGATGCTGCGCCATCCGCTGCGCAGTCGACGCCCAAAACGGATCAAGCCGAGACTCCGCCTTCTGCAGCTCAACTGGGAAAGGGAATAACCCTTCAAGTGCTGGCCATGCACACCAAGCAGGATGCCGAGTCGGTGGTTGCAGTGCTGAAGGGCAAGGGATACCCGGTCTTTCTGCTGACGCCTGAAAACGCCCACGTGGACGACAGCCTTTATCGCGTCGTGGTGGGCCCCTTCAAGACTCGCGACGAAGCCGACAAAGTGCGCGATCGGCTGAAAGACGATGGCTTCAAGCCGTTCATCAGGCGCTGACGATTTTGGATTTTCGATTTTGGATTTTGGATTCGCAGCGTTCATCTACTCATGAAAACTCGCGGGGATAGTGTGCGTAATAAAGTTGTATCCCGCACCGAGGGCATTACGCATTCTGAAGACAGCGATTCCAACCTGCGAAATCCCAAATCCCAAATCCAAAATCTAAAATCCTGGGCCGCCGCTGCCCTTAGCGGCGTGCTGCTCGTGGCTGGCTTTCCGAAAATCCATCTGCCTGGCCTTGTGTGGATCGCCTGCCTTCCCCTGCTCATGGTCTTGGCCACCGAAAAACGGCTGAAACGTGCATTTCTGCTTGCTTATGTCTGCGGTGCGGTGTTCTTCGCCGGAAGCTGCTATTGGTTCGTGATCGTGATGGAGTTTTACGGGCACCTGGCGCCGGCGCTGGCGGTGGTGGTGCTGATTCTATTTGTTCTCATTGACGCCACGTTCTTCGCCGGATTCGGCCTGGCGATGGGGTGGGCCGCGCGCCGCTCACCAGGATGGGCGTTGGCGGCGAGTCCGTTCCTTTGGATGGCGATGGAATTGGCCCGCACCTACCTGATTACCGGATTCCCTTGGAACCTCCTCGGGTATGCGGTGCAAGCGCCGGGCGTGCGACAGATCGCCACGGTGACCGGCGTGTATGGCCTGTCATTCCTTGCGGTGGCAACCAGCGCACTACTCGCATGGGTGTTGCTGTCACCGCGGCGCGCAAGGGCCGGTTTGACACTGACCGTCTGGATTGCCCTGCTTTTCATCGCCCAGTGGAGACTCGCTCCGCCTCCCGCCACGGTGGGCAGGCAACTTGCCGTCCTCGTCCAGCCGAACGTGCCGCTCGATGACGATCAACTTGAGGACTGGGCGCCGTGGAAGAATCCCGCTCAACTTCAGCAGCTCGTAGAATTCAGCGTGGACGCGGTAGCATCTGCATCCTCAAATGAGCTGACGCCGACAATCCAAAATCCGAAATCCGAAATCCAAAATCCGTCGGCGGCTCCGCCGCTGCTGGTCTGGGCGGAAAACCCGGCGCCGTTCTTCTTCACCCGCGACCCGGTGTTTCGCAACGCCATGCAAAATATGGCGCGGCAGACGCACGCCATCGTGATCGGAAATACCATCATCCCCGTGGATGAGAAGGCAGAAGCCATCACCAACAGCGCCTTCACGCTCAATCCCGAGGGCCGGGAAATCTCCCTCTATGATAAAATTCATTTGGTGCCTTTTGGCGAGTACGTACCGTGGTGGGCGCTGCCGGGGCTGGTACACAAGATCACGAGTGAAGTGGGGAATTTCGTTCCCGGTTCCAGCTACGCGGTAGCCCCATCGCCCGGCGGCGGCATCGGAGTATTCATCTGCTATGAGGCGATCATTCCCCAGCTCGCGCGCCGCCTGGTGGCGAACGGTGCGGGCGTGCTGGTGAATATCTCCAACGACGCCTGGTACGGTGAGTCTGCCGCCGCTTATCAGCATCTGGAAATGGCCCGGCTGCGCGCCATCGAGAATCATCGCTACCTGCTGCGGGCCACCAACAACGGGCTGACGACGGTCATCGATCCCTACGGCCGCGTGCTGGAAGAGCTTCCGCGCTACCAACGCCTGGCCATGGCTGCGCACTTTGATTTTGAGACCCGGCGGACTTTCTATACGCAGCATGGCGACCTCTTCGCCTGGCTGGCAGCAGCGATGGGATTGATCATGCTGGGCGCGGGAAAAAGGAGCAAGGAGACAGGAGTCAGGAGTCAGAAGCCGTGACGCTTGGAGAAGGTTTTTACCCTTTGACGCCACGACTCGCACGATCGGAAAGGCGAGAGATCACGAAGCAGCAGTCTAAAGCCAATGTGCATGCTGGCACGAAGAAGCTTCTGACTCCTGGCTCCTGACTCCTGACTCCTGACTCCTGTTTCCTCTCTACCGACTTCTCTCGAAGGAGTAACTGTGACCGAAGAATTAGAGCGCGAATTTGCCGAGCTGAAAAAGCGATCCGCCGACATTCGGAGTTTTCTTTGACGCTCCTGCCCGCCGCAAGGAACTGCAATCCCTCGAAGAGCAAATCGCCAAGCCTGAGTTCTGGCAGGATCAGCAAGCCTCGCAGAAGACTCTAACCGCCCGCAAGCGCTTGGCGGAGGTTCTGGAAACCGACGAGCTACTCGCCCGCCATCTCGGAGACATGGACGCGTATTTCGAGCTCTCGCGCGAAGGCGAGAACATTGACGCCGAGTTGCGTACGGAACTGGACAAACTCCGCCAGGAAGTGGACCGGCTGGAAACCGAGACGTTGCTGAGCGGCGATAGCGACCACCTGAACGCCATCGTGACCATTCATCCCGGCGCCGGCGGCACCGAATCGCAGGACTGGGGCGACATGCTGCTGCGCATGTACCAGCGCTGGACGGAAGCACGCGGTTTCAAGTTCAGCTTGAACGACTATCAGCCGGGCGACGAGGCAGGATTGAAGTCCGCCACCTTCACCGTGACGGGCGAGTACGCCTACGGCCTGTTGCATGGCGAAAGCGGCGTGCATCGACTGGTGCGCATTTCACCTTTCGATGCCGCGCAGCGCCGCCATACGTCCTTCGCCTCGGTCTTTGTCAGCCCGGAAATCGACGATTCCATTAGCGTTGAGATCAAGCCGGACGAAATCCGCATTGATACCTACCGATCCGGCGGCAAGGGAGGCCAGCACGTCAACACTACGGACTCCGCCGTGCGCATCACCCACCTACCCACCGGCACGGTGGCGCAGTGCCAGAACGAGCGTTCGCAGCACCGTAACAAAGAGGTGGCGATGAAGTTCTTGCGGTCGCGTCTCTACGAACTGGAATTGCGGCGGCGGCGCGAAGTGGCCGACAAACTTGAGGCCAGCAAAGCCGACATCGACTTCGGCAGCCAGATCCGCTCCTACGTTCTGCATCCCTACCGCCTGGTAAAGGACCATCGAACGAAATTCGAAGTCGGCGACGCCGATCGCGTGCTCGACGGCGGCCTGGACCCGTTGATCAAATCCTATCTGCTTTCTCAGCGGGCGGGGAGCAAGAACTGACCCGGCTTTTCTTGCCCGGGCCTGCAGATCGGCCAATTAGGGCAGTGCCTTACTTTAATATCGGAAATGGGTTGGACGCGAACTGCCGCGATTACGGAGGACGTCTCAGAACTGTTTTGGAATGCCGGCTTGCTTCAGGACGCCGTTTGCAGTGTGCCGCGATAGAATTTTGTGGTCGACTGGGAAGTAGCGCTGGGTGATCGGACTGTACCAAATCTCGTGATCGCCACGTCCGGGGCGATCAAAACGACAACCGTGGGAGCGGAGAACGTCCTTCAGTTTCGGCGTGTAGCTAACCATCAGGACTCGACGGGCACGGACGCAGTTTCCTCGTAGTGCGCACGAACCAGGACGTTGACCGATTTTTGCCCAGGCTCGAGCCCGCCGTTGAGTTCAAAGAGTTCCGGCACCAAAACCCTCACCTTTTCCACGAGACCATTCATGGATTCAGCTTCGGCCACCAAGCCAGGGATATCGTTACTCTCCGCGACCCAGACGCCCGCCTCGGAATCCCACCGCGCCTCGACCTCGTAAGTACGACTCATAGCTGACCACTCCTCACCACCCACAAGACTACCATCGGCCATTGAGTATTACAACCGCGCCACTCTGCAAATTTCGCTACCGCTAATTCCTTAACGTAGAATGCAGACACGATTACGCAAATACCACGGCGTCGAGACTCCGTCAACCGGACCTTTAGC
>CAVRBF010000098.1:0-196127 GCA_963719115.1 uncultured Acidobacteriota bacterium | reverse complement strand
GGGAGAGCACCTCGCCGAAGAGCTGCGGGAATTGGGGATGAGCGCGGCCGCGCTCGCGCGGCAACTCGATGTGCCCACCAACCGGGTCACACAAATTTATAAAGAGACAGCGAGCCATCACCGGCGATACGGCTCTGCGCCTCGCGCATTTCTTCGGCACCCCCCCGGTTTTGGCTGAATTTGCAGAGCCTTTATGAAATTCGCCGAGCCGAGAAGGTGGCAGGCAAATTGATCAAAGCCCTTCCCACTCTAAAGCTCCAACCTAGCTTTAACTAACGGGGGAGAAACGGTTCCGGGAACCGTTTTCCTCGGAACGCGGAAGCACTGCTTTCCATGCGATGGCCACCATCTTCAATTTGCCCCACCAACAAACCAAACTGTCATCCTGAGCATTCATGGCCACTTTGGCCACCCCTTGGGATGACCGGCATCGAAGGCGGTTCAGTTTAACGCTGTTTGGGGGTATCGAGGTATGAAACTAGGAAAGAACCGACGTTCGTTTCTCGGAACTTGCATGGCAGGAGGCGCGTTGGCCTCGGCGGGGCTGGGGGCCGACAAGCCGCAGGCGCCGCATCGCCAGGGGCTTTTCAACGTCATGGACTTCGGCGCGGCGGCCACCGGCCAGACGCTTGACACCAAGGCGCTGCAATCCGCCATCGACGCCGCGGGGCAATCGGGCGGCGTGGTCTACTTCCCGCCCGGAACGTATCTCTCCGGCATGCTGACGCTCCGCAGCCACGTGACGCTGCATCTTGAAGACGGCGCAACCCTGCTGGGGAGCAAGAACCTGGCGGACTACCCGCACGTGCCGCCGGCCATCCGCAGCTACACGGATAATTATGCCGACCAGTTCCTGATTTACGCTGCGAACCTGGAAGATGTGTCGCTGGCGGGGCGCGGAACCATCAACGGCCAGGGCGGTTCGTTCCCGCGCCTGCATCATTACGGCAACCGTCCGTACCTGATCCGCTTCGTGAACTGCCGCAATGTGCTGGTTGAGGATCTTACGCTTCTCGACCCGCCCATGTGGCTTCAGCACTACCTGGCGTGCCAGGATGTGGCCCTGCGCGGATTGACCATCCACAGCCGCAGCAACGCCAACAACGACGGGTTTGATATCGATGCCTGCGACCGGGTGCATATTTCTGACTGTGATATATCCTCCCTGGATGATTCCATAACACTAAAGAGCACGATCGACCGCCCCTGCCGCGACGTGGTGGTGACCAACTGCGTGGTCAGCACGGATTGCAACGCCATCAAGCTGGGCACGGAAAGCGTGGGGGGATTTCAAAACATCGCCATCAGCAATTGCGCCGTACACGATACCAAGCTGGCCGGGATTGCGCTGGAGTGTGTGGATGGCGGCGCGCTGGAGAACGTCAGTGTTTCCCACGTCGTCATGCGCAATGTGGGCGGCGCCATCTTTCTGCGCCTGGAAACCGCGCCCGGCCGCCCTACGAGGGCGCACCCACGCACGGGTTGGGGTCGTTTCGCAATGTCACGATCAGCGATGTGCAGGCAGTGGGCATTGACAAGACCGGCTGCTCCATTACCGGACTGCCCGAGCGCGCCGTGGAGAATGTCACACTCTCCAATATCCGAATTCAGTTCGCGGGCGGCGGAACACAGGCCGACGCGGCGCGGGAAGTCGAGGAGCTGCCGACGCATTATCCGGAGTACCGCATGTTCGGCGTACTGCCCGCCTATGGATTCTATTGCCGGCATGTGAAGAACCTGCGACTGCTGAATACGCAAGTGAGCTTCGCGCAGGAGGACTTGCGCCCCGCCTCTGGCGTGCGACGATGTTGCCGGCCTTCGCCTCGCGGATTTCGCTGCGCCGAACAGCAATCCGTTGATGGTGCTGCGCGACACACGCGACGTCTGGCTGGAATCAAGCCGCGCGCCGGAGGGAAACGAAGCCTACCTGCGCGTGGAAGGTGCGCGAACGGAGAATATCTGCGTCGCCGCCAACGACCTGCGCGCCTCCAGGAAGGCCATCGATTTAGGACCCGGTGTGCGCGCGGATTCCATTTTCCAGACGGCGCGGTTACAACCACTCCAAGGGGAATGAGCCAGTGGGTAAAGTCGCGCTCACTCCTGCGGACAACCTTCCGGCGATGAGGCGAATCTCTGTTAATGAGGGCTGTCCCAACAGCGATTGAGGTAAACAAAGCAGACGCTCCCTCGGGAGCGGGCAACTGCGCCTTTGTGTTAACACATCACCCGGCGACGATGAATCCCGATGGAGCGACATCCCGTGCGACGCTCGGACTTGGGCGCCCTGAAACGCTTGACGAATCCAAGCCGAAGCAAAACCTGCGCCGATGGCTCACGGCCGTTGTCCTTCTGGCGGGCATACTTTCGATGTCGGAGCTCGCCCGAACCAGTTCGTACTTTGGCCTGTCGGACCTTACGCATCGGGTTGTAAAGCTTAATCGCATTGGGGAACCCTGCGTCGAGCTGGCTGGAGAACTGGCGGTACTGGCTTGGCCGGAAACAGGCGATTTCCATCCGGCGTTGGTTGCCGTAGCACCTGTCTATTTCACATCCGAGACCCCACGCCCTTCACTAACTCTTTCCCAGTCCTCCAATCCATTTCGCTCCCCGCCGGGCAAGGCGTAGCCGTCCCGGGTTCCGGAAGTTCCGGTCGGGGCAATGTCGCTGCCGATCCGTTAAGCGGCGAGCCCCGCGAGTCACCGAAGCCAGCCGGAGCACCGAGAGTCGTGCCGTCAAGCAAACTCCTGGCCGACCCGAATGCAGATGCCTCGGTGCAGGAAGCGTTAACGTTGTGAGCGTACGAACTGACGCCGTTGTCCCGAAGAGGAGGAGAGCAAGATGGCAGCTTTACGATTGGTAAGTCTGATTGAGCAGCACGCGGAAAAGCTGACCCACGCCGTGGTCCATGAACTCCGGACTGACCGGCGAACTCCGAGTTATCACAAACTCGCGGCGAGCGAACATTACACCCGCGTTTTCGCGGTGGTGCACAACCTGGGCATGTGGCTGGACCACAAGTCTGATGCGACCACTGAAGATGCCTATCGCACTCTGGGCCAGAAGCGGTTTTCGGAAGATGTGCCGCTGTCTGAGGTGGTCTGCGCCTTGATGTTAACTGAACGGACGATCCGCCGTTTTATCCAGACGGAAGTTTGGCTGGACTCGGCGCTGGATCTGCGCCAACAGGTGGAACTCTACACACTCGTTAGCCGCTTCTTTGAGCGCGCCGTTTACTTCACCGTACTCAGCTATGAAGCGGCAGCCCGCTCGTCCGGCAAATGGACGGCTACCCACGAGGCTCCCAAGGGAAGATTCGCGTCCGGATGGGGTTTGAGGAAACGAGCGAGTGCCGTCTGATTACGGCCAGGAAGTGAAGGCCATGAAGGCGTCCCCGCTCCGCAGATTGAACTAACCCGGTCGCTTAAACGCCCAAACGCTCCCATCAGTCGATAAATCGACAAATACCACCAAACCGCACCTCGCCTTATGACCGGCGACATAGACACGCCCTGGCGTCGGTTCTACAATCCGCCTCAGGTTCAGTAACCTCAGTCAAACCGCTTTCGCGAAAGAGAGGCCTGCCTACGACTGCTCTTGCCTCCAGCAGAATAGAAGGGAGTTGCGAACATGTGCATTCATAAGCGGATTTCGGTGCTCTGTGGTTTAGGGCTGCTGTTCATGGGAGCTTGCGCGCAAACGGCGCGTACCCAAACATCGTTGCAAGGTATTCAAAATCCCGACGGCAGTCGCATCGTCTACGGCCCGGTGGAAGGTGCGACGACCCCGGCCGCAGCGATGGCGACCATTCTGCGCAATGTGCACAACACCTGTGGGGAAAGGCCGCAGGTGGGAAAGGTCTTCCGGTTGCGCGGCACCAATTCCGACGCAGTCTTCCTCACCG
This sequence comes from uncultured Acidobacteriota bacterium, assembly GCA_963719115.1. Classification (GTDB taxonomy): domain Bacteria; phylum Acidobacteriota; class Terriglobia; order UBA7540; family UBA7540; genus Bog-366. The sequence continues at coordinate 192,226 of CAVRBF010000098.1, read as the reverse complement.
TCGCTAACCACTCGATGGGCAACCGGCAGAGGGCGGGCCTGCTTATTGCCGCTCCCACGGGTCCCAATCAAGTGGAGATCGGATTCGTGATCGACGATGCGGCGCGGTTCGGCTCCTCGGTGAACCCCATGCTGGGCACGCTGTTCAACGCGTGGCATCCGGTCGCGTTGGCAAGTTCGACCCCAGCTTCTCCCGGCCCGGCCCCGGGTGCAGGTTCGGGTCTGGCGGGGAAGTTGCACACGGTGACCGCTCCCGATAACTCCGTGAGCATCGGCGTCCCCGATGGGTGGACGGTGGATCCAGGCAGTGGCCACGGAACCATCATCACCAAAGGTCCACAAGGAGAAGTGGTAGCCTTCGGCATGACGAGAAACGCCGTGGACTCATCCAGTGCCTGGCAGCAGAACTTCTGGCGCATGGGCGGCAGACCGATACCGGGAACGATTCTGTATCCCTACCATGGGAACCTGACGCGGGAATTCCCGAACCTCGTGCAGGCATGGCGGCGCGCCGCCGGCCTGGGTCCAGCAAAGCTTCAGGTTGAAAAAATCGAACAGATGCCGCCACCCCAGGGGGGGCCGCAAGGCGAGGAGTGCGTTAAAGTGAAGGGGCAGTTGGATCCCGACGGCAACGGTATGCAGTCATGGACCGAAATGATGTGCGCGACCTTGCCGGCCAACGAGTGGAGGGGCTACATGGTCATTCGCCACCAGTCGCTCTTCCCCAATTCCCTCGCCGATCGGCAAAAACCCACTGTGCAGGCCATGGTTCCCACCATGAATTTGAATGCCGACGTGATGAATCAGCAAAATGCGGAGCTCATTCGGCGCAAGCAGGCGGACGACGCGCAAATAAGGGCGCAAACCCAGCAAGCTATCAATAACATTCACGCCATCGGCGCGCAGGCGACGGCGCGCTACAACGCCACTCAGGCCGCCAATGACGCCCAGCACGCCGGCTACTGGGCCCGGCAGGACGCCAATGCCCGGACCAATCAGGACTTCCACAACTACATTCTGGACCAGACCGTCGTTCAGGATAACAATATGTATGGCAACGGCACCATCGGCCACGGCACTGTTTGGAATTCCACCGCCGACGCGCTGGTGAAAGCCGATCCCAACCGTTACGAGATCGTGAACAACCCCAATTACTGGAGGGGGGTGGATTATTGAGGGAGGAGCAGACGTGAATACACGAGCCCTCAAGAATCTCGTCATGATGGGTGCTCTCGTGATGATGGTGAGTGCTTCGGCGCCGAAGGACGGGGGAACCGCCGTCCTCGCGGCGGCTCAGGGCGCGGCGGCACACTCTCAAACCGTCACTTTGAAGCGACTCAGCCAGTTGGACCAGAAGACCTTCGGAAGTTCCTTGCCGCAATTGCGGCGGGTGATCGAGCAGGCCGGCCCCCAGACCGCCGCCGATCCGGCGACGTTGGCAGCGATCACCGCAAAATTGCGCCAAACTCCCGAATCCTCTCCTGAGTACTGGCCAACGCTGTTGCGCTTTATCCCATTCGCCAGCTCTCACATGGCCCCGAACGCGCCGCCGCCCGGCCAAAAGCCCAGGGCTTTAAGCGAAATCGTCTCGGTAGGCCTCATGCGAGGGATCCGCGAGGTGCGTCGAACCATACTTTTCGACGACGGCGATCTGGGAAACGGTGAGTTTACAGACTGCCGAATCATCTTCACCGACCATCCGGTTCGGTTGACGCATGCGACTTTCCGGCACTGTGCCTTTGAGCTTCCCGCCACGGACGCGCCCTGCACGTACTTGCAAAAGGTCTGCCGGCTGCTGCTGTCTTCAAATCTCGACTCCGTTTCCATACCAGTCCTTTGACCGTTCTTGCCAGATCGCACCGCCTTGTTCATGATGGTCAGGGACAAAGAAGTTGATTGAGCATTCCAAGGAAATCGTCCGTTATCTCTGGCTGGTGATCCTTGCCGTCTGGGGCCTCAGCTTTTTGCTGGAGCGCCGTGCTTAATGGTGTTAGACTGTCGGTGCAGTTGCAGATCCTGCCGCGTGGGATTTTCGACCAGCAGATCACCTTAAAGTTTCGAAGTCGGTGCTCTCGTTCGCGCCACGTTCCTGCGGCACTGGCTTCGGTAAGCGTCAGGAGCAAAGGGTCGAAATGGGCTTTGCCCGAAAACTAGCGTCATTGGGCTGAGCAGCGCCGTAACAGCATCCCTGTGCGCATCCCACAGCGCCACAGTGCCGCGGCAGGAAGGGATTGACATGAAAGTCCTATTCGTCTACCCGGAGTTTCCAGATACCTTCTGGAGCTTCAAACACGCGCTGCCCTTTCAGGGCAAACGATCCGCATTCCCTCCCTTGGGACTTCTGACCATTTCCGCCATGCTGCCCCAGCACTGGTCGAAGCGTCTGGTGGATCTAAACGTACAGCGCTTGAAGGATTCGGATCTCGATTGGGCCGACGTGGTCTTCTTCAGCGGCATGATCGTTCAAGGCCCATCACTTGAGAGCCTTATTGCCCGCGCCAAGAATCGTGGCCGGAGAACGGTGGTGGGCGGCCCGATCGTCAGCGCGCATGTCCCCGCGACGGCCCAAGCCGACCACTTGGTGGAGGGCGAAGCCGAGCAGATCATCGCGCGGTTGGCCGAGGATCTGGAAAAGGGAACGGCCAAGGCCCACTACGTGGATCCGCAGGTTGTGGATGTAACGCGCGTCCCGATGCCCGACATGCACTTGGCGCGACTGGGCCGTTACAGTTCCATGTCGTTACAATTCTCGCGCGGCTGCCCGTTCACCTGCGAGTTCTGCGACATCATCGAAATCTATGGCCGCCGCCCGCGTACCAAAACCCCTGACCAGGTTTGTGCGGAACTCGACCAACTGCATCGCCTCGGCTGGCGCGGTTCGGTTTTCATGGTGGACGACAATTTTATCGGTAATAAGAAGAGCGTGAAGGCTCTGCTTCCGCGCCTGGTGGAATGGATGCGCGACCACAAGTTCCCCTTCACTCTCTATACCGAAGCCTCTCTGAACCTGGCGGAAGACGAGGGGATGCTCGCGCTCATGCGCGAGGCGCACTTCACCCGGGTTTTTCTGGGCATCGAAACCCCCGTCGCCGAGAGCTTAAAGGAAACCACCAAGTTCCAGAATCTCCGCAAGGATCTGCTCGACAGCGTGCGGCTGATCCAGTCGTATGGCATGGAAGTGATGGCCGGTTTTATTGTGGGATTTGACAACGATCCGCCCGACGTCTTTGACCGGCAGATTGAGTTCATCCGCCAGGCGGCGATTCCTCTCTCCATGGTCGGCCTGCTCAACGCTTTGCCGAATACCCAGTTGTGGCGACGCTTGAAAGCGGAGGGCCGCCTGCTGAAGTCCAGTCTGGGGAACAACACCCTGGCGGATCTGAACTTTATCCCCCGCATGGATACGCAGGAACTGCTGGACGGCTATCGACGCATCCTGAGACCATTTACAGCCCGCGGGAGTATTTCCAGCGCGCTTCTGCCTTCCTTTCGCAACTGGGCAGTGGTTCGCGCTCGCCCCTCGTTTTCTCCGACGTGATGGCGCTAGGCCGCTCCCTTTGGCGTCAAGGGCTATGGAGCAATTACCGCGGCGAGTACTGGAAGTTCCTCGTGCAGTCGCTGCGGCAACACCGCCACCACTTCAGCAAGGCTGTCACCCTGGCCATCATGGGGCACCACTTCTTTGAACTCACGAGCGCCACGGAGACCAACTAACCTTCGGTTTCTGTCAGTACGAACATGGGCACGCGCCTCGAGGTTGGGAAATCTGCCACCCATTCAGCGTCGGCTGGTGCGTGGCTTGAGCACGACGAATCTTCTCAGCAGCCATTCACCCGCTGGGCTTTGCCGGTGGCTATCCTGGCCGCGACTTTCCTAACCTACCTGGGCACGGTCGACCTGGGCTTTGTCTTTGACGATCAGGCGCTCATCATCACCAACGACTCCATTCGCTCCTGGAGTTATCTCCCCACTTATTTTGCCTCCCACATCTGGAGCTTTCACTACCCGCACCTGCTGGCCAACTTCTACCGGCCGCTCTTTCTCGTCTGGTTGCGGGCCAATGACGCGCTGTTCGGACTGCACCCTTGGGGATGGCACCTCACTTCCGCCCTGGCGCACGTCGCCGTCACCTACCTGGTTTACCGACTCGCATTGCATCTGACGAAAGACGGATGGCTGGCCGGAGTCGCTGCCCTGGCGTTTGGGCTCCATCCGGTCCACGCGGAAGCCGTTGCGGACATCACTTCGATTCAAGAGCCGCTCTCGACTTTCTTCATCCTTGCCGCGCTGTTGGCCTTTTGCGAGAAATGGGAATCAGGACGCTCCTGGTCTCTTGCCTCGCTTGTTCTGGCTGCGGCGGCATTGCTTTCGAAGGAAAGCGCCATGATGTTGCCGGTGCTGGTTGCCTTATACGCGTGGATCTATCCGAGAGCGGAACCGGAAGCCAGCGGCCACGCAGTGCTTGACCCTTTACGCCTGCGTTCGGCTTTCCGCGCGTCGCTGCCATTCTGGGGCCTCATGCTGATTTACGTGCCGGTGCGCGTTTGGGCGCTGCGGGGCTTTGCCCATGTGGTGACGCCATTACCGCCGGCGACGCAGGTCTACACCATGCCGTCGGTGATGGTCTTCTACCTCCGCCTGCTGGTGTGGCCGGTGGGATTGAGTTGCTACTACGACACGCCTTATGTCTCGAGCCCCGCTTGGCGGGACTTTGTACTGCCCACGGCAATTCTGATAGCTCTGGCTGCGGGTTTGGCGTATTGGCATTGGCGCACTCGTCGAAGGTCGCCGGACGAGGCACACGCCATTGAGTTCGCAGCCCTCTGGATGATCCTCACGCTCGTTCCCGTGCTTAATTTCCGTTTTTTCCCTGCTGGTGAAGTCGCACATGATCGCTACGTTTATCTTCCCTCGGTGGGTCTTGTCCTGCTGTTGGCGATAGCCTTGCGTCAGGTGCTCCGCGCCGCCCCCAGCAGGCTTCGGCGTCCGGCTTGGGTCTTGCTGGCGCTCGCGGCGCTCGCGTTGGCCGGCGCTACCGTAAGACAGACGCTGTTTTGGTCGGACGACCTCACGCTGAGCGTTCGCTCTCACGCCATCGCTCCGCACAATCTCTATGCCACGAGCAGCCTGGGAGCCGCAGTCGCCGCAAGGGGGATGGACGGCGCGGCCATCGCGCTCTATCAGGAAGCGCTGGCCATCGATCCTTCGTTCTGGCCGGCCAACAGGAACCTCGCGTATCTGTACTTCGCGCACGGAAACTACCCGGAGGCTGCCCACTTCTTTGCGCAGTCCTGTGCCGCGGGTCCGCAGGACGGCGACCAGTTTCTGTTCCTCGGGCTGGCGCTGCTGCACACGGGCCGATTGAGTGAAGCGGAGAAAGCCCTTCGCACCGCGCTGGCCTTGCGCCCGTTCGGGAAGAACTACCATCTCGGCCTGGCCATGATACTCAAGCAGGAAGGAAACCTGGCGGCTGCGAAGGAGGAATTGGAAAAGGAGTTGGCTGCGGACCCGCAAAACGATCATGCCCGCACCGCGCTCGCCGACGTCACCAAAGAGCTGCAATCGCCAGCCCCGCCACGGGTCGAGGAGTGAGCCCCCACTCAGTCCTTCACTTGCAGGTGTAGTGAGCTTCGATGGCCTTGACCTTTGCCAAGCGGCGGACGTGGCGCTCCTCGCCGGAAAATTTGGCGGCGAGGTAATTGCGCACCAAATCCTTGGCCAGTTCGCCGGCGATGATACGCGAGCCCAGCACCAGCACGTTCATGTCGTCGTGCTCGACTCCCTGGTGGGCGGAGTAGCTGTCGTGGCAAATCGCGGCACGAATGCCGGGAATCTTATTCGCGGCCACGCAGGCGCCCACGCCGCTGCCGCAGATCAGCACGCCGCGCTCCGCCCGGCCGTCCAGCACCGCGTCAGACACGGCCTGAGCGTAATCGGGATAATCCACCGGGGCGGTGCTGCACGTACCCACGTCCAACACTTCGTGCCCCAGGGACTGGAGAAACTTCACCAATTCCTGCTTCAACTCGTAGCCCGCATGATCCGAACCTAAGACGAGACGCATGGCAGACCTCCCTGACAGAATCGGGTGATCGGGTGATCCGGTGATCGGGTGAGCTAAAGCAGTTACCGGTTCATCCGATCTTCCCCTCAACTGAGTACGTAGGTCCGCTGATCGGGAGAACGGGGGCAGGAGGCTTGGTTTATGTTCACCCGATCATCGGATCACCCGATCACCCGATCAAGAGCTTCCGATGAGAATGCCCGTGAGAAACACCAGGACCCCTCCCACCACCACCTGAAATGCGGCGGAAAGAAACGGCGTGTCCATATAGCGATGGCGGATAAAGCTGATGGCGGCCAGTTCCACCGCCACCACGGCCACAGCCGCCGTCATGGCCAGATGAAAGTTATGAATCAGGAACGGCAGCGTGTGCCCGATTCCGCCGGCCGCAGTCATCAGGCCGCAGACCGTGCCGCGCACCAGCGGCTGCCCCCGGCCCGTCAGCGATCCGTCGTCGGAGAGCGCTTCGGCAAAGCCCATAGAGATGCCCGCGCCCAACGAAGCCGCGAGTCCCACCAGAAAGGCGTCAGAGCTGCTGCGCGTGGCGAAGGCGGCGGCGAACACCGGCGCCAGCGTCGAGACCGACCCATCCATCAATCCGGCAAGGCCAGGCTGAATAATCTGGAGCACGAACAGGCGGCGGCGTGAGGCTTCCTCTTCGCGGCGCACGTCCGGCGTCACGTGCTTTTCCTCCAACGACTCCGCCAGCGCCGTGTGCTTGCGTTCTGCCTCCGCGAGGTCGCCCAGAAGCTTGCGAATAGATGCGTCCGAGACTTGTTCGATGGCGTGTTCGTAGAAGCGCCGGGTCTCAAGTTCCATGATCTCCGCTTGCTTGCGCACGGTGTCGATGCCCAGCGGACGGATCAGCCACACGGGTTTGTGCTGAATGAATCCCTTGACGTCACCGCGCCGGATGAGGGGAATGTGCTCACCGAAGCGCGTCCGGTAGATTTCGATCAGAGCGCGGCGGTGCCCGTTCTCTTCCTCCTGCATTTCCTCAAACATCTTGGCGGAGGCGGGGTAGGATTCGCGCAGGCCGTCGGCAAAATCGCCGTAGATACGCGAGTCCTCTTCCTCCGCCGTGATGGCCAGCGCCAGGATTTCCCGTTCGGTCAGGTCCTTGAACTTTCGCGCCATGAAGTATCTCCGCGAACGACGTCAGCTTATGGTGCGCTTGCCGGCCTTGCGATCCGCGACCTGCTCGGCGATCCACGCATAGGTCTTGGCCATTCCCGCGCGCAGCGGCGTGTTGGGTTCCCAGTGCAGAATGCTTTGGATCATCGTGTTGTCGCTGTTGCGGCCGGCCACACCGCGGGGCGCCGTCGGGTCATACTCGCGCTGGAGCTTGGTGCCGGCGATGGCTTCCACGATGTCCACCAGTTGGTTAACCGAAACCAATTCGCTCGATCCCAGATTTATCGGCGTGGCGATCAGATTTTCGCAATGGGTGATCATGTCGATGCCCTTCACGCAATCGTCGATGTACATGAAGCTGCGCGTAGCAGTGCCGTCGCCCCAAATTACAATCTTATTGCTTCCGGATTCCTTGGCCTCGATGACCTTGCGCGAAATGGCTGCCGGAGCCTTTTCGCGCCCGCCGTCCCAGGTGCCGTGCGGGCCGTACACATTGTGGAAGCGCGCCATAAAAGTCTTCATGCCGCGCTCCGCCCAGTATTCCTGGCAGACCATTTCGCTGAACAGCTTCTCCCACCCGTAACCGCGCTCGGCCATGGCGGGGTAGGCATCCGACTCTTTCAGCGCGCGAACGTGCGGATCCTTCTGGAGATCGGTGTTGTAGGCGCACGCCGACGAAGAGTAGAAATAGCGCTGCGCTCCGGCCCGGTATGCGGCCTCAATCAGGTGCGTGTTGATCAGCACACTGCGCAGGCATTCGATGCGGAAGCGCTCAATGAAGCCCATGCCTCCCATGTCCGCCGCGAGGTTATAGACTTCCACGGCGCCTTCGCACGCCAGGATGCAGCTTTCTTTGTCGCTCAGGTCCAGACAGAGGCTTTCAACCCCCGGCACCCGCTGGTACCACTCGGGTAGGGGCTTCTTATCGATGGCACGAAGGCGATTGAAACCGCGCTGGCGGAAATAACGCACCAGGGCTCCGGCAATGAATCCGCCGGCACCCGCGACGACAATCAAGCCATCCTTGTCAGGTTCTGAAAGGTTGTTGGTTGACGATGGTTTCTCCATGTTGGGTCCCCCTTGAATGTCGTGCAGATTGCCGCAACTCTCCGCACGTCCCCGCGCGCTGTCCGAAGTGAAAACAAGATGATACCAGATTGAAGAGGAATAACCATCCCGGGGGTGGATCGGACCTTCGCGCAAATTAATTTGAACAGAACATCACGAGTGGCAATAATATTGAAAGCCCAAAAAGGAACAGGAGAACTAATGGTTGATCGAAAGGTGTGGTCGACGGCGCTGGCAGCAATCCTTCTTCTGATCGCTCGTCCGCTTTGGGGGGCGGAGATTTCCGTCGAAGGCGGGCCTCTGGAGCCCGGCTTCAACATCGGCACTTTCGCTTATATTCACGCCCACGTGCACGGACTGACCGGTCAACCCAAGCGCTACGTGGTCTTCGCGGAAATCCAATACTACGGGACAACCGCCACCACCAGTGTGGAGATGGACCGCTTGCCGGAGACAACGCCGGGCGTGGAGGAATTTCAGGTGGGGTGGCCGATTCCCCCACAGGCGCCCACGGGCCTCTATACCCTCAGCCTACACGTTGACGACCGCATCGACCACGTTGCCGGTGTGACCAAAAAAGTGCGCGGATTCGTGGTCTACAAGAAACTCGTACGGATCTCGCGCGTGACGCTCGACAAGACGATTTACAACGTCGGCGACCCCCTCAAGTGTGAAGTGGCGATAGAGAATCTGTCGGACGCTGATTTGAAGGGGCTGCGCGTCGAATTCTCCAATGCCAATTATCCCTGGATTTCCCTCTATTCCCAGGGAGGGCACGAAAACCCCGACCTGGCGATCCAACTGATGCGCGATCATCTGGATATTCCCGCCGGCACGGCCGTGACCATTCCCATGATTACCGCCGGCACGGCCACCTTCCTGCAAGGCAAGCTGCACGATGTGATGGGCGCGGGCTTCGCGGCGCGGAATCAAAAGGTCCCTCCGCCGGAAGTTGACACTTACACGGTGGCCTTGTGGAACGCCGACCGCACCCGGCTGTATGACATGCAATTCACCCCGCAGGCGATTGTGCGCTCGTGGGATCGCGACCTTCCCAAGCCCTATAGCACCAACTTCCTGCATCCCTACAACTCCCTGATCGATTTTACGCGCTACCGTGAGTTCTACGCGCCGGGTCAAACCTCCGCCGCCATCCAACTGGACCATTCGCACACGCTCTATCGACCCGGGGACACGGTTAAGATCACGGCGATTGTGAAGAACCCTTGGGGCGAAGCGTGGAGCGGAATTGCGCTTCAAGCCCGGATCACGGATTTGCGCGGGCGCGAGGCGTACACCGGAACGCTTGCCTCCGGGATCGATCTTCCTGCCGGCGCCTCGAAGGAAGTGTCGGCTGACGCCTGGTCCATTCCTGCTACTGCGGCTCCCGGTACTTACAACGTGGAATTGACGCTGAGCGGGAGTGGAATCAAATACGACGCCCGTGCCACCACGGAAATTGCCATCAACGAGCTTCCATCGTCCCTGCTCCTGATCTGCGCGCATGAGGACGATGACCAGGCCTATGCGGGACTGATGCGCGCGGCAGTCGAGGCCAAGATTCCCGTGCACTTGCTCACTCTTACCGCCGGTGATGTGGGGGCCTGCGAGCGATACTTCGACAAGGCGTGCGGTCCCAACGAGGCGCACGAATTTGGCACCGTCCGTCTGGAGGAAACCGCCGAAGTGCTTGAGCATCTGGGCATCTCGCGCGACAACTTTATCGATCTCGGTTTGCCCGACGGTGGCTCGGGGGCCATCTGGTTTGAGCACAAAGATTCTTCCAATCCTTTCCTCTCGATTTATCTCGCGTGCGATCACGCGCCCTACGAAAATGTCTACAAGCCCAACTTGCCGTTTGCCCGCGACGCCGTGGTTGGGGCGATTCGACAGATCATCACCAATCTTCATCCCGCCATGATTGCGCTTACCGGTCCCGATGAGCGGCACGTGGACCACCGCACCGCAAATTGGTTCTCCATCAAGGCGTGTCAGGAGTTGCTGAAAGCGAAAGCGATCGATCCCCAGACCATCGTACTCGCCGATCAGGTCTACGGTGCGGGCGGCTTCAAGCCCGCGCCTTACAAGTACGAAAATTACGTGATCCATCTCAGCGGCGAAGCTGCCGCACTGGCGCAGGAAGCCAGTTGGATCTACCAGTCGCAGGACGGAAACCTGGCCGAAGGCAATAAGAAAACCCTGGCCGAACTTCCGCGCGAGGAGAAGCACCTTCGCATCATGGATTGGCAGGATCACGAAGGATGGAACGAGCAGCCACAGAACCACTGAATGAACAGTGGCTAGTGGACAGTGGTTAGTGGGCAGCGTTCGGCAACGGGTAAGCTAACCACTAGCCACTAACCACTGACCACTCAAAGGGAGGACATTTCCATGAACAAGAACACCACCTTGTCCCGGCGTGAGTTTCTGGGCAAGACATCAGTGGGTCTGGCCGTTGCGGGCGCCGCCCCGCGCGGTTTTGCCGTTTCGGGCAATCCCCGTGCCCTGGCGTTACACGGAGGCACGCCCGTGCGGTCCACGCCCTTTCCCGACTGGCCGCAAACCACGCAGGCGGAAGAGCAGAATATTCTGAAGTCGCTTCGCAATCATCACTGGTGCACGGCGGATGGTGAGTTCATTCCGAAATTTGAAAAGGCTTGGGCGGCAAAGGTGGGAACCCGCGGCTGCGTCATGACTCCCTGCGGAACGCACGCCTTGCAGATGGCGCTGGAGCTTTTAGGTGTAGGCCCGGGGGACGAGGTCATCACCTCACCCTACACTTACATTGCCACCGTTGACGCCATCATGATGGGTTACTCGCTGCCCGTGTTTGCCGATTCCGACCTCAAGACATTCCAGCTTGATGCTGACGACATCGAGCACCGCATCACCGAGCACACGCGCGCCATCATTCCCGTCCACATCTATGGCGCCCCCTCCAACCTGGATAAGGTTCTGGCCATCGGCGGGAAGCATAATATCCCCGTTATTGAAGACGCTTGCCAGGCGCACCATGCGGAGTGGAAGGGCAAGAAGGTGGGCGGGTATGGAAGGCTGGGCTGCTTCAGTTTCCAGGAATCCAAGGTTCTTCCCGGCGGCGAGGCCGGAGCGCTGATGAGCGATGATGAGGAACTGATCGCCCGCGCCTACATGTTCAGAAACTTCGGTGCGGATCCCAAGACGCACCACTATGAGTCGCGCGGCTTCAAATACCGCATTTCGGATTTTGCCGCGGCCGTGCTGGTGGGAGAACTCGAACGCTACGAGGAACTCTGCGCGCGCCGCGAACAGCATGCCGCGTACCTGGCGGCGGAGATGAAAAAGATCCCCGGCTTCATGATCCAGGAAAACTATCCCGAATCGACGCGCCAGAACCATTACTGCTTCGGCATACGTTACGACCCCGGACACTTCAGCAACGTATCGCGAGCCAAGGTGGTGGCGGCCCTGAAGGCCGAGGGCATCATGGCCGAAGCCGGTTACAATCCGCTGAACAAGGAGCCCTTCCTGGACCGTTGCCTGGACTCGCGCGGGTTCCGCGCCGCGTTCTCATCGGAACGGTTGGAAAACTATCGCCGCGAGAACCACCTGCCCAAGAACGATGAGTTGTGCGCCACGGCCTTTCTGCTCGAGCAGAACGTCCTGGTGGGCCCAAAAAGCGACGTCGATGACGTGCTCGAAGCCCTGAACAAGGTCCAACTCAACGCCGGCGTGCTGGCGTGAGTGCTGCGAGTGCCACTTCTCGGCGGCATGTCTAAACCGCAGGACGCGACGGAAGCGGTGGCGTCGTTGCGCGCAGCACCATCTGGAAATCACTACGACTCCTACGCCAACTTGTCATCCTGAGTCCGCTTTTCAAGACGAAGGACCCTTTTCATTTGCATGTAGGAAGCACGGCGCGCCCGCGCCGTATCGTAGCACCGCATGCTGCGGTGCCCGTGGGTAAGACGCAATACCGGGGTCCTTCGCTCTGAAGTGCGGAGCTCAGGATGACAGCGCGTTAGTTGGTTGGATAAAACCAGGGATGGCGCGTTAGTTGGGTGGATAACACCGGGGATGGCCGATGGCCGGCATGGGTGCGGCAGCTCTTACTTCGCCACTGCGGTAGATTACGACATCGCGAGGACGACGGCCCGAAAAGAGACGCGGACCGCAAATCCGGCGGTCCACGCTACGAACCACGAACTCCCACCCGGCAAAAAATCGAAAATTACCACTTGACAATCAGGTACTATTAGGTTAACGTGAGTACGGTAGTCTATCGCCAGGGTTTGGGTAATTCCCTCCGTGTGCACCCTGCCGCCGCGGAATTCCGCGGCTTGCTAGCCTTTAGTGACCCCGATCAAGCCACTAACTCTAGCCACTGAATGGATAGTGTCTCAGATGTAGTGGCGGCTTCATCCGTCAGCCGACGGACCAAATGGCGAGGTGAACCCGCCGCTACAAATTCAAACTGAGGCACCACCCCTCATTGACCGCTATTGGGAGGCACACATGTCTCTGGTTAAGAAAGCCATCATGACCGAAAAGAAAGCCGCCGCCAGCCGGCGGAATGGAAATCTATCTCCCGGCCCGGCGTCGCCCGAGGGGAAGGCACGCATCGGCGCCGCGCAACTGCGCCATGGTTTTTACGCCAAAGCGCAGGACGCCGCTTTGGGCAGCTTTGGCGAGGACCCGGCGGAGCGGGAAGAATTGCTCGTCGGACTGCACGAGGAGTTTGCGCCCTCCAGCGCCTTGCAGCGGCGGCTGGTGCAGCGTTTGGCGCAGGTGTTGTTGTCGATGGACCGCTCGCACCGCGCGCAGGAGGGCCAGGCACTGCGCCGCGCCCGCCAGGCCGGCAGCGGACGCGACAACCGCCTGCACGCAAGACTGATCCGCCTGAAGATGGCGGCGGAAACGTTCCGCACACTCGCCCGCTCCGTCAATCACCGGCATTACATGACCGCCCGTGAGGACTGGGAAATGATGAAGGACCTGCATCAGCGGGGGGTGACGGGCGAAATGAGCGCAATCGCCATCGACCTGTTCTTCCAACTGCGGGAGCCGGGCGCGAATGAGGAAGAGGCTTCCGAAGCGGAGAAAGCTCGCAGCAAGATGGAACTTTTCAAATCGATTTTCGGGCTCAACCAGATCCTCCCGCCGACCGGGCAAGCCGCCACCGCCGAAGCCCCTCGGGCGCCCGAAGGCCCAGCCGCCGAAGTGGAAGTTGACGGCCCGCCGGATGAGGAAGACCACGATTCGCAGCACGATGACGAATACCCCGACATCAGCCATGACGAATGGATCGCCCGGGAGCGGGCCCGCAAGCTTTTGAAGAATATCCTGATCCGCCAGGCGGAGTTTTGTGAGTCCGAGCGCAAGACTCCGTTGAAGGAGTTGTTGGAAGGCCCATCCCCCTACGAACTCGCGGCGGAAATCGCTCCCGACCACGCGGAAGCCTGGGTGGTGCGCCGAACCCAGGACGCCAACCTGCGCGAAGTCCGGCGGCTCACCAGCCTGCTGCTTCGAATCAAGCGCCAGGAGCGAAAGCAGGAGGACGCAGAAGGACCGATGGAACCCGAGACGCAGCGTGAGCGGGAATCAGGAATCGAGATCAGGGAATCGCCGGACCCCAAGCTGACGAAAGTAACTGCCGACCTAGCCTCGGAAGCCGCCGCGGCCACGGAGGACGCCGGGTGCGAGCCGGCGAATGCTCCCACTCGAACCTGCGATGTGTAAGATAAGAAAAACAGTTAGCCGCGAAAGCGACAGGCTGTCATGGGCGCGAAGTTGTTGATTTTAAGGAAGTTAACTTACTCAAACGGCGAAAGCCCGGCAAAAAGGGGAATTAATTTTTGCCGGCTAAACCTGCGATGTTGATGAAAACAAAGGAAGACGATTGGCGCTGCGAGGCTAATCCTACGATATGTATGAAAACAAGCAAGTTACGATTTCTAACCTGCGATGTTGATGAAAACAAATGCAGTTAGCGATTTTGACCCCACCGGAGTTGCCCGGTGGCCTCAAGAGAGGTTTGATGACTGGCGAAAAAGACACAGTCCGGGGGCTTGCGCCCAGAGCCTATCGGGAATTCATTCGACTTCCGATTGTCGCGTCCAGGAGTGCGATGGTTTATGTAGCGCCGCCCTTGAAGGCGGCACGTGCCAGTCGAACGCACACCCGTCCCCTGACGGACTGACTGACTCAACTGGCGGCGGAAAAACCCGGCATTGGAGATGTAGCGGCGAGTTTACCTCGCCATAGGGCGGAGCGTTGCCACGCCCCGGTAGCGGGGTAAACCCGCCGCTACGAGCTTTTCCGCAGCCTCTCAAGCCCGATGGCACATTCAGCACCCGCGACCAAGATTTTTGCGGTAGCCCAAGGTCACCCGCTATACTGAGAGGCGGATCTTCAGTTCACCGGTAAGTGTCCACATGGCGCACGTTCAAAAATCCCTAGGCGAGTTACTCCGATGAAAAAATTGGGAATTCTCCTTTCCGGACGTGGCTCGAACTTTGAAGCGATTGCGCGCAATGTGCAGTCGGGCAGAATTCCGGCGCAGATCGCCGTGGTGATCAGCAATAAGCCGCAAGCTCCGGGGCTTGTACGCGCCCAGGAAATGGGACTGGAAACGCGCTGCATTCCCTCCAAGGGCAAGGAGCGTGAAGCCTTTGATCGCGAGGTGGTCGCCGCGCTGATAGCGTTCCAGGTGGATCTGGTCTGCCTCGCGGGATTCATGCGCATTCTCAGCCCGTACTTCGTGCGCGCGTTTCCCCGCCGGATTTTGAATATCCACCCCGCGCTGCTCCCTGCTTTTCCCGGCGAGGACGCGCAGCAGCAGGCGCTGGAACATGGCGTAAAGTTCACGGGCTGCACCGTGCACATTGTCGACGAAGGCATGGACACCGGCCCCATCGTGTGTCAGGCGGTCGTTCCTATTCTCGACGACGACACCGTGGAAAGCCTTTCGGCACGTATTCTCCAGGAAGAGCACCGCATTTATTCCGAGGCCATCTGCCTGCTGCTGGAAGGCAAGCTGCGGTTCGAAGGCCGGCGCGTCCTGGCCGCTGTGTAGATCGTGCTAAACTGGTTACCTTCGCCAGTCTCGTGCCAGCGAACCAACTCTATGACTATTGATGAACAAGTCGCATACCTCACCAAAGGCGCGGAGGAGACCATCCGCGTGGAAGAACTCAAAGCCAAGCTGGAGCGCTCGGCCAGGACGGGCAAGCCGCTGCGCGTGAAGGTGGGGTTTGATCCCACCGCGCCCGACATCCACCTGGGTCACACCGTGGTGATCCGCAAGATGAAGCACTTTCAGGACCTCGGGCACACGGTGATTTTTCTGATCGGTGATTTTACCGGACTCATCGGCGACCCCACCGGACGCAACGTGACGCGGCCGCCGCTCTCGCCGGAGGAAATTGCCGCCAACGCCGAGACTTACAAGAAACAGGTCTTCAAAATCCTCGATCCGGTCAAGACCGTGGTGGACTTCAACAGCCGCTGGCTGGGCAAGTTGGCCGGACAGGATTGGGTCAAGCTTTGCTCCAAATACACCGTGGCGCGCATGCTGGAGCGCGACGACTTTGCCAACCGCATGAAGGAGCAGCGGCCCATTTCCATGCATGAACTGCTCTATCCGCTCTCACAAGCCTACGATTCCGTGGCGCTCGAAGCCGACGCGGAATTGGGCGGCACAGACCAGAAGTTCAATCTTCTCGTGGCGCGCGATATCCAGGCCGAGTACGGGCAGCAGGCACAGGTCATCATGACCATGCCCATCCTCGAAGGGCTCGACGGCGTGCAGAAGATGTCAAAGTCGCTGGGCAACTACGTGGGCATCAATGAGCCGCCGGCGGAAATGTTCGGCAAGCTCATGTCAATTTCCGACGAGATGATGTGGCGCTACTACCTGCTCTTGACGGACATGAGCGCCGGGCAGGTCGAAGCGCTGAAGGCCTCAGTGGCGGCAGGCAAGGAACATCCCCTCGACGTGAAGAAGGCTCTTGCCCGGCGGATCATCTCGGGTTTTCACAGCACGGAAGCGGCGAAACAGGCGCAGCAGGATTTTGAAGCGCAGTTTCAGAAAAAATCTCTTCCCGATGTTATTGACAGCCTTGCTGCCTATCAGCTCTCACAGCCGAAGGAGCTCTTCCGCGTGCTTGTGGAATTGAAGGTATTTCCTTCGAATTCGGAGTGCCAGCGTAAGATCAAGGAAGGCTCGGTTTACGTGGACACCGGCAATTCCGGCGCAACGAATTGGACCCGCCTCAGTAATCCGACCGCGAAGCTGCTCGTGGACGCGGGCGAGGACGGCTCACTCGCGCTTTCGATTGGGGACGTGCGGGTGCCGAATCAGATGGCCACTTTCAAGGCCGGAAAGAAAATCTTCCGAGTTGCGTTTACCACCTGATAACGCGCCTGAGTCCGTCCTAAGCACGCGGTCACAAAGGTTTATGGGCCTTGAGCGCCAGCGCGACCGGCTTGACTGCGTCAAACCGTTCGGCGGAAAGGTTGGAGACAAAAGGTGGAAGCGGGCCGGTGTCCGCAATGCCTGCGGCCTCGACGGCAGCATGCAGCACGGGCGCCGGGCCCAGGCGTCGCGCAGATCTTCCAGCGGAATAAATGCGGCGCGAATAGCTTCAGCGGCAGCACGATCGCCGCGGGCGCATGCATCAAATAGTGCCTGGGTCAAATCAGGCGCGATGCAACCTGAGCCGGTGGTGAACCCGGGCAAGTGCCAATCCAGCAAGTGGACCACGGCCGGCCGCTCGCCGATGCCACTCACCACGTGACGACGATCCACGCGCGCCAGCAGTGCCGCGAGATATTCATCATGGGCAGGGTCTTTACGCACCACAGCATACTTGATGGCGCAGCAAACACCGCTTTGCACCAGGCGGCCTACCGCCTCCAGACCGGCGGTGCGGTCGGCGCCAAAACCCAGTTCGTCCTTCAGGTAGATGGTCAAAGGCATGCCTGCCGCATCGGAAAATTCGCGCAGGCCTTTTTCCAGCCCGGCGGCGTCGCGCGGATCGTTGCACGGCAGCACCATAACGCAAGGGAATCCGTACCGGCGCAGCAACGGCGCCTGGTCCATCAAGCGCCCAAAGGACGGCCCGGCGCTGGGGATGCACCAGAGATGACCCGGAAAATCCGCCAGCCACGCCAGCAGGTCTTCATATTCCTTCAGGCTCAGGTGATACAGAAAGGCGTTGCCGCCATAGAGCAGCCGTGTGATGCCGGCGGCGGTGAGATGCTCGACGATTTTTTCCGAGGCTTGGAAATTAAAGGCGCGCTGCGGGTCGCGCCGGTGAGCCAGAGGCGGGACGGGGAAAACCCCCTGCAAATCTTGCGGTTTAATCGGTGAAGTGCGCATGGAAGTTCGCCTTCGCCATCGTCATTTGCCTTTGGGGATCGTGAAGTTCACCACTGGACGCGAGCGCGAATCAAGGGAACTGACCGACCGCTCCTCCGCCGACCTGCCCTTGTATGTCGCCTTGACCTTGTAGTCATGATCGAACGAGAGATCGGCAAACTGATAGGTGCCGTCCTGCTGCGAGTATTCATCCAGCACTTTGCCCGTTTGGACGTCTGACAGTTCAATCGCGGCGCCCACGATGGGGTTGCCCCCGTCGTCGAACACCGTGCCGGATAGCGTTTTAGATACCGGTTTTTTCTCTTTCGCCAGACTCGTGGCGGGCGCCAACGTCAAGACCGTCGCCAGGAGAAGCAGAGTTACTGCCGCCGGTTGCAGGAGCGACCGGCAGGGTGCAAATTTTGTAGAGTAGGTTTGCTGCGACATGCTCACTTCGCCGTTACCGGAGTTCATCTCACCAGGCCTCTTCTTCCTCTTCCTCTTCCCCGCTGGAAACAACTTCCAACTCCACCGGGTTGGTCCCTACGACTTCCAGCGATGCTCCGCAGTCCGGGCAATCCAGCGCAGCCCCTTCTTCAATGTCGTCTTCGACGTCGATTGTCGCTTCACATTCAGGGCAATGAGCCATGATTGTTTCCCCCTTCCATTTCCACTTTTCCCCAGGAGAAAAGTCTATTCATTTCCCCAGATGATGTCCAATCGATTTTGGATTTTTGATTCTGACTCCGACGTTCGCACCGTCTTTCGTGAGGAACCATTCTTGCTGATCTTCGAGTTCCGAGTTCACACACATGGATTTCTGCCGGCGGAAAGCTGCTACACGCCGCCGGGTCAGCGCCATCCAAAATCAAATGGTTCTTCCCAATCATCCCCTCACCGCGATAACCTTGGATGTTTCCGAGGCAGAGAAGAGAGAAGGAGATGTGCCATGAGCGACAAACATCAATTCGCGACGCTGGCGGTCCATGCCGGTGAGGCTCCCTGCAAGGTTACCGGTGCCGTGGACACGCCCATCTATCAGTCCACCACGTTCGCTGCCGTGGATTCCGATGAAATGGCTGCGCTGTATGGGGGCGAGAAGTTCGGGTACATGTACACGCGGTACGGAAATCCCACGGTCCATGCGCTGGAGGAAAAGGTGGCGGCGCTGGAGGGCGGCGAAGCGGCGCAGTGCTTTGCCACCGGCATGGCCGCCGTCTCTTCTTCCATCCTGGGACTGGTGAAGGCGGGCGACCACGTGGTGGCAGCACGTTCGCTCTATGGCGCCGCCTATAATTTCCTCAACCGCAAGTTGCCCGCCATGGGCGCCTCCACCACCTTTGTGCAATCCACCCGTCCGGAGGACTTCGAGAAGGCCATCCAGCCCAACACCCGATTGATTTACTTCGAATCGCCCAGCAATCCCATCCTGGAGATTCTTGATATCGCCGCGCTTGCCGCCATCGCCCGCGCGCACGGCATCCCGTCAATGATGGACAACACCTTTGCCTCGCCGGCCCTGCAGCAGCCGCTGAAACTGGGGATCGCCGTGGTGGTTCATTCCGCTACCAAGTACCTGTGCGGCCACGGCGACGCCATGGGTGGAGTGGCGATCGGTTCAAAGGATTACATCGAGCACCTGAATCACGATGTGCTTCGCGACTTTGGCGGCGTCATGAGCCCCTTTACGGCGTGGCTGATGCTCCGGGGTATTCGCACCCTCCATGTGCGCATGCCCGTGCACTGCTCCAACGCGCAAAAGGTGGCCGAATTCCTGGCTCAACACCCCAGGGTGGAGCGCGTTTACTATCCCGGGCTGGTCAACCATCCCGGACACGAACTCGCCAATCGGCAAATGAAGGCCTTTGGCGCCGTGATGAGCTTTGAGGCCAAGGGGGGTTACGAAAGCGGCAAGCGCGTCATGGATCGCGCCCAGATCTTTTTCCGCGCCGCCAGCCTGGGCGATACACGTTCCCTCATCGTGCACCCGGCCTCCACCAGCCATCGCGCTGTGCCGGTGGAACAGCGCCAATCCATCGGCATCACCGACGGTCTGGTGCGCCTTTCCATCGGCATCGAGGCCGTCGAGGATCTGATTCAGGACCTTGATCAGGCACTCGCTGGTTGAATGGACGGTGGTACAGGCACTCCTGCCTGTGTGTAGTAAGGAAGGAACTGCGCATGCTCCAGCTCATTTCGCTTCTAATGTTGATCTATTCTTATTTCCTCATCCAGACCAGTATTCCCAAGCTCCCGCGGCTTATTCCCACTCACTACAACGCCGCGGGTGTGGCCGATGGTTGGGGACCTCCCGGCACTCTGTGGGTCTTGCTCGCCGCGCAGGCTCTCACCTGTGCAGTATTCCTCCTGATTCCCTACATCGGACGACGCTTCCCTGGCAGCGTCCACTTCGGCTCGCGCCGATTGAGCGATTTTCCCCCGGAACAACGCGAGCGCCTGATGCCGATTATGAACGAAATGGGCGGATGCCTCGGCGTCGTCATGAGCGTGTTTTTTGTGTACATGCTGCGTCAGGTCGTCCAGCAATCCATGGAGCGGACTCCGCACCTGTACATGTTCTGGCCCCTCGCGTTCCTGGTGGTCGGCACGCTGGGAGTCACGTTGTTTTACTACCGGAAGTTTAATCAGGCGGCCAAAGAATGAGGGGCCGGGCAAAAGCCCGCGTGCCCCGGGTTCACTCGGGGGTTTTTGCGTCGTGGCGCGCCGCTTCATTCCCTCACTTGCGTCGCCACGGCCGCCGCGAATTCGCGCGTGGTGCTTTTTCCGCCGAGATCGGGCGTCCGCACGCGGCCGGCGGCCATCACGGCCTTGAGTGCTTCCATCACGCGTGCTGCTGCGGTGGCTTCACCCAGATGATCGAGCATCATGGCGGCGGCCCAAATGGCGGCGACGGGATTAGCGATCCCTCGCCCTTCAATGTCGGGAGCGCTGCCGTGCACGGGTTCGAACACCGGCGGGCCGCGCCGCTCCACGGGGTTCAGATTGGCGCTGGCGGCAAGGCCTAGGCTGCCTTGCAGCGCGCCTCCCAGGTCGGTCAGGATATCGGCAAAGAGGTTGGAACCGACGACGACGTCGAGGCTTTCGGGATGAGTAATCATGCGCGCGGCGAGTGCGTCCACATGATAGCTGGCCACCGTGACGTCCGGATATTCGGCCGCCACCGCGCGCACCACTTCATCCCACAACACCATGGTGTACTGCATAGCGTTGGATTTGGTGGCGCTGGCCAGGCGCTTGCGGGGACGGCGCCGCGCCTGCTCGAAGGCGTAGCGCACCACCCGCTCCACGCCCTTGCGCGTGAACACCGACTGCTGAATGGCCACCTCATCCGGAGTGCCGCGCTTGAATCGTCCGCCCAGGCCCGCGTATTCACCCTCGGAATTCTCACGCACGAAAAGCATGTTGATGTCTTCCGCCCGCTTGCCGCGCAACGGCGTCTCCATGCCCGGCAGGATTTCCACCGGGCGCAGGTTGATGTAGAGGTCGAATTCAAAGCGCAGCCGCAGCAGCAACTCACGCAAGGAAATGTGGTCAGGCACGGTGGGGTGGCCGATGGCGCCCAGCAGAATGGCGTCAAATGGACGAAGGGTCTCCAAGCCGTTCTGCGGCATCATGCGGCCATGGCGCAGATAGTACTCACAGCTCCACTCGAACGACGCGAAGTCGAACGTGAATTCCCGAGCCGCCGCTTTGAGAACCTCCACCGCGGCGGGAACGACCTCTTTTCCGATTCCGTCACCGGGAAGAAGCGCAATGCGATAATTTTTCATGGTGGCTTCGATTCTACTCTGGAATCGCCCGCGGGCAAACCACGCGAGGTGAGGAGATGACCAGCACGCTGCGCACCGCCGTCGTCGGGTTGGCAGTTGTCGCCCTGGGAACGGTTGCTCTGCTCTTGCTCCTGAACGTCGGTGGCTGGCGAGCGCGAATTCAGGCGCGGCTGACACGGGTTGGCAACCCTCCCGTGGTGGTCGCCGCACCGCCGGGCTTTCAACCGGAGGTTCCGGCAGGATTCAGGGTCATCGTGTTCGCGCGAGGATTCGAGGAACCGCGATGGCTGGCCGTCGCCCCGAACGGCGACGTGTTTGTGGCGG
Organism: uncultured Acidobacteriota bacterium; assembly: GCA_963719115.1. Lineage (GTDB taxonomy): Bacteria > Acidobacteriota > Terriglobia > UBA7540 > UBA7540 > Bog-366. The sequence goes on along the minus strand of CAVRBF010000098.1, from coordinate 170,506 downwards.
ACTCCGCCGCCGGCCAGGTCATCGTCCTGCCGGGCCCACAGACACAGAGCGAATCTGCTTCACGCACCGTGTTTGCCGATCACCTCAACCTGCCGTTTGGGATTGCCTTCCACGGTGATTACGTCTACATCGCCAACACTAACGAAGTCGTGCGCTTCCGATATGACCCGCAAACATCAAAGCGGTTGGGAAGCGCCGAGCACATTCTTGACCTGCCGGGGATGGGCTACCATCAACACTGGACGCGGTCGCTCGCCTTCAGCAATGACGGCAAACAGCTTTTTGTTTCGGTGGGCTCGCAAAGCAACGTGGCCATTGAATCCGATTCGCGCCGCGCCGCGGTGCTGGTGGCCGATCCCGATGGCCACGACGCGCGGGTATACGCCAGTGGATTGCGCAATGCCGTCGGCATCAGTTGCAATCCGCAAACGGGCCAACTGTGGGCCGCCGTCAATGAGCGTGACGACATCGGTGACGACGTGCCACCCGATTATCTCACCCACGTGATTGACGGTGGATTTTACGGCTGGCCGTACAGCTACATCGGCCAGCATGTAGATAACCGCGTTGCGCCGCGGCCCGACCTGGTGGCGAAGGCCATCGTTCCCGACGTACTACTGGGCGCACATGTGGCCCCGCTGCAATTTGTCTTCTACGAAGGTGCACAGTTTCCTGCGGCGTATCGACACGGAGCCTTTATCGCTGAGCACGGCTCGTGGAATCGGCGCATCCGGAACGGGTACCAGGTGGTTTTCGTTCCGTTCAACAACGGCGAGCCTTCGCGCGAACCAACTACATTCTTTTCCGGTTTCGTTCCCGATCCCAAGGGCAAGGAAGTTTATGGACGTCCCGTCGGTGTGGCCGTTGCGGCGGACGGTTCCCTGCTGATTTCCGATGACGGAGGTAAGCTGATCTGGCGAGTCTCGTTTGCGCATTAGTCGAAGGTGGCTGGACAATCTTCCAGAGTGCGGTTGTAATAGTCCCATGTCGAAAAAACACAAGGAAGCCATTCAGAAGCAATTCACCAAGACCGCGGAAGCATTCTCGACGTTCGCGATGCGCGATACCCCGGACATCCTGAAAGAGAAGGTGGACTTTGCCAAGCCGCAGCCCACTGACGCCGCGTTGGACATCGCCTGTGGACCGGGGGCGTTCGTGCTGGCGGTGGCGCCGCGCGTGCGCTCATCATGGGGTGTCGATCTGACCGCCGAAATGCTGCGCCGGGCTCGCACCTATCAAGCCGAGAAGCAGATTCCGAACGCCGCATTCGCGCTCGGTGAGGCGGAACAGCTTCCCTTTCCTGACGGCACGTTTGACCTGGTGTCGTGCCAGTGCACATTCCACCACCTGCAGAAACCGCAAATCGTGCTGCACGAGATGGTGCGCGTGGCCAAGCCGGAAGGCCGGATCGTGGTCATCGATCCCCTTGCGCCGGAGAGCGACACGAAATTCGAAATCTATAATCGCATCGAGATTCTGCGTGATCCTTCCCACACGCTCTCGGTGCGCCTCACCGAATTTCTCCGCATGTTTGATGACGAGGGTCTGGAAATCCTGCGGCAATCGCTGCGCCGCCGGCCTCGCTCGTTCAATAACTGGATGCTTCGGGGCGGCCAGGCTCCCGGAACCAAGAAGTATGGCGAAACCCGCAAGCTGATGGAGCAATCCATGGCCGGCGACCGCTCCGGCTTCAGCGCTCAGGCCCAGGGCGACGACCTCCAGATCATCCATAACGAGGGGATGTTTTTGCTCACGCGCCAGGGGGCGGCAGGCGCCTGAGGAGTAGACGGTAGGTTGTAGTTGGTAGATGGGACCCCACCTACCACCTACGACCTACCACCTACCGCTCTTCAAACGGCCATTCGCATCGCAGCCTTGCCCTCACCATGTAGGCTGCGGTACCTACCGCAAATACGGCGAAGGCGAAGAGCAAAGAATGTCCCGCAGCCGTTGCGAGAATGTAGATCCAACCGCCAATCGAGATGATGCCAGGAAGGGGGTAGAGCCACATCCGGAAGGGCCGGTGCAAATCCGGCGAGCGGAAGCGCAACAGGAAGAATCCGATGGTCTGCGGAAGGTACTGAATGAGCACGCGCGTGGCGATGAGGCTGCCGATGACTTCGTTCAAGTGACCCAGGCTGAAAAGCGATGCCAGCAGGCCGAGCGTGATGAGCGAAATGTGCGGGAAATTGCCCTTGGGGTGCAAGCGCCCGAAGGGAAGGAAGAAATTGCCGTCAATAGCGGCGGCATAGGGGATTCGCGAGTAACCGAGCAGCAGGGAGAAGACCGACGAGAAGGCAATCCACAGCAGCAGCACGGTCATGACCTTGCCTGCGGTGGAGCCGAACAAGAGCTGAACATAGACCGACGCGATGTACGTACTGTGGATGGCTTCGCGCCAGGGAATCACGCTCAGAAAGGCGGCGGTCATCAGGACGTACAACACGGCAACACTCAGAATGGAAAACAGAATAGCGCGCGGGATCACACGGCCCGGGTCGCGAATTTCCTCCGCCAGGTAGCACACGTTGTAGTAGCCAAAGTAATCGTAAAGGGCGAACAGCGTGGCGTGGCCGAGCCCCACCCAGAAGATCAAATTGAGATGGAACGCACCCGGCGGGAAATCAAAAAGGCGTGCCGGACTCAAGTGGAAGAGACCGGAGACGGCAATCCACAAGCATCCGATCATCACGCCGGTCACGAGCACGACGGAGAGATTGCCAATCGATTTGATGGAGCGATAGAGCAGAACGACCAGCAGCAATGGAAATGCCGCGGCCACCAGGCGAATGTCGCCGGGCGAAAGGTGCGGTGCGAGGAAATGAAGATAATTGGCGAATCCGATGCTGCCGCTGGCCACCGACAGCGGCGCAGAAAAAATGATCTGCCACACCATCAGGAAGGAGAGCCAGCGGCCCATGCGATGTGGGCCGTAAGCTTCCCGCAGGTAGTTGTAACTGCCGCCGGCTTTCGGGAGGGCGGCGCCGAGTTCCGCCCAGACCAAGCCATCGCAAAAAGCCAGCACGGCGCCCACCAGCCAGCCGAGCATAGCCTGCGGTCCGCCCATAGTGGCAAGGAAAAGGGGGATGGTGATGTACGGGCCGATTCCCACCATGTCGGTAATGGCGAGCGCGGTGGCCTGCACCAGGCCGAGTTCCCGCCGCAGACCGGGCTTGCTGGTGGGGGACGCCAAATGTCACCTGTTCGGCACGGGTTTCCGCGAAATGCTGCGCAGCAATTCCGCCTTGACGCGGGGATGGGGTCGGGCCGGCTTGGGGGTAAGGACCAGCACGTAGACTGTTTCCGCCGCTTCACGGAGGCGCGCCACGCACTGCGCGCAGCCACGCCGCAAGTGCTCGCGGAGGTCCAGCGAGCCCTTCTCCGAGAGCGCGCCCAGCAACCACAACTCGTAAAGCTCTTCTAAATGTTGGCAGCCCATGTTCCACACACAGCGCGGCGGCGGTGTTTGACAAAAGTGATGGCGGCGCGCAGGGATCGTTGCACCTTGGCCAGTGGCTCGCGGGTCTCGACTGCAATTTCCGATTCGCTGAGCCCTCCGAACACGGCCAACTCCAGCGCCTCTCGCTGCGACTCCGGCAACTGTGCGATCACCTTGTGGAGAAGCGCCAGACGCTCGTCAAGAAAGCTGATCGCCTTCGGTTGGGGCAGCCAGGTCATGGGAAGTTGGCCCGTCAGCATGGTGCGCTCAGCCTTCGAAGGACCAAGCCTCGGCGTCCCAAGTCTTCCCGTAATCGCTTTGTCCGCAGAGGAAACAACTGCCCCCTTGGACTTGCGCGCAACAGCACTTGATCCTTTGGCGTTGTCTCCGTCCGAGTTCGGGAGTTCGGCGGCTGGCGATTTTGCGCGCTGCGTCCGAAGTTGCTCCACCGCGCGGTCCCGCGCGGTGAGCTACCAGCCACGCGACCACGCTGCCACCTTCCTGGCTCAGGCGTGCGCTCTCGCCCCACAAGCGTGCAAACACATCCTGCAACACCAAGCTCCGCAGCCTTACGAGAGGAAAGGATATGCAGCATCAAGCCGTAGATGCGGGGGGCGTACCGATCGTAGAGCTCGCTCAGCGCATCGGCGTCCTGGCGGGCAACGCGAACCAGCAAATCTTCCGCAGGCACTTCCATGCTCATGTCATCATCCCAATTCAGCGTTCGCGGTTTGGAGCGCCGCCCTCAGTTCGCGCAGCTTCAGTACAACACCTCTTCGCGTATGAATTAATACCAAAGCAGAGGGACATTATGCGCGTCGATCTCGTGATTGCAACTATAAAGAGAATCGATTGGACACCAGCGGGCATTAGGATTAAATATTACCAGAGTCCCGCTGGAGCATCGGATCCGCGTCGAGATGACCTTGCCCCCAGGGCGTCGCGGCGCGGGCCGGTGCGGGACCGGTTTCCTCCTCTTAATCTATGCCTCCAAGCCCCTCGGTTTCGCCAATCGGGGGGCTTGATTTTTCTCCGCTCTTCTTTTTTAAGTTCGCATCTGCCTGGCCATCCCATCCCAATGCACAATGCTCTTGTGGAAGTACGAAGCGTTGGCCATGTGGCAGGCGATGGCGGTGTTGTTTCCGAATACCGTGTCTTCCACCACCGGCTTCCGGCTGCGCACAGAGTTGAAGAAGTTCCGCAAGTGCTCGCGGGTCATGTCGAATCCTGCGGGCGGGCGGAACGTAACCGTCTCCGTTCCGGATTTCGCCAGCTTGGCGTCGTTCTCCTCATGCCACTGCTTCGCGTACGCTTCCCGGAGGGCCTTGGGGAAACTGTTGTAGTACCCGCCCGGGCCGTGATCCATTCCGTCTTGCGTCGTAAGGGTCAGATCGCCACCGGAGATTTCCAGAAAACCACCGGTCCCGTAGAAGCGCGTCGAACCGTGCTCTTCACATGTCAGGATCAGTTTGATGATCACCGGCAACTCGCCGTAGTCATAAAGCACGTGGTGAACGTCGGGAACGTCGCGTCCATCCTTGAACCGGTAAATCCCGCCGGTCGATTGCGCGCGGTCCGGCGGCTGAGTAAATCCGGCGACGTAGTGGATGCCGGTCAGCAGGTGGACCATCAAATCGCCCGCCGCTCCCGAACCGTAGGCTTGCCAACAGCGCCACCGCGCAAAGCGAATGGGATCAAACGGAAGCTTCGGCGTTGTGCCGAGCCATGTATCCCAATCCAGATTTTGCGGCGAGAGGTCCGGGGGAGGTGGGTACTGCCATGCACCGTCGGGGGAATTACGACAGGTCATGCCCTCGATAGTATGAACATCTCCGATGGCGCCCTGCGCCAGCAGTTCCTTGGCTTTGGTGAAGATGATGTTGCTGGGGAATTGGCTCCCAATCTGCACAATGCGATTGTTCTTCTCGGCCGCCGCGATCATCTCAAAGCCCTCGCTGACGCCATGCGTCATAGGCTTCTCGGAGTAAACGTCTTTGCCGGCGTTGCAGCAATCCACCACGATCTTCTTGTGCCAGTGGTCGGGTGTGGCGTTGATGATGCAGTCGATCTCCCTGTTGTCGAGCAGGTCCTGGTAGCGGCGCGTGGTGGGAATCGACTTGCCCACAATCTCCTGGGCGCGATCGTGCCTGCCGTCATACAAATCGCACGCTGCCACACATTCGACGCCTGGGATTGTGACCGCCGTGCTCAGCAGGCCCGTTCCCTGCATCCCGATGCCGATGATGCCGAATTGCAGCGTGTCACTGGGCGGAAGCGGGCTTGCGGCGGCATAGGCCGGGCCAGGATCGAGCACAATGGTCTTGCCGGCCAGTGTGGCTCCAGCCGCCGCGGCGGTTCCCCGCATAAAATCGCGGCGCGAAAGACGATAGTTCTTCATAAATGCGTTCCTCCGGAAAGATAGTCAAAGCTAAGCCGATTCGATCTTGCGTGCGCCCTCATTCCATACGGCAAGGCACTTGTTAAAGTAGGAGTAATTCGCCATCAGGGCGGCGATGGCAGTGTTCTTGCCGTAGACCGCATCCTCCACGGAAGGCTGCCGGGTGCGGACCGACTCCATGAAATTGTTCATGTGATCGATTTGGTAGTCGTAATGGAGCCGGCGCCTGGAAGCTCTCCGCCGATGGCGTAATCAATTTGTACTCGCCCGGCAGGGGCTCCGGGTGCTCGGCATGCCAATTCTGCTGGTACTCCGTTCGCAGCTTGAGCGGCCAGCCCAGAATGGAATAGCCCTCGGGCTTGGGATCGGTGTCCTGCGGCGTGAACGTCAGGACATCGTTCTTGATTTCCATGGTCCCCTTCGTTCCCATGTATCGCGTTACGGCCGGGGACTCATTGTTCAGGTTGCAGCGGATCGAGACACGAAAGTTGGGATATTCAAACAGCGTCCAGCTCAGGTCCGGCACTTCGCGGTTTTCGGTCCAGCGGAAGATGCCTCCCATAGTGGCGGCGCGCAGAGGTGGCGCGGTGAGTCCGGCGACGAAGTGAATTCCCGTCAGCATGTGAACGTAGAGGTCGCCCGGCAGACCCTCGCCGTAATCGCGGAAGCAGCGCCAGCGAAAGAAACGGACGGGATCAAAGGGCCGCTTGGGGGCATCCCCAAGGAACCGGTTCCAATCGATGGTTTGCTCGCTGGCATCCGGCGGGATGGGATAGACCCAGGCTCCGCTGGCATCATTGCGGTCGATGCAGGCTTCGACGGCGGTCACTATTCCCAGCGCGCCGCTATCGAAAAATTCCTTGGCCTTGGCGTAGACAATGGAGCTGCGGCACTGGCTGCCGACCTGCACGACGCGATTGTGGCCCTGCATGGCGTCAATCATGGCAAAGGCCTGGTCCACCTTGTGCGCCATGGGCTTCTCGCAGTAGACATCCTTGCCCGCCGCACAGGCATCCTGCGTGATGCGCGCGTGCCAGTGGTCCGGCGTGGCCACCAGGACAGCGTCAACGTCGTTGCGATCCAGAATCGCCCGGTAGTCCTTGGTGGTGACAATTTCCTTCTTGGCGTACTCGCGGGCGGCGGTTAGGCGGCCATCGTAAAGATCGCACGCGGCGACGATCTCCGTACCCGGGCAGTGGAGCGCCGCCTGCAAGATGGTGCAGCCTTCCACGCCCGTGCCGATGGAGGCGAAGCGGACTCTGTCACTCGGTGGCACGCTGCCTGCTGCGGCCCGCAATGGAGTGGGTGTAAGCAGAGTGGTATTCGACGCTCCCAGCGCTGCCGCGCCCGTGGTAGCGCCCATAAATTCCCGGCGATTCATATTCTGGTCCTCCCTGATCTATGCATTCTTAACTTGTCCGGTCGCACCATCCCAAACTACTGCGGTGCGATTGAAGTACGATTGATTCGCCATGTGGCAGCCAATGGCGGTGTGGTTGCCGAAGACCTCATCCTCCACCGGGCGTTGACGCGTACGTACGGCGTGGAAGAAATTCGCCAGATGCTCCGTCTTGTCGTCGTACCCGGTGGGCATGACGAATTCCTCCGAGTCTTCCTCGACTTTGAATTCTCCGACCGGGGGCAGAGGGTGTGCTTTCTTCCATTCCGCCTGGTACTGGTCTCGCAGCTTCTTCGGCCAGCCATGGACCGTGTAATCATCCATCTGGTGGCAGGACGGTTCGGGTTTGAACGTCACTGTCCTGGCGCGGATCACCATGGTCCCATTCTTGCCGTAAAAAGTGGAGCACTCGCCTTCCGAAGCGTTGTTGCTGTTGCAGCGGATGGCCAGCTTGAACTTGGGGTAGTCGTAAAGTGTCCAGAGCAGGTCGGGATAGTCGCGGCCATCCTTATAGAAGTAGATTCCGCCGCTCGAATAAGCGCGCTCGGGGGCTTGATTCGTCCCCGTCAGGAAGTGGATTCCTGAGAGCAGGTGTACGAACAGGTCGCCGGCCTGACCCGAGCCGTAGTCAGCAAACTGCCGCCAACAGAAGAAGCGGTTCAGGTCAAAGGGGCGTTGCGGAGCGCCTTCGATCCACGTCTTCCAGTCAACGGTCTCGGGACTCGCGTCCGGGGGAATGGGATTGACCCACGCGCCACCGTCGGTGTTGCGATCCAACACGGCCTCGATAGTGTCAACCATTCCCAGGCTTCCCGACTCCCAGATTTCCCTGGCCTTGGCGTAAAGAACGCTGCTGACGCGCTGGCTGCCGACTTGGCAGATGCGGCTGTAACGGCGCACGGCAGCCGCCATGGCGTTGCCGTCCTCCACCGTGTGCGACATGGGTTTTTCGCAGTAAACGTCTTTACCTGCGGCGCAGGCTTCCTCGACAATGCGGCGATGCCAGTTGTCGGAAGTGGCGCAGATGACGGCGTCGATATCCTTCCGTTCGATCACGCGGCGGTAATCGCGCGTGGTATCAATGTCTTTTCCGCCCAATGCCTCGCGGGCGGCGATGTGGCGGCCATCATAGAGGTCCGCTGCCGCCACGCACTCGACGCCGGGGATGGCCAGCGAGCATGTCAGAAGCTTGCAGCCTTCAATGCCGGTGCCGACGATGGCGAAGCGAACGGTATCCGACGGCGCGACCGGCCGCGCCGCAGCTTCCATCCGCACGGGTTCAAGAACCGTAACTTTGGACGCGAGACCGCCGGCGGCAACTCCCGCTCCCAACCTGATGAAATCCCGTCTGGTAACACTACCCTTCTTCATAAAAACGTGGTGCCTCTCTCCACATCTGAATGCGTAAGATCGAGAATCGCACGGCTTCGCGGCGGAAACAGCGGCTCACGACGCAGCCGCTCATTCTGCCAGATATGGACCGGGGACCAAAGAACATTATGAAGGCAGAGTGGATGGGGACTTTGTGACCGGTGCTGAGGTCTCCCTCGGGAGCCGTGGAAGAGTAGCCCTGTTGGGCCAGACGGTGGGATATTCTCCATGCGGCGAACGCCGCCTTGGACCGCGGTAGCAGTGCAAGAAGAAAGGCGTAGCGGCGGGTTTACCCCGCCACCCCAGCGTTCCAACGCTTGGGTTATGGCGACGTAAGGTCGCCGCTACGTCGCATCTGCAACAAGCTTATGTTACGAAACGGCGCACGGAGCTAAGCGTGGGCCGTCAAGATTTGACCCGCGGCAACCCGCGCCGGGGTTTCTTGCCGCGGCTCCTCCATGGCGCGCCGAATAGCCTGTTGAGTTTTCACGTCCAGGCCCCGCTCGACCATTGGAAACAAGCGGCCGTTCTCATCCAGGAGATGGTTGCGAACCCACGTAATGTACTTCTGGCCGTTTTGCATGACTTCGCGAGGATTGCCGCTCCCGTGCACCAAGCGGTCAAGGCTGCGACGGAATGTGTCGCCGGTCTGCTCGCCGGCATCGTGCTCCTGCCGCATTCGGTCCAGCGTGAAGGCGATGCCTTCCATGGTGTTTTCAAGCGCGGGGTACAGTATTTGCTCTTCCTGTGCCACGTGGACATTAAATACTTCGGATATCTTCCGCCCCAAGCCGGTCAGTCGTTCGGCCGTTCGGCGGCGATCTCGTGCCAGACGTAAGACTCCCAACTGCTCATGAAGCTCATTTAGCAAAAGAGACAACTGCTGGTGTTCCTGAACCAGATAATCGGTAATATGTCGTGTCATCTAAGGTGAAGGCCTCCCTATATGTATCGATGCAGGAATTCGGCGAAAAGTTTTCAGGATTTTTTGTCGCGGTGACTTGATGTCACTGTTAAAATATGTTTCACACTTCCTCAATACCGCGAAGGGAAAGCTATGGTTACCATCATTGCGCCACCGGACCTCTACCGTGGAACTTGCGGCCGGCGGCGGCGGCACGCAATTGCGGCTTACCCACGCCGGGTTCCCGGACGAGCCATCGAAGAATCGTCACGAAAGCGCCTGGCCCCACGTGCTCGCCCATTTGGATGAATGCGTCGCACCAGGGGTCTGAGGCAAGGTCAGCCGCCAACTCGCTCCCGCAGCGAAGTCCCGTTCAAAGTTGTCACAGCCGCGTCATCTTCACGTAATCTGCGGCGAACAGGAATAGAGCGAAGGGCAGGCAAAAATGAGGAGGTTCCATGTCGGTGGTGAGGAAGGTGTGCCTGGGAGTGCTGATGGCCGCAGCCGTGGCCCAGAGCGGATTTGCCCAAAAGTCATTGACCTGGGAAGACGTGCGCGCCAAATTTGAGGCGGTGAATCCCACTCTGCGGGCCGGACAAATCGGCGTGGATGAGTCGCATGCCAATGAGACTACCGCCTATTTGCGTCCCAATCCCAATATGACGCTTTTGATGGATCAAATCGATCCCTTCCCCGGCGGGCCTGGACATGGTCCGTTCGCGTTTCTTCTGCCCTCGGTGACCTTCTCGTACTTGCATGAACGCCAGCATAAGCGCGAACTGCGACTGGAGAGCGCCCAGGACTCCACGAAGGTCGTGACTTCCCAGCAGGCTGACTTGGAAAGGAATATGGTATTTAACCTTCGACAAGCTTTTATCGGGGTCCTTCAGGGGAAAGCCGTGCTCGTGTTGGCCCAGGACAACCTCGCTTATTATGACCACGTGCTGGACGTGAATCGGGATCGATACAATTCGGGGGCGATTGCTCGGGTGGATCTGGATCGCCTGGAACTTCAGCGTGTTCAGTATGAATCGGACGTACAATCCGCCTTGATAGGCCTCCGAACCGCCAAGATTCAACTGCTGGCACTATTGGATGACCAGACCCCGGTCGAAGTGTTTGACGTGACGGGGCCGTTCGACTTTGCAACTCAGATTGTGGCGCTGGAGCAGGTGCGCCAAGCTGCCCTCGACGCGCGACCGGACCTGCGCGCAGCGCTGCAATCCGTCGAAAAGGCGAAGGTCGATCACCGCCTGGCGGTATCGAACGGGTCGACCGATCCGACCTTCAGTTTGGACGGAGGGCGCAATCCCCCCATTGACCAATACTTCGGCGTCAATGTCAGCATGCCGCTGAGGATCTTTGACCGCAACCAGGGCGAGAAATTGCGCACCCAGCTTGATATCGAAAGAAACAACCGCCTGCTGGAAGCTGCCCGGATGCAGGTGTTCAGCGATGTGGATAGCGGCTATGCAACCATTCAGAGCACGCTGGCGCTTCTTCAGCCGTACAAGGATCGCTACCTCGCGCAAGCTTCCCGAGTACGCGACACGATTGCGTTCTCCTACCAGCATGGCGCGGCATCACTGCTCGACTTCCTGGATGCCCAGGCCGACTATCGGGCTGTACAATTGAGCTACCTGAACCTGGTCGGATCGTATTTGCAGGCTGCGAACCAATTGAACCTTGCCGTCGGACGCGAGGTGCTGCCATGAGAATGCCGCGGGTAATGCTCCTCATTGCTTCTCTATGGATTCAAGTGTTACTGGCAGGCTGCAGTCATTCGCAAGTGGATTCCGATGCCGGCGCCCCGCCGCCACTGAAAGTCGAGCATGTGGAGGACACGAATGTCTTTTCGGTGGAGCGTCCGGACAAATTCCCATTAACCGTCGCCACCGAGTATACGGCCTCTACGGAACTTAAGGTCACCGCCACCGTGAACCCCGATGTCTCCCGGGCGGTCCCCGTCGTGACTCTGGCTACCGGCCGGGTTATCGAGATCAAAGCCCGTCTGGGCGACGAGGTGCAAAAAGGGCAGGTCTTGTTGCGGGTGCAGAGCCCGGATATTTCCGGGGCGTTTTCCGATTATCAAAAGGCCGTCGCCGACGAAAAGCTGGCGCACACGCAACTCGAACGTGCGCAACTCCTTTATGGCAAAGGTGCGATCTCCCTTAACGATCGGCAAGTTGCAGAGGACACCGAAGCAAAAGCCCAAGTGGACGTGAAAACGACTGCGGAGAGGCTGCGCGTGTTGGGGGTCTCGCAAAGTGATCAGCCTTCTGGGGTGGTCGATATTCGTGCCCCCATATCGGGAGTGATTACAGATCAGGAAATCACGAATGCCGGAGGCTTGCAGGGTTTGAGTTCTCCGAATCCCTTCACGATCTCCGACCTCACGCGGGTGTGGATTCTCTGTGACGTTTACGAAAATGACCTCCCCATGGTGCGCCTCGGCGACTCGGCGGACATTCGATTGAACGCCTACCCCGATAAAGCCTTCACCGGGAGGATCAGTAATATCGGGCCCGTCTTGGACCCGAACATCCGGACGGCGAAGGTGCGGATCGAGGTCGCGAACCCCGGGCTGATGCGCCCGGGAATGTTCGCGACCGCCACTTTCCATGGTCGCGATCAGAAGAAGTACGCCGCTGTGCCGGCAACGGCGATTCTGCACTTGCACGACCGAAATTGGGTCTATCTGCCCACCGGAGGCAATCAGTTTCGGCGAGTGGAAGTCGTCGGGGGCGATATGCTTGCCGGCGGCGCACAGGAAATCATTTCGGGAATTGCCCCGGGCCAGCAGGTGGTGGCCAACGCGCTGGAATTTCAGAATTCGGTGGAGCAACAATGATCCGGTCGCTGGTCGATTTCGCGCTCAACAATCGTTTTGTCGTGCTGGGGATCGCGGTGCTGCTTCTAGTGCGTGGTGTGGTCTCCTTTAAGAACCTGCCGGTGGAGGCTTACCCGGATGTCGCCAATACCTGGGTGCAGGTGATCACCCAGTGGCCCGGCCGGGCGGCTGAGGAGGTCGAACAACAGATCACCATTCCGATTGAAATTCAGATGAACGGGATCCCCTACCTGCTGCACGTCCGTTCGGCTTCACTGGCTGGACTGTCGGTGGTGAACCTTATCTTCGACGACAATTCCGACAACGACTGGGACCGGCAGAAAGTTCTGGAGCGCCTATCGCAGGTGGCGCTGCCTCCCACCGTGTCCGCACAGATCGGACCGGATTTCAGCCCCATCGGCTCCGTCTACTGGTACACGCTGAAGAGCACGAATCCCAACTACGACCTCATGGAGCTCAAATCACTCCAGGACTGGGTGGTGAGCAAGTACATGCGGGCGGCGCCGGATGTGGTGGACGACTCCTCGTTTGGCGGCGTCACCAAGGAGTACCAGATCCGCGTCGACCCGGACAAGTTGGTTTCCTACGGTCTGAGCCTGGCGCAAGTCGAGCAACAGCTTACCAATACCAATGCCAACGGTGGCGGCAGTTTTATCGAGGACGGCTCCCAGCAGATCAATGTGCGCGAGGTAGGGCTGGTCCAGCACGTCTCCGACATCGCCAACACGCTGCTCAAGACGCAGAAGGGGACGGCCATCCGCATTAAGGACATCGCCGTGGTCACACAAGGACCGAAGATCCGGCTGGGCCAGATCGGCAAGGCCATCCATCGCGCCGACGGGGTGGTGGTTGACGACGAGGACGTTGTCGAAGGCATTGTGTTCATGCGTAAAGGGGCGGAGACGGATGCCACCATGGATGGCATTCACGCCGCGGTCAAGAGAATCAACGAACACATTCTGCCGCCCGGAGTCAAGATTGTTCCCTACCTGGACCGCGATGACTTGGTGCATTTCACCACCCATACGGTGCTGCACAACCTGTTTGAGGGAATGATCCTGGTGGTGATTATTCTCTTCATCTTTCTGGGCAATCTTCGCGGCGCGCTGATTGTTTCGATCACGATACCGTTTGCCTTGCTCTTTGCGTCCATTTGCCTCGACCTCCGTCATATTTCCGCCAACCTGCTCTCCCTGGGAGCGCTGGACTTCGGTATGGTCGTGGACGGCACCGTGGTGATGATTGAAAACATCGTTCGGCATTTGAACCGTCCCAATACCGAGTCGCGAACCACCATGGAGCGCATCCGCGAATCCGCGCATGAAGTTCAACGGCCGGTATTCTACGCCATTGCCATCATCATCACGGCGTACATGCCGATCTTCACTTTGCAACGGGTGGAAGGAAAGTTGTTCCGGCCCATGGCGTGGACGGTCGCGTTTGCATTGCTGGGCGCGCTGGTGTTCTCGATATTGGTCGCTCCCGCGCTGGCCAGCGTGTTTTTCCGCTCGGGGGCGAGCGAATGGAAGAACCCCCTGATGATCTTTCTAACCGATCTCTACCGAACGAGTGTGACCTGGGCGGTGCGCAACCGATCGATCACGCTGGGGGCGGCCGTCACTCTGTTGATCTTGACGATTTACCTCGCCTTCGGGGGCGCGATCGGTTCGGAATTTCTGCCCCACCTGGACGAGGGTGCAATCTGGGTGCGGGGCACGATGGCCCCCAGCACCGGTCCGACGGAGAGCGCACGTGTGGCGCAACGGGCGCGCGAGGTCATGTGCTCATTCCCCGAGGTTCCGCAAGTCGTCAACCAGATTGGCCGGCCGGATGACGGAACGGACACCACCGGCTTCTTTGATATGGAGTTCTTCGTGGACCTCTTGCCACGGGAAAAGTGGAGGCCGGTTTTTCATCAAGACAAGGACCAACTCATTGCCGCCATGGACCGCGAGTTGGAGAAAATACCCGGGGTCTTTTGGGGATTCTCTCAGCCCATCTCGGACAACCTGGAAGAAGCCGTCAGCGGTGTCAAAGGCGCCCTGGCGGTGAAAATTTACGGCGACGACCTCAAAACCCTCGAAGGGAAAGGCGATGAGGTTGTCGCCGCCATGCGGGACATCCAAGGCGTCGAAGATCTGGGATTGTTTCGCGTGCTTGGCCAACCGAATTTGAACTTTACGGTTGATCGCGATCAGGCGGCGCGGTTTGGCATCAATGTTTCCGACGTCCAGGATGCCATTCAAACCGCTGTCGGGGGCAATGCCCTTAACCAGGTGCTGATTGGTGAGCAGCGCTTCGATTTGGTTCTGCGCTATTTGCCCGAGTATCGTGACACCCGGGAGGCCATCGAAAAAATCCGCATACTCTCGCCCACGGGTGAGCGCGTGTCACTGGCCCAGTTGACGCAGGTCACCGAGACGGATGGCGGCTCGGAGATTTATCGCGAAGCGAACTCCCGCTACGTCGCGGTAAAGTTCAGCGTCCGCGGACGGGACCTGGGCAGCACGGTTGAAGAAGCAATGCGAAAGGTGAGCGCCGCCGTGAGGTTGCCGCCCGGTTATACGATCGACTGGTCGGGCGAATATGAAAGCCAGCAGCGCTCGGAGCGCCGCCTGCTGATCGTGCTGCCCATCACGATTCTGGTGATTTTCGTCATCCTGTACAGCATGTTTGGCTCCGTCAAGTGGTCACTGTTGATCCTGACGAACGTGGCCATGGCGCCGCTGGGAGGACTGCTGGCATTGCTCGCGACGCACACCAATTTCAGCGTGTCTTCCGGCGTAGGATTCCTCGCGCTGTTCGGCGTCTCCGTTCAGACCGGCGTCATTATGGTGGAATACATCAACCAGCTTCGGGCCCGAGGCTTTACCGTGGAACAGTCCGCCGTGGAAGGGGCGGTGCTAAGGTTGCGGCCGATCATGATGACGATGCTGGTGGCCACGCTGGGCTTGCTTCCCGCCGCGCTCTCCCACGGCATTGGCTCCGACTCGCAACGGCCGTTTGCGATCGTCATCGTTGGCGGTCTGATGTCCGATCTGGTCCTCAGCATCTTTCTTCTGCCCACCCTTTATTCCTGGTTTGCACGGCCCGGTGACCAATTGCCGGAGCCGGACATGGAGAAGGAAGTGTAGGACCGAAACCATCAGCATCTTGGCGTTGAGCTGGCACTTAAGGATTCCGACCATGACCAAACACGAAGTTTGCGCGCGCATTGAGGAAATAGGAATCATCCCTGCCGTGTGGGTCTGTTCCGAGACCGACGCGCGGTTTGCCGCCGAGTCCCTGGCCGGTGGAGGCATCCCCATCTTGGAGATCACCGTGGAAGGGCCGGAAACCATGCAGTTGATCGCGCACCTCACCCGCACGCATCCAGAGATCATCGTCGGCGCCGGCACGGTATTGGACACGGAAATGGCCCGGCGGGCGGTCGATGCCGGCGCACGCTTCCTGACCGCTCCCGGGTTTGACTACTCCATCGTGGAATTTGCCGCCAAGGAAGACCTCGTGGTCATTCCGGGTGCGCTGACTCCCACGGAAGTCGTTACCGCCTGGAGAGTGGGCTCCGACTTCGTCAAGGTCTTTCCCTGTTCCCAGGTGGGGGGAGACAAATACATCAAAGCCTTGAAAAAAGCGTTGCCTCAGATCCCTTTGGTCGCATCGGGCGGAGTGACCCAGCACACGGCAGCCGGATTCGTTTTGGCCGGCGCGGCGGCCCTGGGAGTGGGACTGGATCTTATACCGCCCGACGCCATCGCCCGGCGGCAGGTGGAGCGGATTCAAGAACTCTCGCACCGCTTCCTGGCCTTCGTCCAAGATGCCCGGACACGGTTGACGGCAGGAAAAACCAGGCGTCCGAAGGCGAAATAGGCCTTGGATGAATAACTGGCGCAATTCCGCCGTGCGCCCGAGGTGGTGGTCGCCGCCAATGGGAAAGGACCGCTGAGGCATTCGGCCCGGACCCAAAGACCTCAGCGCTACCTGCTTGTGATACTATCCTCCCAGAAGTTTCTCCCAGAATTGGGCTCAACAACGGAGGCGGGCATGCGTCGATCGATGGCGGTGTTTCTCGTTTTGCTGGTGGGATTTGCATCCGGATGCAGCAGGAAGAACGATTCCAACGAAAACGCCGGGGGCGCGCGGCCCGCGGCCAGTGGACCGGCGCCCTCGACCGCGGCGGGGAACCCGGGGGCGTCCGCGCCCGCTCCGGCTGTGGCTCCGCCCGCCGGTGCCAGCAGCTCTGGCACGCCCCCGAGCACGGATCAGCCCGACCTGGTCGCGTTCGCCTCCGGCGCGTTGGTGGTGCAAAAGCCGCAAGAGTACGGCAGCGGCTGGTCGGCTTTCTGGCTGCTGGACGAGCGCCTGGACACGGGATGGGCGACCCCCAAGGGTGTTATCAGTAACCAGACGGCGGTGATCGAGCTGCCCGACCGGAGCGTCTTGACGACTCTGGAGTTCGATAATGCTCAAACCGAAAACCCCGGCCGGAGCGCCAAGGACATAACGGTGGAGATGTCGGATACCAGCATGCAAACCGGCTTCCAGAAGATTGCCGACGTGTCGCTGCAAGACCACGCGGATGGTCAGACTTTTCCCGTCCAAGCCGCGGTCCCGGGGCGATGGGTGCGCTTGACCTTCCATAATAATCACGGCGATCCGGACTACCTGGAATTGATGGAGTTCAAAGCACGCGGCCAGGTCTTGTCCCAAACCTCCTTCGCAGACATTAGCGGCACTTACCACACCAATTATGGTGACATGCACATCCGCCAGCAGGGAACCTCGGTGGTGGGTTGCTATGAACACGCCGAAGGACTGCTCGAGGGTGGCATTGAGGGCCGCGTCATGAAGCTCGGTTGGCACGAGACAGGCCAAGAGGGTCCCGCGATCATGGTCTTCTCGAGCGATGGGAAGCAGTTATTCGGACTGTGGTGGCACACCGGCGATAACGGGTCAGGAAGCGATTGGAACGGCACCAAAGCCAGCAATGTCGTGGGAACCTGTCCGCACTGGAAGGGCGGCGTTGAGCAGCAGATGGCGAGCGACCTGGAACAAACCGGCAAAGTCCGCGTTTACGGAATTAATTTTGATACCGATTCCGATCAAATCCGCGACGAGTCGCACACCACGCTCGACCAGATTGTGGCCATGCTTAAGGCCAAGCCCGACTGGAAGCTGACCGTGGAAGGCCACACGGACGCCACCTCCACCCCCGAGCATAATCAGCAACTCTCCGAACGCCGCGCGGCCTCCGTAAAGGCTTACCTGGTAGGAGCAGGCATTGACGCTTCGCGCCTCTCGACGGCGGGTTACGGCGCCACTCGCCCCGTGGCGTCAAACGATACGGCGCTGGGACGCGCCCAAAACCGGCGGGTGGAGCTGGTGAAAATGTAGCCCCGGCGATCTGGATTGGGATTACGAGGAACGCAGACACTGAAACGCGTGCCTGCGCCAGCCCCGGCAACAGTCGTAGCGGCGGGTTTACCCCGCCACCCCAGCGTCGCAACGCTGGGAGTTATGGTCCGTCGGTCGCAGACCCATCCACTGACGGGTCGCAGACCCGTCTACTAACGGGCTGGCCGATAACGCCGCCGCCACATCGCCCACCAACAGTGTTTCCGCCTCCTGTCTCACCCTTCCCGATTTCGTTGTAGCAAGTTGCCGCATGCCGCGCAAGGTCTGCGGTTCTTCCGCCCATCACCAGAAAAGCCGCGGACCCGAACCACAGAAAGGACCGCTGAGGAATTCGGCTCGGAGCCAAACACCTCAGCGCTACCTGCTTGACTTGTTCATTGTCAACCCGTGAGAAGCGCGCGGACCTGCTGCACAAGGTCCGCCGCACTTTGCTCCGCACTGCTAGATAAGCCGGTGAACGTGCCTGTCCCCCCTCAGTGGTTTAATTGCATGATACACAACGACCTGCCCACGGCCGTGCGGGGTGTGATATGATTTTCGAGGAGGCCGAATTTGAAGACCAAGCTGCATCCCTTACCTCGACGAAATCGAAAGCGCGCCCTTCCTGCCATTCGTAAAGCTGATATCGTCGCGGGCAAGACGATTCAAGAAGTAGCCCGGGAACGTGGTGCAAAGCCATTCGACCCGCGTGAGTTCGCCGGTATCGTGCCCCCCGACGAGGACATCGGCGCCTTCGTCGAAGAGATCTATCGCGCCCGGACGTAACCCCCTTTGATTAGCGACCCGTTAAACATCGTCCTGCTCGACACGGACGTTTTCTCTTACCTGATGGTGCCGGGCGACCCGCGCGGTCGGCCCTATCTCCGTCACGTGGAGGGTCGCATCACAGCTCTTTCATTCATTACGGTTGGCGAACTTCTCTTTGGGGCCTTCTGGCGTGGGTGGGGAGAGCGACGGACGGCCGAACTCAAGAGACGTCTTGAAGCGGCGTTCATCCTCCCGTTTGACCACGAAACTTCGCTCGCCTACGGACGCCTGAAAAGTGGATTGCGCAGGCAGGGCCGAGTCCTGGCGGATAACGACCTATGGATTGCGGCGCTCGCCGTGCGCCACTCCGTGCCACTGGTTTCGAATAACCGCGCGCATTTCGAGCGCGTGCCGGGACTTGTTCTGATCTCCGAGGCTCCGAAACGACCCTCCCTATAGGCCTTGCAGCCGTATTCGCTACTCGTCCGGACGCGCAGAAGTGACGCCGAGGAGCGCCTCAATCGCGCGCCTCCTCGCTACGTTTGCAGTACCCGTTACGCAAGCTCTGCGGTGCCCGGTGCACCCCCACCCCCATGCGAGCGTTGTTTCCACGTCGCGGATGGTATAAGCTTTGCCTATGGCGGAGATCGTCTTTGAAGTGACCCAGGAAGCGGATGGCGGCTTGGTGGCGGAATGCTTGTCGGAAAGCATATTCACCCAGGCCGACAATTGGGACGAGCTGCGTGGAAATGTGAAAGAGGCGGTGGCAGCCTATTTCTTTGACCATCCGCACCCGCCCACGGCGATCCGCCTCCATCTCGTCCGCGATGAAGTTCTCGCCAACTCATGAAAATTCCACGCGACCTGAGCGGCCAGGAACTTGTCCAGACGCTATGCGGCAAGTGGGGCTACCGCGTGGTCCATCAGGAAGGCAGCTACGTGGTGCTGGAGACCGACGATCCCTCTCACCAGCGCCTCGCCATTCCCCGCCCACAGATACCTTCGCATCGGAACTCCGAATGCCATTTTGCGCACCGCCGCGATTCATAAGCGCGTGGAACGCAACGCCATCATCGAGCCGCTTTGACGCCCGCCCGAGCGACAAGACCTGATATGCGGATGATTGTCACTGACGATCGCGAGATGACGCGCCGCGGCTTTCTGGCCTTGTGACCCGCGGGGCAGGCGGCGTTCAAGGGGACGCTGGTTTGCCTGTCCCCTTCATCGCGTGTGTGGGTCTGGCCGCTCTTTAAAGTTTATTTCAAAACCACCTTGCCGCTGTCGCTGAAGTTCACGGTACTCGGATCCTGTAAGGTGAAGTCACAGCCGTAGTCGCCACCGACGCACACCAAGACTCCCCGGCGGACCAACTTTGTGGGCGCATCGTCGGGAAGTACCGCCTTGAACTTTGCGGAAGCGATGACGGCCTTGCCCAGCGGGCGAAAGCTTTCAGCGCCGGTGATGAACTGAACGTCTTCCGCGCCGCCGCGTCCGACGAGAAGCCAGAATTCAGCGTTTCCCGGGGTGGTGGAGAGCTTGCCAAGTTTGGTCAGACGCGCATGCGAGTAATCCTGGCGGGCCAGCTTGAGCCTGGCATCAACGGCGGGCTGGGTCTTCAATAGTGCCAGTAAACGAGAGTACATCTCTTCGCGCACTTTTTGTTCTAGCGCGAACGCCGCCAAACCATGCGCGTATGCGTCAATCGCCGCCTGCGTTTTGCCCTCCTTTTCGTAAACCTGTCCCAGGTGGTCACCCGTCTTGCCGGCGGGTTTTAAGCTCCAAGCCGCGACCAGATACTTCTCCGCCTGCGGGAGCTTTGCTTGGCGAAAGTACACCCAGCCAAGGGTATCCCAGTAATCCGCGAGGTTCCCCACACCTTGAACATCATGCTCCTCGAGCTTGTCGAGGTGAATCTCTGCGGCGTCCGCCTCCTGGGTTGTCACCGCCTTTTCCGCAAATTGCTGGGCCTCGTCCAGATCCAGATTGTGATCGGCCAGCAACGCTGCAATATGGTTCCAGGTGGGCGGATGGGGATCAAGGTCTGTCATTTTCTTGAGAGCGGTAACGGCCTTGGCATTGTCACCCGCTCCAAAATATGCATCTGCAATCAGTTGTTGTTGCGACGAGGTCGGCGTAGACAGAGACGCCGCGGCCTCAAGCTCCGGAGCCGCTTCGCCATATCGCTTTTCATCCAGCAGAACTTTGCCGAGCGCGTTGTGGGCCTCCCGGTCGTTGGGGTCCAGCTTCAGGACCTCCCGCCATGCCGCAATAACCGTTTCCGGTTTGGAACCGAACGCTGCCTCTGCCAGCGTCTTCCGCACAATGATATCTTTCGGAACCAAGTCAACGGCTTTTTGGATGGAGGCCAATCCCTCCTCTCGCTGTCCCACCAGCGTTTGACAATACCCCAGCATCACCCAGCCCGCAGGATACCGTGGATCAATTTTCACCACCTGCTGAAGCACCTCGACCGCAGCTTTCGCATCACGCCGCTGGAGAGCCTCACGCGCCTCTTCAACCATTCGACCGGCTTCGGGGTTGGGTGGTATGGCGGCCATCGATTCCGCGCCCGTAAGTAGAAACGTATAGGCCAAAAGGTCTTCGTTCGCTTTCTCCGTGAACGAGCGGTACGCCGCGAGATCCGACACGGGTACGGTTTTCACCTTGACTACCAAATGCCTTTCAAGGCTAAGAGTCCCGTCTTTGAAGCTATAGCTTGAGTGGTAATCGGCAAACTTTTCGGACTGGTCCGAGGCGGGCAGGAGCTTGGGCGTATAAGTCGGAGGCAGGGTGATCTGACACTTGACCGTGATTTCCCTCGGCGTCCCCAGATCAAGCGGATATTCGTGTTTCCCGGAGGCTGGACTCAATATCGGCAGCCCGAAGACTGGGGCTTGTATCAACACGCGTTTGTAGACCCAGTCGGTAGCATCCTTCGCCTTGAAGGCGTAGGAATAAGCGAAGGGCGTAGCGGTGTCTTCGGGTGGTGTGGCAGTTACCTCGCTGGCCTCCCCGGCACCGGTTGTCCCGAATGAGAAGCCCCAAACAATATTTTTCCACCGCGCTTGGGGCGTGGTCCGAAATTCTCTCCTTAGTCCAAGCTCCACATCACCTCTTACCGTCCTCCTGACTTTGCACTCCAGAGTGCCATCGTCGCTCAGCTCGCCCTCTATTTCCAGAGACTGGAATTCCTTGAAGGGCGGCTCGGCAGGAGTAGTAACCAAAGAGGGCGCCCCCTCCAGTGGAACCGCCAGGGCTTGCTTGTCACGCAGGCCCGAGCTAAGAAAACCGAGAGGAGCGACTTCACTGGTGGTGTCAGCCCAAACCCAGTTCTTACCCTGTGGCACGACGCTGATAACGTGATCGAATTGTCCCGGCGAGGGAATGTCGGTATCCAGCTTGCGGTACGAATTGATCAGCACCGCGTTCACCGGCAGTCCGGCCACGGTAAGCATTGCGGCGAACAGCGTGTGCTTGTCTTTGCAATCTCCGTATCCGTTCTTCAGTACTTCGCCAGCAGCGTGCGGTTCATAGCGTCCGATACCGAAGGAAATGCTGATATAGTGAAACTTCAGGGCGACGTAGCGGTAGATGGCGTTTATCTTCTCGTCGTCCGTCTTCGCGCCTTGCGTTACTTCCGCCGCCCGGGCGCGAATTTCCGGAGTAACGCCGGATTGGGCCTTCTCCAGAGCCCCCCACCACCGCCCCACTTCTTCCCAGCTCTTGAAGGTGCTCATCTGTACGTTGGGGGGAGGCACATCCGGGTTGTAGTCCCATTCCTTGCGTTCCCGGTTGTCCGTTTTCCAGGTATAAACGCGCTGCTTCCCGACTTCCTCAATCATGGGCTTGAAGTCGGGGCTCTTGACCTTCATCTCGTGGTCTTTCGGGACCCGAACCTGCAGCTCCTGATCTAAAACCATGTGCTCCTTGTCGAAATTAAAATCGAACCAGAATTGGCCAGGCACCAGAGCCGCACTATCGCGAGTAATCACTTTGTATTCGAGCACGTCACCGACTCTTAGCCCTTTGACCGGGACTTGCTTTTCGCGGTAGTCGCTGTACATGGGGGCGTCGCGAGTAACTTCATCTGTCACCCCTTGGACGTCGGTGAGGGGCGTCGGCACAACGCTTCCGTCGGGTTGGATCACTCTGACATATACGATCTCGACGGATTGGTTGGCGCTGTTGTAACTGAAGCTCAGCACGCCCCAATCTTCCAGCCCCCCCTCCGATTGGATTTGAATGCGGGCCGTCTCTTCCCGGGTTTCAGGGCCGTCCTCACTAAAGTTCACGAGGGTATGCAGGCTCTGGATGACGGAAGTCTCTTTGCCCGAGTCAGAAGTTTGCTTCGTTCCCGCGTCCCCCCCGGGGGTTTGGCCGAGCGGCTTCGCGGACGTAGTCCGGATGCCCAGCAACGGGAAAATAAGCAACATGATGACGGCGAACAGGGGAGAGGGACGAGACCTGCGAGAATCAGTTTTGCTGGAACATTGTGGCAGAATGCGGTGGAGTTTGACAACCATGGGACCACTACTTGCTCGGGGTTCTTGTACCCGCCGGTTTAGATTGGCGGACTGTAAGCACCCATTATAATTGAGCGGTTCGGGAAAGCTCCACCATTTCTGTGGGATCCTGCTCCCGGGAATTGGTTGGGCGCATTGGTCCAGGCTGTTTCGCAGGCCGCCTGCCCGGCCTACTGTCATGGGTCATCATTACTGTGTGTATATCCTGTTATTACATTTGACAAATATAATAAGCAGATACCGCATCGGTACGCACATTTTGCGTCCCGGTGCGGCTTTTGATTTCGCGTTGGCGACGAAATACATCGCAACGCGGTTCGAACTGGGGAAGGTCTGCGGAGGAATCCGACGGCACTTCAATCTCGTACGCGGTCTTTCCAGTACCCCGGCCTTCGGAAGGCTTCTGGAGCATCGATACCGGCGGCTTTGCCCGTGCGCAGTTCTTCCATCCGCCGTTCCGCCTCCATCAACCACAGCCCTTCAACGTCTCGCTCAACCGCAGAGTCGAGGCTGGAAACCAGGCGCTGCGCAAGTTTCACCCGATCCCTGGGATGAAGTCTCATGGCGTCAGCCGCAATTTCTTCAAAGGTTGCATGCATAACCGGCCGCTCCTGACGATGATGTAAGCACAATGTAACAAAGGCAAGCGGGGGGCTCAAGCAATTCGCGCGGACCGCGAGAATGTAGAGCCGGCCTTGAGAGGCTGCCCCACTCTTGCTTCGAGTGCTAGGTCACAAACGGCGGCCATTGGCCCGGCAAAAGGTTGCCACACTAATGCCCTTCGGATAAACCGGGACGGGAAAACCGGCCACAATGTTTCCGATTGCTTTTCAGCCGTTTCGACCGCTCTGGGCACGAAAAATAGGTAAATTAGTGACTGTTCCGGTCTCTCCGGGTGCGATTCGAGGACGTGAATTGTGGCGCGTTGGGCGCGCAGCGCGCTACTCCGCGACCCTCACCCTCGTGGGTGGCCGGTCAGCGGCGGGGGTGGTTGCACGAGTGCTCGAAGGCCTTGTCAGGCGGCGGGTGGTCGCGGATATTCGCAGTAGAGATCGGAGAGCCTGACTCACCGCCGCGGAGCTTCGGAATACCTTGGCGACGTCCGGCTCCAGGTAAATGGGGATGCTGAGATCAACGTCGGGTTGACGGACACCTCCTTGCTGGTTGCGTCGAGGGAGAGGGGGACAAGCTTCGCCACGGGCAGACTGCGGTCCCGGACAAAATGTGAAAAATCTTCATATATTGACTTGAGCTGGGACAAGAACCGGGTTATGCTACGCCGGGTAGTCTTCCAACAGTTGATGAGGTGGCTCTTGTATCTGTCCTTGCGCCGCGTCTTGTTCTTATGCGCCGTACTTTGCCTGTTTTCGGTGGCGGCATCCAGCCAGGAAACTCCCCTTGGTGACAATGCCATCACCGTGCAGGTGCACCGAATCGGTGATCGGGCGGGTCACAACGGCAAAGGGTGAATCCGTCCGTGGCGCAACGGTGCAGATCAGCACGAACAGCGGAATGCTATTCCGTTCGGTCGCAACGGACTCGCAGGGAGAATTCTCCACCGAGTACGATCTGAACTTCCTCCCCAAGGAGTTCATCGTCACGCTGTCGGTTACCAAGAAGGGGTATCCCACCGCTCACGCCTACGCCAACTACGGCGCCTCGGGCCAGCCCATTCCCATCATGGTCGTGTTGAGGCAATCGGTGCAGGACACCACCGTGCTCTCGCAGAGTGAATTGGTATCGAAGCTGGCGCCCCGGCTCAGGGCCTTGGGGCCGGCCGATGGGTTATCGCCGAAAGATGTGAAGACGTACGCGAGGGCCGCCGGGGAATTCCTCGACCGGCATCGATTGGATTTGGCGGTACCGTCATTCGAGCACATCCTGACATCGAGCCCGTCTTGCCACCGGTGCCACGTCATGACCGCCCTGGCCGAGATGCAGTGGGGCGATTGGGCGAGCGCTGAAAACCATTTGGCGAAGGCCGTGAATGCGCTGATTGCCAATCGCCAACTGCCACTGCCGGAACCCTGGATTGCCTATGGCGTATGGGCAGACTGGCAGCACGACCCGGACAAAGTGATACCCTACCTCCGGCAGGCCGTATCCATTGCTCCTAAGGACGCGCTGGCGCTCCAGGAGTTGGGTCGAGCGCAGTGCCAGATCATGGACTGGGAGGAGGCAGAGGTCATTTTGAAGAACGCCTTGGCCGCCGGGGCAGGCGACGAGGCGCGGCTGCTTCATGTCAAAGCTCTCTTGTGGGCCGGAACGGAACAAGACGCGGAAGCGGAAATGAAACGCTACGTGGACGAACTGCAGGACAAGAAGATGTCGCCGGAGGCGCGCGGGATTGCGGAGATGGTGCAGGAGCGCAAAAAGGACGACCAGGCGCTGGTCAAGCTGCAAGAGCGAGAAAAGGTGCCTTATGTCGATTACCTGCGTAACCCTCCGGCGGAACTCCAGCATATCGACCCTCCCGGCAGCGGGGTGGAACTGACTTCCATCCTCTCCGCGGTGGGAAGTAACATCGCCGATCTGTTCCAGAAATTCCCCAACACCAGTTCGGTAGAGCTCGTTCATCAGGAGAAACTGGACCACAAGGGAAAGAACGCCGGGAGTGTTGAGCAGAAGTTTCGTTATCTTTGCCTCATACCTTCCGGGCAGTGGGGACCCCAAACGGACGAGTATCGTGCTGATTCAACGGGGAGTGCGGCGACCTTGCTCGGGTTGAAAGATCATTACATGCTGACGTCAGGATTCGTCGCCGCTCCCCTGGTTTTCCATCCGGCGTATCAGAAGGGATCAACATTTCGTCTATTGGGTAGACAAAAAGTCAAAGGCAGGGACGCGTTTGTAATCACCTTTGCCCAGGATCCCAAGCGCGCCCGCATGTACGGCGTTTTTAAGGACGGAGATACATCAAGGACAACTTTCTACCAGGGTGCGGCGTGGATCGACGTTCAGGACCATCAAATCCTGCGGCTATGCACTGACCTGCTGGCGCCCCTGCCGGTAGTCAAGCTGCAAACTGAAAGAACGGACATCGACTTTGGCGAAGTCCACTTTGCCAGCATTCCGCAGCGGTTCTGGCTGCCATCGGTCGTCACCGTTGACCTCGATTGGGCGGGCCAGCACCTTCGCAACCGGCATCAGTATTCAGATTTCGTTGTCTTCAACGTCGACGCGCTGGAGAAGATCGGTAAGCCCAAGGGTGTGGCCGCCAACACCGGAGATCCAGACGCGAAGGACGGGCCGACGCCGTAATCCCGTCGGACGGCTTTGCGCCCGGGAGCCTCCCACAGAGCCCCGCTTGGTTGCCGGAAGGGGCCTTTCGTTGTTCGCAAGCTATTGTTTTTGCGAGGCTTCCTGGGGCTCGCGCCAGCTTGCTCCCAACCGGCCCAGCGCTTCCCCGCTGACCCGCATGGTCAGCCACTCCTTCATGACCTTTGCCCCCAAGGATTGATAGAACTCAATCGCGGGCGTGTTCCAATCCAAAACTTGCCATTGATAGCGCCCGCAACCCTGCTCCACGGCAACCTTGGCTAAGTACGTCAACAGCGCCCGTCCGATACCCTTCCGGCGGAACCGCGGTCGGACAAAAAGGTCCTCCAGATAGAGCCCGGGCTTGCCTTGCCAAGTCGAGTAGTTGAAGAACCATAACGCGAAACCCGCAGGCTCTCCATCCCATTCAGCTATTTCGACATAGAAGCGGGGGTTGGCGGAATAACCATGGTCCAGCAGGTCCTCAGGGGTCGCCACCGCCTCTTCCGGTGCGCGCTCGTACTCAGCCAACTCGCGAATGAAATCGAGGATCAGGGGAATGTCGTCAGAGGTCGCTCTTCGAATGTTCAGCATGGTGGCATTGTAACCTTGACCCGATACCACCAGGACAGTATAATTCGGCGCCTTTAGGAGGCGCTGCATGCGAATACGCGCTTGGATCTGTGCTGCCATCGTTATCACAATCTTCGCGCCCCTTCTGAAGGCCCAGAACGCCGAACCGTCGCCTGTACTTTCCAGCCTGAAAGCTGAACTTGACCGTTCCCTTCAAACCCTGAAGAGCCAATCCCTACCGCCCTACTTCCTGAGTTACGAGGTCACGGACGACCAAACGGTGCAGATGACCGCGTCATTTGGAGAGATCACCAGCAGTGTTGCCTCACACAATCGCCAGTTGGATATCGACCTGCGAGTGGGTGATCGTCACCTCGACAACACCCATCGGGTTGGCGCGGGATTTCCCGAGTTCAATTTCTTCGACCGCTTCGGCTTCATTCAGGTTCCGCTCGAGGACAATCCCGAGGCCCTGCGCAGCATCATCTGGTACAACACCGACAAGAAATACAAAGCCGCGGTTGAGCAGTACACCAAGATAAAGACCGCCGTCCAAGTGGCCGTGGCGCCGGAGGACAAGTCCGACGACTTTGCCGTCGAACCGGCGGCTAACTATTTGCAAGCACCCTTGCATTTATCACTGGACCCGAAAGTGTGGGAAGAGAAGATTCGCCAATACACGGCGCCGTTCGCGCAATATGGCAACCTCTACGAGGCCCAGGCATCCTTCAGCGCCGACATCGAAACGCGCTGGTACGTCAACAGCGATGGTTCGGTCATCCAGGTTTCCCAACCGATGTACCGGCTGATGATTTCCGCGATCAGCAAAGCCGACGACGGCATGGAGTTGCCACGCTATCAGTCCTATTCCGCCTTTTCAGTCGAGAATCTGCCCGGCGACTCCGCCGTGCTGAAGGATGTGGCCGGCATGATCCACGACCTTCAGGCGCTGCGCAACGCCCCCATCGTCGACCCGTATACGGGCCCTGCAATTCTCTCCGGTCGTGCCAGCGGCGTTTTCTATCATGAGATCTTCGGTCACCGCGTTGAGGGTCATCGACAGAAGTCCGAGGAGGAAGGACAGACCTTCAAGAAGAAAGTGGGACAGCCGGTGCTGCCGCCTAACTTCAGCGTTTACTCCGACCCCACACTGCGGCGTTTAGGCAACAGCGACCTGGTGGGTGCCTACGCCTTCGACAACGAAGGGGTGAAGGCGCGCCGTGTCGTCGTGGTGGATCACGGCATTTTGAAGAACTTCCTGATGTCGCGCTCGCCCATCGAGGGCTTTCCGGAATCCAACGGTCATGGGCGCCGCCAGCAGGGATTCGCGGCCGTGGCGCGACAATCAAACCTGATCGTGGAAGTCTCCAACCCCGTCTCGCACGACGAACTGAAAAAGATGTTGATCGACGAAATCAAGAAGCAAAACAAACCGTTCGGACTGTTCTTCGATGACGTCGAGGGCGGCTTCACCCTCACTGGCCGCACCATTCCAAACGCATTCAACGTGCTGCCCATCATGGTCTACCGGGTATTCCCGGACGGCCGGGAGGAACTGGTGCGTGGGGTGGACCTGATCGGCACGCCGCTGACCACCTTCAGCAAAATGGTCACCGGCGACGACCAGGTGACCACGTTCAACGGAGTTTGCGGAGCAGAGTCGGGATGGGTTCCGGTGTCGGCTTCGTCGCCGGCGGTCCTGGTATCGCAAATCGAAGTGCAGAAGAAACAGAAATCCCAGGAGCGAACGCCACTTTTGCCGCCGCCGTTCTGAGGAAAGAAGGCAGTACGCAGAAAGCAGTAGGCAGAAAGCAGGGGTTGGGAGAGGCCAGCCCCTCTCACTGAGGTCGTATTGGCAAAGGCAACCAGAACGCTTCGCGGATTCATAAAGGGCTCGGAGCCGAGGACGTACTTTGCGTACTCAGCCGGACTCCGTATCTTTGGGGACATCACTGATTTTGACGAGATCACGGACCGTCTCGCCCTACAGCCAACGCACGTTCATCGAAGGGGTGAAAAGCCAACTCCTCGATTACCCGGATTTCCTCATGACATGTGGGGTTACACGGTTCGGGTGCCAGAATCGCACCCTTTGGGCGAGCACATCGACTCTCTCTGGAAGATGCTAAAGCCGCATAAGCGCCACCTTTTGAAGCTGAAGGAGTCCTTAAAGGTTGACGTATTCTTGGGGTACCGGTCAAACTGTGATACCGCCGGTGTCGAAATTCCGTATCAGTCGCTGGAGATGTTCAGTGAACTCAAGATCCCGTTTGGGATATCGATCATCATTACTTAGGTTGGCTGCACGGATTTCCGCGCGTTTCACCGCTGCAATCAGGACATATCAAGAGTCCTTTGGTGACCGCGAATATCGAGGTAAGAAGATGAAGAAACACGAATCGAAGGTGCTCTTGAATATCGTCTTCTCACTTTCGCCCTCCGCCTTCCGGCGATTACCTTACCCTTGCCGGCAGCTTTGTTCTGCCTTCTGCCTTCTGCTTTCTGCCTTCTGCCTTCTGCCATCCGTGCCCGCGCAAGCCCAGAATGACGTGGTTCTGCGTGCCATGCGCGACGAACTCAACCGCTCGATGCAACAACTCCAACTTGAAAAGCTGGAAAAGCCTTACTTCATCGCCTATCGGGTGCAGGAAAAGAGCGCCGCAGATGTAACAGCGGCGTTTGGCGCCGTGGTTGCCAGCTCCGCCATGCGACTTCGCTTTCTGACCGTCGAAGTGCGGGTGGGCAGCCCTAAAATGGACAACACCAACTTCCTGTCCATGTCTTTTCTGAGCCGAGGAGGATTGGCAGGCGGATTCGGGGGAATGGCGCAACTCCCTTTGGAGGACAATTACAAGGAACTCCGCCGTCAGATTTGGCTGGCCACCGACAATGCCTACAAGAAAGCGCTGGAGGACCTTTCGCGGAAGCGTGCCGCGCTGCAAAACAAGACCAGCGCAGAGGAGCTTCCGGATTTCAGCACGCAGAAGCCGAACACCACCATAGAGCCTTACGCGCCGGCGAAGATCGAGGTCTCGTCTCTGGAATCGCTGGCCCGCAACCTTTCAGCGGTTTTTAAAAGTTCGCCCAACATCTTCACCGAGTCGGCGCACGTAACTGCGGACCGGACGTACACCTGGTACGTCACTAGCGAGGGGACTACGTTTACGCGCGTCAACCCTACGGCCAGCGTGGTGTTGCTGGCAGGAACGCAGGCGGCCGATGGCGCACCGCTGCGGGATTTTGTGGCGGCGTACGGACATTCCCTCAAGGATCTGCCACCGGAATCAGAACTGGAAAAGCGCGTTGTTGCGATGGGGGAGCGCCTGGAAAAACTGCGCACCAGCGCTGCCGTGGACCACTACAACGGGCCGGTGCTCTTTGTGGGCCAAGCCGCCGCCGAACTGTTCGGCCAGGTATTGGCGCCGGCCATGCTCGCCGTGCGCCGGCCCGTGTCCGATGCTCCGCAGTTTGAAATGCTGAGCGCGCAAATGGAAAATCCCTTCCAGGATCGCATCGGAGGGCGCGTACTTCCAGAGTTCATGAGCGTCGCCGACGACCCCACCGTTCGCCAGTATCAGCAAAAGCCTGTGCTGGGTTCGACTCGCGTGGACGATGACGGCGTTCCCACCCGGCGCACAGTGCTGGTGGAGAACGGCGTGTTGAAGACGCTGCTCACGACGCGAAACCCTGTCACGGGGATGCTCCAGAGTAGCGGAAGCCGCCGGGGCGGTACCGTGGGCCCCACAAATCTAGTGGTTACAGTCATCCAAGGCGTGACCGACGAGCAATTGAAAGCCAAGCTCCAGAAGATGATCAAGCAGCGCGAGCTTCCCTTCGGCATCGTCGTCGAGCGACTGGCGAATCCTTTGACCGCCGACCCGGAGGACGTGATGGCGTCGCTGATGGGCAGCATGATGCCGGGACAGGGTGGTGGCCCCACGCAGTCGGCCCTCGTCGCCTATAAGTTTTTCCCCGACGGGCGAGAGGAGTTGGTGCGAAGCGTAACGCTCCAAGGCCTGGATCCGACCGCGTTCAAAGATATAGTGGCGGCATCGGCGACTCCCATCGTTTACAGCGTCCCGTTCCTCAGCATGAGGAATTCCGTGTTCTCGGCATTTTCCGGAGGCTCTCTTGCCGAGGCCTCCGCGCCCCTGGTTTCATTCGTTGTTCCTTCCCTGCTGTTCGACGATGTCTCGCTAAAACCTGCCGTGAAAGAGAACCCCAAGTTGCCGCTCTCGCCGCGGCCGCTCGGAGACTGACCCCCTGAGCAGCGGCTCTGCCGCACCCGCCAACCCTTGACAAGACAGTAGAACGACTTACCGCTCCCGTTCGATGGGGTCGTGGCCGCGATGCATTGCGGACCGAGCGTGCTTGACATGGCGCCTGCAACTGTTGATATCGCTCTCTCGTGGCGAATAAATGATGTTTCCATTTAGGAGGTGAAAGCATGCTTTCGGGACGAGATTTCATCGGCAGCGTTCTGGCAACAGCAGCAGGCGGGGCCGATGCATTCCATGCATAGAGCACCCCGATGCATCGGGGTGCCACCCCGCTTCTCAGCTTACCTGCTTCGACTTGCGGGCGCTTCTTGCCAGGTAGTGCTGATCAAGCGCCTGCCGAATGAGAGTCTTGATCACCGCCTGCCGGCTGATGTTCAACTCTTGCGCGGTGCCATCCAGTTCCTTCAGCATGGAAGGGGCGAAATCCACGTTCACCCTGCGAATCGGTTCCATCATGCGTCCCGAATTGGTGAAAAAACGCGAAACGTTCTCACCTCGATCGGCGCGCCGGGCGATCTCCTCCGCGGAGGTACGCCTAAGGGTTTTACTCGTTTTCTTCATAAAGCTGCCGCTCCTCTTGGGTGGCTTTCCACAAAGTCACAAGGTGGTAATATTCGCCTTCCCGGTCCTCCCTCACCTCGAAGATGACACTGTAAAGGCGTTCTCCCACCCAGCCGATGGCTCGGTACTGCTCCGGGACGTCCGAGCGCTGGTCGAGGTAATAAGGGCGCGAAAAGATTTCCTGTGCTTCCTCAAAGCCGATTCCACGATGGGGATTCGCTCGCAAACGCCGGCTTTTTCGCCCGTCGAAGTGGAATCGCCTAAGGTATAACAGTTATACCATGGTTCGAGTGAGGATTCCAGGCGGGGCAGCAGCGGGTGGCACTATGCGGCGCCTGCGGCGCCCTGATTCATCGGGGCGCCCGTCGAACCCGGGCGATATCTTTGTGCCCGCCTCCCCTCCGTGGCCGGTTCTGGCCTCAGCGGCATCCCGGTACATCGGGGCGCGCGATGCAGGGAATGCATCAGCCATGGCACAGGCAGGAGTGCCCGTGCCACCGGCGCCAGCAACTGTTGACATCGCTCTCCCGTGGCGATTAAATGTTGTTTCCACTCAGGAGGTGAAGGCATGTTGACGCGACGAGATTTTATCGGCAGTGCTTTGGGAATAGCAGCGGCGGGTGCGGGGGTCGGCACCGGGAATCTTTGGGCGGCGCGGCCCGCCTGGTCGGGGCCCATTGGTCTGGAACTCTACACGGTCCGCGAATTATTCGCTAAGGACCCGGCGGGAACGCTGAAGCAAGTCGCGGCGGCCGGTTACAAGGAAGTTGAAGGCACATTTGCTGTGAGTCCCGACGTAATGAATCCCGCCCTGCGCGCCGCGGGGCTGACGATGCCGAGCGCCTACATTGATGTGCCGAAGTCGGTGGAGGACTGGAGGAAGAGTGTAGGTACCGCGAAGGAGTACGGTGTCCACTACCTCGTAGTCGGAGACAACCCGAAACTCGACGCCGAGGCCTGGAAGCGCCGCGCCGACCTCTTTAACCAGTGCGGAAGAGTTTGCCTCGACGCGGGAATCCAGTTCTGCTACCACGCGCATTACCACGAACTGGAGCGCACCGACGGCACCTCCGGTTACGACATCATGCTCACGCAGTGCGACCCGAAGCTCTTGAAATTTGAAATGGATATCTTCTGGGTCACTTACGCGGGGGTTGACCCGCTGCACTACTGGCAACTGTACCCGGGCCGCTTCCCCCTGCTGCACATCAAGGATCTATACAAGA
Organism: uncultured Acidobacteriota bacterium; assembly: GCA_963719115.1. Lineage (GTDB taxonomy): Bacteria > Acidobacteriota > Terriglobia > UBA7540 > UBA7540 > Bog-366. Next base: position 137,561 of record CAVRBF010000098.1, on the reverse strand, counting down.
ACGTCACGGTCAATCCGCACGAAGATCCCAAAGGCCCCAATCCCTTTGCTCCGGTGGGCGAAGGCAGGATTGACTGGCACAGGATTTTCGCCCACGTGGGCGAGGCGGGCGCGAAGCACATCTTCGTCGAGCAGGACCAGTGCAACATGCCGCCGCTCGAAGCCATCAAGATCAGCTTCAATTATTTGAAGAACCTGCGAATCGGGTGAGCGGTGAACGGAGAGCCCTGATAGCGTGAGCCGTCAGCGGATATCCCCACAGGCTTGATAGATTTCGTCAAGCCAGACTACCATTTCCGCGGTAATGTCGTTGCTGGGATGGCCTCCCCACAGCCAGGAACCATCGTCGCGTTGCACGGCGATAAGGTTTCGGCCGACGCGCAGAGCCATCTGGCGATAAACTTCCTCGCCCGTTAGCGTGTACAGCATCGCCGCCGCCCAACCCACCTTGCCCGCACGCAGCAGCCGGAAAAGATAGTCGCTCGCACTTTCGGCAAAGCGCATGAATTGCCGCGCCAAGTCCAGCCACTGCGCCTGGCCCGTGGCAAGGTACAAGCGGACGAGAAAGCCTCCGGCAATCCCGGGGTTGAAGAAGTACTGATCACGGGTCGCGTCGCAGCTCATCACGTAACGGATGTCTTCGCCGGCGGGAGGCTCGACGATCAAGCCCTGTGCGCGTGTGTACACACTGTACATTTTGCGCGGATAATCGGGTTGGGCCTCCATGACGCGCCTCATCCACTCACCCACCGCCAAAGCTACGTCGGTGCGTCCGGTAGCGACCGCCGCTTGACCGCAGCCACTCACGACCCACAGATCTTGCGGCGTGGTGGCAGCGCGCTCATCGGCGCTCGAATAGAACCCGCCACTGGTCGAGTCCCAGAAGCCCATCAGAAAATCCATACCGCGCTGGGAAAGGTCATACTGCCCCAGGCGGTGCGCGCCCAGAATCACCCACGCGTTGTAGTACGTGTATTGGTAGCCGAACGTCTCCGCAATGCGCGGACCGAAGTCGCCCTGCGGCGTCATGCCATTCTTGCGGATCCAGTCGCACAAGAGATTCGCTTCGTGCGTCGCGCCGCACACCTGGAACGCCGAAATGACCTTGTAATAGTCGGCAAGCCCGCGCTCCGGCGGACCAAAGCTGCCATCCGGATGTTGCTGGGTCAAAAGGAAATTGCCCCCTCGGTCTCTTGCCTCGCGCAGGGAAACGCGAATCTCCGCGGTTGTGCTCATAGGTTCTCCCAAAATGAAATTGGCTCGATTCTTGATGCCCTGTTCAGACTACAAAGTATACCGCTTAATACGCCCTATTAAACCTCACCTCGCCACTGAATCTGTGAGCGTGAAACTTGTTTGGTCAGACGTCCAAACCGATCGACCGCATCAGGTTCAAGGCGTTGCTGGTTTCCACGATTCCCGGTTGGAGGCGATAATCGAAAACCAGCTTTCCATCCACCAACCGATCTTGAAAGTGAGCGTTGGCGGCGCGTGCACCCAGTCCATCTGCAATTTGTGCCAGCGCCAGGTCGTGGGTGGTTACCAATCCGATTGCGCCGCGCTTTACCAGACTGCGCACCATCGCCTCCGCGCCCAGTCGCCGATCCTGCGAGTTGGTTCCCTGCAAAAATTCGTCGAGCAGAAACAATACCGCTCGCGGCCCCTGGGTGAGGTCGACGATTTGCTTCAGGCGGCGGATTTCCGCGTAGAATCGCGAGATGCCGCCTTGCAGCGAATCAAGCACACAGATCGAGGCCCCGACCAACAGCGGCGAAAGCCGCAGACGCCGCGCTCGCACGGGTGCGCCGCACTGAGCCAGCACGGCATTGATGCCCACGGCCCGCACAAAAGTGCTTTTCCCCGCCATGTTCGGTCCGCTGATGATCAACACCCGCAGGTCATCGCCGAAACGCAAATCATTCCGCACGGCCTCGCTGCTCCGGCAACAACGGATGAGCCAACCCCTCAGCATCAAAACAGGGCGACGCCTCCGTAAAGTCGGGGAACACATCCGCGGGGTGTTCGTAGGCATAACCTGCCAATGAGGATAGGGCTTCGAATTCGCCGACTGCGCGCAGCCATCGCCGCACGGCGCGACCCGTCTGCTTTCGCCAGAGTTCAACTCCACAGGTCCACTGCAGCGTCCAAAGCACAAAAGGATCGGTGGCTTTTACAATCAAGTTCCGCCGCGAATCCAGGTACTCCATCAGCCGGTTGAGACGAGCAATCCAGCAGGAGGGAGGCTGGCCCTCGGATCGAAGACCCTGCCGGAGTTCGCACAGAAGCGGCGCCGCAAACGGTTCGGCCTCCACCCGTGCCAGGACGCCGGCGAGGAGCTTAAGCTCGCGCGCGGCGGCCTCAACGGCGGTGATCGCCTTCTCCATGCGCCGCCGATAAGCAAGGTTGATGCTGATATTTACTGAACTGATAAGCACGGCCGGAAGCGCAAAGCCCCAAACCAACCAGACCACCACGCTGGCCAGCCACAAAACCGCAAGTATGCCGCAGGCAAGTCGGAGGGACCGGGAGGCCAGGAGGGGTTCGCCTTCACCCCATGCCGCCAGACTCTCCGCGGGCGCAAGCGAGCGCGCATCCTCAGCCAGAACGGCCAGGTTCTCCCGCAGATCCAACCGGTTCCGCAAGTCTGTAACGGCCTCCTGGCGAGCGCGAACTTCATCAGGAGACGCAGGCGCGAGAAGCCATTGGGCAAGAGTCTCATGTCCTGCCGGTGTGCGCGCCGCGCAGAGTAACTCAAATAATGAGCCCTGCCCGAACAAGTCGAGGTCGCGGGAGTAGGGATGCGCGGCATCAAGAAATCGCTCGCCGGTCTCGCCAGTTCCCATCCAACGATTGTCGAGGCGGGCCAGTGCTCGTTCATAGTAAGCCACCGTGCGAGTCGAGCGCCGGCGCCTTGCAAGTACACGTGTGTGCACGATGGCAATCACAACGACGCCAGAAAGTGGAGCGAGCACCCAGAGAACCGAAAGCAGTTTGGCGGCGAGCGCCAGGCCGGCCACAACCAAGGTTGCGCCGCCCAGCGTGAGGTTTGCCATGCCGAGGCGGCGGTGCTGCCGTTCACAGTCGGTCAGGTTGGATTTCCACGCGTCGAGCCGGCGAAGATACTCCGCTCGAGGGTCGTTGCTCGGGGATGGTTCGGGATTTTTCAAACTAGGGCCGGGGCGCATGGTCGGGGCCGGTGATACGCCTCTCAATGACGCTAACCAGGATGAATTCAATTTTCTTGTCCATCTCGTCGGCCGTCATCGTTAGTCTCCTGGTTGATTGCGAGTCCGCCGCGATCCCCACGAGATTACCATCAACGCAGCACAAAGCAAAACACCATGACGGCAGACTGCTTCGCCGCTTTTTGCTCCACGAGACGCGAATGGTGCGACAATATGCGGTTCGAAAAATCATAAGGAGTCTGCATCATGCCAAAAACTATTCTCATCAGTGGCAGTCCCAAGTCCGACGGCAATACCATTCAGATCATGAATGAGTGCGCCAAGGTGGTCCGGCAGCACGGCGTGGAGGCGGAGGTGATTTCCTTCGCGGGAATGAGCATCCAATCCTGCAACGCCTGTGGGAAGTGTTCCGAAACGGGCAAGTGCGACATCGACGACGGCCTGAACGAAATCATTCAGAAACTCCGCAGCGCACAAGGATTCATTGTCGGCACGCCGGTTTACTTCGGCACCGCGCGTGGAGACGTCATGGCGGCGCTTCAACGCATTGGCTACGTTTCCATGCGGAGCGACAAGTTCCTGGCGGGAAAGGTCGGGGGTCCGGTGGCCGTGGCCCGTCGAGGCGGCCAGACGTCAACCCTTCAGGAAATGCTGATGTTCTTCCTGATTAACGACATGGTGGTGCCGGGATCGACGTATTGGAATATGGTTTTCGGCCGCCTCCCCGGGGAAGCTTGGAAGGACAAAGAGGGAATTGAGACCATCCGGCACTTTGCCGCCAACGTGGCGAACCTGGTTAAGAGACTCAATCCGCCGGCGGGTAGTGGGAAGTAATTATGTTCCCCGGCAGAGCCGGGGGCCTTATGGCTGCTGGCCCCGCAAAGGGGCCTGACCGCAGCCGGTAAAAGGACCCCTCACCTGCCCGATGGATCGGGTCGGCCTCTCCCCTCGGGAGAGGCTGCGGGTGTTTTTGGGGCGCGCCGCCCGTGCGCCAGCGAAAATCAACAACCTCTCCGAGGGGAGAGGTTGACCGTCTACTGACGGGCGGGTGAGGGGGCACGTCCCTGGCTTCAAATGCCGGAACTTTCGAACTCCTACTGCCACCCCGGCGCAGCCGGGGATCTCCCAACGGATTAGCCTTGGTGAATCGCTAGTGCCAAGCTTACTTCTCCACCGCGACCGCTCTGGCGTTTGGGCCGGTGTTAGCAGCCGCAACGCCCGGTGGGGGCGGTTGTGCAGCTTTGGGATCGGACACGGTCACTTCATCGGCTATCGCGTGTTTTCCCCAAAAGTTCTTGAGCTTCAGGAGAGCAGGATGGGTTCATCGTCGACAAACAGGACTTTTTCGGTCATCTCAGGCCTCCGCCACCATTGCCGGCATGGCCGCCGCCATGGCTCGCCATTCCGGTATCTTTTCTATGATCCCGAGAGTGGTGAATTCTTCCTGGTAGCTCTCTAAGTTGTAGACCGCCGCCTCACCGTTCGGGCCTTCGTCCAACTCATGGGCGAGCAGATTAGCGACATAGACCGCGGAGATCGCGTCGAAATTCTGGCGAGGTACACGGTTCGGGCGGTGGTGAAGCGCCACCGCCTCCACCACTGTGTAAGGCAGTCCCCACAACCCCAAGAGGTAGGCGCCAATTTCCGCGTGACTAAATCCACTGGCGGCTTCCTCAACTTTGTTCACGGGGCTATGTAGGGCCACTGATTCTGCCAGCATGCGCTCGAAATGCCCGGAGAGCTTCCATGCCAGAATCAGCTTGCCGAGGTCATGCAGCATGCCGCCCACTACGGCAATCTCCGTAAGGTGGGGCGGAACGGGCAGGTGGCCAGCGATGTGCGCGGTCAGCAGAGCGTGCTCCTGGAGTTTCTCCAGCGAAAACCCCGGAAGCTCCCGCGTCGGCTGGAATGACCGAAAGATCTCCACCGACAGCACCAGATTCTTGAGGGCGTTCACGCCGAGGTAACTCACGGCGCTCTGAATGTTGGCAACCGGGTGGGCAATGCCGAAGAACGCCGAATTCACCAACTGCAAGACCTTCGCGGAGACTCCCACGTCCTGCTCGACAATCTTCGCGATCTTGGGAAGTGACGCGTCCGGGTCCGCCAGCGCCTGCGTCAACGAATCATAGGTGCGAGGGACGGAAGGCAGACTCCCCAGAGAGGTCACGATGCGGCGGATCGACTCATCGTTCAGCAAAGCCTTCAGGTGGCAAGCACGCTCGATGGCGACGCGAAGCATCTCCGCATCGCACGGCTTGGCCAAAAACTGATGCGCCACGGGAACGGCCTGGAGTGCCGCACACATTTCGGTGTGGCCGGAGAGCACGATGCGTACCACCTGGGGATAGAGTTCGCGGACACGGCGCAGCAAGGTGGCCCCGTCGATGCCCGGCATGCGCATGTCGGACACGATGACGTCAAACGACGACGCTTCCATCATGGCCAGCGCCGCCTCGCCTCCGGGGGCGAAAGCCATCTCCCAGTCATGTCGTTGGGGCCTCAGCAGGCGCCGCAGGCCCTCCAGAATCTTCGGCTCGTCGTCTACGAATAGTACTCTCCTCATGCGCCTTTTACCTCCATGCGGGTCTATCGGCAAAATCCCCTCGCGCATGAGGCGAACCGCTCAGGCCCGGCCGGCCGAGTAGGAAGTTGTCGGCCAGGGAGCGCGTAAGCGCTAACTTAAGGGGGGTTCTTTCCGGTTTCCCGGTCCGCCAAGAGTTGCGGGTTCACCTCGGCGGTTAGGCGGTTTGAACGGACCCAGGATGTTGTGATCCTCCCCAGTATCATGAGAAGGGCGCTTCTTGAATGCAAATCCCACGAAGCACCGACTCGGAGAATTCCTTCTTCGCCGAGTCCGCCGGCGGTTGGCAAATTGTCGCTCCGCCGGGCCCCTCTCAAATCCCTTGCGACCCTGTGTGCGACATTATGACCGAGATCACCGCCGCTTACGGCTACGATGCCGGGAACCGCCTGGCGAGTGGCGCCGCCACGGGGAATTCCACGTACAGTCAGAGTTATACCTACGATGCCTGGGGCAATCTGAATTGTTCGCCCGCGGGCCCCGGCTGCGTGGCGCTGTCCTACAGTTCGTCCAACCGCATCTCCACGTCCGGCTACACCTACGACGCGGCCGGGAACCTCATCGGTGACGGCACGCACACCTACCAGTGGGACGCGGAAGCTCATTTGACCGTGGCGTATTTGAGTGGCACGGCGGTGCAGACAAACACGTATAATGCTCTCGGACAACGGGTGCGCGACGTGACGCAGACCAACACCACGGACGAAGCCTGCGGCGCCGACGGAGCGCTGCTGTGGCGCTACACGGGCAGTTCCAGCGACCCGAACCAGTGCGCCTTCGTGCCCTTCAGCGACGGCATCCTGGCCGAGTATTACTCGAAAGGAAAGGGGTCAGGTCGAAAGGAAAGGGGTCAGAGCCTTTGTTCCTCGGGGAAGGTGGGATTGAAGAGAAACGGCGCCAGGTACAGTTTTCTTGCCCTAGAAAAGGTACCTGACCCCTTTCTCTCCCCACTGCTGTTCGTTCCCGTGGCGCAAGAGGCTGAGGCTTTCAAACTCTCCTTCGAGCTCCATGTTGACGCCGTAGAGCTGCTCCATGCAATGTCGGAAAAGTAGGGCCACGGGACGGCGACGGCTGATCAGAGGAGGGACCCATCATGAAGTTCGGCAAGGTAGTGCTCGCCGTCGCGGCAATCTTCTGCTTTAGGGAACTGGCTAGAGTTCCGTGGCATGGCTCTACGATAGACATGTTCGAGCCTCCTGGGATGGATCCTGACCCGTGGACAATAGCCATCTGGGGGGGGCTGCTCGTGCGGAGGACGTTCAGTGTGAAAGACCCACCGGCCCCTGTCGTAGTCTCGGGATGTTTTGTAGCTGCAGTCATGATCGCGGCAAGTCATGGAATGGTGAAGATAAGCGCTGCAGTAATGATCCCGCTCGTTTTAGCGGCAGGAATTTGTTTCGGCTTATGGGAGCGAATCGAAAAGCTTTGGACGCGCAAATCGAAATCAAGCGGGTAGCCAGTGCGCCGGGATAAACCGGTCGGAAGCAGAGGCTGAAAGAGCCGGTGGGGGGGAAAGGGGGCATAGGCGCTAGAATAAGTCATTCGATCCTCCTGGGTGAGGGGGTTGTTCCATGCGGAGGCGGTTGATAAGATCAGTGATCGACGCTTGAAACCCTCCGAGGCGGTAGACGCGCTGGCGCGGGGCCTCGGTGAGAGCCTGTCGCGCCTTGGGCCACAGCCGCTGCTTCACCGCCAAGGCGAACCGACCGTAGATCGCCAGGGTCAAGTCCAAGCGGCGCAGATGCACGAGCAGGGTAGCGCAGAGTCTCGGCTTTTCAGAGACTCTGCGGCCCTTCTGCTTTCCTCGCTCTGACCGGATCGACCCCGCGCGGTTCCTCATATTCTGGTGCGTGGGTCGGCGGGTAGGTTAATCCGATCCACCGGGACCGGACTCCCCGCCCCGGCCGGAGCTTGCAGCGTTCCCGTGTAGTCGTGCACGCTCGACCACTTCCAATCTTCCGGTCAAAAAGAAGTGCCGATCGGACAAAACCAACCGCCGCAGCCGTGACATGCCCGCGGATTATACCCCCGACGGTCGCGCGATGGCATGAAAAGCCGCAGAGTAATCTCTGAACGGCGAGACTCTGATTGGATAACGGCATCGGCTCCGATCCGGTAGACTTGGAAGTGCTCAAACGACCAAGGCGAGCCGGGAAAGGAGCCGAAGCCATGCAGCATTTTATCGGATGTGATGTCCATACGCGCAACCAAGTGGTGGCCTGGATCGAAGAGGAGACGGGAGAGATCAAGAAGCGGCGGTTGGAGCATGCGGGCGAGGAAGTGCGGAAGTTCTACGCGCAGTTTCCGCGGGGGACGGTGGTGGGGATTGAAGCGACGTTTCCGGCGTACTGGTTCGAACGCTTGCTGGGAGAACTCAAGCACGAGTTGTGGGTGGGGGACGCGGCGCGCATTCGAGCCTACGAGGTCCGCGATCAAAAGTACGATCCGCGCGACGCCGGGAACATCCTGGATTTGCTGCGCACGGGGCGGTTTCCGCGCATCTGGGTTCCCTCCCTGGAAGAGCGCGACTTGCGGCAGTTGCTGGTGCATCGGATGAAGCAGGTGCGGGCGCGCACGCAGGTGAAGAACCAGTTGCACGCGCTGGCGATCGGCCAGGGGGTGTGCCGGAAGGGCAAGCTGTGGAGCGCGAAGGGAAGGAAAGAACTTGAGAGCCTCGCGCTGTTGCCTTGGGCGGCGCGACGGCGGAAGGAACTGCTGGAGTCGCTGGACCGCCTGGACGAGCAGGTGCGGGAACTGGACCGGGCGGTGGAAGAAGCCGGGCGCGCCCGTCCGGAGGTGGCCCTGCTGCGCACGCATCCGGGAGTGGGGATGGTGGTGTCTCTGGCCTTCGTGCTGACGGTGGGACCGGTCGAGCGCTTCCCCAACAGCCGCAAGCTGGTGAGCTATTACGGACTGAATCCGCGCGAGAACTCCAGCGGCGGCCGCCAGCGACTGGGCTCCATTAGTAAGCAAGGTAATACCATGATGCGCTGGCTGCTGATCGAGGCGGCGCAGACGGCGGCGCGGTTGGATCCGCAATTGCGCCGTACCTATCAACGCTTGAAGCACCAGCGTAACAACAGCGGGGTGGCGAAGGTTGCCGTGGCCCGCCGGCTGGTGGTCCGTTTGTTCTGGATGCTGCGCACGCGCCACAATTATGCGCAGCTCGTTCACATGTCCGGTAGCCCGAGTAGCGCAGTGGTTCCGCCCCAGGGCGGACCGAAACTCTGATTGGGCGCCGGGCCTCCCCGCTGCCGGCGGGGAGGTCGAACGGTGAATCATGGTCCGTCGACAGGCGGATCGCATAGATGAGTGGTGGAACCCCAGCGTTCCACCGTGAGATTCGAGGAGGCGAGCCTTGGTCGGGATGAGCCGAAAACGAATCGCACAGGGGGAAAGGCGCGAGAAAAACCCAACCGCCACCCTCACGGAGAAGTTTTGCTTGACAACGCCGATGCCGTTATAGATGCGCTACCCAACTGGTCCGGGTGGTCGAAGATCATGCCGCCACAATAATACTCCGCCAGGATGCCGCCGCCAAACGGCACGAACGTGCGCGCGCTCGAGTCGCCGGTGGAGCGCAGCAGCAGGTTGCCGCCCGCGCCGTAGGCCTCCTCGGTGGTGTTAGTTTGGGCGGCGTCTTCCACCCGCTGCCCCAAGGCGTTGTAAGCAGGTAGCAGGTAGCGCGGTCATGGTGTTCAATGTCCGCGGCTTGTTCTTACGCCGCCCCCACAGGGGCGACAAGGCACGATTTGGGAGGGAAAGGCAGGAAAGGGGTCAGGAGCCTTTGTTCCTCGGGGAAGGTGGGATTGAAGAGAAACGGCGCCAGGTACAGTTTTCTTGCCCTAGAAAAGGTACCTGACCCCTTTCTCTCCCAAGATAGGAAACGTGGGGAAAACAGTCGCCCGCGGTCAACGCCAAGATGACAGGGATGTCCATTTTAGGGACAACTACCTTCTGTTTCATAAGGAGTAAGCATCATGAAAAGAGCGGTTGCACAGCAAATTCTGTGTGTAGTACTTGTCGGACTGTGGGGGGCTATCGCGCAGACGCCTCGGCCCACGAAGTACTCGATCGAGCGAAACGGCATTGTAAGTGGGGAGCACGCGGTCTTTCACTTCAATGGGGACATTCTCTCTGTCCGCTATGGTAGTGAGCGTTCAGGGCTGGGGATTGTAACCGAGTGGTATGTGTATGGGGGGGGCGCATGGCGTGCTGCCACCGGAGCATCCCTTCCTTCTCATCTTCCAATAGTGCATTTGGAAGCTTGTGATCGGGATGACTCGATTGACCTCAAAAGTCAGTATTTCTCTTTGGTCCGCCTCTTTTCGCCGGGTTCAGAAATCAAATATGTAGGCACAGCAAGCAGGTCCGAAATGACCGCATTCGTCATTTCGTCCATGCCAGCGCCCCAGACGCAGACCGGTAGCCGCCTGCAAATCTCTCTGATTCGCGAAGCTGGAAATGCAGCGGTGGTGTTGACTATGGACATTGGAGAAGCACGGTATTGCAGTGCTCAGTGGGACGAGCATAGAGATGGAACAAGAGATCTGGCGGTCTTTACGCTCCTACCCGAAGGAAGCTCAGTTTCATATGCCTTCCAAAGCTTCGCAGTCCGTGAGGAGTAGACCTAACCGCAGGTAGCGGGCCCAGACGTTAGGTAGGGCGGAGGCAGCGTAGTTCAGCTTCCTCCGCGGTTCGTCCCGTCGATGGCAGATTCAAAATACGAGATTCCAGATCAAGTAAGAGGCAACGACCATGCTCATCAATCATGAAGAAATAATCCAAGACCTGGAAGACCACATCCGCAAATTCGGCGGGGAGCGCGGCGAGTGGTTTGTAGGGACGGCCAAGGACGCGCGGGCGCCGTTCTTTCGCCGCCACTTCGCAACGGACCTGGGCGACGGGCTGGCGTACCGCGAAGCCTTTACCACCGACGCCGCAAGCCAGGTGGTCGACCACCTGGTGAACCGCGACGGGTTGAAGCGTGTCCTCCCTGACGTCGGCCAGGCACAGGCAGGAGTGCCTGTGCCACCTTCCGAACCCGGCAAAATTGTATTTATTTACCGGCCGAGCACCGTTGACACCTCATCAGCAGGCAGGGGAGCCGCGGTCCAACCCTCGCCACCCGCCGACCACGCCGCTTTTCCCCGCCGCGCCGCGTAGTGCCTCGCTCTTCGCCGCACGAATGAATCGCCGCAGCCTATCCGAACCGCCCGACTTCCGGACCGGCTATTCGGAAGTTAACCTCCAGGAACTGGCCGGCAGGGTCAACTTCCAGCGTGGCCGGCGGAGTAGGAAGTTGCCGGCCAGGAAGCACGGGCGGCATGGCAGGTGTTCAAGATCTCCACGATCCGGCCGCCGTACTTCTGAACCCGCCATTCACTGAAGCCGGCGACTTTCTTAAGATCTTCCAACGTCCGCACCGGCAGGCGCACCATATCTTCCAGCCAGCGGTTCTGTGCCACCATATAGAGGGGAACCCCTTCCTGCGCCGCCGCGTCTGCTCTCCATTTCTTCAAGGCGATGATGGACTTCACCTCCGCGCTGCTGAGAGGTGTGCCGGAGTCCATCGCCCCGCTGGAAGGCCGCCTGTCGATTCCCACCGCAACCGACGGACTGGCCGCAGGCTTCTGCGCTCCCGGCGCCTCGCCCTCATAAATAAGGAGGAGAGACCACATGGGCCCTTCCGGCTGGTTGGCCATTGATGCGAACATGCGCTTCACGTTGTTCGCGTCCATGAAGGTGTCGATTTTTCGCTCCTGATCGAGCGCGGCTTCCGAGTCGAGGGGAACCGTAAAGATCTTGCACCGCATAACGCCTCCTGTTGTCGATTGAACTCTTTCTTTTCATCCATACCTTCGGCAGAGAAGGATGAGAAGATGAGTAAATTTTCATCTGACGGTTCGCCGCCGTTTCAACTACCTCCCACGGAAATCCGGCATCAGATTGTAAACATTGGGGTTGCTCGGGAAGCGGGATGGTTCTTTCCAACCCTTCGCCCTTCGGAGGCGTCTAACCATAAACAGGGTAAACTCACTCACCGAGCTCGCGAGTCGGGCCGGAAGCACGTTGCTTGCAGGAGGTTTAATGATGAAGTCACGACTTTTGACCATTGGTCTTGGCGCCATGGCCTTTAGCTTCGGATTAAGCGTGGTTTATGCCGGGGCCCTTCGCTCCACCGGAAAAGAAGTCGGCAGGACCTCGGAGGTGGTTGCTCGGACTACTGCCGGTGCCGCCGGCGTAGCGGCGGGAGGAGTGGCAACAGCCGGAAAAGCCACCGGCGACGCAATCAAGGATGGGGCGCCCTCGGTGGGTAAAGGCATCGTCGATTCTCCCGGAGTCGCGGTACGTGGAACTGCCCGCGCCGGAAGGGCCATTTGGAAGGCGGTCTGGTAGTGCGGTTGTTCGCCCGGCGCTCACAGGTTACAATGATGATGCAACCTGGTGGCGAGGCGATTAGAGAACTTGAAATCACAAATCATCAATCGCTAATCACCAATCACCCATGGGCGACCTGGTACAAATCGGCTCACCGCCGTCGGCCGCACGCCGGCCTGAATGGCTGAAGGTGCGCATGCCGTCAGGCGAAAACTACTTCGACCTGAAGCGGTTGATGCGGGGGCTAGGTCTGCACACCGTCTGCGAGAGCGCGCGCTGCCCCAACATCGGCGAGTGCTGGCAGCATCGCACCGCCACCTTCATGATTCTGGGTGAGCTCTGCACGCGGCGCTGCGGCTTCTGCGCCGTGCCCAAAGGCAAGCCCGCCGGCGAAGTGGACGGGGCGGAACCGGCGCGCGTGGCTGCGGCCGCCGCCGACATGGGGTTGAAATATGTCGTGGTCACTTCGGTGGATCGCGACGACCTCGAGGACGGTGGCTCGACGATTTTTGCCCGCACCATCGAAGCCCTGCGCGAGCGCATTCCGGCGTGCCAGGTGGAAGTGCTGATTCCCGATTTCCGCGGCTCCGACGCGGCGCTGGAAATTGTGCTGCGCGCCCGGCCCGACATTCTGAATCACAATATCGAAACGGTTCCCCGCATGTACCCCGTGGCGCGGCGGGGTTCGCGCTACGAACGGTCTCTGCGGTTGTTGCAGCATTCTCGCGAAATCGCTCCCGCGATTCCCACCAAATCGGGGCTGATGGTCGGTCTGGGCGAAACTTTTGACGAAACCTGCGCGACGCTTGACGATCTGGCGGCGGCCGGCGTCGGCATCGTCACGATCGGCCAATACCTGCGTCCTTCGGGCGAACAGTTGCCCGTGGCGCGCTTCTACACACCGGAAGAATTTGCCTCCCTCAAGCAGCACGGCGAGCGCGCCGGCATTCGCCACGTTGAATCCGGTCCACTGGTCCGCAGTTCCTACCACGCTCACGAACAAACCCAAAAGTTAAATCAGTAATGCCGAGTCTCCGAGCCATCTTCTGACCGGCTCATTCGGTGATCGTATCTATCGCTTGAGCAAGTCAAGGGAAGCACTATGGCCAAGGGGCAAATCGCCGCCCATTCTGGCAGATCCACAAACCATCGGCCGCCCCTCAGCGGGCCAATTCGGACGTCTTGTTCCCTCAATAGAGGCAATTTGTCCAAAAAGCGAATTGACATCCACATTATTGCGCGTTAGATTCGTCATCTCCATCTAACAGGCTAGGGCACTCCAGCAAAGGAAATCGACTTTATGCCGAACTACTCTCAGGCGGGTCGTTGGCTCCAGATAACCACCCCACTCGGTGCGGACCAGTTACTGCTGGTGGGCTTCCGCGGGCAGGAATCCATTTCCCGGCTCTTCCGCTTTGAGCTCGACTTGCTGGCCGAAGCAAATACCGACATCCAGTTTCAAGACATCATCGGCCAGGGCGTGACCATTCAGTTGCTGCTGCCGAACGAGGATATCCGCTATTTCAACGGGATTGTGAAGCGGTTCGGTCAGGGCGCCAGCGACGAGATTTTCACCGTTTACCGCGCCGAGGTGGTGCCGCAGCCCTGGCTGCTGACGAAGACGATGCAATCGCGCGTTTTCCAGAACATGTCGGTCCCTGACATTTTGAATGAGGTGCTCTCCGGCTGCGACTTTACCTTCGAGCTGTCGGAAAACTATTACCCGCGCAACTACTGCGTGCAGTATCGCGAATCCGACTTTGACTTTGCCAGCCGCCTGATGGAGGACGAGGGCATCTACTACTTCTTCCGTCACTCGGACGGCGGCCACCAGATGGTAGTGACGGATGCGCCAACCTCCTATCCGGAACTTCCCGGGCAATCCACTGTCATTTACGAGCCACGCCAGGGCGGCGTGGGGGAGAGAATGCGGATCAGGACCTGGGAGAAGGACCAGGAGCTGAGCTCCAACCAGTACACGCTGGGCGAGTATTGCTTCGAGATCCCAACGGGTAACCTGGAGCAAAGCGCGCCGATCATCGACCAGGTCCAGGTAGGCACGGCGACCCACAAATTCAAGCTGGCTGGGCAAGAACTGGAAATCTATGATTACCCTGCCGGCTGCGCCAAGCGCTACGACGGCGTCGATAGCGGGGGCGGAGCCTTCGCGCAAGGCTTCACGCAGATGTCTGCCGATCGCACCCGCATCGTCGGGGTTCGCATGGAGGAGGAGGAATGCGCGGGTCTGGAGGTCACCGGCACCAGCGATTGCGGCAATCTCTCGGCCGGATACATGTTCACGCTGGAGGGACATTTCAATGGCGATGGTGACTACCTGCTGACGCGCGTGGAACACCACGCCACCCTGACCGGATACCGGGCGGAGGAGAAGGACGAGTTCAACTACGACAATCGCTTTGTCTGCATGCCCACCGGGCTGGCCTACCGCCCGCGGCGCGTTACGGCGAAGCCGGTGATTGCGGGCTTCCAGACCGCCACGGTGACCGGCCCGCCCGGTGATACTTCCTCGGGCCAGAGCGTGTACTGTGACCAGTATGGGCGGGTCAAGGTGCAGTTTCATTGGGACCGTGAAGGCGGCATGGACAGCACCAGCTCCTGCTGGCTGCGGGTAGCGCAGGTTTGGGCGGGGAACGGCTGGGGTGCATTCTTCTGGCCGCGCCTTGGTAACGAAGTGGTGGTGGCCTTTGAGGAGGGCGACCCGGACCAGCCGATGATTGTCGGGAGCGTTTACAACGCGGCGAACATGCCGCCCTACGCCCTGCCGGCCAACAACCAGCTCGGGGGAATCCGCTCGGCGAGCGTCAGCGGCAGCTCCGGCCAGAACTTCAATGGCATCATCTTCAACGACACGCTCGGCACCGAACACCTCGCCATTCACTCCGAGAACAACATGAGCCTGAATGCCGAGAAGGACAAGCAGTTCCACGGCGGCCGGAACAAAGGCGAGCGGGTGGCACGCACCTCCCTCCACACGGTGGGTAGTCTCTCCACCGGTGGCGGCAGCGGCGGTGGCCCCCGCACCACCTCACCTGGCGGCGGCACGGGCGGCGGTCCCCTTACTCTGAGCGTCTCGCCGTCCAGCTTGGCCTTTGGCAACCAACAAGTTGGGCAGACGAGTACGGCGCAGACCGTTACCTTGACTAACGCCGGAAACGCCAGTGTGAGTATTACCGTTGGCCTGACGGGGACGAACTCTGGCGACTATGCCCAAACCAGTACTTGCGGATCATCGGTGGCCGCCAACGGCAATTGCACCCTGAGCGTGACCTTTACCCCTTCTGCCGAAGGGTCTAGCAGCGCCACATTGACCGTCACGGACGCCGCCGGCAACGCCCAAAGTGTGGCTCTGTCCGGCACCGGCTATACCACCGGCCCCTTCAGTCAGGGCAACACGATGGTGTTTCAGGATCCCGAGTCATATAAGGGACTCTACGCCGAGACGATTTACGGGAATTATGTGGAGATGATCGTTGGGCAATATTGTGAGCCTGTCCTCGGCTCCGCGGCAACGCTGGTTATCGATCCGCTGGCTCTTCTAAATCTCATCCCCATGCCGCCGCCACTTCAGGCCTTCTTTGGAGCGTTGACGGGAGGAAACAGTACCGTCGTCCTCGGCAATAACACAACTATTTGCTTGGGGCGGACGTTCGATTTCAAGATATGTCCCGCGAAACAAAACACCGACGCAGTGACATTATCCCTAACTCAGAACATCGTCATTGGCGTTCTGTACGGTCTCCTGGCCGCGCTAGTGATTATCTGGGCCGTCCTCTATGCTGCGTACCAATCTGACGTCCCATATGACGACTCACCCTGCGAGATGGTTGTGGGCCTATGTGAAGGGATCGCCGGTGTAATCCAGGGGGCTATCCTGATCGCGGCATCAGTTTGGGATGCGGGGCAGAAGTTGGCCGCCGCCGGTGGGCATGCGCAAGTTGCAGCTCTGCCGCCGCCTCCTCCGGTCGAGGATGAGGAGGACCAAGCTCCGCCGCAGGATCAGGCTCCGCCGCAGGACCAGGCTCCGCCGCAGGACCAGGCTCCGCCCCAGGACCAGGCTCCGCCGCAGGACCAGGCCCCGCCGCAGGATCAGGCTCCGCCGCAGGACCAGGCCCCGCCGCAGGACCAAGCCCCGCCGCAGGACCAGGCCCCGCCGCAGGACCAGGCCCCGCCGCAGGACCAGGCCCCGCCGCAGGATCAGGCTCCGCCGCAGGACCAGGCCCCGCCGCAGGACCAGGCCCCGCCGCAGGATCAGGCTCCGCCGCAGGACCAGGCCCCGCCGCAGGACCAGGCTCCGCCGCAGGACCAGGCCCCGCCGCAGGACAGGCTCCGCCCCAGGACCAGGCTCCGCCGCAGGGCGAGGGTCCGCCTCAGGACGAGGAGAAGGATCAGCCTTCGCCTCCGAACAAGGACTAGGTTCCGCCTCCCGCCAGCGCGCCGGCTTGGGACGGCGGTTAGGATTCAGCCGGCAGCGTGGGTGTGCGCGCGGGTTAGGAGAGAGGTGAGGATTCAGGCAATTTGTCAGAGGATTTCGATTAGGGACCGGTAGGAGCAAAGTAGTCAGTAAATGGCGGCCACAAGCTGCCACAGCCCAAGGCGCGCTGCGCACTATTGTTCTATAGGCGAAGCCGTTTGTCATCGCGGCCGCCTGATTAAAGGAGAATTCAGCCCATGGAAGGACAAAAAGCGAATCTCGGTGGGGGATCAGGGGGCGGCCTTAATCCCGACCATTCAGCCTCGGCCACCGGGACATACCAGATCGAGGCGAATCAGATCGATTTGCTCAGCCAGCCGCCCATTCCTCCGGCGGTGCCTGAGCCCTGCGTCGTTACCGTGCTCGCCGCCGGACTGGAGCCGGAAGATGGCCTGGTAAACGTGCGCGGCACCGCGGGGGTTCGCATCACGGCGGGGCCGCTGGAGGATCCGCCGACGTATTCGCCAGCTACCCAAGGCGTCGAGATTATGGTGTCCGAGGAGCAGATGGTCACCATCCAGCGCGGCTTGCTGCCGACCGACCAGATCGTCGAGATGTCGGAGGAGGGGATTACCCTGTCCTCCGGCGGCGCGGAGTTGACCATCACGGCGGAGGGCCAGATCCTGATCGAGAGTTTGACTGAGATCACCCTGGCGGTGGCGGGTGGGGCGGCATCCATTAGCATCACTCCCGAGGGCATCACGATTACGGGTGTGCTGGTGGAAATTAATTGAAGCTGGGGAGTCGTGCGGCCGGCTGTGGCGGCAGTTCGCTGTAGCGGCGGTCTCCGACCGCCGCCGTCGATCGGAGATCGACGGTACAATTTGGCGGCCGCAGAACGCCGGTACTGTGCCGAAGGCAGTTGGAGTGCGGTAGCAGCAGCTACCGCCTTTCATCCTCCGCACCTTTCACCTTTGCCGAACGAACCGAAGGCGGGAGGCGGTAGCTGCTACTACCGCACTCAAAGTGCTTCACACCATGACTGAACCTAGGGAGAACCGATCGTGAGCAATGGACCACAGGCAGGGGCGCAACCGCCGACCGCCGCCGCTATATGCGCGCGCTACAAGGTGAAAAAGGAGGCGTGGGCGGTGATGCGCCACGGGATGATGCCCGCGGAATTCATCGCCGCGTTGATGGAGAATGGCCAGTACATCAACGCCATCGAATTCCTGGCCTATGCACTGCCGCCGCGCACCGGAATTTGGTGGGGCTGCCTGTGCCTGCAACACGCCTGCGGCGCGAGTTTGACGCCGTCGGACCGGGAAGCTTTGCAGGCCGCGACCGTCTGGGTGGTGTGGCCTACTGAACCTTATCGGGCCGCGGCCCAGGCGTCGGCCTACCTCGCCGGAATGCGTTCGGCGGCGGGAAGTCTGGCGACAGCGGTGACCATGTCGGGCGCCACCGGCCGGGTTCCCTTGTCCCCGGCCAAGGCGGTGGCCAATGCCATCAAGCTCGCCGCCGCAAAGGGCGACCCGGCCAAAATCATTGAGATCCAGCGCCAGTACGTGGAGCTGGGAATGGGCGTGGCGGACGGCCGGTTTCGCTGGCCGGAGGCGTGAGAAAAGGTTAAAGGGTGATGTGTAAAGGGTAAAAAAGTGACGGAGCCGGGGTAGCGCGAACCTGTTTTGTAGGTCCGCGGCTCGTCTCCTGCGGGTAAGGAAAAGCCGCGGACCCACAAAACAGCGCTACGCTGCTCTGCGGTGAAACGGCTTGATTGGAAGGTAGTCCTGACGTCTTGATCGGTGAGTGACCGCCCGGATAAAAGGAGAGGAAGAGATGGCTGAAGCGCAGCCCGGCACGGCTTACAACATTCCGTATGAGAGCCAGTCCCAGACGGAAAACAACCGGATGTGCGGCGCCGCCTGCCTGAGCATGGTGTACCGGTCGCTGGGGAAAGACGTTCCGCAGAACGAGATCTGGGAGAAGATCGCCAAGGTCAACCGCTTTGGCAGCCTCGCTTCCACCACCCACCTGATGGTAGCCGACGCTCTGAGCCGCGGCTTTGACGCCGTGGCCATTCGGGCGCGCCACCCGCTGTTCGCTTTGCGGCAATGCCGGGACGCCGGGATCCGCGTCATTTTGAACCACCGCTTCCACCCGGATGTGCCGGCCGCCGGCCATTATTCCGTGCTGGTCGATATCGGCGAACGCGAAGTGACCTTGCACGATCCCTATTTTGGCCCCTCACGCCGCCTTGCCCATGAGAAACTTTTGCGGCTTTGGGAGCCCGGCCCCAGTTCCGAGATCGTGGGCGAGACGCTGATTGCCATTGCTCCGCGCCGGCCGGAGACGGCGGCCTGCGAGATCTGCCGGACACCCGTTCCGGCGGCGATTATTTGTCCCCGGTGCCGCAAGCCAGTCAGTCTGCGGCCGGCCACCAGCATCGGTTGCATCGGCCAGGCGTGCGTCGTGCGGCGGTGGATGAATGTCTGCTGTCCTGCCTGCGACTATATGTGGAACTTTGCCGAGGCTCCGCCGGCTGTCGCCAAGAGTGCGACGGAGAAACCGGAAAAAGCCAAGGACCCGTTCCAACTGGAGAAACTGTTCGCCAAGCTGGATCAATTCTGTGCCGCCATTGTGGCTCTGCCGGTGGCCGCCAAAAACCCGATCGTGATGAAGCAGATCGAATTGATGAAGGCGAGCAAGCAGAAGCTGACCGAGGCGGCGGACAAACAAACGGCCACGGTTCAGGAGCACCTTGATAAGAGGACCGCGCTGATACAAAAGGGAAAGCTAGCGAAGGAAGCCAAGCGCCGGAAGTTGGAGGAGATGAACAAGCCGTTGCCTTCCCTGGATGGCAACGCTCTCGGCATGGCGCTGCTGAAAAATATGGGATTGATCCGCTCCACCGGACTCACCGAGATCATGAAACTTTAGCCGTACCCGCTTTCCCTGGGGTGAAAATGGGAAGGCTGATCCTGTTCCCCAAACACCTTTGGCGAAAACTCCGCACCACCAATGTCATCGAGCGCTGTTTCGTGGAGGTCCGCCGCCGCACCCGACCCATGGTCTGCTTCGTCAACGTGGCCAGCGTCGACCGGATCATCTATGCATCATCAACGGCCTCAATGAGAATCGGGAATGGGAAAACCGCACCCTCCTGCTTTTTACGCAAGCAGCTTGACATCACCGGTGTCCAAAACAAGAATTGACAGCGACAGGAACGCATAGTAAATTCAATCCGTTTCTTCAGCTAAACAGGGCCGAGCACTCCAACAAAGGAAATCAATCTCATGCCGAGCTACTCTCAGGCGGGTCGTCCACTTCAGATCACCACGCCACTGGGAACGGACCAGTTGCTGTTGGTGGGCTTCCGGGGGCAGGAATCCATCTCCCGGCTCTTCCGTTTTGAACTGGAAATGCTGGCCGACGTCAATACCGACATCAAATTTGAAAATATCATTGGTCAAAGCGTGACTGTTCAGATGCTGCTGCCGAACGAGGATACTCGTTATTTCAACGGCATCGTGAGTCGGTTCATTCAGGGCGCCAGCGACGACCTTTTCACCGTTTACCGCGCCGAGGTGGTGCCGGAGCCCTGGCTGCTTACGAAGACGGTCCAATCGCGCATTTTCCAGAACATGTCGGTCCCTGACATTTTGAATGAGGTGCTTGCCGACTTCGACTTTACCCTGGAGCTGTCGGCAACCTATTACGCGCGCAATTACTGCGTCCAGTACCGCGAATCGGACTTTGACTTTGCCAGCCGACTGATGGAGGACGAGGGCATCTACTACTACTTCAATCACACGGACGGCGCCCACCAGATGATCGTGACGGATGCGCCAACCTCCTATCCGGAAGTTCCCGGGCAGTCCAATTTCCTCTACGAGCCACGCCACGGGGGAGTTGGGGAGGACATGCGAATCAGGACCTGGGAGAAGGCGCAAGAGCTGCGTTCCGCCCAGTACACGGTTGCGGACTATAGCTTCGAGATGCCCACCGGAAATCTGCTGGAAAGCAATCCGATCCTCGACCAAGTCCAAGTGGGCACGGTGACCCACCAACTGAATCTGGCCGGCACGCAAGCGGAAATCTACGATTACCCCGGCGGCTACGCCAAGCGCTATGACGCCGTTAGCAGTCAGGGCAATTCCTTCGCGCAAGGATTCACCCAGATATTCAATGACCGCAGCCGCATCGTGGGGGTACGGATGGAGGAGGAGGAATGCCAAAGTCTGGAGATCACCGGCACTAGCGATTGCGGCAATCTCTCGGCGGGATACATATTCACGCTCGAGGGACATTTCAACGGCGATGGCGATTACCTGCTGACGCGCGTGGAACACCACGCCACCCTGTCCGGATACCGACCGGCGGAGCAGGAGGCGTTCAGCTACGACAACCGCTTCGCCTGCATGCCCACCGGCCTCACCTACCGCCCGCGCCGGGTGACGTCGAAGCCGGTGATCGCGGGCCCCCAGACTGCCACGGTCACCGGGCCGACCGGCGATACTTCCTCCGGCCAGAGCGTGTACTGTGACGAGTACGGGCGCGTCAAAGTGCAGTTTCATTGGGACCGCCAGGGGCAGATGGATAGTAACAGCTCGTGCTGGCTACGGGTGGGGCAGATTTGGGCAGGCAGCGGGTGGGGCGCGTTCTTTTGGCCTCGTACCACTCACGAAGTGGTGGTGGCCTTCGAGGATGGCGACCCCGATAAACCCCTGATCGTCGGCAGTGTTTATAACGCGTCCAACATGCCCCCCTACGCCCTGCCGGCGAATAGCGCACTGGGCGGTGTCCGCTCGGCCAGCATCAGCGGCACTTCAGGCAAAAACTTCAATGGCATTGTCTTCAACGATACAAACGGCACCGAGCACCTGGCGATTCACTCCGAGAACAACATGAGCCTGAATTCGGAGGGCGACAAGCAGTTCCACGGCGGAGGGAACAAAGGCGAGCGGGTGAGCGGCTCCGCCGTATTCACGGTGGGCGGCTGGAATCCGCTGGGCAGCGGCAGCGGCGGCGGCCCTGGCAGCACCTCAGCAAGCGGTGGCGGCACGGGTGGCGGTCCCCCCGCGGGCAGCGTCTCACCGACCAGTTTGTCCTTTGGCAATCAAAATGTCGGGTCAACAAGTGGGACGCAGACCGTTACCTTTACGAACAACGGGTCCAGCAATTTGAGTATCACCAGCTTTGCCCTGTCGGACTCGACCGACTTTGCCCAAACCAACGATTACGACGGCACCTTGCCCCCCGGCGGCACTTGCACAATCACCGTGACCTTCACCCCGAGTGCCGTAGGGGCCCTCACCGGCACTTTGACGCTGACGGACTCCGCTAACAATCAGTATACCGTGTCTCTGAGCGGCACCGGAATCCAAGGTGGTTCCAATGTTTCCCTTTCGCCGTCCAGCTTGACGTTTAGCGACCAGGACGTCAACACGGAGAGTGACGCGCAGACCGTAACCCTGACGAATACCGGGAACGCCACTTTGAGTAACTTCACCGTTACGGTGACGCCGGGGACGGGATTTGCTCAAACCAATACTTGCGGGAGCTCTGTGGCGGCCGGCAGCAGTTGCACCATCAACGTGACCTATAACCCCACCTCCGCAGGGTCGAGCAGCGACACCCTGACCGTCACGGACTCCGCTGGAAACCAGTATACCGTGTCTCTGAGCGGCAACGGCATCGCCGCACCCAGCGGGCCTTGGTCCAACGGCAACACGATGATCTATAACCCCTCCCAGCAATATGGCGGGCAGTATGCCCAGGCGGTATACGGCGAGGAACTTTCGATGGTCGTGGGAACGAATTATAGTTTGTACCTCGGCGGGAACACCACACTCTTCATCGACCCATTGGCGGTTTTAAATTTTTTCCCCGGCATGGCGGGGGGGGCGGCGGGGCTTATTTTTGGCAGCATTCTTTCCGCCACCGGCGGCAACAATAGTTTCACCATCGGCGATAACACATCTTTTTCGTGGGGACAGCAGTCCACCATCACCCTGACTCCCGAGGACCAGGGCGCCAACGCCTTGAATTTCACCGCACAAATGTCCCAGTGCGTGGTCATTGACGTACTGGTGGTGGCGCTGATGATTCTCGCCGGACTCTGGGCTATGTTCTATTCCGCCTATCAGCAAGTGCAGCAGGATTCGTCGGGAAACAGCGTCGCGAACTCTCAGGACGACCAACCCATCACCACGCTGGTGGGCACCTGTCAGGGAGTTGCCACGGCACTCCAGACGGCCATTGTGATCGCCGGGGGAGTTTACTCCGCGGCCCAGCAGGTTCAAGTCTTGGCCGCGGACGGGCAGGTTTTATCGGTGCCGGCGCCGGCGGCGGAAGCCACCGCTGCGGACGCGGATGCCACGACGGCGGCGAAGGACGTCCCCGCTGCCCAGAAGGAATCCGACGACGCGGAATCGGAAGCCAAGACGGCGAAGACGACAGCCGACGACGCCAAAACCAAGGCCGACGACGCGAAGACCAAGGCCGATGACGCGAAGACCAAGGCCGACGACGCGAAGACCAAGGCCGATGACGCGAAGACCAAGGCCGACGACGCCAAAACCAAGGCCGACGACGCGAAGACCAAGGCCGACGACGCGAAAACCAAGGCCGACGACGCTAAAACCAAGGCCGACGACGCGAAGACCAAGGCCGACGACGCGAAGACCGAAGCGGACAAAGCGGACGCTGAGGCCAAGGTTAAGGAGCAGAAGGCCAAGGAAACGAAAGATCCAAAAGATGTAGAGGATGCCAAGGCTGCTCGCGAACGTGCCAACACCAAGGCGGACGACGCCAAAACCAAGGCGGAGGCTAAGACCAAGGCGGACGAGGCTAAGACCAAAGCGGACGACGCCAAAACCAAGGCGGACGACGCCAAAACCAAGGCGGACGAGGCTAAGACCAAGGCGGACGACGCCAAAACCAAGGCGGACGACGCTAAGACCAAGGCGGACGACGCCAAAACCAAGGCCGACGAAGATAAGACCAAGGCGGACGAGGCTAAAACCAAGGCGGACGAAGATAAGAAACAAGGCGGACGCTAAAGCTGCCGAGGCTAAGACAAAACTTAAAACGGCACAGGATAAAGCGAAAGCCTTAAGGGCCAAGGCCGACCGCTTGCAGGCTAAAGTCAAAGCGAAAAAGCTGGACACCGACGTTCGGAAAAAGATCGCGGATAAGACCGGCATGGGGAAGGGCCTAGTAAAGCAATTATAGTTGCCGGTTTCGCCGGCAACGGGAGAAACGGAGAATTCAAACGAGAGGAGAATTGATTCCATGGACGAACCAAAAGAGAATCTGGGCGGGGGATCAGGGGGCGGCATTTCTCCCGATCATTTAGCCCACGCCGACGGCGTCTTCGAGATCGAAGCCAATCAGGTGAAATTGGTCAGCCAGCCGCCCATTCCTCCGGCGGAGCCTGACCCCTGCATCGTTACGGTGGAGGCTGTCGGGCTGGAGCCGGAAGATGGCCTGGTGAACGTGCGCGGCACCGCGGGGGTGCGCATCACGTCGGGGCCGGTCGAGGATTCCGCCGACCTACGATCCGGACACCCAGGGTGTCGAGATTGTGGTGTCCGAGGAGCATACGGTCACCATCTCGTGCGGGGGTATCCCGGGCGTGAGCCCGACGATCATGGTGTCAGCGGCGGGGATTGTGATTGACACCGGGGAGGCTCCGCTGACGTTCACCAGCCTGACGAACATTAACCTTTCGGTGGCGGACGGGGTGGCCGAAATCGATCTGGCCCCGGAGGGCGTCACGATTACCGGCCCGCTCGTGCAAATCAATTGAAGCGCGACGGAATGGCGTAGGGGCGACTCGTATGGTCGTCCAGGGCAGGCCCCAGGCTTGTCCCTACGCGTTGGCCGCAGTCTGGAAACCGCCCTCGCCACCACGGGGGGCGAGAGTAGAGATTTTCGAGGGCGGGAGGCGAAAATGTATCAGCTTGAGCCGGCGGTCGGAGATCGCCGCTACAAGAACTGCGCCGCCCTTGAAAGTTGGGAGATCTGATTGTGAGCAACACTCCACAAGCCGACGTGCGTCCGCCGACCGCCGCCGAAGTCTGTGCGCGCTTCAACCTGAAGAAGGAGGCGCGCGCGCTGCTGCGCGAGGGTATGACGCCGGGGCAATTCTTACGCGCCTTGATGACGGACAAGCAGTACGTCACCGCCATCGAATTCATGGCCTATGCCATGCCGCCGCGATCCGGCATCTGGTGGGGCTGCCTGTGCCTCCAGCATATCTTCGGGACGACGCTTTCGCCGCCGGACTATTACGCCTTGCAGGCGGCGACCGTCTGGACGTTGTGGCCCACAGAACAATACCGAGCGGCGGCCTATGCTCCAGGTCAGGCGGCAGGAGTGGCTTCGCCCGCGGGATTATTGGCCCTGGCGGCGAGTTCGGTGGGCGTCAGCGGGCGTGCCCCCATGAACCCGGCCAAAGCCATCGCCAATGCCATCAAGCTCGCCTCTGTGAAGGCCGAACCGGCCAAAATCTCCGACACCCAACGTGTGCTCGTCAACCTGGGGGTCGGGGTGCTGAGGGGTCGTTTTCCCTGGCCCACGGAGTGAGAAGAAGGTGCCGGGTGCCAGGTATCAGGTGTCAGAAATCGGGCCGCTAACAGGTTCTGGGTTCTGGAGAGGGTAAATCTAAAGGGTAAATGCAGTGCCGAGTATTTTTAACCTTTAGCCTTTACACTTTTATGTGCCCTTTCCTCAGTTCTCGCTAAGGATTATAGGCTGACACCAGGTACCTGACACCTTATTTCAAAGGAGGATAGGATAAAAGTATGGGAGCACCGGCTGCTTGTTTAGCGAACATGACCGAATGCCCCATGGAAACCCCGGCGGTGCCGCCTGTGCCACACGTGGGCGGGCCGATTATTGGGCCCGGCGCCCCCACCGTGCTGATCGACGGCTTGCCCGCCTCGGTCATGGGCGATACGTGCACGTGCGTCGGGCCACCCTCCACCATCATTTTGGGCTCGATGACGGTGCTGCTCGAGGGCCGTCCGGCGGCGCGCATGGGCGATACCACCGACCACGGTGGGGAGATCGTGGAAGGTAGTCCTGACGTTTTGATCGGTGAATGACCGCCGGAACAAAAGGAGAGGGAAAGATGAGTGAACAGCAGCCCGGCACGGCTTACAACATTCCGTATGAGAGCCAGTCCCAGACGGAAAACAACCGGATGTGCGGCGCCGCCTGCCTGAGCATGGTGTACCGGTCGCTGGGGAAAGAAGTTCCGCAGAGCGAGATCTGGGAGAAGATCGCCAAGGTCAACCGCTTTGGCAGCCTTGCTTCCACCACCCACCTGATGGTAGCCGACGCTCTGAGTCGCGGCTTTGACGCCGTGGCCATCCGGGCGCGCCACCCGCTGTTCACCTTGCGGCTCTGCCGGGACGCCGGGATCCGCGTCATCTTGAACCATCGCTTCCACCCGGATGTGGCGGCCGCCGGCCATTATTCCGTGCTGGTCGATATCAGCGAACGCGAAGTGACCTTGCACGATCCCTATTTCGGTCCGTCACGCCGCCTCTCCGATGAAAAGCTTTTGCGGCTTTGGGAGCCCGGCCCCAGTTCCGAGATCACGGGTCAGACGTTGATTGCCATCGCTCCGCGCCGGCCGGAGGCGGCGGCCTGCGAAATCTGCCAGACTCCCATTCCGGCTGCCATTATTTGTCCCCAGTGCCGCAAGCCGGTCCCACTCCGGCCGGCCACCAGCATCGGCTGTCTCGGTAAGGCGTGCGTCGTCAGGCGGTGGATGAATGTCTGCTGTCCTGCCTGCGACTATATGTGGAACTTCGCCGAGGCTCCGCTTACTGCTATCGCCAGTGCGCCGGAGAAACCGGAAGAAAAGGAAGACCCGTTCCAACTGGGGAAAGTGTTCAGCCAAATTGATAAATTCTGTGCCCTCCTGGCGGCGACGTCGGTGGCCAAGGCCAACCCCAAGGTGATGGCGCAACTCGAAATGTTGAAAGGCACCAAGCAGAAACTGACGGACGCCGCGGCCAAGCAGATGGACATTTTTCAGGGGCACCATGACAAGAGAATGGCGATCATGCAAAAGTCCAAGCAGGCCAAAGAAGCCCGCGCGAAGAAAATGGAAGAGCGCAATAAGCCATTGCCTCCCCTGGATGGCACCGCCCTCACCCAGGCCCTGTTGAAGAATATGAGGCTGATCCGCTCCACCGGCCTCACCGAGATCATGAAGCTTTAACCGTACCCGCTTTCCCTGGGGTGAAAATCGGAGGGCTGATGCTGTTCTCTCCGGAACCGGCTCCCGCCTCCAAACCTGCTTGAACACGCTCGCGCGCCGGCTCACGATCCCGCGCTCACGCCAGGACGTACGGAACCGAAGCAATCACTACGCCCAATCCTGCCAGCAGCACCCAGGACCAGCGGTTGGCGAAATTGAACGTATATCCCCACCCGTCACGTTTTTCCACGAAGAGCGCGGCGTCATCCGGGTTGTAATAGAAGATCGCACCCTTCCAACACTCATTGGGCGTCGGGTCCATGGGTTCTCCGAGGTTGCTCATCTTCCTGGCCGCCACAATGACGAGAGTAACGAGCATTGACGTGGACGCGAACGCAATGAGCGTGACTGGAATACCAAGCACGGGCTGAAGTGCGATCAGGGTGAACAAAAGCCCCAGGACATACTCGGCAGCGATCATGACGGTCATGACGGAGACGCGGAACCGCGACCGCCGTGCGCCGAACCAGCAGGCCAGTGTCATGATCAAAAAGAACGCGCAAATCTCAGCTCCGAAGAACAGAAGGCCGTATACGCTTTTGGTCGAACGTTCCACCCAGCGATTCGGCCGGCCGTTGGCGCCCCAATGCACGGGAAAGCGCGCCGGGATCCGGCTCCAATTGACGTAGAGAAACCGTGCCGCGGCGGCAAGAATCACGAACGGGCCGGCGGCCAGCCAAGCGAATCGAGGCAGATTGTCCGGCGCGACACTCAGCTCCGCTTCGCGCGGGCGCGTGAATTGGACAGCCTGCGGTGCAAGCCGGCGATTCTGATGGTAGAAAGCGATCCCAGCGGCAAGCACCATCACCAGCGGGGCCGCGAGCGCAACGGCGTTGAGATACCTGGGCGGTGAGAGCAGAAGTCCGCACACGCCGGCAAGTACCGCCACTGCAACCGTGGCCCGAAAATTCGCAATGGCACCACGGCCTGCGGGACTTTCGCGAGAGCCGGGTGGGACGGGCACCGCAAACAGCACCTCGCGGCGAATCATGTTCGGAATCGCAAAGACGAGTGCTCCGGTTACCAGATTAATGACGATAAGGACGAGTCTCATGATCGTGTCACCACCTTGGCCATGGCGCGCAATTCGGCTGCGATGCCGGTGGCCGAGGCGCCCTGGGAGCGCATCTCCGCCACCATGCCGCGCAGCCGGTTGCGAAAATCCCCCGTCCACGTTTCGTTCCTGACGGTGGGTAGAGCGCGAGGCAGCACCACTGCGCCTCGCCCATGCTTCAGGTCCAGCCACCCTTCCGCCGCCATCTGGCGGTAGGCTTCCGCCACCGTGTTGAAATGGACTCCCAGGTCAATCGCCAACCGGCGCACGGAAGGAAGCTGAGTGCCGGCGGCAAGCCGGCCCTCCACCAGAAGAATCCGCAGGCTGTCGGCAATCTGGCGCACCGCCGGAACCGGGGAGGACGGATCAAAACGGATCGAGGGATTCATCGCCATGGTGTACAGTGTACAGGAACAGTGTACAGTTGTCAAGCGGAAACGCCGTCCGCGAATCACGCTTCGGGAAAGTCCCTTTCACCATGACAGAGTGTTGCAGAAAATAACCAGATCAACGATTCTCTTTGCGGAGGGAAAACGGTTCCTGGATCCGTTTCTCCCTCAGTGTGGATCCACGCTCGTAGCGCTGTCATCCTGAGTGGGGATGGGCTTGTTGCCCACCCAGCCTCGCTTTTCAAGGCGAAGGACCCCCGTATTTGGTTCTACCCACGTGCACCGCCGCATGCGGTGCCGTGATACGGCGCGGACGCGCCGTGCTTCCTTCCTGCAAATGAAAAGGGTCCTTCGCCCTGAAGTGCGGCCTCAGGATGACAGTTGGGTTCGTTGGTGGTGCGAATTGAGGATGGTGGCGGGCTGGCGCACAGTGAAGCTGTGCGCCTCGTTCGCCGCAGAGTTTCACTCTGCCATACTGAAGCACGTCGCGAGGAGGTGCGCGCCCTTCAGCTCCCCTCCTCGTGTCCTATCTTGAACGCAGGGGCTCGGGCAATGCGCGGGTAGGGGGCGGGCGCGGCGATGGAGCCAGTACAGCGCCTCAAGTCTTGCGTTCCCCAAGGGCATTTCTGTACCATCGATGGGGCCTCGCCGACGAGGAGCCGAGGAAAACCCGCAGACCGCAAAACCAGTGATCTGCGCCAGGGGCGGTCGCCCGCGCGGCGCGGACACGCTTGAATACAGGCGCCGCTTCGTCTCGCTACCGGACTACACCAGCGAAATATAGCGCGAGCACCTGAAACGCCGGGTCCATTTCTGTATCAAGCCCACACTCCTTTGCCAGGACCTCGAAGCGCGTCTTCCAAGACGGAGGTGGAACTGGTAGCGCCGATGGAATTGCATGAGTGCGCCGTCGCTCAAACGTAATCCGAAGATTCCTGCGCACCCTGTCCGCTTCCATGTTTGTCTGGAGGAGCAGTAGCAAATCGACGAGATCCTTGACGCGAGAATTCTCCCGGTCCTCGCGCGGCAGCGAATAGGCGTGAATCTTCTCCGCGAACTGCTGCTCACGTGAGATCATTCGGAACTCCGGTCTTGGCAGTCCGGCAAAATCAAACCAACCTTCACCCTCGATATGGTCAACGGGATCGAGAGCATGGTCACCGATTCCAACGTCCACATGAAACCTCGCGAACGTCCGACCAGCCATGGTCGCGACCAACGGATACCGACTGCCGCCCTCAGGGGGAGCATTCAGCTCAAGCGTCGGTTCACCCACGAGGAAAGTGAACCCGTCCGGGAGATCGATGGAAGATGCCTGTTGCAGAAGGCCGCGAACCCGCTCCTGATACCCTTCCACACCGCCTGCTTCGGCACTTGCCGTAATTGTCAGATCGATATCTTTGGTTGTCCTTGCGCGGCGAATCCGTAGTTCCATGGCATATCCGCCCTTCAGAAACCAAGGGTACCGGTCCTTGGGCTCTGCGCTGAACAATCGCGCCAGAAACCGGTCAAAGGCGACCCGTCGTCTGAGGCGCTGGATATCCGTACCCTGACTTCGCGCAATGTCTGACAGCCTTGTCTCAAGCGCGGTTCGCAACGCCTGTGCCGTATGATACTGTCTATGCTCTGCCATGTGGGGCTCCGGGCACGAGCGCAAGTAGTTCGCGACGCACTTCGGGTTTCGCGTTGACTCGGTGGAGATCGTTCCTCGCGATGAGCCCGCGCGTGAGTGCTTCCTGAACAGCCTGTCGTAGGAGGGTCTTGTCTGTCTTTCCTTCAACCACCAGATCGACAATCGTACGGAGTGGCTTTGTGCACCGCACTCCAAACATTTCTTGCGTATCGTCGCTGGGGATATTGGATCGATGAAGTACCAGGGCGCTCGGAATTTCGGCACTCTTACGAAATGTCACGGGCACGGTCATGTGAAGCCTTGAAGGGTTCGCGTCGGAGAGTTCGTGAAGGCTTAGGGCGGTCTCATGGCTGTACACACCCTTGGGAACGTCATCCCGGCCACGGGACCAGAGATACCAAAGCATTAGATCAGGTCGTTCTACGGCAGGGAACGCAGCGAGGCGGTAGATGCCCCGGTATTCCCGAATCCAGTTGCCGGCGCGAACGTGATACGCGTGGGTTTTCTCCGCGAAGCCTGCGGCTATGGCTTGCTTGGTGGTGAAATAGCCAGACTGATCCTCAGCGATCGCGAATAGGTTTCGCTTGGCCGGATTACGAGTCATAGCTATTGCATGATACCCCAAATAATTTAGGGATTCATGAAAAATCTCCGCGCTCGATGCGTTCGGGAGCGCAGGTCGGCATATCCCCCTGCCATAGCCGCATTTGGTCACGCCCTGATCGCGCCAACCCGCTCGCCTCGGACATTTTTGCCTCTTGACAGACGTAGGCAAGTATGTTATACCCACGCGTGTAGGTATAGCGAGGTGCAGGGATGTCCCTCCGCAAGTCCCCCACGATGACCCCCGCCCGGATCGAAGCCCATCGCCGCAACGCCCGCAAATCCACCGGCCCGCGCACGGAGCGGGGCAAGGCCCAGTCACGGATGAACCGGTTGAAACTCGGAACGCGCTCGGCCTTTCGCCGCCGGCTGCTGCTGGCGCTGCTGTATGCTCCGCCGTGCTCGGTGGAGGCCACGGCCCGCGCGTTCCTGGCACCGGAGCAACTCCGGCACCCGCTGTTCGCCGGGGACATGGAAGTCGCCCACGAGGCGGAAAGGGCAACCACGCAAGACTGCGCCCACATTTTAAGGCAGACAAAAAAAGGATTGTTACTTTTTGACGATCGAAGCCGGAATGTTATTGAAAAATAAGACCCACAAATCGGAATGTCTGTAGATGTTGCAGAATCGAAAGAAGTTAGCATTTTTTATGACGATGTTGCTGAAAAGAAAAGAGATCCCACCAGGGCCCGCAGCCTTCTTGAGATGTTGCAGAAAACAAAGGCGTTACTCCATTTTCTAGAGATGTGTCTGAAAATAAGGCAGATAATGGCCAGCGCGCAACGCGGAATCTGCCAGCAGCCGCGATTCTTGAACTAAATCTGTGATATCCTGCCGCGTCCGATTTGGCCCGAAGCTTTTTTCCTTCGCAATTCACTTGGAGACTGACCATGCCTGATTATCGTTATCTTCTTTCCGAACGCGAGATTCCCAAAACCTGGTACAACGTGATTCCCGACTTGCCGGCGCCCATGTCGCCGCCTCTGCATCCGGGAACTTTGCAGCCGGCCGGTCCGCAGGACCTTGCCGCCATCTTTCCCATGGCCTTGATCGAGCAGGAGGTCACGGCGGCGCAGAACATTCCCATTCCCGAACCCGTTCTCGACATCCTGCGACTGTGGCGGCCCACGCCGTTGCACCGCGCCGTACGCCTGGAGAAGGCGCTGGGAACCCCGGCGAAGATCTTCTTCAAGAACGAAGGCGTATCACCCGCCGGAAGCCACAAGCCCAACACGGCCATCGCCCAGGCGTATTACAACAAAGCTGCCGGCGTCAAGCGCCTGACCACGGAGACCGGTGCGGGCCAGTGGGGCAGTGCGCTCTCGCTCGCGTGCAACGTGTTCGGAATGGAGTGCATGGTCTACATGGTGAAGTGCAGCTTTTACCAGAAGCCCCATCGCCGCACCATGATGGAATGCTGGGGCGCGAAGTGCGTTCCTTCTCCCAGCGACCTGACGCAGTCCGGCCGGAAGATTCTGGCGGAAGACCCGGAGACCCCGGGCAGCCTGGGAATCGCCATCAGCGAAGCGGTGGAAGACGCCGCCACGCGCACCGACACCAACTATTCCCTGGGCAGCGTACTGAACCATGTGCTGCTGCACCAGACCGTGATCGGGCAGGAAGCCATTGCACAGATGCAACTGGCCGGCTCCATGCCCGACATCGTCATCGGCTGCTGCGGCGGCGGAAGCAACTTCGCCGGGCTGGCATTTCCGTTTGTGCCGCTTAAAGCCGGGGGCAAAGACCTTCGCCTGATCGCCGTGGAGCCGGCCGCGTGCCCCACCATGACCAAGGGCATATTCGCTTACGACTTCGGCGACAAAAGCGGCATGACTCCCCTGCTCAAGATGGATACGCTGGGACATGACTTCATTCCGCCCGGCATCCACGCGGGTGGACTGCGCTACCACGGCATGTCACCACTGGTGAGCCTGCTCCATCGCGAGAACGTGGTGGAGGCGGTCAGCTACCCGCAGTTGAAGTGCTTTGAGGCGGCCATGACGTTCGCGCGCGCCGAAGGCCTGATCGTGGCGCCGGAAACTTCCCACGCCGTCTGCTGCGCCATTGACGAAGCCCTGAAAGCAAAGGAAGAGGGCAAAGAGAAGACCATCCTCTTCAACCTCAGCGGCCATGGGCACTTTGATATGGCCGCCTACGAGAAATACTTTGCCGGTGAGCTTTTCGATTACGAATACCCGGAGGCCAAAATCAAAGAGGCCCTGGCACATTTGCCGAAGGCGTCGTGATCCGCAGATGGCGCAGATTTAACAGATTAGAAAAGTGTCAGACGAAGGGCTCTGCCGTCTCCTGGATTTTCTGCCGGCCTGCGGTAGGCCACTAGTTGGAAGATCGATAAGGAAATCCGCCTACTCTTTGAAATCTGTGTAATCTGAGAAATCTGCGGACTCAAGCGTCCTTGCCCATCGCCACGACAAAGTATTCGGCGGGGGTCGTTCCGACGTTGCGGACGCCGTGTTGTTCGTTCGAACCGGCGAAGCCGAGGGAGCCCGGCCCCAGGCGCGTGGATTCCCCGTTGATGGTCACTTCCAGCGTGCCTTCGCGGATCAGGAACATCTCCTCGTGCACGTGGTGGTGCGGGGGATGCGGCATGCCTCCGGGCGGCAGGCGGGTTTCGTGAACCTCCAGGTACTGGCCGTTGTGCAGTTCGCCCGCCAGGATGGGACGCGATTGATGTCCGTTGCTTTCATGCACCGGCAAATCGGCATAAGGATAAGCCTTACCCGTCAGCCGCGTGTCCGGCAACGCCACGCCTGGGGACGCAGCCAGCGCGCCGATCAACAGACAAAGGTCTCTGCGTGAAAAAGTCATGAATATCCTCCAGCACTTATATGGTCTATTTTTTCGATCTCTCAACCAAGAGCATATTCCCTCCGAGGCAAATTACAAGTATAGTTGCAAGCTTCCCGCTGGCACACGGCATTTGCACCGGCCGACTTCCATGCCCTTGGGACGGTACGTGATTTCACCTCAATCGAATCGTCTGGAATAGGAGAGTGCCTGTACATATGTCAGACCAGAAGCTGCTGGTAGGAATTGATATCGGGGGCACGAAGACGGCCGTTCTGCTCTCCGCCACACCACCGACCGTGATTGCGCGCGCGGAGTTCGCCACCCGCCCTGCCCAGGGACCGGAAAGGGCTCTGGAGTTGATCAAATCGGGGATTCGCGAACTGCTGGCGGAGCAAAGCGCCGATGCCGCCGCAATCCTACGCATGGGAGTAAGCTGTGGAGGCCCGCTGGACCGCATCAAAGGGATTATTCAGAAGCCACCCAACCTCTGGACTTGGGACGATGTGCCGATCAAAAGCATCCTGGAAAACGAATTTCAAGCGGAGTGCCTGATTGAGAACGATGCCAATGCCGGGGCGGTGGCAGAGCATCGCTTCGGAGCCGGCAAGGGCTGCCAGAATATGGTGTTCCTGACCATGGGTACGGGCTTGGGCGCCGGGATCATCACCGACGGACGGCTTTACCGCGGCACCAACGACTTGGCCGGCGAAGTGGGGCACGTTCGCCTTACCCGCACCGGCCCCCTCGGCCACAACAAGAAGGGCTCGGCGGAAGGTTGGGCCAGCGGTGGCGGCATGGCGCAGGTGGCGCAGCAAGCGGTGGCGGCGGCCCTGAAGAAGAAGCGGCCCACCCGCCTGGCCAAGTTGTATCGAGCGGGCGGTCCGATCACCGCCAAGGACATCGGCGTAGCCGCCCGGCAAGGCGACAAGGTCGCGCTGGAAGTTCTCGAGACGACCGGCGAAAAGCTGGGAGCAATCCTCGCCATTCTGGTTGACCTGCTGAATCCTGACCGCATCGTGATCGGCGGCCTGGCCATGCGCCTGGGCGATTTGCTGCTTGCACCCGCCCGCCGCGTGATCAAGCGCGAGGCGCTGGAATTGCCGGCGCAAACGTGCCAGGTGATTCCCGCCGAACTCGGCGAGAGCATCGGTGACGCTGCCGCACTGTGCATCGCGATGGGAATCTAAAGGCGGGGGGACGGGGACTGGCAGCCAGTCCTCGTCCTCATACGGCAAAGCGGTGTAGCGCAGAGTCTCGGCTGTTCAGAGACTCTGCGGCTTTTCGTATCGTGGCACGGATACCGGGGGCATAATGGGCGGGCATTGACGTCTGCGACGCTTGGTTTTGTCGAACGGACCCGCGAACGAGAATACGAAAACCCTGGAACACGCGGACAAGAGCCGCTTACTTTGGCCCAGTCTACTCTCACGTGAGCGGGTAGCGGGGTAGCAGGGTAGCGCAGAGTCTCGCCGTTCAGAGACTCTGCGGCTTTTCTGCTTTTCGTTCCGCGACGCGCGCGACGGCGTTATAATCCGCGGGCATGTCACGGCTGCGGCGGTTGGTTTTGTCCGATCGGTTCTTCTTTTTGAGCTGCCGGGTACTTCCGAATCAGGCCCACGTGAGCGAACACGAGTTTGGGATTCTCGCGCGGGTGATACGGGAACGCCGCGAGGAGCATGGATTCCTGCTGACGGCGTGGGTGTTTCTGCCCGATCACTGGCATGCCATCATTTATCCGCCTTTTCCCTTGACCATCTCGCGTGTCCTGGAATCGATCAAGGTAGGCGCGACGTTGCGCATCAATCGCTGGCGGGGGGAACGCGGCATGCTTCTGCAGGGCCGTTTTTTCGATCGCGCCGTGCGCACGGTGAGGGAGTCTCACGAGAAGGTGGAATACATTCATCTCAACCCGGTGAAGGCGGGGCTGGTGCAACGCCCGGAAGATTGGAAGTGGTCCGAGCGTGCACGACTACACGGGAACGTCTGCAAGCTCCGGCGGGGGCGGTTGGAGTCCGCCTCCCGGTGGATCGGATTGCCCTACCCGCCGACCCTGGGCGCACGATTGAAGATTGTTGGAATAATGCCGGCTTTTTTGGAACGAATCGAAGTTTGAAATCTCGCAGAACGTGGGACGGAGGAAATAGCCGCAGAGTCTCTGAAAGGCGAGACTCTGCGCTACCCCGCTCTGGCGCTGGGAGCGAACTCCATCACGTTTTCGCCACTTACAGCGGCGACGGCAACAACAACCCCAGCAGCTCCTCCTCGGCGCTGGCGCAAACGGTCAATGAGCGCACAACCGTCTTACCGTCTTACTGTGTGCATTAAAACCGCCGGCGCGGGCTCCGCCGGCCCGGCGCAGGGATGGCAGTAGAAGAAGGGACATTGGCGATAGCTAGCAGGCGTAGCGCAGAGTCTCGCCGTTCAGAGACTCTGCGGCTTTTCGTATGGTGGTACGGATGCCGGGGGGATAATGTGCGGGCATTGACGTCTGCGACGCTTGGTTTCGTCGAACGGACACCGCGAACGAGAATACGAAAACCCCCGAACACGGCGGACAAGAACCGCAGAGTCTCCGAAACGCGAGACTCTGCGCTACCTTGCTTGTACTTACGGAAAATTCCCAATTAACATTGGGACACTACTGATGGCAGATTCAAGATTCAAGATGAATCGGTCAGGACAATTCAAGATGGCCGATTCAAGTTCAAGATGAATCGGAGAACGGCATGCCGAAACTGGCGCACCGCGAGGCTCACAGGCCCTACGCTCCCGCCTCCACGCCCGGCTCGGTCGTCTTCGTTTACCGTCCAGTCACCTTCAAGCCGAGTGGCGCGAACGCAGCGCACTTCAGCTTGGTCCGCGGTTCTTAACGATGCCTGACGCGCTCTCCTGCCTAGTGGCCGCCGGGTTGGGAAGGCGCGGGGGCCTCGTGTTGCGGAGCTAGCTGCCGGCACACATCCGTGACGGTATCCTGGGCGAGGTCGGGGGCGTGCCACTTGTAGGTGCGCGGGAGCCACAGGGTCTTTGCCACCTGCTCCGGAGTCTGCCCTTGCTTCAGGTGCATGTCCACCTGCGCGACCAGCCATTCCAGAAACCGGCGGAAATCGGCCACGTCCTTCTTGGTGCCGGGAGCGCCGTGGCCGGGAACATACGTGTCAACGTCCCAACTCTCCACCTGGCGCAAGACCTCAATCCACTCGTGAATGTTGCGTGAGCCCACGCGCGGGAAGTACTGGTTGTCGAAGAGCTCGCCCAGAAAGAGCGTCTTCGCGGAAGGCAGGTACACCACCGCATCCTCGGGTGAAGGACCGCTGTGCAACAGGCTGGAGATGCGAATCTCCTGGCCGCCGATGTTGAGCGTCATGCTTCCATCAAAAGTCTCGTCGCAGGGCGTGACATGGAATCCCCGCATGCGCGCTTGCAGCTTCCACCCCTGCTCGCCCCGCATGCGGGCCGCCACGTCGTCGCGGTACTCGACCATTTCCTCCTGCGCGGCCTTCGTACAGATCAGTGTGGCTTGCTCATCCACAAAGACCTCATTGCCCAGGCTGTGATCGCCGGCGGAACTGGTGTTGATGACGTAGCGCACCGGCACGTCAGTGCGCTTGCGAATTTCGAACAGCAGGTCGCGAGCGTGGAAGGGGCTGTTGGACGTGTCGACCACCACCACGCCCTCGGGAGTCACAATGAATCCCGCCGTCGCCGGCCGCGTAAAGAGCGGGTCGCATTCCTGGTCGATCACATCGTCAGGAATCCACGCGAAAACCTTGGGTTTGACCTCCTGAACCGTGTAGAGCCCCAAAAGGTCACACCGCACGCGAGTAGGGCACATCAATCCCCATGCCGCCAGAAGCGACGCCAAACCGAGAGCCAGCCATCGGTAGCGAGTTCTAAATATCCACATAGACTTGCGCTCGCCATCCCTGCGGGGATTCTTCCAGCGCCAGTTGGTGGTAGGTAATGGCCTTGACCATCAGCTTCGCCTGGTGGCGCGAACGGTCGAATTTCTCACCGCGCGCCAGGGCGCTCAGGGAGTCGTCCTGTAGGTTTTGTATCTCAAACTCGCGGAAGAGCCATGCGTCGGCGTCGTGCAGGTATAAGAGCTCGCTCAACCAGTTGACGAGCACGCTGGCGGGATCAGGGCCTTGGATTTTCACGGCCACTTGCTCGCGGGGATTGATGGCCTCCAAATCAACGATCAGGCTGGTCAAGGCGCGCGCCGCGTTGGCAAAAGCCTCTTCCCGCGTCGCTCCCCAGGCCTCAAAGCCGACGTCCGCGGTGTGTTCCAAGATCCGAAAGGACTGCATGGCTTGATCCGCACTTGCAATTCCACATCATACTGGAGAGACGCCTCCTTGGGTAGACCGTCATGAAGCAGAGAGTCGTGCTTGCGTTTTCCCGACATGTCAAGTAGGATGTCGAAAAATCCAGGTCACCCTATGTCATCGAACGCTTCGACGAAAATAGATGTCTGGCTGACGGTGGGGTTCGGCGCCGGCCTCTACTACTTTTTCAAAGGCTTCAGGGTTTTTCGCGAGTACCGCGTACTCATGGACACGCCCGAAATTCCGATTCGCAGTGTCGCCATGGGGTTGGTGGATATCCACGGCAAAGCTACGGGCACGCCGCCCATTCCCAGCCCGGTTACCCAAACCCCCTGCTACTTCTACAAGGTGGATATCGAGCACTGGGTCACTGACAAGAACGGCGGCCACTGGTCGCATGTGGCCACCGATGCGGACGGGCCGAAGTTCTATGTTACGGACAAAAGCGGCAAAGTCCTGGTGGACGCGCACCAGGCGGAATTCGACTTGATCCAGTGCGGCCGGGTCGAAACCAGATCAGGCCTCGGTTCTGGGGGGGGCGGGCTCCTTTCCGGCATGCGGGGTTCCACCACGACCGCAAGGCCCAATGCTGACCTGTTTTCTTACGCGTCGTCGGCGGTGACGCGGCACAAAGGCTCAGGCATTTTCGGATCCGGCTCCGGCGCTCGCTACCGGCTGACTGAATCTCTGGTGATCCCTGAACACTGGTACGATATCACTGGAACCTGCGTCGAGAATCCCAGCCCTCAGGACGAGAACGACCGCAACATGATCATGAAGGGAACCAACGAGCCGACCTTTCTGATTACCTGGCGAAGTGAAACGGAAATCCGGCGAACGCTGCGCAACC
This sequence comes from uncultured Acidobacteriota bacterium, assembly GCA_963719115.1. Classification (GTDB taxonomy): domain Bacteria; phylum Acidobacteriota; class Terriglobia; order UBA7540; family UBA7540; genus Bog-366. Next base: position 99,036 of record CAVRBF010000098.1, on the reverse strand, counting down.
GCGCGGCTCAGTACATTTTCGGCGGCGCGGCTCTGGCCGTGGCCTGCCTGGCAATCTTTCTGGCCAAGCACGGATGGTTGTTCTGACGCTAAAGGAGAAACCAAATGGTGGGTATCGGAATTCTGGTGGGACTGGTTGTGATCCTGGTGGTGGTGGGAGTCTTCGCTTACTTCATCACGATTTACAACAGCCTGGTGCGGCTCAAGAACGATATCGACAAGGCCTGGGCGAATATCGACGTCCTGCTGAAGCAGCGGCACGACGAACTGCCCAAGCTGATCGAGACCTGCAAGGGCTATATGCAGTATGAGCAGAAGACCTTTCAACTCATCACCGAGGCCCGCACGGCATTCATGAAAGCCGGCTCGGTGGCGGAGAAGGCCCAGGCCGACAACATGATCACCGGCGCGCTGAAGAGCCTGTTCGCGGTTTCGGAAAACTACCCCGATCTGAAAGCGAACAACAACTTCATGCAGCTCCAGAAGCGCATCTCCGAGCTGGAGGAAAAGATCGCCGACCGCCGCGAGTTCTTCAACGACGACGTCAATACCTATAACATCCGCATCCAACAGGTGCCTGACGTCTTCATCGCCGGCATGATGCACCTGCAACGCCGCGACCTGTTCAAAGTGACGGAGGAAGATCGCCAGGACGTCGATGTGAAAATGACGTAGACGTTGGTGATTGGGGGATTGGTGATTAGTGATTTGTGATTGGGGATTGGTGATTTGCGATTGAATTACCGGGAGCCATTCTCGACAAGGTGAAACGTGACCGTCATCAATCACCAGTCACCAATCACCAATCACCAATGAGGAAAGGATTTGGCTATGGTCATTGCCATTGTGCTGATCGCGATTTTTCTGTTCCTGGTCATTGTGGTCATTGGGTTGGTAGTTTATCTCGTGGGCATCCACAACAACCTGGTGGCGTTGAAGAACTCCATTGACCGCTCTTTCGCCGACATAGATGTGATCCTGAAGCAACGCCACGACGAATTGCCGAAGCTGGTCAACACCTGCAAGGGTTACATGCAATACGAACAGAAAACTCTGCAGGCGGTCACCGACGCGCGCACGGCCTACATGCGCGCCACCACTCCCGCCGAAAAGACGCAGGCGGATGGCATGGTCAGCGGCGCCCTGAAGACGCTGTTCGCGGTGGCGGAGAACTACCCGGACCTGAAGGCCGACGCTAACTTCATGCAACTGCAAGGCCGCATCACGGACCTCGAGGAGAAGATCGCCGCCCAGCGCACTCGCTTCAACGCCGACGTGAACGTGTTCAACACCCGTATTGCCCAAATCCCTAACAACTTTGTGGCCGGGTTCATGGGACTCCAGCCCCACGCGCTCTTCCAGGCCTCCGAGGCCGATCGCGAAGACGTGAAGATCAGTTTTACTTAGAGGTCAATCCGCACATGCGAACAAAAAGGCCCGCTTGGGGGAGCGGGCCTGGGGAAAGGAGGAAACTTCTTTTCACGATCAAGACTTACTTCTTCTTTTTCTTTGCCTTCTTGGCTGCCATATTTCCCCTCCTTTTTAGAATTCTTGGGGCCTGCAACGCATAACCACATAATTTGTGGCTAAACACTACATTACCACAATATGTAGTAGGCTTTAACTTTTTTGTCAAGAAAAATTTTGACGGGCTGCTCTTTTCAGGCTGACTTCCGCTCTCTGCCCATTGCCTTCTGACCGGTGCCACCTTCCCACGAGGCGGAACCCGATTTGACACCTGTCACCTGCAGTCGTAACCTAGAAAGAGTGGGGGCGTACCGGTTTCGACGGGAGCCCTTGCGCTTAGGAGGCATGTCGGGGGTCCACACCACCCGTGATCGGCGTGGGACAAAGACAACTGCCAACACGCAGTATGCCTACGCTGCCTAATTAATTAGGTAGCCGTTTCCTCCTTCAGGCCCGCATGAGGGATGTGAAGCGTCGCTTGGCGGGATTGCTTGGGATCAGTCGCCTCGGGATTCTGAGCGAGAGCCCTTCACCGGGTAATGAGGCTAGCTGGCGGTTCGTTATTGCCCGTTCCTTAGGGCCGCGGGCGAAAGCTAGAAGCGAACTGGGATAAACATGTAGGCTCCTAACCGTAAGTCTCTTCGGACGGGGGTTCGACTCCCCCCGCCTCCACCAGATCGCTCGCTGCCCTCGGCGCAAGAAACTCCCGCGCGACCATATCGCCGACGAGGCGACGGTGCCTGTCATCGTCAGCAGCAATCAGATGTATTCCAGCCAGGTCACCGCCCCGCAGGCTTCCCGCCCTGGGGATTTCCGTCGCTGCCGAAATCCGCTTTGACGGTCACGACTTCATAAGGGTGAACAGTCAAGCTCACCTCTTTCCCATCTTGACTCAGCGGAAGGGCGGCGTCCTGTTTCTCCATCAAATTCGTCTGCACGGCTTTGGCTGCGGCTTGGGGAAGGCGCAACCGTACCTGGCTGGTCTTCCCTTCGAACTCGAAGAAGCGGAACACCAATGCGTCGCTGTCGTAAGCTTTTTTCACCGCGGTCAGAATCACGTTGCCGGGTTCGATCTGCACCAGCGATTGCGACGCGGGCAAAACTCCGGTGTGCGGCATGACGTTAACGGGGATCAAGGGGAAATTCAGCTCGTAAGCGCGGCGCTCGGTCTCGCCGGCTTTCCAATCGCCCTTGTGGGGATACAGGGAGTAAGTGAATTCGTGGAAGCCCTGGTCCGTGTTGGGATCAGGCGACGTGGGCGAGCGCAGCAGCGAAAGGCGAATCACGTTGCCCTTGGCGTCGTAGCCATACTTGCAATCGTTCAGAATGCTCAGGCCGTGCTGGTCGTCGGAGAGATCGCCCCATTGTTGCGCCGGCACCTCAAACATCGCCCGCTCTTCCGGCGTGTTGCGAGTCGTCGGGCGCTCGATGTTCCCGTAGGGAATTTCGTAAGTGGCGAACTTGCTTTCCACGCTCACCGGGAACGCTACCTTCAGCAGGATGTGCTGTTCGTGCCAGTCGACCTGCATCTTTACATCCACGCGCGGGATGACGGGGTACATCGTGATGTTCTGAACGAACGACGAGCTTTGGAACTTCTTTTTCACGCGAATGACGGCACGCAGCGGGGTGTTTTCGACCAGTTTCACTTCCTCCGCGTCCGTCAGGTTCCACATGTGGTCTTCGAAATCAGGGTCGATGTTCCACGCGTCGCAGCACTTGGGCTTGTCAACGAAGGTTTGCAGCAAATTGCCGCACGCGCCGGGCGCCAGGATCTCGCGCCCGTCCTGCTTGTTGATCATGCTGGTAATGCAGCCGGTGTGGGAATCGACTTTGATGCGGATGAACTCATTTTCCATGACTGTCGGCGCTGGCCTTGAGGTCGGTCGTGGCCATGGCCGGCTTGGGTACCGGCACCACGTGAAGCACGCTATACCCCATGGCGGGCACGGACCTGGCCAGTACGCGGACCTTCACCGTGTGGGTTGCCGCGTCTTGCGAGACGACTGCTGATGGCAGTGTGGCGCCGTTCGAATCCCGAACCACCACACCCGCGGCGGCAGAGGGAAGCTGGACCTTGATCACCGCCGAATCCGTGCGGCTCCAGGAAAGCGGATTGAAGAGGACCACGGGTAGGCCGGCTCCCTGGGTATTGATCCGCGCCGCAATCGTATCCAGCGAGCCGGAGAGGATCTTGTTGCCGGAGAGTTGAACCTCATGCAAGGCGCGGGCCGCGTCCACGTAGTTGATGGCGATGCCCGAGCCCGGAAGGATGTCGTGAAATTGGTTGAATAGGACCTTTTCCCAATCGCTCTGAAACTCCTCTTGAGGATAAGCCTGGTGATCGAGCGTGGCGAGGGAAGCGAACTTTTCCGCGTTCATCAGCAGGTCTTCGCTGCGCCGCATGCGCTTCTTGGTTTCCGCCTGCGTGGTTTGGACCCCGCGGTGGTGCTGGAAGTAAAGTTCATTCTTCCACACGGGAATCTTCAGGTGGTCTTGGTCTTTGATGACGCCGTCAAAAAACGTCTGCGCGGTGCTGAACGTGACCGGCGGGAAGATGTTCGGCCCCTTCTGCCAACGCAAAACGCTGTCCAGTACATTGCGCGTGGGTCCGCCGCCATGGTCGCCGACGCCGTAGAAGACCATGACGTTATCCAGGCCGGTACGCTGATGGATGTCGGCCACGTTGTAGGAAACTCGCCACGGATCAAAGTGGTCTCCCAAGCCCTGCGGGAAATAGGAGAGAACCCGGCTGCCATCGGGCGATTCCCACCAGAACAGCTTGTAAGGAAACTGGGTGACTTCATTGGATGCCATCTTCTGCGTCGTAAAGAAGTCGATGCCGGAACGCTTGTAGATCTGCGGCAGTTGCCAGGAGAAACCGAAGGAATCGGGGTTCCATCCGATTTTCACGTCAACGCCGAATTTCTGCTGAAAGTAGCGCTTGCCCATCACCACTTGCCGCACCAGCGACTCGCCGGAGGGCAAGTTAAGATCGGGTTCCACCCACATGCCGCCGACGATTTCCCAGCGCCCTTCCTTTACACGCTGCTGTATTTGCTGGAAGAGCGCGGGATATTTCTCTTCCATCCACTGGAACGCGGCGGCTGTGGACTGCGAGTAGTAGACGTCCGGGTACTGCCGCATCAGTTGCAGCGCGGAGCTGAACGTGTTTCGGACCACCTCCACCGTTTCCGTCCACGGCCACAGCCAGGCCATATCAATGTGCGACTGCCCCACGGCGCGGACTGTGAATTGCCGCGCCCACTCGCCCAGCGGATTCAATTTTTCCTGCGCGGATTTCAGTGACGCCTCAAAGGCAGCGCCATCGCTGCGATCCAACGCGGCGAAGTCGATGGCCTTGACGGCGGAATCCAGTTGAGCCAGCCGTTGCTCCTTGCCGTCGACGCTTGCGCCGGCCAACACGTATGCGGAGCGAATCTCGTTGGCGATCAAGCCCGGGTCAGGCCGGCCCGCGGGATATTCCACCAGCATGTCGGCCCCATCCAGCCACGTCGCGCCCGTCGCAGCGGGAATGTTGATGGCCACCAGCACTTTGGTTCCCGGCTCGGCCTTGTTGGTCAGCACAATCGGTTCCTCGGGAACTCCGTCGAGCGTCATCTCCACCAGCGTGCCGTTAAAGTAGACTCGAATCTGCGAAGCTCCTTCACCGCCCGCGCGCAGGTCCAAACGGATGCGCACGTCGTGAAGGTTGTAGCCGCTCACGGCCTGCGGAATCTCCACCCAGTGACGGAACCACGCCGGCCCGTGTCCCCACCGGTCGTGCAGGTGCATCGCTGCCCAGGCGGAATCGTCAAGCGAGGGGTCTTCGCCGTGCGCGAGATCGTCAAAGTGCGCTTTCCAGTCCGGCATCGGTACGGCCGACAGCGCGTCGAGCCGCGGCAACAGCGAATCGTAGGGCGTCGGCGGCATTCTTCGCTGCGCGCGCGCGGGAGCGCTGGCGATGAGAAGAACTACGAACGCGACGAGGAAGAGCACGGGAATGGACTGTCCGCGCACAGTCCGGCGGAGTGCCGGTCGAATTTTCGGGTTCATAAATACCTCTTGGCAATGAAGGCGTTCACGGCGGGACAGTTTAGGACGTACAGGGCGTGCATGACAATTCAATTCTGTTGCCCGCGGATTCAATTTTACGCAAGCACTGATCCTCCGGCCGGGCGGCTTTGCGGAGGCTGGCCCCTAAACAGGACCTTGCCGCCGCCGCCGCGAAAAGACCCCTCACTCGCCCGTCCGGAGACGGTCAACCTCTCCCCTCGGAGAGGTTGATGATTTCTTGTGCGCGCCAACGCGCCCAACGAGCGTACAGCCTCTCCGCAGGGGAGAGGCCGTCCCGATCCCTCGGGACAGGTGAGGGGTCTTTTTTACGCCCTCATTTTCTGGGACTGTCAAACTGCGACTCCCTCATCGGCAGGGAGGGGGGATCCCCCTGCGGATTCACGGTCCCCAACGGCCTACGGCTCGCTTTGGCCGTCGCGTTGGCGCGGACTGTCACTGGGCGTGCCCCAGGTCATGATCTCGTTTTCAGCGAGATTCATCGGCTGGTAATTGTGGTACCAGCCGCCGGGCGAAAGCTTGTCGGGAAAGTCGTGCACCAGCATGCCCGGCTGATTGATGGGCAACTGCTTGGGGATGGTGGCGTCGGGGCGCGCGACGAACGAACCCCAATGGGAGTATGGCGCAGAGGAATTGTTGCAAATCGCCCACATGCGATTGTCGGCACAGCGCGTGGGCACTTCACGGACGTTCAGCGTGTCCAGGCAGTTCTCACCCTTGCTGCGCGCATTGCTGAACGAATGGATCATCACCGTCGCGCCCAGCTTCCGGTAGGCGATGTAGAGCTGCGGCCAACAGATGTCATAGCAAATGGCCAGTCCGACCTTCACGCCACGGATTTCATTCGTCACCAGGCGATTGCCGGCCGAGTAGTGTTTCTGATCGCCTCCCGTGCAGAAGCACTTGTCATAGCGGTTCACAATCTTGCCGTCGGGATCGATCAGGTAAAGGCAGTTGGTGGGCTTCGTGCCCGCGTCCAGGTAGTGGGCGGAGCCGAGCACCAGCCACATTTTTAGCTCCGTGGCGAGCGTGCGCAAATCGGCGGTTTCGCGGCGCAGCGCCGCCCAGTCGTAATTTTCGAATGACGGAAGATCGCAACCTGGATATCCCGACAGGCTGGCTTCCGACGTGTGCAGCAGATGAGCGCCTTCACCGGCGGCTTGGTGCATGAAGTCGCGAACGTATTTCGCATTCTCTGCCGGATTTCCACTCACAGGGAACTGGCACGTGGCGATTCGCAGGGTTTGCGCGGGATTGGCCTGGGGGGTCCCAGTGCGGGGCGCTTCGACGGCACTCGCCGATTCTCCGGCACGCGGCATGGCTGCGAGCGCATTGAAACCCGCCGCGCCCGCTAGCGCCTTGCCCGCCGCCTGCACCGCCTGCCGCCGCGTGATCTTTCCGGTTGACGACTTCGACATGGATTGCAACCTCCACTTCGATTCGAAATTCGGCACGATTATATACCGTGGCGCAGAGTTGGGAGGAAGCATGAGCGCGCGAGCGCGCGCCCAACATCATTAACAGCCGCTCCGCGGGGAGAGGCCGAGGGCGGGTGCCGGCGGGTGAGGGGTCACTTGCACGGGCTTGCTCTATGCGGCGCCATACGGACGACAAGACATTCCGGCCAGCGACAGCCAGATCATCGGCGCGCACCCCTGCCCGAAAACCAAGATAGTAGGTGTCCGTCCCCTGTCACTCTATAGGCAGCAGATTGCCGACGGTTCTCAATTCCTTGCTGCTGGCGCCATTGGCGAAGCGGTAGGGAACCCTGGCTTTATGCAGGTCATTCCCCATCAGGGCGATGCTGCGGCTTTCCTTGTCGCTGACTTCCAAAAAGACGGTGGTCCCTTCCGGCGCCTTGCAGTTCGCGATCCTTGCGTCGGTAACCTTGTCGAGGACCATAGCCGGCACCTCGCGGTCAAGCCACGCCTGGCGTCCGGTAAAGTCATCCACTTCCAGCCCGTCGATATTTTCAAAGCGGAGAGCGCTCTGCCATTGTTCCAGAGACGGTTTCTCCCAGATGACTTCGATGTCCTTAAGCTTCAAGTTCCTGGCCCAATGGAATCGCAAGGCGTGGAGGGAGGTGTCATACGGCGAGGCGGGGTCGGTGGAGATGAACAGGCGGATGCCTTCGAAGGTGACGCCCTCCAGCGGCCGCGTGGGATGGCCCTCAATCAGCGATGATCCCTGTACGTGCGCAATGATGTTCCGGATCATGACATTGCGAATCAGGCCCGGTCCGGGGTCGGTGGGCTTGGGAGGCTCGAGGTTCCACTCGCTGGGGGTCTTGATCTCAAAATTGAAGGGGTTCGCGTCACCCGCCCAGAACCAGTCGAAGCGGTGGAGATACATGGTGATGTTGGAGATGATGACGTCCTCAATGGTGCCGCCGCTTTCAATCTGCAGGGTAATTCCACGATTGGTGTTGGTGATCACACAGTTGTCAATCACCACGTTGCGCGCCGCAACGGCCACGCCTTCTGTGAACTTGATGGCCGCCGACGCGGAGGAGAACCGGCAATTGACGATGGTGATGTTTTCGGCGGCGCGCTTGGCGGCAAAGATGGCGATGCAGTCATCACCGGTTTCGATGGTGCTGTTCGCGATGTGGACGTCCTTGCAGCCGTCGATATCGATGCCATCGCACCAGACGGCATCCTTCAGGCTGGTGTAGAGATAAACTCCTTCCACCACCACCCGCTCGCACTCCTTCAGGTAGTAGGTCCAACTGGGGGAACGCAGAAACGACAGCCCGGAAATATGGACGTCGGTGCAGTGATACAACCACACCAGGTGCGGGTAAACCTGGCGTTGGGGGAAGCCCACGGGGAAGGAACGCATCAGCGACTTGCCCAGGTTCTTCATCATCAGCAGGTGGCCGTAGGCGCGCTCGAAATTCTCCGGCTGCGGCATCCACATGAATTCATGCTGGCCGTCGATGGTTCCCCGCCCTTCGATGGCGATGTTTTCCAGCCCGATCCCGTAGAACAGCGCCGCCGAATCATTGCTTTCTTTCACGTCGTACGCCTGCGGGTCCTTGGAGGCAAAAAGCGTCGCGCCGCCTTCGACGTAGAATCGCACGTGGCTGCGCAGGTGAAGGGTTCCGGACGTATACTCGCCCGGGGGAAGGTAGACGGTGCCTCCTCCGGCGGCGGCGCAGGCGTCAATGGCCTTTTGAATCGTCGGCTGAGCGTCATCGGACTTCTTTCCGGTGGCTCCAAAATCCTTCACGTTGAAGATCGATTCGCCGGAGGGATCGGTGCCGGCCCGGGCTGGAGGCGCGACGCCCGGCGAGCTGTTGGAAAATTCGCTGCCTCCCTGATCCTTCAAATTCCGGGCGGGAGTTGCGGCTGCTGCACCCACCCCCGCCAGCGAACCCATGAATCCACGCCTTCCCATCGCATTCATCCTGAAGTCCCCCCTTTTCCTGAACTGTTTGTCTTGAGGATCGCCCGTCGAGCGCGTACACGGAAGTGCGACGCCTGCCGGCAGGCGTTTTGATTTACTGTCCAAGCTTACCGGGCAAATTTCCTAAAGTCCACACGCGCCCATCGTTGACATCGCCCCGGTCCCCGAGTCACCCAGTTGCCAAGTCCGTTGACGCAGGCGCTATTTGGTCTGATAATCCTCCGCGCATGACATCGAAGCAAGCCATCCAACTCGGCCAGGTGCAGGAGTCGCTGTTGGTTCCGCTTTACGCCCGCGCGCTCGATTCCCGGAAAAAACACCCGATTTTAAATGATGCGAAGGCCGCCGAAATGGTCAGCTCCATCGATTGGGATTTTCGGCGGTTCAACCAATGGCGGCGGGTGCTGGGATGCACATTGCGGACAGCCATGTTCGACGAGTGGGTGAAAGGTTTTCTCCGCCGCCATCCCGCAGGCACCGTGGTGGAGATTGGCGCCGGACTCAACACCCGCTTTGAACGGCTCGACAATGGCACGGTGCACTGGTTCGACCTTGATCTTCCCGACACCGTCGAGCTGCGCCGGAAGTTTTTCGCCGATTCGGAGCGGCGCGTGACGCTGGCCGCCTCGGTTGTCGATCCTCGCTGGATGGACGCGGTGCGCGCCAGCCCCGCACCGTATTGCTTCGTCGCGGAGGCTGTCTTTATCTACCTGCAAGAGGCGGAGGTCAAAACGACGCTGGCGCAGATCGCCGCGAACTTTCCCCACGCCAGTATTGCGTTCGACACGGCCACGCCCCGAGTGGTAAGCCATGAGAACCAGGACCACGCGCGACGCAACCTTGACGCCCGTTTCACCTGGAGCTGCCAGGACCCGCGCGAGATTGAGCGCTGGGGAATCGGATGGAGCCTGGCGGAATCCCGCACGCTGATGGACATCCCCGGCGATCTTCGGCGACGCCTTTCCCTGCCGCTGCGAGCCGCCTTGCGCGTCATCACCACATTGTTTCCGAAGCAGGTGCAATTCTACCGGCTCAATGTCTTTGCCGGACTGTCCGAGGCTTCTGACCCCGTTCCCCGTCCGCCGCGGCGGGCAATAGCCCTGTAGATGCCGGATCACGACCCCAGCACGGGCACGTCAACGGAGCGCACGGCGCGCGCGTCATCGCTCAACAAAAAGCCGATTACGCGCGCCACGTCTTCGGTGGAGACCCACTTGGAAAAATCCGCGCCGGGCATGTCGCGGCGATTCGCGGGCGTGTCCATGGTCCCTGGCAGGATGCAGTGGGCGTGAATGTTGTAGTCCTTCAGTTCGTCGGCGAGGATTTGCGTGAACTGGCGGACCGCGCCTTTGGACACGGCGTAAGCGGCGATGCCCGCGCCGCCTCCCTTCAGGATGGCGCCGCTGGAAGTGGTGATGATGCGGCCGAAATTCTGCCGGATCATGATGGGCACCACCGCGCGGGTCGTGAGGAAAACGCTCCGCAGGTTCATATCGAACATGCGGTCCCAGGTTTCGTCGCTGGTTTCGTGAATCTTGCCCGCGGCAAATCCCCCGGCGATGCCAACCAGGAAGTCGATGCGGCCCCAGTGTTCAGCGACGCCGGCGACGAAGCGCTCGACGGCGGCAGTGCTGGTCAAATCGGCCTGGGCGCCCCACATACGCTCGGCCGCCGCATCGGCGTGGCTCTGGAGTTCCGCCCAGTGCTTTTCCCTAGTATAAGGCACGGCCACGCGTGCACCGGTTCCTGCCAGGCTGAGAGCGACAGCACTTCCAAGAGCACCGGTTCCGCCTGTGACCACTGCCACGCGGTCTTTGAAGTCCATTGCCACACCTCCGCCCCACCGGTAGACACGCGCGGTTAGGGGCGCCGTATGGGATAAATGCCCAAGGGGAGTGTTGCTGACATCTCGTGCGGGTGAGTTCCATGACGAGCCGCGGACCACCCCTTGCCCGCGGCATGGTCATTCAACAAAGCTGCCCAATCGCGCCCGTCCACCGACGGTCAACCGGCGCGACTACCAGTCGCCCGCTTAGTATTCGCGCGCGGTTACGATGCCCGGCTGCGGCACGGGATATCGGCCGTTGGCGTCGGCCACCAGCGGCGCCGGCGAATCCATCGTGAACTTGTCGGTGTCCGGCGACATTTCGAAGTCGCAGTTCAGCATCTGGTCAAAGGTGGTTTCCCGGCCGGTGTTCGCGGCCATGCGCCCCATGCTGGAAACCAAGCTGGCTTCAACCCCGCGCTTAACCTCGTTGTAAGGCTTGTCATCGCGAATGGCGTCCACTAGGTCGTTCCATTCGTTTTGATAGGGATTCAGCTCGTCCGGGCTAACCTGCGATAGCCAGATCTGTTCGGAAGTATCGGTCTGTCCCTTGTACAGGCTGGACGGCAGACCGCAATCGCCGTGTTTGGAGGCGTATCCCGACCCTTTGGTGCCGTGCAGGTAGCTGTAGTAGATCTGCTCGCAGCCGTTCATGCACCGCCCGTCGAAGTAGAACTTGGTGCCGTCGGAATACGTGTATTCCACCGAATACGTGTCGAAGTTCTGGTCCACGTAGGCGATGCCTTCGGGGCTGAGCTTGTAGTGGCGGCCGCCCAGTGCCTGTGCCTTTACCGGCCATTCGCCTTTTATCCACCCGAGGTGATCGACGAGGTGGATGTAGAAATCATTAAAGCACCCGCCGCTGGCCCAGATGAAGCTGTGGAAGCGCTTTATCTGATAGAGCAGGTCGGTGATGCCGGCGGGCTTGGGCAGCGACAGGAAATATCCGCCGGGCCCATGCATGCGGTAGCCGCGTTGAAGGATGATCTCACCGATCTGGCCGTCATGAACGCGCTTGGCCAGCTCCTGAAGCGCCCGGTTGTGCCGCGACATCAGGCCCACGCCGACCTTCAGGTTCTTGGCGGAAGCCTGCTCGCCCAGGCTGAACATGCGCTTGCTGGTGGGGCCGTCAGCGGTGAGCGGTTTCTCCATGAAGACGTTCAGGTTCTTTTCGATGGCGTAGGTGAAATGCACCCAGCGAAACGCCGGAGGCGTGGCGAAGATGGCGATGTCGCCCGGCTTCAAGCAGTCCATCGCTTTCTGGTAAGCATCGAAGCCGATGAACTGGCGGTCCTGCGGCACATCCACCTGGTCGGGGAACTGCTGCTTCAACTTGGTATAGTCGGTAGCCAGCCGCTCCGGGAAAATGTCGGCCATCGCCACGAGCTTGATCGGGCCGCGCTTGACGGAGAGCGCGTTGGCCGCGGCGCCGCCGCCCCTTCCTCCGCAGCCGATCAGAACTATCTGGATCAGATCGCTGCCGGCGGCGTGGACCGCAGGAATGGCCACGTTGGCCAGTGCTGAAACCGCCGCCAACTTGCCGGTGGCTTTGATAAATTCGCGGCGGGTCGTCGAAACTTGATTGGAAGAGTCCATGGCAGTGCAGTACCTCCGAAATCTGGGGTCGCCTTCTCGCTGGCGGGTAGAACCAATCCCTGTCGTGCGGTAAAGAATTCTATCGTCAGTTGCCCTTGCGTCAAGGATAATCTTGCCCGGCCTGGCAGCGAGACGAACAATCCCGCACGCCGAGCGACGAATGTTTCCGCACTATCTGGGTTTGCGCCACGCGGCGGCAGTGGTTAACGTTCCAGATGGTTTACCCTCCATTGCGCCGAAAGGACAGTTTCCCCTATAATATCGGTGGATTCGAAGAACCGGATTTTCCCTTATGCCCTCGCCCATCGTCCAGAAGCTCCAGGAGGAGATTCAGTCTCTGGAGCACGAACTGAATAGCGAGTTACCCAAGGAACTGAAGCGCGCTCGCGCCCTGGGTGACTTGAGCGAAAACGCTGAGTACATCATGGCGAAGCAGCGCCAGGATTTTGTCAGCGCGCGCCTGGGCCAGCTTAAGCAGCGGCTGGCGGACCTTTCGCTCATCAACATGAACAACATCCCGAAGGACCGCATCGCCTTCGGTTCGAAAGTGACTCTCTACGACGTGGATCGCGATGTGGAGATTAAGTACCGGTTGGTGACGAGCGAGGAAGCAGACGTAAGTAAGGGGCTGATTTCCACGACCTCCCCCATTGGCCGCGGCCTGATGGGCAAGAAGCTGGGTGACAGCGTCCAAGTGACGACGCCCAATGGCTCCCGCGAGTTTGAGATCCGCGCCATGCAGACCCTCTACGATCAGGAGTAGGAACCTCCGTCCCCACCGGGAGCGCCGAGGCCTTCCATGGTAACGCGAAAGATTGGTGACACGCTCCGCATTGTCCTGGACGCCATCGTCCGGGGTTTTGCCGCCAGCGGCATCAACCCGAACTTCCTGACCTTCATTGGGTTTCTCATCAACTGCCTGGCGGCATACCTGTTTGCTTACGGGTTTTTCGCCTGGGCGGGCGCTACCATCATTCTGGCGGGCATTTTCGACATGACCGACGGCCGCGTGGCGCGGCTATCCAAGCGCGTCACCGCGTTCGGCGGCTTTTACGATTCCGTGCTCGACCGCTACTCTGACCTGTGCCTGCTGATCGGCCTGCTGATTTACTACGGGCGCATCAATCGTTATTCCTACGTTTGCCTGGTGGCCGTCGCCATGATCGGCTCCGTCATGGTCAGTTACACGCGCGCCCGCGCCGAGAACCTGATTCCGACCTGCAAGGTGGGGTTCCTGGAGAGGCCTGAGCGCGTGGTGCTGATCGTCATCGGCGCCTTCTTTAACCGCATGGCGCCGGTGCTGTGGCTCATCGCCGTGCTCTCCAACATCACCGTCGTCCACCGCATTCTGTTCACCCGTCAAGAGGCTCGCAGAATTGCGTCTCAGCAAGCCGCGCCCTGAGGGTGCGCCGGCGTCAAGCTCGATGCCTTCCTACCCTGTAGAATCCTCCCTTCTCACTGTCCCGCCTGATACTGCCAGAACGTGCGCGAGGGCGTGCTCGGCGATGAACTGGAAACGATGGTGTTGGTGAGCATATTAGTTGTAACCGTGGTTGAAGGAAACCACGGAGGGGCAAAGTTGCGCGCCTGGAACCGGCGGTCAAAGTAGACGTTGGAAGAGCTCATGCTAACGCTCGCAGCGCGGTTTTCCATGCGGCCGCCAATATTGGTCCACGTGCCCACGGAGTTCCCCGTAGCCATGTGCCCGATACTGGAGTTTGTTGCGCCCGCACTGGAAATCATCGCGACGCTGGCGTCCGTCTCCATATCCGATCCGCTGTTCGTAGGACTCAGGATAAAGTTGCCATTGGCGGTAAAGAGGCCCAGCACCTGATTCATGTTCTGGTTCTGTGGAATCAGATAATCGGCAGGCTCGCCATTGCAACACGCCGGGCTGCTGCCGGAGATGACCTGGTTCGCACTGGTGGTCACGGGTTCGGTGGCATAGAGGATATTGCCGGTCTGCGTGATGTCGCCATTCGCGGTCAAATTCATCATGGCGTTGTTCTGAATGGCAGCGCCCGACGAAGGTCCGGAGACGCTCACGTCCCCGTTGACATAGACCATCGTTGCGGCCTGGCCGGGGCTGGTGAGCAAGTCCTGGGGGACACCGGTTAGGTTCAAAGTGGTCGTGGAGCTGTTGGTGGTGGAGTCAGTTTCGTTACTGCTGGATCCCCAACTACTTGGCGCTGATGGTGTGCATGGCGACGAACCCGAGCAAGAGCTACTCTTAGTATAGGTCACCGTGGAGTTGGCGCTTTGCACGTAGGAGGTCACCGTCGTTGTGTTCGCCACCGAGTCAGTGGTGACCGTGGTGTAGGTCGTAGGCGTCGTAGTGGTAGTTGCCTTCTGGAAGCTGGCCGAACAATTGTAGGTATTACCGCTCTTTGTGCACGTCGTGGAGCCCGTCTGGGAAACCACGGGAGAGCCTGCCGTTGACCCGTTCGATTGCGCGATGCTGGTCACTTGTCCCGACGGATTGGAGGCGCCGCCTGCGCCGTTCGTGGTAGACAAAGTCAGGGTTGTGCTTACACTAGAGCCACTCCCTCCAGCTTCGACGTAAATTCCTCCGGCATTGCTATTCAGGGAACACGTCCCACCGGTACAAGTGTAGGGAAGGAAAACCCCGGAGGTAGGCGCGGTAAGGGTTGATCCGGTGCCGCCATAGGGAGACGCCGCGACGTTATTCTGTGCCGCGTTCTGCAACAGTGCGTTCATCTGGGTAATAGTTGGCTGAGGAGGCGCGGGAGAAGAAGCGCTACCACAAACATTGCTGCCCTCACCACAACCCTTGCCGTCCAGAACCGCCCACTGCTGGCTGAAGTCGTTGGGTGGCAGGGCAACGGGGGTGACGTTCATGTTGTGGCCGCCCTGGAACGAGGGGTTTACGGAGTGCCCATCGCCAAAGGTGTAGGGTACACTGGCGCTATTCGCGCAGGTGCCTCCGTCGTAGTAGCTGAAATCGGCGCCCGTCTGGGAAACCGGGTCGGTGAACGTGTAGCCGGGACTGCTACCATAAGAGAGGTTCCATTGGCCCATGGCATACATGGGGCCGGTCATATAGCCCTGCACCAGCGGACCCTGGCAGGAACTGAAACTGTCGATGAAGGCGCCAAACGCCGCGAAGCTGGCAGTGGTGCTGGTGGTGCCGGATGCCTGGGTGACCGTAACCGTCATGGCGCCCTTCTCGATGATCTGCGCCGTTTCGCTGCCCGTGGAGGATCCCTGCGACGTCAACTGATAGCCGTAGGTGTATACCCATTGGGTGTAACTGCCGCTCACCTGGGTGCCGGTGGGCGCTCCGGGAGGCGTTACCGTCGCGGTAACCTTAAAGTTCGCCGGAACGGAGTTTGCCGCCCATTGGTTCAGCGACGTCGCAGTGGTGCTGTAAAGACCGTTGATATAGGTCTGGGCGCCAGCCGCCAGTGTGGTGCCGGCGGTCGTAGCCACGGTCTGGCTGGTCGGCCAACTGGACGGGGAGTTATTTTGAAAATAAGTGTAGAGGGCTTGGCGGCCCATGTTGAGCCCCGAATCGGCGGCATAGAAAGAACCGCGGTAGTTCCTGTAGTAGCCATTGATCAGCATGTCGGAAGAGCTGGACAAGACCGCAGCCAGTCCGACGATCGACAGGAGAAACAGCAAGAGCAGGGTGATGATAAGTGCCACACCCCGATCGTGGAATCGGCCGAGATTCAAATTGGGCGGTGTCGCAACACCTGACTTCTCGGGCCAGTGACGCGCACAAAGTTCTTTTCTCATACCGTACCTCATTGGTCGTTCATTGACATGTTCCTGAGGTTGATGACGACCGATGACCCCAGGACCTGATAGGGCCCTCCATCGAATTGGTTTCGATAAGACACGGTGGCGTTGGGAGGAGTGCGCGCCATCAGATTCACGCGGATCGCGCGGACCAGCGTGAAATCGTTGTTGAAGCCGCCGAGAGCATTGGTGGTGGCGGAAGAGTTGTAGTAGTAGTTGCCGGTATTGTCGTCCTCCAGCGCCGCCCCCACCTTGAAGGACACAATCTGATCCATGACCTCGACGGCGGTCGCGCTTCCCACCTGGCGCATCAACTTGGGGTCGCTAGGCGTGGTCGTGTCCACATAGTACTTAATGGGCGCCAGACGAATCACCCAATCAGTGGTCGGGCTGCTCGCATAATAATTCACGCCCAAATAAGTTGAAAGGGCGTCGGTGGTGAGCAACAGCCCGGTTCCGGAGGGTGGCCCGGGTGTGTCCTTGGAATTAATCCCCGTACTGCCGGTGGACGTAAAACTGAGAGCAATATTCGAACCCGAAGCACTTCCGTTGGCCGTCAGGGTTATGGTTGTAAAGGGCTTCCCCGCTCCACTGACAACCATCAGTTCGTCCCCACTCTTGAAATTGCTGTAATAAGTAGCGGCGGTGCCGGTGCTGGGGATAACGTTCACGGTGCTGGCGGTATTGGTGTTGAGGTTGGCGGCAAGGTTGCAACTTGGTGTGTTGCGGTCCGCCAATATAACGATCAGCGTGTCGAAACAACCTGAGTTGAATTCGTAAAGTGGAGATCCGGTATTGCAGGCCGATCCGGGGTTCTGATTCACAATGACAGCGCCCACAGGCCAGGCCGGAGTATACGCCCCGAGCATCAATCCATTGGCGCTGTTGGCGCTATCGATCTGGATCTGTGTCAGGGCGTTGCGCAACCCGATGTTCAATCCCGAAATTCCTTGTTGTTGGGTCAGCAGTTTTTGCTGGTTGTTGAACAGAGTAAAGGCAACGGAGCTGATAATCAGGAAGACCGCTATCGCCACCAGCACTTCGAGCAGCGAAAAGCCGCGACCGCCGGCAGCGCTGGCCCAAGCTCGTGAATAAACGCTTCTCCTCGTCATGGTCGCACCGTGCTCATCTGAAAAGTTACGGGAGGACTGATCGCGCCGTTCTCCAATGTAACCAGAACCGTAATCAAATAGAGACCGGTAGCGGGCGTGTTGGCTTGAATCGTCCACCGCCGGTCATAGGTTTCGCCGGCCGTGGGGCCGGTGCTGGAAGGAGCGCTGGGATACCCCGACGCGGTGTTCCAGTGCCAAATGCCGTCGGCGGTAAAAGACTGGGTGACATACTGAACGTTGGTACCGTTCAGGATTTCGTAAGTCTCGCTCATGGCGCCCGTGGCGCTGTTCAGCGTCACGGCGTCGTAGTAATCGACGTATACCGTGCCGCTATTCCAGGTTTGGCTGACCGGCGGTGTATCGGCGGTTAAACTTCCCCCCGCCAAATGCGCCCGCGGGTCCGACAGACCGTAGCTGGTCAAGTCCTCAAGCTTCTCGGACGCCAGCCTGGCCGCCGACGACATATAGCGTGAGCGCACCGTGTTCTTATACACGTTCGTCATCAGCACGGCCATTGACCCCATCCCAAGCGTCAGCACGCCGATCGCGACCATAGCCTCAAGCAACGAAAAGCCCGCTTGCACATCCGCATTGTGAATGCATCTTGATTTCGTCATAGCATGACCACCACGTAGCAAACCTACAAACGATCCCGTGACTGCAACGCCCCAAGAGAACTGCCCTGCCTAGTACCACTGTGCATTATGGAGTTTCCGGCGTGTTAATACAACAGTACTTAAGTACTTTCAACAACTTTACACCTTTTCGGGGAAAAAGCTTCTGGCACCCCCCACCGCACCCTGCGGGTTTGTTCCTTCCCGCTACTCAACTCTTCAGGAATCCGAACCCGCCTGGTGTAGAATCGAGCCTGCGGACCACGGGGATGTCAGCGACGCCCGTCGAGGAGGAAACAAGCATGATCAGCCGAGAAAAGTATCAATCCGCGGTGGAGCGAACGGTCGAACTGCTGGCCCGCGCGGGAATCGTCATCACGGCCAACGAAAAGGATCGCATCGAAGTGGCGGACTTCGGCCTGAACGAACTTGAGAAGACAGGCCTCGAAATCATCACCTACGTCAACACCGAGCGGGTCTGTGCCAAGGAGATTATGATGTTCCCTCACCAAACTTGCCCGGAACACCTCCATCCGCCGGTAAGTGGCCAATTAGGGAAGGAAGAAACCTTCCGTTGCCGCTGGGGGACCGTATATCTTTACGTGCCCGGGCCGGAGACGACGGCACGCACAGGACAGCCGCCTGCTGGTTCCGAGCCCTACTACACGGTGAAGCACGAAGTGTGCCTGCGGCCGGGAGATCAGTACACGCTGATGCCCGGCACCCGGCACTGGTTCCAGGCGGGACCGGAGGGCGCGGTGGTCTCCGAGTTCTCCACACGCAGTACCGATGAGGCCGATGTCTTCACGGATCCGCGGATTGCCCGCGCCCCGGAAATTTCTACCGAGTAAATTTATGAACTGCTCCCGCAATGGGTTGTGTTTCGCCGCACTCGCGTCATGGGTCTTGGTGACTGGCATGCTGACCGACCCAATGCCGGCGTGGCCCGCAGAAAATCCCTCCGCATCCCCGCACGGTTCGTCCCAGCAGCAAACTCTCTGGATCATTCCCCATACGCATTGGGAGGGCGCCGTCTTCAAGACGCGTGAAGAGTATCTGGAGATCGGGCTGCCGCACATCCTCACCGCACTCAAGCTGCTGCGCGAGCATCCGGAGTACCGCTTTGTCCTTGACCAGGTTGCCTACGTTCGGCCATTCCTCGAGCGCTACCCGGAACAGGCCGCTGCGTTCCGGCAATATGTGAAGGAGGGCCGCCTGCAAATCGTCTGCGGCAATGACGTGATGCTGGACGTGAACATGCCCAGCGGCGAATCGTGGGTGCGACAGGTCCTTTACGGCAAGGGTTATTACCGCGACGAACTGGGAGTGGACGTCAGCGTCGGCTGGGGCCTCGACACCTTCGGCCATCACGCGCAGATGCCGCAACTCTTGAATCTGGCGGGATACAAATCATACTGGTTCCAGCGTGGGGTACCCGGAAACGAGACGCCGTCAGAGTTTCTCTGGAAAGGCTTGGATGGAACGAAGATCCCAGCGTTCTGGCTGCCTTGGTCCTACGGAATGTTCATGCCTGCGCCCAAGGACCCCTATAGCTTCGGCCACTACGTCATGGGGAAGTGGGACGCGCTGGGGGCTTACTCGCGCTGGCCCGATCGAGTGGCGCTGGTGGGCGCGGATGTGAGCGAGCCGGAAGAAGCCCTGCCGGGCTTGGTGAAGCAATTCAATGCCAGCGGCGCGCCTGTTCAGTTGCGTTTTGGCGTGCCGACGGATTTGCCGCCGTCGTGGCCCAGCGTGCGGACCAGCCCGTGGTGTCCGGCGAATTGAATCCGGTTTTTCAAGGAGTCTACAGCAGCCGCATCGAGCTGAAGCAATGGGTGCGCCGGGTGGAAGACGTCCTGACGAATGCGGAAAAGCTCACGGCACTGGCCGGCGTGGTCAACGCGACTTCCACCTGGGCGGACTCCATAAAGGCCTGGGAGCCCGTACTGTTTAATCAGGCGCACGACCTGATGTCAGGAACGATGGTCGACAAGGTCTACAACGAGACCATTCACGCGTATCAGTCCTCGCTCGGCTTGGGCAATGATCAGATTGACTCGGAGATCAATGCCATCGCGGCGGGAATTGACACCCGAGTGGACGGAGTTCCCGTCGTCATTTTCAACACGCTGGGCTGGGCGCGGACGGACGTAGTGGAAATCGAGCTTGGCTCCATTGGTCCTGATGTCCATGCGCTTCGCCTGCGCGATTCTTCCGGCGCCGACGTCCCCGTGCAATACCTCAACACTCTCCACTACGACGATGGAAGCATCAAGGACGCCCGAATTGCTTTCATCGCCCGCGATGTGCCCGCGTTTGGTTACTCGCTCTATCAGGTGATTCCATCGGCGTCAGAGGCTTCAACGGCAAGGAAGCAACAGGTCGGCCCCCCGCCGGCGTCCACCCAGCCACCTTGATGTGGGATCGATTGAGAACGACTTCTACCGCGTGACTTTCGATCTCTGGACGGGCGCGATCAAGGAGATCTACGACAAGGCCGGGCATTGGGACGTGCTGGGCGGCCGACCGGGAAACGTCGTCGCTCGCGAGGCGGACGGCGGCGACTTCTGGGAGCTCTACGGAACATTGAACGGCGGTCGGCTGACGGCCATGACGCGCAAGTCGGCGCTGCCGGACGCCGCCAAGGCCCACTTCAGCAGCGAACAAGTGGGCGGCAGCGGCTCTACGTCGCCCGGTCCGGTGTTTTCCCAATTCAACCTGTCGCATCCGTTTGGCGATGGAACCTTTGCCACCACGGTGCGCCTGTACCCCGGCATCCGCCGCATTGACATCCACACGCGGCTTCTGAACAACGACAAATATGTTCGCTACCGCGTTCTGTTTCCCACCTCCATTTCCGGCGGGCGGCGCTTCGACGAGATTCCCTTCGGCGCCATTGAGCGGCCCACGGAGCAGGAATATCCGGCGCAATACTGGATGGATTACAGCGAAGGCGGCAAAGGAGTGGCCCTGCTGAACCGCGGCCTGCCCGGCAACGATGTGGCGGGCGGCACCCTGATGTTGTCGCTGCTGCGGTCGGCGCGCATCACGTCGTACGGTTATTTCGGCGGCTATGAACCGGGAGTTTCATCGGACCTGGGACTGGAGTTGGGCGTTGAGCGGACGTTCGAATATGCGCTGGTCCCGCACGCCGGCGATTGGCGCGAGGCGGAGATCTACAAGGCGGGATGGGAATTCAATCATCCGTTGCTGGCGCGCAAAGTGAGCACGCACGCCGGTTCGCTGCCTCGGCGCTGGGGCTTGCTGGAGATCTCTTCCCCCCATATTGTCGCTTCCGCGCTGATGCCGGGCCGCGACGGCAGTACCATGCTGCGAGTCTACGAGGCCGCCGGAAGGCCCGCTGCCGCGGTCGAGATCAAGTTCCGTGTCCCCGTGAGCAGCGCCGCTGAGACCAACCTGCTGGGTGATGAAGTTCGTCCCCTGGCCGCCGATCGCGACACCCTTCACCTCAGCCTGCACCCGTTCGAGATCAAAACCCTCAAGCTGAAGCTGCAGTCTTCAGATGGAGGCCATTAGCTCTCAGTTCTTCATGGGGTCCAAACCGTTCGTGATATCATGAAGCAGGCGCCTCTGATAAGCCCAGAATGAGGGTGGCAATGACGATCAATCTCAAACCCGAGCAAGAACTAATCATTCAAGCGGAGATCGAGAGCGGTCGCTTCCGCAGCCCTGAGGACGTGCTGGATCATGCCTTGGCCGCATTAAAAGACGTGTCACACCAGCGCAACGGCGGAGCGCGACGGAAGAATCTGGCGCAGTTCCTGATGGAGTCCCCTCTGGCCGGGGCGGAGTTGAACATGGAAAGGCCGCGAGACTTAGGCCGCCCCGTTAAGTTATGAGTGGGTTCCTGCTCGATACAAACGTGCTTTCCGAGTTCAGCCGACGCGGCGAGCTGGACCGGTGGGTGAAGCAATGGTTGGAAGCGGCTGACACCGACTCCCTTTACGCCAGCGTTCTCACCATCGGGGAAATCCGCTTCGGAGTTGCGCTTCTTCCTCCTGGCAAGCGGCGCAGTCAATTGGCGCAATGGCTGGACCGCGACCTACCGGAATGGTTCGAAGGCCGAATTCTGCCAATCAATCAAGCAATCGCAGACAAGTGGGGGCTGCTTCGCGCCCAGGCTCAGATGAACGGACGCCCCCTTTCGGTCATTGACGCGCTGCTGGCGGCAACGGCTCTCCACCACGACCTTACTGTTGTCTCGCGCAATGTGAGTGATTTTTCTGTTGTCGGGTTGGACGTGATTAATCCGTGGGAGGCCCCCGAGCCATGAGGCCAAGCCTGTTCGCAGGTGTCAACCTCACAGACTCCAACGTGAAGACGCCACGCGCTGTCAACATGGCAGTCTTATTGCCGGAACCCGGCACGAGACCGTTTGTAGGTTTCATCAGAACCTCAATCAATGCCGACACACGAGATGGCGCCGGATCGCAGTGTCCGCGACCCCAATGAAGAGGGAGTGATATGGCCGCATCAACCGTCGCACTTGACGTAACTATTGTCGGTGGAGGCATGATCACCTACGACCTGCTTCTGCCCTCGCTCTACCACTTGCAACGCACGGGTGTGGTGCGAAGCATAGACGTTTGCGCATTGAACACTGCTCCGCTTAAAGCGCTGGCGGACAACCCGGAATTTCACGAGGCGTTTCCCGGACAATCGTTCACGCCGCATCCTTCGTTCTCGGAACCCGCGGAGGCGACGTTTCCCGACCTCTATAAGGAAGTGATTGCCGCGAAGGCGCCCGGCAACATGGTGGTGGTCGCCATGCCGGACAACCTTCACTACTCGGTGGTGAAGCTGGCGCTGGAGCATGACCAGAACGTGCTGTGCGTAAAGCCTCTGGTGCTGAAGCACGCGCAGGCGGTGGAAATCGAGAAGTTGGCGCTGGAGAAGGGGCGCTTTGTGGGCGTGGAGTACCACAAGCGCTTCGATCGCCGGTCACTGGTGGCGCGGCGCAGCTACGCGCTCGGGCAATTCGGCAAATTCGTGATGGGCGAGGCCAAGCTGATCGAGCCCTACTACTATCGCCACTCCAATTTCCAGAACTGGTTCACCTGCGACCGCACCGACCCCTTCACCTACATCGGCTGCCACTATGTGGACCTGGTGTACTTCATCACCGGACTCAAGCCGGTGGAGGTTTCGCTGAAGGGTGTGAAGGGCAAATTTCCAAACGGCAAGGACGCCTTCCTGTGGTCGCATGGCCGGGTGATGTGGGAAAACGGCGCCATGCTTTCCGTGATCAATGGCCTGGGCTATCCCGATGCCGCGGCGGGCAGCAACGATCAGGGCATGATTCTTTACTGCGAGGGTGACGACCAGACGGGGTTGATCTTCCACGACGACCACAACCGCGGCGTGGCCTATTCGTATTTGGAGGGCATCGGCCCCGGCGGAACGAAGTACAACTACGTCAGCCCGGATTTCTACCGCCTGGTGCCGTGGGAAGGCGCGGGCTATAAGCCCATCGGTTACGGCTTTGAGTCAGTGGCGGGCATCACCCAGGCGATCCATCGCGTTGAAAGCGCCGCGGCAGGGCTGCCGCCCGATGCCGCGCTGGCCAAGCGCCGCGAGGTGATCCGCCAGGTCGATGCCCAGGGCCTGATTGCCACGCCGGCCAACAGTTACATCAACGAACTGGTGGTGGAGGCGGCACGCGCCTCAATTCTGGCCGACGCCGCGCCGGTGCGCATTGTCTATGGCGACCGGCCGCACATCGAGAAAGGCAGTGCTTAGTGGTTAGTGGCAAGTGGTTAGCAAAACACTTCCTAAATGCGTTTCACACGGAGGGCGCAGAGATCGACCACAGAGATCACGGAGAAATTCTCCGAGGGCCATCTGTGCCCTCTGTGCTTCGCCTCTGTGCTCTCTGTGTGAGATTCCCAAGCGGAAAGCAGGCGTCAGCCCGCTCGGTTCCTATCCACTAACCACTCGCCACTAAACACTATTTTTCCGCTAGGAGCAATCATGGCCATATACGACCTAACCCCCGTTGACGTACCCAAAATCGAAAGCAAGTACCGCAGCATCAAGACCAGGCTGCCGGTGCCGGAATCATTGCCCATTTTTCATGCCTTACAGGAGTCGGAGCCGCGCTCGATGGCGGGCCAGCCCCCGATCGTTTGGCACAAGGCCGAAGACTTCATCGTCAGCGACAGCTGGGGCAACCGCTGGATCGACTGGTCGAGCGGCGTGCTGATCACCAACGCCGGCCACGGCCGCAAGGAAATCCGCGACGCGCTGCGCGAGGTGATTGACCACGGCCTGCTGGCGTCGTACGTGTTCGTGCACGAAAAACGCGCCCGCCTGGCGGAGATGCTGAGGGCGCTCTCGCCCGATCCGCCGAATTACCGCGTCTTCCTGATGAGCACGGGCAGCGAGGCCACCGAGAACTGCATCAAGCTGTCGAAGACCTACGCCCTGGCCAAGCACGGCCCGCACAAAAAGTACTTCGTCTCGTTCGACTACGGTTTTCACGGGCGCACCATGGGCGCGCAGCTTGCCGGCGGCTCCGAGAAGGCAAAAGCCTGGATGATCGACCGCGACCGCACCTTTGTGCAGGTTCCCTTCCCCGATGGCTACAAGAACGAGAACACCTCATTCGACCTTTTCCTCTCGACGCTGGCGGAAAAAGGCGTGAAACCGCAGGACATTGCCGGCGTGATGACCGAAACCTACCAGGGCGGCGGGCCGGATTTCCTGCCCGTCGAGTACGCGCAGCGGCTGGAGGCACTTTGCCGCGAGCACGACATCGTGATGTGCTATGACGAAGTGCAGGCGGGCTTTGGCCGCACCGGCAAGATGTTCGGATTCCAGCATTACGGCGTGCGTCCGGACCTGATCGCCTGCGGCAAAGGCATTTCCTCATCGCTGCCGATTTCGGCGGTGATCGGCCGCGAAGACATCATGGACATCTACGCGCCCGGCTCCATGACGTCCACACATTCCGGTTCGCCCCTGCCGGTCGTGGCGGCGATGGCCAATCTGGAAATCATCCTGAAGGAGAACCTGGCCGAGCGCGCCGCTCGTATGGGCGAAATCATGATGCCGGAGTTGAAGCGCATCCAACAAAAATACCCGCAGCGGCTGGGATGCCTTCAGGGCAAAGGGCTGGTGGCGGGCATTCAAGTGGTCAAGCCCGGCACCAAAACACCCGATCCGGACACGGCTCTGGCGATCAACGTCGCCACCTTTCACAAGGGCGTGCTGATGTTCGCCCCCGTCGCCGCCAGCGGCGAGTGCCTGAAGATCGCCCCGCCCCTCACCATCACCGAAGATGCGCTCCGAGAGTCGCTAGGAGCGTTTGAGGAGGCGGTGGACGAAGTTCTGAAGGGTAAAGTCTAAAGGGTTAAGGGTAAAAGCTAACGGATCAAGTATGAAGGATGAAGTGTGAAGGATGAAGTCTGCCGTGAACGGACGGGCAGTGGTACAGTTTGGATCCTCATATGAGGACTGTCGCCAAGAATCCCGCGCCGATGCAGCAACAAGGCGTAGCCCGGATTACTCATGAAAGAGACCGGGTGGTTGCGGCTTTGCCGCGCCGCTGTGCGGAAAGCCTGTGGCTTTCCGCGCGCCCCAACCCACTAGCTCACCCACATGCCGCGCGGCTGAGCCGCGCGGCATGTCAAATATCCGGTTTGGGTCGGCGTCCGGACAGGCGAGCCTTTCCGCGGAGCAGAGCGGCAATGCCGCGATCTGTGTTCGTCCTTCATGAATAATTCGGGCTAGGGACACGCCTTGTGGGCGACCTCAAGCCGCGGCACTGTCGTTGGGGCGGGTACGAGCCCCACCCCTACAGGAGCTTTTTGGTTACCGGATCCCGGCATTTCGCCGCTTTCGTATTACAATGCCGATGTACACGCAAACTTTCGGCGAGGTTTCCGGCATGAAACGCAGAGTGCTAGTTCTGTCGATCTTCTTGATTTTTGTGGCGCCGGTGGGAAAGGCGCAAAACATAGGCATCCCTCACCTCGAAAAGCGCGACGGGGCCGTTCAGCTCTTTGTTGATGGCCAGCCGTTTCTGATGCTGGCGGGCGAGTTGCTAAATTCCAGTTCCTCGAGCCTGGATTACATGCGGGCGGTGTGGCCGCGCCTGGCGGCGATTCCGTTGAATACCGTACTCACGCCGCTTTCGTGGGAACTCGTCGAGCCGCGCGAGGGCCAATTCGATTTCAGTCTCGTGGACGGCCTGCTGGAGGGCGCCCGGCAGAACCATTTGCACCTGGTCTTTCTGTGGCTGGCCAGTTGGAAAAACGGCATGTCCAGCTACGTGCCCCTGTGGGTTAAGCAAGATACCCGGCGATTCCCGCGCGTGATTGAAAAGGATGGCCAGCCGGTGGAAATTCTCAGCACGTTTGGCGATCAATCCATGCAGGCGGACGCCCGCGCCTTCGCCGCTCTCATGCGACACATCCGGCAGGTGGATGAGCACGCGCACACGGTGCTGATGATGCAGGTGGAAAATGAGGTGGGCGTGCTGGGCGATTCGCGGGACCGGTCTGCCGCGGCGAACCAGGCGTTTGCGGGTCCGGTGCCGCAGGAGTTGATGAACTACCTCCAGCAGCACCGCGACACGCTGCTGCCCGAGTTTCGGCAGGTTTGGGAATCCGCTGGCGCCAAGCCTTCCGGCACCTGGCAGGAGGTGTTCGGCTCCACGCCGCGCACCGATCAAATCTTCATGGCGTGGAACTACGCGCGCTACATTCAGCACGTCACGGCGGCGGGGAAGGGGGAATATCCCATTCCGATGTATGTCAACACCTGGCTGGCGCGACCCGAGGCAACGCCGGGGGAATTCCCCAGCGGCGGACCCTTGCCGGAAGTCATGGACGTCTGGAAGTCGGCGGGAACGGCCATTGACATCTACTCACCCGATATCTACGCGCCCAACTTTGCCGAGTGGTGTGACCGTTACCATCGCGGGGGCAATCCGCTGTTCGTGCCCGAGGCGCAGGGCGGCTCCCGCGGAGAAGCCAACGCTTTTTACACCGTGGGCGAGCACTCGGCCCTGGGATTTTCTCCTTTCGGCGTCGATTCGTTTGTGGACAAAGAGCGCGCGCAGCTTCTGGATCCGGACAACGACTTGGGCAGCGCCTACAGCGTGCTAATGGACATTGCTCCCATGATCCTTCAGCACTCCGGCAGGGACCAGATGCGCGGCTTCGTGCTTGACAAGGACCATCCTGAAGTATCCTTTGAGTTGAACGGCTATCAGCTTGACGTGAAGTTGGACGGGCTCTTCGGCACGCAGACGCCGGCAGGGTTCGGATTGATCTTGGCGCTCGCACCCAATGAATTTCTGGGGGCCGGCCGGGGCTTTCGCGTGGATTTTCATCGGCGCGGAGCGAGTTCGGCGCAGGTGGGCATCGGCACGATTGACGAGGGCAAGTACTCCGCCGGAGCCTGGCTTTCCGGCCGCCGCCTTAACGGCGACGAAGACGACCAAGGCAAATATTGGAGATTTGCCCCTCCGCGAATCAATGTCGAAAAGTGCGTTCTTTACCGATTTGACCAGTGACGGAGCCTTAGCGAGCGTCAGGGTGCAAGAGTTACCACGGCCACGGCGAACCCTCCAAGCGTGATGGTCTCACCGCTCAAACGCGTGGCAGCCGGGGGACGGTTGCCGGTCGTTTGGTCAACGTACTCCTCGGTGGTGCCGGTGCCCCCGGGAATCGAAACCAGGAACGGCCGATCGCGTTTGTTCACCAGCAGGATTCGGCGTGTGCCATCCGCCCCAACAAAGCCCTGCGCGTAGACGTAAGGAACTCCGGTGCGCGCTTCCACCAGCTTGTCACCCGGGCCAAAGTTTTCACGCAGAAGCTTGAGAGCCCAGTAGCGCGCGTTGGGCTCTCCGGTGTTCCAATCCACCATGGTCACGCTGGGATAGAATCCCGGCGGCTGGGCAAGCGCGGATTCTCCCACGCCCTCAACGCCGAGACGCGCCAGCCCGCCGTACAGGTAAGCGTACAGGGCGGCGCACAGGTTCCAGTAGGAATTCGGGATGGGCTTCTCGACGTGGCCGGGCTTGCCCTGGTCAAAATCGTCGCTTGAGATCGATCCCAGCTCGTCGATGGTGGTTTGCGTTTCCGGCGACAGCCGCGCGCGAATGTCCTGAATGTAACCCACAACTTCGAGGAAATGATCGGCCTGGTCCCAATAGTTGTATTGCCGGATCTCCGGAGCTTCGTCGCGCGTGGGGACCGCGTAAAAGTGGTAGGAGACCATGTCGATGGGGATGCCGGACTGGTGATTCTTGTGATCAAGAAAGTATTCGAAATATTCTTTCTGGGTTGAGCCCTGAGCGAGGCCCGCAAATTTCATTTTGGGATTTACGCGTCGAATGGCTTCCACGATCGCATCGTAGAGGCGCGTGTACGTTTGCGGCGTCATGCGGTGCTCGGCGCTGATCTCATTCAGCACTTCCCAATAGTCAATCGGGTAGTGATGGCCGGACTCGTGCCGTTGGCCGAATTCGTCGGTGAACCCGCCTTGGGTGTACCAACTCACCAACCGGGCATAATAGTCCGCCACCTCCTTCATGCTGGGGTCGCGGAGTTCCGTTCCCTGTTCGTAGTCCCACACTGGCTGGTTGGGGTCGGCGGGATACGGCACCGGCTTGTCGGTCTTGTACATCCACTGGGGGATGGTGCTGAAGTTCCAAATGGTGGAATGACCCTCGGTCGCCTTGGCAAAGTCCTCGGCAAACGGATCGATCAGGGAGAAATTCCAGGGGGCCTTGCCGTTCTCCGGCGGCTCAAGTTCCGCCACCGCCAGCTTGGGGTAAGGAAGCCATGGCACATAACGGACGTAGTCGCAACCGAGGTCGCGCAAAGCCCCAAAGACCTTGTCGTGAATTGGCGAGTTGCGACTCATCAAAGGACTCACCACCACTTGAAGCGTGGCGTTGGCCTTGGAGACGCCGATCACCTGGTCCCAATCCACTTTAATGTCAACTTTTTCCGCGGGTGCAACCCGAGGGGCTTGATGGGAGCAGGCAACCAAGCCAAGAACGAAGAGGAAGCAAAGCTCAGCGGCGTCTTTCATAGATCGTGGTCCCCTCGCGCACGGCGGTGGTTACAAATGCCTGGGGCACTTCACTCCACTCATGGACCTCCTCCGGAGTGTAGACCATCACCTCCACTTCGACCGGCAAGTCGGCCAGCGCCACGTAAAGAGGCGCGGAGCGGCGGTAGCGCGGCTCATCGGAATGCTTGATCACCAGCACGTCATAATCACTATTCGGCCGGGCGTCACCCCGCGCTTGACTGCCGAACAAAATCACCTTCTCCGGCTGCACCGTGTCAACGATGCGTCGGACGATGTCATGAACCACGGTGTCAGTCAGGGGACTCATGTCGGCAAACCTGAGCAAGTATAGCAGAGGATAGTGCAGTTTGAAGAACGCCTCGCGAGCCAGACCACGGACGGCATCAGGCGCGCGCGGAGGCCGGAAGAGCCCGTGACGTGCAAGGCTACGAGATCGACCGCTCCGGGCGGGGAGGATCAACGGATCACGCACCGTGGGCGATGGGCACAAATAGCGCACCTTCGCCCACGGCGACTCAAACACTTCTTACACAGCGATTACTAGCGCCCCGCAATAAACGCCGCGCTGTGCACGGGCGCGGGCATGGGCTCGCCGGGACGGAGAGCGTCCCAGAGAATCTTGTTCAGCGCGTCGGGGTCGGCACGATCCACATCCGAGAAATCGAGTTTGGCGGAGGCTGCGGCGCCCGGGCCGGTGTCCGGATTCTTCGCTTCAAGATCGGTCTGCGGCGTCAGAGTGTCGTAGGCCCAAAGCGTCGGATGGCTTTGGAAGCAGCGGTACATGGGCGTGGCGGCGCGATCGTATTGCGTCATGGTGGGCAGGCCCAGGATCAACTCCATGGTGCGCACCATCGACGCGGTGGTGTAGTGCGTGCTGTCAATAGATCCCTGCTTGGTATAGGGCGAAATCACCAGGCCCACGGTGCGATGGACGTCCACGTGGTCGGGACCGTTCTGCGCGTCGTCCTCAATGACAAAGATCGCAGTCTCCGGCCAAAAGCGCGAGTGGCTGATGGCCTCCACAATGCGTCCCAGCGCCAGGTCGTTTGATCCCACCGTCGCTTTGGGCGTGAAGGAGCCTGCCGAAAGCCCATGGGTGTGGTCCTCGGGCAGGCTCATCACCATATACTGCCACCACTCGCCGGTCTGGTCGGCTTGGCGCAGGTCGTCAAGGAAGAATTTCACCCGGTCGGTGTCCCGGCCCTTCATGGCGGTCAGCCAGCCTTTGCTGAAGTGGCCCTCCAGGCCCGACACCGCGCGATATTGCGGCGCTTCGCCGGCATTGGAAACAAAGTGTGAGAATTCGCCGTAGCTGATGTAGCTCACGCCGTGCTTGCGGCAAATGTCCCAAAGGTAACCGGCCGGCGAGGCGGTCAAACGTTCGTCCGCCTCGGGTTCGCCGCGGCGGCTGTAGCTGGAAGGCCAAGCCTTCTCGGTAAAGTTGGTGGCGTACGCGGCGTTCGACCACTGGTGGCCGTCTTCGGAAACCTCGCCGTTCACGTAGAGGTTGTCGAGGATCACCGTTTGATTCGCCAGCGCGTGGGCATTGGGCGTGACGTCCTTGCCAAACAGCACCAGCTTGGGGTCGCTGTTTCCCCGCCCCAGGTCGCCGAACACCTGGTCGTAGGTGCGGTTCTCGCGGATGATGTACAGCACGTGCTTGATGTGGCTGAAGGCTTCCCGCGCCTGCGCTTCGTCTTCCTGCGAGGTGTCCTTCTCGGGTTTGGGAACGTTGGCGAGCACTTGTTCCGTGTAGGCCTTCAATTCCCGGGCGTGCGGAACGTCAATGATCTCCAGATGGCCGGCAAGAATGTCGCCGACGTAGTCAAACGGCGTCGCCGGGTCAGGCGCTTTATTGGGATGCTTGCCGAGCACGGGCACTGTGGCGCGTGAACCCATGCCCTTCCCCGTCGCGACCAGTATTTTCTTGCCGTCGAGAGAAACCCCGATGGTGCTCGGATACCATCCGGTGGGGATGAATCCCAAAACCCGCGAATCGGCCTTACGCGTGATGTCGATCATCGCCACGTCATTGTTGTCTGCGTTGGCAACGAACAGCAAATTCCCCTTGGGGCTCACCGCCAGCGCGTTGGGGGTTGAACCCACGGGGTCTTTGGGATCCAGCGAGGTCTTGATGGTCTCGATCACCTTGCCGTCGGCGATGACGCTTACACTGTTCGAACCCGCATTGGCGACAAACAGCCTGCCGTCGGGAGCATAAACAAGATCGGTGGGTTGCGCCTCCACGGGAACGCGGGCGATCTCCCCCAGCATGGCGGGTTCCAGCAGGCTGACCGATTTGTCTCCCCAGTTGGAAACCGCTACGGTCTGGAAGTCCGGCGAGATGGCGATGCCAAACGGACGGTATCCCACCTTGGCGGACGCGCTCACGGAGCCGTCACTGGCAAACAGCTTGTATACAGTGTCGTTCTCGGTATTCACCACGAACAATGAGCCATCGCGCGCGACTGCCACCCCGGCAATAAAACGATCCTTGTCCGCCAAGCCCGGGATGGCGAGGCCAGGCATTGGCGCCAGTTGACCCTTCTGCATCGAAACCCGCAGCAGCGGATCGACGATCGATCCGCGCAAGACGGGATCAACATTGTTCCGAGCCAGATTTCGCTCGAAGCCTTTGGGAGCGGGCCCGCCGCCGGAAACATAGAGCGTGGAGAAGTTGGCATCCGCAGCCAGGCCAGCCCATACCTTACCCAATTCCAGGTTTTGCAGGACCTTGCCGCTGGCAATATCGACGAGACTCAGGGAGTGGTCGTGATAGCCACCGGTGAGGATCAGAACTCGGTGGCCGTCAGGCAAGGGAAGCACGCGCAGGGGCATGTCACCGGCCAGCGGCACCAGCTTTCCGGCGGGAGTTACTTTCCAACCGTTGGGCAATACCGTGGGTTGCACACTCTGCTCCGCCGGCACATTACGCCCGGCCATCATCAAGAAGCTTGCCGCGCCGATCAGTGCACCGCACAAAATCGACTTCCAATGAGGTCGCATAAACCCCCCTCGCCGGACGGCGTCAAGCGGCCGCCCCAACCAGAATAAACATTCGCGGATTTCGGCAAGCATTATACCTCTCAATCAACGTCCGGATTATTAAGAGCAGATGAACAGTGGGGGGAAGAAAGACCTCGCTCCGCGGCCGATCTCCGGGTAAACTTACGTTTCCGATACCAGCCGAATTATGAGCGGAAAATCCAGTGACGAGATGGGCCGCCGACGCTTTCTGCTGGGTGGTCTGCAAGGCGCCGGCGCAGCTTGGATGGCGCTGCACGGGTCCGCCATCATGGCCGCGGCGCAGCACGCCGCGCAAATGCGCAACTCGGAGTCCGCAGCCAAACTGGAAATCCTCACGCCCGCGCAGGCCGCAGAAATCGAAGCCGTGGCCAGCCGCATCATTCCATCGGACGACTCACCCGGAGCCCGCGAAGCCGGGGTGATCTACTTCATTGACCGCGCCCTGGCCACGTTTGCTGCCGATAAACGCGGCGATTACGCGCAGGGCTTGCCCATCTTGCAGGCGAAAACGCGCGAGATGTTTCCGGCTGTCCCGCAGTTTTCCCAAGCCACCGCCGATCAGCAGGACGCGGTGCTGAAAAGCCTGGAGGAACAGCCGTTTTTCGAGTTGCTGCTCACGCACACGGTGATGGGTTTTCTTGCCGATCCTTCGCGCGGCGGTAATCGCGAGGAAGTGGGTTGGAAACTGATCGACTACGATGACAGTCCGGTGTTCGCGCCGCCCTTCGGCTACTACGATCGCGACTATCCCGGCTGGCAGCCGCCGGAGAAGAAATGATCACCACCAAGACACCAAGGCACCAAAACGAGATAGACGGCAGGAAGAAATGAACACCACCAAGACACCAAGGCACCAAAACGAGATAGACGGCAGGAAGAAATGAACACCACCAAGACACCAAGGCACCAAAACGAGATAGACGGCAGGAAGAAATGATCACCACCAAGAAACAGAGACACCAAGACGAGATAGACGGAAGGAAGAAATGAACACCACCAAGACACCAAGGCACCAAAACGAGATAGACGGCAGGAAGAAATGATCACCACCAAGACACCAAGGCACCAAGAAGAAATAGACGAAAGATCCAAACGAACAACCGAAGGCGCACGTTGGCCTTTATCCTTTTCTTCGTGCCTTTTTTGCTTGGTGCCTTGGTGTCTTGGTGGTGAACATATCGCGATGAATTCCCAAGTTACCTACAAACCGTCGAAGGAAGTTGACTTCGCAATTGTCGGCTCGGGCGCGGCGGGCGGAGTGCTGGCCAGGGAGCTTTCGACTGCGGGCTTCAAGGTCGTCGTGCTGGAGCAAGGGCGCTACATCGACGCGAAGGAATTCGGGCACGATGAAATTGCTCAGACGCAGGAACATGCCCTGATCAACGATCCTCGGCGCCAGCCGCAGACCTTTCGCAAAACTCCGCAAGACAAGGCTCAGCACCAGACTTCCGCCATCTACGGATGTTGCGTGGGCGGCGGCACCGTACACTTCACGGCCAACTTCTGGCGCTTCCACGAAATTGACTTTATTGAGCGCAGCCGTCGCGGCCCGATTGCGGGCACCGGCTTTGCCGACTGGCCCGTCAATTACGCGGAGATGGAGCCGTACTACACCAAGGTGGAGTGGGAGGTCGGCGTTTCCGGTCTCGCCGGCGCCAGCCCTTTTGATCCCTATCGCTCCAAGCCCTACCCCCTGCCACCGATGCCGGTGAAATCCTCGGGAGTCGTCTTTGAGCGCGCGGCGTGGAAGCTCGGCTGGCATCCCTTCCCCGCGCCGATGGCGATCCTCTCCCAACCTTATCGCGGCCGCGCGGGGTGCATCCACTGTGGGCGCTGCCTCGGCTTCGGCTGCGAAGTGGGCGCGAAGTCCAGCACGCTGGCCAGCATGATTCCCTTGGCGCAGCGGACCGGTCGCTGCGAGATCCGCACGCAGAGTTACGCGTTCCGCGTCGAGATGAATCGTCACGGCCGCGCCACGGGCGTTGCCTACTTTGACCAGAGTGGCCGCCAGCACATGCAGAAGGCCCGCGCGGTGATTATCAGCGCCAACGGTGCGGAGACGCCGCGCCTGCTGCTGCTTTCCAGCTCCAACCGATTCCCCCAGGGCCTCGCGAATTCCAGCGGGGTGGTGGGAAAATATCTGATGACGAATGGGTTCAGCATGGTGCTCGCCACGTTCGAGCACCCGCTCAACGACTACACCAGCGCCGCTGTCAGCCGCGTGGTTCACGATTTCTACGAGATCGAATCCGAAGATGGGCTTTTATGGAGGCGGCGGTTTCGACGCGCGCTTCGGGCGGACTCCCATTACTTTCGCCCTCGGTGCGGCGCCCGCCGGCGTTCCGCGTTGGGGCAAGGCCTACAAGGATTGGCTGGCTAAAAGCTTTTCCCGCTCCATGTTCGTCTCCTGCCATGCCACTTCCTTGCCCGTGGAGACGAACAGTTTTTCGCTCGATCCCGAGTTAAAGGACGCGTGGGGCTTGCCGGCGCTCCGCATGACCTACAAAGATCATCCCGACGATCTCAAGACGGTCAAGTTTCTCCAGGACCGCGCGCTGGAGCTTCTGGCGGCGAGCCCGGCGAAGCGCGTCTGGGCGCCTCCTGTTCATGAAACGTCGTTCGCCGTCCATCTGCTGGGAACCTGCCGCATGGGCGGCGATCCGCAAACCTCGGTGATCGACGCCAGCCATCGCACCCACGATGTGCCCAATTTCTTCCTCTGCGACGGCAGCAGCTTTGTAACTTCCGGCCGCGGCCAGCCTACCATGACGATTCAAGCCCTGGCGTTCCGCGCCGCCGACCGCATCGCCACAGCCGCGCGCCGCGGAGAGATTTAACCATAGGGAAAGACACAAGCCGCTCGAATGGCTACCCATGGATTCGCCCCGAACTTCCGAAGTCCAAAAGCTGCTCGAGTCTCTACGTGCCTTCTGCTTTCCGGGTGGTGAAGAGGCTGCGCGGCGGGTGCTGGGAGTGAAAACCACGCAGCGGGGTGAGCTCCGCATGTCCCCGGAGGCGCGGTGGACTCCCTTCACCGCCGAGCAAACGATCGATGCTACACAGAGTGGGTTTTGCTGGGACGCGCGCTTTGGCGGCAGCCGCCTCGGCTCGTATGTCATCACTGACGCTTACGAAAAAGGCCGGGGCCGCTTGACAATCAAACTCGGCGGCGTGCTGACGGTGAAGAAGCTGACCGGACCGGAAGTCGACCAGGGCGAGCTTCAGCGCTACCTGAGCAGCATTCTGATGTGCCCGTCGATTCTGCTTCATCACGCGTCGCTGCAATACGCTCTCGCCGGAAAGAACGCGTTGCAAGTTCGCGACGCCAACGATCCCACGGGCGCAACCGTGGATATCGAGATCGCTCGCGACGGGCGCCCCGTCGCCAGCCGCGCGACTCGCCCGCGTCTGGTGGGTAAGAAAACGCTGCTAACGCCGTGGACCGGAACCTGCCAGGAGTATCGCGAGTGGCAGGGGATGCGCGTGGCGCAGCGCGTCGAGGCGTGCTGGAATCTTCCCGAGGGTGACTTCACCTACTTTCGCGAGGGAGTAACGGCGATCACGGCGATACCGTGAGCCAGGTGTTCAGCACGCCCTCTTTCACCTATCCCCGGCGGGGGCGATGGGCATGCTGGAGGCTAGATTTACGGGTGCAAAGAAGCTCGGAGAAACCCTGCAAAAGCGCGGTATTTGATGGGATTTTGCCCTTAATTCTCATGAGTCAATGTCGGACGTGGCGGCCAAAAATGGCGCCAACGAGTTTAAATTGAATGGGTTAGGACGAAAATAACCGAAAATGTGCCTCGACTGATGTTAAGTCCTTTTGAATCATAAACTCATCGGCATCGGGCTTTGTGTCACTTTTTAAGTGGCTTGTTTTCATCAACTCATCGGGTTCTTTCACTGAATTTTTGTTTTTTCGCTCCCGGGGGGCGAAAAAGCGGACAACCTGGCGCCCTGGCCTTTTCCCCACGAGGCTACACAGATTTTAGACACGAGCGTTGCCGAAGATCGCAGGCGGGGAGCTGCGGCGAATTGGGAGTCACTCAGGACAAGCATTAGCCACCGTATGTAGACTATCATATCTGAGGCGGTTTGTCAAGCAAAAAATGCGAGTTTCCTCGATTTCGCCTCAGGGCGCCGCCATCCGGAAGGGTCCGGCAAGAGGCCGTTGTTGCCGCCCGACTGGCGGAAACGGCACCTAGTTCTTCGCCGTGGGGTGGGACATTGCGCGGTCGCGCGAACGGACAAACTGCCCCTGCCACTTTCAGCCGGTGGCATTTCCCGCGACGTTCCGCGCTGTTCAAGCCGCCAGAGGAGTTATATACTTGGCCACCTTCTGAAGCGTTCTTCATGCCTGCGAACGTTTTCATTTTGCCAACACATGAAGAGCGGATTTCCCTGCTGGAGATAGTATGAAGCTCGTACACCCGCACATCACCCCACTTGCATTCACAATCCTGGTGCTCATCGTCGTGTCCCCACTCGAGGTCCGGGCGCAGAACGGCGCGGTGCGCGCCCGCGTGACCAGTCCGGTGGACATGAAGAACCTCGTCACGCTGCGGGGAAACGTCCACCCACTAGCCCGGGCGGAGTTCGACCGGGGCGTTGCGCCGGACGACTTGTCGATGGAGCGCATGCTGCTG
Source organism: uncultured Acidobacteriota bacterium (assembly GCA_963719115.1). Taxonomy (GTDB): domain Bacteria; phylum Acidobacteriota; class Terriglobia; order UBA7540; family UBA7540; genus Bog-366. The sequence continues at coordinate 62,436 of CAVRBF010000098.1, read as the reverse complement.
GTGTTGCAGCGCGCGCCGGAACAGGAAGTTACCCTGCGCCAGTTGCTGGACGATCAGCAGGTCAAGTCCTCGCCGCGTTTTCACCAGTGGCTCACGCCCGAGCAGTTTGGGCAACAGTTCGGGCCGGCGGATTCCGACGTGCAGGCTGTTACCGACTGGCTTGCCTCCCAGGGTTTCGAGGTCATGCAAGTGGCCGCCGGCCGCACGGTGATTGAGTTTTCCGGCACGGCAGGGTTGGTCCGGGAGGCGTTCGGGACGGAGATCCACAAATACCGGGTGAACAGCGAGGATCACTGGGCCAACACCAGCGACCCGCAAATTCCCGCCGCGCTCGCGCCCGTGGTGGCAGGCTTCGCTTCGCTCAACAATTTTCCGCGTAATCCCATGTACCACGGCCTGGGCACGTTTCGGCGCAACAAAGCAACGGGAGATGTGCAACCATTGTTCACCTTCCCGGTTACGTGCAGCGGCGGCAGCGGCCAGTGCTATTACTTCGCCCTCGGCCCTGCGGATTTCGCCACCATCTATAACATCCTGCCCCTCTGGAATGCATCCACGCCCATCGACGGGACGGGCCAGACGATTGCCATCGTCGGAGAGACCAACATCAATCCTCAAGACGTGACGGACTTCCGCTCCATGTTCAACCTTCCGGCCAACGCACCTAACATCATTTTGAATGGTCCCGACCCAGGGATTCTCTCCATGGCCGATGAACCGGAGGCGGATCTGGACGTGGAGTGGTCGGGAGCGGTTGCCAAAGGCGCCACCATCGACCTGGTGGTTTCCGAATCCACCGAGACCACCGCCGGGATCGATCTCTCCGCGCTTTACATCATCGACAACAATCTGGCTCCGATCATGAGCGAGAGCTATGGCTCCTGTGAGGCTGTACTGGGGACGAGCGGCAATCAGTTCTATAACACCCTTTGGGAACAGGCTTCCGCGCAGGGAATCAGCGTGCTGTTGGCGTCGGGGGATGCGGGCTGGGCCGGATGTGACAGCGCCAACTCCGGCGAAACAGTTGCCCAATATGGACTGGGCGTCAGCGGCCTCGCGTCCACCCCCTTCAATGTCGCCGTGGGCGGTACGGACTTCAACGTCAACTCGAGCAACGCTCTCACCTACTGGTCGCTGACCAACACTTCTCCTGTAGGGGGTCCCGCTTCCGCCAAGTCCTATATTCCCGAAACCACCTGGAACGACTCCTGCGCCGATTCCGGGACTTGCAACCCGCCACCCAGTACGACCTACCTGGACGACGGATATTACCTGCTGGCGGGAGGCGGCGGGCCCAGCTCCTGCACCAATCCGGCCGGCACGTTCCCCAGTGTGTCGTGCAGCGGCAAAAACCCCAAACCCTCATGGCAGAGTGGCGCCAATGTGCCCAATGATGGCGCGCGCGACATCCCCGACATTTCTTTATTTGCCGGTGATGGCTTCCACTACACCTTTTATGTCATGTGTGAGATGGACGCCAACGCTGCGAACGGCGGTAGTTCCGGTTCCTGCGACCTCAACTCTCCCTATGAGGACTTTCAAGGTGGCTCGGGAACTTCGGCGGCGGTGCAGGTGTTCGCCGGAATCATGGCCATGGTCAATCAACGCTACGGCCGGCAGGGCAATGCGAATTACGTCCTTTACCCCATGGCCGCCGCGAGCGGGGCAACCTGCAATTCGAGCACGCCAACTTCGAGCTGCATTTTTTATGACATCACGGTGGGAAACAACTCGGTGATCTGCAAAGGGGGCTCGCTCAACTGTAGCAACCCGACTTCAGGTTCCGGCGAGTACGGCAGCATCGTCTCCGGCGGTTCAGCCGCCTATCCAGCCGGCACCGGATATGATCTCGCGACGGGTTTAGGTTCGGTGAACGTCGCAAATCTGGTGAACCATTGGACTTCGAACTTCACCACCAGTTCGACCACTCTTTCGCTTTCCACTAGTCCCGTGACGAATCCCGTCTCCCTGACGCATGGGCAGCCCATCAACTTTAATGTCAACGTGACAGCGGGCAATGTGACACCGACGGGTGACGTCTCCCTGATCGCCCAAACCGGCAGCGCCGTCAACAATCAGACTGCCATCGGTCCCTTCACGCTCAGCGGCGGCAGCGCCAGCGGCTCAACTATCATGCTGCCGGGTGGAAGCTACAACGTCACCGCGCATTACGCAGGGAACGGTACCTTCGCAGCGAGCGATTCGACACCTGGTATTCCAGTTACGGTGAGTCAGGAAAGCAGCAAGACGGAAATCCGGCTGGTGACTTTCAATCCCACGACCGGAGTCATCTCGTACGGCAACACGACGGCGGCTTACGGATCGCCTTACGTGCTGCGCATGGACGTGACCAACAGCAGCGGCAATTTGTGTGCTCCACTCGACTCTCTGGGCGAGCAGTTTGCACCGTCCTACCCCTGTCCAACGGGAACGTTGACCGTCAGTCCCGCGCCCACCGATCAAAATCCCCCCGCCGGCACCATCCCGGGCACTTACAAGCTCAACACCCAGGGCTACGCCGAAGATGAGCCCATCCAGCAACTCCCCGGCGAATACAGTTTTGTCGCGAGCTATGCGGGCGACAACAGCTATACCACAAGTAAATCCTTCCCGCCGCTCCCGATTGCCGTTACCCAGGCGCCGACGACCACCACAAGTTGCGGCACCACATCCACCATGACCGTCGGACAAAGCTTCAACTGTCAAGTGTCGGTAGCCACGAATAGCAACGGTGCCGCCCCCACAGGGACAGTCCAGATGCTGGGTAACGGCACGCCAATGGGCCAACTATGGCCTGTCAGCGGGACTGCCTACTCCCCCTCCTCAGGGACCTACGCCGCGGCACAGGTGTGGGTCACCGAAACCCCGCTAGCGGGAATTTGGAACATCACGTTCCGGTACAGTGGTGACACGAATTACGCTGGCTCGACCTCGCCGCTGGCAGCTACCATCGACGTCGGTGATTTTTCTCTCTCGGCGAATCCCTCGCCGGTCACCATTTCTGCCCCGGGGCAGTCGGGGACTTCGACGGTCAATGTGACTTCGCAATATGGATACGAGGGGACCGTTAGCCTCGGCATTGCGAGTGGCTGTCCAACGGGTGCAACTTGCACACTTTTGTCCCCAACCGTTACATTCCCGACCACCAATGTGACGGTTACGGATACGCTAACTGTTATCACGACCGGTTCCAGCACTGCCCCGCCCTCTCTGCAGCGCAGAGTTCCACCGAGTTTTTATCTCCCAGTCAGCCATCTGTTCCTGCTGGCCGGATCGTTGGCTCTGGTAATGCTCCTAACTTTGTCCGCTAAACGGCGGCGCCCCGCTGCGTTATTGTTTATGTTGACGATTGTGGTGGCGGGAGTCTGGGTAGCTTGCGGAGGAAGTGGTGGGGGTGGAGGTGGAGGAACGCCTACGCCAGCGCCAGTGCCCGCTGTCACCCTTTCTTCCACGAGTCTCACCTTCAGTTCGCAGAATATGGGCACCAGCAGCGTGGCGCAGAGCGTGACGCTCACTGACACCGGCAACGCCGCACTGAGCGTCACCAGCGTCGACATTACCGGCACGAACTCGGCGGACTTCTCCCAAACGAGTACTTGCGGAAGCACGGTCGCGGCGGGAGCCAACTGCTCGATCAGTGTGAAGTTCACGCCAACGGCGGCCGGGGCGCGCAGCGCCTCTCTTTCCATTACTGACGATGCCAACGGCAGTCCCCAAACGGCCACTCTGAGTGGTACGGGCGTCTCAACGCCTACACCGTTGGGAACCTACCCCATCGTATTGAATGCGGTAAGTGGCGCTGTTTCCCACTCCCTAACGGTTAATGTGGTCGTGCAGTAGTTCCGCATATTGGACGAGTGATGTAGATTCCCTCTCTGCCATCTGCGTAACCGGTGGAGGTCACGCCGCAATCGGGCGGTGCTGGTCCGCCTTCGAAGCTACAGAAAGTAAATTTCGGCCGAGGATAGCCGACGCCGTCAGCACTCCGCCCATCGCGGCACCAGTCACACCCAGCATGCAGGCATCCTGGCCGGTAAGGTAGAGGTTGCGCACGGCGGTGTGAGGGGTCAGGCAGCGAATGCGGAAGCGCGCGGGAGTGGCGGCGATGCCATAAGCTTCGCCATGTTCATAGTTCATGAAATGGCGGGTCGAAAGCGGCGTGGAAAGCTCGGCTACGTCCAGCTTCCCGCGTACGGCCGGGACATGTTCTTCCAGCGCGCTTTTCAGCCGCTCGGTCAGGCCTTGCTTGAAGTCGTCGTATTCCTGCCCGCGGCGTTTCCAGCGGGTGTCCTGCCAGCGCGTGAACCAATCATACGGAACGGGGCAGACCACCTCCATCGTCGCGCGGCCCGGATGCCGTCGCTCAAAGTCGGGATCCTTGGCGGAAGGAAACGAAATGAACAACAAGGGCAAAGGCGCGGACGGATCGCTGGCAAAGCGCGCCAGGTTGGCATCATGATCGGGCGTGGGATGAACCCACAAGTTGGTTCCCGTCATCCCCAACTCCGCCGCAGTCTGCTTGACGCCGGCGTAGAGACTCAAATGGGCCATCGAAGGCGGGACGGTGCGCAACTCGTCGAGAGACGCCGCGACGCCGGGTGCTTCCGGCGGAAGCATTTTGGCAAACGTGTTCCATGCTCCCGCGTCGCTGATCACGATGGGGGCGCGCAACTCGCGGCCATCCTGCATGCGCACTCCCACCGCGCGCCGGCCACGGTCCAGCAGGATGTCGCGGACTTCCGCGCTGACGGCAATCCGCCCGCCGGCGGACTCGATGAGCGGCGCCATGCCGGCCGCTATGCTGGTAGCTCCGCCCACAGGATAACTGGCGCCTTCAAAATAGTGCGCGGCAATAATTGCGTGTACGCCAAAGCTGCTTTGTCCCGGCGGCAGGCCGTAGTCGCCCCACTGCGCCGCCAGCAATCCGGCCAGTTCGCGATTGGACGTAATCTCCGCCAGCACGCCCGCGGTGGTGCGTCGCGCCCAGCGCAGAAACAGCGCTCGCAGCGGCCCTCCCGCCACGCGTGCGATGGGACGGGGCAGGGCCTTCTCCGCAAAGTACATCGAGGTCTTGCCGGCGCAGGCCAGCACAGCGCGCAGGTAACGATCGATGGCGGCGGTTTCGCCAGGGAAGTACGACTTCAGACGCTCGCGAAACCTTTCCAGCCCGGCCACAAACTCGTATTCGCGCTCTCCCATGCGAATGCGGTCATAAACCGCCGGCATGGCGCTCCACTCGAGACGCCCGCCGGTCAGGTGGTCGAAGATCCTGCGCACGGGGGAGTCAGAATTCTGCACCTGGCCGATGTAGTGCACGCCCACATCCCAGTCATAACCGGGACGATGAAAGGCGTGGGTGAATCCTCCCGCCACGTAGTGCCGCTCCAGCACCAGCACGCGCTTGCCTGCGTGCTTCGCCAGCAGCGCCGCGGCGCCCAGACCGCCGATGCCCGAGCCGATGACGATTGCGTCCCAGTTGTCCGCGACTGGGTTTTGCTTGTAAGAGCTTCCTACCGTACTGTTCGCCATGGATTTGAACCTCCGCCTTCCGGTTTCTGTCAATGTTGACAGTGACCACATTATGCTCGCGGGATGTTGCGCGTGTCAACATCTTTTTGCTATAAAGGAAGTGCATGCGAACTCCCCGCTCCTACCATCACGGAAATCTCAAGACCGCGCTGCTGGAGGCGGCGCTCGCCATCATTCGCAAGGCGGGACCCGAGGCTTTCACGCTGCGCGAGGTGGCCCGGTGTGCAGGCGTTTCCCACAATGCGCCATACCGCCACTTTCGCGACAAGGAGGACCTGCTGGCAGCGCTTGCCGCCGAGGGGTTTAACCACCTCACTGCGTCGATGGCCAAGGCGGCGGAAACCGGGATCGGCGCCATGGAGCGCTTTCAGATGATCGGCCGCGGCTACGTGCAGTTTGCGCTCTGCTACCCCCAACACTTCGCGGTGATGTTTGACGTGCCGATGAAGCCCGGCCAGTACCCCGAAACGCAGAAGGCGGGTGAGCGAGCCTTTGGCGTCTTGCTGCGCCACGTCGAAGCGTGCCAGGCGGAGGGCGTCTTGCCGCCAGGAGACGCCATGCCCTTCGCCCTGCTGGCCTGGTCCATGGTGCACGGCGTGGCCAAACTCGCCATCAGCGGCCGGCTTCCCCTGCCGGGAACCGCGGAGGTATTGCGCTTCACCGATGCGGCCACGGCGGCGCTGGCGCAGGGTCTGGCGCGAACGTTTCCCCCCAAGGCGTGACGCACCGGGCCTGACGTAGTGTCTCCGTTGGGAATTGGCAGAGGCAAGTTGATCCGTGACCGGCGGCGCCAACCTCACCTGAGAGCCTACAAGCCACTTGTGGCGGAGGGGGCATTTTTCTCTTGACAAAGAACCCACATTTGTATACTATCTGTGTATGGGCCGATGCGGGATGCGCGTTCGGCCGGATCTTCGGTGAAGAAGAACCGCACCGCATCAGGAGCGGAGATGGCTAGAGTTCTTCACGAAGCAAAAGAGGGGCCGCGACCGCGCAGGGACATTAGGTCGGGCGGCGCCCAAAGCCATCATCTTATTAAAAATAAACGCCCTCCACGGGGCACTGGGCCTTCACCAAAGCCATCAGCTTGCTGAAAAAAAGACACTTCGCAAAATGCGCGGGAAACTCCGTAAAACCGACGCTTTGCCCGTTATTTCGGCCATTGATAGGCTACATGTTTAGTCGCACGTATTCGGTCGAGCCCTCCGCGGCGGCATGGGCAGCTTGGGGCTTGGCGACACGCTATGGCGAATTGGCCCAGTGACGAACAATCTCCGCTACGAAATCAAACTGCGGCGTTACCGTGCTTGACAAGGGCGGGGCGGGATGGCAAGATGGGGAATTGCGACCGGCGCGACCATTCACACTGTGCGCGCCGCTTGCGAGAATCCAAACAGCAGTCCCTTTGCCGAAGTGGCGGAATTGGCAGACGCGCTACATTCAGGGTGTAGTTCCCGTCAGGGAGTGGAGGTTCGAGTCCTCTCTTCGGCACCAGTAATCCCCGGCAGTTCTTTTCGCTCTGGAAATCCCCTTTGGTAATGCACCGCAGTGGGTTATGCTAACCTGCCGCATCGGGCAGTCTTTGCTCCAGAACTTAATAGGTCGCACCGTGATCACGACCAGGCGTGCGTGGTCGGCTGCGCACAAAGCGCTTCAACCGTGGAGCGCGTATGCAAGTGCGGCGCGGGACGTCAAGCGCTCTTCCTGGGCTTTCAAATCTCCGAGCCGGCCCCGGCAAGCGCGGAGAAGAAGTTGAAGTGCCACAGCGGCTTTTGTCCGGAAAGCGTGGACAGGAGGATTCATGGCAAGCGTCGGCAGCTTTGCGGTGGGAATCCTGATGGGTCTGCTGGCGGGCCTGGTGAACGGCATCTTCCTTCTTCCCATGCGCTACACACGGAAGTGGGCATGGGAGAACACTTGGCTGTTCTTTTCCATCTTCTCCACGATCGTATTTCCCTGGGTTGCCGCATCCCTGGCAGTTCCCCATCTCGTCGGCGTCTTCCGCTCCGTCCCCCTCTCCGCCTTTGTGCCGGGCCTGTTGGCTGGGCTCGTATGGGGAGTCGCCCAGGTGATGTACGGCTTGAGTTGCGGCATGGTGGGAATCGCGATCGGGAGCGCCGCGATCAGTTGCACGTCCGTTATCGCCGGAATTCTGGGGCCGATGATCGTGTACGCGCCCGGCAAGCTGCTTAGCGCCGCGAGCCTGGTTTTGCTGGTTGCGACCATCCTGATCGTCGCGGGCGTATACCTTTACGGAAAAGCCGGCACACGCAAGGAGCGGGAAACCGCGGGCACCGACGCAAAGCAGTTGGTGCGGGGTTCGTTCCGCCTGGGACTTACGATGTGCCTGATTTGTGGCGTGCTGGGCACGGCTTTTGTTTACGGGGGCAAATCGAGCACAGTACTGGTGACCGCGGCCAAATCCGCCGGTGCGCCGCCGATGCTGGCGTTTTACGCTGCCTACCTCGTGACTTTCAACGCCGGCGCGGTGCCGGGTGTTCTCTATTCGCTTTACCAACTCAAGCGGAATGACACCGGTCGCAACTTTCTGGCCAGCGGCGCCTTGTTCTGGAACATGGGAATGGCCATTGCCATGGCCTTGCTTTGGTACAGCGGCTTGCTGCTTTACGGAATGGCGTCGGAGCAACTGGGAAAGATCGGCGCGTCGGTGGCCTTCGCGCTGTTCGCTAGCGGTACGATCCTGTTCGCGAATCTGTTCGGCTGGCTTGCCGGGGAGTGGAAAGGCGCGAGCCGAGAAACCATTCAGGGATTCGTGAAGGGCATGGTGTTCATCGTGGCGGCGATTTTCACCATCGCATTTGGCATCAGCATGCAATAGGATAGATACCTTCCCGACAGCATGACGTCCGTTTCTGGGGGAACAACTATGTCGAGCGCAAAACCCATCGACTTGTCATATAACCTCGACCCCACTACTCCCGTCTACCCGAACGACCCGCCGGCAGAGGTCTGTGTTCTTGAATCTACGCGTTATACCCGCCCGGACGGACAACGGTCGTTGAACAACAGCAGGATCACGACGGGGATTCACTGTGGAACTCACATGGATGCACCTTTTCACTTCTTCGAGAACGGAATCACGATTGACCAGGTGCCGTTGGACGTTTGCGTGGGAAAAGCCCTGATGATCGACCTCCGGAATGCGATCGTCAACGGCTTGATCGGTGTTGAGCACCTGAAGCCGCACGAGGCGACAATGCGGGAACTCCGCCGAATCGTCGTGCACAGCGGTTGGTCCAGCAAATGGGGAGCGGTTGAGTACTTTACCCATCATCCCATGTTCACGCCGGAAGCGGCGCAGTTCTTGGTGGACTGCGGAGTGCGCCTCGTCGGCGTGGATTTTCCTTCGGTGGATCGCCCACCCTTCCCGGTTCACATCGTGTTCCTGAGCAAAGGACTTGTGATCGTCGAGAACTTGACCAACCTTGCTGCCGTCAAGAAAGAAATATTCGACCTGGTGGTTCTTCCTTTGAAGCTCACGGGCCGGGATGGTTCACCGGTTCGGGCCATTGCCTTGGAGGATTAGGAACGATGCCTGCCTTTACCGCAACCCAATTGGCAGAAGTCGCGGAGAACATTCTTCACGCGGCGGGAGCAATGCCCGAGGAATCCAGGATCGTAGCGGACGCTCTGGTGGAGGCCAATCTCGAAGGGCACGATTCGCACGGGGTCGTTCGCGTCCCCGAATACGTAACCTGGATGGAGAAGAAAGACATTGTTTCGGGAGCGAAACTTGAAATCGTGAAGGAGACCGATAGTCTCGCGTTGATGGATGGCCATTGGGGTTGGGGCCAGGTGGTGGGCAGGCAGGCAATGGAAATCGGCATCAAGAAAGCATTGCACGCCGGTGCGGTGACCATTTCCGTGAGCCAATGCTGCCATCTCGGCCGCATAGGGGATTACCCGCTGATGGCGGCGCGAGCCGGCCTGGCCGCCATCATGTTCGTAAATACGCACGGCGGCGGCAAGCTGGTAGCTCCCTGGGGCGGTCGCGAGCGGCGGCTTTCAGCCAACCCCATTTCCATAGGCATTCCTCGATCTTCCGGCCCTCCCATCCTTGTCGATATTTCGACTTGCGCGATCGCCGGAGGGAAGGTCACGATTGCCCACAATAGCGGCAAGTCCGTTCCTCCGGGTTGCATCTCTGGATTCCGAGGGGCGTCCCAGCACCAACCCGGCGGATTTCATCGGTCCGCCCCAGGGGGCGCTACTCCCGTTCGCGGGGCACAAGGGTTTCGCTCTAAGCTTGGCGACCGATATTCTGGCCGGCGCGATTTCCGGGGCGGGATGCAGCCGGCCCGGCGCCGATCGAGTGGGAAACAGCTTTACCGCTACGATTCTGGACCCCGCGCAGTTTCGCGACCGGGCGGCATTCGACCAGGATGTTGATCAATTGGTGGACTACGTGAAGAGCAGCAAACTGGCGGAAGGTTTTAGCGAAATTCTCATCCCCGGTGAACCCGAGCGTCGGGAACGCGAACGACGCGAGCGGGACGGAATCCCGGTGGATGATGAAACCTGGCGCCAAATTCGGGAAACCGCCGAGCGCTATCGCGTGAGCGTGGTTTGAGTCACTTTCATCAAAGGATAAAGCCAGAGACCATGGGCCACGAGAAATCATCGAGGTTGCAACCAGACCGCCGGACCTTCTTGAAGCTTGCCGGATCGGGTGCGGGAGCAGCCATGTTGCTGCCGCCGATTGCGTCAACGACAAGTACGGCTTATCCCGATTTATCGCAAATGCGCGCCCGGCATGAAAGCGCCGGGATCATCTCTCCCCAAAAGACCTATCGCATGATGGAGTGGGAAGGCCACACTCCGCCCGAGGAGCATTTCCACATTGATTTCGGCGCCGCCCTGCACGCGGCAAAGGACGCTGGCGCCGAGAGTATGATGTTCTATTCGCAGGACCATTGGGGTTATGCCTACTATCTGAGCGACGCGGCCGTCCGGCACCCGCATCTGGATCGCGACGTCTTCGGGACAGAAGTCTCTCTCGCCGGCAAACTTGGCATGTCGGTGGTCTGTTACTACAGCTTGCAATTCAACAATCAGATTGTTCTGAGCCATCCGGATTGGGGATGGGTGGACGAAAACGGCAAGCAACAGAATCTGCGCTGGTACATCACCTGCCTCGACAGCCCCTATCGACAGTACGTTCTGAAGATGATGGATGAGATCTTTGCCCGCTACGACGTGGCGGAACTGTTCCTGGACATTTTTGGGATTCAATTCGTCTTGTATCACGGCCACGGGACCAACCCTTTCTGCTTTTGCAAGTACACCGAGGAGGCCTGGAATCGCGATCACCCGGGGGATCCCTATCGCGAAGGTTTCAATACTCCGCAGGGTTATGAGCGGCGCTATCGCTGGCACCAGAAGCGAACGATGACCGACATGTTGGATGAGGTCATCGCTCTGGCGCGAAAGCATCGGCCCAACGTGGTGATCTCGCTCAATGGCGGTCCCGAATCATTCCCCGACGACATCATGCAGAAGGTCAGCTTTATCTACGCTGAGCCCATCACCACGAAGACCGGAATCTCCATCGGGTCGATCCTGATGCGCGGTTACGCGCGGCCGGACTATCAGGCGGGCGTATTCACCAAAGAGGGTTACCTTGACCTCTATCCCGGCTCGATTCCTCGGGTGAAGGCCGACGCGTTGATCGTGCAGAATGCTCGCACCTTCATCGTCGGTAACGCCCCGGTCATCAGCGACATTGACGGCCAGGGATTCTCCAAGCGCTGGTTCGCCGTAGCGAAAGAGGCATGGACAGACGTCCGCAATGTCGATTCCCTGCTGGAAGGCATTCGTCCTGTTTTGAGCACAGCGATGCTTTACAGCGCCTCAACCCGCGCCGCACTGGATGCGGAGAAACGTCCCGTGGACTTCCGACAGTCAACCAACGGCGCGCTCGAGACCCTGACCTACTCGGGACGGCCCGTGGAGAGCCTGGCGGAGTTTCGTTTGACGCCGGATGAGCTGGGGAAGTTTGAAGCGCTGGTGTTGCCGGAAGTCGAAGTGATGTCCGAGGCGCAGGCCGAGGTGATTCGCGATTGGGTGAAGAGCGGCGGAACGCTGGTGGCAAGTTACAAGTGCGGTTTGCGGGACGAGAAGCGGCAGCCGCGAGCGAATTTCCCGCTAGCGGATGTGTTCGGGGTGGATTACGAATCGGAAGACCGCAAGTACGTACATGAAGGGAAGGATGGGCGGGCTACAGAATTTACCTCCATCTACATGGAATCGGCAGGGCACCCCTTGGCGGAAATGCTCGCGGTGAGCACAGTAGGGATGCCGGGGACATTCTTGAAACTGAAGCGAACGACCGCGGAAGAGGTAATGCGGTACCGGCTGCCTTTTATGGTGGAAGACATTCCGCACCATCATTGGTTCAACTGGGGACCGCCGCCGCCGGGAACCGAGTCCGCGGGCACGGCCGTCGCTTACAATCGCTTCGGCAAGGGGCAGGCGGTTTATCTGGGCGTTCCAATCTTCCGGGCGATGGAGTGGCGGCCATTTTGGGTCAGGGCATGGATTCCCAGTCTGATGCGGCAGTTGGTGACGCAACCGGTGGCCGAATTGCGCGCCGAACCCTTTACCGAGTACGTTCACGGAACGTTCTTCTACGACAAGACCGGGGAATTCGTTCTGGTGCAGTGTTTGAATGCCACGGAAGGGGCGTTGGATGGCGAGTACCGGGCGATTCCGCGAGTGAGAATTAAACTGGACAGCAGCCGGCTGAAGGTTTCGGGCGCGCGAATGGTGTGGCCCAAGGAAGAAGATGTGGAAATTCAGTCGCATGGCGAGCGGATTGAACTTCTTTTGGAAGATCCCCCGCGCTATAGCGCGATTCTATTGAAGTTGGCAGCTTCGTCGAGAGGAGAATAAGCGATGCAAGCGCTGGTACTGGAAGATGTTGCCAGATTTGAGGTTCGGGACGTCCCGGCGCCGGGCGTGGGACCGCGCGACGTGTTGATCCGCATCGGCTCCGTCGGCATCTGCGGCACCGACTTGCACATTTTCCACGGCCTTGCCAATTATCATCGCGACAAAGATGGACGGCAGGTTCCTCTGAAGGAATCTCCCCAAATCCTCGGCCATGAGTTCTACGGAATCGTGGAAGCCGTCGGCAAAGATGTGACCAAGTGCAAGCCTGGCGACAAAGTGATCGCCGACCAGGTCTTGAACTGCCACAGCACGGCGCGTGTGCCGCTATGTGAGTACTGCGAAACGGGTGACTCGCATCAGTGCGCCCATTTGCGGGAGTTGGGAATCACCGGGCCCCCGGGAGCATTCTCCGAACTGGTGAGCATTCCTGAGACCAACGTTGTCGTGACGCCTCCGGATGTCTCGCTGAGCATGGGTGCCGTCATTGAGCCTTTCGCTTGTGTCCTTCACTCGAGCGACCGCATGGAGCGGAGCCAATTGCGCTACGACTTCGACGGGCGGCACCGCATCCGGCACATCCTGATCACCGGCGCAGGTCCCAGCGGCCTGATGTTCATTCAGTATCTCCGCAATTTGAAAAGATTTGACGGTCAAATCTTTGTCGCCGACATGCGCGCGAGCCGGCTGGCCATGGCGGAAAAGCTGGGGGCGACGCCTCTCGACCTGCGCGTCGGAGATGTGGCTGCCGAGATTCACAAGCGCACAAGCGGGGAAATGATCCACTACCTGATCGAGGCGTCGGGCGCGGGCCCGGTGTTCGACCTAATTCATCGTGTGATACGTCATCAAGGGACATTTCTGTTTTATGGATCGGGACACGCGGGCCGGGATGTCGGCTGCATGGTCCCGTTCCAATTCATGGAAGTCAACATGGTCACCAGTTGCGGAGCTTCTGGCGGGTTTGAGGCGGATGGTACTCCTCTGGTGTACAAACGCTCCATGGAATGCCTGCGCCAAGGACTTGTGGACGCCAACGCCTTGCTGACCCACCGGTATGCAGACCTCTCCGAGTTGCAGAAGGCTTTCAGCGTGGATGCCACAAGCCAGGAGTTTATTAAAGGAGCGTGGATCAAGAGTTCGGCGGCGTGAACTGCCATGGAAAGCTGTATTGGCCGTTATCGCTGAGACTTGCCGCGGGCTGATTCCTCCTCTATAGGGCCATCTCACTGAATTTATTGCATTTATTCTCCTGCCACCGACAAAATCGACCGCGACGCCGCGTTCCGACTTTAAGTTCATTGTTTTTAATGGCTTAAAGATTATGCTTTCGGAACATTGAAGATAAGCCTTGCAACCAGCCGAAATGGTCGGTAGCCTTATTGATTCAGACTGGCACGGTGAGCGCCCACCGGTTCGACCAGCATCAAATATGAACGTAAGGTGGATTTGTCATGCGCAGGGCAAAGGGTGTGGTTATTCAGGGGGTCAGATTTCGTCCCGGAGAAGTGGATTGGGAAGACGCGCACAGCACCACGCGGGGCAAGCTTCCCAGCTTTGATGACATGCGCAACGGCAACGGCTTTGTGGGCTCCAAGATAACCTCCGCCGGCCTGATCGCCAAGATTGGGAAGTATCTGCTGGTGATCACTGAAAAGGATGAGGCGCTGGAGGAGTTTGACTTCACGCTGATCCCACTTCACGCCAAGATTCAGCTTCGATATCACTAAGAGCAGGTGGTTAGTGGACAGTGGTTAGTGGATAGTGTTAAACCCCACGCTTCGGCGCCGTTTCCTTCCTCACCCATGCCTTCGCTCCCCGAGCACAGCGCTAAGTCCGTACTGATACAGATCATCCGCGACGGCATGGGCGACGCCGATCCCGAATTACAACACACCTTGTTGCGCAAGTATCTGGTTTTACTTCAAGAAAACAATACGCTTCCGGGGGCGATTTGCTTTTACGCCTCCGGAGTCAAGATGGTGGTGGAAGGCTCCCCGGTTTTGCACGTCTTGCAGGCTTTTGAGTCGGAAGGCGTGCGCTTGATCGTATGCAAGACGTGCCTTGACTACTACGGCTTGTTGGAAAAGGTTCGCGTGGGCATTGTGGGCGGCATGCCGGATATCATCGCCGCACAAATGCTGGCGGATAAGGTCATTACGCTGTAAGCACCTTTTACTGAGCCGTCCAACCGCCATCGATAACAATGTCAGTGCCGGTCATGAAGCCGGCGGCGTCGGAGCACAGGAACACGGCGAGGGGGCCGATCTCTTCCACCCGGCCCCAACGGCCCAAGGGAATCTTGGAAGTGAATTCGGCCATTTGCACGGGGTCCCGCTCAACCACCTTAGTGATTTCCGTTGAGAACGGTCCCGGGCTGATGGCGTTGGCGGTAACGCCGTACGGGGCCAACTCCAGCGCCAGCGCTTTAGTCATGCCGAGCACCGCGAACTTGCTGCCGCAGTAAGCCGTGCGGTGGGCCAAGGCGACGTGCGCCATGGTGGAGGCCACGCTGACGATGCGGCCGAAGCGCTTTTCGATCATGCCGGGCACAAAGGCGCGCGTGCACAGGAAGGGGCCGTCCACATTGGTGGACATCACCTGGCGCCACTCGGCCATGGTGAATTGGTGAAGCGGCTTGCGGATGTTGATGCCGGCATTGTTGATGAGAATGTCGGGAACGCCTGCTCGCTGGTGGATTTCTTCCGCGACCCTCGCCACATCGGCCTCGACACTGATGTCGCCCACAAGTGCATAAGCTTTACCGCCGCGCTCGATGATTCCTGCCTTCACACTTTCCAGCAAATCGCCGCTGCGAGCCACCAACGCCACCGCAGCGCCCGCTTCCGCCAGCGATTCCGCCATCTGCCTGCCCAAACCCTTGCTGGCTCCGGTAACCACCGCCAATCGGCCATCAAGCCGCTGATTGATCATGTTGCCCTCCTGCAAGAAATTTAGCACGAAAATCCCTGTCCGGAATTCGAAGTGCCGGGGTCCCTCCAATTTCTAAAATCCCAAATCAAAATGGCATATAATGGCCCGCGCCGGGCTTGTCCCCTGGTTCCGTTATAAAATGTGTTGGCTGGCAGGAGAGACTTTGAAAATCGTCGTTTGCATCAAGCAGGTGCCCGCTCGTGATTCGCTGCTGCGGATCAATTCCGCGTCCACCTGGGTGCAGGAAAACGACCTTAGCTTTGAGGTCAACGAGCCGGACATCTTCGCGCTGGAAGAGGGCCTGCGTCTGAAGGAGAAGCACGGCGGCGAGGTCGTGCTGGCCACGCTGGGACCGGCACGCGCGCAGCAGGCCATCAAAGAAGCGCTGGCCAAGGGCGCCGACCGGGCGCTGCACCTTGACGATTCCGCCTTCGCCTCGCTCGACGCGTTCGGCATTGCGCGCGCTCTGGGCAAGGCGATCGAAAAGGAAAAGCCGGACGTGGTGCTGACCGGCTTGCAGTCGGACGATTTCGGCGCCGCGCAAACGGGCGTGGTGCTGGCGGAGTTTCTCGGTCTGCCGCATTCCACCATTATCATGGAGATTCAGGTGGAAGGTGGCGGGCTGCGCGTGAAGCGGGAGCTGGAGGGCGGATGGTTCCAGTGGATCAGCCTGCCGCTGCCCGCCGTGCTGACCATTCAATCCGGCATCAACAAGCCCCGTTATGCCACACTGAAGGGCATCATGGCGGCCAAGTCGAAGCCCGTAAAGAAACTGAGCGCGGCAGACCTGGGCCTGACCGCCGAGGATCTGGCGCCGCGCCAGCGCATCGCCAAAATCTATACTCCCGTGAAGGCTGCCCAAACCGAGTTCTTGCTGGGCAGCCCCAAGGAAATCGCCGCGCGCTTGGCCGACAAGCTGAAGAACGAAGCGCGCGTCATTTAAGGTAGCGCCGGGCTTGAGCCCGGCAGGCGCCGACCTCACGGTCGGTGCCGCATGCGGCTTGGCGTCCGTCAACCGACGGACGACGGCGGTCAGAGACCGCCGCTACAGAAAAAGGAGGCTCACTATGTTTGTGCATATCTGGAGAATGCGGGCGCGCAAGAAGCGCATCGAGGAATATGAAAAATTCGGCCGGCAGGTAACCCTACCCTCCCTGCGAAAGATCGATGGGTGTCTGGGCGCGCACTTCATCCGGCTGCACCAGGCGCGCAAGCCGGAGTACCTCTGGCTGGTTTACTGGCGCGACCACAAGGCGCTGGAACAGGCGCGCACCAATCCCTTGTGGCGCGAACAGATCAAACGCTTCGAGGCGGGCAAGTTCTATAAGTCCATTCCGCTCGAACTCGTGTGCGAAACAGTGGAATCCTTCACGGCGACGCTCGCGAAACCCAAGCGCGCTGCCAAGCCGACAAAGTCTGCCAAAGCTGCGCCGGCGGAAGAGCCGGAAACGGAAGCGACGGAAAGTGCGGAAGCGGAGGAGTCCGCTCCCGAAGAGTCTTCCCACGGCGTGATGCGCGGCCCCACGCCGGAAGGCGAGTAGTTAACTGTTTTGGATTTGCGATTTTGGATTGATAAAAGAGAGGCGAGGGGCTGGATGCGGCTGAGAGGAAGAGATTTCTTCCCCAGCCCCCAGTCCCCAGCACCTAGTCCCCGATTATGGCTAACCACATCTTAGTTTTCGCCGAACATCAGGACGGCAAGTTGGCGCGCTCCACGTGGGAGGCGTTAGCGGCAGGCCAGCACCTGGCGCAGGGCGCGGGAACGTCGGTCAGCGCCGTGCTTTTGGGAACCAATCTGGCCGCATTGGCCGCAGAACTGGCCGCGGCGGCCGTCCAGGAAGTCGTGACGGTTGACTCGCCGCTGCTGGCCGAATACACGGCGGACGGTTATACGCTGGCGTTGCGCGGCGTGATTGCCCAGCAATCCCCGCGGTTTGTGATTTTCAGCCACACGTATCAAGTGCGCGACTTCGCCCCTAAGCTGGCGGCGTCTCTTGATCGCGCCCTGGTAAGCGATTGCCTGGGTTATCGCAACGAAGCGGGCAAACTCACCTTTGTTCGCCAGGTTTTCCAGGGGAGGTATTGCGCCGACGTGGAACCGGTGGGCGGAGCGCCCTACTTCGTGTCGTTCCAGGCGGCGGCGTTTCGCGAGGATGCGGTGCAGCATGGGTCGAGTGCGGCCCCCATCAACGCCCTCACCGTGGAACTTGCTGCCGACGCCATTCGCGCCAAGCCCGGCGAGCGTTTCCGCGAAGCCAAGCAGGCTGTGGACCTGACGCAAGCGGGACGCATTGTGGCCGTCGGCCGCGGCATCAAGGATCCAAAGAACATGGATCTGGTCCAGAAGCTCGCCGAGGCTTTGGGGGCAGAGATCGGCGCCTCTCGTCCCATCTGCGACAACGGCTGGCTCCCCATGGACCGCCAGATCGGCAGCTCCGGGCAAACCGTGGCACCTAAGCTTTACGTGGCGCTGGGGATTTCCGGCGCCATCCAGCACATGGTGGGCATGAAGGGCTCGAATACGGTTGTCGCCATCAACAAAGACAAGGAAGCGCCCATCTTTGAAGTCGCCACCTACGGCATCGTCGGCGACCTGTTTGAAATCGTCCCGCCACTGATTGAGGAAATCAAGAAACTGAGAGCGTAATGACCGTTCATCAATTCCGCCGCGTGGCTTTGAATTTTCCCGATGTCGAGGAGCGCGCGCACATGCAGCATCCCGACTTCCGCGTGGGCGGGAAGGTTTTTGCCACGCTCGGTTATCCGGACAAGAAATCGGGCATGGTCAGGCTGACGCCGGAACAACAGCGATTCTACGTGCAGGCCCACCCCTCCGTTTTTGTTCCCGCCACTGGAGCCTGGGGGCGACAAGGAAGCACGCTCGTCCGCCTTAAGGCCGCGGATGCCGATGTTGTGCAGGAAGCGATGAAGGAAGCATGGCTCAGCCGGGCCCCGAGAACTTTAGTCGAAGGGCTTCGCGCTGGCGCCAGCCAGCACAAGCCACCCAGTTCCTAGTCCCCAACCCCCAGCCCCTTATTTCTTCGGTACCCAGGTGAATTGTCCCCAACTTGTTTGCTGGATGCGGCAAGTCTTGACGTCGAAACTGCGCAAAGATTCGGAGTGGCCGGTGATTTTCAGGGATGTGAGGGAGTCCACTTCAAAGCGGACGGTAATAGAGCAGAGCTTGGTGTCTTTTCCCGGAGGCGCGTTGGGAATTCCAAAAAGCATGTTGATGCTCGATTTGCCCACCCACTTGGCTCCGGAGCGGCGGCACTCAGTGCGGATGTAAGCGCCTTGCTTGGCCGCGGCAGGAGGTAGGTTGACCCACTCCGCGCGGAAGACGTCATTCGACACATCCACGCGGTAGTCACGTTGGGTGGACTCCGAGTGCCAGATCTTGGCCAGCGGAGTGTTCGCGGGCGCGATGAGTGGGCAAACCGCCAGAAGCGCCATGGCCGTCAAGATCGCAAATTTTCGCTCGGTGCGTGCTGGTATCAACGTGTCCTCCACAGTGGCCACGGCCAGGGTGAATTGATTCGACGCCGCGGAATT
Source organism: uncultured Acidobacteriota bacterium (assembly GCA_963719115.1). Classification (GTDB taxonomy): domain Bacteria; phylum Acidobacteriota; class Terriglobia; order UBA7540; family UBA7540; genus Bog-366. The sequence goes on along the minus strand of CAVRBF010000098.1, from coordinate 43,512 downwards.
CCACAAGGTTGAAACAAGAGCCACATTTTACTCGGCCCTCACCAGCCAAGCTACCAAAAAGCGCAACAGTGTATTGGTTTAGCGTCGAGGCGGCATTACGCCGCGAGATGGCGAGGTAAACTCGCCGCTACAGGTTTAGACCGAGACACTACCAAAAGGCGCAGGTTGAATGGAGGAAACCAGCAAGGAAAGGAAAGTTCACCACAGGGCGGCGGACTGCGACCCCGTACCACGGGCAAGATGCCCGTGGTACGGCTCTGTGGTGAAGCGTTTTAAATCCCGATTTTTCGGAAGCCCCAAAACAGCAATGCCGACAGCATGATCGAAGCCGGCAACGTCAACACCCACGCCATCAGCAGATTGCGGACCGTGCTCCATTGCAGCCCGGCCTTATTGGCGGCCATGGTTCCCGCCACACCCGACGACAGCACGTGGGTGGTACTCACCGGCAGCCCGAACCCATCCGCCGCGCCGATGGTGAACATCGCGGTGATTTCCGCCGCGGCGCCCTGCCCATAGGTCATGTGATTCTTGCCGATTTTCTCGCCCACCGTCACCACGATACGCTTCCAACCCATCATAGTGCCCAGTCCCAGCGCCAGTGCCACCGCCACCTTCACCCAGCTTAGGGATAAACCTCGTGGCGTTGTCGATGTGCTTCTTGTAGTTCTTCAGCATGGCCGCATCGGCTGCCGGAAAACTCCCGCTTGCCGGACTTCTCCATCAAGCGCAACGCCTCGCTTACCACATACATGTCGTTGCGGAAGTTGCGAACCTTGTCCTGCGGGACCGCCTTCAGCTCCTTGTATATGCGCCATTTCCGTCCCGATGCCGTTCATCAAGTTGCCGCAACGCCAGCATGGTGTTGGGCGTGAAGTTCTTGCGTGCGAATGTAGTCGGTCACTTCCTCGCGCGAGTCGCCCACCACCGCATCCGGCGAAACATAGCTTTCCCAGCGTATCCGCGGTCTGATGCCGAAACGGCCACGAAATCCTGCGTCTCCTTGGTCCGTCACCGCGTGGTTCAGAGCGTAGGCCGTGGGCACGGTGCCGATCAGGATGAGCATGATCAAACCCATACCCTTCTGCCCGTCGTTGGAGCCGTGCGCAAAGCTGACGCCCCTGCAGGTCAGCACCAGCAGCGCGCGAATCCAGAATGGCGGCGGCTCGTCGCCCTTCGGTGCTTCGTACAGTCGCTTGTTCCGAATCAGCGCCTTGCACAGAAGCAGCAGAGAGCGCCGCGCCGATAAATCCCACCAGGGGCGAGAGCAGCAGCGACTTCCCGATGTTTGTTGCCTGGCCCCAGTCCACGCCGCTGGTTCCCGTCTTTACCGACATCAACTGGTTGGCGATGCCCACGCCGATGATCGAACCGACCAGCGTGTGCGAACTCGACGCGGGCAACCCAAACCACCACGTGCCCATGTTCCAGATGATGGCCGCAATCAGCAGCGCGAATACCATCGCAAACCCGCGCCTTGCTGCCCACCTGGAGGATCAGTTCCACGGGGAGCAAGGAAACGATGCCGAATGCTACGGCGCCGCTGGAGACAAGCACGCCGACCAAATTCCACATGCCCGACCACACCACCGCCATATGCGGCTCCATGGAATGTGTGTAGATCACTGTGGCCACGGCGTTCGCGGTGTCGTGAAAACCGTTCACAAACTCAAAGCCCAGCGCGATCAGCAGCGCGACGCCCAAGAGCACGAAGGGCATGATTTCCGTGGTGTGAATCTCCGAAAGGTCCGACGCCAGGCGCACCCCTGCATAGATGAACCCAACGATCAGGGCCCCGCCAAAGATGAGCATCCCGATCTTTGCCGATTTCCCCGCCCCGCCCGTCAGTTTCGCATCCAAAACCGATGTGGTCGTTGCCATCGCTTCAACTCTCCTTCGCATAGAAACGAGAAAGGAGGCCATCATAAAGTCAGCCCCCCTCCGGTGAAACCAGGGTTGTGTGGGTTGGTTTAGTGCCCTGCCGCCATCGTTTTGTGCCCGTGGTGCTCAAGATGGGCCTTGGCTGCCTCGGCGGCGTGGTGGGTGGCGTGGTGCAAGTGGCCCTGCGCCGTGTGCGCATGGTGCGCGGCCGCTTGGTGGTTGCCGGCTTCATAATGCTTGGCGGCTTCGCGATGATGCGACGCCGCATGCTCGTGGTGCTCGGCTGCCTTGAGATGGTGCTCCGCTGCCTCTTTCGACATGTTGACCTCCTGAATTTTTGCTGGATAACGGAATTGCCTCGCGGGATGAGCGTAGTGCCTGCCTGTTACAGGAGTGTGAGCGAAGGGTGAAAGTTCGGGGATGCGCGATGATACAGGCGCCATCGCTGTAAATTGGACGTTGGAGGCCTTTGACTATCGTGGTAGGTATAGATATCCTTACAGTAGGGATGGAGGGTAGGGAAATGGCGGATTCGAGTGTAATGAGCACAAAAGGGCAAGTCACGGTCCCCAAGAGAATTCGCGCTCGTTTGGGGTTGAGGGTCGGCGATAGGCTGGAGTTCGTGGTTCGCGGCAAAGACACGCTCATTCGGCCGGCGCGAGCGGCAGAGAACCCCTTCGAGAAATACGCCGGGGCTCTGGGGACTTTTCCCGGAGGAATTGGAGAAATTAACGCCTGGGTGCGGAGCATGCGCGACGAGGAGCCTGAGCAAAAGTGAGAACTGCCATTGATACCAACGTGATCTCGGCACTCTGGTCGGGCAGTCCGATCGTTCCACAGGTAACTGTGTTGCTCGGGCGCGTTGCTGGTGAGGGTGCACTGGTGGTGTGCGGGCCGGTGTACGCGGAGCTTGTCGCACATCCAAAGGTCACCCAGGAGTACCTCGATCAGTTTCTGGCCGCCACCCGCGTGGAAGTGGACTTTGTCCTCGACGAGCCGGTATGGCGCGAGACGGCGCAGCGCTTTGCCGGTTACGCCCGGCGCCGAAGGAAATCGGCCGGTGGCCCAACGAGGCGGTTGGTGGTTGACTTTCTCATCGGCGCGCACGCAATGCTGCGCGCCGACCGTCTGATCACTTTTGACTCTCATTTTTACGAACGGGACTTTCCCCAGCTCTCATTGATTGGACCGGAGGCACGTATGAAGGAACCCGTCATCATTTCTGCGTGTCGTACCGCCATCGGTAAATTCCAGGGCTCACTTTCGCCGTTCTCCGCTGTAGAGCTGGGCGCCTTCGCGGTGCACGAGGCGGTGAGAAGAGCGGGCATCGACGCCGCCCAAGTGGATGAAATCATTATGGGCAACGTGGTGTCAGCGGGGCTGGGCCAGAATCCGGCGCGGCAGGCGGGCTTGAAGGGGGGCTTGGCGAATTCCGTTGCCGCCATGACCATCAACAAGGTTTGCGGTTCAGGGTTGAAGGCCGTGGCGCTGGCCGCGCAGGGCATTCAAACCGGCAATTCGGAAATCGTGGTCGCGGGCGGTATGGAATCCATGACCAACTGCCCCTACCTGCTACCCCAGGCGCGCGCGGGCATGCGAATCGGGCACGGCAGGGTGCTCGACTCGATGATTACCGACGGATTGTGGGACGCCTACGAGGACTTCCACATGGGCATGACGGGCGAATTGGTGGCGGAAAAGTACGGCATCACCCGGCAGCGCCAGGATGAGTTTGCGGTGGAAAGCCACCGCCGCGCCGTTGACGCCACCAGGAGCGGCCGATTCAAAGATGAGATTGTGCCGATCTCCATCAAGCAGAAGAAAGGCGACCCCATCATTTTTTCGACCGACGAATCCCCGCGCGCGGACACGACTCTGGAGGCGCTCGCCAAGCTGCGGCCGGCCTTCAAGCCGGATGGCACAGTGACCGCCGGCAACGCTCCCGGCACCAATGACGGCGCCGCGGCGCTGGTGGTCACTTCACTAGAAAAGGCCCGCGAGCTAGGCAAGACTCCGCTGGCCCGCATCGTCGGGCAGGCTGTCAGCGGCGTCGAACCCAAGTGGGTGATGATTGCACCGATTGATGCGGTGCGGACGCTGCTCAAGAAAGTGGGATGGACCGTCCAGGACGTCGATCTGTTTGAAGGCAATGAAGCGTTCGCCGTCCAGGCAATCGCCGTCACCGAGCAGTTGGGCATGGATCCGGCCAAAACCAACGTGAACGGCGGTGCCGTTGCCCTCGGCCATCCCATTGGCGCCTCCGGCGCGCGCATCCTCGTAACCCTGCTCTACGAAATGGCCCGGCGCAACGCCCAGCGCGGCATCGCCGCCCTCTGCCTGGGCGGCGGGAATGCCGTAGCGCTGGCGGTCGAGCGAGTCTAGGACGCATCGGTTCTGTGCGCCCGAAAGGCACTCCTTGACTTAACTACTGGAATCCCGTACATTATGAATCTGAAATTTGGATGGGATAAGTCCAAGGCGAAGAGCAATTACACCAAGCACGGCGTCAGCTTTGACTTGGCCAAAGGAGTTTTTGAAGACCCGTTTGCCATTGAGTTTCTTGATGACCGGCTGGATTACGGCGAAGAGCGTTTCGTGATTATAGGGAGGGTTGACGATCACCTTCTCTATGTGGCCTATGCCGAGCGGAACGAGATTACTAGATTGATATCGGCCCGGAGGGCGACAAAACATGAAGAGCAAGCCTATTTCGAGCAAGGACCACAAGGGAATTCGTCCGATGACACGAAACGCTGTTGAACGCGCGGCGCTGGCTGATCCTGATGGCCATCCGTTGACCGCAGCCGACCTCAAGCGCATGAGACGAACGCCACAGATCAAGGTCATTCGCCGCGCCTTGGGTTTGACCCAGGGGGAATTTGCCACCCGGTATCATATCCCCGTCGGCACGCTACGCGATTGGGAACAGGGGCGTGCCACGCCCGATCAGCCCACGCAAGCCTATTTGACCGTCATCGCACGCAGCCCGGAAGGGGTACAGCGAGCCTTGGAGGGTTAATTTTCCCTCCGAGCCGTCTTGTGTGCGGCCTCGGGGCTGGCTTGTTGAATGTATTTAACGATGCCTTCAAGCTGGTCGGCAGCTTCGGTTGTCCACCGTATGCGGGTCACGTTTGAAAAAGCCGGTCAACACGTTTGACCACTTCCTCGTGATCGATCAGGTCGCCGCGATCGGCGGAGGCGATGCCGCGCTTAACGCCCTCGACAAAGAGAGCCTGCCGTTGCAAAGTGTTGCTGACAATCTCTTCCACGACGTGCGCTGCGTCCTTGCCCTTGCGGGCGGCAAATTCCTTAAGCTGCGCTTCGGTATGAGGAGTAAAGTTGACTTCCATGTTTGCCAGTTTAGAAGCGCTTGAGCTTGAAGTCAACTGCGATGCCTCGCATAATATCCGCCTGGGGCGAGAATGCTACTCGCCAGTCTCGTGTTGATGTTTCTAGTGACTGACTCCTGACAAAGGCGGTCCCTCACGCCACTCTTTCGTCATTGTTTGCATAGACTCGGGATTTCCATCCCGCTGGGGTCGGCAGCACTATTCTTGATGGCTGCGGGCATCTTCCTGCCTAGTTCGGTCCGCATTCGTCGGATTTTTGTTGCTCGATGACCCGACCGCCGGGATCAGCCGCTTCCCAGGCTGCCAAGGTGCAAAATGCCACCAAGCGGAAGGCCTGCGTCAAGCGTCTGTGGTTATTCCGCACGAACCCGCCACAGGAGGCTCGTGGCCAACCTCGGTCACCGCGTGTGTTTTGACGCGCGTCAATTTGCGTATAACAATCTATCAATGTTAATCTGCTATACGTCCTAGGTGACTAACCCCATTAGGAAACGGACCGATGTGCAAATTGGCGCACCCTGCTGTAAAACACAGCAATGGGCCATCGCGAGAATTTAACCTCGTCGGAACGTATAGAAAATTAACGCCTTCCAGGAACGCGAACAGACAAAGTATTCACATCTTTGGCGAAGGCCTTGCTATCTGTTGCCTGCTAGGCAGGGCCTGAACCCATGAATAGGCAGAACGTTTCGGGTACAATTCGGCTTGCGCAAGGTTCCAAGGGGAGGCTGTTGCTGCTTCTCGTCCTATCGGCAGATGGGCACGCTAGAATGAACAAACTTGTTGCTATGCAGGCCCCTCGAGCGGGCACCGGCACCCACAAACTGCCCGGGGCGGGGGCCTCATGCCCCGTCGTGGCTGCGGCAGCCGAACACCTTTCGCCAGAAGTTCCCGGTAGCTCCGGCACCGAAACCCCGAACCATCCCTATGTGGATGAAAAGGAACTGAAATCCGACACTTGCCTCACCTGCCATCCCACCAAGAACCAGGGAAAGTACGTCCACACAGCGGTCGGCATGGGATGCGAGGGCTGCCACCGAGCCCTCTCGCGGGACGGTCAGACGGTGATCACACTGTTGGCGACGGGTGGAAGTCTATGTGCCAAGTGCCATGCCACCAACAACAACCGGGTTCAGCACGCGCCGTACGCGCAAGGCCAGTGTCTGATTTGCCACAACCCTCATTCCGCGGCATACCCGGCGGAGACGCGGGCTGCGGTCAGCACTTTGTGTCTGGTTTGCCACATGCCGAACCAGCCGGGAGCAACCTTGAGCGCCGACGGCAAGCGAGTTTTTCTTTTGGATGGAATCACTTACGACCGTGCCGCGTGGGAGCGTGCGCCCAAGATCAACTCCCAGCACGGCGAGAAGGCAGCAGCCGGCGGCGAAAGCAATCAAACGGGCGCGAAGGATTCGGGGAAAGTGAACGTCGAGGCGGATTGCCTGGCCTGCCACCAGCCGCACGCGGGCAAGGCTGAACATCTATTGCGGTCGCACGAGGGAGCGGAGGGAGCAACAGATTGGCCCCCAGACGCCGAACGACGCGGTTTCAGATCGACAGACATTGGGCTTTGGGGTGTCCCCGAACATCAGGGCTCATTTCTTCGGGGGCATGCATGAGGCGGGTGTTTACTCTTATCGTTTTGGCCAGCCTGAGCATCCCGAGGCTCGGAGCGGCCGTCCACCCTACGCTCGATCCCAAGGCTGACACGCCCCGGTGCCTGGAGTGCCACGCGGACAAGACCAAGGGCAAGGTGGTTCATGCCCCGATGGCGCAAGGCTGCCTGACCTGCCACCAGGTTCGCGTCACCAACGATGTCACGCGGATCAAGCTGACCACCACCAACCCGCGGGCGCTTTGCATTACCTGCCACTCCGACAAAGATGTTTCCACACTGAAGGGCAAGATCCACAATCCCGAAGCTCGCGACTGCCTGAAGTGCCACGATCCCCACCATGCGGACCAGAAGGGCTTGCTGGTGAAAGCGGTCGCCGGGCCAACCGCACAGGAGAATCTCTGCCTCACGTGCCACAACACGGGTGTCAACGTTCCCGCGGGAGGAAGTCGGCACGTGGCCCTGGACCAAGGATGTGAAACCTGCCACCAGGCGCACAAAGTTGGCGACGCAGCAAAGCGCGAGTTTGCCGATCATCTCGTCAAAGACTCGCCGGCGCTGTGCGTCACCTGCCACGACCTGAAGAACGCGGCGATGGTGAAGGCCCATCCCAACCAGGCGGAGGGCGCTGACTGCCTGAAGTGCCACGATCCGCACGCGTCCGCGTCACCCAAGCTTTTGTTGGCGGCGGCCCCGGCCCCGGCGAAGGCTGAACCGATCATCACGCAGGTCACAGCGGAGCACCCGTACATCGATCCCAAGCAAATCAAGACTGAGACCTGCATCAAGTGTCACCCCAACAAGGCGCAGGGCAAGTTTGTGCACACGGCGGTAGGGCAGGGATGTGATAACTGCCACACCGCTGCTTCCGAAAAGAACAAGACCACCATTACCGACGTGGCCGTGGGTGGCGACCTTTGCGCCATGTGCCATGAGGCCCAGAAGGCGTCCGTGCATCACGCTCCCTACAAAGACGGGCAGTGCCTGGTCTGTCACGACCCGCACACCAGCGACTACCCCAAACAGTTACGCGCCTCCGTGAACGAGCTTTGCCTCACGTGCCACGGTCCGGAGGCGAGCGCGCAAGCTTCCAACAGCCAGGGATTGGTAACGGTATTCGGCGGCAAGGTTAAGCTGCCGGAAACCTATTTCAGCAGCGTACCCGTTTTGCCCTTGAAAGGCGGCGTGGGCCACCCGATCGACGGACATCCGGTTTCCGACGTGGTGAACCCCAAAACCAAGACTCCAATTGCCATGAACTGTCTTTCCTGCCATCAGCCCCACGCGGGAAACTCCGCGGGGATGCTGGTGAAAGACCAAAAGGACGACATGCAGTTCTGTGCTACCTGCCACGCCAACGGCATTGATCAGGCCGATGTGCGGGCCGGAGGGAAAAAGGATGTTCCTGAGAAGAAATCGCAAAAGTGACGGGCAGCGGGCGAAAGTGAGCTTCGCGCCTTTGAACGTTCTGACCGACGCACACGTGGACGGGACTGACCCCCTCACCCCCGCCCCTCTCCCCCAAGGGGGCGAGGGGAGAGTTGTAGAGAGTTTGTGCTCGCTTGGCCAACGGGGCGAGGGGAGAATTATTGAGAATTTGTCATGGCTTGGTCAAAAAGGTGAGGGGAAAGCTAAGTTGGCCAGCTTGGCCCTACTCATCGCCGCCCTGCTGTTGTCCCTGATTCTGCCGGCGCCGCTTCAGGCTGGAAAGAAGAAGGCGGACGTCGCCGCGCCGACCACTTTGGGACCGAACCAGCGCTCCTTCGACGTCACCAAGATCGTCTGGCCGAGCCCGCCGGACATTCCCCGCCTTGCCTTCAAGATGATTTACACGGGACAGAAGATTGACTGGGCGGGGCTGCAAAGCAATCAAAAGCCGAAGCAGTCGTGGATGGACCGCCTGGCCGGTGAACAGCAAGACCGGCAAGTGAAGGACGCGCAGCAGAAGGTGGGATTCCAATTGATACGGGTCTACGGCGTGGCGGCGGATTCCCAGGGAAACATTTACGCCGCCGACCAGGCGGTGGCAGCCATCTTCATTTTTCCCCAAGCGGAAGGCGGCAAGGTGCAACTGATCAAGAATGGCCAGGATGCGCACCTGCCCATGATCGCCTGCCTGGCCATCGACGATGACGACCGGCTGTTTGTGACCGACATTAAGTTGCACCACGTCTTGGTATTCAATGCGAAGCACGAACCCATCGCCCAGTTTGGCGGCGGCGATTTGATCGCGCCCGCCGGAATTGCCATCGATACCACCAACCGCTTTGCCTACGTCGTGGACACGCAGCAGGACCAGGTGCTGGTTTATGACGCGGACAAGTACACGCTGTTGCGGCGCATCGGAACGGGGGAGAAAGCAGCACCGCTTGACCAGTCCGGGCAATTTCGCGCTTCCTGATGGCGTGGCCGTGGACAAGGACGGCAACGTTTACGTGACCGATACGTTGAACGACCGCGTGGAGATCTTCGATGCCGATGGCAAGTTCATCAGCGAGTTCGGGAAAATCGGCGACGGGCCGGGAACCTTTGCCCGGCCCAAGGGGATTGCCATCGATCGCGACGGGCACATCTGGGTGACGGACGAAGTTCAAAGCCGCGTGCAGGTGTTCGACCAACAGGGACGGTTGTTGCTCTACTTAGGCGAGCCGGGATGGTATCCGGGACAATTTCAGGCGCTCTATGGAATCGCGTTCGATTCGCACGATAACCGGATCATTACCAGCGAACAGTTCCCCGGGCGGGTGCAGGTGTTTCGCTACATCACGGATGCCGAGGCCGCGGCGCTGAAAGCGAAGCGCGACGCGGGACGGAAGGTAACGATTCCCGGCCAGACGCCCGCCGGTCCGCAGGCACAGCCAGTCGATGCGTCGGCGAAAACCGGCGGCCACGGGTGGGCCATGAACGGCAAGGGATTTTGGCTTTCGCAAGACAGCCAATACGGAGAGGAGTCCGGATTGGCCGGCTGGCCCTCTGAGGTTTGGAAAGATGATCGCTCCTGTTCGTGAAAGAGCAAGGAAGTTTTCAAATACTTAAGGAGGTTTCAGCCATGAAACGATTTGCATTTGTACTCGTGGTGATGTTGGGCGCGGCGGCATTCGCCGCCGCTCAGGTTACATCACCTACGAAAGACGTTCTCGGAGCGCACAACGTGTATGGCCGTGGCTGCATCGCCTGCCACGCGCCGCACAGCGGCTCCGCCGGGAACGGCGCGGGAACCACCCCCAACAGCGGCAACTTTGCGCTGTGGGGCGAGGATATGTCTCCGCTCTATGGGCAGACCCTGGTGTTCGGAGGCGGCGGTTATAGCGTCACGCTGCCCAACTACGCCTCGGCGGGGTTTCCCACCAGTCCGTCCGACGGCTACTTCGGCATTATCACCTGCCTGAGCTGCCACGACGGCAATCTGGCCAAGGTCGGTCTGATGAAGGGAACCACGGTCGAGACCGTAACCATCGCGGGAGCGACATTCAATCCTCCCACGTTGCTCGGTAATGATGGCTCATCCGTGGGCAACTATATGAACGACCATCCCGTGGGGCCATCCGCGACGTTCGCTTGTGGTGGTACACACAACTGGGACTGCACGGTGAACGCCAACGGCTCCATCAGCTTTACGGGTCCCAACTCGTCGAAGTTCCTCAGCGACTACTTTGACGTGACCAGCGGCAACGGGCCGGTGGCGCACCTGGTGAAAGTGGCCGGTTCGACCACCAGCGGCACGACGGTGACCAGCAATTCGTGGGTCACTTGCACCACCTGCCACGACCAGCACGACATGCTCTATTTCCAAACCAGCACCGGCACCGTTGAGCCGACGCACTTCTTTGTGCGCGGTTGGTACGATCCCGGGAACTCCCCCACGAGCAACAGCGCGGCGCAATTCTGCCGTAGCTGCCATGGTGGCGAGTCTAACGAAATGAACGGCCAAACGGGCATTATGACCAACTAAGGCGATTCCCGCGGGGAGGGACTCGCCCTCCCCGGGAATCGCGCCTTTTGCGCCTCGGTGCACTGCCGGCGAAGCGCAGAAGGAAAGGGGGAAAAGGGATCTCTCCGGGCTCGTGGTGGGTGTGGAGCGAGCCACGAAGCCGGAGAGATTCCCCAACCCAAACGTGACGCGCACCAAGGAGTTTTGCTATGAAAGTCCGATTGCGGTTCGTAGTGATGGGTCTAATGATTTCCTGCCTGCCAGTGATGGCGCAGAAAGCGGTGCCTCCCGCTCCCGCTCCCGCGCCGAGCGTCAATCTGGTCGCCTCACATGGACCCTCCATTCCCCCCGCACGCCCGGTGGCGCGGGTGAATGGCGCGACGTTGACGGACCACGACCTGTTACGCGAGATGTACGCCATTTTTCCCTATGCCAAGCAGCACGGCGGCGGCTTTCCCAAGGAGATGGAACCGGGCATTCGCCAGGGCGCGCTGAAAATGATCGAGTTTGAGGAATTGGTGTACCAGGAAGCCGCCCGCCGGCATATGGCCATTCCGCCGGAACGCCTGGCGGAGTCGGAAAAGCAATTTCGCGACCGGTTTGAGACGGACCAACAGTATCAGTACTTTCTCCAGACTGAGGCCCACGGCTCCGAGCAAGTGCTGCAAAGCAAGATCAAGCGGTCACTGCTGATTGAAGACTTCTTAAGGAACAGATCCAAGACAAAGCCACGGTCGGCACAACGGAAGCAAAAGCTTTCTATCTGGGTCATCCCGACCGCTTCAAAGTGCCGGAATCCTATGCCCTGCAGACCATTACGATCCTGCCGCCGAAGGAGCCGAGCGCCAAGCAGCTCAGCGCCGCCGGTGGTAACGGCGGAAATCGAGAAACAGATGCGGGCGCGGGCCGAAGCCGCGCTGAAGCAAGCGAAAGCCACCCGAAGTTACGATGAATTCGGAGTTCTGGCGGAAAAGATTTCCGAAGATGACTACCGGGTCATGATGGGAGACCACCGGGCGGTTAAGGTTACGGACTTGCCCGCCCGATTCTGGCAGTGGTCTCCAAGCTTCAGCCGGGGCAAATCAGTGATTTGATCCAGGTGGACGGAGCGTACACCATTGTGCGCCTGAACGTCCATAGCCCCGCGCGGACGCAGACATTTGCGGAAGCGGAAACGAAGTTGAAAGCACAAATGCAACAGATCAAGGAAGAAAAGCTGAGGCGCGAATTGGACGCCCAGCTGAGGAAAAACGCAAAAATCGAAGAGTTGTAAGGCGGAGAGCTTAGGGCAGCATGATGCGGATCGGAGTCTGGCGCACGAGTGATCGGAATGGTGGCGGCGGGGCTGTTGTGGGGCAGCGTTCCGGCGTGGGCGCAGGCTGGCGCAGTTGGGGAATCAATTGGCGTTCGCCGCCGGGGGCAGCATCAGCGCCGGGTACTCGGGAAGCTTTACCAATGAAGGCCCCTCCAGCCACGGGGTCCTTTTCGGGGGGAGCGGAGATATCTCCGGTTCTTATCACAGCCCACAGTTTCTTATCGTTTGACATCAGCCCTTTCTACAACCAATCTCGCAACGATTCCACCTTCCAATCTATTTCCGACAGCTCGGGGGTGACGCGAACACGACCATTTTCGGGGGCAGCAAGTATCCCGGCTATGTGAATTACAGCCGAGTGTACAACAGCGAAGGAAACTATTTCGTGCCGGGCATTGCCAACTACAGAACCAATGGGGACTCGCAAAATATCGGCGTCGGGTGGTCTTCATACCCCATCGGAAAAGCTGTCCTTCCGGACGGGCTTTCAGGAGGGAGACAACAACTTTTCCTTGTACGGGCTGAACGGCGAGAATTTTTCCCACTATCACTCCTTTTTTGCTTCGGCGAGTTATAACCTGGCGGGGTTTCGTTTAGGCGGCGGAGTCAACACCTCGGACTCCAACAACTCTCTTCCCCAGGCGGAGACCGGGCAGGCCAATCGAAACGGCCAAGGCCGACAGCACCACCTATTACTTCAACCTTTCCCGCAGTCTGCCCTTGTGCGGCAAGAGCTGGCTGAACTTTCGCGGAACATCCAACTACACGATGTGGGATCAACGGACTCCGAGAGTACCGACGTGGTGACGGGCGGAATCGCCTTGAAACCCGCGCGGAAGCTCAGCACCAAGTTGAGCGCCGATTACGATGATAACCTGGCCGGAACGGTGTACCAGGCGGAAACCGCGGCCGGCGTGCTCGCTCCCGTCTCGCTCCCTTCGGAAAAATCGCATTCCTGGGGAGTTTACGGCCAGGCGCAGTACAACATCACCGACCAGTTTTACGTTTCCGGCATCGTCGCCCACCGGCAGCAACTGTTTCTGGGAACCATGTTTGACACCACTGCGTACAGCGGCGATGTTAATTACGGCCGGCAATTGTGGGGCGGGAAGTTTACGGCGGGGACGATTGTCACGGAGAATACCCTGGGCGGCAATAACGGAACCATGCTGGGGGTATTGAGCAAGGTGATTTACAGTCGCCGATCGGCGCCTGGAGCGTGAGCGGCTCTGGCGGATACTCGCGCAACACGCAGTCGCTGCTGATCGCGTATACCACGTCGGGCTACAACTATTCGGCTTCGGCCACCCGCCGGGTGTGGAAATTGAATTGGAACGGCGCGGCGGGCGCTTCCAAGAGCACGGTGGCGCAGGAGGCCGATACCAACTCCACCACCCAAAACTACTCCACTGGACTCTCCACCCGCAGGATCGGTGTGAGTGGCGGATACTCGAAGTCGAGCGGACTGGGCTTGTACACGGCGCAGGGAATTACCTCCCTGCCCACCGGCGTGCCCCCGACGCTGCTGCCGTCAACCGTTTTGTACGGAGGAACGTCCTACTCCGCGGGCATCGGCGGCATGCCCATCCGCGGGCTCACCTTCAGCGGCAACTTTGTTGACTCGCGCAGCAACACCCTGAACTCGTCAGTGACCTCCAATAACCATACGCAGGAGGCCAACCTGTACGTGCAGTATAAGGTGCGCAAAATATTCTTTACCGCCGGCTATAGCCGCTTGCTGCAAGGCTTCACCGTCACCAGCACCACTCCCGCCCTGGTAAATACCTACTACTTCGGGCTGTCGCGGTGGTTTAATTTCTTCTAAAGCGGTAGACGGTAGGCGGTAGACGGAAGGCAGTAGGCAGTAGGCAGAAGGCAGAAAGCAGAAGGCAGAAGGCAGCCCAGCCACCGGCCGGGGGCCGGATTGAATAGTCTGTGACTTAGAGGAAGTCACAGGCCAGAAGGCAGTAGGCACGAGGAGGAACGAAAGTACCGGCGAAAGGGAAAGTGGCAAACGAAGTGCTTCAGGTAAGATTGAGGGCTTAGCGGTTCACGGTTATGGGCGAATTTAAGCACAATTCAGGCGCTGTCATCCTGAGTCCCGCTGTTCAGGACGAAGGACCCTTTTCATTTTCGCAGGAAAAGGGGAGCGTCCGCTCCGCTGATTCATGCGCCACGCGCGCAAGCGCGCTGACGCTCGCGTCTGCCCGCGAGAGCGGTTCCTCCCCCCAATTGAGCGGAGTTTGCCCCCTCACCCCCACCCCTCTCCCCCAAGGGGGCGAGGGGAGAGTTAATTTGAGTTTTGGCCCTCGCCCCCTTGGGGGAGAGGGTGGCTCGCAATCGGCGCTTTCATCAGCCGGGGCGAGACGGGTGAGGGGGTTGGTCTCTACCCTGATGATGCCGCGCGCTGCAAACGAGAGGACAAGATCCTTCGCCCTGAAAATCGGGCTCAGGATGACAGCGCAGTGGGCCGTTCGGTTCTTGGCTTGCTGCCTTCTGCCTTCTGCCTTCTGTTCCTCCTCCTCGCTCCCGGCGTCGCGGTGGCCGGTTCGAAAACCAAGAACCCCGGGCCCGTGACGGTGCCGGAATTGGAATTGGAAGGCGGGCGGCGTCTGCGGTACGAGGGCAGCATCAGCTCGGAGAAGCAAGTCCGGAGCGGGCATCGTTTCTGGGGACGGGTACTGGACGTGATCGCGGGCGAGCCGGAATTTCACGCCCTCATCAACCCTTACAGCGTGATCAGCGACTCGCGGGGACGCATCATCGTGACCGACCCCGGCGCCGGCGGCATCCACATCTTTGATTTCACGCAGCACAAATACAAGTTCATCACGCGCGAGAAGGACAAGGACGGCCTTGATTCCCCGCAGTGCGTGGCCGTGGACGCCGACGATAACATTTACGTCACCGATTCCTATACGGGCAAGATCTTTGTCTTTGACGCCAACGGGAAGTTCCAGCACGTGCTGGGCAGCCTGAGGGGTGAAGGTTATTTCAAGCGCGCGACGGGGATCGCCGTGGATTCCGCCGCGCAGCGAATCTATGTGACAGACACGCTACGCCACCAGATCTGGGTGTTGGATCTCGAAGGCAACATCAAGGAGAGGTTCGGTTTCCGCGGCTCGGGCAACGGCCAATTCAACTTCCCCACGGAACTGCGTCTGGCGGGACCTTACCTGTACGTCGTTGACGCCATGAACTTCCGCGTGCAGGTCCTGGATCGCAACGGCAAGTTCCAATATGCCATCGGCACGGCGGGCGACGCCGTGGGCTCCATGTTCCGGCCCAAGGGCATTGGGGTGGATTCGGAAGGACACCTCTACATTGTCGAAGGCTTGAGCGGCATGGTGCAGGTCTTCGACAAGCACGGACAGCTTCTCTATTACTTCGGCCAAAAGGGCTCAGGATTCGGGGAATTTCAGTTGCCATCGGGATTGTTTATCGACGCCAACGACCGCGTGTTTGTGGTGGACTCCCATAACCGGCGGGTGCAGGTGTTTCAGTATTTTGCATTGGGGAAGCAGTAGGGAACGGAAGGAGACAGGAGTCAGGAGACAGAAGTCAGGAGACAGAGGTGGGGAGACAGAATCGGCTCACGCGCGCGGTCGGCGATGGGGCCGATGTCAGAAAAGAAGTAGAAAAGTTGATGACAATTAACGCACCAAATCGGGAAGTAAAAAGCCGTGGCGAAGGACTCTCGACGAGCCGCTGGCTCCGCCACCTCCTGACTCCTGAATCCCGACTCCTGCCTTCTGCCTCCAGGCTCCTGGCTTCTGTCTCCTGGCTCCTTTCTTTGTGCCTTGGTGTCTTGGTGGTGATTTCTTTCGCCGTCACGGCGCGGGCCCAGGACGTGATCGGCATGCACGACCTTTCACCGGCGGGGCCTGGGTTGGTGAAGGGGACGCTCTCCGGCTCCTGCTTTTATTGCCACGCTCCCCACTCCGGCCTGAATGGCGCTCCGGGCGTCGCCCCCACGCCCCTGTGGAACACCAAACTTTCCACCGGCACCGTTTATAACGTTTACAGCAGTTCGACCTTGGAAAACACCCCCAACACAACGCCGCCGCTCGGCCAGGACACGAGCCTATGTCTCAGTTGCCACGATGGCGAGGTGGCAGGGTCGCCCGGCTCGACCGTCGCCTATGGGACGATCCCGATGAGCCAGGCGATGAATGGCTCGGACGTGTTCCACAAGAGCTTGAGCACCATGCATCCGGTCAGCTTCATCCTCACCAGCGGGCACCTGGCGCAGTTCGCATCCGCGCAATTGAACTTGTACACCGCTCCCTATTCCACGATCAATCCGGCCGTGCCGCTGATCAACAACAACGTGGAGTGCACCAGTTGCCACAACCCGCACATCCAAAACACCGACCCCACGGGGAATTTCCTGGTCGTGAACAACACCGGCGGCGCACTCTGCTCGGCCTGCCACACCTACAATCCCACACCGTCAACTCCGGGCATGGGACTTGACAGCCAGCGCGTTCGCCCCGGCGGCGCGACCAGCGTCTCCGGATCGAGCTTGGGCAGCGCTGCCGCCGCCACCAATAACAATCCCCTGAGCGGGTGGATGACCAGCAGCCATGCCACCGCACCAAACAAGGTGGCGCCGCAGATCATTCTGGCCACCAACCCGGTGATCGCCAGCCGCACCCCGCAAGGACAAAGGACCGTGTCGCTGGGGCCCTACCGCACCGTGGCCATGAACGCCTGCGAATCGTGCCACACGCAACACAACGCTCAGCAACCGCAATCACTGTTGCGCGCCGTGGATGACCTGAGCTGCCTGAACTGCCACAACGGCAGCGCCAACATCAGCCCCGCCACGTCGAATGTACTGGCGGAAATGGTGACGCCCAAATACGGGCACACGTTTGCGATCGGGAACACGCCTCACCTTCCTGATGAGTCCGTGCTGGTGAATCAGAACTACCACGTCACCTGCGTCGATTGCCATAACCCGCACTCGACCAACAAGGTCAGCCAGTTTGCATCCGCGCCCGGCATCCGCCCGTCGCAGAGCATGGTGAAGGGCATCAGCGCCGTCGACGGCACCACGGTGGTCAGCCCCGCCGTTAACCAGTATGAAAACTGCCTGCGCTGCCACGGCACCAGCACCGGCAAAAGAACCAGCATCACCTTCGGATACATGCCGCGGCGCGCCGTGGTGGCCAGCGACCCCATGAACGTGATTCCGGAATTCACCGCCATGGCCACTTCCACCCATCCGGTGTTCCAGGATCGCCGCAGCACCCTTCCGCAACCCAGCCTGCGCACCAACCAGTTGAACCTGGACGGTAAAACGCTGGGCCGCATGATGGGAACGCGCATCCTCTGCACCGACTGCCACAACAGCGACGACAACCGCGAATTTGGCGGCACCGGTCCCAGCGGCCCGCACGGATCCATCTTCCCCCACATCATGGAGCGCCGGTATGAGTTCAGCCAGGCGCCGGTGCCGGGCGGGTTGGTGACCAATCTGTTCCCCTATCCCAATCTGACCGCTCAGGGCGGCACGGGCGGCGGTCCCTATTCCCTTTGCGCAAAATGCCACGACCTGAACCAGATCGTGAGCAACACCAGCTTCAGCGAGCATGCCCGCCACGTGCAAAAGGACGGCTTCTCCTGCTCCGTGTGCCACACCGCGCACGGCATGGGCGCGCAGTCCGGCACCATCACCGGCCAGCGCCTGGTGAACTTCGACGTCAACGTCGTCGTCCCCAACGGCAGTAATCCCATCGCTTACAATCGTGCCACCAACTCGTGCAGCCTGGTGTGCCACAATCACGTCCACCAGATGCAGACCACAACCGCGGCAACGGCGACTGCGGTGAAACGCTGACAGTCGGTGCGAATCGTAGTAGACTCCTGATTCTCAATGTTCTCCTCCCGCACCAACTGGCCGCTGGCTCCCAATCGCCTATCGGAACTCTTGAGGGAGCGGCGGGCGCGCGGCCTGCCGATTCTCGACCTCACGGAGTCGAACCCCACCCGCTGCGGATTCAACTTTGACGCGGAGGAAATTCTCGCGCCGCTCCGGGATTCGCGCGCACTGACTTATCAGCCCGACCCGCGCGGCCTGCGCGTCGCCCGGGAGGCGGTGGCAGAGTACTACGCCGAGCGGGGAGTCCAGATCGACCCCGACCAGATCTTTCTGACCACCAGCACCAGCGAAGCTTACTCCTATGTCTTTCGGCTGCTTGCGAACCCTGGCGACAGGATTTTCGCGCCGCAGCCGAGTTATCCGCTGTTTGATTTCCTCGGCGCGCTGAATGACGTTGAGGTGGCCGGCTATCCGCTGATTTACGTCGACGGCTGGCAAGTGGATCTGGAAGCACTCGCCTCGCGATGGACGTTAAACACGCGAGCCGTGCTGGTGGTGCACCCCAACAATCCCACGGGGTCGTACCTTCATAAGCACGAGTTGCGCCGAATGAACGAGATCTGCGGCGAGCACCAAGCTGCCATCATCGCGGACGAAGTTTTCGCGGACTACAGTTTTGACGCGGATGGGCGGCGGGTACCAACGCACGCGCACGATGCCGGGATTCTCAGTTTCACGCTCAGCGGGCTGTCAAAAATCTGCGCCTTGCCGCAAATGAAACTGGGTTGGATTGTCGTGACCGGCCCCGAGGAATTGCGGCGTCAGGCGCAAGCGCGCCTGGAAGTCATTGCCGACACCTATCTCTCCGTCAGCGCGCCCGTGGCGCTGGCCGCGCCCGCGTGGCTCGCGCACCGGCAGGCCATCCAATCGCAAGTGCTGGAACGGGTGCAGGCCAATCTGCGCAAGCTCGACGAGTTGCTCACTCCCGGCCTTCCAGTCAGCAGGCTGAGAGTGGAGGGCGGCTGGTACGCCCTTCTGAAGGTGCCGGCGACGTGCACCGATGAAGACTGGGCGGCGGAATTGCTCACCCAAGACGGCGTGTCCGTCCATCCCGGTCACTTCTACGACTTTGCCTCCGAAGGCCATCTGGTCGTCAGTCTGCTTCCGGCGTGCGACGCATTTGCCGACGCGCTGGCCAGGGTCATTGCTCACATTTCCTCGCGGAGTTGATGGCGCCTAAGGCAGCACCGCCTTGGAAAGCAAGCCGCGTTCGCGAAACCAATTCTCCAATAGTTTCGTCCAGGCGGACAAGGCCGGGTCGTCCTGTGCCAGGCCCGCGCCGTGCGACCCTTGTTCAAAGATGTGAAGTTCGGCGGGGACATTCGCCTGGTGTAAAGCGGAGAAGAAAGCCAGGCTATTGTCCACAGAGACGCTGGCGTCGTCGTACGTGTGGAAGATGAAAGTCGGCGGCGTTTTCGCGGTCACATGCTTTTCGCTGGAAACCGCATCGGTCGTGGCGGAATCGGAGTGGCTCCCCAACAGATTCGAACACGACGCCTCATTCCGGAACGGCTCGGAGCACGAGATCAGGGGATAAGCGAGGATGAGAAAGTCAGGGCGCGAGCTCATCCGGTCGATGCCGTCACTGGCAGGGGTCCTGCCGGTGTCAAAGTGCGTTGCCACCATCGAGGCAAGGTGTCCGCCGGCGGAGAATCCCATGATGCCGATCTTACCGGCGGCGAGGTTATAAAGCGAAGCGTTGGCGCGAACGTAGCGCACGGCCCTCTGCGCGTCCAGCAGCGGCACGGGGTAGCGGTACGTGGGCGCAAGCCGGTACCTGAGAACAAAGGCGGCAATGCCCAGCTTGTTCAGCCACTCGGCCACCTGGCGGCCGTCACGGTCGAGCGACATCGACATGTAATCGCCCGAAGGACAAATGATCACGCCGGCGGTCGACTGATGCGAAGCGGGCAGATAGAGAGAAATCGCCGGGTTGTCATCCACACCCGTACTCTTCGCCATCGGCGCGGACAACGGCCACAGGGGAATCAGGTTGTCTGTCTGGCATAGCGCGCAAGGTACCAGCCCCCACCAGGCAACAGTGATTAAGAAAGCTGGTAGAAGGAACCTGAGCGGCACATGACGCGGCCGACCTTTATCGTTCATCCTGGCCTCCGTGGGAGTAGAATACCTAAAGGGCCCGCAGGCAACTTCTCGCCCAGCCAATTTCGCTGAGGCGGGAGGAGCGGGCAACAGCACAACGCGGAAGCTTATGGCCAGAGGTTGGGAAAGTAAAGCCGTCGAGTCGCAAATGGAATCGTCGCAGTCAAACCGAGAGGATAGTGGCAAGAAGCGCTTCACCCCGGAAGGGGCTGCAGCGCAGCGCAAAAGGGACACCCTGCTACTGGCGCGAAGCCACTTACAAAATCAGTTGCAAGCGAGTGAACACCCCCGCCACCGGGAGATGCTTGAAAGTGCACTCTCCGATGTGGACAGGCAGTTGGCAGAACTGGGTTAACTTCCTCGTGCACCTGAACGTGCTGGAGTCTCTGGGCCCAACGCGTCGCCAGCCCGTTTAGCCTCCAATTCTCAGCACCGCATGCTGGAAACTACGGCTATTCGTCCTTCACCAATTTCAGCGCGGCAGAATTAATGCAGTAGCGCAGGTGAGTGGGTGGCGGGCCATCCTCAAACACATGCCCCAGGTGGGCGTCGCACCGGGCGCACTGCACTTCCGTACGCCTCATGCCGTAACTGGTGTCGGTCTTCAACTGGACGTTCTGGTTGGTGACGGGATCCCAGAAGCTTGGCCAGCCCGTCCCGGACTCGAATTTCTTATCCGAATGAAAAAGGTCGGCGCCGCAACAGACGCAGCGAAAGACTCCGTCCTCGTGATAATCCCAGAACTGACCGGTGAAGGCGCACTCCGTGCCTCCGTGGCGCGTCACCTGGTACTGCTCCGGGGTAAGGAGTTGCTTCCACTCCGCGTCGGACTTGACAACCTTCTCCATGCTGAGCCGGACCTCCTTGTTACTGCTTGGCAAGCGACCGGATGTATTTGAGCAGCGACTGAATCTGGTCGTCGGTCAGCTTGTCCCCGAAGGCGGGCATGGCGGTGTCCTTTTTGCCGTTCTTAATCGTATCCACAATTTCCTTATCGCTCAGGGACGCCTGCACCTTGGGATCGGTAAAGTCAGGGGTTTTCAGGGCCGCATAGCCTTTGCCGTCCACGCCGTGGCACATCGAGCACTTCTGCTTGAACAGGTCACCGCCGTCGTCGGGCTTCGGCCGTGCTTCCAGAGCCACGCCGAAAATAAGCAGGAGCGTTCCCACTCCCAGAATCTTGAAATAGGTTGAAACGTTGACTCGCATGGGTCTCCTTCAGAATGGAAATGCAGTGGTTAGTGGCTAATGGTTAGTGGCTAGACCATCGCCACTCACCTCCGACCACTGTCTTACTTGACGGGAACATAGCCCGGTGGATGCGCCGAGCCCTCGCCAAAGAAGAACGCTTCCATCTGCTTGGCGATGAACTCCTGGGCTTCCTTGGTCGACGGCACCAGGCGGTATTCATTAATCAGCATCCGCAGGAAGTTCAGCCACTGACTCCAGGCCTCCTGCGAGACATTATCGTAAATGCGCTGGCCGAGTTCGCCGCACCATGGCAGTTCGTCCAAGCCAGGTAGTTCCTTATGAAGTTTCGCGCACTGCACCATTCGCTGTGCCATAAAGACGTTGCTCCGAGAAATCTATATTTTCACTGATGAACCTACGCCCACTTGCAGACCTTATTATACAGGAAATCCGGCGACACGCTGACGGAGGGTCAGAGTAATGACCACCGTTTTCAATTTGCACCCCCAACGAACCTAACGGTCATCCTGAGCCCGCACTTCAGGGCGAAGGACCCTTTTCATTGTACGTGGGAAACGCAGGGCGCGAGCGCCCCGTGCTTGCACGTCGCGTTCCGGCGGCGCACTTGGGTAAGACGAAATACGGGGGTCCTTCGCCCTGAAGGGCAGGCTCAGGATGACAGCGCCATGAGTGTGCGTCGAGACTACGATCACCGCTTAGCACGACAGCGCCATGGATGTGCATCGACACTACGATTACCACGAATGGCAACAACACCTTCTTTTGAACGTAGAACCCTTGGAAAATCCTATGGCTTCCTGCGTCGGCGAAAGCATTTCCTCTCGCGCACGCCGCGCGGCGTGCGCCATGCCCGATACGTGGCGAGGTAAACTCGCCGCTACTTTGCCTTGCACAGCCCCCGCACTGCGCGTAAATTACCCGCATGTCAAACCAATCTGGCGCGAACCCTGCAAACGCGGCGTCCACCGCGCGATCGAAGAGTACCGCGGAAATGAAACCAGGAAAATCAGGGGCGTTATTGAAGCGGTCAGCCCTGTTGTTGCTGGTGGCGATCGCTGCCACCGTCCACAACACCGGATGGGGAGACGGCCCGTCACGGGTAGCGAAATCTGCGGCGGATGCGGAAATCTCTGCTCTTCAAGACAGTTTTCGCGTGCCTCCGGACGACGCGAAGCTGATGGTGCGCTGGTGGTGGTTCGGGCCGGCGGTGACGACGCAAGAACTCGATCGGGAGTTGCACGAGATGAAGGACGCGGGCATTGGCGGATTCGAGGTCGCCACGGTCTATCCCCTCACGGTCGACGATCCCGCCAAGGGTTTGATCAACCTTCGCTGGCTCTCTCCGGAACATCTTGCCGCCGTCAGTTTCACCGCACGGACAGCTCATGAACTCGGTCTGCGGATGGACATGACGATGGGCAGCGGTTGGCCGTATGGCGGGCCGCACATCACGCCCGGTCTTGCCGCGCAGCGCCTGGTCCTTGTGCGCCGGCCGGTGTTCGGTGACAGCCAAAAAGGTGCAGTGCCGCATTTCCCAAAAGGCGCACAGTTCCTGGCGTTGTTTGTCGCTTCAGGTAACGAGAAAAACTTTGACCCGAAGTCAGTCCGCCCGGCACAGAACGAAGAGATCTTCTTTGCAGGTTCGGTTCCGCATGTGATGCTACATTTTGTAATGGCACCCACTGAGATGAAGGTTAAGCGTGCAGCCGTAGGCGCGGAAGGTTTGGTCCTTGACCATTACAACCGCGCGGCTCTGGAAAAACATTTGGAAGTTGTGGGCGAGCCTCTGGCGGCTGCGGGCGGCGGAAACATCCGCGCTATGTTCTGCGACAGCCTGGAAGTATACGGCGCCGATTGGACCATGGACTTCCTGAAAGAATTTGAGCGCCGGCGCGGCTACGATCTGACTTCCCATCTGCCCGAGCTGGTGGCTGACGTTGGACGCGAGACTGCCGCGATAAGACACGACTGGGGCCAAACACTTACTGAGCTGTTGAACGAGAATTTCCTCGCGCCCTACCAGGCGTGGTGCCACCAGCATCACGTGTTGGCGCGAGTGCAGGCTTATGGCACGCCGCCCGCGCAGCTTTCCAGCTATCGTTTTGTCGATCTCCCGGAAGGCGAGCAGGGCGACGAAGCCGGCCACTGGAATCACTTTACCGCCTCACGCTGGGCAAGCTCAGCGGGGCACATTTACGGCAAGCCCGTGACCTCCGCCGAGGCGTTTACGTGGATCCACTCGCTTCCCTTCCGCGCCACGCCGCTCGATTTCAAAGCCATGGCCGACGAGTATTTTCTGGAGGGAATCAATCAACTGATCGGCCACGGCTGGCCCTATTCGCCTCCCGGCGTACCCGAGCCCGGCTGGCATCTTTATGCGGCGGGGGCGCTTGACGCGCATAACCCCTGGTGGTTCGTCATGCCGGACCTGGCGCTTTACATTCAGCGCGCCAGCTTCATGCTGCGCCAGGGCACGCCCGCGAACGACATCGCCGTTTACCTGCCCACACATGATGCCTGGGCGGACTTGACCCCGGGTCACGTCAATCTTTGGGAGGCAATCTGGAGGCAACTCGGCCCCAACCTTCTGCCCAGCCTGCTGGAAGCGGGTTACGGCCTGGATTTTGTCGATGATGAAATCCTCGCGCACGATGCTCGCATTGAGAACGGCAAGCTGGCCATTGCCGATCAGCAATTCTCCGTGGTGGTCATGCCTGGCGTTGAGCGCATTCCGCCGGCGACACTCGCCAAACTTGGCGCATTCGCTAAAAGTGGTGGGATTTTGATCGCCACGCGCCGCCTGCCATCTCTTGCGCCGGGCTATCTCCATCACGAATACTGAAACGGCGGCCGTCACGCAGCAGGTCGAAGAATTGTTCAAGAAGGCCGGCAGCGCCCGGGCACTTCGCTCCCGGCGAGAGCAAGGGCTCGAAGATGCACTGACTCGCCTCTACTTCCAGATGTTGGTTTCTCTCCTCGCACCCTTGACCTTGGATTCATTCATCGCCATACGGACACCGGCGGAAATCTATTTCATTGCCAATACCTCTAACCGATCATGTGCAGGTGACCGCAAAGTTTCGTGTGAAGGGAAAGATCCCGAAATGGTGGGACCTCTTCACCGGAGAATCCACGGTTGCCCAGGAGTTGCGGCGGCGGGAAGTACGGCGATTTCATTCGCAATTGATCTGGAGCCCTACGGCTCGCGGTTGCTGGTCTTCACGGACGGTGCGCCCCCGCCGTTGGAAGCACGCCCCTCCGAGTTGGCGCGCCGCGAGGCTATCGACATCAGCCGCGATTGGGACGTTACCTTTGAAGGCACATACAAGAAAATCACCATGGACGCTCTGCGGCCTTGGACCGAAATCGCCGGCATGCAGTACTTCTCCGGGCGCGCGACCTACGAACGAAAGGTTTACGTTCCTCCGGACTTTCTTCGCGTCCACATGCGGGTGTATCTCGACCTTGGCGATCCCACGCCCATTCCAATGGAGAAAGCCGGACACGACCAGGCGTGGCTTGATGGGCCGGTGCGGGAGGCAGCGGAAATCTACGTCAACGGGCGCCGTGCGGGCTCCATCTGGCATCCGCCCTATGAACTCGAGGTAAGCTTCGTACCTTCACCCTGGCGATAACGAGTTGAAGATTTTGGTCGGCAACACCGCCATCAACGAGATGGCAGGCAAGCCCTTGCCGGATCGAACGCAACTGACCGCGAAGTACGGCGAGCGCTTTGTCGATCAGGGGACCGATCTTGTCAAACCGGTGCCGTCAGGGCTGACCGGCCCGATCCGGTTGGTGCTGCGGAGTGCGCCGGCAACGGTTTCCAACTAACGTTAAACCACGGCCGGCGCAGACTCCCGAAGTGTGATGTTTGCGCCAACCGATGGTTCTACGCAACCTAAAGTTCTGACGCGTCACGAGAGTTCCTGATCGCCGCTTGCAATGGTTTTGGGATTTTATTCGCGGCTTCCCGCCCACAGCTTCTATAATGGTTGGCCGTGGGGGAGGGAAGGAATCGTGTGGCGGCAAGGACAGTTGGGAGCGCCTGACGAATTCCCGCCCGGCCGGTGGCGGAGTGACTTTCCACTCGCGACTACCCACGAAGCACTGCCCTCGGAGGTTTCATGGTTGCGTGGACGCTGGTGTTCCACATGATCGGCCTGGTTTTCTGGCTGGGAAGTTTGCTGGTCGTTACGCGCGTGCTGGCGATTCATGTGGATGAGCACTCCGCTGAGGCTCGTGCTGCCCTGAGCCGGCTGGAGTCCAAACTCCTGAAAGGCTTTGCGCATCCCGGCGCCGCCATCATGGTGATCACGGGTTTCCTTCTTGTCGCCGAGGACCCCACTTACCTTCGCGAGCACTGGCTGCACGCCAAACTGCTCCTGGTGGTCATTCTGATTGTGTTGGATTTGCGGGTTACGTTTCGAGCCAAGGCGTTCCAGGATGGCACCAGCGAGATGACGCGGGGGGAATGCATGGCCCTGCATGGCGCCATCGCCCTGGTGTTCTTCTTCATCGTGATTCTGGCAGTGGTGAAACCCTTTGGCCTGCAGCGGCACCGCGCGCAGCTTGGGAAGCCCGATGTTAAGAATGCAACGATGATGTTCTGCACGCAGATGCGCGCTCCCGCAGCCACGCTCACCGCCTCGCGAGTGGCAGGGGAGTAGCCCGGGGGACGACCGAGCCAGGTAGGCTTCAGACGGTCGTTGAGTTGCGAAGCCAATAGCTTGCAACCTTTGCCGATAAGGATTATTAATAAGCAGGCTTGCATTGATTCTAGCGAGGAGGACATTTGGCGAAGATCACGATCAACAACAACGGTTCGATCCGGGTGGAAGGCGAATTTACCATTTGTGATGCGAGCGGGAATGCCTTTGACCTTTCGGGACGAACCGCGATCGGACTGTGCCGCTGTGGGCACTCGGAGAACAAGCCCTTCTGTGACGGCGCCCATCGTAAGGTTAGCTTCCAATCGGAGGTCACGGCGCGGACGTTACCGCCGCCCGCCCCGAAGCCCGCGTAGTCCGGCGGCTTGCGGTCAGGGCAGAGAGCAAAAAATCGGGTATGGAAGTCCCCTCCCGGTGGCGGCCATGGAGCCCGGCGCGCAACGCGTTTTCGTTAGGTCCGGCGGCCGATCGCCAACGGCAGTCACGTCCACATGGTTTTTGCCAAGTTCAAGCTGTGTAATGGTTTAGTGATCGGTGTCGAGGTTCGTGGGTACCCCTCATTTCGTTGACTTGACGGGGGGCGTATGTTACGTTTAGCGGATAGTTTACACCACCGCGGAGCAGTCGGAGCGTATTGATGGCTTTCCAGAAGGCCAAAGCGCTGCAGGAGGCTGAGAAGTCTGTCAGTCAAGGCAAACTTTCTCAAGCCATCCGGCAATACCAGGAGATCCTGAATAACGACCCCGCCGATGTGTCGCTGCTCAACACAATTGGCGACCTCTACATCCGTGACCGCAATATTGGCGAGGGCTTGAAGCAGTTCCACAAACTAGCCGAGGCCTTTGTCCGCGATGGTTTCAACGTCAAAGCCATCGCCATCTACCGGAAGATCTCGAAGGTCGATCCCAATTCCGTTGACACCCTGTTGAAGCTGGCGGAGTTGTACCAGCTCCAGGGACTGAGTCGCGAAGCGCGCGAACAGTATCTCCAGGCGACGGAGTTCTTCAAGAAGCGAAAAGATTTCGATAGCGCTCTCAATGCCCTTCGCAAACTTGTACATCTTGATCCGGAGAACATCAACTTTCGCAACCGTCTGGCGGCGGAATGCGAACAGGCGGGCAAGCGCCCGGATGCCGCGGCTGCACACCTGGAATCGGCGGAGATCCTACTTCGCCGCGACGATCAGGTGGCGGCGGAAGCCGCCTTGAGAAAAGCGGCGGAACTGGACCCCAGGAATTCCAAAGTCCAGCTTATGCGAGCGCGCGTCGCCATCAGCCGCAACGAACCGGAAGAAGCGGAAAGAATCATCAATGCTTCTCCCGAGCTGCACTCTGACCCGTCGGCAAAGAAAATTCTGCTGGACTCCTACCTGGCCTTGAGAAAGATCGACGAGGCCGACAGGGTGGTGGTGGAAGTTTTCCGCGCCAACCCCGCTGACTTCGAGCCGGTATCCAGCCTTTCCGCGCTGTTGGTGGAAGAAGGGAACCTTGAGCGAGCGTATGAGTTGTTGTCCGGCGTAGCCGAATCAGTGGTTAGTCAGCAAAAGGCCGGTCCCCTGATCGAGGCGCTCCGAAGAATTTGGGCTGCGGCACCAAATAACATTCCCACCTTGGAATTGATCCATCGGATCTGCGAACGTACGGCTGACGAGTTCACCTTGCCGGAAGTCCTGGAAGCGCTGGGCCACGCGTACGAGGATTCAGGGGAATTGGAAAAGGCGGAAGCCGCCTATACGAAGCTGGTTGAGCGCGAACCGGAGAACGAAACCTTCCACGCTCTGTTGAACGCCATTCAGAAAAAGCTGGGCAGGGAAATCAAGCCCGTGGATTTCTCCTCGAAGGAAATGGCGCTGGTCGTGGAGGAACCCGCCCCCGCCAAGCCGGCCGCTCCTGATGCGACGCAGGAAGCGATGCTGAAAGAGGCGTTTGAGAATAGCGATCTGTTCACGCGCTACAACCTGACTGAAAAAGCCATCGGCGAATTGGAGAAAGTACTACAAGTCTACCCAGATCAAATTGATGTTCACCGACGCATCCTGGAAATCGCCCGCAAGGGATTTCCGGAGCGCGCCGCTGCGGCAGCCGCACACTTGGCGCGAATCCACACCGAGCAGGGTGATCACGAGACGGCGAGCAAATACCAAGCGGTTGCGTCGTCCAAAGGCGTCCTGCATGAGCTGCCGCTGCCGACGGCGGCTGCGGTCAAGAAGGCGGAAGAACCACCGCTGCCACCGGCGCCTGCCCCGGCGGAGCCCGTGGCAACCAGCACGATCGAATTTCCCATTGCTGCAATCGCCCCGACCGCGGAGGAGTCCGATGTGGCGCCTCCCACTTCGCCCCCGGCGGAATCCTCCTTTGATCTCACCCTGCCCGAGGTGCCGAGCGAGCCTCCCGCACCGCCCCCGGTAGTCCCCATCGTAGCCGAGCCTTCGATGGAGTTGGACCTCTCCGGGGATCTTGAGGATATCGCGGCGTTCGGCCTCGCTGCGCCATCATCCACTTCCGCTGAAACGGCGGCTCCGCCTCCGGCGGAACTTCCGCCGCCAGTGGAATTTCCGTTCGCTGTCGAGGAAGCTGTTGGGGCTCCAGTCGAATCCCCGGTTGTGGCTGAGGAAACCCCTGCGGCCGAAGTGGAATCTACCATCGCCGCCCCGGAACCTGTCGCGACAGTGGCGGAACCGCCTCTAATTGAAGAACCGGTAGCCGCTTCCGTGGAACTTCCCGTCTTTCCCCAAGAGCCTACGGCGGTTGCAGCGGAAGCGCCCGTCTTCCAGCAGGAGCCTGCTGCCGTTTCAGAGGAACCTCCCGTTGTCCCTGAAGAACCTGCCACAGCTTCAGCCGAGCCACCCGCAGTCGCTGAGGAGCCCGCCCCGGTCCCGGTCGAGACTCCAGAAGTTGCCGAGACACTAGCCCCAGCGCTGGTGGAACCTCCACCCGTCGCTGAGGAACCTGCGCCAGTTCCGATTGAAGAAAAGGAAACGGCGCCCGCTGAGATTGAGTTGGAGCTTCCCGAAGCAGCGGCGCCGGCCCAAGAAGAAGATATACCTGTCGAGCTCGAAGACAGCCGAATTGAAGTTGAGTTCTACCTTGAAAACGGTTTCCTGGACGAGGCCAGACAAGCACTCGTTGGGCTGCAAGAGAAGTACCCGAACAGCTCGCTGGTAAAAGAGCTTCGTCGCAAGCTCACAGGACGGACCAGCGGAGCACCTCCTGCCGAACCGGTGGTGGAGATTGCCGCGGTGGACAAGCCGGTTGCCGCGGAGCCGGAGAGGGAGACGGTGGAAGAACCGGCCCCGGTTTTTGCCGAAACCCCGGAGAGTCCCCAACCGGTCGAACCAGCGGTCGCAGAAGTAGTGCCGATGGAGGTTGTGCCGCCCCAGCCAGAGGCAGAAGCTCCCCCGGAGCCCGTACCCGCGGTGGAAGAACCCGCGGCGGAAGAGTGGGAGCTTCCTACAAGTTATGCGGCTGCTGGTGAGCCACCAACGGCCGTGGTGGAGCAATCAGCGCCAACTCCTGTGCCCGTGCGCGAGCCTGAACACGTGGCCACACCCCCGATTGAGGAATTCTCTGCTCCTCCACACGGCGAAGAGATTCTCATCGAGGAATCGACCGCGGAATCGAACGCTGGCATGGACATGTTGGGCGACCTGGCCGGAGAGCTGGCATCTTCGTTAGAGGGAATGGCCGACTCGGCAGATGCTCCTCCGGTTCTGTCTGCTTCGGCGCCCGCTACTACCGCACCTCCTGCCGCCGCGACTTCTCACGGCGCGGAGCAACTCAGCGGCTTGCTGGCGGAGATGGAAGGGCCTGGGGACGCCGCCGCCGCAGCCGCCAAGGATGACCCTGAGACTCACTACAACTTGGGAGTAGCTTTCCGGGAGATGGGTCTTCTCGACGAAGCGATCGGCGAGTTCCAAAAGGTTGTGAAAGGGGCAGGCAAAGGGAAGTTCCCGTCCAACTTCCTACAAGCTTGCAGCCTCTTGGCGATATGTTTCATGGAAAAAAAGATGCCCGCCATTGCCGTAAAGTGGTACATGCGCGCGCTGGAAACCCCCGGTCTTGATGAAGAAGCGGCCATGGCTCTGCAATATGACCTCGGTCTGGCATACGAGCAAGCGGGCGACTCCCGCAACGCCCTGGAAAGGTTCACTGAAGTTTACAGCCAGAATATCGACTTCCGCGATGTGGCGGACAAGATCCGCGAGCTCCAGCAGAAGGCCTGAACGACAGACCACCCGCTACTGCGAGGGTGACCCCGATCGCCTTACCTGAGACCGAATTCCCGGATCGATTAAACTTGATGAATCGCCTTTTGACGATCGTGTACATCGTGTTCTGCTTCGAGATCGGCGTGTTTCTGTTCGTACTGCCGTGGGTTTCCCTCTGGACCAAGGGCTATTTTGTTGGACACTACCCTTGGTTTGCAGTCGTTGCGCGCAACTACTTTCTGCGCGGCGCGATCTCCGGCCTCGGCATGGCAGACGTCTGGCTGGCGTGCTTTGAATTGTGGCGCTTCCGGCACGAATTGGGCTTCGGTCGAACCAAGGCGGGTGGCAAGGTTTAGGCAACTGGCGAAAACCCCGTTCCTCCACTTTCGCGCGCACTTCAATCTCGGATGAGCTTCCAGCTCTACTACATCACCGACCGTAATCAGATCCATTCGCAGCCGCTCGATCATTTCATTGCGGAGGCCATCACCGCGGGCGTGGACTGGGTGCAAATCCGCGAGAAAGATCTTCCGACGCGTCGTCTTCTCGGCTTGACCGCGAGCGCCGTTGAGCAAGCACGCCGGTGCGGAAACACCCGTGTCATGGTCAATGACCGACTGGACGTGGCGCTTGCAGCCGGCGCCCACGGTGTGCACTTGGGCACGCGATCGATGCCGCCCAGTCTGGTTCGAAAGCTGGCGTCAAAGGAATTCGTCGTGGGCGCTTCCTGCCATTCCCTGGCCGAAGCTCGGGCGGCGCAAGCAGGAGGCGCTGACTACATTCTGCTCGGGCCCATTTTCTCCACGCCGTCGAAGCTTCAATACGGACCGCCGTTGGGATTGCCGGTTCTTCGCGAGGTCACTGCGCAGCTCTCCATTCCCATTTTTGCTTTGGGGGGAATCACGGTGGATCGCGTTGCTTTGTGCCGCCAGAACGGGGCGGCGGGAATTGCCGGCATCCGCATCTTTCAGGATAGCGATTCGCTGGACGACCTGGTTCGCGAGTTGCGCGCCGCGGGACAGCCATAACCTTCTCCATATCTCCGCTCGGTGATCCGCTGGTCGAAACCGATGGGTGAGAGGCGGCCATACCCTGGGACCCCACCTTGGTTATTCCGCCAATTACCCACACAGACCGCCAGAGCCCAAACGCCAAACAGACAATTTGCCTGAAGCAACCACCGGCTCGGTAGGCACAAGGTCGTTCGGATGATCCCGTCCCGCACCCCGCCGTGAACTCGCTCCGGGATGGGCACCATTCGGAGTGCCACCCGGTTCGCCCTCAGGTGCCCGTTTGTCGCCGCCGCTTCGCCCTGCGCTCCCCCCTCGGGTTGGTGATCAAGTGGTCATATCGCGCATGCCCTTTTGGGTATCAATTTGCTAATGATTGCTTACGAAAAGTGGAAGGAGGCGCCTATGGCCACCGTTGTGGTCATCTCCACTTTGTCACTTGCAGCTTTTGCCTTCAGTCTGACCGTCTTCGCGTCAGTCAGAGTCGTGCGAAACTACTGGGTGGCACACGGGAAACATGTTACTCACCTGCCTTGAAACCCGGACGTTGTCTGAAGTTATACGCACAGGGTTAAAGGCGGCGTGATCCGCAATTTTGGTCGGCGGTACAAACGCTTGACGCCCAACGGAGGGGTTGGACGCCGCCCGTCATGTGTGACCTTTCGCCGCGTCAGTCAATTCATCAACCCTCAACCCTCAACCCTTTCATTCTTAAAGCCAGTTACCGCACGCGCCGAACCTGGACGACCGCCGACGCGACGATTCCTGCTCTTAGCTGAAGCTTGATTCGCAGGGCCTTCCGACCCGAGCGGTGGGAACGTCTTGCCCGTCGCGTGCGATCACGCGAAGCGAACGGACAAGAAGGCGTGCGTCGGTTGCCACAAGGAAGCGCCAAACATCGCGGCGCCGAATTTGCCGATGGGTTTTTATTCGCGATGCCGACCGGCCGCCGAGAGCGATTCGTCCCGCGCACTCCCGAGCGTAGCACCCTTGCCCGTCGCCTGCCGTGAATAGTGCCACGTCAATTTGGCGCAGTGCCATGTTTTTGGATGGCACGTGCCTGGATTATGGCACTCTTTTTTGTCGGCACTGTCTGGAGCTGTGGCGTCGGCATCGAGCAGGCACTGGTCTGGATGCAGCCTGCTACGGATCCTCACATTAGGAGCGGTCGCGGAGCCGGCGCGGTGGTGGTGTGAATGAAAAAGGATCTCCGCGGTAACGCTCTCGGAACGGTGGCCAGACTCGCGGTGATAAGGCGATTTCCCGACAGTTATGCAGGACGCACCCCTTTGGCATCCGCAAAGGGCGCTTTTCGTTCCCGATCCGGCGAGGTGCCCGCAGATCATGGTTCCCGGGAAAGCGCAGCGCTTTCCCGCCGGTTCCCGCAGATGCTATCCTAAAGTCATTACTTGAAAAATGGTTTGGGGCGTGTATACTCCCCCGACAGGAGCAAGGATGTTTGAGGAGATCAAAGCATCTCTGCAACAACTCTATCAGGAAGACGAGCGGCCCTGGCTGGTCGGATTCAGCGGCGGCAAGGACAGCACGATGCTGGCGTCGCTGATTTTCGACGCCGTTCCTGTCCATCCCCGCCGAGCAGCGGAAGAAGGAATCTCCGATCGTCTGCACGGACACCCGCGTGGAAATTCCCGCCATCGCCGAGATGATCGAAGGCACGCTGGACCGGATGCGCTGGTGTTCCCAGTCGCAACGGCCTGAACATTGAAGCCTATCTTCTGAAGCCGATCTATGAGGAATCCTTTTGGGTCAACATCATTGGCCGCGGCTATCCGCCCCCCAACCGCACGTTCCGGTGGTGTACGCAGCGAATGAAGATTGACCCGGTCAACGACTTCGTGAAGCAGCGCATGGGCCATTGGGGGGAGGCCATTCTGCACCTCGGCGCCCGCCGCGCCGAAAGCTCGACGCGCGCCCAGACCATGGCCGGCCGCCAATCGCGCAACGGACTGAACCGCCATCCCGACCTGCCCCGCGTATGGGTGTCAAACCCCATTCAGTATCTCTCCACGGAGGAGGTTTGGGCCTACCTGCTTCAGAATCCCAACCCCTGGGGTGGAGACAATCGCCCGCTTTATAAGCTTTACGCCAGCGCCTCGAACGGCGAGTGCCCCATCCAGATTGACACCAGCACGCCCAGTTGCGGCGCGAGCCGCTTCGGCTGCTGGACGTGTACGGTGGTTGAGCGCGACAAGGCCAGTGAGGGATTGCTGGCCAGTGGCGACGAGCGCATGGAAAAGCTGATCGAATTCCGCGAAAAGCTTCAGTTTTTCCGCGACCCCGCCAACGGCAAACGCGACCCCCGCCGCATGAACGGCAACCAGGGCCCCGGGCCATTGCTGATTTCCGCCCGGCGCGAACTCCTGCGCGAGTTGCTTGCCTTGCAGGAAGAAGTTCACCTACAGCTCATCAGTCCCGAGGAGCTGTTGTTGATTCAACAAATGTGGAAAGCCGCTCGCGACCCCGACGATGGCCGCGGCGTGGCCCGCATTGTCAACCGGCAGAAAGGTGTGATCCTGAACACCGACTTGAGTGAACTCAGCCGTTTGCGCGAAATGGAAGACAAAGTCGCCGCTGAAAAAGGCATTAACGTTGAAACCCTTCGCCGCATGGTCGCGAAAGTTGAAGAGTACAGCGAAAGCCACCGCGCCCACGGCCTCCCTGGGGATCTGCTGAATATCCTTAAGGATGATTTAGAAAGAATTGAGCGAGAGAATCTGATCTGAGACCGGTCGCTCAAGTGGGATTTCCTGCCAATTCTGCAAATTTCTGCGACGAGGGCAAAACTACAGCTTATCTCAGAACACTCTGCGCAAGATAACAAAGACTCAGCGTTAGTGAGAGGCGCGATAAGGTTGGAAGGGAGCCTGGGGTGAATTTGGGTCGAGCTTGGCGAACCGAAGGGCTGTGCTTATGAGATTCGCCTTTGTGGAAAATACCGGGCCAGACAACCTACGGGACCTCCTCAGGGCGGAACTAACCGGTGCCCGGGAGGTCTGGATTGGAGTGGCATTTCTTACAAGCAACGGCCTTAGCCCGATTCTCCAGCAGTTGCGCAATGTAGCTGTTCAAGGGAGCGTTCATCTTGTTACAGGTCTTTACCAGCATTTCACCGAACCTTCGGCCTTGCGAGCCCTCCTTGCCATCCAAAAGCAAACCCGAGGGCGGCTTTCTGTGCGGATATCACGGGAACCTGCATTCCACAGGAAGTTATATCTAATGGCGAAGAGGAGGGGCGGCACTATAGTAGTGGGGTCGTCAAACCTCACTAAGGAAGGACTTCGAAGCGGTGGGGAATTGAACGCTCTACTCCGGTTGCCGGCGAAATCTCATACCTTCATTGAAGCCCGTAGAATCTTCAAAGAAGACTGGGAATACGCTGTCGATTTGAATGAGGGTCAAATTCGCAGGTACGGGCAGAAGAGATCGCAAAAGAGCCGGTCGCTTGACCTCAGCTCTACTGAACTTAACGAGATTCTCGGCGCCAAACTAGGCCATCGAACTGCGGACGAGCCTCAAGATCAGCAGTCTATGTGGCGGGTCGCGCTCAGTCGCACTGGGGCAAGCGAGAGGTCGGAGCAAATTGTTTCAGAGACCACTGACTGGGATGATCGCGGCTATTACTGGTGGGTTTGGGGGAAGAAATCCAAATGGCGCACAGGCGACAACATCTTCCTGTTTGATTCCCTTAGCGAGTATTTATCGTTGGTCCGCGTCAAAGCCTTTGCTGAGTCGAAAATAAGAAACCACGATGGAAAGCACTTTGTGGCTTACAAAGAGGTGCCGGGGTATAAGAGACGCTACACGGCGAAACTTTGGAGCGAGTTGAAGGCAATTGGCATCTCAAAGCAGTCAGCATGTGACTGGCGCAAAAACCCACAAGTAAACGCCGCTCTTGCCGAAGAGTTGAAGGCTCTAGTCCTGCGACCGAAGAAGTGACCGATAGGTGAAGGACGCGACGCACCATGATGACCGCGGATATCCGAACGGTCCACTCGGTGCTTCGTTTCGACGCTGACCGCAACATGACCCGACCGGATTACTGGCTCGCCAAATTCTCCAAATTGCGGATTGACCGTGCCCGCGGCGATCCCGCGCCCCACAAACCGCTCTTGCTCCTCGTGCTGTGCGACCTCATTGAAAAAGGAACTATCCCGCGTGACACTTTGGCCCTTACGCCGGAATTGGCGTTTCGCTTTTACACTTATTGGAGCATCGTTGCCGGACGGCGGTCCCAGCGGCCGGACGTGCGATTGCCATTCCATCATCTCTCGGGTGACGGCATTTGGAGCGTGCTTGACGACAAGGGCATCCCCTCGCCCGACAAGAAGCTGACCCGATTCGCGAAAATTCCCAGCGATTTAATCGCCACGCTGCAGGACCCCGCAATTTGCGAGAAAGCCCGGCATATCCTCATTGCGAAATATTTCCAACCGTCAGAGCAAATAGCCTTGTACGCGATGATTGGATTACCGCTCCCCAGTCGCCCGGAAATTGAGCAAAACGCTGCCTACAAATCTCCCGAAGAAGCACAACTCGCGGGCCGCGAGGCGCGATTCAGGATCAGGGTAGTGAGCGCATACAATTTCACCTGCGCATTGACCGCCTATCGACTTACCACAATCACCGCTGGCAGCATCGTGGACGCCGCGCATATTCATGAGTTCCGAGACGGTCGAAATAACGACCCGCGAAATGGAATCGCCTTATCAAAGAACGCTCATTGGACATTTGATCAAGGGCTATGGGCAGTTGCAGATGATTACCGAATCATCGTTGCCGTTGGTCATTTTGCGGAGGCTGGACCAAACGAAGATAATCTACTCGCAAACTATCACGGCAAACGACTTCATCTGCCGGGCGATAGATCTCTTTGGCCTGATCTGATTCAGCTTGCTTGGCACCGGAAGGTAAGATTTAAAGCAGACTAAAGGCCGTTGAAGCGGTCCAGACATAGGGAACCCCAACCCCCAGACCGCAGCAATGTGGTCACCGGAATTTTTTTCTATTCCGGCTCAAGCGCCTGACCCTCAAAAATGAGCCCGAGATCGACGGGATTTCCGCATGCCTTGCACTGGATTGCATGAAAGAAAATTTCTCTGCGGGTGAAGAACCAAATCAACTGATGGTAAAAGTCGTTCAGAGCGGGTGCGCCTAACCTCCAGTCGCGGCGGGCATCCGTAAAATGAGTGGCCACAACTGAGCAGATGCGCTTAAAATCAACATAATAACCGGTGGTTTCAGTATCTCCGGGTAATGGCTGGAGAGGGAAGTACTTTGGTGATTTCCCTGCGTTGATCGCCGCCACAATATCAATTCGGTCGCCTGTCTTCGAGTGCGTGAACCCAGCGCCTTTGAGTTCTCCAAGCGGAAAGACTGGCGCAATGAGCCATTCCTTTTTATGCAAATTGCCACTACGCTGGTCGTCCTCGACCTCGCTGCCCCACGTCAAAAATATCGCCTTCGCCATCTTGACGCTAACCAGCACATCCTCCCCTGGCGGGTTGAAGTTCGGTTTGGGATTTATATTGTCCCGCTCATAGTCGAAGATCTCCCGAAGTTCCCCCTTCACACTCACATTCTTAGGCAGAGAACCGGGAAACTTCCGGGCTATTCGAAGCGGTTTCGGAACCCGGGCAAATGGTAGGCGGTCGAAGATATCGCCGGGCGAGATGAGCGTGCCGGTCTTTGCGTAGAAAGCGTCACCCATTTCATGTTCGGCTAATGCTCAACAAAATCATCTGCATCGAAGCTTATACCTTCAACCACTGGAAGACCCAGAAGGTCAAGGTGACGGGCGAAAGGATAGTTTCTCGCCAAAACCAGCGCTGCTGGTGCAGTAGGAGAGGCTGCCTGAAGCCGGCACCCTCGAACACCGGATTGCTCAAGCTGCTCGCAAAACGCAGCGACAAACCGTTTGACCTCCTCGACATCTCGCCGCTGGCTCCTCAATATACGATCGACCGTTTGACTGTCTTGTTCCATCATCCAATCGACCGCGATCGCTTCGGCAAATCCCTCGCCCGCAGATACTGCGGAGAGCATGTGGTTCCACGGCGCGGGAGCAAATATGATGCTGGCGACCAGCGGATCGCGCAGACGCGAATGTTCCGTTAACATTTCAACCTCATTTCCTAGCCTGTAAAGTCTGATCGAATAGGGTTGACTTAAAAGCGGAGTAGATGATCTCGTGCGCGCTGTCAAGCCAATCTGGAAAACCCTGAACGTCGAATCTTCCCGACTCGGCCTGGGCAAAATCCAGGTCGAGTAAAGCTCCGATCTCTCCGGTACCAATCTGGGCCGGGAAGGACACCGCGACGCTCAAAACCCCAATTTCAGGGTATGGCAGGGCCACGCGGAGAGCGCTCTCCTTGGGTGGATGCGGCAGATCGTTGGGGTACCCAATGGAGCATTTAAAAAACGCATCGATACTATCTCCCCCTTCGGATTGGGGGATATGATTGATATATCTGAGCCGGACACTCGTTGGATCTCCCGACTCGGCGACCTCCCGATAGGACTCTAGAGCCTGAAGGATCAACTCGCGGAAAACCTCAAAGTCCGGGTACTTGGGAAGCACGTGCACCGTAAGAAGATGGGGCCCAATCTGAACGAGTGCATTTGGTGACTGGCTCTTGAAGCGGTGGTGGGGAACGGGAGGTAGCGTAATCCCCTCAGGAAGGGGCGCGAAAAAGCTCGCTGCGGGGAGTACCTCATACGAGGGAAACGTAATTCTTAGACGCTCCCTCATGCCGCCCGGGATCATCGTGTACGATACACCGCGGGCGAACCTGAACTCGCAGACCGCTTCGACAACCGTGGGACGCCGAAGCTTCTCGGTGGTTATGGCCACTCCGGTAAGCACCTCACGGACTCGAACGAGCCCATTAGCACATGCATTTGGCGCTGATGCGAACCATCCACAACCTCAATAATACCCGTCCTGATGTCACGTGGCAAGTGGTGTTTTGATGGTCATTTGGCCATTACGGCTAGGCTTCGAGCAACGTCGAATCGTCGAGGCTGGCCAATGTCATCACGCCCTTAAGCGGGCGAAATTACTCCCAGCAACGCTTCTGTCTCTCGCTGTACGGCGCCTACCACCGATCTGATCTCGACCTGCGTTGTTGCGGTATCAATCGAGAACCTGATCATCTGTCGGGATGCAGCGGTATTGGGTTTCATCGCCTTGATGACGTGCGACGGCTCCTCGGAATCAGCGAGGCAGGCCGAGCCCGACGAAGCGCAGATGCCTTCCTTGTCGAGGAGAATCAGCAGCGCTTCCGACTCGATGCCGTGAAAGCTGATGTTGGTGGTGTTGGCAATTCGCTGCGTCTTGTGGCCATTCAATTCGGTATTGGGAATTGAACTTAAGATGCCTTCCTCCAGTTCGTCCCGCAGCGGGCGAACCTTCTTCTCGTAGTCCGGCAAATGTTTGCGGGCCAGTTCGGCGGCCTTGCCCATGCCCACGATCAACGCCACATTCTCCGTGCCCCCCCGCCGGTTGCGCTCCTGATGGCCGCCATAAATCAAGGGGGAGAAGGGCGCTTTGCGCCGGACGTACAGCGCGCCAATGCCCTTCGGAGCATGAAACTTGTGGCCGGTCATCGAAAGGTAATCCACCGGAATCTTGCGCACGTCAATCGGCACCTTGCCTGCCGCCTGCACCGCGTCGCAGTGGTAGAGAACGCCTCGCGACCGGCAAATTTCCGCGATCTTTTCGACCGGAAACAACACGCCCGTTTCGTTGTTTGCCCACATGAGCGACACCACGGCGGTGTCATCGGTGATCGCGGCCTCCAGGTCGGCCAAATTCAATAAGCCCTCGCGGTCAACCGGCAGGTAGGTGACAGAGGATCGGGACTGGGGGCTGGGGACTCGGGATTCGGGACTAGGCAGGTTTCACCTCGCCAGGTTGTAGCGTCGATCTCCGATCGACGCGCGGCGGTCGGAGACCGCCGCTACATAATCCATCCCGCTCCAGCGCCATGCAAAAGTTGAGCACCGAGGAGTGTTCCACCTGGGAGGTCACGATGTGGCGCTTGGTAGGATTGGCGCGTAGCGCCGCGGCGATGGCGGTGTTGTTACTCTCGGTAGCGCAAGACGTGAAGACAACATCCAGCGGAGACGCCCCGATCAGTTCCGCCACCTGCTCGCGCGCCGTCGCAATCGCCGATTTCAATTTCGAACCGAATTTGTAGGCGCTCGACGGATTGCCCCATTCCGTCGTCAGGTACGGCATCATCGCTTCCAGCACTTCGGGCAGAATCGGCGTCGTCGCGTTGTAGTCGAGGTAGATCATAAGGGCGGTCCATAGTTCATAGTTTACAGTTCAAAGTAACGACCCGAGCGCCTTGGCTATCAACCATCGACTCTTGACTATCGACAGTTTCGTTCACATCGTAGTCGAGGTAAATCACCAAATTCATCCTACCCACGCCCCATCAAGAGCGCAAGAACCATCAAATGGACTGGCGACCGATATTGGGGATCCGGCCTAATTCGCCTTCCTGGATGGTGCCACGTTTGTTCTGCGGCGGCATGATTGCTATCGAGAACCGCCCAACTATCCAACTAACGTCAATGAGGTGATCAGCCACCAACGCCTCGCGAGTGATTTCTCTGTTGAATCGTGCTGGCCGCGTGCTACGATGCTGGGCTTTCCGGAGAAGGCCCGTCAGCGTGCATTTCACCCATGTTGGCCACCCGATCCCCGAATTTCAAGAGTGAGGAACCCATGGCTGAGAAAAGAAGAGACGCGAAGAATCAACTGGCGAAGAAGCTGATTACCGCATGCATCGCCCTGTTACTCGGAATCATCACCGCGGCAGCGCAAAGCAAGCCTGATGCGCTCAAGAGCGGATTTGAAAATCCGCCTGAGGGGGCGCGGCCGCGCGTGTGGTGGCACTGGATGAACGGCAACATCACCAAGGAAGGCATCAAGCTGGACCTGGAATGGATGCACCGGGTGGGCGTAGCCGGTTTCCAGAACTTCGATGCGGCGTTGGATACGCCGCAGGTGGTTGAGAAGCGTCTGGTGTACATGACGCCGGAGTGGAAGGACGCGTTCAAATATGCCACCACGCTGGCCGTCCAGCTTGGACTGGAAGAGGCGATCGCGGGCTCGCCGGGTTGGAGCGAGTCGGGCGGGCCCTGGGTTCCGGCATCCGAGGGGATGAAGAAATATGTGTGGAGTGAGACGTTCGTGGAAGGCGGGAAGCCGTTCACGGGTACGCTGGCACATCCGCCGACGAACACCGGGGCGTTCCAAAACATTGGCATTCATGATGTGATCCCGGCGCCCGCGGGTTCTGCCCCGATTCCGCAGTTCTATGCCGACTCGGTGGTGGTTGCCTACCGTAGAGCGGCCGGTGATGTACCCTTCGAGTCGCTGCACGCGAAGATCACGGCCAGCGGAGGCTCACCTGACCTCGAGATGCTTACCGATGGAGACCTGGTGAAAACAACCGGGCTGCCCATCCCGGAAGTGGGCGCGAGTGCGTGGATTCAGTACGAGTTCCCAGCGCCGCAGGCCATCCGCGCAATTACCTTTGCCACCCGGGATCCCCGCGGGCGGGAGGCTATCCTCGCTGGGATCGGCGCCCCGGAGAAAACTCTGGAGGCCAGCGACGACGGCCAGAACTTCCGGCCGGTGGCCAGTCTGACGGGTGATGCCGCTACGGAGAACACTATTTCGTTCCCGGCGGTAACGGCCAAGTACTTCCGCGTGGCATTCAAGCGAAACCCGCCGCCTCCCCTGCCGGACTGGGCCAGGAACATCGATCCCCGTGCGCCCGGAGTCAAGCTGGGGCCGCCGCCCACCGACTATCAGATCGCCGAGTTGGCGCTCCACGCCGGAGCACGCGTGAACCGGCTTGAGGACAAAGCCGCCTTCAGGAGACAACTGGATATCTACTCCCTGGCGACTCCTCCGGTGGCCCCCGCGGACGCCGTTGCCAAGGCCGACGTCATTGACCTGACTGCGAAGATGCGTCCGGATGGAACACTTGACTGGACGCCGCCGGCCGGCGACTGGGTGGTGCTTCGCTTCGGGTACTCGCTGCTGGGAATCACCAATCATCCGGCCACCGCGGAAGCGACGGGCCTCGAGGTCGACAAGTTGGACCACCGATATGTGAAGAAGTATATGGAGACCTACCTTGAAAGCTACAAGAGCGCGGTAGGCCCCGAATTGATGGGCAAGCGGGGCCTGCGCTTTGTCGTCAACGATAGCTGGGAGGCTGGCTCGCAAAACTGGACCGACGCCATGATCGCGCAATTCCAGAAGCGGCGGGGCTATAGTCCCCTGCCCTGGATGCCGGTTCTCGCCGGACAGGTGGTGGAAAGCGCCGAAGCCAGCGACCGGTTCCTGTGGGACTTTCGCAAGACCATCGGCGATTTGATCGCCGACGAACATTACGGCCAGTTGGAGGCAACCCTGCACGAATGGGGCATGGGCCATTACGGGGAATCCCACGAGGGCGGACGCGCCTTCGTGGCGGATGGCATGGAAGTGAAGAAGTTCAACGAAGTACCCATGAGCGCCTTGTGGACCCAGACGCCCGGGGGGGAGTACAAAGAGCAATACGGCTACAATGCGGACGATCGGGAATCAGCCTCGGTGGCGCATATCTACGGTCAAAACCTGGCGGCGGCCGAGTCGCTGACGACGTGTGATTCCAGGTATGCATGGGCATGGTCGCCGGCAACACTCAAGCCCGCCGCCGACCAGGAACTGCTGAACGGCATCAACCGCTTTGTGATCCACGAGT
This sequence comes from uncultured Acidobacteriota bacterium, assembly GCA_963719115.1. Taxonomy (GTDB): domain Bacteria; phylum Acidobacteriota; class Terriglobia; order UBA7540; family UBA7540; genus Bog-366. Next base: position 1,541 of record CAVRBF010000098.1, on the reverse strand, counting down.
CGGCGCATCAACCGCTGGTGGGCAAAGCCCCGGGAATGACTCTTGGGCCCTGCGGCCAGTGGTTCAACCGCAACGAAACCTGGGCGGAAGAGGCCGGCCCCTGGGTGAACTACATCGCGCGTAGCAGCTACCTGCTGCAACAGGGGCACTTTGGCGCGGATTTGATTTACTTTTACGGTGAAGATTCCAACCTCACCGCGATTTTTGAGCATAAATCGCCGGATGTGCCGGCGGGCTATGGCTTCGATTACATCAACGCCGACGGCTTGATCCACGAACTGAAAGCCGCCGACGGGCGCATTACGACCAAGAGCGGCATGTCCTACCGGGTTCTGGGACTCGATCCGTATAGCCAGCACATGTCCTTGCCGGTGCTGCGTGCCATTCACAAACTGGTTGAGGATGGCGCCGTCGTCGCCGGGCCGAAGCCGACCGACGATCCCAGCCTGGCGGACGATCAGACGGAGTTCCGCAAATTGAACGACGAACTGTTTGGCGATGGCACGGGCGAGCACAAGGTGGGAAAGGGTACGGTGTACGCCGGCCAGAGTCTGGCGGATGTCTTTAACGCGTTGAAGGTGGCGCCGGACTTTGACTACACCAAGCCGGAGAGCGACACGCGCCTTCTCTTCGTGCATCGCAAGCTTGCGGATGGCGATCTGTACTTCGTGGATAACCGCAACGACCGCGAAGAAACCGTGGACGCCGGCTTCCGCGTGACCGGTAAGGCGCCGGAACTCTGGCATCCCGAAACGGGCAAGTCAGAACCTGCGTCGTACAACATTGCGGATGGGCGCACCACGGTGCCGCTGCAACTGGAGCCGTGGGGCACAGTGTTCGTGGTATTCCGCAAGGCGACGCCAGCGACTTCGCGAACTTTGCCGAAGGCAGTGCAGACGGAACTGGCGACGGTGGAGGGACCATGGACGGTGAACTTCCAGCCCGGACGTGGCGCGCCGGCCTCCGTGACTCTGGACAAGCTGGTCTCGTGGATTGATAGCACCGATGCGGGAGTAAAGTACTTCTCCGGAGCGGGCACCTACACCCAGACCATTCAGGCTTCGCCGGACTGGTTCAAGAAGGGGGCAAAGCTTTGGATCGACCTGGGCGACGTAAAGAACCTGGCCGAGGTGACGGTGAACGGCATGCCGCTGGGCATGGTGTGGCATGCTCCCTTCCGCGTGGATGCCACCAGCGCACTGAAGCCGGGTGCGAACGAAATGAAGGTGAAAGTGATTAATGCGTGGGTCAACCGGCTGATCGGCGATCAACAACCCGACGCGACGACGAAATATACGTTTGCGGACGTGAAGCCGTACAAGGCGAATTCGCCGTTGCTTCCTTCGGGACTTCTTGGACCGGTGCGACTTTATTCCATCGCGACAAAGTAAGAAGATCGAGGAGCGCCCAAGTCGAAGACACTCTCCTGGCCAAGCGGCCAGTAGAACCGGATCGAGGGATCTTCCATTTGCATCGGAATATCCGATTTCAACTTCGTCGCCATTACGAGACGCAACTCCCCGCCCTGCGTCGAGGAGGGT
>CAVRBF010000097.1:0-193791 GCA_963719115.1 uncultured Acidobacteriota bacterium | reverse complement strand
TGGTAAATATACGACAGGCTTCCGGCCCATGTCCAACCATGTCGCTTTTGGCACTTTGACCGGTGCATTGCCTTCGGGAAGACTGGCCGGCAAGGCTTTTACCCCCGGACTGACACCTGAACCACTCGCTCCAAAAGCATTCTGGACAACATTCGCGACGTTGCCAGACTTGACGCGAAAAACCTGAATAACAATATCGCTTTTAACGTAAAGGTGGTGCCGCTCAAATGATTCGCACAAAAAACGGTGGATAACATTTATTCGTATGTAAAGACCTACAGCGATCTCGGCGGCATGCAGATACAGCTCAATGTCGTATCGTCAAAAACACTTCGCGACGCCATCGAACATCCGGAAAATTACCAGAATCTGATGGTCCGTATATCCGGTTATAACGCCTACTTCGTGACGCTCAACAGAAATATGCAGATAGAATTAATAGAAAGGGCCGAGTTTGGCATCTAGTAGCCGAGCCGCGCCCCTGCACCAGAATGTTCTGCTCGCGGCAGAAACGCACGATGTCCCACACGATCAGGAAATAGCCGGGCAGGTCGAGCTTCTCGATCAACGCCAGTTCGCGCTCCACCTGCTTTTGCGCCTTCGCGTTGTGCGCTCCGTAACGGCTCAGCATGCCTTCATGGGTGCGCTGCCGCAGAAAACTCATCTGCGTCTCGCCGGCCGGAACCGGGTATTGGGGAAATTGATAACCCAGATCGTCAAGGGTGAAGTCCAATCGCGAGGAGAGAACCTCTGTGTTCGCGAGCGCCGCGGGAAGGTCGGCAAACAAGCGCTCCATCCCAGCAGCAGATTTGAAATAGCGCTCGTCATTGCGTGCCAGCAGGCGTCCCGCAGTGGCCAGCGTGCGATGGTGGCGAATGCAGGTGAAAACGTCGAGCAATTCGCGCTGCTCGGGACGGGCATAACACACACCATTAGTGGCCAGCAGCGGCAGGCGCAGCTTCCGCGCGATTTCCACGGCCGCCTGGTTGTGCGCCTCCTCGTCGCGGTGGAAATGCCGTTGGAGTTCGACGTAAACGTTTTCGCGGCCGAACATGGCGCAGAGCTGCTCCACCATTCTGACCGCCGCCGGCATTCCGCCCTCGGCCAAAGCATGCGCCAGGGGGCCTTCTTCCCCGCCCGTCAGGCAGATTAAACCCTGCGCTCTCTCCGCTACTTCCTCCGGGAAGGAATACCCTTCAGCCTTCCGGGGCTGCCGTGATGGTGGCACAGGCACTCCTGCCTGTGCCCTCAGCGCCGGGCGCAAGCCCGGCGCGGCATCTTGCAATGCAGCATCCCCTGGTTCCTTTGGGGCACCGCCAAGAGTGGCGGTGTCACCGGGTGGCACAGGCACTCCTGCCTGTGCCCTCAACGCCGGGCGCAATCTCGGCGCGGCGTCGGCTCCGCGCAATTTCATCCGCGTGATCAGCCGGCTAAGGTTCTGATAACCGGTCCGCGATTCCACCAGCAAGGCATAGCGCCAGCCCTGCGGCGACATCACCTCGGCCCCAATGTGCGCGCGCACTGACTCCTTCCGCGCCGCCAGATGAAACCGCGGCGAGCCGTAAAAGCCGTTGCGGTCAAGCAAAGCCATGGCCGGCATCTGGTGCGCAGCACACAACCCCACCAACTCTTCCGGCACTGAAGCGCCTTCGAGAAAACTGAAGGCCGAACGGGCATGGAGTTCGATATAGGCCACTGGTGGGCACCCCGGAAGGTTCGTGGCTGACAGCTTACAGCCGACAGCTAACAGTAAGAACCGCATAGTCGTTGTTCCTGTTAGCTGTGAGCTGTCGGCTGTAGGCTGTAGGCTGTCAGCTAATCGTACCTACCCCGCACAAACCACTCCTTGCACGCCGGGTCGTAGAGCAGGCGGTAAAGTCCGCGCTGCGGTGGGGCTTTGACGCCGGGATTCTCCGCGGGGCCGGACGATCGTGCCGGGGAAGAGGCGGCCGGTTGCACCTCGATATCCCACTCGTCGCTTTGCCAGGCGTCGTCGCTCCACCAATTTCCTGAACCGCGCCATGGCCCCGAAGCCGTCCACCACGCGCCCGCGAACGCCCTTAAAGGCCACCCACGCAGGGCAACCTTCGCGAACCTCCACCCTCGCCGGCAGCGGTGGCCGGAAAACTCGAAACGCCATGGGGCAAGCGCGTTCGCCGGCATGTGACCTCGTAGCGCCGACCTTGAGGTCGGCACGTGCCGGGCTCAAGCCCGGCGCTCGTCGCATGTGCCGGGCAAACGGCCGACGCGTCATCGGCCAGACTGAACCCCGGCGCGACATCAGAAATTCGCACCATACTCTCAGGCGTGCGGCGGCCGCGGTGGCGTGCGTCCTCCGCCTCGTGGTTGGGAACAAACCGCACCATGCGGAAGCCTTCCGGGCGGTGCGTATCGAGCAACTCGGGCGAGCCGACGTTTGCCGCCCCCACCAACTTCGCCAAGCGGGCAATGGTCAATTCCACCTTTTGCGGGTCGAGAGAGAGGGGCGAAAACAATCCTCCCTGGGCGACGCGGGGCCGTGCCGCTTCCGCCGTCAAAAGGATTTTCCTCACCGGCGCGGAAGGCGCATCAACCTGCAAATTCAAATTCAGCAATTTCAAGAGCGCTTTGGAATCGCCCATGGGCACGGGCAGGCGCAAAGCCTTTTCGTAAAGGTCAGGCGCAGCGCCGGCGCGCGACTGGTTTTCCAGTTGCCGGATATTCTTGTCGAACGCGGGCTCCAGTTCAAATCGCACTTGAATCGCACCCGCCGCCAGCGACCGCTCCGCCAGCCGCGCGCACAAGGCGTCCAGCAACCGCCCCAGGAGAAAGGTCAGTGGCTCGAGTTCGGCCTCCGCATGTTCCAGTTCCAGTTCCTCTTCGAAATAGATCGCCGGCTGCGCCAGCACCATGGCTCGCGGACTTTGCGCGCGCGCCAATTCGTGCAGGCGAACTCCTTCCTGGCCCAGCCGTTCCGAAAGCTGCAAGACGGGCAACGCCGCCAGTGCCGCGCACGCGTGCACACCCCAGCGCTCCAGCGTTTCGAGCATCTCCAGCGAAGGCGAAAGCGCGCCCATCGGCACCTTGCCCATCACCGCGGCTTCTTCGCCCGCGGGAATAACGGTGATTCCGGCGAAAGCCCGCGACGCCAGAATAGCCGCATCAAGATTGGCTGCCGTGGCAATCTGCGGGGTGAAGCCGAGGCGCGTGGCTCCTTCCGCCAGCTTGGCCGCGATCGCTTCCTCGGCGCCGAACAACGAAGCGAGGCCGGCGAGGTCGAGAACAACGATATCCGCCGCCGCATCTTCCACTCGAGGTGAAACCGACCAACCAAGATCCAGCAATGCCGCATGGGCCGACTTCTCCGCTACGGGCGACCGCTCGCGAACTTCCAGCTCGCCGAATTGCTGCGCCTGGGACTTGGTCATGCCGAGCCTGACACCCATTTGCTCCGCCGCCGCATTCAACGCGATCACGCTGCGGGTGGAAGCCGTGCCCTCCAGCAGAACCAGCGCGCGGCGGCGAAGGCCAGGCTCCAGGCGCGCCACCGCCTGCACCATGAAGTTGGGAACGAAGATGGAGGCAAAGGCCATAAGTGCAGTGACGAGTGACGAGTGGCAAGTGACGAGTCAGCACTACCCAACCCCCAAGCGGCATTCCGTTTCCAGCATGACCGTCGGAGAGCTGTGGTGGAGATACATGGGGCCAGCCGGCTGCGCCCGGTTCCGAACCACTTCCGTCCGCAACCATGAACCGGCAAACAGGCACGCATGCGGAGGGCGAACAGCGGCCTGCGCATCCGCCGTCTTCAACCAATGAGCCGCCTCCGTTTCCACGCACAGGACCAGTGAGGCGCAGGTCTTGGCGTGCGGTTCCCGCTCCAGCACCAGAAAGATGGTCGGCGTATGCTCCACCGCGCGACGAAGTCGGAACCACACATTGAGGGGAACGTAACGAACCACCTCCGGCGGAATATCGCCCAGGTCCAGAACCACCAGGCCGAAGCCGCCAGCGTGCAAGATCAGATCCGTGGCGCGCAGGGCCTGGTCGATGTTCTGGCACCGGACCCACAGCAGTTGCTGCAACTGCACGCCGGTGGCTTGCGCGGAATACGGATCGAAAGCGTCGCGTCCGTCGATAAAAGCACACGCCTCAGCGGCAGCGGTTCGCGAAGCCAGGACGGCCATCAGCCAGCTTGTGCGGCCCGAACAGTTTGGGCCGCAAATCTCGGTGATGCCGCCGCGCGGCAACCCTCCCGTCAACTTATCCGTGGCAGGAATTCCGGTGGGAACGGTCTCCACCGGCAGGGTGCTCGCAGGCGCAAAGGGCGCGGGAATACGCTTGGCCAGAGCCGATTCGATTTGCGCGCGTAGCGCGGCAACATTTCGTGCCATGGGTTACCCCGGCGAAAAAGGCCTCATCCACTTTCGCCTTTTGTTCGCCTACGCAATTGTGAGGGAAGGAAGGGCGTTTGTCAACAGGAAGGGGTCACTCCGGGCCGCTCGTGATCTTGGTATTCACCCGGAATTTGCGGTAGTTGCTGTAAGTGGAAGTGCCATTGATCGCCTTGTGGAGAAAGAGCACGTGGGCGTCGAGGTGAATCTCAACATAGAACGGCAGCCAAACTTCGCCGTTCACAAAGCGTTGCTCGATGACCACGTTACCGCCCTTCTGCACCGAAGCCAACAGGCCGCCGCCGAATTTTACGCCCGCCAGGAATCGTGCTTCCAGGCGCGCCGCCTGGCGGGCCTGCTCATCGATCCACAGCGTGCCGCCCAGAGCTTTCAGTACCCGATCAACCAAGGAATGAGGCTCGAAGTCCGGGCGTGGCGCAAAATCCATGGCGTAAACCTCGCGCCCCTGGTAGTTCTCGCGCCGCAAATTGTAGAAGCGGTCCGCCGCCAGGAACTTCGCCAGGGTGATTTCGTCCTTGTCGTGGTCCCGGCCCGCATCCCGACGGGCGATGCGCTCGCGCGCTTTGGCCTCCTGTTTGCGCACTTCCTCGTCCTGCTTCTTCGTTTCGCCTTCGGACAAGGGCTTGCCATCCTTGCTCAGCAGCCGCTCAATCTCCCAGGGGCCAACAAAGTAGACTTCATACTCCTTGACCTCGGTCGATTTCACCTTGCCGTGCGAGTCAAGCTGCTGGTCGTCGTCGCGGCGATCGAAGATGTAGTCTTTGCGGGCCGCCTCATTCTGTTTCTGGTGATCGCCCACCGCTCGCAGCAGCGCGACAGGATCGGGAGCAGGCGCAGTACGGCGTTGACGACTTGCCGCGCCAGAACCGATGGTTGCGCGCCGATCGCCAATGCAGACCCAGCAAAAGACACGGCCAAGCAAAGGAAGCAGCAAGCCGCCGCCTTGTGGCCCGTGTCCTGAATCTGCGGCATGAACCCCTTTCCCCTCGGAGATTCGTAGAACCGCGCCGACTGAACCCCCTCACCCCCACGACAAGCAAAGCGTGGGGCCCCCTTCTCGCCCCGGCTGATGACGGCACCGGTGGCGAGCCACCCTCTCCCCCAAGGGGGCGAGGGCCTGAACTGTACGTAACTCTCCCCTCGCCCCCTTGGGGGAGAGGGGCGGGGGTGAGGGGGTGTTTCTCAATCAAAGCTGCCCACCCATCAGGAAGGCATCAGCACGATCTTGCCGTGCGCCCCAGGTTCCAGCACCGCGCGGTGCGCCTGTGGAGCTTCCGCGAGGGGAAGTTCCTTTCCCACCACCGGGCGCAGGGTCCCGTTTTCGAGCCCGGCCACAATCCCGGCATGAATGCTGGCCAGGTCCGGGCGGCTGGTGTTCCACAGCACCATTCCCAGAACGGCGGCGTCGCGAGCCATGATCTCGCGAGGATTGATTTCAATATTGCCGCGATTGCCGATGACCACCACGCGCCCATTCCGGGCGAGCACGCTGAGGTCTTTGGCCAGATTCACGTTGGCCAGCATCTCCAGAACCACGTCCACGCCACGCCCGTGGGTGAGCTTCTTCAATTCATCGAGGTAGCCGGGCGAGCGGTGGTCGAGGGCGTAATGAGCGCCCTGCGCGATCACCAGTTCGCGTCCACGCTCGGTGCCGCCCGTGCCGATGACCGTCAGGCCCGCGGCGCGCGCCAGTTGTACCGCCGCCACGCCCACTCCGCCGCTGGCCCCATGAACCAACACTGATTCCGCCGCGCGCGCGTGGGCAATCAGGAACAAGGCGCGGTACGCCGTGGCGTAGGGCACGTTCACGCCAGCTCCCTGCGCGAAACTGATCTTCGCGGGCAGCGGATGCACCTGCCAGACCTCCGCCAGGGTTTGCTCTGCATAGGCGCCAGTCAGAGTTCCACCGGTGTAAACGCGGTCGCCGGGCGCGAAGCCTTCCACGCCCTCTCCCACCGCCTCCACCGTACCCGCCGCATCGCTGCCCGGAGTGTAGGGAAGCGGCGGCTTTACGGCATAAGTTCCTTGCCGCATGTAGGTATCGTAGGGGTTCACGCCCGCGGCCTTGACTCGAATCAGCACTTGCCCCGGACCGGCTTGCAGATTGGGCACATCCTCCAACTTCAACACTTCCGGACCGCCGAATTCATTTACGCGAATGGCTTTCATATTGCCTCCTCTTTAGCTCCTGTGCTCGTAGCGCCGAGCTTTAGCCCGGGACCATTCTCAATAAGCCAGGCCATCACTTTGCCTGAGGTCAACAACCCGCATCGGTTGCAGTAGCCCGGCGCTTCTCGCTCAAGCGTGTCAGGCATGCTAAGTTTTCAGTCCCGCCTTCAGCGCCGCAACGCGTGCGACGGCGGACCAGTCCAGGTCGCCCAAACCCTGCGCGATGCCGCTGATCAGGTTGTCGCGAACCAGGCTGGCCAAGGGCATGGGCGCCGCGGCATCGTCTGACGCTGCCAATACCAGGCGTACGTCCTTCAAACCCAGACGCAGCTTAAAGCCCGCGGGATCATAGCGCTGCTCGGCAATTATTTTGCCGTAATTGTCATAGACGGGCGACTGAAAAAACGCACTGACAATCTCCATGAAACTCGCCGGTTCCACGCCGGATTTGCGCAGCAGGGCAAACGATTCACCCAACGCCTCCAACATGGATGCTATCAGAAAATTGCCGCTGAGCTTGACGGTGTTGGCGGCCGGAGCGTCTTCGCCGATTACGAAGAGCTTGCGGCCGATGGCTTCCAGCGCCCCGCGGCAACGTTCCACGGCCTCCGCCGGTCCCGCCGCCACCACGACCAGACGCGCCGCCTGCGCCGCATCCGGACGGCCAAAAACTGGTGCGGCAATGTAGAACTGTCCGCGCTCCTTGTGTGCCTCCGCCAGGCGGCGGGAAAGATTCACGCTGATGGTGCTGTGGGAAATGTGAACGCCGCCGCGGGGGAGGCCCGCCAGCACTCCGTGTTCGCCGAAAACCACAGCTTCCACCGCAGCGTCATCCGCCAACATGGTGGCAACCACGCCTGCGCCAGCCGCCGCCGCAGGCGTTTCCGCCACGGCTGCTCTCACCGCCATTAGCGCCTCCGCGCGGGAGCGCGAGCGATTGTAGACCTGCAAAGAGTATCCCGCCTTGATCAAGTTACGGGCGATCGGTTCTCCCATCGCGCCCAAGCCAATAAATCCCATTTCCATGATCATTTCTCCTTTGGGGTGTCCCTATCAATTTACCACTGTACGGTTTAGTGCGCCTGCTTCGGTTCCCGACGCTGCCCGCCGAGGTTGAACGCTCCAACCTATCATTCGTACCTCAGCGCGACCATGGGATCGACCTTGGTGGCCCGACGGGCGGGGATATAGCTGGCGATGAGCACCAATCCGACCAGCATCAGCGGCACGATGGCGAAAGTCAGAGGATCAGCCGGTCTGACCCCATAAAGAAGGCTCGCGAAGATGCGGGTCGCCGCGAGTGAGGCGAGAAGGCCAATTCCCAGGCCGACTGACGTCAGTATCAAGCCACGGCCTACAACAAGCGCCAGGATGTCGTCGCGCATTGCCCCTAGCGCCATACGGATACCGATCTCCCGCCGTCGCTGGGTAACGGCGAACGCGAGCAGGCCGTACATTCCGACTCCCACCAGCAGCGCCGCGACGACGCCGAACAGGGACGCAAGCTCGGCGGTGATCCGTTCGCTACCGGTACTGATATCGATTTCTTCGGCCATGGCGTGGGCTTCAAGGATGGGCAAGCCGGGATCAAGAGAAGCCAGGGTTCTCCGAACCGGCGCAATTATGCCGTCCGGCCGCATGCGGGTTCGCACGTTCAAAACGAAATCGTCAAACGCGGTCTGGCAGGTATATGCGATCGGAATAAGCGGAGCACGCAGCGACCGGTACTTCGCGTCGCTCACTACCCCGACAATTTCGAATTGCTCTTTTGCCACGCCCCCGGGTGCGACCCAGCCATACAACTTCCCGAGCGGCTGCGTACCGGGGAAGAACCGCCGCACGAACGCCTGATTGACCACTGCACTCACTCGTGTTGCCGCCTTTGGGGCGGGGACATCATTTGTGGTGAAGCCACGTCCGGAAAGAATGTGGATGCCCATCGTGTCGAAGTACTCCGGGGAGATCGCGGCGGTGGTCGTGTTAAGAAAATCGGCCCGCCCGCTTCGTTGTCTCGCCGGTGCGACGGTCACTGCCGTGCCGGTCCCGCGCATCACCCCCATGGAAGAGATCGCGACCGACTCAACTCCCGGCAGCGCCCGCACGCGCTCGGTGAAGGTTTGGAGGAAGGCGGCGGTTTGGCCTTTGTGGGCGTTCAGGTCGATGGTAAAGGTCGCAATATGGTTGCGATCGAACCCCGGATTCACGTGTTGTAGTTGCTGGAACGTACGCACGAACAGACTCGCCGTGACCAGCAGGAACGTGCATAGCGCCACCTGCAACGCGATCAACGCCTGGCGTCCACGCACATTGGCACTGGAGCGCCCGGCCCGCAGCAACGTGTCGAGATTCGAGCGCGAAACGGCAAGCGCCGGACTAAGGCTGAATAGAAGCATCGTCGCCAGTGATATGAAAAGCAGGAAAAGGAAAATCCTCCAGTTAATTCCCAAATCCATCGCGAGCGGAACTATCGAAGGACTAGGATAGGCACGGATGGGCGGCAATCCTCGCAGTGCAAGCGGTATGCCCACAAGGGTGACAGCCAGTGCTCCCACAGCTCCCAGCGCGGCGAGCAACAGGTTTTCCGCCAGCACTTGCCGGACCAGCCGGAAGCGTGTAGCCCCGACCGCCAGGCGGACGGTAATCTCCGATTGTCTCGCCGCCGCTCGTTCCAGCAGAAGCCCCGCCACGTTGGTACAGACAATCAGCAATAGAAGCGCGACGGAAGCCATCACCAACTTCAGCACGTCGCCGTAGCGATCGCGAAGCAACGAGACCCCACGTGCAATAGGCTCCAGCGCCATGCCGCGGGAAAGTTGGGCCGATATGGCCTGCGGCGAATCCTTGAAGACATCGCGCAGATAGGTCTCCATGGTTGAGCGCCAGAGGGCGAGACATTCCGCCTCAGCCAGGGAGAGCGCAACGCCGGGCTTTAGTCTGCCCGCCACTTCCAAATACAATCGATCCTTAGGGAAATCTCCCAACAAAAAGTAGGCGCGCAGGGGAACGCGAACGTCGGGAGCAGTGTCAACCGTAATCCCGTTAAACTCCCGCGGCATGACACCCACAATGACAAAGCGATGCCCGTTGATCAACAGGGTTCGCTTGTTGACAACGCCGGGATCTCCGCCGAACCGCCGTTGCCAGAATCCGTAGCTCAGCACCGCGGGCAGCAGTCCCGGAGTCTCCTTCGCGTCAGAGCGGAGCAGTACCCGCCCATAGCGAGCATGGACTCCCAGGGCAGGGAAGAATTCAGGCGTGACCCCGTAAACCCTGATCTCTTCCGTGGGTTCGGGGTCGGACATCGCGAAATGGGCATAATCAACGGTGTCTCCGAAGACGGCTGCCAGAGTGGTGCTGTGGTCCCGCAACGCTTCGTAGTACACATAAGGGAAATTGCTGTAGGTCCTGAGCTTGGGAACGTGCTGCACCATCCTGACCAATTCCGCTGGCTGTCGTACCGGTAACGGCCGCAGAAACACCGCGTCGAACAGGCTGAAGACAACCGTCGTGGCGCCAATGCCAAGCGCCAGAAGCCCCGTCACCAAGAAAGTGAAACCGCGATTCTTCGCCAGCATGCGCAAGCCGTAACGAAGATCTTGCAGTAAGTTGTCAATCCAGAGCCATCCCCATATTTCGCGGCTCGTTTCTCGGAGAATTAAGTCGTTGCCAAAGCGCCGCTGCGCGGCGTAGTGGGCCTCCTCGCGTGAAAGGCCGCGCGCAATCTGTTCCTGTTCGCGCAACTCGCGGTGCAGGCGCATCTCTTCTTCGAGGTCGGCATCGAATTGCTTGCGACGAAGCAGCATCCAGAGCCGCCGTCGGAGTTTGGCCAACATGTTTGCCCTCCATCTTTCAGTAGTCAGCTCGCAGCCAGCAGATCAACACTCGGCGCGCGTCGGGAGCACCTGAGAGCTGGTCGCCAACCGCTGAGAGCTGAACGTTTCGCGAACGACTCACCGCCAATCACTCGCCACTCACCACTGCCTTCAAGCGGTCTGGATTGCCCGCGTGATGGCTTGTACGATGCGTTCAAACTGCGACACTTCAACTTCAAGCTGTTTTCGGCCGAGCGGCGTAAGGTGGTAGTAGCGCGCGCGGCGATTCCCGGCCGTCACGCCCCATTGAGCTTTCACCCATCCCTTGATCAGCATGCGCTGCAAAGCCGGGTAGAGTGAGCCCTCCTGGACCTGCAAGACTTCGTCCGAAACCTGCTCGATCCACGACGCGATCTCATATCCGTGCAGTGCCCCGCCCCGAGCCAGCGCCTTGAGAATCAGCAGGTAAAGTGTTCCGGGAGGGATTTCATCCTGGTGCATGCGCGCGTCTCCTTGCCCTAGTTAGACTATGCCAGGGCAAAGAAGTTAGCACGGGCGTGGGAGTTTTTCAATTCCCTTCCTCCGGCTCTTCCGACCTTCCGGCCGTTAGCGTCGTCCTGAAATGCCACTCGCGCGCACGGGAACCGCCTGCCGCTCCACCGATTGTTCTGCGGCAGGGCTCCGCAACTGTGAAAAACTCCTCTGAAGTGCCAAAACATATTCTCGCCAAGGTACTATGTCACGAACGTTTCAACGCAAGGTTTTCGTCGCCATTCGCGGCAGTCGTAGTCTCCATGCACCCTCATCGCGCTGTCATCCTGAGCCTGGCTTTTCAAGGCGAAGGACCCCCGTATTTCGTCTTACCCATGTGCGCGCGGCATGCCGCGCGGTTCCCCACGGCGCGCCCGCGCCGTGCTTCCTAAGTGCAAATGAAAAGGGTCCTTCGCCTTGAAAAGCCAGGCTCAGGATGACAGTTCGGTTCATTGGTAATGCAAATTGAAGAGGGTGGTCATTTCATGGCAAGCATTGGTTCCGGGTTCTGTAGCCCCCCTAAATGTCGAAACTCCAGACGTCGCCCCATGGCAGCCGCTTGCGGTAGAATGGGAGACGAGTACAGGAAAGCAACCGTGAAAAGACCCGACCTCAAATCCGGTCGAAGCTGGCAATCGGCTCTGGTGTTGCTGGCACTGGCGGGCCTGGCATTCGCTGCCAGCAGACTCACCGTCCGAGCACAGCAGGCCACGGCGCCAGCCGCGCCCGCGGCGACCGAGAACGCGTCCGCCAAGACCACCACCATCCGTTCCACTGTCGAACTGGTCAACGTGCCGGTCTCCGCCTTGACGCACCGCGGCCAGCGCGTCATCGATCTCGATCAGGATGAAGTGAAGGTCTTTGAAGACGGCGTGGAGCAGCGGATTGTTCACTTCGAGCGGGAAACTCATGTCCCGCTCCGCATCGGGTTGATCCTGGACACCAGCAACTTAGCGCGCGCGCGTTTGCCTTACGAAAAGGACGCGGCCCAGCAGTTTTCCGATGTGGTTCTCGCCGGCGGCGGCACCAAAACCCAGGTCTTCCTGGAAACGTTTGACGAATCCAGTTCCATCGTGCAGGACTTCACCAACGATCCGGACCTGATCAGTTCGAAGCTTGAGGAAATAAAGTCGGGAGGCGGGAAGGCTCTTTACGATGCCGTCTTCACCGCGTGTCGCGACAAGATGCTGAAGACCGGGCCGCGCGAAGAGGTGCGCCGAGTCCTGGTGGTCATCAGCGACGGCCTGGATGTGCAAAGCCAGCACACCCTGGACCAAGTCATTTCCATGGCACGGATGGCCGAGACCATGATCTTTACCGTGGGCACGGCCCCTTACGGCTATGACAATCCCGGCGACAAACTGCTGGAGCAGATGGCCACGGAAACCGGAGGCTATCCGTCCTTTCCCTTGCGGAATGCACCCGGCACGGACGAAGAATCCGGCGCCCTCTCCCACGGACAGGTCGGCTCGACGTCCCAAAACAAGGGCCTGGGAGCGGCCACGGGCGAGTTCTCCGCGGAGCGTCTGGAAAATCTGGTGGAGGCGTTGCAGACCATCGGCCACGATCTGAGCGAGCAGTACACCGTCAGCTATAAGCCGCGGCGCGATGCCATGGACGGGACCTATCGCTCCATCAAAGTGGTGACCACGCGACGGGGAGTCGTTCTGCGCTGGAAGCCCGGGTACTTTGCCACGCCGGAAGCGAACCCTCCGGAGGCGCAGTAATTGAGGTAGAATGGAATTTCGCGCGTTCTCGCGGCGTGGAGCGCCGGCTTGCGTTGAATCGGCGGCGGAAGTGGCTTAATTCTTATGAAAGCATCGAAAAAAGGGCTGAAGACCCGGCAACACGGCGTGGCGCTGGCAGCACTGGTGGTGACGGCGTCGATCCTCCTGGCCGCGATGACGTTGCGCCTCCCCGCCCAACAAATCGCACCGGCCACGGCAGCGAAAACGCCCGACACGCCCGCCGGCGCTGCTCATCCGGCGGAAACCACTCCGCCATCCAAACCGACCACCATCACCGCCACCGTTGAACTGGTCAATGTGCCCGTGACGGTAAAGAACAAGCGTGGGCAGCCGGTGATTGACCTCACCGCTCAGGATTTCAGAGTGTATGAGGATGGAGTGGAGCAGACCATCACCCACTTCGAACGCGAAACCAATACGCCGCTCCGCATCGGCCTGATTGTTGACACCAGCAACACGGCCCGCAGCCGCCTGTCGTACGAAAAGGACGCCGCGGCCGAACTGATCTACTCCCAGTTGCGCAGCGGCGGCACGAAGAACAAGGTATTTCTCCAGACCTTTGACGCTACCACTTCGATCATCCAGGACTTCACCGGCGATCCCGACGTGCTGAACGAAAAAGTACAGGACCTCAAGCCGGGGGGCGGCAAGGCGTTGTATGACGCCATCTATTTTGCCTGCAAAGAAAAGATGATGAAGACCGGCCCGCCAGAGGAAATGCGGCGCGTCCTGGTAGTGCTGAGCGATGGGTTGGACGTTCAAAGCAAGCACACGCTGGACGAGGTGGTTTCCGTTGCGCGCATGGCGGAAACCATGGTTTATACCATCGGCACGGCCGCCTATGGATTCTCCAATCCCGGCGACAAACTTCTGGCGGATATCTCCGACTCGACGGGAGCTTATCCATCATTTCCTTTGCAGGAAAATACCGGGACGGACCTGGAGACGGGATACCTTTCGCATGGGCAGATTGGCGACACTTCCCAGAATAAAGGACTGGGGGCGGAGACCGGCAAGTTTTCCGCCGAGCGCCTGGTACACCTGTCGGACGCCCTGGAAGCTATCGGACGTGATCTGGACGAGCAATACACCATTGGGTATAAGCCGCAGCGTGCCGTCATGGACGGGACGTATCGCACCATTCGCGTCGAATGCGAACGGAAAAGCGTCATGGTGCGCTGGAAGCCCGGGTACTTTGCCAACCCGGAATGACGGGTTGATGAGTTTCGCACAATGAAGTGACACAACCCCCTCGCCCCCAGCCCCTCTCCCCCAAAGGGGCGAGGGGAGAGGTAGATTGAATTCACGCCCTCGCCCCCTTGGGGGAGAGGGTGGCGCGCAGCGACGGGTGAGGGGTTCCTTCGTCACCTCATTAAGTAATGATCGGTAAGAAGGTAGCAACAGCCTCGTATCGTAGAAGAGCAACACCTCAGCTCCAAACCTCAACCAGGAGATCCTCATGACTGACGTGACCGCACTGGCGGGCAAGCTGCGTGAACTGCGGGTGGTCAACCTCAGCCAGACGCTGGAAGAGCACATGCCGCGCTTCCCCACTCACGCCATGTTCTTCCATAACCTGTGGAGTTCTTATCGTCACGGAGGACGCTCGCTCCATTACCAACTGGTGATGCACGAGCATAACGGCACGCACGTGGATGCCCCGGCACACTTTCTTGCCGACGCGCCGCCGGAGGCCCACGTGACCATCGATCACGTTCCGCTGGCGCAACTGGTGGGCCGCGGAGTGCGCATCGATTGCCGCGACCTGAAGGTGGGCGACTCTGTCTCGGCCAGCCGGTTGCGCGATTGGGAGAATCAGCACGGCGCGCTCCAGGCGGGCGACATTGTGCTGTTCGATTTCGGATGGTCGGCACGGTGGGCGCCGCGCCCCAACGATCAGCCCTATGTGGAAGACTGGCCGGGCGTGGGCATGGACGCGGCCGAATACCTGCTCGCGAAGACAGTCGCGGCGCTCGGAGTGGATACGCTCTCGCCCGACCCGCCAACGGCGCTGAGCACCAAACCCATTCACCCCGTGGTGCTGGAAAAACAGATGCTGATTATCGAGAATCTGTGCAATCTGGATCAGCTTCCGGACTTCTTCATCTTTCTCGCTTTACCTCTCAAAATTCGTGAGGGCTCGGGCTCGCCCGTGCGCGCTGTGGCGCTGGTCTGATTCCCGCCGCGTTTAGCCCCTGTGCGGTTTGCGCGCAGCGCCTTGGAGTGCGGTAGCAGCAACTACCGCCTTTCGTCTGACACTCAACAATCTCTGGCCCATTGAACAGTGAAGAAGGCGGTAGCTGCTGCTACCGCACTCCAAGCTAGGTTTCGGCAATGCGGGAGGTTGTGACCGGGCGTGCAGGCAACAGATGTGTCGCCGCCGAGCCAAGGAAATAGGCCGTGGCGAGTGCGGCGAACGCGTAGCGGAAGTCACCCGACCGATGGAAGATAAAGCCCACCGCCAATGGGCCGAAGTATCCACCAAGGTTACCCAGCGCATTGACCAAACCCATCGCCGGTCCTGCCACTTGGCGCGGCAGGTTTTCCGTGGGGATCGCCCAGAATGGCCCCAACATTCCATAAGAGCCGGCGCCGACCATGGTGATGGCCACGAAACTCAGGGCAGGAAAATGGCCACTCAGAAGGATGCAAGCCAGCATGCAGGTGCCGGACCAGGCCAGTCCAAATCTCACATGTCTTCGGCGCTCACGATGCTTGTCGGAGTGGCGTGAGATCAGGACCATGCCAATCGCCGTCACGATGTAGGGCACGGCGGTCAGAACACCCACCATCAGACTGCTCATCTTTTTGGCCTGCCCCAGCACCGTGGGAAGCCAGAACAGGTAACCGTAATTTCCCGTGTTCTGCATCAGATATACCGCGACCATGGCCAGGACCGCAGGCTTGCAGAGCGCCCGCCAAAATGACTCGGGCTCAACCGATTCGAGAGGGCGAGTCTCCTCGTGAAGAACGGTCTCAAGATACGTGCGCTCCTCGGCGGAAATCCACCGCGCCTGATGGGGATAGTCATCGATGAATGCCCACCAGATGACGAGCCAAAGAAACGGCAAAGCGCCTTCCGCAATCAGCAGCACGCGCCAATTCCATCGGCCCAGAATCCAGCCGGAAAGAGGCGAAGACACGATGACGGCGATGGGAAGACAGAGCATCCAATAGGCATTGGCGCGTGCCCGCTCGCCGCGTGGGAACCAGTGCGAGAGCAAGACCAGGACCGCAGGCCAGACGCCGCCCTCCGCCACTCCCAGCAGGAGACGCATGAACCAGAATTGATGATAGGTCTGCACCAGGCCGCATCCGACGGAACACAATCCCCAAACCACCAGCAGGATGCTCACGAAGCGCTTGGCGCTCCAACGCTGCGCCAAATGCCCGCCCGGAATTTGCAACAGCACGTATCCCCAGAAGAAGATGCCCGCCGCTCCGCCCGCCTGCGTCGGGTTCATGTGCAGGTCGTGGCTCATGGAGGGCAGAGCCAGCGAGACGTTGGTCCGATCGATAAACGCAATCGTGTACATGATGAAGGAAACGGGAATGATGTGCAGCCAGCGTTGAGAGGGCATGCGCGTGGGGAGCAGATTGCGCTCAGCTACCTCGGGCTTGGAGTCGGGCCGTGACGGCACGGGCGAGGGGGAATGAGGGGGAAGAGGCGAATTCCCTTCCCCACGCTTACTCGATTTCTTCCACGAGCCCCCATTCGCGGAGGCAGGATATCAGCAGAAGCGGGGTCGGCGCAATGCACGGGATGGATCAATCCTGCGCGGTCTGCGTTCGCGCCGCTTCCCACGCCAGTATGGCGCGCTTTCGCGCGGTGCCCCAATGATAGCCGCCGATGCCACCGGCTTTGCGGATTACGCGGTGGCAAGGGATAAGAAAGGCGATGGGATTCTTCCCCACCGCACCGCCCACCGCTCGCGCGGCACGCGCACTGCAAACTTTGACGGCGAGGTCTTCATAGGGGACGACCGTACCCATCGGTATCCGCAACAGAGCTTCCCACACCTTGATCTGGAAATTCGTGCCTTGCAGCAGCAGCGTGATCGGCCGCGCACCATTGCGATTCTCGCCTGCAAAAATGCGGTTGATATAGGGCTGGGTGACGCGTCCATTCTCTTCCCAACGGGCATGGGGCCAGCGCGACTTGAAATCGCGAAGAAGTTGCGCGCGCCCTCCGGCGTCCACGAAACCCAATCCGCAAATTCCCCGCTCCGTTACGCAGAGCAAACATTCGCCGAAGGGATTCGCGTGATAGCCGTAGTTGATGTGAAGCCCTGCCCCTCGAGCCTTGAACTCACCGGGCGTCATGGCTTCAATATTGACGAAGAGATCGTGCAATCGGCCGGGGCTTGACAACCCCGCGTCGTAGGTCGCATCCAGCACGCTGTGCGCTTCGCCGAGCAATTTCTTGGCGTGCTCCACGGTTAGAAATTGCACGAACCGCTTGGGACTGATGCCCGCCCATCGGCGAAAGAGGCGCTGAAAGTGGAATTCGCTCAGGTTCACACTTTGCGCAACCTCGCGCAGCTCCGGCTGGCGATGGTAGTTCTCTTCCAGAAACAGAATGGCTTTCTCAATCCGGTTGTAGTCTTCCACATTCGGTTGCATGGCTTCACGCTCCTTCATTTGATCCAGTCTCATCTTGAAGGGACGGCAAAAGTTCAGCAACCCGATTCTTGCTTTGTTCAGTCGCCGGTGCAATCTGGGGAGTTTGTGTAAGGATCAACGCCACCGCCGCGACGATGACGGCCGTGGCCAGCAACGCGCGCGCGGAAACCACTTCCCCTCCCAGTGCCCAGCCCAGGAACACTGCCACCACGGGATTGACGTAAGCGTAGGTCGCAACGCGCGAGGCTGAAACCACGCGCAGAAGCCAGATGTAAGCGGTAAAACTGAGCAAAGACCCGAAGACAATCAAATAGAGCAGGCCGGCGACCGACCGGAAGGATATGGCGCGCCAATGCAGTTGGTGGCTTTCGGCCACGAGGCCGAGGACGATAAGCACTGCCCCGCCTCCCACCATCTCCATCGCCGCAGCCATAAATGGCGACCGAGGTAGATTGGCGCTGCGGGACGAAAGCGAGCCGGCCGCCCACGACATGGCGCTGAACATCAAAACCGCCGAGCCGACAATGTCCACGCGCGAGGCTCCCCAAAGCCGCGCCGGACCCACCAGAATCCCCACGCCCGCCAGTCCCATCACCAAACCGCACACCATCCGCACGGTCAGTCGGGGACCAGCCGGGCGCAAGCTGTCAAACAAAACCATCCAAAGCGGGATCAGCGCGAGAATGGTCGCGGCCACTCCCGAAGGCACGCGCTGCTCGGACCAAACCAGCGAGGCGTTCCCGCCCACCAGCAACAACGCGCCCACGATGATGGCCGGAAGCCAGTGCCTTCGGAGTGGCGGCGGCTCTCCGCGAACACGCACGTAGAGGTAAAGAACCGAACCCGCGAAAAGGAATCGCACGCCGGCCAACCAAAAAGGCGGGATGGTTTGTACGGCAAACCGAATGGCCAGGTACGTCCCGCCCCAGATGAAGTAGATCACTCCAAAGGCGATCACGATGGTGACCGGCGACGGACGGGCGGGATGTGAAGGCTCAGTCACGGCAGTGGCGGCGGGCCGCAGGGTGGCACGAACCAACGATCCGATTCGGCCGGCAACTCAGCGCGCGCGGAAACAATACCACGACGCGCACGGCGAGGCAGCCAAAGTTTGCCGTTATGGTTGCTCCGATTCTGTCGGGAAACGGGCCGGCAGCCGCGGAAAGGCCTTGCCGGAGGCTAGAGTTGCCGCCGGAGGAGGCGCAGAAAAAGCCCGGCAAAAGTGCCGTTTTCTGGGCGGTTTGGAGGGAAAATGGGATGTACCAACTTGGATGGTGGGGGTTGAAAATCAGGTTAGCCGATTGAAATCAAATGGGATACGCAGAAAAATGGCAAAAAACGGCTTCAATTGAGGCCAAGTCCTTTTGAATCATAAACTCATCGGCATCGGGCTTTCTGTCATTTTTTAAGTGGCTTGTTTTCAACAACTCATCGGGTTCTTTCACTCATTTTTTGTTTTTTCGCTCTGGGGGGACAAAACCGGGGACCATCTGGCGGCTCCACTCTCTTGCTGCGAGGCTACGCATATTTCATTCGCGGTCTCCGTGCGACATCGAAGGCGGGGCGAAACGGCGAGGTGAAATTCCCTATTCGGACTCATTAGCCACCGGAAGTAGACTAGCATATCCGAGGCCGTTTGTCAAGCGGAAAATGCGCGGCATCGCAGATGCATTCAACAGCCATGAGATTGCTTTCCCTTCCCAAGGGGCGAGGAGTAGAATATTCCTGGTGTCAGGCGGCACCCGACTGCGACCTATGCCCAAGCTTCGCTCCGCCACAATTCTTACCTCGCTGCTTCTACTGGGAATCCCGTTGCCCCAAACTTCGGAGGTGATGAGCGCGGACCTGGAACCGCAGACTCTGGAGGCGTTCAATCACTACGTGCAGGCCACCGAGGCACGGATTGATAAAGAGGTGGCGCGGCCCGGCGCCTTTCTTTATCTGGAAGGCTTGCCGGAACCCAAGCGCTCGCAGGCGTTGGCCAGCGTCAAGAACGGCGAGATCTACATGGAGCGCCTTGAAACCCATGACGCGTCCGGCAACGCGATCACCGCGCCCGACGGCCTGATTCACCACTGGATCGGAGCGGTATTTATCCCGGGAGCAAACCTTCGCCAGGTGCTCGACCTGGTTCAGGACTACGATCACCATCAGGACATTTACAAGCCGGAGGTGGTGCGCTCGCGCCTGATCAAGCACGACGGCAACGACTTCCAGATCTTTTATCGCCTGCGCAAGCACAAGGTGATCACCGTAACCCTCAATACCAACCACGATGTGCAGTACTTCCCCATTGACGCCACGCATTGCCGAAGCCGGTCCGTCGCCACCCGCATTGCCGAGGTCGCGGACCCCGATCAACCGGACGAACACGAAAAACCCATCGGGCACGACGGCGGATTCCTGTGGAAGATGAACTCCTATTGGCGTTTTGAAGAGAAAGACGGGGGCGTCTACGTGGAGGTGGAGTCGATCTCGCTGACCCGCGATATTCCCTTCGCTGTGAGCTTCCTGATTAAGCCCTTCGTGACTAGCATTCCGCGCGAGTCGCTGCTCAATACGTTGGGCTCAACGCGCACAGCCGTGGAAGCGAAGATCCAGAAGCCGGCACCCAAAAGCTAACACTCTGAACTCACAACGGCAGCGCCACCGGCCGCTTTTCGCGGGCGGAAATCTGCGAGGCAAAGCAGATTTCATGCGTCGCGGCGGCATCCTCAAGGTTGGCGTGTGACTCGCGATTATTCAGAATGCAATCGACGAAGTGGCTCACCTCGTCGCGGAAGGGATGGTGGGTCACGTCACCGCTGTCCGGCAGGATGGTGGGAATGGCGGCCCAACCCTTTTGCCCTGGCCAGCGCTTGGAGAAAATCTGGTTGTTGCGCATCGTCCCCTGGTCGCCGAAGAGGGCTATGTTGAAAATGTAAGGCTGCACGCACTCGATGGAGGATGCCACCTTTCCCATCGTGCCGTCTTCAAACTTCACCATCGTCAAACTGTTCGGCTCATACTCATAGTTCAACGGATTGTTCCGGCTGGTGTTGGCATAAGCAAAAACCTCCACCGGCCGCGCGGCCACAAACCAGCGCAGGCCGTCCACCGCATGGCAACCGGCGGTGAGCAGGTCGCTGCCGGCCACTTCCTTCTTGATGTTCCATTCGTATTGCCCGTACCACGGACCGATTCCGTGGAAGTAATCCACCTCAGCCAGGAACAGGTTCCCCAGCAGGCCGTCCGCCTGAAACCCCTTGATCATTTCGAACAGGGGATTCCAACGCAGCACAAAGCTGACCACGGTTTTGACTTGGGAAGCGCGCACGGCCGTCTGAAGTTCACGCAGGCCCTCCAGGTCAAGCGCCACGGGCTTTTCCAGCACAAGATGTTTACCCGCTTGCGCCGCTGCGATGCCCTGCACCGCGTGCAGGTGATGGGGCGTGCAGATCACCACGATGTGGACGGAGGAATCGGCCAGCATCTCATCCACCCGCTCGTAAGCGCGGCAGTGGGTGGCGTTGAACGCGGCAGCCTTGGCTTCCGCACGCGCGCGGTCGCGGCTGACCAATCCCACCACTTCCGTGTGCCGGTTCGCCTGAAAGGCGCGAATGTACTCCCCGGATACCCAGCCCGTTCCAATGATGCCGACACCCAGTTCCTTCATTTGCACCCTCCGACTCGTTTGTGTGGTTGAATCTGCCGCGATCCTCAAGCCCGCTTGCGGGTCAAGTAAAAATACACGGCAGGAGTGATGACAAGAGACAAGACCATGGAAACCAGAATGCCGCCAATCACCGCGATGGCCAGCGGCTGCAACATCTGCGAACCCGCGCCGAGGGCCAGCGCCAGGGGCAACATGCCGGCCACGGCCGCCAGCGCGGTCATGGTGATGGGCCGCAAACGGCGCCGCCCGGCCTGCACCATAGCTTCCTCCGCGGAGTATCCCACGGCGCGAAACTTCTGATCGGCGTCGAGCAAGAGAATACCGTTTTTGGCAACGATGCCCACCACCATGATCAGTCCCATAAAAGAGGAAATGTTGAAAGTAGTTCCGGTAATGAGCAAGGCCCCGAGTACGCCGGAGGTGGAGAGGATCGCGGAGGAGAGAATCGCCAACGGGGCACTGAAGCTCCCAAATTCGAAGAGCAGCACGAGAAACACCAGCACCAACGCGAGCAACAGAACAATCAGAAGATCATGAAATGATTGCTGCTGTTCCCGATACGTTCCGCCGTACGCCACACGAATGGATGGAGGCAGTTTGAGGTTATCTACTGCCTTCATCACCGCGGCAACGCCCGTGCCAAGGTCCACACCTTCAAGGCGCGCCGTCACCGCCACATCGCGCTGAAGATTCTCGCGAAGTATTTCGGTCTGGCCCGGCAATTCCGTAATCGTAGACAGGGAACCAAGCGTGGCGGTCTGCCCGCTGGTACTCATCAGCACGGTGTTGCTCATGGCCTCGAGAGAACTGCGATTCGCCTCGGGAAAGCGCACGCGCAAGGTCCGGGCCTGGCCGTTGACGACAAGCGGTGTAGGGGCCGGCTCGCCTTCGATGAGTGCGGACGCATCCAACTCCACCTCGTCGGCCGTGAATCCCGCCCGCGCCGCGGTTTGGGGGTTCACCTGAAAAACCAACGCCGGCCCGCTGGTGGCGTTGTCCACACCGTTCTGGATATCCACGACCGGCTTTTTGCCCCGCACCTGGACTTTTCCGATGGCGTCCGCCACGCGCGGCGCCCACTGGTTCAGCAGGTTGCCGTCCGGCGAAAACATCTTGATCTGGACGGGTTGAGGTGCGCTGGTGAGGTCGCCAATCATGTCCTGAAGCATCTGGGTGAATTCAACGTCTACCGCGGGCTCTTCCTTGGCAATCTCGGCGCGAGCCTCACTGATGATTTCGTCAATGCTGCGATGGCGATCTTCCTTGAGCTTGACGGAAATGTCGCCCGTGTTGGCCTCCGTCACGGCCGCCAACCCCATTTGCATGCCGGTGCGCCGGGAGGTGCTTTCCACCTCCGGAACCGCGCGGCAAATGCGCTCGAGGTGCGAAACAACGCGATCGGTTTCCTGGAGCGAGCTGCCAGGAGGCATCACGTAATCCAGCGTAAATCCGCCTTCGTCCATGGCCGGCAGCATGTCCGTACCCAGGCTGCTGTAACAAACATACGAGGCGACGATGAGCGCCAGGCACAAGGCCGCCAGCCATACGGGATGTTCCAGCGCCCGCCGGAGCCAGCGCTCGTAAAAGCGAATCACCCTGCCGAAAAAGCCTGTCATGGAGGCTTCTTCCGCGGCCATCAGCCGCTGCATCTCCCCGGCGCTCCCAGTCTCCGCGGGTCCAGTGCTCTTCTCTGACGCTGGTTCACTTCCACCCTCGCGACGCACAAAGTGCAGTGCCAGATTCGGCGTCCAGACTAGCGCCAGCCCCAGGGAGGTAAACAGGGACACGGACATGGTGACGGCGAGCGCGCGGAAGAAAGTGCCTGTGACTCCGGTGATCGAAATCAGAGGCAGAAACACCACTACCGGCGTTATGGTGGATCCCACGAGCGGCACCATGATTTCCTTCAAGGCATTGTGAATCGCTTCCAGTCGGCCTTCACCGGCATCGCGGTGCAAAACGATGTTCTCCACCACCACAATCGCGTCATCGATGACCAGTCCGACGGCTGCCGCCAAGCCGCCTAATGTCATGAGGTTGAAACTCTGGCCAAGAATCTTAAGCGCAATGAACGTCACCAGCAGGGTGATGGGAATCACCGCACCGGCGACGAGCGACGTTCCCCAATCCCGTAAGAACAGCACCATGATGATCGAGGCAAAAATCAACCCGATCAGGATAGCGTCACGCACGCTGCTGATGGACTGCGTGACCAGAGTCGATTGATCGTAAAACGGGCGGAGATGAGCGCCGTGCGGCAGCGTCTTCTGAATTTCCGCGATCTCGGCGTGAACCTCTTGCGCCACTTGCACAGTATTGCTGTCGGGCTGACGGTTGATGCTGAGCAGCACCGCCGGCTTCGTGTCGGCGGTAACAATGGTGTACACCGGCTTCACGGAAGGCCCGACGGCCGCCACTTCCTGAATGCGAACCGGCACGCCGTCTTTGGTCAATTTGACCACGATGTTCCCGATCTCTTCCGGCGTGTGGACCTGGGCGCTGACCAAGCCGAGATAAAGTTGGTGATTGCGTTCGAGAAGGCCGGGAGAATCAACCAGGTTGGTGCGGCGCACGGCATCGAGGATGTCGGTGATGGTCACCTGCGACCTGATCAGCCGGGCGGGGTCGGGGCTGATCTGGAATTCCGGCTCCTCCCCTCCCTGCACCAGTACGGTGGAGACGCCATCCAAGCGGTTCAGACGCGGCTTGATGTCATACGTCGCCATTTCCCAAAGGTCGGTCCGCGGAGTCGTATCGGACGTGAGGCTGTAACCTATGATGGGGAAGCTTGCAAAGGTTAGGCGATTCGTCTCGATGTGGACGGTGGAAGGGAGTGAACTCTGCACGGTCGCGATGGCGGAATTCACCCGCTGAAGGGTCTGGAACATGTCCACGTTCCAGTCAAAGAACAGGTCAATTTCCGCGGAGCCGCGGCTGGTGATGGATTGAACCGTCTGCAACCCCTGCACACTGTTCACGGCTTCTTCCAGGGGCCGGGTGATGGTCACCATCATCTGGTCAATGGGCATCACGCCGTTATCGACGCCGATGATCACCCGCGGGAAATTGGTGGAGGGAAATACCGCGACGGGAATGCTGAAGGCGAGATAGACACCCACGCACGCCAGCGTGAGGATAAGAAAGATGATCGACTTGGAATATCGTACAAACCAGTATGGCGATGGCGAGTTCAAAAGTCCGCTCCGTCAAGTTCCCGAGGGCGAGCCGGCGCCCTGCCCGGACGTTGGGTTGGCTGATCGATTATTCCTTGCTTCCGCTTCCCTCGCCGCCCTTTTTACCGCCCGCGCCCTCGTCTCCGGACTTTTCAGGCTCGGCGGAGGTAGGCTCGCTGATCTGCACCTTGGTCTTCTCCAAAACGTCCGGGTCTTCTTTGGAAAGGTCGTAAGCTCCCGCCGTCACCACCCGCTCACCGGCATGGAGTCCTGCGGTAATCTGCACGTTGTCTCCGTCGTGAATGCCGACCTTTACGGCCTTTTGTTGGGGCTTATTCTGCGCATCCACCACCATCACGGAAGTGCTGCCGTCCGGGGCCGTGAGCAGTGCGACCGCGGGAATCACCAGGGCATCGTTGACGGTTTCTGCGATGATCTCAAGGCGGGCGCTGCCTCCCGGCCGAATGCTCTCGTGGGGATTAGCAGCCTGAACCCAAACCTCCACCGTCGTGCTCCCCGGATCGAGTGCGGGGCTGACCAACGTCACCTTGCCGGGGACTTCGTCGGCGGTTCCCGGGGCGGTAATGCGGGCGGCATCGCCCACCTTGAGCGCGCTGGCCTGCTGCTGGTCGATGTGGGCCCGAACGACAACTTGGGAAAGGTCCATTACCGTAATGAGAGGAGCGCCTGCCGCCGGTGTTTCGCCGGCATAGAGCGGCCGGTCCGTCACCACGCCGTCAATAGGGCTGCGCACCTCGGCGAAACTCAGTTGCGCCTTGGCGCCCTCGTATTTGCCGCGGGCGGAGGCAAGCTGGCCCTCGGCGGCCTTCAATTCTTCTCCCTTGCCAAGCTTTTGTAGAGAATCGAGGTGGCGCATCGCCAAATCGTATTGGTTCCGCGCCTGAATGTATGCAAGGTGAGCGTCGTCCACATTCTTGCGAGCTGTGGCGCCCTGCTGCAAAAGCTTCTGCTGCCCGACGTAAACTTTCTGCGCCACTTGCATCGCTTCCTGGGCTGCCTTGGCGTCAAGCTGCGCCTTTTGGATCTCTTCCGGCAGCGATTGCTTGGTGGCGGTCGCGTACACGGCCTGGGCCTGCTCATACGCACCCTTGATTGTCCGTCACGGCGGCAACGAGGTCCTGGTTCTCAAGCTGAGCCAGCAACTGGCCGGCGTGAACATGACTTCCCCGTTCCACAAAGAACTGACGCACCGGCGCGGTGATCTTTGGAACCAGGGCGGCCTGGCGGAGGGGATAGATCACTCCATCGGTTGAGACCTTGCGTTCAATCTTTTCCGTTGCCGCCGCGGCCACCTGAACGGTCACCGTAGGCGCAACCTCTCCGCCCTCCTGCTTGGAGCACGCCGTCCACAGCGACAGGGCCAGCACGAAAATCATCGGGATGACACCGCAGGCGCGCCGCGGCAGATGGTTCACGGACGGCCGCTCCCAGCCCGTCGCGCCATCATGGAATCGCATTGCTCGTGGATTTGCCATCGGCTTATTCGCTCGCGGTCAAAAGGCTCCCGTTAAGGTTTGCAATTGCGCCAGGGCCAGCCGGAAGCGTATTTGTGCGTCATCATACGCGTTGCGAGCCTGGGCGAAAGTGCTTTGCGCATCGACGACTTCAAGCGCAGATGCCTGCCCTGCCTGGTACCTCAACGTGGTCAGGCGCAAGCTCTCACTGGCCAAGCTGGCGGTATCCCGCAAGGTATCTACCGCCGACTTCGCGGTCTGCGCCTCATTGTACGTCGAATACAGTTCGCTGATCGCCTGCCGTTGGGCCAAGGTCAAATCCGTTTGCGCTTGCTGGCGGCGATACTCCGCCTGCTTCAGCTTACTCCGCAGCGTGCCCCAGTCCCATACCGGCAGATTCAGCGTTATGGTAGCAAAATACCCGACGTTCGGGAGCGGTCCTTTTTCAGGATAGGCGCTGACGACACTGCGAAGGGCGAAGGCATTGGCTTCAATGCCATAATCGAGGTCGGTGCTGACCGACGGCAACATCGCGGCGCGCGCCGCTGTGACGCCCATATTGGATTCGCGCAACGCCTCCATGGCCGCGCGCAGGTCAGGATTCGCATGCGCCGCCATCGCCTGCGCATCGGTAAAAGGCGGCAGGCTCTGCCCCTGATCAAGGTCATCGACGACGGAAAAGTTCTCGGTGAAGTTGGGGAACAGCAGGACCGCGAGCGTCAAGCGGTCGTTTTCCATTTGCAACTCGGCGTCCTGCAACGCCGTCTGCTCCTGGTTGACCTGAATCTGCGCCTTGATGACGTCGCTGTGCGCGGCCTCTCCCTGCCGCTCCTGATCGCGGGTCATCTCCAGGAACCGCTGGGCCTGCTTCCGGCTCTCCTGCATCGTCGCGTACCTTCGTTGCGACACCACCAGGGAGTAATAGTCCTTGGTGACAGTAACTCTCAACCCGCGTTGCGCGATTTCGGCCTTGGCTCGGGCCAGGGACTCCAGAGCAGCGGCCCTGCGTCCACCCAGATCGGTCAGGGTGCTGAAGGAAAAGTCCTGATGGACCACGGCCCACTGCCGGTAGACATGGACGCCGTCATTGGTGACGTACCGACCCGTGGGGAGCGTGCCGTTGCCCTGGGTCAACAACGCGGAGGTCTGTAAGGCCACGGAGGGCAGTTCGGCAGCGCGCGCCTGATGGCGGTCCTCCTTCGCGAGGTTGGCATCCGTCAGGGAAGCGGAATACTGCGCGTCGTTCTTCTGCGCGCGATCGAGGGCATCCTGAAGGGATATGGTCAGGTGTGGAGTGGCCTGGCCGGGTTCGAGGGGCTGGACCAGCGTCGATGGCGTCGAACTGACACCGGCATTACTCGCATCTTGCGCGACGGCCGGAATCGCCAACGCCCAAGCCGTAAGCAGGGCTCCCAAAACAGCAGTCGTCGCGGGATGCTTGCAGTATTGAACGCTGTAGGATTTCGGACGGAGCTCCAGGCCGGCGACCGTAGCAGGGTTTCCAATTCTCATGTTCATCCTCCGGCCCCTATCATACTTTAGCTTGCATGAATAATGAGCGCCTTGTGAACCCCTCAGGCCTGTCATTTAAGCGCCGCCAGCCTTAGCGGCACGGTCTGAATCGTTTCTTCTAGTGGATTTCGTTTGCCGTTTGCGACTATCATCTTCCCTCTCGTGTTGTTCAGCATTGGCGCGCTGTGCTGCGTTCCCAGCCAGGCACCAAAGCGATCCTTGGAGGAGTATCGGCATGAGAAGCTTGCTGATCGCTTTCTTTGGTTTCATATTGATTTCGCCCGCTGCCGCCCAAGCTCCGGCGGGAAACGGCTGGATCGCGCTCTTTAACGGTAAGGATTTAACCGGCTGGGTGAAGAACGGGCAGGAAAAGTGGATGGGGGAAGACGGCACGATCCTGGGCGAGAGCACGGTGGGGCACTACGGCTATTTGACCACCGAGAAGACCTACAGCAATTTTGTACTGCGCGTGAAGTTCAAGCCGGAGACCGACGGCAACAGCGGCGTGTTTACTCGCTCGCGGATCACCGGCGATTCGCCCAATACCGGTCCGGACATCGTGGGCGAACAGGTGGAAGTGGATCCGACCCGCAACACGGGTTCGATCTATGAAAGCGGCGGCCGAGGCTGGATCGCCATGGGAACGCCGGCGTGCGAGCAGGCCATTAAGCCGCGCGAGTGGAACGAACTGGAGATTCGCGAAGAAGGAACGCACTACGTCACGCGCTTGAACGACGTGCCCTGTGTGGATTTCACCGACACCGCTGCCGCTTCCGGGCCGGACAGTCAGGTGCACTATCTTACCCAATCGGGCGGCATACCGGCCGCGAACTCCGGCAAGCGTGGGCTGAACGCCACGGAGGGCGTGATCGGCTTGCAACTCCACACCGGAGGAGGAGTGAAGATTCGTTTCAAAGACATTTACATTCAGCCGCTGCCCTAGACGCTGTCGCGCTTCCCCAATGCGGGTCGCGATGCGTTGACGACTCGATCGGAAGGAAGCGCGGCCCCGACCAGGCAGCGACCAGTTTTCGCGTTTCTGATGGTCCAACCGGATTCAAAGGAGGAGTGGATATGACCGAACAAGCTAGAAACAAGCTGGGTCGGAGGGAATTCCTGGGAGCGGCTGCGGCCGCGAGCTTTGTGATCCTCAAGCCGCAACAGGTGCGGGGAACGGCGGCGAATTCCCAGGTTCGCTTCGGGATTCTCGGCTGTGGCGGCCGCGCCACGGCGGAGGCCACCAGCTTTGTGGAGAATGCCGGCGCACGCGTAACCGCTATCGCCGATCTGTTCGCCGATCAACTGGAAAAAGGACGCCAACACTTTGACAGTTTGCAGCAAGCCAAAGGCTACGCACCCATCGACTCGGCCCAACTCTTCAAGGGCCCCAACTCTTATCAGCAAATTGCCGATTCGAAGGAAGTGGACTTCATCCTGATCACGACTCCGCCCTACTTTCATCCTCATCATCTTGAGACAGTGGTGGCCGCGGGCAAGCACGTTTACTGTGAAAAGCCGGTGGCCATTGACGTGCCCGGCGCCCATCACGTCATCGGCATCGGCGAGAAAGTGCAGGGCAAGCTAAGTCTCGCGGTGGGATTCCAGATCCGCAACGCCCCGCCCATGGTGGAATTGACCAAGCGGATTCACGATGGCGCGCTCGGCACCATCGGCTGCGGCCTTGCTTACTACTATTGCGCCCACATCGACCGGCCCGAGTGGCCCAACGCGTCTGCGGACGAGAAGCGGCTCCGCAACTGGGTGTGGGATCGCAAGCTCTCCGGTGACATCATCGTGGAGCAGAACATCCACGTGATTGACATGTGCAATTGGATGCTGAAGGGTCACCCCGTGAAGGCTGTGGGAATGTGCGACCGCAAGATCCGCACTGACGCCGGAGATTGCAAGGACAACTTCAATGTGCTCTTCACCTATCCCAACAATGTCCAAATCAGCTTCGGCTCCGCCCAGTACGACCACCCGACGTTTGACGCCGCCGTGCGCCTGATCGGCTCCGATGGCGCCTCCGAGTCGCACTACGATTGGCGTGTCAACATCACCGGGAAAGAACCGTGGGATGCGGGCTTGCGACCCGCCGGAGGTGAGGAATTCTCCGCGGCCGGAAAATTTGCCGGCGCGCTCGACCACGCCGATTCGGAAAAAGAGAAGGCATTCATTGAAAGCATCACCAGCGGACAATTCCTCAACCAGGCGGCGCTGGGGGCCGAGTCCGCCATGAGCGCCATGCTGGGCCGCAACGCCGCCTACAGTGGCAAGCCCCTGACTTGGGAGGAACTGCAAAAGTCCAAGGAAGTCTTAGATCCTAAACTCGACATTGCGCAATTTGCGTGATCGTCTGACGCCAGTCGGCCGACATCCGTTGCAGCACTCCGGAGGCCGACGCCGGCTGGCCGCACAGTGAGTTTGTCAACTCGGGAGAATACTATGGAGAATACTCAATCTCGGCGGGATTTCCTCAAGGTTTCTGTGGGCGCCGCGTGCGCAGGGCCGCTCGCTTCGTTGGCCCCCGCGGCTGCCGGTCCTGTGCCCGACGGCGGACGATTGAAGAAGGCTGTCCAAATCTACATGCTGCCCAAGGAACTGAGCTACGCGGACCGCTTCAAGTTGGCCCGCGACGTCGGCTTTGAAGGCGTGGAAGCACAAACGATTGAAGATCCCAAAGTAGCAGACGAAATCAAGCAGGCATCGGAGGGCGCGGGCATCCCCATTCATTCCGTCATGAACATGGCCCACTGGAAGAACCCGCTCTCTTCCAGTGACCCGGCGGTGGTGCAGAGATCCTTGGACGGCATGAAGACTTCGCTTCACAACGCCAAGCTCTGGGGAGCGGAGACGGTGCTGCTGGTTCCCGGCGTCGTCAACGCGGATACGTCGTATCACGATGCCTGGGTTCGCTCGCAAAAGAACATTCGCACGCTGATCCCGCTGGCCGAAGAGCTGAAGGTCGTCGTCTGCATTGAAGAGGTGTGGAACAAGTTCCTGCTGAGCCCGCTGGAAATGGCGCGCTACGTGGACGAGTTCAAAAGCCCGTGGATCAAGCAGTATTTCGACGTGGGCAACGTCGTTATTTTCGGCTATCCGCAGGACTGGATCCATACGCTCGACAAACGCTTCCGCAAAGTTCATCTCAAGGACTTCAAAGTGGACAGCCACGGATTCAGCCCGTTTCAAACCGAGTTCGTGAATCTGGGCGACGGTGATATCGATTGGCCCGCCGTGCGTCAGGCACTCGCGGACGTCGGATACACAGGCTGGACAACGACCGAACTCGATCCGGGCGACGAAGCCTACCTGCGCGACTTGGTGAAGCGCGTGGATAAGCTGGTGCTGGGATTGTAAGGCAGAAGTTCGCCTATTGGCCGGCTTCTGCCAAGGCCCTTTCGAGCAGGTCGGTAATACTTAACTCACAGGCCCACTGCTTGAGACATATTAAGAATGTCCATTGCTCGACCCTATCGTGGGAGGTCCGGCTCAGGTCCGTACACGCGAGTCGCTAATTCCGGCCCCAAGAGAATCGTTGCGAGCCGCCTACGCAGTTCTTCTGGAGTGGCGGAGGGAAATCGCTGGGCGAGGCCCGCCAAGGCAACCTGCCGCATGGCCATGTTCAGGTCATTCCATAGCTGGAATTTCCGCCACGAAGGCATGGCGCGCAAAATTTCAATCTGCACCCGCTCGGCGTCTGCTGATGTGTCTGTAAGCCGTGCCATGTTTACTGACTTTATCACACTCGCGCGGGGAACGCCCGAGTGTCAGTTTGCATAAGCCAACACCACGCCCAATCGATGCCCCATCCGACGTGTGCCAACGACATCACGTGAACTTGAGCTGCAAAGCCGCCGTCGTGCCCGCGGGCAATTGGTAACGCGCCAGGTGGCTGGCCGCAGCAGGAGCAGCGATGGGTGCAAGCGCCAAGCCTTCCCGGCGGTCTACGACCAGTTCTCCCTCGCACCCGGCCGGCAACTTCAGCGTCAACTCGCGCGCGCCCAGTTTGCCCTTGCTGCTGAATTCAATGGGGCCCTGGACGGAGTGCACCGTCAATTCCAGCAGTTCAAGATCCGCCGGTTGCGGGCGAATCTCGCAGCGCTTATAGCCCGGAACCAGGGGATTGATTCCCGCCAGGCTCATCGTGGTGACATAGAGTGGGGCGACCGGGCAATGGCTCCATTCCGAGCTTGAGTCCGGCTTGGCGTGCCAATCCTCCTGCAAGGTATTGTTCAGAAGTACGGACTCCATGTTGGCCCAGCGCTCGCGAAACTCCTGCACAATCACGTCCGTCCTGCCGCCCTTGCCCAGCGCCCACAAACGCCAGCCGGCGTTGGCGGGGTAGGAGAAACCCATCTCCGGCGGACACTCGGCCAGCACACGCAAGACTGCGTCCGTTCGTCCCTGCGGGCACTGATCAAACAAGACGGCGGTGGCCAGCGAGCGATCGCACATGCGCACCGAGCCTTCTTCTTTGACCCAGGGAAGATTATTGATGAAGAGTCCGCGCTCGGCATTCCAGAACCTCCGTACGGTGGCGGCCTGAATGCGGCTGCCCAGTTCCCGAGCGGCCTGCGCGCGGGTTTTGTCGTCGAACGCCTCACACAGCCGCGGCAGCGCATTCTGCAACATCGCCGCCGCGTAAAGATTGAAGGCGCACTGCTTGTGCCGCTGTCGCTGGTAGGCGATGTGGTCCATCCACACCGCAGGAATGCCGAGGTTCTCCACTGGCAACAAGCCATCGCGGCCCATGATGCTTTCCAGGTATTGCGAGAACCGCAGCAGGCGCGGATAGGGCTCGCGCACGTCATCGAGATCGCCGGAGTAAAGGTGGTGATAATAGCAATCAAAGTTGAAGCCCACGCCGTGGTCCAGCAGCGGCCCCCAGTTGGTAAGCTGAAGCTGCCGTTCCATCACGCGCGCCAGACGGTCATAGGCCGGCCAGGTATCCAGAAAAAATCCTTCGAGCGTCAACCCCTGGCTGTACGTTGCCAGAAAGCGCGCCGGCAACCGAGTGTCGCCGAGGTTCAGATGAATCGCATGGATCTGGTGGCCGCAGTCGCCGCTGTACTGCTGCCGTTCGCGCCCTCCGCCATCCATCACGGTCTCTTGCGCGCAGTTATTCATGGTATTGACGGAGGCGTCGATCAGCCGCTGAAGCGGCGCTTCCGCAACACGTATGCCGGGCTTCTGCGGCCAGGGGAAAACTCGGCGGCGCATGCCCACCGCGGAGACCGTCACCTTTCCGGACGCGCCCCGGATGTGCAGTTGCATCCAACGGCAACTCTCAAAGTCGAACGTTTCAAAGTGGTTGATGCCTTCGCGGCAGATAAAGCGCGTCCAACTGTTAAAGTGCGTGTTCAGCAGCGCCGGCCCGCCCACCTGATGAGCTTCCTGCACCATGAGTTCAACCGTCGTACCGGCCGGGGCATCGATGCTGAAATAGGGCCAGCCGACCATCTGTTCCGCAAACTCAAAGGTCAGGGCAGCGCCGCGCCGGCCGTCAAGCTCGACTTCCCAGGAATCGGGAGCGCGCTCGAGGGCGCAGGATTGCCGGTCGGCGCGGAAGCTGTTGGGCGGCACGAACTCAAAATACTCCTCGGGCGGGCGAAGCCATTCAATCCAACACGACTCGGCGAGGCCCTTCGCGGGCACCAGAGTTTCCCGCAGCATGGGGATGCTTCGCGCGCGCAATTGCGATTCCGCCGCGTCTCCGCGCATCTCGAGCATATATTCCGGATAATTCCCGCAGATGGGGGGCTTGTTCGACGGGCAATCGAGCGGCATGGCAGGCAGCCAGTCGGAACTGGTATTGAACTCGGGCCGCGACCAGCCATAGGGATAAAGGCGCGCGTCAAACTCCTCCTGCAAACTACGCAGGTACCACCGCTTGTACTGGCCGGGCTTCCACGAGCGGGCAAGAAAGGCGCTCCAGTTCTCGTCGGACACGATGGTTTGCTTGCCGCCGTGGGCGAATTCAATTTCCAGCCGAAAGATGAAGCCGCACTTCCCCGTCGGCCACGTGCCATCTCCCTGGCCGAAGAACAGCACCTGCGCCCCCAACGTGTTGGAACCCGCGTCGAGGAGTGCCGTCAAATCCACGGGATCGACTTCGAGCCAGCGAGGGTCAGACGGGGCCGGTCCCCATTGCACGCGTTGGCCGTTGACTTCCAGGCGATATCGGCCGTCGGCGGCCACCCATCCCCTGGCGCGAACCGGCTTTTCCGGCAGGTCCAGTTGGCGGCGAAAGAGCACGAAGGTGTTTTGCAAAGTGCGCTGCGAGGGGTACCAGATCCAACGCGCCGGGCGCAAGTCCAGCACGACGGTCTTGTGAGATGGCGGCGCCACGACGGGCGCTTGCAAGGCGGGCGATGATTCCGCCGCGCCGACGCGCGTAGCCGCCGGCGATAACAACGATCCTCCCGCCAAAGCTGAATTTTTGATGAACTCACGGCGTCGCATGCTTCCTCCCGATTCCGGAAGTGCTTTCACCCGTTGCATTGAACTCCCGGAATATCGCGAGAGAGTATACGCGCTGTCCGGCTGCGTTGGCCGAAATTAATGGGACCGTGAAGAGACCCCTCACCCCCACGACAAGCAGAACGTGGGCCCCTCCCCGATGCACCGGGTCGACCTCTCCCCCAGGGAGAGGTTGTTGATTTTCCCCGGCGCGCCTACGCTGAGCGGACGGTCCCTTTTGTTTTCAACAACATCTCCGGTTGCACCTTCATTTCTTGAAGAGCAGGAGTCGGAAGTCGGGAGCCAGAAGTCAGAATGGCCGCGCCACCCGAGAGCGTTGCAACTTCGGACTCCGGACCTCGGACTTCGGGCGACGCCTGTTTGTTTTCATACAACATCTCCGGTTGCACCTTCATTTCTTCGAAGAGCACAAGTCAGAAGTCAGGCGCCATGAGTCAGCATGGCCGCGCCACCCGTGAGCGCGCTGCAACTTCGGACTCCGGACCTCGGACTTCGGACTGTGATCTTTGTTTTCATACACATTCCGGCTTGGAACGTACAAAATCCTCGTCGTGCCGTCGCCTCAAGCGGTCCGTGTGCCTGCGGTTTTGGACTTCGGCCTGTCTCTCTACCCGACGCCACAAGACGGCTTCGGGCCGCCGCCCGAAGGCTTTGGGTCGCAGGGCGGACCTCTATTTTCTGACTCCTGACTCCTGTCTCCTTACTCCTGACACCTGACTTCGGAATCCGGACCGTCCCTGCGTCGCCTACCGTCATCAGCTATATATCTAGCATAAGATTGGGATATTGTCAAGTAAAATAATGCCATGTCGGGCAATTTGGGCGATATTTTTTTGCGTCAAAATGGTCCGGCGCGTGGATCCAAAAGGGTGGCGGCCCGCCGCCAGGCAATGTGGTAGCTACGGTCAGAGCTGCGCCGTGGCCACCAGCATGACATCGCTTCAGATATTGAAGTCGTTCCCCGCCGGCGAGATGATTTGGAAGGGCAGTGCGGTAAAAATCAACTTGAGACATCGACCGCCGCGGGTCAGCGGATGAAGCGGTGGGTCACTGATATGGACTGAAGCCAATACCCTGGTTTTCGCCATTGAGCAAAGGAGCGCACCAACATGAAGCCAAAGAATACGATCTGCCTCTGGTTCGACAAAGACGCGCACGAGGCCGCGCAATTCTACGCCGCCACCTTCCCGGACAGCAAAGTAACCGCTGTTCACAAGGCCCCCAGTGATTACCCAGGCGGCAAGAGGGGCGATGCGCTGACGGTCGAGTTCGCGGTGCTGGGCATTCCCTGTGTCTCAACGGCGGTCCGGCGTTCAAGCTGTCCCGGAGGTCGTTTCTCCTTCCAGATCGCGACCGAGAATCAGGAAGAGACGGACCGCTACTGGAACGTGATCGTCGGCAACGGCGGCAAAGAAAGCGCGTGCCCCGGTTTTTGGCTGCAAGGACCGGCTCTTTGGCGGGCTCTCCTGGCAATTCTACCCTCGCGTCACGCTGCCTCTTACCGATGCGCTTGCCGCAGGTGGCGGCGATCGGCACTAAGTGCGTCCTCCTACTCCAGGCGTATAACGCATGTCCGATGAAAATGAGTATCAGATGCTGCTTCTGCCGCCATCGAGGCAGCGCGGCGAGGCTGAGGTGAGCTTAATACGCGGAATTCGCGAGATCGCCTGGCCGTTTCAGTGTGGGCGTTTCGCGAAATCCCGATCTCAGATAATGTCCCGGCAGTCAACTCCCTTGGGGATCGCAGACTCCCAACCCGGGGAGTCTGATGCGCCAGCCTGCCAGCCCGCGGCCGGCATCTCTCTAGTTTCTCCGAAGACTGAATTCCCCGGTGGCACCGGGTTCCATGAGCCACAACTGATCCGCCCAGGTGTTGCCACCGTCCTTGCTGACTTGTTCGAGGCGGAAATAAAATGTGAAGCGTTTATTGTCGTCGCGCTTCAAGACCAGCGTATTGCCGTCGATGGAATAGGCTCCGTCGCCAAAAAAGCCGGTGGTGGTTTGCAAAACCTCGCTGCTGGAAACGCGGGTACGGTAGGCGGTGGCCAGGGTATCCGCGTAACGGCCGTTGGCTTGGAAAGTATAGGCAAGGCCCGCCGTCGCGGTGGCGGTGATCCAGGACCCCGCCAGCCGCTGGCGAATGGCCGCCGGGTCTGGTCCCGACGCTGCGTTCTTGAATTGCAGGCTATAGAAGAACTTCGGCCAGGCGTCGCCATGGAGTTCGCCGAAGCAGGAACTCAACAGGAAATCCCTGGAGACGCCCACAATGGTGGCGACCTGATCCCCCAGTCGCGCTACGAACAAAGTGGCTCCAGTGGTTCTCGCCTCGCCTTCCTGGCCGCCGACCAGTTTCCTCATCATGAAATATTCCCAACCTTGTACGGACTTTCCTTTCGCCATCTTGGGCCAGGAACTGGGATAGTTCGTCATCGGATCGGCGTTGAAAATTGCGCGGAACGCGCCAATGGCGTCCTGGTCCAAGGGCTGTGAAAACGGCCGCAGGGGCAACAGCGTAAGCTGGCAACTATCTCCGGCGCTGTAGCGGGGAGATATCAGCGTGATTCGATCTGATAATTCCTGTCGAGCCCACCCATCCGGTAGCGTGTAGACGTAATTCGCCAGAGAGCCTGCGGCGGAGGGACCCGGATTGGGGTTGGGCGTTTCGTGCGCCTGGGGATTGGGCGGCCGCCCCGGCAGGGGGAGCGGATTGTCTCCTCCCGGGGCGTGGAAGTTCAGGTCGCGGAAGAAGGCTTCCAGCTCATCCTGATAAGAATTGGGTGAAACCGAAATCACGACGCTCATATACCTTCCGAACCCGGTGGCGGTGGGAAGGAT
Source organism: uncultured Acidobacteriota bacterium (assembly GCA_963719115.1). Classification (GTDB taxonomy): domain Bacteria; phylum Acidobacteriota; class Terriglobia; order UBA7540; family UBA7540; genus Bog-366. The sequence goes on along the minus strand of CAVRBF010000097.1, from coordinate 157,381 downwards.
GACCCGCAGCGGGGCGCCCTGAAATATCGTGTCAACATGATCGACCAGCGGAGTCCAGCCGTTCGTCTCCGCCTCCGGTTTCGCGGTAGACCGGCCGGTGAAGCCGAGGGGCCGGGCGACCTTCTCCTCCCATTCTTTTTGGAAATTTGCCACCGCGTCGGCGTTGCTGGGCTGGTTCGGAAACAGATAGATTTGGCAGAACTGCGTCCGCCCCTGGACCGTCTTGTGGTCCTGAATAAGGAGAACGCCATTGGTCTGCGACTCGCTCCAACCGCGCGGTGGAACGTAAGTGGCGAGATCAATTGTCCTGGTTTGGGCCATCATGGTTTGAGCCACCCCCAAAACGATAAACAACCACAGAAGGAACACTTTCATGTTGGCGCCTCCGTCCTGCTCGTCTTAAGAACGTGCGACATCGGGCTCGGATGAACAGCCATGGGCCGTCCTCGAGTGAACGCGCTGTGATAGACGGTCGCAAACATGACGAGTGCCCGACGCCTGACTTGTTCCAGCCCTTGTTGTTTTGATCGCCCTGGCTACCAGCGTGTCGGCTTGGCACAACGCCCTTCAGTCCCCACAAAGCTCGAAAGGCAGTCCCGACAACACTTTTCAACTTATAAGGTCATTATGTCGCTATCAGGGACGGTGTCAAGCCGTATTAGCGAGCGCGGAGGTCGCCTAGCTCGGCTTCCCCCGCGGTTCTTAACGTGGCAACAACGCTCTCGGACATTCATATACCGGTTAATGCCCACGGGAAAAGCCGCGGGCGAATCCCTCCGCTGACGGATGCGCGACCCCACTGTTGCCACTCGCGGTAATCGTAGTGTCGATGCACACTCGTTGGGCTGTCATCCTGAGGCCGCACTTCAGGGCGAAGGACCCTTTTCATTGCACGTGGATAGCACGCCGCGTGCCCGCGGCGCACTTGGGTAAGACGAAATACGGGGGTCCTTCGTCCTGAGGTGCGGACTCAGGATGACAGTGAGGTTTATTGGGGGTACAAATTGAAGAGGGCGGTCATGGCATGGAAAGCTGTATCTCCACGTTCCATGGCCCGCAAAGCGGGTAGCACGAGGTAGCGTAGCTCAGCTCGCTCCACGGTTCTGAACGCGGCGACAACGCTCTCGGACATTCAATACCGGCTAATGCTCACGGGAAAAGCCGCAGATAAAGCCAGACTGCGGCTACGTGCGCTACCCCTCTCGCAGAGGAGGCTCTGCCGGAGAGACACCATCAATTCTCATCAATCGTAGTGCCTTTCAGCGCGAGCTTGCCCGAGGCCTTGATCAGCATATCACCCACGGAAGTGAGCTGAGCAGTGCCCCCGGCAGTGATTTGAACATTGCCGGAAGGGTTCAGTATGATTTTGGCCGTGCCGGCTTGCAGAACAACCTGGCTGGCGCTCACTTGCAGCGCTTTCTCCAGGTTGGCTACGCGGGCCTCTAAAGACTTAATGGTCGCATCGGCGGAAATGGGTATAGCCATGGGAATCCTTTCGCCCCTCTACTCTATGGGATTTTGATTTTGGACTACCCGTGACGCAAAATTATACACCAGAAGTTCGGGCCCCGGGCTGGTGCGAGATCCCCACGAAGATACGCGAGTCTGTGGAAAGGAAGTTGAAGAACGACCCGAAAATATACCTCCGTACGAAACACGACAAATTATTAAGGATATCGCTCAATACAAGGACTGAGAAACGAGGGCTGAACTCTCGCTTAATGCGCCGCCAACGAGGCGCCGGTGCGAGGTTTCGCGCTCTTCATGAAGAACATGAATGGGATCATGGCCAGGAACGTCCAGCCCAGCAGCGAAAAGGCATCGACGTAAGCGAGCATGTTCGCCTGGCGAACCAGATTGCCATACAGCAGGCCCTGTGCCTGAAGATGCGCGAGGGCGGTGGATGAACCCTGCATCGTGAGCATCTGCTGGGCGCCTGCTGAGGCGCTGCGGTAGGGAGCGTCGTAGGGAGTAAAGTGGGCCACCAAAGTGGCCTGGTGAACCTGCGCGCGGCGGGCAAGCAGCGTGGCAACGTTGGCAATGCCCACGCTGCCGCCGATGTTGCGCGCGAGATTGATAATGCCCGTGGCGTTGTTCATTTTCTCCTTGGGAATGAAGTAGAACGCCGTCACGTTAATGGGAATAAACAGGAATGCCATGCCGATGCGCGAATACGTCCACGCACTCACGGCGGTCCAGAAGTCGATTTGCAGGTCGAACCTCGACATGTGCAAGAGTGAAAGTCCCGTGACTCCCAAACCGAATGCCACCAGCCAGCGGGCCTCCACCTTTTGCATCAGCCGGCCCACCAGCGGCAGAGCGAGCAAGGTGAACAAACTTCCCGGCGAAAGCACCAACCCGCTGAGGAATGCCGTGTAACCCATAAGCGTTTGCAGCATCAGGGGCAACAACACGGTGGTGCCGTAAAGCACGAAGCCGAGCATGAACATGGTGAACGTGGCGAGGGCAAAATTGCGGTCTTTCAACATGCGGAAATCCACAATGGGGTCCTCGCGCGTCAACTCCCAGACCAGAGCGCCCACCAGTCCCACCACCCCGACAATTGTGCAGAAGACGATGAAATTCGAGCCAAACCAGTCATCGCGCTCACCCTTGTCCAGTACCACTTGCAAGAAGCCCAGGCCCACGCTCAGCAATCCCAAGCCGATGTAATCGATCCGCAGGCCGCGCAGCTTCCTGCGGACAAGGTAAGGCGGGTCGAAAATCAGCAACGCCGTCAAGGCGAGTGAGATCAAACCGACGGGGATGTTGATAAAGAAGATCCAGCGCCACGAGTAGTTGTCAGTAATAAAGCCGCCGAGCGTGGGACCGATGATCGGCGCCACCACCACGCCCATTCCGTAAACCGCCATGGCCATGCCTTGCTTTTCCTTGGGAAAACTTTCCACCAGGATCGCTTGCGAAATGGGCTGAAGCGCTCCGCCTCCCGCTCCTTGCAGGATGCGAAAGAAAACCAGCAGGCCGAGGCTGGGGGCAATGCCACACAGGAAGGAACAAATTGTGAAGGTGGCCACACATACCATGAAGAAGCGCTTGCGGCCGAACAGCGACGACAACCAGCCCGTGAGCGGCAACACGATGGCGTTGGAGACGAGATAGGAGGTTAGCACCCAGGTGCTCTCGTCAACGCCGGCGGAGAGGTCACCGGCGATGTGCGGCAGCGACACGTTGGCAACGCTGGTGTCAAGCACCTCAAGGAATGTCGCCAGCATCACCGTCAGGGCGATAAGCCAAGGATTCACTTCTCCGTGCTTACGCGACTGGTTAAAGAGACTCTTCATAATTCCTTACAGAAGCTTGCGGCCTAAGAATTGGCGTCACCCGTGGAGGAGCGATGAAACCGCACCAATTTGGCGACGGACGGATTCTTTCGCCCCTTCCGGGGCTCACAATAGCGGCTCCTCCCCTACCCACGGCTTACGAAGCGATGAAACAATCGAAACAATCTCTCGCAAAGGCGCCAAGTCGCAAAGGCCGCTAAGCGCAAGTCACCTGTTTTCTTTGCGCGCTTTGCGGCTTGGCGCCTTTGCGAGAACATGTTTCGTACTTCGGAAGATTCCTGCACACCCTCTTACGCCGTGGGCTAAACTCCTTCGCCGCTCCGCGGCTGTGTGGGCGGCGGCAGACTTAATTCAACGTCCATACCCCTGAGGAGTGGGTCAAATTCTGTCAATGCAACATTTTTTCAGATGCCCTGAGATAAACGTCTAACTACAAGCGAACCCTCACGCCGCGCGCTTCAAATCAGAGTTCTCCGTACGCGCCATCGGCACCGCATGCGGCCTGGTTTTCTTCATCAACAACATTAGCGGAACGAGGGACAAGAATGTCAATCCCATCGCCCAGAAATCGTCCACAAAGGCCAGCATGGTGGCATGGCGCTGAAGCAATCCATAAGCAATGCCATTGGCCTGAGCCTGCGCATCCGCGGCGCTGGCGCCCGCAAGGTAGGAAATGTGGGCCGCGCCGTTCACCATCGTCTGGTAGGCGGAATCAAAGGGCGTCATGTGGCTGACCAGCATTCCCTGGTGAAACTGCGTCCGCCGGGCGAGCAACGTCACCACGTTGGCAATCCCGAAGCTGCCGCCGATGTTCCGCGCCAGATTAATGAGACCCGTGGCGTTGTTGAACTTCTCTTTGGGAATAAAGTAGAACGCCATGACGTTGACCGGCACAAAGAGAAATGCCATGCCCGCCGATTGGTAGATTCGCGCCATCATCGCCGTGCGGAAGTCGATGTCCAGAGTGAACGTTGCCATGTGAAACAGCGAGGCCGCCACAACTACGCCACCGAACATCACCAGCCAGCGAGGCTGAATGCGGGTCACAAGGTGTCCCACAAGGGGCAGCATGAGGACCACGACAATGCCTCCCGGCGAAAGCACCAGTCCGCTCAACAACGCGGTGTATCCCAACAGCGTCTGAAGCATGATGGGAAGCAGCGCGGTGCTGCCGTAAAGCACGAAGCCCAGCACGAACATGGTCAGCGTGGCAAGAAAGAAGTTGCGGTCCTTGAGCAGGCGAAAATCCACAATGGGATCTTTCCGCGTCAGTTCCCAGATCAGTGCCGAAAGCAGGCCGACCGCCGAGCGACCGCGGCGCAGACGACGATGAAATGGGATTCAAACCAGTCCTCGCGCTGGCCCTTGTCCAACACCACTTGCAGGAATCCCAGGCCGACGCTGAGTAATCCCAGCCCGATGAAATCGATGTGCATCCCCCGCTTCAGTCCAGTCCGCTTCAGGAACGGCGGATCGAAAACCAGGAAAAAGGTGAGAAGCAGTGAAACCACGCCCACCGGAATGTTGATCAGAAATATCCATCGCCAGCTATAGCTGTCGGTAAGCCAGCCGCCCAGCGTCGGGCCGATGATGGGCGCCATCACCACGCCCACGCCGAACATCGCCATGGCCATGCCCTGCTTTTGCTTGGGAAAACTCTCCAGCAGAATTGCCTGAGAAATGGGCTGCAAAGCCCCCCCACCTGCCCCCTGAAGGATTCGAAAGAACACCAGCAAGGGCAAACTGGGGGCGAGCCCGCAAAGCATGGAGCTGACGGTAAAAATGGCCACGCAGACCATGTAAAAGCGTTTGCGGCCGAAAATCGTCGAAAACCACCCGGTCAGCGGAAGCACAATGGCGTTGGAAACCAGATAGGAAGTCAGGACCCAGGTGCTTTCGTCAACGCCCGCCGAGAGGTTTCCGGCAATGTGGGGCAATGAAACATTGGCCACGCTGGTGTCCAGCACTTCCATGAAGACCGCCAGCATCACCGTGAAGGCGACCAACCAAGGGTGTGTTTCTCCGTTCTGCCGTGCTCTCGCAAACAGTTGCTTCATGGGAATTACCGCCCCACCGTCGCCTTGGTTTCCTTGGCGCAGTGCAGGGCGGAAAGGATGACGGAGACCGTCTCTTTCTCTCCAGGCTCGAGGACATCATCAAGTGGTACAAGTGACGATTCTGCCAGTCCTCGCCGAACTGGTCGCGGACGTAAGCAGCGCGGACCGCATCTTCCGTGTCCAACTTCTTCTCTGCCGCCGCCTTTGATAGCTCCGGGTTACGGCGTAGCACGCGCTGAAGGCGCTCGGCACGCGGGGCATAAACGAAAACATGAAAGGTATCGTCGCGCCGCTGGAGAAGACATTGGCTTCCCCGCCCCACGACGACGCAGTCGCCGATTTCCGCCGCCTCCAGAATGATGCTGCGGGTCATCTGTGCCGCGGTTTCGGAATCAAACCGGCCGGGCACACGGCCGCCCATATAACCACGCAGTCCGGGAGACTGCCAGAACGCCTCGGCGAGCCGATCAAACCAGGGGTCGGGACGCTCGTCGAATTTCTCGGCAACGGCCGGCTCGACCATGGCCGCGTCGGCGATTTTCTCCACCAGGCAGCGGTCGAGCAGCCGCCATCCCAGGCATCCTGCCAGCAATTGGGCAATCTTCCCGCCCCCGCTTCCATACTCTCGCGCTACGGTCACGATGCGGAACATTATTCCCTCGGTGGACTCGTGCTTGGGGCTGGGTGCTGGTCAATTCTCCTCAGCGCCAATCTTTGAGCGTCCGAGGCCAGACGTTACATGGAAACCAAGCGTCCGCACCTGCTTTATTCCCCAGCACCCAGTCCCCAGCACCTAGCCCCTAATCCCCGGTCCCCAGCCCCTAATACCCGGCCCCTATTTCGTAATAATCGTCGCCTCGACGTTCATGCCGGGGCGCAAAATCGACTTATCGGACGAATCTGGATCCAGCAGAATCTTGACCGGAATTCGCTGCACCACTTTCACATAATTGCCAGTGGCATTTTCAGGAGGCAGCAAGCTCAAACGCGCACCGGTAGCGCCGGCGATGGAATCCACGTGGCCGGCGAAGGTCTTTCCGTACATATCGACGTCAATCTCCGCCTTCTGGCCGGGATGGACCTTGGCAAGTTGGGTTTCCTTGAAATTGGCCGTCACCCACACGTCGTTCAACGGAATCAAGGTAAACAACCCCTGACCGGGTTGAACGATTTGGCCCACTTCCACGGACTTCCGCGTCACCACACCGTCACTGGGGGCAACAATAGTGGTGTAGCTTAACTGCAATTGCGCCGCTTCCAGGTCCGCCTGGGCGGCCGCCACCGCCGCTTCCGCGGAAGCCTTGTCAGCCTCGCGGATCGGAACCTGTTTCCGGCTCGCCTGCGCCTGCGCCACCATGGCTCGCGCCTGATCCACCTGCGCTTGCGCCGCCAGCATCGATGCGTGGGCAATCTCCGCCCCTTGCTGTGCAGAAATAAGCTTTTCCTTCGCGGCGTTCAACTGGCTCTCCGCCACGCGCGCGGCCGCCAAATACGCGTCATACTGCTGCTGGGATATTTCACCCTTTTCCATCAGCGGCTTCATCCGAGCCAAATCAGCCTGGGCCAGATCGTTGTTGGCTGCCTGCGAGGTGACGTTGGCCTGGGCCACTGCCACTTCCGACTTGGAATCCTTCCCGTAGGAGTATTTGGACTTTTCATAATTCGCCTCGGCGGCGGCAAGCTGCGCGTCTGCGCCGGAGGTGGTGCTTTGCGTGGTTTCCACGGTCATCGGTACGCCCACACCCGCCGCCTGCGCTCGCGACTGTGCCAGCTCCAGCGCTGCCTTGGCTTGGTCAACGCGGGCCTGATAGTCGCGCGGGTCGATCCGGACCAGAACCTGGCCCTGCTTCACCGCTTCGTTGTCGTGGATCATCACCTCGGCGACGGTTCCGTAAATTCGGCAGGCAATCGGCACAATGTGGCCGTCCACTTCGGCGTCGTCGGTGGAGACGCGGTTCTGGTAATACAACACCAACCCCACCGTCGCGATGAGCAGCACGGCGCCGCCCGCAAAAGCCGCCAGGCGAACCTTGGGATCCGCCCAGCGCGAAGGGCCCTTCTCCGGCATGTCCGGGCTGACCGCTTCGCCCCGGCCCAATTCCTTTTCCAACTCAGCGACATTCGGATCTGTACTCGGCATAGTTAAACACCTTTGCTTGACTTGTGGCGCCGTCGCAGAGGACGGAGCCTTGCGGGCCGACGCCCGGCATTACTTGGAATAAACATCCTCAATCTGGCCAATCGCGTGTGATAAGTCCGCCCGCGATTGGTTGTAGCGGTACAGCGCGACGATCTGATTGTCATTGGCGCGGGCCAGAGCGTCTTGCGCAGTGACGACCTCAATGTTATTGGCCACGCCGGCCTGGAAGCGGTCGCGCGCCTGCGTCACCTCTTCCTTCGCCAGCTTCACGCCCAGGTTGGCCACAGCTACTTCATTTTGCGCGGCGTCAAGTTGCGCCTGCGAAGTCTTCACTTCCAGGGCAATCTGGTCCTTGAGCTCGGTGCGCTGCTGCTGGATCTTCTTGAGCTCCAGATCAGCCTTGGCCATCTCCCCATGAATCCGCCCTCCGGTGAAGAGCGGCACGTCAATCGTGACCTGATAGGTGTAAGCGGGGATGGCGCTGGGTGCCGATAACCCCTGCTCGCCCCACGTTCCGAGAAAGTTGACGGTCGGTAACCGCGATTCGCTCGCTCCGCGCCTGGCAAGTTCGGCCGCGTGCGTTTCCGCCATGAGCGCTTTCATCTCCGGACGTGTTTCGTAGGCCTGCTCAAGGCTTCGATTGACATCAATGGCCGGCGTTTCATAAAAGCTCGGCGTATCGGCGAGTTCGATCTCACGATGGGGATCGAGGTTGAGTAGCCGTACCAGGCCGTAGAGTGCCACCTTCTGCTGGGTCTGGGCTTCCAAGAGGCGCTGCTTCTCGTTTTGCAGCTCCACGTTGGCGCGCAGTGTGTCGATGCCCGTCCCCACGCCGTGCTGCTGCAAGTCACTGGCTTGGTCGTAGAGTGCCTGGGCCAAATCCACTCGCGATTGGGCGGCTTGTACCGCGGCGGTCGAGCGCATCCCGGCCAGATACTGAGACACGACCAACAGCACAACTTGCTCGCGCACCGCGGTCTGCTGCGCCTGGCTCGCCGTAATTCCCTGGTGGGATGCTTGCCAGCGCCGCCACAGGGTGAGATCGAGAATCGGCATCGTCATGCCCGGTCCTACTTGAAAGAACTGGAACGGCCCGGCGTGCTCGGGGATGCCCGGGAACCTACTTCCAAACTGCGAATAAAGGTTGAACCGCGCCGCGCGGTCAAGAGCTTCTACTCCCACCTGCGGAAGCAGCGCGGCACGCGCAATGGAACTATCCTGTTGGCTCTCGGCAAAGCTCAAAGTGGCGACCTGCACTTGCGGATTCTCTTTCAGCGCCGTCGCCACCGACTGTTGCAGAGTCAGCCGCAACACTCCGGAATCCTGCGCTCGTGTCGGCAAGGCCACCAGCAGTGGAAGCAGTACGATCAACAGCAAACGCACCACTTCTTTCATCTTGGCTTTGCCAACCTTATCGGTGGACTTGTCCGAGCAGATTTCATCGACCAGCGATTTGGGCACCAGACCCGAACCCACCAGTTGTCCTCCGGCGGTGGCGATGGCGCACAGCACCTTCTTTCCCGCGGGGTCCACAAACGTCACTCCAGACAGATCCAATACCAAACGCTTGGCGGGCGAGGTGGTTCGCCAACATTGCTCCAGCTCCGCCGCCCAAGGCCCGGAGAGCTTCCCCTCCAGCTTCAGCGTGACTCTCTCATCGGTTTCCGTCGTCGTGATCCTTAACATTATGGCAGGCTCCCATTCAACTTCAGGAGTGAGTAATGGCAATACAGGGGCCAAAGGGCACCCTGGTTATTCCACCACTAAGCGTCACTACGCGAGAAAGATACGAGCAAAGGGACTTCTTGGCGCAGGCCCGATATGACGACATATCGGCACATGCCGGGATTCGGGCATCGACAGTGGCAATATTAAGGCAGTTTAATCGCCAGTCGCGATTGGCCGGCTCCAGCAGAGCGGCCTGCAACCGCAGTTCCGGCTCAAAGGCGGCTCGGGTCGGTAGGCTTGCTCGATGCAGGAACGGTTTTCGTCGGTCGTCCTACCCTGAAAGTTATTTGGTTGAGTTGCAGGAACCGCTCGCGTTGGTCATTCTACGCTGAACGTCATTTGGTTCAGTTGCGGGAACGGTATTTGTCTGCCTCGCCAGCCTCAACGTCATCCTGAGGGCCGACGGGTTTTGTCGGGCCGAATGATCTGCATTTGGTTCGTGGTGGAAAAAGCAAATGCAGGTCCTTCGCCCCAAAAAGCGGAGCTCAGGAAGACGGCTTGGCGGTTGGTCGGGATGAAGGAACCGTTCTCGTCGGCCGACCAACCCTGAACGTCATCTTCATGGCGCGCGATCGCGCGCCCGCTCCAGTCGGCGGAATTTACGGAAGCGCTCGAAAAACGCACGCGGCGGCGCTTGACGCCCAGCAGGAGCGACCGCCCGCGCCAGACCGGGGATACCAACCGCAGGAAGTCGTGCCGCTACAAAGGTACTCCGCAACCGTGAGCACGACTCGGGAAAACCGGGAAACGAGGTGCCTGTCCCCTGCCCGAAAATATCGCAATGTGACACGTGTTGTGCTACCATCAGCGGCACGTACACTCGCGGGGCCCAGACTTACTGCCTTCGGGCAGCTTCATGCAGGTAAGACCGCAATCCCGTTGAGGAGGCTCAACCATGTGCAGGTTATGGGGAATCTCCCTCCTGGTAGTAGCCGGAGTGGGGCTCTTTGTTGGTCCGCAGCACGTCTTCGCTCAGGCCTGCAAGGATGAAGTCACGATGGTGGAAGCTTCCAGGCAGAACTTGCTGGAGCTGGCCGCTACGGTGAAGAAAGAAAGCCTGCCGGATTTCGAGCGCGACAATCATCAAAAGAGCGCCGTCAGCCGGCTCTCGATTCATATCGGCATGCTGGGCGAGCTGGTGAGCTGCCTGGAAAAGGCGGCGCAGGATGCTTCCGCGCCCAAGACTGATGCCGACGCGGCCAAGGCTCAGCACGATATCGCCGCCAAATTGCTGGACAAAATCCAGCAGGAGCGCGATGCCATTAAAGCTGCACAAGATTCCAAGAACGCGAAGCCGCTGGTGGAGAAAGTCGACTTGTCGTCGTGAGCTCCACCTGCGCCCTCGTTGCTGCCGGGGGGAAACGGGCCCCCTGAACGTCATCTCTGAGGGCCGACGGGTTTGGTCGGGCCGAAGGACCTGCATTTTCGCTCGTGCCCGGTAAGAACAAATGCAGGTCCTTCGTCCCGATTAACAGCATCGGGACTCAGGATGACGGCTTGGCGGGTGGTCAACGAAACCATTAAGCGACAGAGGTATGTGCCAACGCACCTCTACGGGCTTGGGTATCTAGTGCCGCCGACCGTACCACGAATTTTAGTGTTTCGTGCTCGAAGGGCGGCACGACAAAATCGAATGCTCCACGTTCCATCACCGACAAGTAAAACCGCATATCGGGAACAGCTCCTACCACAATCACATTAAGGGGCACATCCGCTGCTTCCGCCAAGTTGACGATACTTACCCACGATCCATCCGCCATCGAGCTTTCCGTAAAGATGATTTGCGGCGCACATTGGGAAATGAGCCGTTCCGCTTCCCCGCAGGTTCCAACGCTGCAGGTCTCGACGGACAGGTCTTTCAGGGCCCGCTTCAACGGCTCAAACGCGGCGGATTGGTCGTGGACCAAGAGCGCGAACAGACGCTCGCTCATTTTGACCTCCTCTCCCTAAGCCCGCTCTCCGTGTTTCGTGCGCAGAACTCGCCCCCTTCGCGAGATAGCGGGCTGCTCGACAATGACGTTTTCCCTGGGTTGCAGATAGTTGGGGATGCGCTTTCCCCAACCTGCAGTGTTGTTTTTTAAGCGATCTCCCCTCTGGTTTGCAATCGGGCTGAGACCTGACGTCCTTGTCAGGTATATTCCTTAGATCGGAACAATGGCCTGACAACGAGGCGGTGCCCATCAATCCTTTTCCCGTTCAATTCCGCAACCGCCCGCGCTGCCCGGCCCCCTTCGGACATTTCTACGAAAGCGTAGCCACGGGATTGGCCCGTCAGATCGTCCCTGACTACATGGACGCTAGTGACCGTTCCAAAGGGTTCGACAATCGCCCTCAGTTCGGAATCGGACATTTGGGAATTCAGGTTGCCCACATACAGTAGGTAACCATTGTTCGCACCCATCGATTATTGCTCCACTGGCAGTTCCTTCTCTGTGGGCAGACGGCTGACGGTGATGACCGGTTTTGGCGATATGAAATGCCCGGTTCAGACCAAATTCCGAGCCGCGGAGAGCGATTCCGTGGGGAGAGAGATGGTGACACGAGGGGTGGACGGCCCCAGATGTCGCCTCGCCCATGATGGACGGCTGCGGAAGCGTCCGTTCTGGTTCCGAAAACGCCCTAAGCGCAGATTCTCGCGAAAGGTATCAATGCTGCGAGATCAATGTCAGAAGTTACCGCGGTCAAATGGGACTTGGCTTCCGCCCCTTCAAGAGACCAGAGACTGCCGCCTCTGCGGCTGGTAGAGATAGGAAGTATGAGCGAACGAGGGACATATTGTCTGTGGGTTTCCCACAGACACTCCTCGGCGGACCGCTACGAGGTGAGCCTGGCGGCGGGAATCCTTCGTAAGTCCTGAGTGTCTGTCCCGCCCGTCTCCTTTACAACTGGCTGGAAAATATTACCTCCTCCCGATGGGAATGCCTCCTTCCGGCGCACACGGTAAACGCGTGTAAACACTAGATTTCGCGGGTTTCGCGCGAAACGGAAGCCAACCTGCGTCCTTTCCCGTCCGTTGGTGCCGGCGCGTAGGCGCTGGGAAAGGAGGATCAGTCTCATGGGTATCCGCAAAATAAGAACAGTCACAACCGCCACCCTGCTCTGCGGCCCTTGTCTTGTTTGTGTCGCTGCCCTGCAATTTGCGTGCGAGTGCGCCGGGAGCGAGCGGCGACGCGACGGCAGAAACACTTAACCAGCAACGGGAGCATTACCAAAAGGGAGTGGAAGACGAACTCCGGCAACTGCGCCAGGAGATAACAGCCCTTCAGGCGAAGGCTCCCAGGCAAACCGATTCGCTCCGAAAGGGATTTGACCGACAGATGGCGGAACTGAAACAGAAGCGCGACCTTGCCGAGCAAAAGTGTGAAACGCTCGAAAAATCCAGCCAGAAGGCCTGGCAGGATATGAAGCCCGGACTGGATGCCGCAGTCAAGGATTTGCAACAGGCTTACGACCGGGCGGCTGCGGAATTCAAATAAGCGGAGGGAGGCGACTATGGGCGTTCTGGCGTTTCTTTTTGTCGGGGTCGTTGCCGGCTGGCTAGCTGGCCTGATCACCGGCGGACGAGGTTTTGGGCTCCTCGGCGACATGATCATGGGCGTCCTTGGGGCCCTGGTGGGCGGCCACATCCTGGGGTGGTTCGACGTTTACGCGCACGGCCTGCTCGGTTCCATCGCCGCCGCCGTGGTAGGTGCAATTGTTCTTCTCGCGCTCATCCGGGTGGTGAAGACCGCCTGATCTGCGAAGGGAAGGAACGACCGGACTGCTCCGGCCCGACGCAAAAGCGGGTAGCCGGGAGGTCCGGGAGCGGGGAGGTGTCCGTCGGCTGACGGACACCTCCGCCTAAATCTCACCCGCCAAAAACCCATCGGACAGCGCATCCCCGCACGCCGGCGGAAACTGTCACCTGTGCCCTCCTGCCTTAATATGCCTTGACACGTATATGCTCTGCAGGGTATACAAAGAAAGTGGCATCTGTTTTCGAAATCATAGCGGAGCCGAACCGCCGCGCGATATTGAGCCTGCTGGTCTCGTCCCAACAGTCGGTGGGAGAGATCGAGCGTCAACTTCGCATGCCGCAGCCGGCCGTGTCCAAGCACCTGCGCGTGCTGCGCGAGGCCGGTTTTGTGGAATCCACGGTGGACGCACAGCGCCGTCTCTACCGACTGAAACCGGAACCCTTTCAGGAGGTGGAAGCCTGGCTGGCGCCGTTCCGCCGGTTCTGGTCCGCCCATGTGGACGCTCTGGAACGCCACCTCGACCGCATGGATCAGTCAACACCAACGAGAAGCAAGACAGGAAAAAGACGACTCGGCCCCTACCGCCAACGTGACAAAGGAGAAACGAAATGAAAATCAAACTGACCAGCATTTACGTGGACGACCAGGACAAGGCCCTGCGCTTCTATACCGAAGTGCTGGGCTTCGTGAAGAAGGCCGACTTCAGCCAGGGGCCGTTTCGCTGGCTCACGGTGGCCTCATCCGAGGAGCCGGACGGCACGGAGCTGCAACTGGCGCTGAACAACAACCCCGCGGCCAAAGCCTATCAGCAGGCGATGTTTGAACAGAGCCAGCCCGCGGCCATGTTCTTCACCGACGACGTCAAGGGCGATCATGAGCGCATCCAGGGCCGCGGCGGCGAGTTCAAGATGGCGCCCACCGACGTGCGCTACGCGACCATTGCCATGCTGAATGACACCTGCGGCAACGTCATTCAGATCACCCAACTGGCACGCTGGTAAGGACAGCCGTTCAGCAAGGAGAAGAAGATGACCCATCGCGAGCAATACGCACCGGGTCCGGCCGCCGGGGCGCAGGTGCAAAAGGACGGAGAGAAGTGGACGCTGATCCTCACCAGAGAACTGCGCCACGCGCCGGAGAAAGTCTGGCAGGCGCTGACCGACCCGGCGCATCTGCGCGAATGGGCGCCCTTTGACTCCGACAGCAGCCTGGGTACGGTGGGAGCCACGGTGAAGCTCACCACGGTGGGAGCGCCCACGCCGCGTGTTACTGAAACCACCGTGACGCGAGCCGATGCTCCCAAGGCGCTTGAGTACAACTGGGGTGGGTTCGATCTGCGGTGGGAACTCGAAGCCCTGGGTGGCGGCACGCGCCTGACGCTGTGGATCAACATCGGTCGCCGCTTCATCTCCATGGGCGCCGCCGGATGGCATATTTGTTTCGATGTTCTGGATCGCCTTCTCAGCGGAACTCCCCTCGGCCGCATCGTTGGCCCCGAGGCCATGAAGTTCGGCTGGCAGCGATTGAACGCCGAGTACGCCAGGCAGTTCGGCGTTGAACCGCCCAACTGGCCGCCGCAGGCGGATCAAAAGTCGTGAATCGAGGTGGATCGCAAGACAAGAGGAGGTCCCATTGAACTGGAACAAATGGATTCGTCAGACCCACCGCTGGCTGTCCATGGCCTTTACGGTTGCCGTCATCGTCAACGGCGTCGCCGTGGCAGAGAAAAAATATACCGCCTCGCTGGGCCTGTTGGCGGTACTCCCGCTCGCCTTGCTTCTGTTCACCGGTCTGTACTTGTTTGTGCTGCCGTATGCCACCAAATCAGGCAGCGGGCGACGCACCGGCTGAACGGCCGGCCGCACGACGATGGCCCGGAGGCGTGGGGTTGGGCGGCATCAAACCGCCGCTACCCCAAACTGCGTCGCTGCCCGGACTTGCTCCCCGCCGACTTGCTTCCTGCCTCGACACGAGTGTTGAAGGGTGATAGAGTGCGCTCCGCTGAAGCGCCTTTTCTACACGTCCGCCGGCGCCAACTGATCCCCGGCGCAAGATGGAGCGCAAGTCTTAACGCCCGCGGCCTGAAATTGGCCGGGCGCCCTCATTTTAAAAATCGACGCGGTAAATCTCGCCTGACGGAAGGAATCGTGACATGGGTCCGGAGATGGCGGTCCTCGCTGTGGTTTTTTATGGAGTGGTGGTGGTAGCCTCAATCGTTGCCGCCGTCTTGTTTCTTCTCAGCCTGCAGCGCGCCCTACGGCTTTGCGCGCCGCAAAACCGCTTGATGGAGCCGGGCTCCGTGTGGCTCTGTTTCATCCCCTTGTTTAACTTCGTTTGGATTTTCTTTGTGGTCTCGCGCGTCGCCGACTCGTTGCGCCGTGAATTTGAGTTTCGCCAGACCCCGCAGGATGACTATGGACGGGGCGTCGGCCTGGCTTATTGCGTCTTGGCAGTGACTTCCATCATTCCCATCGTCGGCATTCTAACCGGGCTTGCGGGCATGGTCTGCTGGATAATTTTTTGGGCACGGATTTCCAGCCTGGCGCGAATGCTGGAGCATGGCGCGATGCCGGAGGAACCCCCGGCGGGCGACGAAGTCTATGATCTGGGGAAAGCCTGGGTGGCGCTCCTGATCCTGGTGTTGGCCATCGCAGCTCAGCAGCTTCAAGTCATGGAATTGTCCTGGTACGCGCACAAGGTGAGCGAGCAAATGCACTTGAGCTCGGAGAGCATTGGCATCGTCTTCTCAACCTATATGTTTGGCCTGATGGCGGGCTATCTGGTGATGACCGTGGTCACGGCCCTCTGCGGGACCCGCTGGGGACTGGTGGCGGCCATGGTGGGAGTGTCGCTGGCCGCACTCGGTTCGGGTTTGGTCTCCAATTTTGGCGGGCTGATAGCCCAGCGGGCGGTATTGGGGTTGTTCGCCGGGGGCACATTTCCGGCCGCCATCCAGTCAGTCCGCGAATATTTTCCCTCCACCCTGCGGCCCCTGGCGATCGGCATCCTTCTTGCCACATTTTCAATCCTCTCGCTTCTCTGGTTGCCCGTGCAGCCGCATGTGACGGCGGCAATGGGATGGCAAACCGCCACCATGCTCGCCGGGGCTCCCCCCGCAATTGCGGCAGCGCTATTCTGGGTCTTGTGGAGGCGTCCGGTGCAGGGCGTTTCGCAGGGAGTCTCCAGTTTCGCCGTCGTTACGGTCGTAACGCTGGCTGTGGGATCCTTAACGCTCCCGCCGCTCTATGTTTTCGCGCAAACCTGGCTGCCGATGCTGTCGATGCAGGGGTTGGGACTGCACGCATCGATGTGGCACTTCAACGCGGTAGCCAGCTCAGTAGGCGCGGTGGCAGCCGGAGGCGCCGCTTGGGCAATGGTACAACGCGGAATCACCGCGTGGAAATCCCGGGCAATGCTCCTGACACTTTTCGGTTTGGTGATGCCCGTCGCCAGCGCTGGGGGAATCTTTATCTTTGAAGGTCATCCCGCACTAACCTCCACCGCGGTCATGGCCGCCTTTGAGGGATGCACCGTGATATTGATGGTGGCCGTCGCGGACGCCCTGCCGGCGCGCGGCGTTTGCGTTGGGGTGGCGATCGGACAACTCATCAGCGCCATCATGATGGCAGCCTCCTATCCCATGTTGGGAAAACTGACGGAGGAATACGGTTTGAAGGTTGCCGCCGGGACAACGGCCATTTTGGCGGCGTGCGGCGTGGTCTGTATCATCCTGTTGGCGTGGCTGGTTCGCCCCAAGTCCGCCCAGCAATCGGAGGCCGTGGCCGCAGCCGCCTGAGGCGGGCAAGGCTCGCTTGCGAAAGCGGGATGCAGCCCGGATTTTTGTGAACATGCGGCTACGACGATCAAAGCCCAGAACTGCGGGTCGTGGCAGGGGGAAAGCCGCAAACGCGCTGAGATGCGAGAGTCTACCCTGCCCCCGGCGCAGAGGTTACAAACCGGACTCGCCATCGGGACTGGCAATCACCACCACATAACCGTCGGGGTCGCGGAGCCATATTTCTCGATTTTGGGGCGCCGGGTTGACGTGGGGCTCGGCGATGATCTCGGAGCGCAATGCGCGCGCACGCTCCACAACCGAGTCAAACTTTCGGAGGTTGCAGGTTACGCTGTGCGCAGCTAAATTAAGTGTAAAAGCTGGAGGTATAAATGAAGAAACCCGTTGCGGTGGAATCTGCCTCGGCATCAATCGACGAGAAGATCAAGGAGCTTGGGGACTGGCGCGGGAAGACGCTCGCGAAAGTGCGCGAGATCATCCACGCGGCCGACCCGGAGATTGTGGAAGAGTGGAAGTGGGTGAAACCGACGAATCCCGGAACGCCGGTCTGGTCCCACGGCGGCATCGTGTGCACGGGAGAGACGTACAAGAACGCCGTCAAGATGACCTTTGCCAGGGGAGCGGCACTCGCGGACCCTGCCGGTCTATTCAACTCCAGTCTCGAAGGAAATGTCCGGCGCGCCATCGACATCCACGAAGGCGACAAGATCCATGAGGCGGCCTTGAAGGATCTCATCCGCGCGGCCGTGGCGCTGAATCTCCAGAGCAAGATTCAGCCGAAGTCCCGGCGAGCGAGCGGCAAGCGGGACAAATAGCATTGCCTTAAGAAAATGCGTCTACCTTGGCGCCGACGTTGAGGGCGGCGCTACGCCGGCTGACGCCGGGATGCGGCTCCCGAGGCTAGAGCGGCTGCCGCAAGGCGGGTCAAAAAAGCCCTCAAATTCCCCATTTTTGACACGATTTCAGCAGGAATTGCATTGGATGGATTTCCATCGAGGGGCCGGGAATCAAGCCAACCGGCCAGGATTCAGCGAGATAGCTGGAAAATGGCCGAAAACGTGCCGCAACAGTGATTAAGTCCTTCTGAATCATAAACTCATCGGCATCGGGCATTCTGTCATTTTCTAAGTGGCTTGTTTTCAATAACTCATCGGGTTCTTTCACTGATTTTTCATTTTTCGGGCTTGGTGGGCCGGCAGGGTGGACAGATTGGCGGCTAGACGATCCTGCGAAGCGGCTACGCGGATTTCGGTCTCGGATGGTGCCGTACTGCGAAGGCAGCAGGCCGCGGCGATGGGACATTCACTTTGAAATCTCATTAGCCACCGAATTAGAGTATCATATCCGGGGCCGTTTGTCAAGCGAAAAATGCGCGCTGTCCTACATGGGGCCGTGGTGGCGCCATCCTGGCGGTAGCCCCTTTGGGGCGAACTGCCTGTCGCCGGCGGTGGCCAGCTTCCGACAAGGCGACATAACCGTCAAGATGGTCGCGAGTTGGAGACAAACCGCACCATGATAGGGTGGCGCATCCATAGATTTGTAGGTATGCGGCACTTCCCCTTGGGGGTAGGCTGCGCCAATGCCGCTCCGGAGGATCGTTCCGAGTTGGCGACGGATCGCCTGCAATGAGCGCCGGCTTCTCCGGGTCGCAAGGCATCGGCCCCGGTCGCATACATACACGACGATGTATGCGCCACCCCGCGACGCGCGGCCGCGGGTATGTCAATCCGAGAATTCGCAGGGGATTCCGCCAGCCTTCAGATGACCCTTGCAATCTCACTTCCGCACTTTGCCAGAATTGCCTTAAAATCTGGGCAAGAAAAAGTGGCGAGCCAGGGAGGAAAGCGATGAAGACCACGCGAAGAGAATTTCTGAACGACGTCGGGAAGGCCGGGGCATGCGCGACTCTGTATGAAAGCTTGGGCATGCGCGGAAATAGGAACCTGATTTTCGCCGCCGAAGCTTCCCCCAAAACAGATGCCTTGAAATCGGGCTGGAGCAGTCCCTCGCGCACGTTTCGACCGCATACGCGCTGGTGGTGGCCCGGCAATGCGGTGACGCGCGACGGCATTGCCTGGCAACTGGAGCAAATGCATCGGCAGGGCATGGGCGGGGTGGAGATCATGGCTCCCTGGATCATGTATGCCGAGGGCAACATTCCCTATCTCTCGCCCGAATACCTGGAAATGGTGAAGTACGCCATTCAGGAAGCCGCGCGGCGCGACATGGAAGTAGCGGTCACTTTCGGAGCAGGCTGGCGATTCGGTGGATTCTGGGTGCCTCCCACGCAGCGCAGCAAGGTGCTGACGCAGGGCTGGATGGACGTCCAGGGTCCCGGGGAGTTCAACCAGGAATTGCCCGAGTACAAGCCTCCGGCCGGAGTGCATTCTTCCTTGGACCCTGATTTTCGTTCGGAGGCGCCGGATGAAAACAAAGTTCTGGCCGTAGTCGCTGCCCAGGTCACGGGGGATCGCCTGGACGGAGCGTCGCTGGTGGACTTGACCAACAAGCTCGAGCACGGCCGTTTGCGCTGGCAGATTCCCACGGGCCAGTGGCGCGTCATGGTGTTCCGCCTCAAGTACACGGGAGAGCGCAACGCCACCACGGAGAATCTCACGCCGCAGCACTGGTCCGTGGACCACTTCAGCAAAGAGGCGATGAGGAATTACTGCGAGTATCTGGGCGGCGCTTTCTATGACGCCTTCGGCCCCCAGTTCGGCAAAACGGTGGACAGTTTTTTCTGCGACAGTTTTGAGATCATGGTGCTTCCGCAGACGATTCACTGGAGCTACGCCGCGCTGGAACAATTCAAAGCTTGCAAGGGCTACGACCTGGCACCTTACTTGCCCGCCATCTGGTGGGACATCGGAGAGCTAACGCCCAAGATTCGCTACGACGTCAATGACTTTCTCGGCTGGCTGGGTCTTGACGCCATGTTTATAACCTTCATCGAGTGGTGCGCGGAGCATAACGCGGCGGCCCGGATCCAGCCCTATTACCGCTTCACCGAGGAGTTGATCCAGGGGGCAGGGGTGACGCCGCGCCCGGAAATGGAAGTCACCACTGCGCGCTTTGAGGTGGTGGCGGACCCGCGCAAGTCCGTCGCCGCCGGAGCGCATTTCTACGGGCGCGAAATCGTATCGGCGGAAGCCTACACATTCATTCACATGGAGCGCTACCGCACCACACTGGAGGAAATGAAAATCGCCACCGACGCCTTCCTGCGCGACGGCGTGACGCAATTCTACAATCATGGTTACATTTATTCACCGGAAATGCACGTCGCGCCGTCGCGGGACATGCCGTGGGCGAACCGCATCAGCCATTGGAACACGTGGTGGAAGTACTACCACTGCCTCACGTCGTACATCAGCCGCTGCTGTCTCCTGCTGCGCCAGGGAGAGTTTGTGGCCGACGTTCTCCTCTATTCGCCGCAGGCAACCGTGTGGACGGAAAAAGTGCTCTTCGGCGACGAGCGGCGCATCATGCCCTTTGGCGACATCGCCAAGACTCTGGTGGCTAACGGTTATGATTTCGATCCCGTCAATGATGAGGTGCTTCAGAACCGGGCGCGGGCAGAAGCGGGATCGATCAAGGTTAGGAATCTCGTCTATCGCTTCCTGATATTGCCGAACGCGCGAGCATTGCCGGTGGCGACGCTGGAGTTTGTTCGGAAGTTTGTTCAGGCCGGAGGCATCGTGATTGCCCTCGATGAGTTGGCTTCCGCGTCAGTCGGCCTTCACGACCACGTAGCGGGCGATGACGCCGTCAAAAAACTCGTCGCGGAGTTGTTCGGCTCCGACGGGCAGGGGAGACTTCATCCGGGAGGCGGCCGCACTTACCACCTTGGCGATTACAAGATTCCGGGTTACGAAATCACGCAGCGAAACTTCGGCCCGGGTCCACGCCCCTACGAACCGACTCCGACGTTGACGGCCCCGCAGCAAGCGCTGCTCTCGATACTGCGGGAACACCTTGCGCCGGACTTCGCGATGCCGGAAGTGAGCAACGGCCTCACCTTCCTGCACCGCCGGCTGGGAGAAAATGATCTCTACTTTGTGACCAACCTTCAACCCGCCGCCATCAAAACGACGGTGAAGTTCCGCGTGCCCGGCAAGGTTCCCGAGCAGTGGAATCCCTACACGGGCGACATCGACCCGGTTTTCGTTTATCAGCCGGACGAAAAGGGTGTAAGCATTCCGTTGGACCTGCCGCCATGGGCGTCCACGCTGCTGATGTTTCGCCCGGGCGCACGGCCGCTCTATGCCACCCAGACCAACCTGGAACAGGTGTTGGAACTGTCGCCAGGACAAGTGCGAGGATTGGCCGCCGGCAATGGCCAGGCGCGGGTGAACTTGGTGGCGAATGGCACAGCGCGCACCGCCTCGGTAGCAGTCAGCGATGTGCCACCGCCGCTGGCAGTGGGCGGCGAATGGAAAATGAGGCTCGAGGGCCATGGCTTTGAGACCTACCAAAGCCCGGTGCGCGGGCTCGCGTCCTGGACGGAGAACCCTCGTACCGCGCACTTCTCTGGGACGGGCGCGTATGAGGCGGACTTCGATCTACCGCCATCCTACGTCGATGAAAATCTGCTGCTGACTCTAGAACTGGGAACGGTAGGGAATGTGGCGGAGGTTATTCTGAATGGCCATAATGCCGGGGTGGCGTGGATGCAACCTTACCGGCTCGATGTGACGCAGGCTATGCGCGCCGGCCAGAACCATCTGCAAGTGCTGGTGACGAATACCCTGATCAACTACGTCGCAGGGATGAGCCAACTTCCGCCCGTTCCCGAAGAGTTGGCACCGCATTATGGGCTTACCGCAGACCTGTATCACGAGGGAACCACGGAATGGGAGCGGCATGAAAAGAATTTCCAGCCTTTGCCGGCGTCGGGACTGATCGGCCCGGTCACCATCATCCCTTATCGCCGCGTGAGCCTGAAATTGTAAACCTACGATGGTCTCGGAATCCGCGCAATCCCACCCCAGCACGTGCGGATCCGTCTGTATGGGTTGCCGGAGGGCAAGACGTTCGCCGCCGTTGACTCCCGCCTCCGCGAGGTATATATAGGCCCCATGCGGACACGTCCTGCGCGCGCTGTCTTTTTCGCTCTGGCGCTGGCGATCACGGCCGGCGCCTCCCCCGCGACGAAGCCGGAGGTCTGGGTCAAGGTACGCAGCCCCAACTTCCTGGTTGTCACCAACGCCAACGAAAAGCAAGGGCGGCGTGTCGCCTATCAATTCGAAATGATTCGCGCCGTCTTTTGCCAATTCTTCCACCTGCAGGCTTCAACCAGCGGCGAGCCGGTAACGATCATTGCGGCGCGCGACGAGGCAACGCTGAAAACGTTGTTGCCAGAGTGGTGGGCGACGAAGGGATCAAGCCATCCTGCCGGCATGTACCTGGGAAGCGCGGAGAAGAACTACGTGGCCCTGCGGCTGGATGTGACTATGAACCAGGATGCGGACGAGCCGTTCGAGCCCGTTTACCACGAGTACGTTCATTACCTGACTCGCCGCGCGGCATCGCAACTGCCGCTCTGGTTGGTGGAGGGCCTGGCTGAGTTCTACGGCAACACGCGCATTGACGGCAGCCGGGTGATGGTGGGAGCTCCCAGTTCCTCCAATCTCGCCGTGCTGAAGCAGGAGCATCCTCTTCCGCTTCGCACGCTGTTTGCCGTGAATGCTTCCTCTCCTTACTACCATGAGGAAAACAAGACTTCCATCTTCTATGCGCAATCGTGGGTTCTCACGCATTTTCTGATCACGCGCGACTGGCGGGAGAACACTCATCGCACCAATGACTTTTTCACCCTGCTGGGCAAGGGCGTGGCCGCCGAAGACGCAGCGGCGCGCAGCATTGGAGATGTGAAAACGCTGGAGGGCGAACTGAACCAATACATCGGGCAATTTGCTTTCACCGTCGCACGCATGAACGCCCCGCCGGGGATTGACGCCAAAGCTTTCCAGGCAGAGCCGGCTTCCGAAGCCGAATCGCTGGCGTTGCGAGCGGACTTCATGGCCCGTGATCACCATTACCGCGAAGCCAAGGAGATGCTGGAGCAAGCCCTGAAGGAGGACCCCAAGCTGGCTGCCGCCCACGAAGGCATGGGAGATCTCCTAAGCCAGGAAGGAAAAACAGAAGAGGCAACGAAATGGTATTCGCAGGCCGTCGCCCTCAATTCTCACAGTTGCCTGGCCAACTATTTCTATGCGGTGAGCCTGCTGAAAGGGAGGCTGGACGATGACGCGGCGGCGAAGGCGGAAGCCAGCCTGCGCGCGGACATCGCGATGGCACCCGATTTTGCCCCGGCTTATTCGGCGTTGGGCTGGCTGCTGGCCTCCCGTCACCAGAACCTTCAGGAAGCTTACGCCATGGTCCTGACCGCCGTCACCATTGAGCCGGGCGACGTGCATTACCGGCTAACCAGCGCGCAGGTGCTGCAAATGATGGGCCGGGCGGATGACGCCGTCCGCGTGGCTCGGATTGCGACCACCATGGCTAAAACCATGGAGGAAGAATCGGAGGCGGCTGCCGTTCTCTCCAACCTTGAACAGTACCAGGAGTTCCTGAAGCGGACAAAGGAGCGCGAGGAAGCTTTCAAGCAGGCACAGGCTGAGGCCGCCGCAGGAGCAAGCGTGCCGAGCCAACCTGCAACGGCTGGCAGTTTGAGCGAGCGCGGTGGCGTGAACGATCAGGCAGCCACCAACCCGCCGGTATTGCGCCACCGAGACGACTCTCCTCCTGGCGCCGAAACGGCGCTCGCGTCCGGGACCGAAGTCGGCGCTCATCCCCCACGCCCGGAGCTTTCGCCGGAACGGAAGATCGCTCAGGGAATCATCAGAGAGGTTTCGTGTTACGGCGCGTCAACCCTGGAGCTCACATT
The DNA here is from genome assembly GCA_963719115.1 of uncultured Acidobacteriota bacterium. Classification (GTDB taxonomy): domain Bacteria; phylum Acidobacteriota; class Terriglobia; order UBA7540; family UBA7540; genus Bog-366. Next base: position 133,732 of record CAVRBF010000097.1, on the reverse strand, counting down.
TGCAGCCCCGGGTGCGGTGCTGCAACTGTTCACCGACAATTACTTCAAGATTCCCTACGCCGCTCTCGATTTCACGCCCGTGGGAAATCTCAACCCTTGCACCGACATCAAAGGCCAGCACGCCAAAGTCACTTACCATCCTGCCAGGAACCAGGCGAATCAGGGCGAGATGCTGGAGGTCGGGCTGATCCATTAGGAATCTTGAAGGGCAACCCTCGATGCCGAGCGCGTAGCTTTCTGGCGGGGGCTTGTGTTAACATTTGGCCTGCGTTTGGGTCATTTTCGTGCAACCCCACTCCGTTTTGCGCACGGGTTGCCATGGGGTGCGACGCAATAAAATTGAAAGGACGGCTCTCATATGTCAGGCCATTCCAAATGGGCAACCATTAAACACAAGAAGGGCGCGGCGGACGCGCGCCGCGGCAAGATCTTCACCAAGATTATCAAGGAAATTTCGGTCGCTGCCCGCATCAGCGGTGGCGATCCGGATTCCAATCCCCGGCTGCGCACGGCCATTCAGGCAGCCAAGGCCGAAAACATGCCGGCGGATAACATCAAGCGGGCCATCCAGAAAGGTACCGGGGAACTTCCTGGCGTCACCATTGAAGAAGGCATTTACGAGGCTTACGGCCCCGGCGGCGCCGCCATGATCGTGGAAGTCACCACCGACAACAAGAACCGCACCACCTCGGAAATTCGCCATATCTTCGCCAAGCACGGCGGGGCCTTCGGCGCCTCCGTGGCGTGGATGTTCCACAAGAAGGGCTACGTGGTCGTGGAGAAGGGCAAGGCGGACGAGGAGAAGTTACTGGACCTCATCATGGAAGCCGGTGCGGACGACATGAACGACGACGGCAGCAACTGGGAAATCCTCTCCGCCCCGGAAAAGTTCCAGAGCGTGGTGGACCATCTCAAGGCCGCGCAGATCATTCCCGCGGCGGCGGAAGTCTCCATGGTGCCGCAGAATTACGTCAAACTCACCGGCAAGCAGGCCGACCAGATGTTGCGGTTGATGGATGAATTGGAAGACCACGAAGACGTGTCCCACGTCTACGCCAACTTTGACATCGACGAATCGGAGCTCAACGCCCTCACTCAGGCGCAGGCGAAGTAACCGCGGGGAACGCCTCATTCCGCCAGGAGGTAGGATCACCATAACGTCCAGGACCAAAGGTTATTTTCTGTTGGCGCTAAGCGTGGGGATTGCCTCGCTGGCGCTGGTTTCGCACGATGCCACGCTGCGGGCACAGGGGAGCGCGGATCCTCCCCGGATTACCTTTACCAAAACTCTCAAGGGCAGTTCGCCGGAGTACATGGCGTTAAGTATCGACGCCAACGGAAAAGGGACGTACGACTCGCATAAATTGGATGAACCGCCCTCTCCCCGCCCCCTGCAAATATCCGCCGCCACCACCGCGCAAATTTTCTCGCTGGCAGCGGACGTAAACAACTTCCAGTCCGTCGACTTTGACAGCCACCGCAAAGTGGCCAACATGGGACTGAAAACACTGAGTTACGAGTCCGGCCGGGAAACACGCCGCGTGCAATACAACTACACGGAGAACCGTACCGCCCAGCAAATCACGGAGATGTTTGAGAAGATTGGTAATGTCGAAGAGCACATTACCCAGCTTCAATACGACATGAGGTTCGACCACCTGAGCCTGCCCCAGACCCTGGCCGAAATCCAGGAGGAAATAGCGGATCACAACCTGGCCGAGATCTCGCTGTTGTTCCCCACCCTCGAGCAAATCTCCAGCAATCCGCACTTTCTGCATCTTGCCCAGGCCCGCGCCCAGGAGATTATGCGCAACGTTAACCAACAGAAGTAGATGTTCAATGCAACCTTCGCACGGTGGAAATCGTCTAGGTAGGTGTAACATGGGGGAAGAAGCCAACCGGTTGAAGACAGGGAGGTGGCTAATGAGACCCCGCACTCCACTCTCACTCGCACTGAAAATCGTCACAGCAGGGTTCATAACCGCAATCGCAGGCGGCATGGTCTGCGCCCAAGAAAACTCGCGCGCGCGCGTTGTTCGCCTGAGCTTCATTGAGGGCGACGTCACGGTGCAGCGGCCGGATGTGCCGGCTTGGGCGGAAGCACCGGTAAACACGCCTCTTCAGGAAGGCTTCAAGCTGGCCACCGGCGGCGGCAGCTTTGCCGAGATCCAGTTTGAAAACGGCGGCACCATCCGGCTGGGAGAACAGTCCTTGCTCGACCTCACGCAGTTGGAACTGGCTCCCGACGGTGGCATGGTCAACCGCGTGGATCTTCGTCAAGGCTACGCCACGTTTCACCCGCTCACCGCCCGTGCAGCGGAATCACTCCAGGTCAGCACGCCCTACAGCACGATTCTTGCGGCGGGAGGCACGGAGTTCCGCGTCGATGTCGACAAGGGTGCTCAACGGGTCGAAGTGTTCGAAGGATCGGTGGAAGTTCAAAGCAGTTCGGGAAACTCGACGATCGAAAAAGATTCCGTCTTGTTGTTGCAACCGGGCACCAGCGACCCAACGGTTGTTTCCCAGGGCATTACCAAGGATGATTGGGACAACTGGGTGGACGACCGCGAGGCCCACGCGCAACTGCCGAACAACGCGCCGCCCCCGAACACCTACGGCGACGAGGCCGGAGGAATGCCTTACGGGTGGAACGACTTGCTGCAGTACGGTACATGGAACGACGTGCCCGGTTGGGGCTACGGCTGGACTCCCGCGACGGTCGCGGCTGGCTGGTCGCCCTACACCATGGGCCAGTGGTGCTGGTACCCCGGATGGGGCTACACGTGGGTGGGCGCCGAACCCTGGGGCTGGTTGCCCTACCACTTTGGCGGCTGGGAGTGGGTCCCGGCGAGAGGATGGGTGTGGTTCCCCGGTAGCCTGAGAAATTGGTCGCCCGCCCAGGTGACGTGGTTCCATGGCTCGAACTGGGTCGGCTGGACGCCTCGTCACATCAAGGAGAGTGGGAACGCCTGCGCGACCAACTGTGGCGGCGGAGTGGTCAGCACTTCGACCTTCCGCAACGGCGGCTTGCTGACGTCCAATGCGATGCTGGGATTCAACCCCACTTCCGGCGAGAGGGTTCGAGAACCTGGGATCTCCCCCGCGATGGGAGCCAAACTCGCGGGTCCGGCGGTTTCGTATGGAGTTGCCGTGCCACCGGCTTCCACGATCACCTACGACCCGCAACACCACGGATACGTCAACAGCGGTCGCGTCACAACGCCGCCCAGCCAGCCTGCTTGGCCCGCGACGGTGAACTCCACCACGACGCCCACTAGCAATTCCCGGCCGGTGCAACCGGTGCCCGTCGAGGGCCGCGGGTATGAAGGCCAACCTGCGGGAAGTCAGGGGCGCGGCGAACCGAACCCCGTCGTGGGTACGAGTACGAACCGGTCAGCAACTGCCTCGCCGTGGGGCGGCCCCTCGACGTACGCGTCTCCTGCAAACCATGGCAATACCACCCGGCCAGCGCCTAGCGGCTCAAACGGGAGCTCATACACTCATGGGGGCGGAGGCCAAAGCGGCGGAAGCCACGTGGGCGGAGGCTCGGCAGGGGGAAGCCATGGCGGTGGCGGCGGTGGCGGCGGGCACCACTAATTCCCCGACACGACGATTCCGGCGTATCCGACGACGGAACTGGCGTCGCCGCTCGTGTCGGCCGACGTCGAGTAGCGAATCAATTCCGCAGCGGTAGCGCCCAAGTCTTTCGCCGCGGTGAGCATCGCGACCGTCGGCCCATAGCCGCACATGGAAATCTCTTCCTTGTGGATCACCTCGTACAAGCCTGTAGCATCCAGGGCCAGGACCCGGTCAATAGCTTTTCGATCCTTCACCCGCGTCACATCATCGGGCTCGTAGTGGTTCATGTCGCTGGAAGCAACGACGAGCACCGGGCTTGCCGAATTTTTCAGCGCCTGAGCGATGCCGTGCCCCAGGGCTTCCAGGGCCGCAAAACGGCTTACCCCAATGGCGATGGGCACGAAGGTGAAGTTCTCGACGGTGCGCTGCAAGAATGGAAGTTCCACTTCAATGGCGTGCTCGTCTTCGTGTGCCTTGGCGTCCTCCATCAATAGGCGGCACGATTGGCGAAGGCGCGCCGCCAATTCCGCGTCAACCCGCACCGAGCCCAAGGGCGTCACCCACTCGCCTTGCGACATGATCGCCAGGGGCTCACCGCGGCCGGTGTGATTGGGGCAAAGGATGATGTAACTCGCGCGGGCCGGCAGTCGCTGGAAAACCGCTCCGGCGACTTGGCCCGAATACATGTAACCCGCGTGGGGGACAACGCAGCCAAAGGCGGCGTCCATCTTCGGCGGCGCAGACGTGTCCGCAGCCAGGTATTGGTCAAGCTGGCGCGTGAGCGTCTCGGGTTTGGCAGGATAGAAGCGCCCGGCTACGGCCGGACGACGGACCGCAGGCGTTTGCATGGGGGAATCCTATGCCCACCTTGCACGCAAGTCAAGCAGGGAACGAGCGGTAGACGGTAGAGAGGAGGCAGAAAGCAGTAGGCAGTAGGCAGTAGGCAGCCCAGCCACCGGCCGGGGGCCGGATTGAATAGTCTGTGACTTGGCGGAAGTCAAAGGCCAGGAGGCAGTCGGCAGTAGGCAGCAGGCAGTGGGCAGTAGGCGGTAGGTAGTTGGCTGAAGGCAGTTGGCAGAAGGCGGAAGGCAGAAAGCAACAAACAGCGCGCAGGGGGCGGAATCGCGTCGAATGTAGCAATTATCGGTGCCGGATTAGCCCGGCCGGCCCGCTTTTCTCACCAAAGTCCCGATTGCGGACGGCAAGTGACAAGCCCCGAAGGGGCGAACTAACAAAGCCCAGGCCAACGGCCTGGGTTGAGTAGAGGCGCTAGCACCAAGCCCTGTAAGGGCTAAATACGTTCGCCGCAGCCAGTCAGGCACAGGGGGCCGTCATGATTGACGTTTTGACGACGGTCGGATGTGGAGGGCCAAACAGTTATGTCGCCCCTTCAGGGCTGGGCGGGCATCGACGACGGGTACGCCTTGACCCAGGCCGTTGGCCTGGGCTGTGTTCGTTCGCCCCTTTTGGGGCTGGAAACGCCTGCGACATTATTTTCAGATTTTCGGCAGCTTGGTGGGAGATGAGGTCTAGAGGTCTCCGCGAATCAGGGCAACATCTTCCGAGTAAGGATTAAGCCTTCAGCCTTCAGCCTTCAGCCTTCTGCCAACTGCCAACTGTCTTCTGCTTTCTGCCCCCTGCCTTCCGCCTACTTGCCTTTAGATGGCGCCGACTCCGGCATATAGATATGAAATTCTCCCGGCGGGTGGGTGTGCTCAAATTGTATCGTGGTATGAAGGATTCCGAACTCGTGGGCCAGAACTTCGCGAACCTGGTAGGCGATGGGCTCGCACTCCGAAGTTGGCATGTCAAGAACGTGGACGTGGCAGGAGAGCGCGTGGGAGTTGGACCCCAGGCTCCAGATGTGGATGTCGTGAACCCCCTTGACTCCCTCGACGCTCAGCACGGCCGTCGCCACCTTTTCCAGGCTCATGCCCTTGGGGAGGCTTTCCAGCAGGATGTTGGCGGAGTCGGAGATGATTCCCACTGCTGACCAGAGAATCAACCCGGCGATCAGGAACCCGAGCGCGGGGTCAATGATGGTGCGGCCAGTCATGCGGATCACCCACGCCCCGGCGATGATGGCCACGTTCGAAAGCGCGTCTCCCAAGTTGTGGATGAACACTGCGCGCAGGTTCAGGTCGCTCCGTTCCGTCAGCAGTCCCCAGGAAATGCCGCCGTTCACGACCAGGGCGATGACGCCCACCACCAGCATGGCTCCGGATGCCACCGCTTCCGGATGGATGATGCGCTCGTACCCTTCGTAGCAAAGATAAAGAGCCACGACAATCAGCAGCAGGGCGTTGACGAAGGCCACCAACACTCCTGCCCGCTGATACCCGTAAGTCTTGTGGGTGTCGGGTGGCCGGCGCTCAAAGTACAGCGCAATCCACGAAAGGATCAGCGAAGGAACATCGGTAAGGTTGTGCCAGCCATCGCTCACCAGGGCCAGGCTGTGTGACATGGTCCCGATGACGAACTCCGTCGCCACCAAAGCCAGCGTTGCCACCAGGGCAATCTTCACAACCCAGGTGGCTTTCAACCCGTGGTGGTGATGATGATGGTGTGAGTGCACGATGGGGTCAGACCAGCTTCGCTGTCAGAGTGATCTCTGCCCCTGTCAAAACCTTGGACACCGGGCAGCCCTTCTTCGCATCATCGGCAAATTTCTGGAAGGTGGCGGCGTCGATTCCCGGCACCGATCCTTCTGTATCCAACTCAATCCGCGTAATCCCGAATCCCTCGCCGACCTTCTCAAGATGGACCGTCGCCTTGGTGTGAATGCGAGTGGGCGTGTGCCCGGCTTTGCCCAAACCGGCCGACAGGGCCATGGAGAAGCACCCCGCGTGCGCCGCGGCAATCAATTCCTCGGGATTGGTGCCCGTCCCGCTTTCAAACCGGGACGAAAAAGAGTACTGCCCTTCAAAGGCGCCGCTTCCCAGTTTCACCGTGCCCTTGCCCTCGCGAAGACTTCCCTTCCATTCCGCTTCTGACGTTCGAGCTGCCATACTGTTCTGCTCCTTCGGTGAGATGATATGTTTGCCTGAACGACCAGTATAACATCCTTGGCGATGCATTCGCACTGGCACGTGGGCAAGCATTCAAAGTATAATCGACAAGTGACGCGCTGAACGTGTTGCGCATCCAAGATGGTTGATGTTCTACGATAGGCCACGCATCCAGCGTGTCGGCTTGGTCCTGATGTTTGTCTTGGGCATCCCATACACCGCTCAAGGGGCCGTTCCTGACACCCAAACGCTTCGCGGGGAAGTGGTAGACCCGACTAGCGCACCCATTGCCGGCGCGGTCTGCACACTGCGAGGGCGAACCATGCCCGAACAGGGCCGCCCCGTCACCACCGGCGACAACGGCCGATTCGAGTTTACCGGGCTGATTCCCGGCACCTACCGTGTGACCTGTGCCGCCGTCGGCTTGGAACCCGTCGCCAAGACCGGCATCCAAATCACCGCCAAGGAAGAAGTTCCCACCCTGCAAATCGTCCTTTCGCGCGAAGAGGTGGTGCGCACCAAGGTGGAGGTGACCGCCGAGGCTCCCAAGGCCACCGCTCAGACTTCCGCCCCGCCGGCGGCCATGACCAATCAGCAAATGAAGTCCCTGCCTCTGGTGGTACAGAAGTTCAAAGCGGCGTTACCGCTGGTCCCTGGGGTGGTGCGCACTCCCGATGGCCGCCTTGCCATGAAGGGTGCGATTGAAAACCAGGGAACGCTCCTCGTGGATTCCGCCGAAACCGTCGATCCGGTCACCGGCAGCTTCTCCATTGACGTTCCCCTCGACGCCGTGGAATCGGTGGACGTTTTCAAAAGCGCCTATCAGGTCGAGTACGGGCGATTTTCCGGCGGGCTCACCACCGTGCAAACCAAGGCGCCATCCAGCAAGTGGGACTACGAATTGAATGATTTTGTTCCCACGCCCCGTTTTGAAGCCGGGCATCTGGTGGGAATTCAGGACGACTCCCCGCGCATTTATTTCTCCGGTCCCTTGATTGGGTCCAGGCTCACCTTTTCTGAAGCGTTCACCTACAACTACTCTTCCGAACCCGTTCGCGGCTTGGCCTGGCCCAACAATCAAAAACGGCGCCAGGGATTCACCTCTTTCACTGACGCCTATTACACCTTTTCTGCCCAAAATCTTGTAACCGCCAACTTCAAGCTATTCCCCGACCGGCGGCAGTATGACAACATTGACAGCCTGATCCCTGAGACGGCGTCCGACGATTACGGGCAGAGCGGCTACTCGTTGGGGGCGCAGGATCATTATCTGACCAAAGGCGGCGGCATCCTGAACACGCTGGTGCAATTCACCGATTTCGACAGCTATTCGCACGGCCAGGGCTCGCAGGATCTGATGGTCACTCCCACCGGATGGGAAGGCAACTCCTTCAATCGCTGGACACGCGCCAGTGCGCAGCAGGAGATCCAGGAAAGCTACCTCTTCCGCCGCGTTCACTTTCACGGCGCGCACGACTTCAAGATCGGCGGCGACGTCGTGCACCGCGCCTACTCGGGAACGAATGTGTCCCAACCGGTACAGATTCTACGCGCCGATAACTCCCTCGCGGAGGAAATCGACTTCGGGCCTGCCGGCCTATTGAGCACGGGCGACTCGGAGTTCGCAGAGTTTGCCCAGGACCACTGGATTTTCAAAAACTATCTTTCGTTCGATTACGGCTTGCGGTTTTCCAGCCAGACGCTCGGCGAGCACGCCGCTTTCTCGCCGCGCGGCGGTATGGTGCTCTCTCCCACCAAGCGAGGCTCGACGATTTTCCGCGCGGGCGCAGGCGTCTTTTACGATCGCCTGCCGCTCCTCGCCGGCGATTACACGGAAAACCCCACCCGGCAGATCACGCTTTTTGACACTAGCGGCGCGCCGCTCGGTCCGCCCATCGTCTACAGCCCCTTCTACCAAGAGTTTGCCGAAAACGGCGAACAAATCGTTCCGTCCCGTAATCAGCTCGGGAGTACGCCGTACAATGTCACCTGGAATACGGAATTTGACCAGGAAATCCGCCCCAACATCATCGCTCGCGTCAGCTTTCTGGCCAGCCGTACGTACAACAACTTCACGATCAATCCGGAAGTTACCTCGCCGACCACCGGCTACCTGCTGCTCTCCAACCTCGGCGCATCGCGCTACCACGAGTTCGAAGCCACCTTGCGCGTACATCCTTCCGACAAGATGGACATCAACATGTCGTACGTCAACAGCCAGGCGCGCGGCGATCTGAACACCATGGCCTTCGTCTACGTGCCCTATGAGCAGCCGGTGATTGAGCCGAACCTTTTCGGCACGCTGCCCACCAATGTCCCGGAACGTGTCCTCACGTGGGGACGGTTCAAACTTCCGCAAGCCGTGACCCTCAGCCCCTTGCTCGATTGGCATTCCGGCTTTCCCTTCTCCGTCTTCGACGAGTTGCAGAACTACGTCGGGCCGCCCAACAGCCGCCGCTTCCCGCAGTTTCTTTCTTTCGATCTTCAAGCTTCCAAAGACTTCAAAGTCTCCTTCATTCCTATCGTGCGCAAACACCTGCTGCGGGGCTCCATCCGCATCTTCAACGTCACCGACCACGGCAACTTCCGCGACGTTTATAACACCGTGACCTCACCCTACTTCGGCAGCTACGCCGGGTTCCTGCATCGGGCGTATGACCTGTCGCTCGATATCGTTTATTGAGAGTCCGGGCGTTCTGCTAAAATAAAGCTTGTCAGGGCGTCAGGGCGAACCAAGCAGTATGGCGGGCAGTTACAAATCCGATCTGGTCAAGATCTATCATTCCCTGGGGCGCAAGAAGCGCCTGGGGACGGTGATTTTCTTCGTCACCTCGGTTTGCAATGCCAAGTGCCGCACGTGCTTTTATTGGGAAGAGCTGAACCAGCGCGGCGATTTGACCTGGGATGAAATCCGCAAGCTGGCCCTCAGCATGCCCCAGTTCACGGACCTGTGGCTATCGGGCGGCGAGCCCATGCTGCGGCGCGAACTCACCGACATCGTCCATCTATTTCACACCCACAACGGCGTCCGCTGGGTGAACCTGCCCACCAACGGCCTGCTGCCCGCGCGCACCGCCGAATGGGTGGCGCGAATCTGCGAGGAAAACCCCGAACTCCAACTCGACCTGAACGTGGCCATGGACGGCTTGCATGAAATGCAGGATTCCATCCGTGCGGTGCCGGGAAATTTTGCCAAGACGCTGGAGACCATTGAGGCTATCCAGCCCTGCCGGCAGAAGTATCCCAGGCTGCGCGTGAACATCAACACAGTGATTTGCTCGGAGAACTTTGACCAGGTGATGGCCATCGCCGAGTTTGTGAAGCAGAACTGCGCGGTGGACGGCCATTACTTCAACATCATCCGCGGCGCCGCCAAGGACGCTGCTCTGAAGCAGATTCCCACCCACCGACTGGCCGCACTCTACAAGGACATCCAAACCGTCTACGACTATTACGCCGATCACGTTCTGCGGCGCCGCACCGGCATTGCCCGAAGGATTGCCCAGGTCTATTACCACGGCACGCTGGCGCTGCATAACAAGATTCAGCTTGAGAACATCGCCGAGCCCCATCCCTGGCCCATGCCCTGCACCGCCGGCGACACCTCCATCGTCATCGACTTCAATGGCGATGTGCGCTCCTGCGAACTGCGCGGCAAGCTGGCCAGCCTGCGCGATTACGATTGTGATTTCGGGAAGTTCTGGGAAGCTCAGGAACGTAAGGAAGAATTAGGCGCCATCGTGCAGGACCAGTGCTGGTGCACCCACGTCTGCTTTATCCACGACAGCCTACGGCACTCACCCAAGGTGCTGCTCTACGATATTCCGGTCACCTACCTCGAATCGAAGTTTACCCGGCCGTCCGACCAGGGTGAGAAGTTCCAAACCGTGCCTTCCCTCGCTTCGGGCAAGTAACAGAAGATGGGCGTTTCAACTGCCTGTGCCGCAGGTACCTTGGAGTGCGGTAGCAGCAGCTACCGCTTTCCCTCCATTGAGATGGCACCACGGCTGTACATGCGAAAAGCAAAAGCGGTAGCTGCTGCTGCCGCACTCCAAAGGTTTACGCCTTCCACGCCCCCAGCAGGCGTCGCAGAACCACCAGTTCGCCCAGATGGTAGGCGTTGTGGTCCGCCACCAGAAGGGCTTCCCGCAGAATCGTCTGGCCGTCGCCGTGCGGGATGCGCGCGTAGAGGTCGGTGCGCGGATTGGCCACCAGCTCCTGCATGCGCTTCAGGTCGTGGCGGAACTCTTGGACGCTTTTCTTCCACGCCGCGTTGCTGGGTGGAGCGTCGCCCTGCGGCCAGTATCCGTCCGGCCAGGCCGGTGAGACGTGCTTGGCATCGATACTGAACTCGACGATATCCCACTGGGCGATTCGCATGTGCTCCAGCAAGCGCCACGCCGTAAAAGGAAGGTTCGCCGGCTTCACGCCGCGCAATTCCGCCGGCAGCCCGGCAATCGCCTTCTCAAAATCAACGTGGGCGCCACCACCGCCCAGAAGATAGAGCACGTGGTCTCGAAGGGCGCGGTCATCGGCGGGCATGGAAGTTTTCCGATCAGTTGTGGAGGTTTTCTTGGGCATAAGATTTCACTCTCAGAACGGAGAATATCGGTTGCCGGCGCGGCGAAAGTGCTCTTCCGGTGTAGTGCGCCACAGAAAATGCAGTTGTAGCGCCGCCCTTGACGGTGGCATGCCGAGCTAAAGCTCGACGTTTGAGTTCCTGAATTCTGGCGGCCACGAACGCGGAAACACTGCTTTCCATGAAGTGACCACCCTCTTCAATGAGTACCCTAAAACGAACCTGACTGTCATCCTGAGCGCCGCTTTTCAGGGCGAAGGACCCTTTTCATTGTCCGTGGGAAGCTCGGGGCACCAGCTTCCCGTTCTTGCTCGCCGCGTTGTCGCGGCGCACTTGGGTAAGACGAAATACGGGGGTCCTTCGCCCTGAAAAGCAGTGCTCAGGATGACATCGCCATGAGTGTGAATCTACATCTACGATAACCGCGGACGGCAACAGAAACCTTCTTCTCAAAATGTAGAAACTTCTGTGCCGAGGCGAGCCAGTGCGGAGCTTTAGCTCGGCGTTACGTCCCTGCGCTGCGAACCGAATGTTGCGGGATCTGTGGCGCACCACACCACTCTGGGCCGTAACGCCGGCTTCCAGCCGGCACCGCGAGTTTTGCACATTTCCTGCCCGGCACCATCCCCGCCGCTAACGCGTCGCCCCTCCTCATCTGCGGAGGGGAGCCGGTAAAAGCTCCCCTCCTGATTCAGGAGGGGCCGCGCAAAAGCGCGGGGGTGGTTACCAGATGGCGGAGCTTTGCGCCGTAAAATGTGCGAACTCGATACGCCCCGCACCTGGTCCGCAAGAACCCCCTAAACGAAAGAATGTCGCCCCGCGGCCGCCGGTCAATTCTTCGAATCGCCGGTCTTATAGGGATTCCCCAGCGGGTCCTTGCGTTTCGCCACGGAGTAGCCCCAGCGGTCGGTGGCTTCTTTATAGACGTGCGTCTTGCGCAGGTTGACGAATTCTTCCGGCGTCTTCATCACTTCGTCCGGGCGCTGCCGGCTGCGCACCAGAAAGTCCGGCTCAGGTGGATAGCACGCCAGCGGAATGCCCACGCTCGCGGAGCTGACCGTCTCTCCCGGCAGGCGCGTGATCTGGGCGTTGGTGGGCAGCGCGGCGCTTTCGTAACGCAAGTCCATGCTCCAGCGCGTCACATCGGTTTTGTTCTCAAAGCTTGCGTGGGGGGTGCGATTGGTCAGCAGCAGCACGCCGCCCTTGGGAACGGGCGCCACCACCGGCCGCCGCCCGCCGAATTCCTTGCCGGGAATCACCAGGTAGTGGGCCATGTCATCCGGATGGTGAAAGAACAGTCCGCCGGTGTGCGCATGCGGCATCACCCACAGGCACCCGCGCTCCTCCGTGGCGTCCACCAGCGGCACCCAAACGGTGAGGACCAAACCCATGTCGCAGTAAGGCTCGAAGTAGGCGGAATCCTGATGCCAGGGCACAGGGCTCCAGGCGTGGCTGGGAACCTTCGGCCGCAGGCGGTACACCGCGGAAGCAATCAGTTCCGGCCCGCAGAATTGCTCCGCCACGTCGAGCAGCTTGGGATTGGTCATCAGCCCGAAGAAGCTGGGCAGTACCACCTTCATGTCCCACATGGATTTGGAGATGATTTGGTTCTCCGCGTCAACTTGGGTCAGGCGATGCTCAAAGTCGTATTCTTCATAGGTGCGCGAGAGCGTGCCGGCCGCCACCGCCTCACGACAGCGCCGGTCAAGGTCGGCGCTGATCTCGTCAATTACCGGCTGGAGTTCCGCGTCCGTGAACAGACCTTCGACAACCAGATAACCCTCATCGTTAAAGTGCTGGATTTGACTCGCGTCAAGACGAAACTGGAGCGTGTCCGTCGGCATGAAAGAACTCCTGAATTGACTCGGTGGGTGCCCCTGCGACCCAATACGTTTCTACCGCCTCTGGTGGGCGTTGTCAATGGAGGAAAGATTGCATGGAGGAAACTTTGCGAGGAAACCTTGCGGTGCCGTCCCCTTGTCGGCCGTAACGCCGGCTTCCATCCGGCATTTGGAGTTTCTGCATGAATCAGATAATGTCGGTGGCAAGGCCGTTGGCGTCAACTTGACCGGCTCTGCTCAACTTCCGGGTGGCACGTCGCACACTGTCAACGCGCTCCGTCAGTCTGGTCTACTACGTGCATAGCACATCACCGACGATGAAAAAGGGACGCAATCGGGGCAGATTTGTGTGTGCCCTGACACAAGGCCGTGTCTCGTCACACACAAACCTCGTGTGTAGCCGACCCCGACTACTCGGTGCAGTTGCGGTCCCAAGCTATGGTGGCGCTGGACTGCGTCGGAGAGGATTTCTCTCCCTTTCGGTATCGATGGATGGAATCCATGAATAGGAATTCATTGCTACTGCTGATTGCGGCATTAGCCGCGATTATTTATGCAACAGCCTGCTCAACCCGAGCCAACCCAGCCAAAATTCGAAAAGAATACGCTGCGGTGGCGGCAGCACTGAAGGGACATTCGGACGGTTTCTTCCTAAACAAGAGTCCTGAAGCTTCCGCTTTATTGGACCGGAAATGGTCACTGCAAGCGGAGTGGGTCGCTGCCTTCCTTGATGCTCATCCCTCTGCGACCGAAAAGCAAATCGAAGGATCTGTGTCCGACCTGGACGCGAATCTGCGAAGTGCCGCCACCCTGCTTGGCCAAGGCTTGTACGGCGTCGGGATCGAAGAGGGTGAAATGGGGAACGCTTTTGTCGTAGCGGAGAAGCGCAAGCACTTTCGACCTGTATGGAATGCAAAGGACTTGAGACCAGGCACGACCCGAGACAGCAAGCTGCTGGCAGCTTGGTCCGCCCAGGCGGCGAGAGAGGAGTGCCGGCCAAAGGCAAGAGAGGAAGACTGGTTGAATTGCGGCCCCCTTTATGGAGGCTTTGAGAGCCTGCCCGATGACGACAAAGGGCGCCGTCGATTCTTCCTGGATGGCTCATATGCTGAGCGTGCTGGAATGACCGTGGCGGCCCAGTTAAGTGTTTGGGTCCGGGACGGATCCGAACCAAGATTGGAATTCGTGGGTATCTACGGTTTCTATATCGAGCAGACTGTAGGCACGCGGCTCGAAGGCGAAGTTCTTCGGATTCGCGTGCGGGATCAATACCGGACGTTTTCAACGTGCTGCGATGACGAAGGGCGCCCGATGGATTGGAACCTCAAGCTCACGCCAACCGGCGTTCAGGACCTGGGTTATTCGCCCGTGCCCTCTCCGCTGGAGGCCTTGGACGAACTTTTCTACCGCACCGCGAAGGGCATACCTGCCGGCGACCTTGCGACACCGCCGGTGCTGGCAGAAGCGCGTCTTATGGTGCGACGAGCGTCGAAGGAGAATGGCATTCCGGACATGGGTGGGCTCATGCCCCCTTATCCAGACCCGGCCGGTGGCGCTGGAGAATTCTGCGCTGACTTTCAAGACCGTGGCCTGGCATTCTCAGTGGAGAAGGTCCACGGCAAGCCCTACCTGACGGCGATGAAACAGCGAACGCATTGTCCCCAACCTCGCGCCACCCGAGCGAGCCACTGAAGGACTGCATGGATATCGAGAGGGCCTCAGCGGGGTGGCGCAGACATCATTTGCTTACAACTTCTCTGTAGATTCACGGGCGGCGCCCCGATGCAACGGGGCGACCGGGGCCGTTGCCTTGCGACCCGGAGCAGCAGGCGTCCATTGCCGGCGATCCATCGCCAACACGGAAGGATCCTGCCTTAGGGTCACGGTCAGCGCAGTAAAGCTTGGAAACCAGCTTGGGTGAAGTGCTGATCGTGGGTCAGCGGCGATGCAATCCCCTCCTCCTCCATGATCAAAAAGCTGGCGCAGTCAGGTGTCCGCAAACACTACTGTCCAAAATAGTGGAGTGGTGCGGCTCCGCCGCTCCGCTCTGCGGAAGGGCTCTGCCCTTCCGGCCCAATTCGCCCTTTTTCTCTCATCCTCACCACGCCGGAGGCTCAGCCTCCGGCGTGGTGAGGATGAGGCTGGGCGTTAGGTTTGCGCTACGGGAAGGCGGAGCCATCCCGCAGAGCAAGCGGCGAAGCCGCACTTCACCTGACGTACATCTCTTATTTTGGACTCGAACGGTCCGCAAAGAGCCGCTTCATGAAGTTACTTTTGAGGTTCCGTAGAGGTAATGATCGATGTTCTTCGCTAAATCCTTCGGGACCCGATCCCATTCCCCATCCGGAACGTCCCGGGCGATGGCGGCGAAGGTTTGGTCAAGGAAGGGCGCGGGTGCAACAGGGCACAACACCGCCACCGGACGTGCATCGTGCTCGATGACAACTTCGTCGCCAGTGCGCACACGGTCCAGTAGCGCGGCAAAATCGCGAGCTGCATCCGTGGCCGAAATGTGGATCACGCGGTTTCCCATTTTTGAATTATACACCGAGCAGCCGGTCGCACCTCGGGAATATGCCAGCGCGCGCCGAACCTTTTCCTCCGGGTCCGCGATTTCCCTGCAAGCTGCGGTCGCTTGACGTGTCGTCGCTTTGCCACTTTTCTCTCCCCGGGTGCAAGGATTCAAAAGCGGGCGTTGTTGGAGCCGGGGGCGTAGGCAACGGTCAACTCATCTCAGGGATCGACCATTCGGGACGCGGCGACCGCAAAAAAAACATCAGTCCAAATTGTCCGACTGTGCATTATTTTACTTGACAACGCGGCAGTTTTATGCTACACGAATAGCTGATCGAGGTAGGCAATGGAAGAACGGTCCCGAGCCCCGAGTCCCAAAACCGAAGACGCCCGAGCAGGCAGATGCGCTGGCACAGCGGAGATTGGGTGCGCTCCATGCTGCAATGTGCACAAAAAGCCACAGGGCTGCGCTGCGCCCAGGCTGGAGACATTCGCTTGGAACCCACGATATGTAAGAAAGGAAAGACAGTTAGCCTTAATTACGACACAATGTCTATGGCGCTAAATTGTTGAATCGAAGCAAGATCACCTGTCGGCCCGCGAAAGTCCCGCGAAAAAAAGGGGGATCATTTTTTGCCGGCTAAACCCGCGATGTTGATGAAAACAAAGGAAAGTGATCGGCGCTGCGCGGCTAAACCCACGATATGTATGAAAACAAGCAAGTTATGAATTATACCCCAGAATGTTGATGAAAACATATGTGTTTAGCTGTTTCTGACCCCACGGAAGCTGCCCAGCCGATGCGGAGAGGATCGATTGCTGGTGCGAAAATGACACAGGGCAGCGGAGCTGTCAAAACAGCGCAACTTGACTTTCGTGCCGCCCTCCATTACCATTTTCCGGTATTAATGAACGTGTATCCACCTTCCACGCTTGCCAGCCGGCGGTACTCTGTTGCACCCCGTGTCCAGCGAATCCACTGAAATGGAGGCGTGTCTCACACTTCGAATCCGATGACAACGAGTGTCAGAATACGAAAGGGACTTCCTGCACTGATCGGCACTTACGATGGCAATCTGAAGCTTTTTGAGAGCTGCTTCCAGGTGTCCGCGCACGTCGGCACGGACTCGCTGGAAATCGACGGCGAGGAAGCCAACGTGCGCCGGGCGCAGCGCATGGTGGAGGAGTACGCGGTGCTGGTGGAAAACGGCGCTCGCTTCGAGAACGCGGAAATCGAGGGCTTTCTGCGCATCATCAGCCAGGATCCGCAAGCCAGCTTGAAGGGTTTGGCGGAGGCGGGCAGGCCGCGCACGTTCGGCAAGAAATCGATTGCGCCCAAAGGTTTGAACCAGCGCCTCTACGTCGATGCCATGGAACGCCACGACATGGTGTTCGGCATCGGGCCTTCGGGCACCGGCAAGACCTATCTGGCGGTGGCCATGGCCGTGGATGCCCTGCTGACCAAGGAAGTCAGCCGCATCATTCTGGCGCGGCCCGCCGTGGAAGCCGGCGAGCGCCTCGGCTTCCTGCCCGGCACGCTTCAGGAAAAGGTGAATCCCTACCTGCGTCCGCTGTACGACGCGCTTTACGACGTGCTGGATCCCGACCGCGTGGACCGCTACATCGAGAAGAACATCATTGAAATCGCTCCCATCGCCTTCATGCGCGGCCGCACGCTGAATGACGCCTTCGTGATTCTGGACGAGGCCCAGAACACCACCAGCGAGCAGATGAAGATGTTCCTGACGCGCCTGGGCTTTAATTCCAAGGCCGTGGTGACGGGCGATGTGACGCAAATCGATCTCCCGAGCGGCAGGAAGTCAGGCCTGGTGGAAGCCATTGAAGTGGTGGCCAAAGTCGAAGGCATCAGCATGATTTACTTTACTGAGCGCGACGTGGTGCGGCACAGCCTGGTGCAGCGAATCATCCGCGCCTACGAAGAATTCGACCAGGTGCGCGCGGCCAAGGCCAATGGGGAGAAGGCAGTGGCTGGTGGTTAGTGGTCAGTGGGTAGTGGTCAGTGGGTAGTGGTCAGTGGGTAGTGGTCAGTGGATAGTGACCCCTGCATCCTGCCGAGGAACTTGTGACGGCGCGACGCTATCCACTCGCCACTATCCACTAACCACTGTTCTTGCGAGATGCTGTGCTGGTCAATCAACAGAAACGCTACGTAGTGCGGCTCGCCTCGTTGACTGGATTCGTTCGGAGCTTGCAGCGGCGCCTGCGACTGGGGAGCGCCGAGTTCAATGTCTGCTTCGTGGATGATAAAGCCATTCGCCGGCTGAACGCCGCCTATCGCGGCAAAGACAAGGCGACCGACGTGCTTTCTTTCGCCTGGAACGAATCCACCGGACCGCGTGGACGCGAACGCCCGCCAACTCCCGCTCGCCGGGTGTGGGGCGAAAAGAGCAGCTTCCTGGGCGAAGTCGGTAATTTCCGTGCAGACGGCGCGCCACAATGCCGCCGCGGAAGGCCATTCCACGCTGAACGAGATTCGCTGGCTGATTCTGCACGGCCTGCTGCACCTTTTGGGTTACGACCACGAAACTGACCACGGCGAAATGACAGCGCTGGAATTGAAGTTGCGAGAGCAGTTGAACTTGGCGGACGGACAGGCAAGCAAAACGCAAGGCAAAAGGCAAAGTGCAATAGGCAAAAGTCGATAGTCGAGAGTCGATAGTCAATAGGTCAGGTGTCGATTTTGCGTTTCGCCTTCTGCACTTTGCCATCTGACTACCGACTATCGACCACCGACTCTTGACTATCAACTTTCGACTATCGACTATCGACTTCTTCTTGGTTCCTTTATGGACGTAAGACTTATCCTCACGCTCGCCTGGACCGTACTGCTGGGAACGCTTCTGGCGTTCGGCTCGGTGGCGTCGTACGTGCGATTGCTGATGCGGCGGCTGTCGCCGGTGGGCGCGCGCAAGGTCTTTGGCCCAAGCCTGCACGGGCCCATCAGCCCCAATCGCGAGCGCGTGGGGGTGTCCATTTCCGCGCTGCACGGCGTCACCATGCACGTTTTCGCCGTGGGATTGGCGGGCCTGTTGATCTGGCGGCGGCCCGAGCATTTGTGGAGCGATCTTGGCACGGCGCTGATCATAGTTCTGTTCGCCGTGGCCATTGCTGACCAGTTGATTCCCTTCCTGCTGGTGGTGCGGCACGACGAACCGGAAGTCATCCTGGTGCGCATGGAACCTCTGCTGCGGCTGGTGGTCATTTGCGCGCTGCCCATTACGTTCCCCATCCTGATTTCCGCCACCATCGCGCGGCTGCTGGAATCAAACGAACCTGAGCCCGAGCCGCCATCGCCGGAAGAGAATCTTCAGGAGCTGATTGAAACCGGCGAAAAAGAGGGTTTGATCGAAAAGGGCGAAGGAGAATTGTTACAGTCGGTGGTGAAATTTGGCGACAAGGTGGCCCGCGAAGTCATGACTCCGCGCCCGGAAATCGCTGCCATCGAAATCAATTGCCCCGTGGAAGATCTCCGCGCCTTGTTTCGAACCAAGCGAATGACGCGCTACCCCGTCTATTGCGGCCAGTTGGATCACATTGAAGGCTTTGTCAGCGTGCGGGACCTGATGGAATTGTCGCCCGACGAGCAGGTCCGCGCCAGGCTCCGCGACCTTGTGCGGCCCCTTCCCTTCGTTCCCGAGACCAAGCCGATCCGCGACCTGCTGAAGGAATTGCAGCAGTCCACCACCCAGATGGCCATGGTTATTGACGAATACGGCAGCGTGTCAGGGCTCATCACCATTGAGGACCTGGTAGAAGAAATTGTGGGAGAAATCCGCGACGAAGTGGAGCCCCACGCGCGCGACATCATCAAGGAATCTCCGTCCACTTACATTCTTTCCGGCCACGCCGAATTGGCGCAGGTCGCGGAGGAAGTTCACGTTCCGCTGGAGGGAAATGATTACTCCACGGTAGCCGGCCTGATGCTGAATCAACTGGGCCACGTACCGGCCGCGGGGGAAAAGGTCGAAAGCCACGGCCTGACTTTTGAGGTGCTGGAGGCCAATCAGCGAACGGTGCTGAAAGTGCGCATGCTCATGCCTCCCGCCCCGCCGTCCGTCCAAGCCACTCATGCCTGAAAACACACCATTCAAATCGGGGTTTGTCGCCATCGTGGGACGTCCCAACGCCGGCAAAAGCACGCTGGTCAACGCACTGGTGCAGTCGAAGGTTTCGATTGTCACCCCCGTTCCCCAAACCACGCGCAACCGCATCCTGGGCATATTGCATCGGCCTGACGCGCAGGTGATCTTCATGGACACGCCGGGCGTCCACAAGCCTCTCTCGCGTTTGAACGAGCAGATGATGAACTACGTGCGCCAGGCGCTGGCGGATCGCGACCTCGCCGTGCTCATCGTCGATGCCAGCGAGAAGTTCGGCAGGGGCGATGAGTTTGTCATCAAACTTCTCAACGAATACTCGCCGCGCGCCATCCTGGCGCTGAACAAGGTCGATCGCGTGCACAAGCCCGACCTGTTGCCGCTGATCGATCGCTATTCCAAGCTCTACGGCTTTGAAGAAATCTTCCCCATCTCCGCGCTGCGCGGCGACGGGACGGAGGAATTGTTGGAGGCCATCGTCCAGCGCCTGCCCGAGGGCCCGGCGTACTTTCCCGCCGACGAATACACCGACCAGCCGGAGCGCTTTCTCGCCGCTGAAATGATTCGCGAAAAGGTGATCGCCTACACGAAGCAGGAAATGCCGTACGTAACGGCCGTGCTGATTGACGGGTTTGAAGAGAAGGGGTTGCTCACGCGGATCCACGCTACGATCGTGGTGGAAAAGGATTCGCAAAAGCCCATCGTGATCGGCAGCGGCGGCGCCCGCCTGAAGGAAATAGGCACCGCGGCGCGGATGGAACTGGAGAAGCTCTTCCCCCCCAAGGTTTACCTGGAACTGTTCGTAAAAGTTCAACCCCAGTGGCGCAATGACACCGCCGTGATCGCGTCGTTGGACTATCGAGGGGAGAAGTAGGGTTTAGGGATTGGGGGTTCGGGGTTAGAGCTTCGGGGTTAGGGATTCGGAGTTAGAGCTTCGGGGTTCGGGATTCGGGGTTCAGGGTTTGTGATTCGGGTCCAGGATTCGGAATCAGGGATTCGAGGTGAAGACTCTCGGCTCCGGAATCAGGAATCCGGAATCCGGAATTGGGAATTCAAGGCGAGTTTTTGCCACGCCGATTGGCGGGTAAGCAAGCTGCCCACAACGCTCCTGCGGGGAGCGCGAGCGCTCGCCCAAAGTCCCGAATCCCTAACCCCGAAACCCGATTCCCGAATTCCCTACTTCGCTTGCGTTTTGCCGAAATCAAAGACGCGCCGGATGCTAAGCGGTCCGGCGAGCGTGGGGGCCTCGAATCGCGTTGTCACGAAGAGTCGTTTGCCGTCGTCGCTGACTTGGAAGGTTTGCGTAAGTCTCTCCGCGTGGCTGAGCTTGGCCTCGGTAGTGAGGACGTCGCCTTCCCAATCCGTCTTGGTTGAAACCTTCTTGCCGCTGGAGTCCTTGTCGTCGTGCTTCTTGCCATCGGGGTAGAGCGTCTGCGAGTTGTCGTTGTCGTCCGTCACCACAATCTGGTTCGAATGCTGGTCGATGCGGAGGTATTTGGGATCTTGGGAGAGCCGGTCCCACTCCTCGCTGCTGACGCCGGCGCGATCGGCCGCCGACTGATGGCCCGGCCGGCCCATGCCGCCGCCGCCGCCCATTCCCCCCATGCCGCCTCGCCCCATCCCGCCGTTCGGATAGCCGCCACCGGGGTATCCGCCACCCGGATATCCTCCGCCGCTGTTGGGATATTGGCCTCCGGTTCCGGGATAGTTGCCGGTGGCGTCGGCATTGATCTTGCTGTCCTGCTGTGCCTCGTGGACCTTCTCCCGCGCATCGTCACTTTGATTCTGATTGTAGACCCATCGCCCGCTCAATTGCGGCTTATCGGCGGCGCGCGCCACACCCGTGAGTGAAATCGCCACGAAACCTGCAACCAGGGGAATTGCCGCCTTCGCCCAGTTGTAGAAGCTGTTCGTCATCGTGTCCCATCCTTTGGATCGAAGTCCCTAAATCGCTTCGATTCCGTCCGCATCCGACTGGTTGTCTTATTCTCGCACGGGGCGATGCCAATACCCCTGAATGGAAGTGTTAATTTGTGTTTACAACGCGCCTAGGTTCCGAAAGGGATTCCGAGGGAGCGCATCTTGCGGTACAGGTGGCTGCGCTCAAGGCCCAGGACCTCAGCGGTGCGGGTCACGTTGCCCTGGTGCTCCTCGAGCGTGCGAAGAATGTAGTCACGTTCGTAGGCAGTGCGCGCCTCTTGCAGGCTGGAGAATCCCGCGGTCGGAAACTTCGTGGCGGCGCCGCGTGCGCCATCGTGGTGCAGGCTGGGCGGCAGATGGCGCATCTCGATCTTCTCACCCGACACCATGATGACCAACCGCTCCACCAGATTCCTCAACTCCCGAACGTTTCCCGGCCAACGGTAAGTGACGAGAGTCTCCATGGCGGCTTCCGCGAGGTGCTTGGGCCGGCGCCCGTAAGCGCGGGTAAACTCCGTCAGGAAGAAGTTGGCCAGCGTGGCAATGTCCTCCGCGTGCTCGCGCAGCGCGGGAACATAGAACGGAATCACATTCAGGCGATAGAAAAGGTCTTCGCGAAAGTTTCCCTTCTGGATTTCATCTTCCAGATGCTTGTTGGTGGCGGCGATAATGCGAACGTCCACCGTGAGGTTGTTGCCCGAACCCACCGGAGTGAAGCGCTGCTCCTCGATAACGCGCAGCACCTTGGATTGCGTGCGCAGGCTCATGTCACCCACTTCGTCGAGGAAGAGCGAGCCGCCGTTCGCCTGCTCGAACTTGCCCGTCTTGTCCTCCAGCGCGCCGGTAAACGAACCCTTGATGTGGCCGAAAAGCTCGCTTTCGATCAGTTCTTCCGGAATGGCGGCGCAGTTGACTTCCACAAAAGGCTGGTCGGCGCGCTGGCTGTTATTGTGCAGCGCGTGCGCCACCAGCTCCTTGCCGGTACCGCTTTCTCCATAGATCAGCACGCGGCCGTTGGTGGGCGCGGCAAGTTGCAATTGCTGCCGCAGCGCCTTCATGGGAACGCTGTCGCCGATAATGCGGTCGCGACCGTGCAGTTCAGCCCGCAGATCGCGGTTCTGCGACGTCAGGCGCGACTGCTCCAGCGCGTGGCGAAGCGTCAACAGCGTCTTGTCGATGGAAAGCGGCTTTTCAATGAAATCGAACGCCCCGAGTTTGGTGGAGCGCACGGCCGTGTCAATGGTGCCGTGCCCCGAGATCATGATGACCGTGGGCGGGTCTTCCATGGCCTGGATTTTTTCCAGCACCTGAATGCCATCCATGCCCGGCAGCCAGATGTCGAGCAGCACGGCGTCAAACTTGTTCGCCGGCAGCGATTCCAGGCAGGCTTCGCCGCTCCCCACCGACGCCACTTCGTAGCCTTCGTCCTGAAGGACACTGGTGAGGGATTCGCGAATGCCAGGCTCATCATCGACGACCAGAACCGATTGTTTCATGCACTTCCTGCATTCCCCGGAGTCTCTTCCGAACTGATTGCCATCACGCGGTCCACCGGCAATTCAATCACAAATCGGGTGCCGGTGGGAAAATTCTCTTCCACGCGAATGGCGCCGTGGTGTTCCGTGATGATGCGGTTGACAATCGCCAACCCCAGGCCGGTGCCCGAACGCTTGGTGGAAAAGTAGGGTAGAAAGAGCCGCTCCTTGGCTTCGGGAGAAATACCCGGCCCGCTATCTTCGACGATGATTTCCACCACATCGCGATCCGCGGCCAGCGCACTACGCACCCAGATTTCCTTGCGCAGGGATTTCTCCATGGCCTCGGCAGCGTTATCGATCAGGTTCACCACCACCCGCTTCATCTGGTCCGGGTCCGCCTGCACAATCGGCAGTTCGGCCGCCAGATCGCGCTGCAGCGAAATCCCTTCCAGGCGCCCGGCAAATACGTTCAGAGCATCCACCACGATGTCGTTAATCCTCGCCGGTTCCGGCTTGGACGCGGGGAAGCGGGCGAAGGCCGTAAACTCATCCACCAGCGTCTTCAGTGTGCCCAACTCGCGTCCGATCAGCTTGGCGCTGTCGCCAACCGCCGCCAGCAAATCACGCCGCGGCGATTCTGAATCCATCCGCTCCAGCAGGCGCAGAATACGTTCGGTGGAAAGTTGAATGGGCGTCAGCGGGTTCTTGATCTCGTGAGCGATGCGGCGGGCCACCTCCTGCCACGCCGCCGAGCGCTGCGAGCGCAGAACCTCGGCCAAATCCTCCAGCACCATCACGGAACCCACCCGCCCGTGCCGCGCCTGGACGGAGCTGACGGTGACCGCCACGAAGGCGCGACGCCCACTCAAGTCCAGATCCATCTGCTGGCTCACCACCCCCTGCCGCGCCGCCCGCCGGAACATGCGGGCAATTTCCCGCACGTCCTCGGCGGAAAACAGATCGCTCAGCACGCGCGGTGGTTGCGTGCTCGGCTTTCGCAACATGCGCTGGGCCGTCGAGTTCAACCGCGTGATCTGGCCCTGCGGGTCGAAGGAAACGACGCCGGTGGGAATGTTCTCCACCACGGCTTCAATGGTGTTGCCGCGCTCTTCCAACTCCCGGTTGGCCTGCTGGAGTTTCAAGGAAGCTTGTTCAATGGCGCGCCGGTTCTCCAGAAGTTGCTGGGTCATTTGATTGAAGGAGTGCACCAGCACGCCCAACTCATCGTCGGCGCGCGCCACCACTTGGAACCCTAAATTGCCCTGCGCAACCTCATGGGTGGCGTTGGCCAGCGCCTGGATGGGAATCGTCACCTGCTTGGAGAAGAACACTGCTCCCCACGTGGCAATGAACAGAATCAGCAGCGTCATAAACAGGAGCATCGAAACATACATGCGCTTCTCGCCCTTACGTTGTCGGCTCAGGTCGTCGTACTTTTGCGATTGGCTCTGAATCTCGCCGGAAATGCGGGTCAGCTTGTAGGGCAGGCGCATGATGCCGGCCACGGCGCCCAGATGAGAGCCATAGCGATCCAGAATCGGATCGACGGAAACAAAAACCTCAAACTCCCCCGCCGCCCAATGGCCGTTGAGCCCGCTGGGCGGCATCTTACCGTTAAAGATTGCAGGGAAGTGACGCGCAATCTCGGAGGGGTCGGGCCACGGGTCTCCAGCCTGCGCCAGCAGTTGCCCCGAGGAGTCAAAGCACATCGCCGCCACCGTCCCCGGGTCGGCCACCACTTCCTGCGTCACCATCCGCTGCACCAGCGTGGTCTGGTGATTCTGCACCGCCTGGATCATATCCTCGCTCTGCGCCAGGTAACTGGAGATGTGATCGGCGCGCTGCCCGGCTTGCAGTTCCAACTCCCGGATCAACTCCTCCGAGTCTTGACGGATCACGTCCAGGTGCACGCTGAACCACTTGTCAATGGTGCGGTTCAGCACGACATAAGCGAAGAGGAAAAGGAAAATGACGGGAACAATCGAGACCCCCAGGAAGGCTGCCACCATCTTGGTCTTGAAGCGCGAGCCCAGTTGCTGCTGTTGCCGCTCGAAATAGAGCTTCAGCAGAATGCGCGTCAGGATCAGCGCAAAGATCATGAACGCCATGAAGATGACGGCGGAAAGCGTCATCAGCGTGAGCGTCTCTTCCGAACTGTTGGGGTGGATAAAGCTCAGGTTCAGTGAAGCCTGGCTCCAACCCAGGATGAACAGGATGGGAACCAGCACCAGCAGAACAATCAGAACGATTTTCCGGCGTTGGACACGGTTGGGAGTCATGACAGTTGGCCGCCCGCCGACAATCCTGCGATCGCAGTTTCATTGAGCTGTCGGCTGTTCGCTGTGGGCTTCCGCAAGTACTTTCCCAGCGGGCACTCTTCGCAGTGCGCCACGTCGCGATGGCAGTACCGCTTGGCCGCCTCCACCAGCAAGGCGTGAAACTCATTGAACAGCGCCTGATCCGGCGGCAGGTGCTGGTGAAGAAAACCACGCGCCGAATCGTAATCGGCCCGCGGATCAAGCAGCTCGTGGCGCGAAAGGATGCGGCGGGTGTACGCGTCCGCCACGAACACCGACAACCGGCCCGCGTAAAGCACAATGGCGTCCGCGGTTTCCGGCCCAATCCCGTTGAGCGCCAGCAGTTGCGCGCGAGCCGTGGTGGCACCCAGGGCAAACAACGCGTCCAGCGAACCCCCGTGGGCGCGCTCCATCCATTCGGCAAAGTTGCGCAGCGTCCGTGCCTTTTGCCGGTAAAAACCCGCTGGCCGGACAAGCGGTATCAGTTCTTCCACGGAAGACTGGCGCATACGCTTCCAGGCAAGCAGACCGGCCTTGCGCAGATTCTTCAGCGCCAGCGCAGCGTTTCGCCATGTGGTGTTCTGCGTCAGGATGGCGCCCCAGATCACTTCCCAGCGCGTCTGCGCCGGCCACCATCCCTGCGGCCCGAAGCTTTCCAGCAGCGTGGCGTGAAAGCCGAGAAGCAGCCCCGCAGGTGCCGCGCCATCTTGTTCCGCCGCCACCACCATATTTTCAAAAGCTATACTTGGCGGGGCGTAAAGTCAAGGCAGGGACAGGCTTTGACTGCTCCATAGTCGCGCCAAAGGCCCCGGCTGGCTTACGCTTGGACAGCGGGCGCTGGCGGGCACAGAGGGCGCGGCGCGACGAATTCGTATCACCGCCTTCCCGGCCGTGCTCGGGCACGGGCAGGAGAAGCTGTGAAAAAATCGGAAGAAAGCAAAAGCATTTCACGCAAAGGCGCAAAGACGCCAAGCCCGCAAAGAAAACAAGGCAGCTATCGTTGCGCGCCTTTGCGCCTTCGCGCCTTTGCGTGAGATTGTTTATTTTTTCCCACGTTCGGATGCCCGTGGTACGAGAATCCGGGTTGCCGAGCCCACAATCATTGCGGGTGGGGCATTTGACGCCGCCCCAGCGGAGCGGGGAAACACGCGCATTTCACTGGCAAGGCGGACGTCTTGTCGGGCTCATTCCCGTTTTTTGCACCCGATTTCCTACCGGTAGGAATTTGCCGGCCATGGCGTTTCGATTTTGTGCCCTACCCAAACCGCAAATACCTTCTCGGCTTGGCCGTCCATTTGCTAGCCCATCTTCGGAGCCAGGGGCTGGGTACTAGGGGCTAGGGACTGGGGGCTAAGAACAAGGGGCTAGGGACTGGGGGCTGGGGACTAGGGTCAGAAGGCAACGAAGCGAGTGCTTTACGATGGGGCAAAGTTCGCAATGGCGTGCTACACCAATCAACCCATGAGCATCCAACGCCGGGCGCTCACGTCCCAGCCCCTAGTCCCCAGTCCCTAGCCCCTGGCTTTTGTCCCCTAGTCCCTAGCCCCCAGCCCCCAGCCCCCAGTCCCTAGCCCCTAGCCCCGGGCTTTTGTCCCCAAGGAGGTTTTATGTCTCTCATTCAGCAACCAACCATGACCGAGAAAAACCGGGCGGCGCACCAGCGCAATGCCCGCATGTCGCACGGAGCCGCCACCGCGGAAGGCAAGGAGCGCGCCCGCGCCGCCCATCTGCGCCACGGATTCTATTCCCAGGTCTGCGACGAGGCGCTGGTAGCTCTGGGCGAGAACCCCGACGATCTGCGCGCGCTCATTGCCTCCGCCCAGCGCGAATGGCGGCCCGCCGGAGACCTGGCCGCCGGCATGGCCTCCCGCCTGGCCCGGCTGCTCTGGCGCATGGACCGCGCCGAGCGCATCCAGGAGAGCGTGCTCGCCCACCGCGCCCTCGAGCACCAGCAGCGCCGCCGCGACCTTGCCCTCCATCTGCACTACAAGGTCAATCCCCGCCTCGACCTGCTCAGTTGCCTGCTGGAGGACACCGCCGACGTCCGCTATTACACCACTCCCTCTCATTTCCACTGGTTCTGCGACGCCTTCGGCAATCCCCCCCAGCATCCTTACGAAGAGCAGCTTTTCGTGCTCCTGCACCGCCTGCGCAAACCCCGCGGCTGGGGCCAACCCGCTCCCGGCGGCGGCACGGAGCCGGACCCAGCGGCCGGCGCGGTGGCAGAGACAAGCGATGTAGCTGAAACAGGTGGTGGGGAATCGTCTGGCAATGTCAGCCAACGCCGCTAGCCGAAGGGTCGGTAGCCGTCGGGGCGGCGACAACCGCTGCTGACCCCCCGTCCGCGGACGACGGGATCGAGGACGACCTCTTTCTGCGCTCTCAGGCCGAGTTGGAGCAGGACGACTTCCCTGTCCCCCGGCCCCACGTGCGGGTGGCCAGGGGCGAGGAGCGCGATGAACTGCGCGCCGAACTCCAACGCCTGGCCAAGTACCTTTTGGACGTCGAGCACCAGGGCTGCGACCCCGCCATCGCCGAGCACGAAGCTCCCCTCACCCGCATCGAACTGGACCAGGTGCTCGCCACCCCCCACCACCACCTGGAATTGATGCGGCGCGAAGAGGACCGCTGCTTCCGCCAATTCGCCCGCCTGGGAAACCTGCTGCTCAAACACCAGGCCAGCGTGATGAAGCACGGCGAACTGAATCCCGCCACGCAACCCGGCGAAGAGGACCCGGCGACACGGCCTGACGAAGAAGATCCCGCGATGCCACCGGGCCCCGAAGATCCCGTGATAGAAGACCCCGAAAATGAAGGTTCATCCGGCTATGTTGATGAAAACACGAACCCGGAAAAAACGGATGCACAGACAGATTGTCCGGACATAGCACAATCTGGAGTCGCGGACACCGCGCTCCGGAGTCCGGCGTCCGGGGTCCGGAGTCGCCAAGACACGGTCCGAGGTCCGAAGTTCAAAGTCCAAAGCCCGGCCAACGCAGTTTGGAGCCGCAAACTCCCGGTCCAAGGTCGAGAGTTGACGGTCGAAAGCCCGGCCCGCGCGCGAGGGAAGCCACGCCGGGGCGGCTCGCGGCATCGCGGATTCCGCATTCCGGATTCCGGACCACAAGCACAAAGCGGCGACCAGCGGCGAGTGAAGCGGCAGAAGTGAACAGGGAGGAGCAAAGAGTGATGTGAAGAGTGATGAGTAAAGAGTGCTGAGTGACGAGCGATGAATAACGAGCACACCCACCACTGCGTCGCGCGCTCTGCGGATCACCCGATGGCTCAATGACCCGATGGCTCAATGACCAGATGGCTCAATGCCCCAATGACCCGGTCTCCCGATGGCCCGATGGCTCAATGGCCAGATGGCTCAATGACCAGATGGCCCGATCTCCCGATCGCTCAATGGCCCGATCACTCCGGTTCCGTTGTATAGTAGATAGATATTGGGGGCAAAGACGAATAGCAAGTTCGACCGGAGTATGGCTGTCGAGGAGGAACGGGCACGATGCGACAACTCCCTTGTCCCATCCGG
This sequence comes from uncultured Acidobacteriota bacterium, assembly GCA_963719115.1. GTDB lineage: Bacteria > Acidobacteriota > Terriglobia > UBA7540 > UBA7540 > Bog-366. Next base: position 104,860 of record CAVRBF010000097.1, on the reverse strand, counting down.
AGGGCCGGCGGTATTGCCGGAGCGGCAGCGCTCATCGTCGCGATTGCAGGGCACTGGCTTTGCCGCTTGCAGGCCCAATCAACACAGGATTTACAGGCACCGATGACCAAAACTGAAGAAGTGAAGGACAACTACCACGGCGTGGAGGTGGTCGATCCCTACCGGTGGCTGGAGGATCAGCACAGCCCGGCCACGCGCGCGTGGATTGACGCCCAGAACCAATACGCCGCGTCGCTGCTGGACCGATGGCCACAGCGCGAGCAACTGCGGCGACGCGTGGCGCAATTGCTCAAGATCGACAGCATCAACGTGCCCACGGAGCGCAAGGGGCGGTTGTTCTTTGTGAAGCAAGCCGCCGAGCAGGACCAGGGCGTCCTTTGTCTCAAGCGGCCCGACGGACACGAGGAGGTCCTGGTGGACCCCAACCCTCTGAGCGCCGATCACACGGTTTCCGTCGCGCTCGAGGCAGTGTCCGAAGACGGAACGCTGGTCGCTTATGGCCTGCGCCAGGGCGGCGAAGATGAGATCACCGTTCACCTGCGCGACGTCGATAAACAATTGGACCTGCCGGACGTGCTGCCCAAGGCGAATTACTTCGAAGTCGCCATCAAGCCGGACAAGAGCGGCCTTTACTATGCGCGAGGCGGAAAGGCGCCGCGAGTCTTCTACCACGCCCTGGGCACGGACCCGCCGAAGGATGAGATGGTGTTCGGCGAGGGCTACGGCGCCGACAAGATCATTGTCGCTGGCATCTCCGACGACGGACGCTACCTCATCATTCACGTCCTGTATGGATCGGCCGCGGACACAACCGAGATTTACGTCCAGGACCTGCAAAGCCACGGGACGATCAAGCCCATTGTCAAAGACATCCCGGCACGGTTCTTCGGCCAGGCGGGCGGCGACACGCTGTTTGTGCAGACCAACTGGAACGCGCCCAAGAACCGCGTGCTGGCCATCGACCTGCGCCATCCGGAACGCGAGAACTGGAAGGAGGTTGTTCCCGAAAGCGCCTCGGCGATCGACTCCATCGCGCTGGCCCATGAGCAACTGGTGGTGACCTACACGGAGAACGCCAGCTCGCGCATTCGCGTCTTCACGGCCGCCGGAAAGCATCTCCGCGATGTGCCGCTGCCCGCCATCGGAACGGTCACGGGATTCAATGGGCGCTGGAACGGCCGGCAGGCGTTCTATGGTTATACCTCGTTCCACATTCCGTTCCTCGTCGAAGAATATGACGCCGCGGAAGGCCAGCAGAAAGTCTGGGCGAGCGTTAAAGTGCCGATCCCGGTTGACACGTTGGAAGTGAAACAGGTGTGGTACGCGTCGAAAGACGGCACGCGCGTGCCCATGTTTCTGCTCGCGCAGAAGGGAGTGAACCTCGATGGCAACCGGCCCACGCTGCTCACCGGATACGGGGGCTTTAACGTGATCAACTCCCCGTACTTCTCGCCCACGGCAGCGCTGTGGGTGGAGAGCGGCGGCGTGTTTGCACTCGCCAACCTTCGCGGCGGAGGCGAGTTCGGCGAGGCGTGGCACCGCGCCGGCATGTTTGAGAAGAAGCAGAACGTGTTTGATGATTTCATTGCCGCCGCCGAGTGGCTGATCGCCAACCATTACACTCAGCCTTCCCGGCTGGCCATTATGGGAACCAGCAACGGCGGCTTGCTGGTGGGCGCGGCATTGACCCAGCGCCCGGAACTCTTCCGCGCCGTGGTCTGCATGCACCCGCTGCTGGACATGCTGCGCTACGAGAAATTCATGGAGGCGCAATACTGGGTTTCCGAGTACGGGACGGCGGAAAACGCGGAGCAGTTCAAGTATATCGCCGCTTATTCGCCCTACCAGAATGTGAAAGCCGGCACGAAGTATCCCGCCGTGCTGTTCATGACCGGCGACGGCGACACGCGCGTCGATCCCCTGCATGCGCGCAAGATGGCGGCGCGCGTCCAGGCCGCCGACGCCTCCGACAAGCCTATCATTATACGCTATGACATACAGGCCGGCCACTCGGCAGGCCTGCCCGTCTCCAAGCGTATCGATCAGATCGTGGATGTGGCGGGATTCCTGATGTGGCAGCTCGATGTGCAGCTACCGCCGGGTTAGCAGGCGGGGTTTACTTTCACCGGCGCGGAGGTTTTTGAGGTTAAGCTGAACTTCCCGTTTGCCCGGAAGGGATAGGGCGCCGGTCTCGCAGCCTTCCAGGCAGATTTCACAACCGGGAAGGCAGCGCAGCGGATGCGCGACGTAAGGGCGGCCGGTCTTCTGATCCCACGCGAAGACGTCGTGCGGGCAGAAGTTCAGGCACTGAAGGTCGCGCCGGCAGGCGTCCACGTCAATGGTCGGATACCATGGGAATTGCTCGCGAAGATGGTTCAGAAGCATGGTGCTTTCCTTCAGGAGTCGCACGAATAACCGGACCGGTTATTCCCCGCGGGCCCTCAATGCCGCGGCTTGGTGGGGTCCGCAAGCTCCGCAAGGCGATCACGGATGCGGTCCAGAATGCCGTCATTGGTGGCATTGCGGATGTCCAGCGTCTCGAAGCGCTTGTCGTCAAAGTTCGTGCTCCTCAGCGCCTTGCGGAAGAGCTTCGCCTGGGTCTGCTCCGCGCAGGCACAAACCAGAACGTAGGTGTCGGGATCGTCCTCGGCGGAGCGCAGCACATCCTGGAGGAATTCGTTTCCACCCTCCGCGCAAAGCTGCGGATGTACGGCCGCAAAAGCCACGTCCAATTCCGACTCGATCTCGAAAGGCAGGGAATTCATGTCCGCGTAGCGAAAGGGATCAAGGCCTTTACAGTTGCAGAGCAGCGTCTTCACCTTCATAGAGCACCTCCTGGGACCGCAACCGCTTTGCTTCCATTAGAGCCCTAAAATGCTCGGGAAGTTGCTCCCAGAATCGTCCTATCGATTTTGCCGCACTTGAAGGGCCAGAAACGGGCATTAATTCACTCCTGCCTGCTTTTTGTAAGACCGTGATGATGAACGGATTAGATCAACTTCGGAGGACGCGCAGGTGATTCACGACAATTGCGACGCGGGATTTTTGCCCCACCCGGCTACCGCTAACGCGCGGGCTTCAGCGGTTGTGACGGTTCCAGCATGGAAGCGCAGAACGCTTTACCGAGGAGTTAACTCCTCGAGGCAGGACGACGATAAGTGATACAAGCCCTTGTCAAGGCGGGGAATCGGAAGTATGCTGCGCCAGTTGATTGTGCGCGGCCAGCCGGCGCAAGTGCCAGCGCCGCCGAGGCTCCCGATCAGTACAAGGGGAAGTAAGAAAGCTGGCCAAGGCGGCAAAGGAAACGCTCAGCACGTGACGGAACAATTGCTTAAGGCGCCGACAATCAGTAGAATACCTCGTAGCCGTGGAGACGTGTGCCACAAACCGATGAAGTGACGACGCAGATATCACAATAGCCATTTCATCGGACCTAACCGGCAGCGCAGGACGCAACGGGCCTGACGGTAGGACGCTCTTATTATGGAAAATCATCCATTCTCTCAATCGTCAAAACCTCAGGACGGGGGAATCGCCCGGCGGCGAAGTACGCGCATTGACTTTGTAACCACCGTGCTGCTGTCCGGAAAGGACGCCACAGGAACTCCGTTTCGCGAGTATACCCAAACCGCCACCGTCAACCTGCACGGTTGCAAAGTTCGCACGTCGTACAAGATCGTCGTTGGGATGCTGGTCAATCTTGAGTGTCCGAAGGCTGGAACATCGGGTAAAGGCGTGTGCATCCGCGTGTGGGAGCCGTCGCCGGGAGTCGCGGGGCACGAGATCGCCATTCAGCTTATCAAGCCGCAGAACCTGTGGGGCGTCGCCAACCCACCGGCCGATTGGGAGATCGTCGCCAAGTCCATGGTCCAGGGAAGAGCGCAAGCGGAACCGACGGTGGTAACCAACGTGGCCGCCGCAGCCATTCCCGCCCCGCGCCCGGCCACTCCCCCGCCATCCGTAGCTGCCGCACCCCCGCGGCCCGCGCCGCCGGCCGGCCCCACGACTGATCAGCGCCTCGCCGAACTGGAGCGGCGCGCCACGAAATTGGTGGAGTCCGTACTGGACATCCTGCGCAGCCAGGCGGAGGAACTCACCCGCAACAGCCTGGAAGAATTCCGCCAGCAGGTTGACGCCCTCATTCAAGATTCCGAAATGCGCATGCGCCAGGGATTGATGCAGGCCTATGAAGAAACAACCACCTCCCTGATCGGCCTGCGCACGGACATCATGGAGCAGATCACTGCCCGCGGTGCGCAAATCCTGGGTACGACGGAAGACGCGTTGCGCGCACGGATCGCCAACCCCAGCGTCACGGAGGAGAAGTCGGTCACGAGAAAGTAACCGGACCGTCCGCCCTCGCGCCCATTGGAGTACCCGCCCTAGCCCACAAGACCACCTTTCACGCCGGCGGTGTTGCCGCCAACTCCTCACACTCGGGACCGGCATGGCGCAGCTTAAAAGGGGTCGAATCGGCGGGCAGGTTTGATATAATGTCCGCGTTGCGGGGGAGGGCCGTGGTTCGGTTGAAAGTAGCCGCGGGTCTGCCGGGAGTTGTGGCCCCGGCGGGCGGGGTTTCAAGGGCGTTTGAACTCCCCGGTAACAACGCTGCGTTGGGGGCGCCTCAGGGCCTGTGCCGTCTGGCCATTCCGAACGTGTGCGATTCGGTAATAATCTCAATTGAATAACGATCCTAAATAGGTCATCAAGGGGAAATGAATGGCAACTACTCATGTTGAGCCGCGAGAGGACTTGTCGCCGGTGGGGCGAGAACCGGTGATCAACGACCTCAGCATCCAGGTGGCGACGGTCAATGGCTCGGGCAGTCAAACTGCCAATCTCGTTCTGCTCCGGGCGATATTCCAGATGGGCATTCCCGTTTCCGGCAAGAACCTGTTCCCGTCCAATATTGCCGGCCTTCCGACATGGTTCACCATCCGAGCTTCCAGGGAAGGTTACATCGCCCGCCGCCGCGACAATGAATACATGGTGGCGATGAACCCCGAAACCGCGGAAGAGGATGTGCGGTCCCTCAAACCCGGAGCGGCTTGCGTTTACGACGAGCGGCTGAACCTGAGCCGCCTGCGCGATGACGTGGTCTTCTACCCCGTACCTTTCGACCAGTTGGTGACTCCCGTATGCCCGGATGCCCGCTTGCGCAAACTGGTGCGTAACATGATTTACGATGGCGTGCTGGCCAGGCTGCTGGGCATCGAGATGGAGGAGATTCAGAAAGCACTGCAGAAGCAGTTCCGCAAGAAGGCCAAGGCCGCCGACCTCAACTGGAAAGCCGCGATGGCCGGTTATGATTTCGCCGACAAAAACCTCGTGAAGTCTGACCCCTACGTCCTTCAGCGCATGAACGAGACGCAGGGAAAGATCCTGATCGATGGCAACTCCGCCACCGCGCTGGGAGCCATGTTCGCCGGCGTGACGGTGGTGACCTGGTATCCCATCACCCCGTCTTCCTCGGTGTGCGAAACGCTGACCGATTACATGAAGCGCTACCGCATCGACAAGGAGACGGGCAAGGCAACGTTCGCCATCGTGCAGGCGGAGGACGAACTCGCCGCCCTGGGCATGGCGCTGGGTGCGGGCTGGGCGGGAGCGCGCTCCATGACCGCCACCGCCGGGCCGGGCATTTCGCTGATGGCGGAATTTGTCGGTTTCGGGTATTACGTCGAGATTCCCGCCGTGATCTTTGACATTCAACGCGTGGGGCCATCCACCGGACTGCCAACGCGCACCGCGCAAGGTGACATCCTCTCCACCGCGGTGCTCTCGCATGGCGATACGGCACACCCGATGTACCTGCCGAGTTCGCCCAGCGAATGCTTTTCCATGGCCATTGACGCTTTCGATCTGGCCGAGGAACTTCAAACGCCGGTCTTCGTCATGAGCGACCTTGACCTGGGCATGAACACCTGGATGTCCAATCCGTTCACTTATCCTGACAAGCCCATTAAGCGCGGCAAGGTCCTGACCGCCGAAGACATCCGGCGCCTCGGTGGCTTCGAGCGTTACAAGGACGTGGACGGCGATGGCGTGGGCTACCGCACCCTGCCGGGAACGCCGGAGCGTGCCGCCGGCTGGTTCGCGCGCGGCAGCGGCCACAACGAAAAGGCCATCTACAGCGAGCGCCCTGACGTTTACGTGAACAACGTGGATCGCCTGGCCCACAAGTTCAATACTGCCCGCCACAAGATGCCCGGCCCGGTGATTGCCGAAGCGAGCAAGCCGGAAGTTGGCATCATCGCCTACGGTACCAGCCACTGGGCGGTGGAGGAGTGCCTCAACCAGTTGCGGGGCGAGCACGATATTGACGCCGGCTACTGCCGTCTGCGGGCGTATCCCTTCTCTCAGGAAGTTCATGACTTCATCAACCGCTACCAGCGCGTTTACGTCGTGGAGCAGAATCGCGATGCGCAGATGCTGGGCCTGCTGCGCCTGGAATGTAGCGCCGACCAAATCGCCAAGCTGCACAGCGTTCGCCACTATGACGGCTCATCCATCGACGCACGTTCCCTGACCGACCAAATCGCTTCCCAGGAGGCTGCAAACTAACATGGCCACCACCACGGTTCCTTCGTCCCCCGGCGCCAAAACCAACCGCATCGGCTTGGAGATGTCGCAGTACAAGGGCAATAAAAGCACGCTCTGCGCCGGGTGCGGGCACAACGCCATCTCCGAGCGGATCATCGAGGCCTGCTATGAAATGGGCGTCGAGCCCCACCGCGTCGCCAAGCTTTCCGGCATCGGGTGTTCGTCCAAAAGCCCTGCGTACTTCCTCAACAGTGCGTACGGCGTGAACGCGGTCCACGGGCGCATGCCATCGGTGGCCACCGGCGCCCTGCTGGCCAATCGCCATCTGGTCGCCATGGGCGTGAGCGGCGACGGCGACACAGCCTCTATCGGGGTCGGGCAGTTCGTACACCTGATGCGCCGCAACCTTCCCCTCATTTACATCATCGAGGACAACGGTTGCTACGGTCTGACCAAGGGCCAGTTCTCCGCCACGGCCGACGTCGGTTCCAAACTCAAGAACGGGGTGGTGAACGATCTGCCGCCCATCGACACCTGCGCGCTCGCCATCCAACTGGGTGCAACGTATGTGGCCCGCTCGTTTTCCGGCGACAAGAGGCAACTGCTGGCGCTGATCAAAGGCGCCCTGGCCCACAACGGCACTTCCATGCTCGACGTCATCTCTCCCTGCGTGACCTTTAATGACCACGAGGGTTCCACCAAGTCCTACAGCTACGTGAAGGACCACGATGAGCCGGTGGCCGACGTAAGCTTTGTCCCCTTCTTCGAAGACATCAACGTGGACTACGATCCGGGCACCACCACCAGCATCACCATGCACGATGGGTCGCAATTGCTGCTGCGCAAGATCACCGCCGACTACGACCCCACCAACAAGGGCGCGGCCTTGGCGATGCTCACCGAGTCGCATGACAAGGGCGAGATCGTCACCGGTCTCTTTTACGTCGATCCCAAGCGGCCCAACTTTATCGACCAGTTGAACGTGCTGGACGAACCGCTGGCCACGCTGCCGGAATCCAAAGTGCGCCCGCCCAAGGAAGTGCTGGACCAAGTCATGCAGTCGCTGATGTGAACCGTAACCGCGCACCTGGCATCAGGTCCGCCCACTTGACGAAAGGCGACGGAGGTGCGCGAGATCATACGTACCGCTATTGGTGTCGACGCCACATCTGACGGGCTGCGCGGCGTATGGGTGCTTTCCTCCGTGGATAAGTCTGGCGATGAGCGGCTCGCGAAGCTCTCGTTCCCAGAGAATGGCGCTATCGGTTTGAGCGAATGAGCGGGTGGGAATCGCAAAGGACGGCAAAGAACACGCACCTGCCCGCGACGCCGGACAGGCAGGTGACACGCTATTTCCTCTCGCAGCTAAACACAAACCGGGAACCGTCGGCGCCCGTGCCGGGGGCAAGGTCGAGGCGCTCGGTCTGGTCCTGGCAGCCATGTTTGCTGAGGGTGATGGTGTTGCGTCCGGGGAGCAACTCCATGGCCGCGGTGCCGTCGCCGTCGGTGGTGGCCTTGACGTCATCAATCACTTCCCCGTTGGAGTAAATCGCGTCAATGCCAATGCCGCCCTGCGGCGTGTGCCCGGCGTCAAATACGCGGAGCAGCACGGGTTTGTGCACCAACTTCTTCGCCTCGTAGACCTCCTGGGGATAAAACACCAGTTGGTCGGTGACGCTGGAAGCGGCGCTGCTCAGTTCCTCGTGGCGGAAGGTAACGGTGTCCTGCGTTGCTTCCTCCTGGCGGCCGGTGATCCAGTAAAGGGTTAAGGGCAACGGCGCGAAGGAAAACCGGCCATCGCCCGCCGTAACCTGCTGATCAATCAATTGGCCCTGTTCATCCTGGAGCGAAACGCGAATGCCGGCCAGAGCCCGGAGTTCCTTGTTCACCGTCGTACCGCTCACGGCCCCCGTTGAACCGGCAAGCGGCGGGCGCAGTTCAACGTTCATGGAGTTGCTCGTCACTTCCTCCTGCCAGAGGATGACACCGAGATTGCGTTGAAGCTGGTCACCGTTGGAAAAACTCGCTCCGTAGGTCACAGTGAGTCGGTAAGCTCCCCAGATCGGTTTCTGCGCCGCCGCCATAGCCGGACTCAGATGCACAATGGAGACTTCCCTGTAATCGGCCCCCGCCTCCAGCTTCACCAAGCGCGGCTTCGGCATCAGCACGTACTCGAGGACCGTCGCCTCGGCAGGGGAAGCCGCGGACTTGGCGGCCTGCGCGTCGGTGGGTTGGAGATGAACCTCGACGGTTGACGATCCCGTGGTCGGCGTCGGCCGGCTTTCGTCGCTGGGCTGATCCACGGGCGGGCGCTTGGCTCTTGCGCGCCGATAGAGCCACACGGCTTGCGAACTGGAATTATGGATTTGCATCACAATGCGCGCCGCTTGCGGTTCAACTACGAACGGCTGCTCGGAGGAGATCTGAAGCTTGAGGCCGGAGGGGCTTTGTTGTGCGCGGACCGCGATGCCGGGCAGCATCGACAAGAGTCCCGCGAGCCCCAGGATGACGAGCGTCCGAGCGTTCGGGAATCCTCGAATCTCCATCAGTCTCGTATCCTACCACTACAGCACGCGCAGAATAAGGCACTTCAAGTAGTGCGTCTCCGGCACCGTGAGCAGAATTGGATGGTCGCGCGATTGCGTGCGGCGCTCAACAACCGTCACCGTGCGGTGGGCATCAAGCGCAGCCTCGGCGATCACCTCCAGCAAATCAGCCTCGCTGACGTGGAACGAGCACGAACAGGTGATCAGGTAACCGCCCGGGTTCAGAATCTTCAGTGCCCGCAGATTCAGTTCTTTGTAGCCGCGCAGCGCGGAAGACAGGTTGCTCTTCTGCCGGGCGAAGGCGGGCGGATCAAGCACCACCGTGTCGTAGCGCTGCCTTTCCTGATCAGCCGCCTTGAGAAAATCGAAGCAGTTGGCTTCCTTCCATTGCACGTTGGCGAACTCGTTCAGGCCTTGGTTGCGCTGCGCCTGTTGCAGGGCCTCAGCGGAGGAATCCACGCCCAGCACGGTCGCGCAATGCGGCGCCATGGCCAAGGCGAAGCCGCCCGTGTAGGTGAAACAATCCAGTGCCCTACCCCGGGCATAACCCGCGGCTGCGGCGCGATTCTCGCGTTGGTCGAGGAACCCGCCGGTCTTTTGTCCGTGCAGCAGGTCGAAGCACATCTTCACGCCATTCTCTTCCACTACCACCTCGCGGACCTCCTCACCGGCCAGAACTCCGCACTGCTCCGGCAAACCTTCGAGGCTGCGCACGACGGCATCATTGCGTTCGAGAATCGCGAGGGGGGTAAATTCTCTTCCCAGAATCTCCACCACCCAGGGTTTCATTCGCTCCATGCCCTGGCTCAAGGTTTGAATCACGAAGCACTGGCCGTAACGGTCAATAATGAGCGAGGGGAGCAGGTCGCCTTCGGCCGCCACCAAACGATACGCCTGCGCCCCCGCCGCCACCTGGCGCCGAAATTCCGCCGCGGCGCGAATCCGCTCGGCCAGGAAGGCGGCGTCGAAAGGCCGATCCTCACGCGTCAGCAAGCGGAGAGTGATCTGCGATGGGCTGCTGTAAAGCGCCAGCCCCCAGAAGTGGTTCTTCTTGTCGATCACCCGCACCACGCCCGGCTCCGCCCCGGCGGCGTTAGCAATATCGGAGCGATAGATCCAAAGGTGCCCAGAAGTAAGCCGCTCGATTCCCCGGGCTGTGATAGTGACGGTGGGCACAGTCGAAGTCATTCGTTAACTCTACCACACGCGAGAAGCCCGGTGTCCGGTGTCCGGAATGCGGAGTCCAGAGTCCGAAGTCTGAAGGTCAATTACAAGTATCGAGTGACGAATGACGACACGTCGAAATTCGGAGCCTTTACCCCGTGCGCCGCTTCCCGTGCCTCGTCTCCAGAAAAGCAATTCAGCATTCATAATTCAGCATTCATAATTCATAATTGATGTCCATGCTTCTGGAAGAATTCGATTACACGCTTCCCCCCGAACTGATTGCGCAACGACCGCTGGCTGAGCGCGACGGCTCGCGCATGTTGCTGTTGGAGCGCGCGGCCCAGCGATACGAAGATCGCGCCTTCGCCGGGATTTCTGAGATCCTGCGACCCGGTGACCTGCTGGTTTTCAACAACACCAAGGTCTTCCCTGCCCGTCTGCTGGGCCGCCGGCGTGGCCTCAGTTCGCAGCCGTTGGGCAAGAACAATCCCGCCCAGCGGGGTTTTCTGACCGGCGAAACCGAACTGCTGCTGACGCGCCAGGAGAGCGAAGACGTTTGGCAGGGGCTGGTCCATCCCGGCCGCAAGGTGCGCACCGGTGAAGTGCTGGTATTCGGGGACGGTGAGTTGGAGGCGGAAATTCTGGGCCGGGGCGAATTTGGACTGCGCCGGGCGCGGCTGCGGGCTCGGACCGGGACGATTGAAGACGCCCTGGACCGCCTTGGTCATGTGCCTTTGCCGCCTTACATTCAGCGCCCCGACGAAGCCGCCGATCGCTCCACCTATCAAACCGTTTACGCCAAGGTACGCGGGGCGGTGGCTGCGCCGACTGCGGGGCTGCACTTCAGCGAACGCATTCTCAGTGCTCTGGCCGCGCGCGGCGTAGAAACGTGTGAGGTAACGCTGCACGTGGGGCTGGGAACTTTTCAACCCGTGCGCGTGAAAGAAATCGAGAATCACCATATGGAATCGGAGCGGTACGAGATCTCAGATGCGGCAGCCACGGCCGTCAATCGTGCGCTCGATCGGGGGCGGCGCGTGGTCGCCGTCGGCACCACGAGCGTCCGCACGCTGGAAGGCGTGGCCGCGGAGCACGGCGGCCGCATTGTTGCCGGGCGCGGGGAGACGGCACTCTTCATCATTCCCGGTTTTCCATTTCGCATCGCGGGGGGGCTGCTGACGAATTTCCACCTTCCGCAATCAACACTGTTGATGCTGGTCTCGGCTTTTGCGGGCAAAGACTTTGTGATCAGCGCCTATCGCCACGCCGTGGAAGCACGCTACCGCTTCTACAGCTACGGAGATTGCATGTTGATTCTTTGAGCTCGAAGTGTCGTCTTGCTTGCCGGAAGTAACCCCTCGGTCTAAACACGCATCAAACCAGTTGAAGCAAAATTGGCCGATGGGTAACCAAACGCATTTCGAAACGTCAAATCAAGTGTAGGAAATCCAAATTCAGTCTCGGGATTTTCAACACGAGCGCAAAGAGCAGCCACCAGACAACAATGAAGAAGTTACGAGCGATACCGATTCCGTTTTTGATACTGTTTCTGGCGGGAGTGGTGTCGTTATTCAGCGTATTTGCGGAGCCCGGTACTCACGCGAGCGCGAACCAGAATGGCTCTCCGGTGCTGCAGACCGTCGAGCAGGAGAGCGCGGCGGCAGTTTACTTTCGCGTATTATCGTGGCTCTCCGATGTGACGGCGCCGAGGGAAGTGCAACCCGCGTCCACGGCTCATTCCGCCATGTCCGCGCGACACGTGGTAACACTCCTGCATGGCGTTGTCTGCCCTGCTAGAATTGAGTTTTGCTCACTGCACCTGACGCAACCCACCGCAGCGAAGTGTCAGCGACAAGCTTTGAACTAACTCTCGCAGTCTCTCTCACGACCTCCGCAGCCATTTGACATTCCCCTCGCCAAGTGTTAACAAACGTGCTCCGGCCTTTTGACCCCCCTCGATCGGCCCGGGTCCGCGGCTGCCTTTCAGCACCGCAAGAGCAGCAGTCAGCGCCCAAGACACTCATTCCTCAGGAGGTCGTCATGCAGAAGCCAACGATGTCGCGTAGGGAGTTTGTGGTGACAACTTCCGTAGGCGGCCTTGGCGCCGCATTGGCTGGGTCTGCGGACAATCTTGCGGCACAAGCAACAGCGGCCACGCAAGGTGTTTGCATCACCCTCTGCAATCACTGGAGCTACATCGGCATCGGATGGCAACTGGGAATTGAGTCCTGCGTGCTTTCCGCCATTGACGCGATGGGGATGGCCGACCTGGCGCCGCACGTCAAGACCTGCCTGGAACTGGACGCGCGCGCCTACGAATTCATGGCGGAGAAGTTCCCGGAGGTCACGGATCGGCTGAAGAAGTATCTTGCCGAAGACAAGGTGGAGTTGATTGGCGGCACGTACGGCCAGCCGCTGGGAACCATGTTCAGCGGTGAATCCAACATTCGCCAACTCGTCTACGGCCGGGAAACCATCCGCAAGGCGCTGAACTACGAGGTGGCGACGTTTCTGGACGAGGAAGAGTTCTCCCACCCGCAAATCCCGCAGATCGCCGTGGGCGCAGGTTACCGCTACGCCAGCCTCGCGCAGGTGGACACGTGGGGGAGAGCGGGCATTCCTTATCTGGAGGTGAACGCCTTCCGCTGGAAAGGCATGGATGGAACGGCCATTCTGAGCACGCCGAAAAACTCGCTCTTTGGTTATTCGCCCGATTTGATCAAGCTCGCCACGTCGGCAGCATTCAAGAAACTGCAGGTGCTGGGCAAGCCGCTGCTCTTCACGTGGGAGGAGTTCGGATGGGAACCAGCGGACCAGCCGTCATATCTGAAGACCTCAAAGAGATATGCAGAGATCGCCACTCAGTTCCCTGTGGAATTCGTCACGCTGAAGGATTACCTCGACCGGCACGGCGACGCTGCCGCCCCGGAACCGGTCTACTTCCGCATGGACGATTGGCGCAAGCTGATGACCTGGGGTTTGGGCGGAGACCAACTGCGCATCATGGACCGCAAGGTGGAAGGCACACTGCTGGCCGCGGAGCGTTTTGATGCCATCGCCAGTATGCTTGGGGCGAGCGGCCAATCGCGCGCCATGGAAGAGGCATGGAAGCACCTGCTGGCGTCGCAGAGCCATGACGTGGCGTTGTGCGAGTACTCGCGCTGGCAGGGGGACCGCATGGCGCCTCTCGATCGCCTGGAGGACAAGCATAACTTCACTTGGGGAGCCATCGGCTACGACCACCTGGACGCCGCCCAAGCCCAGGGGGAAGCAGTGCTGACCGCTGCTCTCAACACGATTGCCGGCCACATCACTCCGCAATCCACGACACAGCACGAATTAGCGCTCACAGTTTTCAATCCCCACGCCTGGGAGCGCACGGGCATGGCAACGACCGGCCGCATCTACCCGATTCCTCCGAGCACCCGCGACATTCGAGTGAGGGATGCGAGCGGGCGCACCGTTCCGTCGCAAATCATCAAGAGCGAACGGAATGATGGCGGCGAACTGGTCTCTGCCGACGTGGCATTCAGCGCCACGAATGTCCCCAGCGTCGGATACGATTCCTATCGGGTGGAATTCTCGCCCCGCACCGAACTGCTTCCGGCCACGGACCTGCGCATCGATGAACAAGGATTGCTGCTGGAGAACAGTCACCTGCGGGTCAAGCTCAGCCCGCGGTTCGGAGCGATTCTCAACCTGTTCGACAAGCGGACCGGCAGTGAAGTGCTCGATGCTGAAAAGGGAGCGTTCCCCATCTTCAGGGGCACACCCAATCAGGATTATGAGCTGTACAGCGAAAAGGTGGCCAGCAAGTACGGTCACCACGGATTGACCATTCCAGAGCTTTTCGACTCCTCACAATCAACGGCGCGCTATGTTTCAGCGGCGGCGGCCAGTGAGGCCCCGGTGGATCGAAGCACCTCGTCGTGGATGGAATGGACGGAGAAAGGCCCGCTCCGCGCCACGCTGAGAACGCACATCCACTGGCGGCTCGTGAAGTTTGAGAGCTACGTTACGCTTTGTGCCGGCCTGCCCTGGGTGGAGGTCACGACGCGGGTGCTCACGGAGATTCCGCCTGCCACCGACGTCCTCGGGCCGGATCACCGCTTCCCCGCCGAGATCAAAAACGGATATTGGTTGACGTTTGCGCCGGCGTTCGCCCCGAGGGCGATCATTCGCGATTTCCCGCTCGGGATCGAGCCCACCGAACGTCCCTATTTCCAGGCTCGCACTTTTGTTGACCTAGTGGGAGGTGGAACCGGCCTGCTCGTGCTGCACCCCGGCACGCAGTATTTCAAACGCGACTCCAGCGGAGTATTCTCCAACTTGATTATGCGAGAGTGGGAATCATACTTCAGCCATGAATACGGCTGGCCGCGCTATTCCGAATACCGGCATGTGTTGATGCCGCACGACGGAAGCATAACCCATGGCGACCGTGTGCGTGCCGCCGAGGCCTTTGGCCAGGGTTTTCTGACTGTATTAGGCGAGCGGCGCGCGGGCAACTTGCCTTCGCGCAAGAGCTTTGTCCAGATCGAACCGAAGAATCTCAGCCTTCTGGCTCTGCGGAAAAAGCACGAGCCGGGGGTTGAGGTTCGCGTACTGGAAATCGAAGGGAAGCAAGGACCTGCTTCCATCAAGATTGACTTGCCATGCTCCAGGGCAGTCGAAACCGACCTGCGCGGCAAGCAGACTGCCGACACCGCATACACGGCGGGCGAGCTAAAGATCGGTGCCAAGCCGTGGAAAGTCCAGACCTTCGAACTGACTTAGCGCCTACCAATGAATCCGCACGCGATATTTGAGCAGCGCTTCGCCGTCGGCGGCCACCGGCACGGTAAAACGCGCGGCAAAAGCGGCGGTCTTTTCGAACTGAAAAGTCGAGTTGAGCATGGTCCAATCGCCACCGATGGGTTCGTTGACGTAGACGGTGATGGGTTCGGTCTTGTGGTTACGCAGTGACACCTCGTACTCCACTTCCGCCACGCGCGAGCTCAAGCGCTGGTAATCAGTCTGCTTGCGCTCCGCCACCACGTCAAAGGCATTGCCGATATGCAGGCTCACGGTTTCGTCCTTGGGTGTGTGGTCGATCCGATCCTCACCAATGAACTGCACCCGGCCTTTGGAATCGCCCTGGTAGACGCGCACCGTTCCCGCCGGCAATGGCACGCCCAGTGAATTCGCCTGCGAGTTCTTGAATTTGATCAGAACCTTCACCGGCTCCTTGGTCGGCTGACCGGGGCTTTGCGGATTCTGGTAGTAATACGACTGGCCATCGACCTCGAAAACCTTCTCGATCGTCGCCCCCGCCGCGGCCAGCAGGCTGATCTGCTTGGTTTCGTTTTCCTGGATGTTCGTGGGGCGCTGAAGGGTGTAGAGGTGATACTCGGAAATGGCTTCCTGCTGGAATTGCGGCGCGGTGGCCGGCATTGCCTTGGCCATCATGGAGAACTGCATCCTGGGACGTGGTTCCTCCACACGATTCAATTCCCCCGCTACCAACTGGAGCTGAGCATTGTGGAATGCCGCGCCGCTCTGGTTCACCACCGTCACCCAGCCATTTAAATCCGCCGCCTGTTGATCGTTGTGGACGGTAAGCACGTAATCGGCATTCCAGTTCATCTGGTTGGTCAGGTATGAGGCCTCGACCGTCTGCTCGCCGCTGTGTTGATTCTGCAACAGCCAGACCAACGTGGGCTTGCTGTAGAGGTTCTCCGGCAGGTCGGGAAATTCGTAACGATCGGCTCCCATCCCGGTGATGATCTCGTTTCCAACCTGCCAGACCGGGCCTTCGTTGTCCGCCAGGAGCACGGCCTTGACGGGAACCTCCTTGGTCGAATTGTTGTCCTGGACCACTCGAATAAGCGTGAGTTCCTTGCCCACGTACTTTTGCAGCAGCTTCTGCGGGCTCAACAGATCGTACTCGTAGTTCTGTTCGAGCACACCCAGTTCCTTCGGCGCGGTGAGCGAAACGATGTGCACCGTCGCCGGATTCACCTGAGCGGCAATGCCCTCGTAGCGAAGGTCAATCGTGCCTTCGGGCAGACGCACCCGGCGGACATCGCGGACCAATGCGACATTGGAGTTATAGACGGTCACGGCCAATTCTTTCTGGTCCTGCGCGGTTGAGGTTACGGCGGTTTGCGCGCGGGCCACTCCCGCGGCCAGACAGCCTGCCGCCAAAACGGTTGCGATCAAGCGCACGGCGGTTATTCGATTCGACATAGTGTACCTTTCCGATCCGGTTAGGGATCGACCATCGCAATGGCCCAGTCCGGCACTCCTGGCGGCCCATCGCCGGGCCACTCTTTCAGCCTACAGCCCGAATGCCTCTACGAGATAAAGAACGCGCGGCGCGCGGTTTCTTGCATCGCACGGCTCCACAATGATGCGACGGCCTGAGTGCCTCAAGACTTAATGGTTATATTATAGCGGGCAGGACTGGGACATGCCATACAGCGTTGGCAGCGCGCGGCAGAGCCACCACCGTCGCGAAGGAATGCCCGTGATGCAAAAGGGCTAGCGGAAAAGACCAACGATGTCCCTCATACGCACATCTTCAAACCCCGAGGCAATGACGTCTGCATGTTGGAGTTCCGCGGCCGGGCGGCTGTGCGTAAGTGCCAGGCATTTGAAACCGGCGGCTTGCGCGGCGACCACCCCCAACGGCGCGTCCTCAATGGCCAGGCAGTCCTCCGCCTGCAAGGGCTCGTGGCGAAACTGGGGCAGCCCTCGCAACCGCATCAAGGCCGTCAGATAAACCTCGGGATCCGGCTTGGAACGCTGGCAGTCATCCGCGGTGGCCAGAACGGAGAATTTTTCGCGCAAGCCCAGTTTGGAAAGTAAATGATTGATCTCGGCGTAGACACTGCCGCTGGCAATGGCCAACGGGTAGTGGCGAGCCAGGTCAGCAATAAACTCGGCCGCACCCGGAATACTCGGCAAACCGTCGCGGATAATTTCCTCGTAGCGCTGGGACTTCCAGTTCACCAACTCATCTCGCCGGGTGGTATTCACCGGACGGCCGTGCGTCGCATAGAGGTGCTCAACAATGCCGCGGTCGTCCAGCGCCAGGTAGTCGCGATAGTATTCATCTTCGCTAACGGACCACCCCTCGCGCGCGCCCATTTCCTGAGTCAGCTTCAGAATCAGTGGTTCGCTGTCTACGATGATGCCATCGAAGTCGAAGATAACGGCACGCAGCAAGGTCGGCAGGCTCCTTTTTGATTTTCGATTGACGATTGTCGATTGATGATTGAAGCCCGGCTCGATCTCCTGTCACCATTGAACGGCCTTCGCGGTCAGGTCAATGGGGCTCGGCGAGTTAATCCGCTCCGGCGGTCAATCCGAAGACCGGACGAGTAATCCGCTTGGGCAATCGTCAAATCGAAGCGATATGTTACACTTGAGGTGGAAGCGGGGACAAGTGTCAGGGTATCAATTTCTTTCCGCGTCCGTTACTTGGAGGGCTGTGCTGCGTCTAATGAAGGTGAGGAGTAGGGCCGGTTCATGACTCACGAACTAAGCATTCCCATTGCCTTCCTGGCAGGGATCGTTTCGTTTCTGTCACCGTGCGTGCTGCCCTTGGTCCCCGGCTATGTTTCGATGCTGTCTGGGGCCTCCATTGAGGAATTGAAGCAAGAAGCCAGCGGAGAGCTTTTGCGTCGAGTGATGCGCAATTCCTTCGCTTTTGTAGTAGGGTTCACACTGGTATTCGTGATCCTGGGGGCCACGGCGACGTGGGTAGGGCACTTCCTGCGGGCCCACCAAGCCACTTTCAATATCGTCGCCGGAATCATTGTGATTATCTTCGGGTTGCACCTTACGGGTTTGCTGAAGATCCCTCTATTATATCGTGAGGCGCGGCTGGATACGGGCGCGCCGCGGCGTGGCCTGGGCGGCGCGTTCGTGTTGGGATTCGCCTTTGCTTTAGGGTGGACTCCCTGCATCGGACCGATCCTGGGAGCGATCCTGGCACTTGCTGAGCGACGACAGACGGTGTATCAGGGCATGTTCTTGCTGGCAATTTATTCCGCAGGGCTCGCAATTCCTTTTCTGCTGACGAGCGTTGGGCTGAGCAGTTTCCTTAAATTCTATAAAGGGTTCCGCAAGCACCTTCAGGCGGTGGAAGTTGGCTCAGGTGTGCTATTGATTGTCTTGGGGACCCTGATGGCCTTAAACAAGCTGGCGATTATTTCCAGCCATTTTACATTCTTGAACCGGATTCAACTCTGACCGGTTCGTACGCTGGTGTGGCGCTAACCTATAGCGCACGTGAGGCACGCGAGGAGAACGTTTGCACCCCA
Organism: uncultured Acidobacteriota bacterium; assembly: GCA_963719115.1. Taxonomy (GTDB): domain Bacteria; phylum Acidobacteriota; class Terriglobia; order UBA7540; family UBA7540; genus Bog-366. Next base: position 86,295 of record CAVRBF010000097.1, on the reverse strand, counting down.
TTCTGATCAATGTCGGCTCATTCCACCTTCCCACCTACGGCGTGCTGTTGGTGGCCGCCATCTTGGGCGGGATTTATACCGCCATGCGCCTGGGCCGTCGGGTAGGCTTGGATTCCGGGCTGATATTGGATTTCTGCACGTGGATGGTCCTGATCGCGCTCCTCGGCGCCAAGGTCCTGATGATTGTCAGCGAGTGGGGTTACTACCGCGATCATCCCCGCGAGATTTTCAGTGTTGGAACATTCCTGGCCGGCGGAGTCTTTTACGGCGGCTTCCTGGCGGCGTTGATCTTTGCCATTTGGTACGTCCGGGCGCAGAAGCTTTCCTTTTGGAAAGTCACGGACGTGCTCGCGCCCGGCGTGGCTTTGGGCCAAAGCGTGGGCCGGTTGGGGTGCTTCAGTGCCGGTTGCGATTACGGCAAACCCACCACCGCCGCGTGGGGAGTGGTCTTTACCAGCAACTTTGCGCATGAGGTTACGGGCGTTCCGCTGGGACAGCGATTGCATCCGGCTCAGCTTTATGAATCTCTCGCCACGTTGGTGATCTTTGGCCTGCTCCTCTGGTGGTTCCCCAGGAAGAAACACGATGGGGATATCTTCCTCGGTTACGTCGGCCTGTACGCGGTGGCTCGGTTCTTTCTGGAATTCCTGCGCGGCGACGAAGACCGCGGGTTTGTATTCAATCATCTCCTCTCGACGTCGCAGTTCATCGCGCTGCTGGCGGTAGCAGGACTAACTGTGGTATTCATCTGGCGACGGATGCATCCGGTGGAGCAAGCGGCGGCCGCCTCTGCGGGGAAGAATGAACGTACCGTGCCGGCCGATGCAGCGCCAACCGGGTTCGGGGCGAAAAAGCTGGCCGCAGCGGCCGTTCCCAAACGCGCCAAGCGTTAACGCGAATTTGAAACGAGGTACGATCTGTGGACGAACAGACTCCCATTGAAAGTACGCCGCCGGCTTCACCCGAGGGCGTGCCCCCAACGGAGCCGGCAGGCCCTCCGCCTGACAAGCCTGCCGCTTCGTTCCCTAAGGCGCTGGTGGTTGGCGTCCTCGCCATCACGCTGGTGCTGGGATTGTACCTGGTGAACCGCTATTGGATCGCCCCGGCAGTGAGGGCGCAGAACAAAGGAGATCAAAGCCATCTCATGGCGCCGGAATTCTCACTAACGGACATCACCGGCAAGCCCCTCAAGCTCAGTGACAACCTGGGGAAAGTGGTGATTCTCGATTTCTGGGCGACTTGGTGCGGACCCTGCCGGATCGAGATACCAGGTTTCATCGATCTGCAAAAGCGCTACGGCTCGCAAGGTTTAACGGTGATCGGCATCTCCATGGACGACAGCCCCGAGCCCGTCGTCGATTTCTACAAAGAATTGCAGATGAACTACCCCGTGGCTGTGGGTAATGACCGGTTGGGCGAGCTTTACGGCGGCATACCGGGCCTCCCCACCACTTTCGTCATCGGACGCGATGGCCGCATCTACGCCAAGCATGCGGGTGCCACGGACATTGAGGTGTTTGAGGCGGAGGTCAAGCAGTTGCTGGCACTGGGCCCGGCAGACGAGGCCCGAAGTTTCAAGCAGGCAGGAATCATCTACGCCGACGACAAGGTGGAATTGGGCGACCCGAACACGATCGATTCGGAAGTACCGGGGATCGATATTAGCAAGCTCACCGCTGACCAGAAGACCGCCTTCAAGAAGATACTGGAAAGCAAGCAATGCCCTTGTGGCTGCAATCTCACCCTCCTTAAGTGTCGCCAGGTGGACCGCCGGTGCTCTTACAGCCTGAAACTTGTGCAGGATCAACTGGCAGCATTTCTGAAGCCCGCGCCCGCGACCGCAGCGGCCAAATAAGCCAAGTTCAGCGACCATCAATGGTGAAATCATGGCGAATACCGGGAAGGAAACCTTAACCTTGAAGGCCACTGGCGAGAGCGTGATACGGACAATTCTGTGGGTGCTGGTCTTGTCACTGACGCTGGCAGTCACAGGATGGGCACAAGAGAGCGGGCCGGTTGTGCAAGCCCACGCGGTGATGGCCACCGACGCGGCCCACGCTGACGCTCCGTCAAAATCGCCGTCGCTGGCGCAAGTGGCCCCGGGATTCCACATCAACGATCACAAACCGTCGCTGGACTACTTGATCCCTACCCAGGTCAAGTTCGATTCGGACGACCAGTTTACGTTGAAGAACGCCATCTATCCGCCGGGAGCTCCTGAAGAAGCTTCCCTTTTTTGATACGCCGATCTCCGTGTATGAAGGTGGACTGGTGGTAGGCCTATTGATGCAAGCCGGGAAGGCCGTCGCGCCCGGGACCTACACACTGCACGGGACATTCGCCTACCAGGCATGCAACGACCACGCCTGCCTGCCGCCTAGCCAGTGTGCCGCTGGCGATTTCGATAAAGGTCGTGCCCGCTAACGTACCCTTGAAAACGGTGGAAACCGATGCCTTCCGACGAATCAAATTCCAGTAGCGCTCCGGCGCCTGAGACCCCAGCAAAGAAGCCCGTCAATCCCGTCGGGCTCGTCGTATTGAGTCTGTTGCTGATGGCAGGTTTGGTATGGATCATGGCGCCCACGCGCGCTCGATTTCAGCCGGCTCCGCTACGGCCCCCGCCCGCCGGCTGCCCCAAGACCGCCGCCGACTTTGTGCCGTCCGACGTGACCGACATCCCTAACGATAGCTTCCGTGCGCTATCGCCGGCCCAGCGGAATCATGTGCTCTTTCGCTTGAACATGGAACCCTGCCCGTGCGGGTGCAACACCAGCATCGCCGTCTGCCGGTTGAGTCACCCGTCGTGCCCTGTCTGCAATGATCTGGCGGATAAAATCATTGCCGAAGAGAAAAACGGGACGACGGCGGCGGCTGACGGCGGGAAGCCACAAGTAAGTGACGGACGATTCATTTTGACTCCTGACTCCTTGCTCCTGCCTTCTGACTTCTATGCTCATAGGCGTCGTCTCTGACACGCACGGCCTTTACGATCCGCGCCTGACCTCCGCCCTGCAAGGAGTGGACGAGATCCTGCACGCCGGCGACGTAGGGTCGGAGGCGGTCCTCGATCAATTGCGGGCTATCGCCCCGGTGCACGCCGTGCGAGGCAATGTGGATTCCGCGGTTTTGGGACTGCCGCCCACACTCCAGCGGAGATTTGGCGCGGCCAGGGTCTTTATGCTCCACGAGCTTCCCAGGCCGCAATCGACGGTCCGCGACTGGGCGCAGGGAGCTCACCTGAAAGGGAAATCGGCGGAGCAATGCCGCGAGTTCCTGGAAAGCTTTCCAGAAGCCTGCCAAGTGGTAATCTTCGGCCACAGCCACGAGCCATGCGCCCAGATTCTCGCGGGTAGACTTTTCTTTAACCCCGGCAGTGCAGGGAAAAGGCGATTCTCATTGCCGCGTTGCTGCGGCTTGCTGGAAATCTCCGCCGAGAGTGTGCACGCGACATTTCACGGACTGGAAAGCTATAATGAGGTCTTACCGGTAGGCGTATCGTTGCCGATCGGAGGTGGGAATAAATGCGGGATCTTCTGAAATTCCTAAAGAGCGCCACGGAAGTGCTGACCACGGCCGCCGCCGTCCTCGCCGCCGCCGTTGTAGTGGTGGAAACCTATCAAACTCTCCGCAAGAAGATCGACACGGACAAGGAATAGTGATGAGTGAAGAGTGACCAGTGGCGAGTAAGCACAGCGTCAATTTTAGTTGGCTGCTGCCGTCGTTGGTCCAATCCCCAAAAGTAAGAAGGCCGAAGCGCGACGCAAGCGTGCCACGACCCGCTCCCGCCCCAGCAGCACAATGACATCAAACAGGCTCGGCGCCACTGCCTGACCCGTCAGAGCGACGCGAGTGGCGTTGATCAGCAAGCCGGCCTTAATCCCCTTCTCTTCTGCCAGGCCGCGCAAGGTCTTTTCCGTTTCCGCCAAGTCGAAGGGTTCCGTCGCCGCCAGGCGCGCCGCAAGCGTATCGAGCAGGCTTGCGAGCGCCGGGTCTTTCCAGAACTTCTTCACCGCCTCCGGATCATACGGAAAATCGTTAGTGAAGAAAGCGCGAAAGGCTCCGGAAAAATCCTTGATCGTCCGAGTCCGTGATTGCAGCAACAAGACCGTTCTCTTGAAAGCCTCGTTATCACCGACTGCGATCCCCGAGTCCCGAATCCCGAGTCCCGTACCCCGAGTCTCCTGCAATTCCCGCTCGACCAACGGCAGCAACCGCTCTATCGGCAGGTTGCGCAGATATTCGGCGTTCATCCAGGCCAGCTTTTCGAGATCGAATACAGCGTTCGATTTGGAGACGGCGGCAAGATCAAAATCGCGGATCATCTCCGCAATCGGCACGATTTCCTTCTGTCCCGGCGGAGTCCAGCCGAGAAGCGCAAGAAAGTTCACCAAGGCCTCAGGCAGAACTCCCTGCTCACGGTAGGCGCCCACGGAGGTTGCTCCGTGCCGTTTGGACAAACGCTGCTTGTCCGGCCCCAAAATCAGCGGCAGGTGGGCAAACACCGGAACAGGCGCGCCGAGAGCCTGGTACATCAGAATCTGCTTGGGCGTATTGGAAATGTGGTCGGCGCCGCGAACCACATGCGTGACGTGCATATCGAGATCGTCGGCCACCACGCCGAGGTGATAGGTCGGATGGCCATCGGAGCGCAAGAGCACGAAGTCCTCAAGGTCGCAGTGCTCCACTTCAATCCGTCCGAACACCTGATCGTCGAAAACGGTCCTGCCGGTCTCAGGAACGCGAAAGCGCAGCGCCGCCGGCCGGCCCTGTGCGCTTAGCCGATCTAGTTCCGCCTGATCCAGATTGCGGCAGGTGCCGTCGTACTTCCAGGCGCGGCGCTCGGCCTCCGCCTTGACGCGTTTGGCTTGCAGCTCATCGGGTGCACAGAAGCAGGGGTAAGCACACCCGCGTCGCTCAAGGTCCAATGCCATCTCACGATAACGGTCGTAGCGCTGGGATTGATAAAACGGCCCCTCGTCCCAGTTGAGCCCCAGCCACTCCAGGCTTTCCAGAATGGCCGTGGTCAGTTCAGGTTTCGAGCGGTCAACGTCCGTATCTTCAATTCGCAGGATCAAGACGCCGCCCGTATGCCGGGCAAATAACCAGTTGTAAAGTGCGGTGCGCGCACCTCCCACATGTAAGATAGCCCGTTGGTGAAGGCGCAAAACGAACGCGGATGTTTTCCATAGTCACGGCTTGGGATCGCGCGCAGTCGATGGTTTCCACTGCGATCGCGATGAAAAAAAAGCTCGCCATTCATCGTACGCGATAATGGATGAGAAGGCAAAAAACGCGGATGTTCCAAATGTCGTTGCATTTTTCGGCAGCATAGCGCATTATTTCTCGTTTCGCCTCTCCGCAGCGACGAATTCAGAGAGCGCCTGTGGCAAAGCCCGCGAGCGCCCGCCACCGCAAGCCAGAAACTGTGCAGCGCATTGCCTTGCTGCTGCGCCTTGCCCCGCAAGGGGTGAATGAATGCGATTTTGAAAACCTTAGGAGGAACACGACCGTGAGCGGCAAAATGGTAAACATCGAAGCGCCCAAGGGAAAATTAGGCGTGTCTGATTCCAGGGATGGGAGCTGTAGCGACGACCTTTATTGCCGGCGTGGAAGCCATCCGCCGGAAGCTCGCGCCTCCCATTGGCTCTCTCACTCAAATGGGGACGATTCGACTGGGAAAACGCACCGATAAGCGCGTTCCCCTGATCAAGGATTTTGTCCCTCTCGCCAAGCTGGACGACCTCGTGTTTGGCGGCTGGGATATTTTCCCCGATAACGCCTATGAAGCGGCGCTTAAAGCAGGAGTATTGGATCGCAACCTGGTTGAATCGGTAAAGGATCTGCTGAAGCGCATCCGCCCCATGCCCGCGGTGTTCGAGCAAAAGTGGGTAAAGAACCTGCACGGCGAAAATGTGAAAAAAGGCCGGAGCAAGATGCATCTTGCCGAGCAGCTTATGGAAGATATCCAAAAGTTCAAGAAGAACCAGAAGGTGTCGCGCCTCATCATGATCTGGTGCGCCTCCACGGAAGTCTTTCTGAAGACCAAGCCGGTACACCGTTCACTCGCAGCCTTTGAGAAGGGGCTTAAGGAGAGCAGCGGGGATATTCCGCCCAGCATGATTTACGCTTACGCTGCCCTTAAACTCGGAGTCCCGTTTGCCAATGGCGCACCTAACCTGACGCTCGACATTCCTGCCATGATGGAGCTTGCCCAGCAAAATCAGGTCCCAATTTGCGGCAAGGACTACAAGACCGGACAAACCATGATGAAGACCATCCTGGCGCCGGGATTGAAGGCCCGCCTACTCGGGCTCAAAGGCTGGTTCTCCACCAACATCCTGGGCAATCGCGACGGCGAAGTGCTTGACGATCCGGCCTCCTTCAAGACCAAGGAGGAGAGCAAGCTTTCGGTGCTGGAATACATCCTTCAGCCGGAAGTCTACCCGACGCTTTACAAAGACCTGTACCACAAGGTTCGCATCAACTACTACCCCCCGCGCGGCGACAACAAAGAAGGCTGGGATAACCTTGATATTTTCGGCTGGCTCGGTTACCCGATGCAGATCAAGGTGGACTTCCTCTGCCGCGACTCGATTCTGGCGGCGCCATTGGTGCTCGACCTGGTCATGTTCCTCGATCTCGCCCAACGCTGCCCCGACCTGGCGCGGCTGGGCATCCAGGAATGGCTCTCGTTCTACTTCAAGAGCCCCATGTGCGCTCCGCACCTCTATCCGGAACACGACCTCTTCATCCAACTGATGAAGTTGAAGAACACCCTGCGCCACCTGCGGGGCGAAGAGTTAATTACCCACTTGGGATTGGAGTACTACGACTGATGAAGGGCCGCATAAACGGGATTCAGGTGCCGGACTTTTGCCCGGCACCTGAAGGTCGGCGGCTCGAAACTTATCCGCGGTCGGCTAAAGCGTCGGGCTGTTGTCCCCCAACAACGCACGTCGCACGATGGCCAGCGGCACTCCCCCTTGTTCCATGAAGCGGTCATGGAACTCCTGCAAGCTGAACTTATCCCCCACTTTCTTCCGATAGTCTTCGCGCAGCTTCATGATCTGTAGTTTGCCCAGCGTGTAATACAGGTAGGTCGGATCGGCGGTGCCGCGCTTGACTTCGATATCCGCGATCGGCGGGACTTGGTATCCTTCCTGAACAAAGAAGTCTTTCGCCTGTTGCATGGACATGTTACCGGTGTGCATCTCGATCCCGACGATAAACCGGGCATTACGCAGCAGCGCGTCCTGCAATTGGCCCATGCGCAATTTGGGATCGCCGCCTCCGTAGCCCTCATCCAGCATCATCTGCTCGGTGTAATGCGCCCAGCCTTCCACGTTGGTGTTGCAATACAGCAGCTTCCTTACTTTGGAGTGCAGCCGCTTGACCCAGAGAAATTGCACGTAGTGGCCGGGGAAAGCTTCATGGATGGCCGTGCTGGTAATGGTGCCGCGATTGAAGCCCTCCATCCACTCCTCGACGTGCTGGGGCGTCCACGAGGGCTCGACCAGGGTGACGTTGAACATTGCCTCTGTGGCCTTTGTCTCGTAGGCGCCGGGAGTGTCCATGGACGCCGTGGTGGTGGCGCGCATAAACGGCGGAGTTTCCTCGAGAGTGGGCATGATGGGCGAAGGTATGGTGACGATCTTCTTCGCTACGATAAAGTCACGCAGGCCCGCGAGTTGTTTGCGAAACGTCGCCAAAAGCTGGTCGGGTGCCGGGTGGTCCTTCTCCAGAGCAGCCAGCACTTCACGCGGACTGGCATGGGGATTGATCAGTGCCGCCGTTTCCTTCAGCCGCTGCTGATTCCGATGCAGGTCGGCGTAGCCGATCTTGAGCAACTCATCGAGCGGAATGTCCACCATCTCCTCATCCAGCAGCTTCTGCCGGAAGTTCTCTGCGCCGATGCGAAAGTCTCCGTTCGAGCGCGGCAGCAAGTCTTTTTCCAGGAACGACTGATAGTCCTCGAGGGCCTTCACTGCAGTTGCGTTCGTACGCTGGAATTCTCCCCAAAGGGCAGAATCCTTGATGCCCGGAAAAGCGCCGGGAACGTCCTTCTGAAAAAACTCAATGATATCGGGCATCTGCTCGATGGCGATCTGCGTGTAGATCTTCGGCGGATTCTCGAGGTTCAAACGAGCGTCGGCAAGAACGCCATGGATCTGGCGCTCGCGGGCAATGACGGAGCGCAGGCGATCTTCCGGAGGAGCGAAACTGCGCTTGATGATAACGAATAGCGCGTCGGTGGCGTCACCGGGGTACAGGCTTGCGTCCTTTCGCCACATTTGCAGCGTTTCAAGTTCGAGCAGGCGTGCCTTGACCTGGCTCTTCAGAAACGCCAGATCACCCGCGGTGTCTTCCGGAAGTCCAGCGGGGTCGATCCGCCCAAACTCCGCCTCGAAGGTCCGTAAGGTTGCGACCTCGCGTTCACGGGAAGCGCGGGAGACGTCCGCCAGCTTGGCGTCGTATTGGTGAAAACCCGCCGCCGTGGCGTCCTTGGGGTGAAACTGGAAATATGCGTCGAAGTATTGATCCACCAACTGGTCAAACTCGGTCGCGTTCTTCGAGTTTCCCCCTCCGATGTTAGGTGCCAGCATCATCACACACCCGAAATTGCACAGAAACATGCATACTTAACCGCTAGTCTCAGCATCGCAGGTCCTCTGGGATTCTAAGTTAGCACAACCTGCGGTCCGTTTGGGATAGTCCTGAATTTCGGAGAACCGAGTCGGGCGGAAGAGACCCGTCCCCCGGCTTGGGCAGCGGACGATCGACGCGCGGCGGTCGGAGACCGCCCAGGAGTTTCATGTTTAAAAGAAATTTTCGTCGCCATTCGGGGTAATCGTAGCGTCGATGCACAATCGTTGGGCGTCATCCTGAGCCCGCAGTTCAGGGCGAAGGACCCTTTTCATTGTGCGTAGGAAACGCAGGGCGGGAGCGCCCCGTGTTTGCACGCCTCGTTCCCGCGGCGCACTTGGGTAAGACGAAATACGGGGGTCCTTCGCCCTGAACTTCGGGCTCAGGATGACAGTTAGGTTTGTTGCCGGCGGCAAATTGAAGATCGTGGTCATTTCGTGGAAAGCAGTGTCCCCGCGTTCCGTGGCCCCCAAAGTGTCGAAACCCCCTGACGGCGGTCGGAGACCGCCGCTACAGCAGCCACCTCAAGGTCGGCTCCCATCAGCCGTCGGATTTGGCCCGACACGCTGACATGGGACGGTACCCCTCTCCGAAGCGGCGCGCAGCGTGGTATATTCAAAGGTAGGCAAGTTCAGAGGTTTTCGTCGATAATGGGCAGTCATCGGTGCAGGAAGCTTGTTTCTGTCCACAATACACGATGCGGAATAATTCCATTCCACAGCCGGCCGCGGGAGCCTGGGGAGTATTGCTGCTCGCGCATGGTGCTCCAGACCGGCTCGAGGACGTTCCCGAATTCCTGTTGAACGTCCGCGGCGGGCGTCCCTTGCCTGAGCCCGTGGTGAAAGAGATCATCCACCGCTACGAATTAATCGGTGGAGGCTCGCCGTTGCTACGGCTCACCACCTTGCAGGCGGAGGCGCTGGCGAAACTGATCGCGCATCCGGTCTACGTGGCCATGCGGAACTGGAAGCCGTACATTCCGGAAGCTGTGCGGCGATTGCGTGAAGACCGCGTACAGCGCGCCGTGGCCGTCTGCCTGGCGCCGCAGAATTCCCGCACCAGCATCGGACTCTACCGAAAGTATCTGATGGATGCGGTGGGGCAGGAGCACCCAACTTTGGCCGTCGATTTTGTTGACAACTGGCACGATCATCCGGGATTGATTCAGGCGTTTCGCGCCCGTGCGGAAGCTGCGATTCAGGCGGCGACTCAGGAAACTGGGAGCCCCGTTCCCGTCATCTTCACCGCTCACAGCGTGCCGGAAAAATCGATCATCGGCGGCGACCCCTACGAGCAGCAGGTGCGCGAGACGGCCGCGTTGGTGGCGAAGGCAGCGGGCCTCAGCGCGTACCGCGTGGCGTTTCAAAGTCAGGGGATGACGGCGGAGAAGTGGATTGGCCCGACGGTGGAATCCCAAATCGACGAACTGGCGCAGGCGGGTTGCAAGGACGTGCTGCTGGTTCCGGTCGGCTTTGTTTCCGACCATGTGGAGATTCTCTACGACATCGATGTGCTGTTCCGGAATTATGGTCGCGGGCGTGGTGTCACGGTGCGGCGCTCGGAGTCGTTGAATGACAGTCCGGAATTTGCTTCCGCCCTGGCCAGCCTGGTGACGGCACGCATTGGACAGGCGGCCCCGGCCTCCCAGGCGTCAGCCAGCGACGCTTAACTAAAGATTTGATTTGCAGCCCGTACCCTATATACTCTCACAACAGGTTCAGGAGTATAAGCACTTGACTAAAGGGAATAAAGTGCGCCGCATCGCGGTGATTGGCGGCGGCATTAGTGGCTTGGCCGCTGCATACACGCTGGCTCGGGCTCGTCAGGGGGGCGCGCCCATTGAGGAGATGCTTTTTGAGGCCAACCCCTGGCTGGGTGGAGTGATCCGCACGGAGAACGTGGAAGGCTTCGTGGTGGAAGGCGGCCCCGACAGTTTTTTGGCCGAGAAGCCGCAGGCCGCGGCGATGGCCCATGTACTGGGACTGGGCAGCGACCTGATGGGTTCCAACGACCACGCTCGCCGCACCTACATCGTTCACCGCGGCCGCTTGCATCCGCTGCCCGACGGCTTGATGTTCCTGGTGCCGACGCAGGTTTGGCCCATGGTCACCACCCGCTTGCTGCCACTGAGCAGCAAACTTGCGTTCGTGCGGGAGATGTTTATGTCTCCCCCCAAGATCGAACGCGAGGACGAATCCGTGGCCAGTTTCGTCCGGCGGCATTTCGGGAAGGCCATGGTGGAGAACATCGCCGACCCCTTGCTGGCGGGCGTTTATGGCGGCGATTCGGAGGAGTTGAGCGTCCGCGCCGTCCTATCGCGATTCTGGGAAATGGAGCACAAGTATGGCAGCCTGACCCGTGCCACGCTGAAGGCCATGCGCGAGCGCCAGGCCGCGGCGAAGCAAGCCAACCCGGCAGCAAATCCCCCAGGCGCGAAGGCAGCACCATCGGCTCAAATGCCGCTCTTCATGACTCTGAAGGGTGGCCTGCAACAAATGACGGTCAGGCTTGCGTCGCAGGTGGACAAGAACCGTGTACTGCTATGTCGCCGCGTGCAGGGAATCGAGTTGTCTGAAGGCGGCCCGGGAGGCCCTGCCGACTCGTGCTCCCGGCGCTTCAAGATTTCCTGTGAGGGTGACAAGGTTTACGACGCGGACGCCGTCATCCTCGCTTTGTCGGCCAACCTCGCGGGCGGCCTGGTGTCCGCTCTCGACCGCCGCCTGAGCGCACTGCTGGAGGGTATCCCGTACACTTCGTCGGTAACGGTTTCGCTGGGATATGACGAGCACGCCCGAAGCAAGCTTCCTGCCGGCTTCGGCTTCCTGGTTCCGCGCCATGAGCAGCGGCGAATGCTGGCCTGTACGTTTGTTCACGCCAAGTTTGATCACCGTGCCCCGGAGGGCAAGGCCATGCTGCGCTGCTTCCTGGGCGGAGCGCGCGACCCGGACGCAGTCAGCATGCCGGACGAAGACCTGGTGCACGGCGTGCGGCGCGAACTCCAGCAGATTCTCGATTTCGCCGCCGAGCCGCTTTTTTGCCGAGTCCACCGATGGCCGTCGTCAATGGCCCAATATCCAGTGGGCCACGCCACTCGCATCGCCGCCATCGAACAGCGCGTGCAGGAAATCCCCGGCCTGTTCATCGCCGGCAATGCCTTTTCCGGAATCGGCATCTCCGATTGCATTCGCACCGGCAAGAGCGCCGCGGAGAAGGCTATTCGCGGTAAGAAGTAGGCGGAAAGCAGTAGGCAGGAAGCAGGAGGCGGTCGGCAGTGGGCAGTAGGCGGCAAAACCCTCTGTCGTTTGTGTCCTCAAATACCCTCCCCTTCGAACGGAGTGGCGTCATGCTCTCGACCGATTTATCGCAGAGCATGAATAAATCGACAGATCACAGCGCGGCGGAGCCGCAACCAGACTCGTACCACGGGCATCCTGCCTGTGCCCGAGCACGGACTGGAAGGCCGTGGCACGAAATTCGTGCGGCGTCCAAACCGTAACACTCCCATACCACTCATCACTGTCCTTCAGTGGTACAATGCGCGCCATTTCTAATCCCGCTTTCGGGAGGTGCGGATGAGGCATTGTCCCGCTGCAACCGTTCTGATAGTGACTCTTGCAATCATTCCTGTAGCTAGGTACGCGTTTGGTGCGTTCCCGTGAGGCTCTTCCTCGCGCCATTGCGAGAATCAGCAGGTCAACGCCAAGGCTGCTCCGAACTGCCCGCCTTCGTCCGTTGGCGAAACTACAGTGGCAATGGCGCCGGGAACATATGGCCACTCGGTCAATCGTCCAACTCGTGGTACACTCCACGCTGGGCGGAAGAGCACACAACGATGGCGGCTAGCCGCGCGCGTAATGCATTTCTAAACTTCTTGATCACTTTCCTGCTCTTGCTTGGGGGGTGCAAGGAGCCGCGCGAGAGCGCGACGCCGAACCATCGATCCGTCATGGAGCACACAGCGCCCGATGATTGGTTCGGGTTCACCCCGTACCCCCGAGCACGTCAACTCTGCAACGAGTTCACCTTGGGCGTCAGCGGCGACAGGCAAATTGAAATTCATTGGGTCACCTTCGCCACGCGCGATTCCGTCCGAGCCGCAGTCACCTTCTACTCCAAGGCGGAGAAAGGAACGGTGGACTTAAAGGAAGACTCCCTGACCATCCGACGCGGCAACCCTGTGGCGGCAGTGCTTTTCGTCCTCGCCACATCCAGTGCCGGCTATCCCAGGTGCTCTGAACAACCCCAGCCGGAGGAAAAGACAGTCATCAACATTTCGACCGTGACCCGGCCATAGCGCCGTCGTCTTGCCGCGCCCATTGGCGTGGAAGTCGTCATCCGATGTCAACTTGTGGAGGAGTATCTATGGATCTGAATCGCCGAACATTGCTGGAAACCATGGCAGGGATTCTCGCCGCCAGCCAAGTGCTGCGAGCTGCGGAAGTGAGGTCTGCCCTGCTCAGTTCAAGCCAGGCACAGTTTCAGCAGCATTCGTTCGGAAGCCAGCGCGTCTACTTCGAGGGCGCCACGGCAGGCCTCAAGAGTCTGGTGGTCGGCAGCCTGGTGCTGAATGCCGGGCAGGAGCCGCATCCGCCTCACCGGCACGCCGACGAAGAAGTCTTGCTGATCACGGAGGGCACGGGCGAGGTCACGATGAACGGCACGGCGTCCCAAGTCGGCGCGGGTGCGGTGATGTACGCGGCGCCAAACTATCTCCACGGCATCAAGAACACGGGCCACTCCCCGCTCACGTTTTATTACATCAAGTGGATCGCCCATTCCTGACCGCTGGGTTTGATGGCACGGGAATCCATGCGCGGCTTTTCCTCGCCCGCTGGTGCGAACTGGCGCGGCGCGTTTCGATCCTTTTGCACTTTGCCTTTTGCGATTTGCCTTTTGACTTGCTTTTCTTGGGTTTCTAGCCCCGCGCAAGGACGCGAGCCGGAAGCCTTACATGCTTGCCCGCACAACGAGGGCCTCGCCGTCACCGCTCATCGACCAGCCGCACGCGGGCATCGACGGCGCGGAAGTCGCGGCCCTCCGGGAAAACCAGCAACGGGTTGATTTCGATCTCGGCAATTCCCGGCATCTCTTCGGCGAGCTGCGAGAAACGCTGCAACACCACGGCGAGCGCCTCAAAATCCACCGGAGCCTCGCCGCGCACGCCGCGCAGCAGATTGAAGCCGCGAATCTGCCGGATCATTTCGTGCGCTTCCAGATCGGTGAGGGGCGGCACGCGGAAGATCACGTCCTTCACCGTCTCGACGTAGACGCCGCCCAGGCCGAACATCACCAGCGGGCCGTACTTGGGGTCCTGGATCATGCCCACGATCACTTCCCGGCCGCCGTGCACGTATTCCTGCACCAGAAAACCGCAGCCGGCCGCCGAGGCCTCGTTGCCCTGATGCCGGGCCACGGATTCCGTCATCCTGTGCGCCGCCGCCAGCAATTCCTGCGGGCCGCGCAGGTCCACGATCACGCCCCCCGCATCCATCTTGTGCACCAGGCCCGGCGCCACCGCCTTCAGCACGGCCGGGTAGCGAAGCCCATGGGCCACGCCTTCCAGCTCCGCCAGGCCGGGAACCACGCGCGACTCCGCCACCGGGATGCCGTAACAGCCCACCAGACGCAGGCTCTCCTCCGTGCTCATTTGCAGGCGGCCCTGCTGGCGGACCTCCTGAATCAGGTCTTCGGCGGCGCCACTGCGGACGTCAAAACGCTTCACTTCTCCCACCGGCTTCTCGCGCCAGGCGCGGTAGCGGTCAAGCACCGAAAGCGCGTGCACCGCCGACTCCGGGAAGATATAGATCGCCATGTGGTTGGGATGATCGCGATTGAACTCCACAAAGAACTCATCCGTCGCCATGATCACGCCCACCACCGGCTTCAAATACTTGTGACGCAACTGTTCCAGGCCCTGGATAATGTCCATGGCGTTGATCAGCATGGGCGGGACAAACACCACCAGCAGCATGTCGATACCTTCATCTTCCAGCAGAATCCGCGCGCAGGCATCGTATTTGCTGCGATCCGACTGCGGCGTCATGTCCACGGGGTTCTGGATGCTGGCTTCGGGGGGCAGCAGGCGGCGAAGCTCATGGCGCGTGCGTTCGGAAAAGTCCGGAATTTTCAGACCCATGGCGATGGCCGCGTCAGTAGCCATGATGGCGGGGCCGCCGGCGTTGGTAAGGATGCCCAGACGGTTGCCCCGAGGCAGGGGGTTCTTGGAGAACGCCATGGCCAGGTCAAACAGTTCCTCCACGGTGTTCACGCGCACCACGCCGCACTGTTCCAGCAGCGCGTCCATGGCCACGTCCAGGCCCTGGCGCGCCGCCAGCGAGCCAGTGTGCGACGTGGCTGCACGCGCCCCCGCTTCCGTGCGGCCCGACTTCACCACCAGCAGCGGCTTCCGTTTCGAGATGCGGCGGCAGATTTGCATGAAGCGCTTGGCGTTCCCGAACGATTCCAGGTACATCAGAATCAGGTCGGTCTGGGGGTCGTCTTCCCAGTACTGCAACAGGTCGTTGCCCGAAACGTTGGTCTTGTTGCCCAGGCTGACGAAATAGGAAAAGCCGATGTCGAGCTGCCGGGCGATGTTGAGGATGGCGATGCCCAGCGCTCCGCTCTGCGACATGAAAGCAATACGTCCCGACAGCGGCAACGTGGGCGCAAAGGTGGCGTCCATGCGGATTCCCGGGTCGGTGTTGATCACACCCATGCAATTCGGCCCGATCATGCGCATGCCGTATTCCTTGATCCGCTCCGCCAGCAGGCCCTCAAATCGCTTCCCTTCCTCGCCCGTCTCGGAAAAGCCCGCCGTGATCACCACCACGCCCAGAACGCCCTTCCGGCCGCAATCGTCGAGCGCACCCAGCACCTCGGCGCGCGGCACCACGATGATCGCCAGATCCACCGGATCGGGAATCGCCGACACCGTGGGGAAAGCCTTCATGGAATGGATAAAGTCTGCCTTGGGATTAACCGGAAAGAGCTTGCCGTGGAAGTCAAAGGTGACAAGCTGATGCAGAATTTCGCGGCCAATCGAGCCCTCGCGGCGCGAGGCGCCCACGACGGCGATGGATCGTGGCTTCAGGATGGCGTCCAGGGGGTTCAAGGGAACACCTCTTCTTCGGGCTTGGTGCGCGGCCGGTCCGGCGGCGCTGGTTCCAGGGGCCAGGGCGAGGGCGCTGCCCGGCCCGCACCATTGAAAGCCCATTCCCTGGCGATGTCAACGGAAGAGTAAACAGGCGGGCATACTGTCAGGGTCTCGACACGGCCAACAACTCCGCCCGCACGTTCTTCAAAACATACAGTGAGCGCTCCACGCCCACGGCGCCGGCGAGGATGGGGTCTTCATTCTCAATGCTCAGGATGCCCTGATAATCCGTCTCCATGTAGGCTCGCACCACTTCCTTCCAGATCTGCGCCCCGTGGCCGTAACCGACGGCACGGAAATAGACGGAGCCTTCCGTGCTCTTCGCCGGATTCGCGGAAAAGTTCAGGACGCCGGTTTGCGCCGCCGGACCTTTGACGATCAGAGTGTCCTTCATGTGGGCGTGATAGATGGCGCCGTGGCCGCCGAGATAGCGGATGGTTTCAATCGGGTCGCAGCCCTGCCAGAAAAGATGGCTTAGATCGCAGTTGGCGCCGATTTCCTCTCCCGCCACGTCGCGCAGGCGCATCAGCGTGTAGGGGTTGTAGACGACGAAGTTGGGATGCATCTCCAGGGCGATCCGGCGACCGTGCTCGCGCGCGAACCGGGCCGCCTGCCGCCAGTACGGTATGACCCGCTCGGTCCACTGATAGGCTAACATGTCGTTCACTTCCGGCGGCCAGCGATAGGTAATCCAGTTGGGCGTCTTGTCCGCGGGCGCGCCGCCGGGGCAGCCGGAGAATCCCACCACCACCGGCACCTCCAGGCGCTCGGCCAGCAGCACCCCGTTGCGCAGGAACTGGTCGTCGCGCGCTGCAATCGCCGGGTCCGGGTGGATGGGATTGCCGTGGACACTGAGCGCCCCCACCCGGACGTTGCGGTCGTCGAACTTCTTCTTCCACGCGCGGGCCTTGGCGGGGTCGGCCAGCAGATCCGCGGCTGCACAATGCCTGGAACCGGGCAACCCCTTGGCACGCACCTCGACGGCTTCGATTCCAAGCTCCGCGATTTTGTCGATCATTTCCTCCAAGCTCAAGCTGTCAAAAGCGGAATCGAACACGCCAATTGGAATCGAGCGCAGAGCTTTGGACTCGGCCGGGACGGCGGCGGTCGCACCGTTGGACGTTCCGGGCGAGAGTACAGCACCTTTCCCCACCACCGGTCCACTTGCCACCAGCGTTCCGGTGGTCGTAAGGAATTTTCTTCGGCTCACAGCGCCGAGATCTTTTCGTTTTGCCATTCCGCTGCCCTCCCAGGTGATGGTGAAGAGTATATGTCAGAATAGTTGTGCGCGGGAGAGCGTCCATCAGATGACGGGCTCGATGGCGCCGTTGAACTATTCTCCCGACCGAGGCTCCGCAGTACTCGGCTACAACAGCGGTGGGCACCGTCATCCTGAGGACCGACGGGTTTTGTCGGGCCGAAAGACCTGCGTTTCTTTCGTGGATGGCGAAAAACAAATGCAGGTCCTTCGCCTTGAAAAGCCAGGCTCAGGATGACGAGTTTTTCAAGGTCTACTCTCAAACCCAACGCTCTCGCGTGACCGCTTCCGCAAGACCGCTCTCGCAAGACCGTCTGGCTCGCCCGCCACGCCTGTGGTAGACTGCGGCCAGCAGCATTAAACGGGACTTCACCCACCACGTCTAATTGAGGCAGTACGCGAAAGGAGTGTTATGGCCAGAAAGATCGATCCACTCAACAAGAAGAACTATGGCTCCGTCACGGCCATGCTCACCGTGAGCGATGTGAAGGCCGCGGTCAGCTTTTACCAAAAGGCTTTTGGGTTTACCAAGCGGGGGATCATGAACGGCCCGGACGGCAAGCCCGTCCACGCCGAACTGATGCTTCGCGGCACCACGCTGATGCTGGGGCCGGAAATGCCGCACATGGGATACCGCAGCGCCAAGACGCTCGGCGCATCTCCGGCGGGTTTCTATCTGCTGACGGAAGACGCCGACAAAGTCTTCGCCAAGGCAATCAAGCACGGAGCCCAGGCCAAGTCACCGGTGATGGATATGTTCTGGGGCGACCGCGGCGGCACCGTGGTAGACCTCGACGGTTACAACTGGATGATTGCCACCCACAAATCTGAACCGACGCCGCAGGAAATGAAGAAGGCGATGAAGGAGCAGATGTCGGCCGCTCCGCCCAGCCCGCTGGCCGGTAAAGCGGCCGAACCTCCGGCGACAGAAGCAGCCTCCGCATAAACTAAACGTCTCGAGGGACCGGTCTCGATCTGAGGCCAGACCCGACGGCAGTATCCGCGTCGCACCTGTTGTCTGCACCACCCCGTGGCCGGCACCACCCCGGTTGCACCATCCTGTGGCCGGCACCACCCCGGCGCAATCGCGCCTCCCCTCCTCATGCGAGGAGGGGAGCCGTGGCGTGAGCGCCGCGCGCGCGGAAGGCTCCCCTCCTGGTTCAGGAGGGGCGGCGCGTTAGCGCCGGGGGTGGTCACTCAGATGTCTGCTTAGCGGTTGCTCAGACGCCTGCTTAGTGGTTACTCAGACATCGGCTTGTCTGCGGAACCGGCCGGATCCTCCGGGCAGGTAAACTCCGGGAGCGCCACGTCAATCCGCCCGCTCATACGGTTGGTTTCCCCACCCGGACCATTCAGGTGATGGGCGATCTCGAGCAACACCCAGTCGCCGTACTCAAAAACGTCGCGATTCTCAAACCGCAGAACCCGGATATTCAATTTATTCAGGTACCCCGTTCGATCGCCGTCATACTTCCACGATTTCGGGTTGAAATGGGTCTGCCCATCAAGCTCGACAGCCAACCGGCACTCTGGGCAGTAGAAATCCAGAATGTATGGCCCCACGCTATGCTGGCGGCGGAATTTCTTTCCGCCGAGTTGCGACCGTTGCAGGCTTGACCACAACGCAGCTTCGGCGGGGGTTAGAGAGCGTCGCAGCTCTCTCCGCCGGAATTTGAGGGTTGGATGGTTGTGGATCTGGTGCATGATGTTGCCTCACGGCGACATCATCGGCGGCAAGTCGTGTCGGCATGATGTTTTTTCTCTGACGGGTCGTCACCAGAGCCGGTTGCTGCCTGCACCACCCCGTGGCCGGCACCACCCCGGTTGCACCATCCTGTGGCCGGCACCACCCCGGCGCTATCGCGCCTCCCCTCCTCATGCGAGGAGGGGAGCCGTGGCGTGAGCGCCGCGCGCGCGGAAGGCTCCCCTCCTGGTTCAGGAGGGGCGGCGCGCTCGCGCCGGGGTGGTGCCGGAAGAGCAATGGTGGCAACCGGAAGCACCGAGCACGGACATTGTTCGGCAGCAGGGGGTTACGGTAGCGCGTCGATAACGGCAGAGGAAGTGACAAGCTCACCTCACCCTATCGGCCGCCTAACGCCCAGGGGCACAGGCAGGAGTGTCTGTGCCACACGGAGCCGATGCGTTATCCTTCTGGCGACACTTCGATTGCGAAGGAGAAGTCAGAATGGAAATTTTCACGCGCTGCTCTTCACGCCTGAGCCGGCGCCAATTCCTGGGTTCGGCGCTCGCGACGGGAGCCGCGGCATTCGCGCCCAGGCGGGCACGGGCCGAGATGGGCGAAATACCGCCGGATTTGCGGACGCCGTACAAATTCAACCGCCTGGTGGTGGCAGCATCGCATCAGCCGGGCGCGTTCGACTCCGAATCCGTGGACGCCCCTTTCGTCTTCCGCCATGGCCGGCGCTTTTACATGACCTACATCGGCTTTGACGGCCAAGGCTACCAGACGGGCCTGGCTTCTTCCCGTGATCTCGTAACGTGGAACAAGGAGGGTCTGATCCTCCCGCGCGATCCGCAGAATCCGGTGACCCGCTACAACGTAGCCCTGACCTGGATTCTGCGGGAGAACAACGTCTTCTCCAGCGGGAAGTTGAAGAAGGTGAATGGGCGCTACCTCGGCACGTACCACGCCTATCCGCAACCCGGCTATGAAGAGGGTCCGGCGGTGATTGGACTCGCCAGCAGCGCCGACCTTCACCACTGGGACGTGCAACCTCCCTGCCTTTTTCCGCAGGACGGCGCACCCTGGGAGCACGCCGGGCTCTACAAGGCCTGCCTGTTCGAGACGGGCGGGGACTATTATCTGTTTTATAACGCCAAGGACCAGCCCCACCATTGGCGCGAGCAGAGCGGCTTTGCCACGTCGCAGGATTTGAAAACCTGGGTGCGATTTGAAGGCAATCCCGTGGTGCGCAACGGAGGCCTCGGAAGCCCGGACGAGCGCTTCGCCAGCGATCCTTGCGTGCTTCGCTACCGCCACGAGTGGGCCATCTTCTACTACTCGCTCGATGCCAAAGGCGTGGCGCGCGACCTGCTGGCATTGTCTAACAATCTGCACGAGGCTCGGAAGTGCGACGGTTATCTGGTTGACGTGGGCCCGCGCGGCAGCGTGGACAGCACTTACGCGCACAAGCCCAGCATCATTTCCCACAAAGGCGTCCTCTATCACTTCTATTGCGCCGTCTCCAAGCAATTCGGGCGCGGAATCAGCGTTGCTACGTCACATCCGTTCAAGACGGGGACATAACCGCCACCCGGTTTACGAGGGCAGTTGGCCAAGGGAGGCGCGGTGAATCCGGCACGTCTCGGCGATCCCGTCTTCATGCCACCTCTCAACGCACTCTGGCGCGTTCTGCATATATAATGGCGTGTTGTGAATAGCAGAGAAGTCGGGGGGCGCCTAGATTAGATTCATGTACAACACCAACGCTTACTCATCTGCTAGTGCAACATCGCCTCTGGTCCGAACCACGATTGCACGCCGCGATCCCACCGAACACGACGTGCAGATCGAAATCCTTTTCTGTGGCATTTGCCACTCCGACCTCCACGCGGTACGAAACGAGTGGAGCGAATTCATGCCGACCGAGAAAGTCAACGAAGCCTACGAGCGGCTGCTCAAGTCCGACGTGAAGTACCGCTTCTCAATCGATATGGCTTCTCTCCACGTGGAGTAAACCGATGAACAAGCACTTTCGTCTTTCCGGGGGCACCTTTACCAAGCTGGAAGAGCTGGGCGTTCGTGCCTCGGAGGTCTTGCGGCGGGCGGGGCTGCCACAGAGGTACGTGGAACAGCCTCGCGTGCTCCTCAAAACGGAGGAATGGTTTGCCTTCTGGCGGGCCATTGGCGAAGCCAGCAGCGATCCGGCAATTGGCTTGTTGCTCGGGACGGAGACCAAGACCGAGCGCTTCAGTGCCAATGGACTGGCCGCTCTCTCCACCGAGAACTTTGGCGCAGCCGTCAACCAGATGGCACGCTACAAGCAACTCACCTGCCCGGAAGAGATTTTGCAGGAAAAGGACGACGAAGAGTGGAGCATCCAGTTCCGCTGGCTTCTGGCGGAGGAGGCCGAGCCGACAATTCTCATTGATTGCTGCTTCGCCTGGCTGCTCTCGACCGCTCGTCTCGGCACGGGCACTCGCCTGTTTCCACTGCGCGTAGAGTTCGTGCAACCCCGGCCGCACGCCAAGACGATTGAGCGGCATTTTGGCTGCTCCGTCGTCAGCGACGCTTCACGCAACGCCCTGGTATTTCGTGCCGCCGATGCCCAACGCCGGTTCGTTACCCGCAATGCTGAATTGCTGGCGTTGCTGGCGCCGCAGTTTGAGGAAGAACTGAAGCGCGAGAACGCAGACGATGATTTTCCCGAGCGAGTACGCCTGGCTATCCAGCAAAAACTCACCGGGCGGCGCCCCACCATCGACGACATCGCCGACGCGCTGCACGTCAGCTCTCGTACCTTGCAGAGGCGGCTGCAAGACGAAGGCTCCAGTTTCCAGCGCGTATTGGAGGGCGCCCGTCACCAACTTGCTCGCCACTACCTCAATAATTCCACCCTCGAACTGAACGAAGCTGCCTACCTTCTCGGCTACGAGGACGGCAACTCGTTCGTTCGCGCTTTCCGCGGTTGGGAAGGCGTTCCACCCGCTCGCTGGCGCGAAAACCAGCGGGCACGGGCAGCGTCGTGATCGGGCGCGGTCCTGGATCAAACGTAGGGCCGGGCTTGCGCCCGGTTCGGATTGTGGCGTCGATCGCGGATCGACGCGCGGCGGTCGGAGACCGCCGCTACAAGTGATTTCAAAGGAGAATTTATGCAGAAGCGCAAACTGGGAAAGAGCCATCTGGAAGTGTCGGCCATCGGGCTCGGCTGCATGGGCATGAGTTTTAGTTACGGCCCACCGGCGGACAAGAAAGAGATGATCGCCCTGATCCGCTCGGCCGTCGAACAGGGCGTGACGTTTTTCGACACCGCCGAAGTTTACGGCCCGTTCACCAATGAAGAATTAGTCGGCGAGGCCCTTGCTCCCCTCCGCAAGCAAGTGGCGATCGCCACAAAATTTGGATTCAAACTTGACCCGAACACCGGGAAGCAGGCGGGACTGGACAGCCGTCCGGAGCACATCAAGCAGGTTGTGGAGGCCTCGCTCCAGCGGCTTAAGACCGACGTGATCGACCTGTATTATCAGCACCGCGTTGACCCGAACGTGCCCATTGAGGACGTGGCGGGAGCGGTGCGAGACCTCATCCAACAGGGAAAGGTGAAGCACTTCGGCCTGTCGGAAGCAGGTGTGCAGACCATCCGCCGCGCCCACGCGGTTCAGCCGGTCACGGCACTCCAGAGCGAGTATTCCCTGTGGTGGAGAGAGCCGGAAGCGGCCGTCATGCCGGCGCTCGAAGAACTAGGGATTGGGTTCGTTCCCTTCAGCCCGCTGGGCAAGGGCTTCCTGACCGGCAAGATCAACGCGGATACGAAGTTCGACAAGACGGATTTCCGTAACATCGTTCCCCGTTTCACCGAAGAGAATCGCAAAGCCAATCAGGCCCTGGTGGATCTGCTCGGCCAATTTGCCGCGGAGAAGAAGGTGACGCCTGCGCAGATTGCGCTTGCCTGGCTGCTGGCGCAGAAGCCCTGGATTGTGCCCATCCCCGGCACCACCAAGCTGCATCGGCTGGAGGAGAACCTCGGAGCCGCGGCGGTGGAACTTACGCCCGACGATCTCCGCCAAATCGGCGATGCCGCGGCAAAGATTCCCTTGCAAGGAGCACGCTACCCGGAAGAGCTACAGAAGCTGGTCGGCCGTTGAAAGTGGTTTAGAGAAACCGGCGTTCAGACCACAGCCGCAGGGCGCGCTCGGTTTCGCGAATGACGGGCCGACTTTGCAGCAAATCTTTGGAGTAGTACACACGATCAGTGCCCTTCTGTTCGTGGCTACCGCCAGGGGCGGAGGGGATAACGGCAACGCGCTCGCGAAAGCGGGAAGCATGGCAGCGCACACATATCCCTCGGTTGGCGGATTCGTCGGCAGCTCTTCGATCAGAGGCTCTCACGCCCGGATGCCAAAATCGGGGCAGGGGCTTGAATCGCAAAATCTGCGGAGGTAGGCAAACGTCGCTCCCCGGTTCCCCGCACGAGCACTGTTGCCAACGCTCTTTACCGGTGACCGCCGCTGGGTCTTGCCTCCTGATGTCCGGCGCTGTGCTCCGCGTGCGCGTCGTGGCCGGCATTGGCAACGACGTGGCCTCGCCCATCCCGAGCTTCGTTCGGCTGGAAGTGGGTGAACGGCTGCGCTCCACGCGGGGGCACCGGTCCTTTGTAACCGTGGCGAGGATCGTAGCGGTTATCGACGTGACCGGCGAAGTTTCTGGGTCCATGGAACCATGGGCCTGCCCCAATGAATACCCCGCCAACGAAAAAATCGGGCCCATAATAGCCGTAGGGAGCACAATCATACGGAGCATAGTCAAAGTACCCGTACGGGCATTCAGGCGCCACTCCAATGTTAACGGAAATTTGAGCGGGTGCTGCCGACGCGCCCCCCATGAGCGCAACCGCGAGAGCACAGAAAGCGAGTGACTTCCATTGGATCATAATCCCTCCAAGACCAGTTGTTGAGTTCACCGTGAAATTACAATTTTAACATTTCCCGGCTCTTTTGTGTTCAGAAGGCTTCTCCGGCGGCAAAGTATTTTGTTAAGTCTTTTCGAGCGGGGAAAACGACCCACCGTCAGAGAATCACAGACTGTGGCTACAGCTTGCTCCGCACCTGCGATTACAGGTTCCTGCCGTAGGTTGCCTTCACCCGTTTAGACTTTTTGAAACAAGTTCGAGGCTCATGTATACGCCTACCTGAACCCGATGGCAAGGGACATAAGGTCGTCGGTAATGTCGACAGTCATCTGCGCTGGTTGAGCGGGCGCACTCTCCAAAATATTTCCCCAATTGTTTTCCTAGCTGTGTTATACTCGAAGAGACTTTGGCGCCGTCCGTTTGCTTGAAGAGATTCCGAGTTGTGGTCTGCTCCCTGCCTAATTGACTCCATCAAATGTCCAAGAGCTCCGTCGAAGCAATCTGCTGACGGCTGAGTTGCTTGTCCGCACCGCATCTGTGGTGCGCCAGTTCTAGGAGAATAAAAGAATGAAAAACGTATTTGTCGGAAACATGAGTTTTGAATCTACGGAAGACGGGCTACGCTCGATCTTCGAGCCCTTTGGAGAGATCACGCGCGTCAATTTGATCACCGACCGCGACACCGGCCGCGCTCGCGGCTTCGGCTTCGTGGAGATGCCCAATGACGAGGAAGCGGCCAAAGCGATTGCGGCTCTGAATGGAACCCAGATGGACGGCCGCGCCTTGAACGTGAACGAAGCGAAGCCCAAGACGGGCGGCAGCGGACCACGGGGCGGCGGGGGGGATACTCCCGCGGTCGCGATAGTTTCCGCGGACGGTAACCTTGCCGATCGCGGCAAATGAGGGTTAAATCGGGGGGAAAACGGTACCAAGTACCGTTTTCCCCCTACGCCCAAATTAGGGCAGTAGCCCGCCACCCGGATCAAAGAGGCCGGGCCTCCGCCTGGACTACAATCGAATGGGTCATCGGCTTCTTAATCCGAAAATTCACGATCGGAGTAACCAACCACGCGGTGACGCGCGCCAAGCGGGACCAGGGCAACAGGATGGAAAAGCAGGCAGTTCCCAGAAACATACTCCCACTACAGAGGAGTACCGTTCCGATGCAGGACAGAGTGGCGATTTTCAGTTTTTCTTCTGTGTCAACGTGCATAGTCCCACCTCGAGTTAGTTTTCTCGGCCGCATTGCCTTGGCCGGCGTGCTCAAGTAAATTAGCCCAAGAGATCTAACGAGGTCCCCATCTGCGGACACGGGGGGAGGCGCTCACTTCCAGCCCTCCTACTGATCCCACTATGAGGCGATGTGCAATATTGCGTCAATCAGGTGAAGTCCGCATGCGCTGACGGGGGAATACCTGACGACGCATGTACCCGCGGCATTGGTTTTCGTTGTTGCGGCAGTCGAACTTTAGGTTTTGCTTCACTTTGCGAGGGGCGCGCTGCGAACGAAGTAGCGCCACTTGTCCAGGTTGGCAGGTACTGCCAAGTCGAAAAATCCTACCATCATCTCGTCATAGGTCTGATCGCCCCAGGTTACGGTCTGGGTGGGGTCGGGATTGTGGGGATTATTCTTGGAGTTGTCAAACCAGGCGACGGCCTGAAGCTCCGTGCCCGCCTTCAGGAATCGTGGCGCGCGCCAGCCGGTAGCTCAATTGCCAATGGAAGTCATAGTGTACGCGCAAGAGCGTCTCAATAATGTGGCCGTCGGGACGAATCAGGTTGTATTCAAATTCCTTTCCGCGCAGATGCATGTGCGGCAAAAAGCTGAGCAGGGTGGCGTCATTGGGCAGCGTGCCGTGAACTTCCACCCGGTAATCGTCAGCCCCCGGCGGGATGACGAAGCGGTCGTTGGTAAGTTGCAAGGTCAGGACGCGCTGGGCGGGCGCCTGCGGGGAGAAAAGCAAACCCAGGCTCGTCTGGTCGCGCGTGGCATGGCCCATCGCCATATAGTGCATCTGAAAAACCAGGTCGGAGCCGGCGGGAATGAACTTGGCCATGCCGGCAGGCCAGCGGTCCGGCGAGCTCCCCGGCGCATAGACCAGAAGAATGTCGCTGTCCGTCCAGTGGGCGTTGCGGCGCTCCTCGGGGTCGGTCAGAGTGGAAGCGGTGAAGGGCGTTCCCACCGGCGCATGACGCAGCCAACTCGAATCCGGCGGACGAATGTAGACGACGGCGTGATGGACGTTGGCGCGGCTCTCGGGGCGCACCTCCGACATTTGCACCCACTTCCCCTCCGTAAAACCCGTGGGCACGATCTCGTAGGTGTATTCCACATCACCATGCGCGGGCAGCTTCACGGGCTTCGGCATGCGCACCACCAGGTCGGGCTGGGGAATCACCCATCCCGCGGCCCACTGGCGAGGAGGCGGAGCGTCATGCTCGCTGCCCGCCGGCGCCCCCGCCTCCGTCCAGTCCGCGAGCGTCGCCATCTCCTGGGGCGTTAGCGACGGGTCATCGGCGAAATGCCCAAAACGAGGATCGGCAAACCAGGGAGGCATGCTGCGCCCACGCGTGGCTTGCTCGATGGCCCGCGCATAAGGCCGCACCTGGCGATAGTTCATGAGCGGCATGGGGGCAATTTCTCCGCGGCGATGGCAAACCTGGCAATGCTGCTGGAGGATCGGCAGCACGTCGCGCCAGAATGTCACCGGCCTTTCACCCGGCGGCATCCCCGCTGCTGACCCCACCCCCAGCGTTCCCATCAGTAAAATGGCCTGAATAATCCCATACCGCCGTGCCGAAGCGAAGCCCGTCGAGCGGGGCAGCGCATCCGACGTCGCCGCCGCTGGGCTCAGTCTGCGGCCTTCCCCCCGGGCATTAGCCAGTCTGTGAATATCGATGATAGCTGTTGCCATGTTAAGAACCTCCGGGGAAGCGGAACAGCGCTACCTCGGAGCTCCCTGCTTTCCATGCGGGCAGAAAACCGGCGCCCACGGATACGCCTTGGGTATTTGGAAAGACGGGTCGCCCTTTCACGGACGTTATTGTAGCACTGACGGTCGGGTCCACACGGACGACGCCCGCGAGGGCAGCGGGGTAGCGCATCTATAGCGGCATCGGCGTTGTCAAGTACGCTGCGAAGTTGACGTTCAGAACCTTGCTGTATATCATGGTATATATCCGTCGAGAGGAGGGATTGATCGTGCGACTAAAAGCCAAAGTTTTTACCAATGGCCGCAGCCAGGCGGTGCGCCTGCCGGCCGCGTTTCGCTTCGACACCAGGGAAGTTTTCATCGAGCGTAACCCGCGGACCGGAGACGTGATTCTGTCCCGCAAGCCGGCGAACTGGAGCGAAGTGTTCGCCGCGCTCGACCGTGCCGGCGTGCCCGGGGACCTTCTCGCCGGCCGCGACCGGAGCCTGCCCCAGAAGCGGGAGACGGTATGATTTACCTGCTCGACACGAACACCGTGAGCAACATCGTCAAGGGCCAGTCCCGGCACGCCCGCCGTAAGCTCGAACGGGTGAGCGCGGATCACGACGTCTGCATCTCGGTGATAACCGAGGCGGAGATCCGCTTCGGCCTCGCCCGAGGGAAGCGCTCGGCGGCCACAGAGGCGGCCGTTGAGCTGTTCCTGTCCAAGATTGACATCCTGCCCTGGGACTCCGCCGCGGCACGGGCCTACGCCAAGGCCCGCGCCACGCTGGATCGGGTCGGCAAGCTGCTGGCGAATATGGACCTGCTGATTGCCGCCCATGCGGCCGCCGTGGGAGCCGTGCTGGTGACCAACGACCACACCCTGCGAGAGTGCTCGAAGCACATTGACGTGAGGCGGACAGTCATTTGGGCCGACGATGTGGGGGCGCAACCCTGACTCTCTATGGGCTGATCGCTTTCGCCGCGAAGAAGAGTCCTTGACGTCATCGCAATATTGCGATATCTTGATTGTGTCTGGGAGAGGAGGCTCATGCCTGTCACCACCGTGGTCTTTTTTGCAGACGAAGCGGGAACATGCCCCCTGCTGGTTTGGTTGGACCGCTTGCCCTCTAAGGCGCAGGACAAATGCATTGTGCGCATCGAGCGGTTGGCGGAACTGGGGCACGAGTTGCGCCGTCCGGAAGCGGACTTTCTCCGCGACGGCATCTATGAGTTACGGACAAGCTTCCAGACGGTGAACTTTCGGATGCTCTATTTTTTCTCTCGACGAATGGCGGTGATCTCGCATGGGCTGACCAAAGACAAGCAAGTTCCCGAGAGGGAGATTGAGGTGGCTATTCGCCATCGCAAACTGTTTGACACCAACCCGGCTAAATACACGTACGAGGAGCCCGACCATGAATAAGACTCGGAAAACATCCAATGCCGTTCGGATTCTTCATCGCCGCTACGTGGGTGAGGACGCTCCGCGGAAGGCATCCCTGGAACAGGAGCGGGTGAACGCCGAAGTTGCCCGCACCATTTACGAACTTCGCGAGCAAGCGGGGCTCAGTCAAAAGGAGTTGGCGGAGCGAGTGGATACCACGCAATCCGTCATCAGCCGCCTGGAAGACGCGGATTATGATGGACACTCGCTCTCGATGCTCAACCGCATCGCCAAAGCCCTTAACCAGCAGGTGCAAGTCGTGATGCGGCCAAAGGAGCGCAATTCGGAAACGGTCGTGAGCGACGGCGCGAACTTAGCCGTCCTGGAACCGGACGTGGCCAAGGTGTTCCGCAGTTCGGCGGCAGTGAACGAAGCACTCCGATCTCTGCTGCAAATATCCGAAACCACCCGCCGCCTGACAAGGCGCCCGAGTGGATTGGCGGCGGGCGCCCGCCGCTGACCGCCCGCGTCAGGGGAAACGGTTTCAGGTACCGTTTTCTTGCCAAGAGGAAGGCTGTAGGATTCCGGCAAGGGCACAAGCAGGCGAGTTGATGCCGGAAGCATGCGGGGAAGGGGGGGTGAACTGTACCTGGTACCGTTCCCTCCGCAATGGTGCTGGCTCCGCAGGGATAAATCGAGAGGTCTGCCAAGTATCAGGATGGCAAAAATGAAAGCGCCCCACAAGGGGGCGCTTGAGGTCGTTATTGCTAACGTCGCCTCGCGAACGAAAGTCCTTACTAAGATAAGCCGGACAATCGCTGCTGAGATACACTGCCCGATATGATACCCTCTTGCGCGAATATTACAAGGGGGGATTTGTGCCAACTTCTCCGGTAGCTTCCGACTACATCCTCGGCATTGATCTGGGTAGCAACTCGGTGGGTTGGGCCATGATTGGCCGAACCCAGGGCAAGCCTGTGGGCCTTCTCCGCGCCGGTGTGCGAGTGTTCGATGCGGGAATGGAGGGAGATCTGGAATCCGGTCAGGAAGAGTCGCGCAATTTGAAGCGCCGCCAGATGCGCTCCCAACGACGCCAGACCCGCCGCCGGGTGCGGCGGCTCAGCAAGCTGTTTCGTATGCTCCAGCGCTTCGGCCTCATGCCCTCCGCTGAGCTTTCGAACCCTGAGGAGCGGCAAGAACTCTTGAATCAACTTGACCGCGAAATCCTAACGTCCGATTGGTTCAAGAGCAAGCGCGCGGGTGAGGGCATAAAGCAACCGGACCAGCTGATGCCTTTTCTTCTCCGCGCGGCAGCTTTGGATGAACGGCTTGAGCCGCACCACCTGGGACGGGCGCTTTACCATCTAGCGCAGCATCGCGGATTCCGGTCTAACCGTAAAGCTCCCCCCAAGAAGGACGAGAAGCCTGGGGAGGTGGAAAAGGGCATTAACGAGCTTCGCGACTCAATGGGAGATCGCACTCTCGGCCAATACTTCGCGAGTCTTGATCCTTTCGAGCGCCGCATCCGCCAGCGCTGGACACACCGTAGCATGTACGAAGAAGAGTTCAAGCGCATCTGGGAGGCGCAGTCAGGCCATTACCCCGCGCTCCTCACCCCGGAGCGACGGAAGGAGCTTTACTGGGCAATTTTTTATCAGCGTAAGCTCAAGTTTCCCCCTAACCTCGTCGGGTGCTGCGAACTTGAGCCTGACGAAACGCGCGCCCCGCGTTATTCCTTTCTCGCCCAGCGCTGCCGTTTATTGCAGGTGGTAAACAATCTGGAAGTCGCTCTTGAGACGACCGAAAGAAAACTGACTGCGGACGAACGAGATGATCTCGCGGGTGCCCTTGAGCTAGAAGGAGACCGGACTTTCAACCAGGTGCGCAAATTGCTCAAGCTGCCGAAGGGAGCTCGTTTCAACCTGGAACGCGGCGGCGAGAAGGCCTTGCGAGGGAATCGCACCACCAGCGCCTTCTACAAAGTTTTCGGCGAGCGATGGCTGGAAATGACGGCGGGGGAGCACGAACAGGCGCTGCATGACGTGCTTAGCCTCCAGGACAACGATGCACGACAGAGGCGGGCCGTCAACCACTGGAAGCTTGGCGAGACGGCCGCCGGCGAGTTCGCAAAAATCAAGCCTGAAGCGGATTATTCCAACCTTTCTCACAAGGCTATGAGCAGGTTGCTGCCGCTCCTTGAAACTGGCAGCCCTTATGCCGAAGCCCGCCATCGGCTCTATCCAGAGCAGTTCAAGGCTGCCGAGGAGCTTCCTTTCTTGCCCCCATTGGAAATAGCTTCGGACAAACGGAAGATCGCACGGTGGATTGAGGACAATCATCTGGGTGAGGCCACCAGCAAGCCCCCTGACGCTTTGGCCCAAATACGCAATCCCGCGGTTACGCGTAGCCTCACAGAGTTGCGGAAGGTGGTGAACGGAATTCTTCGCCTGTACGGCAAGCCCGCCCAAATTCGAATCGAATTGGCGCGGGATATAAAGGCTCCCAAGAAGGCGCGCCAGGCCACCGCCGAGCGCAACCAGGAGAACCAGAAGGCACGGGAGAAAATGAAGGGGAAGATACTCGAGCAAACCGGCCTGGGTAACCCCAGCAGAGAAGATATTCGGCGCGCATTGCTGCACGAGGAGTGTGGCGGGATTTGCCCGTACACCGGGAAGCCCATTGACTTCCGGCATCTCTTCGGTTCAGAGTCGCAGTTTGATATCGAGCACATCATTCCTTACGACCGCTGCTTCGACAATTCCTTCGCCAATCTCACCCTCTGTCACCATCATGAGAACCGGCATGTGAAAGGGCGCCAGACACCTTGGGAGGCCTACCACTCGGACGAAGGCCACTATCTGGAGATCATCGACCGCGTCCAGCGGTTTCATTCGCCTTCTGCCCGGGAGAAACTCCGCCGCTTCAAAATGACAAAGACCGATGCACAGGAGTTTGTGACCGACTTTGTAGACCGGCAACTCAATGACACCCGTTACGCCTCACGCCTGGCCGCAAAGTATCTCGCCATGCTCTTTGGGGGCCTCTCCGATGACGAGCACACTCGACGAGTCCGGGTTTCGAGCGGGGGAGTTACCTACGAGATTCGCAGGGCGTGGGGTTTGAACGGCATCTTGAATGACGGCCCGACCACGGGCGGGGGCGCTGTCCCCAAGACTCGTAATGACCACCGCCACCATGCGGTAGATGCCGTCGCTATCGCTCTGAGCAGTGATTCCGCCATCCAACAGTTAAGCCGCGCCGCGCAGCAGGCTCGCGAAAGGGGCCAGCGCAAACTCTCCTTGGAAGCTCCCTGGCCGGATTTTGTGGATTCCGTACGGACCGAAATTGGCCGCATCATTGTTTCGCATCGCCCCAAACGGAAAGTGAGTGGGGCGTTGCATGAGGAGAAGCTATACTCAAAACTCCTGCCGCTGCCGGATTCTCCCAAAGGTCAGAAAAAGGCCCCTCGCATCCGGAAGCGTCTGGAAGATCTGACCAAGACAGAACTCAAAGACATCGCAGACCCCACAGTGCGGGACATGGTCCAGAAGAAGCTTGCTCAGTTGGGCGGTAACTCGAAGAAATTTAATGAGCGGGAAAATCTTCCGTTCTTTAAGACAGCCGATGGACGCGAGATTCCCATCAAGAGCGTGCGCGTTGTTAAGAGGTCTAAGCCCTTTTCGCTAGGTAAGGGGGCAAGCCAGCGCAATGTGATCAGCGAAAGCAACCACCACCTGGAAATCTTCGCTGACCTCAATGAGCATGGTGAGGAGGTGGGATGGGATGGCATAGTAGTGCGTTTGGAAGAGGCTTACAAGCGGGTGCGGACTAAGGTCCCTGTAGTCCAAAGAGATTTCGGAGCGAAACGGCAATTCAAATTCTCGCTCGCCGCTGGAGATGTCGTCGAATGCGACGATGAATATGGTGGGCGGCGTCTTCTGGTGGTCAGGGGAACCTCCATTGAAGGAGGAAAGACGGGGCGCGTAGGCCTTGTACCTATTAACGATGCACGGCAGAAAGAGGAAATTGTGGCCTCCAACGATTACTTCCGGTTCCCACTTGCAAAGTTGCGCAAGCTGCATATACGCAAAGTCAGTGTCAGTCCGCTCGGCGAATTGGGAACGGCAAACGACTAAGAGGTTCCCGTGGGTGAGCGTGTTATCGATTTCTCCGA
Source organism: uncultured Acidobacteriota bacterium (assembly GCA_963719115.1). Taxonomy (GTDB): domain Bacteria; phylum Acidobacteriota; class Terriglobia; order UBA7540; family UBA7540; genus Bog-366. Next base: position 54,175 of record CAVRBF010000097.1, on the reverse strand, counting down.
CCGGCCCGCTTATCTGAGCGTGAACAACTCACTGCTGGTCATCCGCTTCCCTACTGTGCCGCCCGCTCCGCCAGCGGAAGGCGGTGAAGATGTAGGGCCGAACGGCGCTCGGCCCCCAGGGACCAGCGCTGCTGGCCCCAGCAAATCGCCCTCCATGCGAGACAGCATTGATGATGAGGCGTCAGCGAATGCCCAGTTCCCGGCGCGCGCGGAAGTTCATACCGTCCCACTGGAAGAAATTGCGGTTGTGGTGGTCTCCCATCCACAAGTCACCTACACCCACGCGGTTCTGGCGGGATTGGCGGCGGCAGGTGGGATGTTGATTGCCTGCGATTCCAAGCACCTGCCCGCCGCCATGATGCTTCCCCTGGTCACCCATTCCGTGCAGACGGAACGTTTTGCCGCCCAGGCGAAAGCTTCCCTGCCCACCTGCAAGCGCTTGTGGCAGCAGTTCGTGAAGGCCAAGTTGGAGGCCCAGGCGCAATTGCTGGAGTACCGGGGCGGAAACGACCATGGAATTGCGTGCGCTGATTGCCGAGGTACGTTCCGGCGACCCGGAGAACGTGGAGGCACGGGCGGCGCGCCTTTACTGGCGGGCGCTCTTCGGCGATGACTTCCGCCGCGACCGCGATGCCGAGGACCTGAATCGCCACCTGAACTACGGTTATGCGGTGTTGCGAGCCATTACCGCGCGCGCTGTCTGCGCGGCGGGACTGCATCCCTCCCTGGGAATTCACCATCACAACCGCTATGACGCCTTCTGCCTGGCGGATGACGTGATGGAACCGTTCCGTCCCCTGGTGGACCGAGTCGTAGCCACCCTTCACGATCGCCACGGCCCGGACCTGCCACTGGACCGCGATACCAAGCGCGCCCTGCTTACTTCGTTTCTGGAACGCTATGAGTTCGAGGAGGAAACCCGCTCACTCTTCGATTGGGTCAGCCAGACCGCTTCTTCGCTGGCCTCCGTGATCTGTGAAGAGGCGGAGAAGGTTTACTTGCCGCGGCTGCGGAACTTCCGCGACGCCACCCACCCGGCATTGTAGCGGCGGGTTTATCCCGCCATCTGCCGGCGTCGTAGTATTGCAGAGTGGCGGCGTAAAGCCGCCTATACGGCGTGCCACGGGCATCTTGCCCGTGCTCGAGCATGGCCAGGATGGCCATGGCACGACGAAATCCGGCGCTCGTTGAGCGCCGAAATAAGACGATGCCAAAATCCGAATTCGCCCTTTCAGGATATCGCGCCATGTGGCTCTTCGCCATGTTCGACCTTCCCATGGACAAGCCGGAACTGCGCTTGAGTACGCCCGGTTCCGGCGCGGCCTTTTGAAGCGCGGCTTCACCATGCTGCAATTTTCGGTGTATGCCCACTACGTCGCCAGTGAGGAAAGTGATGAGACCCTGCGCAAAAAGGTTCAAGCGGCTCTCCCCGACCACGGCCAGGTAAGGTTGATCTCTATCACTGACCGCCAGTTCGAAAAGATGGAGGTCTATGTTGGGAAAAAACGTCGCAGAGTCGAAGATCCACCCTCGCAACTCATGCTTTTTTGAACAAAAGGAAGGGGTATCCCCCCGAAAATCAGCAGTTTCGGGGGGATATAGTGTATCTCAGAAGCGATTCCCGGCAAACCATAGCCCAGTTCCTTCAGGTAAGAGGATTCGTATATGCTCGAGTGTATCTCAGAAGCGATTCCCGGCAAACCATAGCTGCCTGGCTCTGCTCAGGCCGCATGGCAGTGCAAGAGTGTATCTCAGAAGCGATTCCCGGCAAACCATAGCCTCAGCGCGCAAAGGTTCTCACGCGTTCAAAATCACGGAGTGTATCTCAGAAGCGATTCCCGGCAAACCATAGCTTGCAGCGCAGCGCGGCCACGGGCCGCGCTGCGCTGCAAGCTTCGAGGCGGGCGGGATTGCCCTCGCGAATGTAATCCCTCAGTGGGCGAGTGGTGCGGCTGCTTTGTTCGTTCGACCGAGTCCAAGCTGAGGCCGCTGGGGTGTTTCCGGCGGCGATTGAGATTCAACTTGAGACGTCGCCTTGTCGGAAACTGGCCCCCGCCGTCGGCAGGCAGCCCGCCGCAGAGGAGTTGCCGCGATGATGGTGGGGCTACGACCGAAGGCAAGAGAGCGCGCATTTTCCGCTTGACAAAACGCCCCGGACATGATAGCCTATATTCGGTGGCTAATGAGACTTTATAGTGAATGCCCCATCGTCGCGGCGTCCCCCCTTCGAAGTTCGGTACCCTCCGGGACCGAGATGCGGGCAGCCGCACGGCATGATCGGCTAGCCGCCAATCTGTCCACCCTTCCGGCCAGCACACGCGAAAAACCAAAAATCAGTGAAAGAACCCGATGAGTTATTGAAAAGTAAGCCACTTAAAAAGTGACAGAATGCCCGATGCCGATGAGTTTATGATTCAAAAGGACTTAACCTCCGTCGAGGCGTGTTTTTGGCCATTTTTCCGCCAACTCCATGAATCCTGGCCGGTTGGCTCAATTTCTGACCCTCAATACGAAATCCATCCAATGTAATTTCGGCTGAAATCATGGCAAAAACGGGGAATTTGAGGGCCTTTTCGACCCGCCTTGCCGCCGCCCATCTAGCCTCGCGGAAAGGCATCCCGGCGTCAGCCGGCGTAGCGCCGGGCGCAAGAGGATGCGGGAAAACTCGTAGCGGCGGGTTTACCCCGCCACCTTTTTGCCGCCGCCAGGGGCGGCATGGCGACGTAAAGTCGCCGCTACAGCTCCCGTGGCGAGTTTCTCCGTCGGCCGAAAGATTCGGCAGGCGCCGACCTCAAGGTTGGCGCTACGGGCAATGAAAGGGGTCCTTCGCCTTGAAGAACGCGGGTCAGGATGACAGCGAGGGGGATGGCTCGTGCGATTTGGGGATGCTGCCGAACTCCGAGGGGGAGGCGCGAGAATCCGCCTGTGAGCGGCGAACGGAGCAGGCAGTGCTAGTCACGGGTGGAAGCGCCACGGCGCGGCCGGGAGATTACGGCCGCGCCGCCCGCGCAACATTCAAGATGAGCCTCTGCCAGGCGTGTTGTCGAGACGCCAGCAGGGACGCGCCTGCCATCAACGATGAGCTGTCGGCTGTTAGCCGTTGGCTGTTCGCTGGGGCTTCGTTCAGTTGCTTGCCGGGGCCGGACACTTCTCCAGCGAATGGTCATGCTGCTTGTAGCACTTGCCGGTGTCGTTCAGTTCGGGCTTGCCGGCGGCCACATGGCAGTAAACGCACTTCTTGTGTTCCTTGGCCGCATAGGCAGGCTTGGCCGAACTCGTGGAAATCGAAAGGAGAGCACCACTGAGAATGGCGAGCGCTACAAGGACTTGATACAGCTTCATAGAATCCTCCTCGGGAAACAGATTGACTTGCCTATTTACGTTAAAAACCCAATCGAGAATGCCCACAGCTTACCACCAATTACATCTCCAGGTAACACGGCAGTTTTCCACTTTCAAATCGGTGACGTGCGTCCGGCGCCTGGTTTTTCCGCCTTGCCGGCAACGCCGCCCGCGTCTCGTTAGCCGTGAGCCAGATGCGAAGCGGCTAACCACAGTTCACGGGGCAGAGGAAATCCACTTGCAATTCCGAATTCCGGATTCCGAAGCCGGTACCCACATCCGATTCCCTACTCCCGCCTCCCGAATCCCTAACCCCGAAAACCCGTATCCCAAAGCCCTAAGCCCGTACCCCATCTACCACCTGCCATCTACCACCTGCCGCCTCAGTTCCCTTCCAATTCATGCAGGATCTTGGGATTGGGTTCGTCCATGGCCAGCATCGTGTGGCAGGCGTTGCAATCCTGCGTGATGGTCTTCCCCGCCTGCGACTTATGATTGTCGTCGTGGCAGCGGAAGCAGCCGGGCGTGTTGTTGTGCCCGGGATCGTTGTGGCCCAGATTGTTGGGATAGGTCCCCCAGGTGATGTTCATCTCGGGGAAAACGTTTCCCTGGTAGATGTACAGAATGCCCTGCGCCGAAGCGTCAATAGCGGCGCGCTGGGAGGCATAAACGGTAGGGTAGTTCTTCTGGTAGTACGCCCGCAAGGCCTCCGGCAACTGCTGGGCCGCCGCTTCCCGGCTGGGATACTTGACGTTGAGCAGCTCGATGGCCTGCTTGTGAATGAAGGGCAGGCCGGCGTTGATGCGGCCCGCGGCCATCTCGCGATTGACGGCGTTATCCGGCATGTCGAAGGTGTGCGTGGGCCGGTTGTGGCAGTCCATACAGTCCATCGTGCGGCGCTCGCCCGTGGCCACCAGACCGGGCGCGGGCGGATGGTCGGTGGAAACGTATTCGGTGGTGCTGCCGTCGGCGTTGCGATAGCTCACCCAGGGAATCTGCTGCCGCTTGCCGTCGGCGGGGATGTAAGTCACCAGTCCCAGATGGCGGCCGTGAATGCCCACCAACTTGCTGTCAGGATTGCGCCCGCCAATGTGCACCAGCAGCACCGTCTGCGTGGCGGAATTCTTCTCGTCGTCGGCGTAGCGCGTCTTCGTCACCAGCTTGTCGCCGGAAAAGCGCTCGGGCCAGTGGCACTGCTCGCAGGTCTCGCGCGCCGGGCGCAAATTGTGAATGGGCGTGCTGATGGGACGCGGGTAAAGATTGAACGTCACTGCCAATACCTGGTAACTGCCCGATAGCTTGGAGCGCACAAACCACGGCGCGCCGGGTCCGATGTGGCACTCCACGCAGGCCACCCGGGCGTGCGGCGACCGCTGATAGGCCGTGTATTCCGGGTCCATCACCTTGTGGCAGGTCTGCCCGCAGAACTGCGTGGACTCCATGAAGACCGTTCCCTGGTAGGTAGCAAAGCCGAAGATGGGAATGTTGATGGCCGTCATCACCGCGATGAACAGCGCCATGCTCCGCACGCTGCGATGGGTGAAGTCCACCGTGGGGTAGGCTGTGGGCAACGTGCCTTGCCGCCGCAGCCGGCGCCAGTCGCGGTAAATGCCGATGGGAATCAAGATCAGCCCCAAGGCAAAAATCGCGGGTAGAATCATGAAGACCATGATCCCCGCATAAGGGTCGGGGGAGTAACCGAAGATCAGCGAAATGAACGCGAAGATCAGCGTCACGCCGGCGGTGGTGGTCAACACCACTCCCGTGCGGCTGATCCAATTCTGACTGAGATAAACCGCCGGACGAATCAACGCCCGCAACTTGCCAGTGTCACTGCCTCGAGTGGGTTCGGCCAAAGCCAGAATCCTTTCTTACCCTGTCGTCGCTTGCCCTGAGAACGGGGGGTATTCTACCACCAAGACCAAACTTTCCAGCCCTGGGAACATCTCATTCCAATCCGCTCCCGCCCTTCAGCGGGGGACGAGTATTACCGGGAGGGCGCCGTTAGCGGCCAGGCTCGTTCCATCGATCGCTGCCAAGCGGCGTCGGCGCCGCCCCGCCTTCGGACCGCGAGGGCCGGAAGTTCGCGTAACCTGTTCAAGCCCCCGCGACCGTAGGTTCCAACTTAGTTGCTCGCTGGCGCCTTGTAGCCTTCCAAGGAATGATTGTGATCCTTGTAGTACTGCCCCGCAGGCGTGAGTTCCTTCATCTTCCCTGCCGGATGGCAGAACGTGCAGGCTTTGCCCTCTTTCTTGGCATACTCGGGCTTGCCCATACCAAAAGGCAGCGCCAACGTCATGGCAAAGGCGATCAGCAACATGATTTTGATCATCTTCATAGAAATAAGACCTCCTAAGATGGAATGAGCGGCACAAACGACATAACGTCCGTGGCCGAACACATCCGACTCGAATGGGAGCATTCTTAATACCACCAGCGCGCCATTGTAAAATTTTTGTACACTGCGGATATGGCAAAACTTAGCGCCCTGCCCGTCGTTCTACCTGATTGCAAGGAAACCATTTGCGCGAAATCTCCGACACTTTTGCGGAAAATGACCCAGCTCTGCCGGTCGTGTTCAGGGTGACATTCTGAGCTGGTCCACACCAGGTCGGACATATCTGCATGAACCCAAAGGGCGAATTTGCCTCGCCAAGTGTTGAATTTCTACTCACCGCAAGGTTGGCATCGCGCGTGCCCTTTCTGCCAAGCGGTCACGACGAGTAGCAGATAGCAGCTCCTTGTAGTGGAATAGCCAAGGTGAAGGACTCAGACTCATGAATCTGTTGGTAGTGGGAATAAGTCACAAGAAAGCACCCCTCGAACTTCGTGAACGCTTCTCGCTCAATGACCGAGTCATCCCGGAGGTCCTGCGTCGGCTTCAGAACGAACCGGAAATCGAAGAAGCCGTCATCATCTCCACCTGCAACCGCGTGGAGTTCGTCTTGGTCGCCTTCGAGAAGCAAGATGGCATGGCGGCGTTCCGTCGTTTTGCTGAGTCGTTCTACGGCGTGCGCTTTGATGACTACTCCCACTGCTTCTACATTTATCGCGAGGAAGAGGCCGTGCGCCACTTGTTCCGCGTCGCCTCCGGTTTGGACTCCTTGATCGTGGGCGAACCCCAGGTGCTGGGGCAAGTCAAGCAGGCGTATTCACTGGGCAAGGCGGCAGAGACGTGCGGCAACGCGCTGGAATCGGTCTTCCATCGCGTGTTCAACACCGCCAAGCGTGTGCGGACGGAAACGCACATCGCCGAAGCTCCGGTGTCCATCAGTTCCGCCGCGGTCGAATTGGCCGAGCAGGCGTTCGGCGGTTTGCAAAACAAGACCGTGATGATCGTCGGCGCGGGCCAGATGGGCGAACTGGCGGCGCGCCACCTGGTTTCCAAGGGCGTGGCCACGGTGCTGGTTAGCAACCGCACGCACGCCCACGCCGTGGCGCTGGCAGAAGAATTGCGCGGGCTGGCGATCCACTTCAGCGAGATCTGGCAGGCCATGCGCGACGCCGACATCGTCATCAGTTCCACCGGCTGCCCGCACTTCATTATCACCCGCGACGACATGCAGCGTCTGATGGTGGAACGCAACGGCCGACCAATCTTCGTGATTGATATTGCCGTGCCTCGCGACGTGGACCCGGCGGTGAGCGAGGTGGCCGGCTGCACGCTGATCAACATCGACGGGCTTGAGCGCGTGACTCACCACAACCTCAGCGAGCGGCAGAAAGCCATGGAAGCCGCGGACCGGATTCTGGAGGAAGAGTTGGCTCTGTTCCGCGAGCGCCAGGAACAACTGAACGTTGTGCCCACCATCGTTTCGCTGCGCCGGCGAGTAGAGGAGATTCGCCAGGCGGAAATGAAGCGCATGCGGCGGACGTTCGGCGACCTGACACCCGACCAGGAGCGGGCGCTGGAAGCCTTGACTCAGGGCCTTGTGAACAAGATCCTGCACACACCCTTCACCGAAATAAAGCACGCCGCGTTGCGCCCTGATCGCACGGAGTTTATCGACGTCGTCCGCACCATCTTTCACTTGCAGGAAGACGCGACGAAACCCGCCACCATCCACTAATCAATTTTGGAATTTAGATTTTCGATTTTGGATTCGACAATGCTCTGCCCTCCGCTCTGATGCTCGGGAGATGTTCCCAGAGCGAAACAGTTGGCATCCTGGCGCCGGCATGGGCTCAATCCAAAATCCAAAATTTAAAATCCAAAATCGTCACTCCGCTTTCTGCACGGATTCATCAAAGAGCGCATAGCCTGCGTTAGGAGGAAAGAGTTCGGCCATCAGGTCCATGCGGCGGCGGAGCTGGGCGACGGGAAGGTGATCGGGGCCGACCCGGATTTGAACGTCGTGCCAGAGGCCGTGGATGTACTCGGCGGCGGTGCTGACAAAGGAAATGTCGCGGTAACGATCGAATTGCGCGCGCGTCTGCCGGTTGCTGCGGATGGCCAGGTAGCTCTGTTTCGCGGTTAATGCGTCTTCATCAATTTCCCCGCGGACACCGTGGCGGATTTCCTCTTCCAGCAACTGGCGAAAAGCTGCTTCCTCCGCGTGCGTCAGGCGCAGGCGCAGCAATTCCGCCACACTGCCGAGAAGCTCGAATCCAGTGTCGTGCGCGTCCAGTTCGCGGCAGGCAAGCAGCAGGTTGATGCGGTCCGAGGTCTCCACCCAGGCGGCCGTGTGCGCTTCCCCCTTGGGTTTCACGCGGGCCACCACATCTCCGGCGTCGAGGCAAGCGATATAAGGTACGGCCAGCACGCGCACCTTTCCCAATCTCTGGGCAATCGTCGCGGGCACCGCCTGCACCGGTTCACGCACCATGGTGCGCTCTTCCGCCGGGCTTAAGCTGACGTCCGAGTGGAACTCCCAGTCATGCGTGAGGCGCGAAATAGGAACAAAGCTCCCCTGCACGTAGTCCGCGACGGGAATTAAATCTTTTGGGGGAAACGAGGAAACACCCAAGGCACACTCTCCAGTTCTCGGGGCCGTGGCAGCGCGAGTCGCTTGGGCCTCTCACATATTCTGCGAAAATATTCCCCGCCTGTCCAGAGTCCTGTGGGAAGCGTTGCGTTGGAAGTTGTGACTCCGGCAAGCGTTCTTTGCTTACAGCCTGCTTCCTCGGCCATCGCGCGCAACCATCGCTTCGCCTCCGGCGACCACGTGGACGAAATTAATCCTCGTCATAAAGCCAACGAATAGGACGAATGGTCGGATCCCTATCTTTGGTATTTCCGAAATTTCAAAAACTGTTTAAGATGGGGAGAGGCAACGCCCACAGGTCGGGGAAAGTGGGGATAGGCTGCGTCCCCGTCCGGGGCGGGACTACGCAAGGCAGGTTTTTTGGGGGGATAAACAGGGAGGTAAGCAATGGCATCGTCGAACGCCACAACAGAGTCGGCCAACTTTACGGAACTGTTGTGCGGCACGGGTTGACCGGCAACGGGCACTTTGGAGGAGCGCGCGAGGTTGGAAGATCCCGCGTTGCTCAAAACCATGCTGGAGCAAATGCTCCTGGTGCGCCGTTTCGAGGAAAAGTCCGCGGAACTCTACACGCTGGGGAAAATCGGGGGCTTCTGCCACCTTTATATCGGGCAGGAAGCAGTGGCGGTGGGAGCGCTTTCCGCCACGCAGCCGGACGACTACATCTTTACTTCCTACCGCGAGCACGGCCATGCCCTGGTGCGCGGCATGGACCCCGGCGAAGTGATGGCGGAGCTTTGCGGCAAGCAGAGCGGCGTCTCCAAGGGCAAGGGTGGCTCGATGCACCTGTTCGACAAGCGCCGCAGCTTTATGGGCGGCCACGGAATCGTCGGCGGACAGATTCCGCTGGCGACGGGCGCTGCCTTCTCCTCCAAGTATCTCAAGCAATCGCGCGTCACCCTGTGCTTCTTTGGCGAAGCCGCCGTTAATATCGGTTCTTTCCACGAGTCCCTGAACCTTGCCGCCCTTTGGAAACTCCCCGTCATCTTTATCTGCGAGAACAACCGCTTTGGCATGGGAACGCCGATTGAGCGCGCCTCTTCTCTCTACGAACTTTCGCAAAAAGCGTGCGCCTACAACATGGCGCGCACCTGGGTGGACGGCATGGATGTGCTGGCCGTGCGCGAGACGCTGAAGGAAGCCGTGGACCGCGCCCGCAAGAACAGTGCTCCGACGCTGATTGAAGCCCGCACCTACCGCTTTATGGGCCATTCCATGTCCGACCCCTCGCACGGCCATTACCGCACCAAAGTGGAAGTGGAAGAGCAGCGCCGGCACGATCCCATCAAGCAATTCAGCGCCGCCCTGGAAGCCAACGGCATCGTCGACCAGGCTTATCTCGACGAACTCGAGCAGAAGACCCGCGACATTGTGGAAGAAGCCGTGGCGTTTGCGGAGCGCAGCCCGCAGCCCGACGCCCAGGAACTGTACACCGACGTGTACACAGACTAATTGCATTTGGCCATCGGGTCATGTCGAATCTAGCCATCGGGTGATCGGGCCATTGAGCCATTGACAGAAAAAGACGGCAAGCGCTCGGTGGCAAAATGCGCCGATGACCAGATCACCCAATGACCCGATGACCAATTGGCCAAATGGCCCAATGAACGGAGTGTTGAATGTCCATAGTGACCTATCGTGAAGCTCTCAACCAGGCGATGAGCGAGGAAATGCGCCGCGACCCCACCATTGTACTGATGGGTGAAGAAGTGGGTTTCTATAATGGCGCCTACAAAGTCAGCAAAGGCATGCTGGAAGAATTTGGACCGATGCGCGTGCTTGACACGCCGATTACCGAACTGGGATTCACCGGCCTGGGTGTGGGCGCAGCCATGTCAGGTCTGCGGCCGATTGTGGAGATGATGACTTGGAACTTCTCCATGCTGGCGATCGACCAGATCGTCAATAGCGCCGCGAAAATGCTTTACATGTCCGGCGGGCAATTCTCGATTCCCCTGGTCGTGCGCGGACCCGGTGGCGCCGGCCACCAACTCGGCGCCCAACATTCGCAAGCGCTGGAGTCGTGGTACTGCCACGTGCCGGGACTAAAGGTTGTGGCCCCCGCCACGCCGGCGGACGCCAAGGGTTTGCTAAAGACCTCCATCCGCGACAACAATCCGGTTGTCTTCATCGAATCGGAAGTGCTTTACGGCACCCGCGGCGAGGTTCCCGAGGGCGAACACTTGATCCCCCTGGGCGTGGCTGAGATCAAAAGGCCCGGCCGCGACGTGACGATTGTTGCGCATTCCAAGATGGTGCTGGTGGCCATGGATGCGGCAACCGACCTTGCCAACGAGGGAATCGAGGTCGAGGTGGTGGATCCGCGCACGCTGCGGCCGCTCGACACCGAAGCCATCATCAACTCGGTAAAGAAAACCAACCGCGTGGTAATTGTGGAAGAAGGTTGGGAGTACTCCGGTGTGGGCGCTCAGTTTGTGGACGTCATCCAGCGCTCGGCGTTCGACTATCTCGACGCTCCCATCCTGCGCGTGACCGCTGTGGATGTCCCCATGCCCTACGCGAAGAACCTGGAACACCTGGTGCTGCCCGACAAGCAGCGCGTGAAAGACGCAGTCTACAAAGTGCTGTACCGGCAGGGCGGGAATTGAATTAATCGGATGATCGGGTGATCCGGTGATCGGGTGAACAGGAAGCAACCGACCCGTCAACCACTCATTTGATCGTCGATTACTGTCAGGCAATCACTAGTTTAATTTCGCGCATCCGATGACCCGATGATCAGTTCTTGTGTTCACCCGATCACCCGATCACCGGATCACCCGATCAAGAGGGGTTAACCGATGGCCGTTAAGGTAATGATGCCCAAGGGCAGCGACACGATGACGGAGGGCAAGGTCCTGAAGTGGCTCAAGAAGGAAGGCGATGCCATTTCCACGGGCGATTCCGTCGTCGAAATCGAAACCGATAAAGTGAACATGGAAGTTGAGGCGATGGGCAACGGCGTCCTCCGCAAAATCCTGGTGGACGTTGACAAGGTCGTGCCTGTCGGCGAATTGCTGGCGGTCATTGGCAAGGCGGACGAAGATATCTCGGGGTTGGTGAAGACGAATGGAACCGCAGCCGGAGGAGCCAGAAGCCAGGAGTCAGGAGTCGGCAGCCCCAAAGCCGCAGCCGCAAGCGCGTCAGCCTCCGGGGCCGGCCCCAGCCCCCAGCCCCCAGCCCCTAGTCCCCTGCCCGTGGGCGGGCGTGTCTTGGCTTCACCGCTGGCCAAGCGCATGGCCAAGGACATGGGTCTGGAGCTGGCGGAAATCAACGGCAGTGGCCCCAATGGCAGGATCATTCGCCAGGACGTCGAGCGCCGCGCCACACGCGGTGTGCCGGCGCGCGTGGCGGCCAGCGGCCCGCTGGCGGTCCCCGCGCCTTCGCGTGTACCGATCCCCATGGCGCCGCCGCGGCCGGCCCCCGCACTGACCGGTCCGGAATATTCCGACGAGCCGCTCAGTTCCATGCGCAAGGTTATTGCCACGCGCCTGGTGCAGAGCAAAGGTCCCGTACCGCATTTCTACCTCGCTATCGAAGTCGATATGCAGCGCGCCAAGGAATTGCGCGAGTCGGTCAACGTGCTGGACCCCGAGCTGAAGCTCAGTTACAACGACGTAATCCTGAAGGCCTGCGCCGCGGCGTTGCGCCAGAATCCCGATGTGAACGCGTCCTTCCAGGGCGAGTCGATTCGCTATTACCATCGCATCCACCTGGGCATGGCGGTGGCCACGGACGGCGGCGGACTGATTACGCCGGTCGTGCGCAATGCCGATACCAAGACTCTTGCGGAGATTTCCAGGGAGACGAAGGAACTGGCCGCGCGTGCCCGCACCCGCAAACTTCTGCCTGAGGAGTATTCGGGCGCCACGTTCTCCATCTCCAACCTGGGGATGATGGGCATTGATGAATTCTCCGCTGTCATCAATCCGCCGGAAGGAGCGATTCTGGCCGTGGGCGCGGTGGCAGAGAAAGCCGTGGTCGTCGACGGGCGCGTGGAGCCCGGCCTGCGCTGCCGCTTGACGCTCTCCTGCGATCATCGCGTCGTGGACGGCGCCATCGGGGCCAAATTCCTCCAGAGCCTCAAGCAGATCGTTGAGAACCCAGTCTACCTCGCATTTTGAGGTCAGCGTTTGAGCCCCAAAGGGGCGTCCTAATCCAGCCCAGGGCAGCGCCCTGGGAATAAGAGAAAGGTTACTGCCATTAGCCCTGAAGGGGCGCGCCACTCGGGCGCCCCTTCAGGGCCTGCTTGCCGAGTTGGATCCAAGTGTTAATTTGTTCGAGCTAGCCAGTCTTGGGATTGGATGCAGATGCATTATCCTCTCTTTGTGCGCGCAAAAGACTGCGGCGAGATTGCCAAGTACAATTCCGTGCATGAGCTGCAATTGCAGGTAGAGAAGATCGATATCGAAAACGAAGAGTACGAAGCTTGGGACAAAGACGGGCTTCCTATTGAACTGAAATTGCAGGAACCGGTTTGGATAAGGCTGGAGCCCTCAAAGAAGCAACACGATCCTGACCAGTTGCGTCGTGCTCTCTATGAGTTTGCTAAATCCGTGGGAGTTCAACTTCCAGCGCAACTGCCGATCAGCGAGTTTAAGACAGCACTAGGTCAAATCACGGCTGCGCAGGAAAAGGTGAGGCTCGCGAGGAGTCCGGTTCGCCGATTTTTTGCTCGTCTGAAGCAGCCGCCCACATCATGATCTTGACCAGGGTGCTTTCTCTCAGTTGTGGCTCCGCCGCGCTGAGCGACGTTACCATTATGCCTTTTGAAAAAGAACTCGACCTCGCCCAGCGCATTGCCGCAGAGGCTGGGCGGTTGGCATTGGAAAACAGCGCGCGCGGTTTTGAGATCGAAACCAAGCCCGACGATTCGCCCGTCACCTCCGCCGATCGCGCCAACGAACAACTGATCACCAAGCTTCTGGTGGAAGCCTTTCCCGACGATGGCCTGCTGGGTGAGGAAGGCGCCGCGCGCGAATCGCACAGCGGCAGGCGCTGGATCATCGATCCGATTGACGGCACGCGCGCCTTTGTGCGCGGCATTCCCACCTGGGCGGTCATGCTGGCGCTGGAAGCGGAGGGCGAAATCGTGACGGCAGCGTGCAATCTGGCTGCGATCGGCGAACTCTATTCCGCCGCGGCGGGCTTGGGCGCTTATTGCAACGGCACGCGCATTCACTGTTCGACGGTGAAAACGATCGGCCAGGCGATGCTCTGCGTGACCGGCTTCGATAAGGTGCTGAAGCGCAGTTGGGGCGATCGATTCCTCCCCTGGCTGCCGCATTTCTGGTCCGTGCGCAGCCTGGGCGGCAGCATGGACGCCATGTGCGTGGCCGCCGGCCGGGTCGAGGCATGGATCAATCTGGAGGCCAAAGCCTGGGACCTGGCCCCACTGAAAATCATCGGCCGTGAAGCCGGCGCGGTCTTCCTCAACCTCGACGGCGGTTCCAGCATCTACGGCGGCGATTGCCTGATGACCGTCCCCGCGCTGGAAGCGGAGATACGCGAGTTCCTGGGAATCGGCTCGCAGAAGTAGCCGCGCCGGTGAACCCACCTGCCGGCACACAACCCCACCGTGATTTCATGCGTCTTGTATCGTAGGCGATACAGTTTGTGCGAAGCCTTGGAGTGCGGTAGCAGCAGCTACCGCTTTTCTTGTTCACGCTCTGGCCCGATTTCCGCATGAACGACGAACGGAAGGCGGTAGCTGCTGCTACCGCACTCCAAAGCGCTTCGCGCATTATCATGTTCGGATGGAAGCACAACGGCGGTAAGGTATGAGATCTGGGTGACGGCAAGGACCCGAGCCCAAGAAGGAGCAATTATCATGAAACAGCGACGCGGCTTGATTCTGGTGCTGGGTTTGATCGTAGCTCCCCTGGCGGTCACGGCTCGCGCCGCCGCGCAAACCCCGCCCTCCACCTACCACGAATTCAAAATGATCGCCAAGAACTGGGAGTTTGATCCCAGCGTGATCACGGTTAAGAAGGGCGAAAAAGTGCGCCTGTTTATCACCGCCCTCGACCACGACCACGGCATCAAGATTCCCGCCTACGACATCGATCAGATGCTCCCCAAGGGCACCACTGCCACCATCGAATTCACCGCTGACAAGGCCGGAACGTTCGAATTCAAATGCTCGGTTTACTGCGGCAAGGGCCACCGAAGGATGAAGGGACAGTTGGTGGTGGAAGAGTAATGACCTCGCTGTAAGGCAAGCGGCCATGGGGCCGGCGGACCTCGCAATGGGGCTTGACCGCGGGCTGGCGCAGAGCCGGTTTTCAGCTTATGCGGCTGTTTCGGTGGATTTTTCTCACGCACGCATCCCCAATTCGCTGCGCCCGATCCTCACCAGACGTTTACGTTGTTGCCAGGAAGAACCCGCGGTCAGGAAGGCGCTGACCGCGGCTACCAACTGCGGGCTGCAAACTATTCTTGATGCTTGGCGATAAGTTCGCGGACGGCAGGAACAAGGTCATGGGGAACTTTCATTACGGTGTCGTCCTGTTCCGCGAAGGCCGCCTCGTCCTCCGCCACCGCTTCTTCCGGTGTCTGCTGCTCATAGTGGGCGAGGACGCGCCGAACTCTCTCTTCGTCCCATCCTGGGGGAAATCTACTTTGGCTCATATTTGTCTCCTGCGGCGGCGTCTCCGGTAGGCAAGCAGAGGTTTGCCTTTCAGTTCGTACGCCGTCACTACGAACACGCTTTCTGGCTCCGGGTCGGGAACATAGATGACACGCAGATACCGTCCCGCCCTCGTCTGCCCGATCGCGATTCTCGATCCGTCGCGTCCGGGCCGGTCTTCGCCCGGCGTTTCAAGTACATCGTGGACTTCCCCTTCGTCAACGCCATGCTCAAGGATGTGCGGTTGCCCGGAAGTCGGATCGAGATAATAGCGAATATTCATTACCGGCCACAGGCAAGCTTATCATGAACTGGCCGGCTGGCGCAGGCCGGCATTCCAGGGCCGCATATGGGCTCCTCTCACACGCGCAACCCAATTCGCTGCGCCTTGCTCCACACCGGAAGGTTACGTTTTTGGCGAAAAGTGCCCGCTTCAACGCCGCAGGCTCTAGAGTCGGCATCCGCACAGAGCGCATGACTGAGACTGCCGACACCAGCGCGGCATCGGCGTACTTCGCCCGCCTCGCGCACGCAATTACCCACCTTGCTGATCATCCCCAAAGAAACATTGGAAATTGGAATGATGTATGCATGTGAGGGTCAGTTATGGTCTGGAGCAACGCCATACTGCGGAAGAATACACCGTTCACCTCGCTTATAGAGTGGGAGGCCTCTCATGGATGACAAAATGAACCGAAGAGACTTTCTGAAGATCGGCGCCGCCGGCACGCTGGGGGCCGGCACCATAACCAGCACCTTCGCCTTTGGCGCACCCCAGGAAGCCAAGCCCTTGCGCGTGGGCATGGTTGGTGTGGGCGGCCGCGGCACCAATCACCTGCAATCGCTGCTGACGATGGGCGTGCAGATTCCCGCCGTCTGCGACATTACTCAGGCGCACCTGGAGCGCGCGCAGTCGCTGGTCGAGAAGGCCGGGCAAAAGCGGCCCGAGGGCTACGGCCGCGACACGGAAGACTACCAGCGCATGATGACCCGCGACGACCTGGACGCGGTACTGATCGCCACCTATTGGCAGTACCATGCGCCCATCGCTGTGTGCGCGATGCAGTCCGGCAAGTACGCCGCCGTGGAAGTTCCCGTGGCGTTGACCGTGGAGGAATGCTGGGACGTGGTCAACACCTCCGAGCAGACCGGCGTGCCTTGCATGATGCTGGAGAACTGGAGCTTCCGCCGCGACAACCTGGCCGTGCTGAACTTGATTCGCGGCGGCCTTCTGGGCGAGGTTGTGCACTGCCACTGTGCCCACTCGCACAACTGCATCGATCACTGGTTCTTCGATGGCGACGGCAATATGCGCTGGGGTGGCGAGTTCCTGGTCAAGCACAACGCCAGCCAGTACACCACGCACGCGCTGGGCCCGGTATTCGGCTGGATGAATATCGGCAGCGGCGACTACTTCGACCAGGTGGTCTCCATGGCCAATCGCTCCTTGGGTATCAACCACTATTTCGCGACCAAGTTCGGACCTAATCATCCCAACGCTAAACGGAAATATGCCCAGGGCGACATTGTTTCCACGCTGGTGAAAACGAAATTGGGTAATACCATCGTCATCAACTACGACATGCAGTTGCCGCGGCCGTATGACAATCGCTGGGAAATTCAGGGCCTGGAGGGCATCTACAACGAGCAGCGCAAGGCCGTCTACCTGCACGGCCGTAGTCCCAAATACGAAGAGTGGGAACCGTTTGACAGCTACCAGGAGAGATACGATCACGCCTGGTGGAAGACCGCCCAGCAGCAAGCCAATTCCCTGCACGGCAAGAATGACGCCGGCGCCCAGCTTATGGTGGGGCATGGCGGCACCGATTACCAGGAACTGAACCAGTTCCTGAAGGCCGTCCGCAACAAGACGCAGACACCCATTGACGTCTACGACTCCGTGGTGATGAGCGTCATCAATCCGCTCTCGGAGAGGTCGATCGCCGAGGGCGCGGTGGTGGATTGCCCGGACTTTACCCGCGGCAAGTGGAAGAGCAAGAAGCCGGTGTTTGCACTGGATCCTAACGCTCTGTCATCCTGAGCCTGCTTTTCAGGGCGAAGGACCCCTTGCATTTCGTCTTACCAAGGAGCGCCGCCGCGGCTCCACGCAGCTTGAGAGGCGCTCTCGCGCCCCGCTCCCGATCTGCAATGAAAAAGGTCCTTCGCCCTGAAAAGCAGGCTCAGGATGACAGCTTGGCCCGCTGGTGGTGCAAATTGGAGATGATCGTCATTTCACGGGAAGCAGTTACCGCTGCTGGTAAAACTCATTCATGGTGCGGTAGTAGTACCACACATCCACTTTTGACGACATCTCGTAGGGCGAGTGCATGGAGAGCAGCGGCACGCCCAGATCGATCACTTCCATGTCCTCGCGCGACATGAAGCCACCGATGGTGCCGCCGCCACCGACGTCCACTTTCGGCGTCTGAGTCTGCCAGGGAATGTTATTGCGGTCCATCAGGGCGCGAATCCTGGCAATGAATTCGGAAGGCGCGTTAAAGCCGCGTCCATAAAGTTTAATGGCCACGCCGTAGCCAAGCCGTGCGGCGTTCGTGGGCTCTTCCGTGTTGGGAAAGATCGGATTGATGCCGTCGTCGGCATCTGCCGAAATCACTTCGGCGTTATGGAGCGCACGCCGCAGGTCGAGGTCCGAGTAGGCGCTTCCCCGCTGCGCGCCCACCAGTTGCGCGAGCGTGGAGTCAAGAAATTCCGAACCCGCGCCGGTGTTGTTCCCCGAGCCGACTTCCTCGAAATTGGCAAGATACGTCAGCGCGGTGCGCTCCGGTGTGCCCTTCAGGTCCAGGATCGCACGCGTGGCGCAAAAGGACGACAGGCGATCGTCCTGCCCGTAGGCGCCCACCAGGCCGCGGTCGAAACCCACATCGGCTGGACGCGACGCAGGTACCAGCGCCAACTCCGCGCTCACCAGGTCCTCTTCCTTGATCTTGTACGTGGACGTGAGGAGCTTCACCACTTCCACCGCCACGCTGTCCTTTTCACCGGGAATGCTTCCCGCCACGGGGTCAAGCTCCTCCCCTTGCAGAACGTTGGTGTAAGTGCGGTTGCGCAGCTCGCTATCGGAGTGCGGAGCGTTGTCCGGAATCACGAAAACCGGGTCCCCGGGATTGAGTCCCACGGAGACTTCCACCGTGCGGCCGTCGGCGGTGTCAATGCGGCCCAGCAAGGCGAGCGGAATGTTGGCCCATTGATATTTCTTGATTCCCCCGTAATAGATGGTCTTGAAAAGTGCGAAGCCGCCCGCCGGGTAAATGGGCCGGGCCTTCAAATCGATGTGCGGGCTGTCCTGGTGCGCCGCCACCACACGGCTGCCGTCCACGATGGGTCGCGAGCCGATCACAGCAAGGATCAAAGCCCGGTCGCGGTTGGAAATAATCAGCCGCGCTCCGGGCTTCACCTGGGCGGCATTCGTGAATTCCGCGAAGCCGGCAGCTTTCGCGCGCCGGATCATCTCATGCGTCGAGCCCTCCGACGTGCGCGCCACGTTCAGATAACTTTTGTAATCCTCGGCGAAGCCGGAAACCTGGCGATGCTGCTCCGGCGTGAGCGTGACCCAGGCCGATTTCTTGTTTGCCCACACGTCTCCACCGCTGTCAGCGAGCGTTTGCAGCGTGAGCCGGCCAGCCAATCCCAGAACGACCAGCAACAGAACAACAGCGTACCTTTTCAAATGACTCTCCTTCTTGTCGCATTGATCACAACCCCGGTAACTTAGCATGCGAGCATGTGCAGTCAAGACCAGACTTCCCGCAGACCAGATTTCCCGCACTCTCGCCGCTCTGTCATCCTGAGCTCTGCTTTTCAAAGCGAAGGACCCCGGTATTTCGTCTTACCCATGAACGTCGCGGCATGCCGCGCGCTGCGACACGGCGCCAGTGCGCCGTGCCTCATAAATGCAAATGAAAAGGGTCCTTCGCTCTGAAAAGCGGAGCTCAGGATGACAGCCGAAGCTGGGCGCGACGGCCGAATGCATTCATTGCCACGATGCATCGTAAGATAATATGGAGAAATCGATGAACTCCGCCGCTCACTCCCGTTGGAAGCGCCAGGCCACGGCCATTCTGCTTTTTGGAATCGCTTTCGGCTATCTGGAAGCAGCCGTGGTCACCTATTTGCGCCCGCAGTTTTATTCCGCGCGGGAGAAGTTTCTTAGCCAGGGCTCGCGTGACGATTTGTTTCCGCTGCTATCTCTGCCGCAGGTCACGGCTGCCGGGCCGGAGATGGTTCGATTGGTCGGGACGGAAGTCGTGCGCGAGGCAGCCACTTTGCTCATGTTGGGCGCCGTGGCCGCGGCGGTGGGCAGCGATTTTCCCCAAGCAGTGGCGTTCTTCCTGCTCGCCTTCGGAGCCTGGGATATTGCCTATTACGTGTTCTTGAAAGTTCTGATCGATTGGCCGCGATCGCTGCTGACCTGGGACATTCTATTTCTGATTCCCGTGCCGTGGTCCGGACCGGTGCTGGCGCCAGTGCTGGTGGCGCTGACGATGATCGGCAGCGCCTTCGTCTATCTTTGGCGTGAGTCGAACGGTCATGCGGTGCGCTTGCAGGCGCTGCACTGGCTCGGCGCGGGCGCGGGCACGCTGATCATCCTGGCCACTTTCACCCTCGACTGGCGCAACATCATGGCCGGTGGCATGCCCAAGGGCTTCAACTGGCCGCTGTTCGTATTCGGCGAACTGCTTTGGGCGGCCACCCTTATTCATTGGCTGCGCAGAACCAGCGCGCACAATCAGAATTCAACCCGCGCGTGAAACGCGATCATGCGTGGTGAATTGTCGCCCCCCAAGCCCACCCCCAGCAGCCCTGTGGGCGGCGAGGTGGTGGAAGCCAGCGCGCCGAATCCGGTTTGCGTGGAGGCGTTCCCCGGCACACCTGCCAGCACCATGCTGGGAAGCGCAAAATTCGGATGATTGAACACGTTGAAGAACTGAGCCTCAAGGCGCAGCTTCGCGTGCTCGGTCAATAGAAACGACTTGGTCAGATAGAAATCACTCCACAAGAAATCCGGCCCGCGCAGCGCGTTGCGGCCCAGGTTTCCGAATTGGCAGTTTTGCGGGCTGTCTCCACCCGTGCAGGCTCCCGTACTGGGATCAACGCTCGAAGCGAAAGCGCCCGGATTCAGCCACTGGATCGTGCCCGCCTGCGTGACACCGGGAACAGGCTGGTGCTCGTAGAGCGGCACGCCTGGCACGCGACTCGCGAACTGCGGCCCACCGCCTTGCACAATGCCATTCCCATCGGCCGAATAAGGTGTGCCGAGCACCGTGAAAGGAACGCCGCTGTGCCAGAACGCGGTGCCGGAAACTTGCCAGCCGTTCAACGCATAACCCAGCCGGTGGCTCCGCACCTTGATGGGCAACTGGTAGACATACTCACCCGTCAGATTGTTGCGAATGTCATAGTCGCAGGGGCCGTAGTCACGGGCCAGTTCCCCCGGCAACGGAGAAAGGATTCCCCCGGCGGAGAATTGCAGAAACCCGCCATTGGAAACCTGGTCCATGCACCGGCTCCAGGTGTAATTCACCTGAGCCGCCAGGCCGTGGCTGGTGCGCTTCATCGCGGTGATTTGCAGGCCGTCATAGTGGCTACTGGCGCCCGTTGAAAGCTGCGTCACCGCGCCGAATCGTGGGTCCGCCGGTTGGAGATACGGGAACGGAGCAAAGCACCCCGCACACACGGTTTGATATCCGTTCTCTTGCGTCAGGTACGGCTGGTTCAGGGCTCGCGTGCCCACGTATTGCGCTTGCACCTTGGCCGTGCTTCCAAACTGGTGTTCGAGCCCGAAACTCCACTGCATGAAGTACGGCGCGTGTAACTTGCCGCTGGGCACCGCCGCCATCGCCACGGGCGGCAGACAGGCGGCGGGATTGGCCTGCGGAGCGGCGCACGAGAGCCAGCCTTGCGCAAATCCGGTGTTAAAGGCCGCATTCGCGGCTACCGTGGAGTCGATCGCGCTGCCCGGTACGCCCGGCGCCAGAGCGGTGCCGCCGGCGGTGCCCAGCAAGCCGCCCTGGAAGGTGCGCACATAGGGCGGATTCACTCCCACCAGGTCGGCAATATCACCGGGCAAGAGGTCGCTGAACAAACCAAAGCCCGTGCGCAACACCGAGTTCGGCGCGAACTGCCAAGCCAGCGCTGTGCGCGGTTGCCAGATGGCTAAGGGCGTGGAGGCAAAGATGTTCCCCAAGCTCGAGTGAATCTCGCTGTTCAGCGGTTGGTTAACATCGTGGGAAATCGAATCGAAAGCTCCGGCAAGTCTCGCGATTTCATAGTGCGGGTTAAGGGGATTGGAGTTCCACGTGTCGCGAACGCCGAAGGTCCACGTGAGCTTGCGCGTGAGCTTCCACGTGTCCTGGGCATAGAGGTCGAGGTTCAAATAGTTGAACGGTTCATTTGCCGCTTGCGGAAAAGTCTCCGCGGCAGTCGAGGCAACACCGTAAATAAACTGCGGCAGGGTCGTGTAGGTCACGGTGGGCACGGTGCCTTCGTCGAAGTCATAGTCGTTCAGCCGGAAAATCCGGGTGTTCGTGCCGAACCTTAACTCGTGCGCACCGTGGCTCCAGGCGAGATTGTCATTGAGAAAGAAACGCGAGGCTTTTCGCCCCTGCGTCCATGTGTTGTCCAATCCTCCCAGTGTCGTAAAGGGCGCATTGGCACCCATTCCCTGCAGCACGATGGGAAAAGCCGCGAGCGTCTTGGCGAAGTCGCCGGGTGCGAAAATGCTGGAATACCACGAGAATCCAGGATTGAAATAGTTCACCAGGTTCTGCGAGAAGACGTGCGAATAGCCCGTCATGAAGGAGTAAAGCGGCTGCGGCGAGACGGAGTCGAACAAGGAGTTGATGGGGTCGGTGTACGCAGCTTGCACACCGGTGTCCGCCTGAAAGCGAAACCACGTGGTGTTGCGGTCGTTCAGGTTATAGTCGAGCCGCGCCGTCTGCACCTGCTCGTGATCGTCGCTCGAATGCGAAACACTTTGCCGGTTGGCGCAGCCGTTGCCATTGGGCGGGGTTTCCGGCGGCCTGGCTGCCGTCAGCGTTGAAGGGGCACCCAAGGACCGCCAGCGGCGTCCCGTCGTGTTCCCGTAGAGGGAGAACATTCTGCTGGTAGAACGGCACCATCTGGGGCGCGGCGGGGTAGGCGGAGCCCGTCACCGCGTCCACGCCGCCGAGCGGCAGTTGCTGCAGCACGTAGCTCTGGAATGCCGGTGTGGGCACAGTTACCGGGGTCACGATGGGAAGCGCGATGCGAACCCACTCGCTGTCAGCGAAGAAAAATAGTTTGTCGCGCAGAATCGGCCCGCCCAGGCTGCCGCCAAAGTGATTCACCGTGGACCGCGGCTTGTGATTCCCCGGCGTCGCGTTGGTGAAGTAGTCGGCCGCGTTCAGAAGAGAGCCATTCCACATCTCATACAGGTTCCCGTGAAAGCGATTGGTGCCGGACTTGGTGACGTAGTTCACCTGCGACGCTCCGTATCGGCCCTGGTCCACCGAGTAGGACAGCGTGTTGACGGTCACTTCCGAAATCGAGTTCATGCCCAGCACCAGGTTGGTCGAGAGCCCGCTATTCAAGCCGGTAAAAGGATCGTTGGTTTCCAGCCCATCCACGATGTAGCCATTGGAGAGCGCCGGCAGCCCGTTGAATTCCACGTTGCCATAGCCGTTGCTTCCTCCGACGAAATCATTGCTGTTTCCCGCCGTGTTGATCAGCGCGCCCGGCGCAAATTGCAAGGGGTAAGTCAGGTCGCCGCCCGGGTTGGGAAGGTCATCGAGCGCCGGTGCGTCCAGCGTCGTTGAGGTGTTGGCATTTTCGGGGTTGAGGATCGTCGCGGTGCCCCTTACCTCAATCGCCTGCGTGGACTTCGCGACCTGAAGGGTAAAATTCACGGTCTGCCTCTGCCCCAGACCGGAGAATACATCGTCAATCTGCTGCCCATCGAAACCCTCCGCTTCGGCCCGGACCGAGTAGCCGCCCGGCAGAAGTTGCGGAAAATTGAATCGGCCCTGCTCGTCGGTTTGGAGAGACCGCCGCAGCCCCGTCTGGCGGCTGTTAATCGTCACGTTCGCGCCGGGAATGCCCGCCCCGCTGGAGTCACTCACCCGCCCCACGATGGCGCTGGTGGTTTCTCCTTGCGCCATCCCCCAGCGTGCGCCCAAGAACGCGGCGTTAGTGACCAAAAACGTGATCATTATGGAGCGGGCCATCCTGTTTACCTCCCAGCGTTGTGCGCTCAAACGAATTTTCTCCGGTGGTGTCGGGGCACTTGGCAACAGATTCGAGTGCAAGCTCAGCCCCAAGATTGTTGTATAGTAAAGATTACTGCTTGACGTAAACTATAGTTAATACTATGCGCATGCCCTTGTCAAGCGGAATGTGTAAGCAATGATCTCGGACGCAGGTTCAACACAATTATTGTCGGGCAGGTCGAATTCTGACATGATGGGACAGCAACCAACGATTGAGGTCCGTGCCGATGAGTCACCTGAAGCTTACCGTGTCAAAAGAAGACTACTTGAAGGCCATTGCCGAAGCGGAATCCGAAGAAGGCAATGTGATTGCCGCCACCATTGCGCGCTGGCTGGGGGTTACCCCGCCGGCCGTGGCATTGGCTTTGCGCCGTTTGAAGCGGGACCACCTGGTGGAAGTTGACCGTAAGGGCGGGGTCCATCTGTCGAAAGCCGGACGCGAGATTGCGGACAAACTGCGCTTCCGTCATCACCTGGTGGAGAGAATGCTGCACGAGATGCTGGGGGTGGAATGGTATAAGGTCCACGAGGAGGCGGAACGACTGGAGCACTCCATCTCCGAGGATGTGGAACGGAAGTTGATCGAGAAACTGGGACCCAACGGCGCCTGCCCCCACGGCAGCCAGATCAATAAGAGCTCCGCCGAGCGCCGCAAGATGGGCCTTCAGCAACTTTGGGATGCCGCACCGGGTTCATCCGTAAAGGTCGATAGCATGTATGAGCGGGACCGTCGCCTGCTGGAATACTTTGATGGATTGGGCATTCAGCCGGGCGTGGAGTTTAAGGTTCTCAGCCGAAATTACGACGGCACCCTGACCCTGCTGTTGCGAAGAACCTCGATCAGCCTGGGCGAAGCCGCCGCGCGCAAGATCTGGATCTCGCAAACTTCGGAATAGCCTCGCGGGCTGCTACCGCATGCCGTGAGGGTACGGCGACTAACGGTGGCGGGGGTAGTGATTGTCTGCACGCTGAGCACCATTTTAAATTCAGCGCACCCACCCAACGCCCTGTCATCCTGAATCCCGATGACGTTCATCGGGACGAAGGACCTTTTCATTTGCTCGTAGGAAGCACGGCGCGCCCGCGCCGCGTTCCCGCGGCGCACTTGGGTAAAACGAAATACGGGGTCCTTCGCCCTGAAAAGCGGCGCTTAGGATGACAACGCCACGAATTTGCATCTAGACTACAATTACCGCGAAATGCAGCGAAGTCCTTCCTTTGAAAGGTGGAAACACCGGACCAAGGGCGGATGCCCGTGGTACGAGACTCCGGGTTGCCGAGCCCACAATCATTGCGGGTGGGGCATTTGACGCCGCCCCAACGGAGTGTGGGAAACACACGCCTTCACTGCAAGGCGGACGTCTTGTCGGGCTCATTCCCGTTTTTTGCACCCGATTTCCTACCGGTAGGAATTTGCCGCCCATGGCGTTTCGATTTTGTGCCCTACCCAAACCGTAAATACCCTCTCGGCTTGGCCGTCCATTTGCTAGCCCATCTTCGGAGCCAGGGGCTGGGAACTGGGGACTAGGGACTGGGGGCTGAGAGCAAGGGGCTAGGGACTGGGGGCTGGGGACTAGGGTCAGAAGGCAACGAAGCGAGTGCTTTACGATGGGGCAAAGTTCGCAATGGCGTGCTACACCAATCAACCCATGAGCATCCAACGCCGGGCGCTCACGTCCCAGCCCCTAGTCCCCAGTCCCTAGCCCCTGGCTTTTGTCCCCAGTCCCCAGTCCCTAGCCCCTAGCCCCCAGCCCCCAGCCCCTAGCCCCGGGCTTTTGTCCCCCAAGGAGGTTTTATGTCTCTCATTCAGCAACCAACCATGACCGAGAAGAACCGGGCGGCGCACCAGCGCAATGCCCGCATGTCGCACGGAGCCGCCACCGCGGAAGGCAAGGAGCGCGCCCGCGCCGCCCATCTGCGCCACGGATTCTATTCCCAGGTCTGCGATGAGGCGCTGGTAGCTCTGGGCGAGAACCCCGACGATCTGCGCGCGCTCATTGCCTCCGCCCAGCGCGAATGGCGGCCCGCCGGAGACCTGGCCGCCGGCATGGCCTCCCGCCTGGCCCGGCTGCTCTGGCGCATGGACCGCGCCGAGCGCATCCAGGAGAGCGTGCTCGCCCACCGCGCCCTCGAGCACCAGCAGCGCCGCCGCGACCTTGCCCTCCATCTGCACTACAAGGTCAATCCCCGCCTCGACCTGCTCAGTTGCCTGCTGGAGGACACCGCCGACGTCCGCTATTACACCACTCCCTCTCATTTCCACTGGTTCTGCGACGCCTTCGGCAATCCCCCCCAGCATCCTTACGAAGAGCAGCTTTTCGTGCTCCTGCACCGCCTGCGCAAACCCCGCGGCTGGGGCCAACCCGCTCCCGGCGGCGGCACGGAGCCGGACCCAGCGGCCGGCGCGGTGGCAGAGACAAGCGATGTAGCTGAAACAGGTGGTGGGGAATCGTCTGGCGATGCTCAGCCGGCGCCCCTAGCCGCAGGGTCGGTAGCCGTCGGGGCGGCGACAACCGCTGCTGACCCCCCATCCTCGGACGACGGGATCGAGGACGACCTCTTTCTGCGCTCTCAGGCCGAGTTGGAGCAGGACGACTTCCCTGTCCCCCGGCCCCACGTGCGGGTGGCCAGGGGCGAGGAGCGCGATGAACTGCGCGCCGAACTCCAACGCCTGGCCAAGTACCTTTTGGACGTCGAGCACCAGGGCTGCGACCCCGCCATCGCCGAGCACGAAGCTCCCCTCACCCGCATCGAACTGGACCAGGTGCTCGCCACCCCCCACCACCACCTGGAATTGATGCGGCGCGAAGAGGACCGCTGCTTCCGCCAATTCGCCCGCCTGGGAAACCTGCTGCTCAAACACCAGGCCAGCGTGATGAAGCACGGCGAACTGAATCCCGCCACGCAACCCGGCGAAGAGGACCCGGCGACACGGCCTGACGAAGAAGATCCCACGATGCCACCGGCCCCAGAAGATCCCGTGATAGAAGACCCCGAAAACGAAGGTTCATCCGGCTATGTTGATGAAAACACGAACCCGGAAAAAACGGATGCACAGACAGATTGTCCGGACATAGCACAATCTGGAGTCGCGGACACGCGCTCCGGAGTCCGGCGTCCGGGGTCCGGAGTCGCCAAGACACGGTCCCAGGTCCGAAGTTCAAAGTCCAAAGCCCGGCCAACGCAGTTTGGAGCCGCAAACTCCCGGTCCAAGGTCGAGAGTCGACGGTCGAAAGCCCGGCCCGCGCGCGAGGGAAGCCACGCCGGGGCGGCTGGCGGCATCGCGGATTCCGCATTCCGGATTCCGGACCACAAGCACAAAGCGGCGACCAGCGGCGAGTGAAGCGGCAGAAGTGAACAGGGAGGAGCAAAGAGTGATGTGAAGAGTGATGAGTAAAGAGTGCTGAGTGACGAGCGATGAATAACGAGCACACCCACCACTGCGTCGCGCGCTCTGCGGATCACCCGATGGCTCAATGCCCCAATGGCCCGATCACCCGATGACGCAATGGCCCGATCTCCCGGTGACCCGATGGCTCAATGACCCGATGGCTCAATGACCCGATGGCTCAGCCTCCCCCGCTCGGTTCGGTCTGGTATACTTTTGGAGTCACCGCAGCCATTGCGGCTTGCCTCCGGATCAGCGGTTCCAGACTCGCCCGGCGAAGTCGCATCCAATAAGAGCAACAGAGGGAGCGTCGATTGTTACTGGAAATTCAGCAAAAGATTCAGTCCAAGTTCATGGAGGCCGTGCGCACCGCCTTTAACCTGGAGGTCGCCGCGCCCGCGCTTGATGCGCCGCCCAACTCCGCGATGGGTGACGTGTCGGTGGCGGGCTGTTTCGAGTTGGCCAAGAAGGTGCGCCAGGCGCCGCGCAAGATTGCCGAGCAACTGGTGCCGCTGGTTTCCGGCCTGGAGGGCGTGGAGCGCGTCACCGTAGCCGGAGCCGGCTATCTGAACTTCCATCTGCATCGCGGCCAGGCGGCGGCGCGGCTCGGCGAACTGCGGGCAGCCGGCACCGGTGTCCAGGCGGCGTTCGGACCGGCCCCAACCGAGCACGGCAAGATTCTGGTGGAACATACCAGCATCAATCCCAACAAGGCGGCGCACATCGGCCACCTGCGCAACGCCGTGCTGGGCGACACGTTTGTGCGCCTGCTGCGCTTTAGCGGCGAACACGTGGAGGTGCAGAACTACATTGATAACACGGGCGTACAAGTGGCCGACGTCGTGGTGGGATTTATCCATCTGGAGAAGAAATCCCTGGCCGAAGTGGAAGCGTTGATCGAGAACACTTCCGGACCCGGTCAACCTCCCGCGCCGCGCTTCGACTACTACTGCTGGGACCTTTACGCGCGCGTGTTCCAACTCTACGAAGTGGACAAGGAAGTGAAAAAACTGCGCGCCCAGGCATTGAAGGACATCGAGGAGGGCCACGGTGAAACCGCGGCCATGGCCGAGATCATCTCCACCGCCATCGTTCGCACCCATCTGGAGACGATGCTGCGGCTCAATATCGAATACGACCTGCTGGCCCAGGAAAGCGAGATTCTGAAGCTGCACTTCTGGTCGGCGGCGTTCGAGTTGCTGAAGAAGGAGAAAGCCATCCGCTTTGAAGACACGGGCAAGAACGCCGGCTGCTGGGTGATGGATCTGGCCGACGACTCCGCCGAGGACGGCTCCGAAGACGAAGCATCCGCCGACGCGGACGACACCAAGATCATCGTGCGCTCGAACGGCACCGTGACCTACGTCGGCAAGGACATCGCCTATCACCTGTGGAAGTTCTCGCTGCTGGGAAAGGATTTTGGATACACGCCCTTTCTTCAGTATCCCGACGGCCACACGGTGTGGCGCACTACAGTGGATGGACAACCCGACGCCCCGACCTTTGGACACGCCGCGGCCGCTTACGCCGTTATCGACACGCGCCAGTCCTACCTGCAGAACATCGTGAAAGCGGCGTTCCACACGCTCGGCTACCACGAGCGCGCGAAGAACCTGCACCATTTCGCCTATGAAGTGGTGGGCCTCACGGCCCGCTGCGCGGCGGAGATGGGCATCGAGGTCAGCGAGGAAGACCGCCAGCGGCCTTACGTGGAAGTCTCCGGGCGCAAGGGCCAGGGAGTGAAGGCCGACGACCTGATCGACACGCTGATCGCCCGCGCGGCCGAGGAGGTGAGCTCGCGCCAAATGGCGGAGAACGCCGCCGAAGTGCAGGACTACGCTCGCAAGATCGCGGTAGCCGCGCTGCGCTATTTTCTGCTCAAATTCTCGCGCCGCGTCATCATTGCCTTCGATTTCAAGGAGGCGCTCGCCTTTGAGGGTGAGACCGGCCCCTACCTGCAATACAGCACCGTGCGCGCGCGGAACATCATGCGCAAATTCCAGGAGGCGCATCCGGAGTTTCAACCCGCGCAGTTATCCGCCGCCTTTACACCTGACGAGTTGCGGGTATTTTTCCAGGGAGAAGATGGGGCGGCGTTCTGGGAGCTGACGCTGCTGGCGGGCCAACTGGAAAGCATGGTGGCGCAGGCCATCACCAGCGAAGAACCGGCCGTGGTGGCCAAGTACGCCTTCCGCCTGGGGCAAGCCTTCAACAACTTCTACCACCACTTCCACATCCTCAACGAGCCCGATGCCCGGCGCCAGCAGTTCCTGCTTTACCTCGTCTACCTGACTGAGCGCACGCTCACACTGGCGACGGAACAGATGGGGATGGAGATTCCGGAGAGGATGTGATGCTGGCTGAACCCGACTTGCTTACTTGTTCACCGGCGAGGAGCGTGAAGCTTGATGGGAAGAACCTTCGCGTAGCTCGTGAAATCCGGATCCGTCGTGAATATTACCCACTGGCGGGAAAGCGCTACGGCGCAGATTAAGCTGTCAACAATGGAAACTACGATCCCTTTTGACCGGCACGCATTGCTCGCCTTTGCCGCTGACTCGAAGTCATCTGTATCAAGCGGCTCGTCTCGGAAGGGCCTGAGCACAAGGCGCAGCCTCTCGTACTGGTCGAGGGATTTAATGCCGGACAGCAATTCCTGCCGTACAGGACCGATGATACGACAGCGGTCCTCTTGGACAATCTCCCGCAACTCCGCCACAAGCGACCTCTCGGAAGCACTTAGGTCTTCGACCTTTCGGCGCAATGCGAGGGACCACACCGAGGTGTCAATGAGAGCGTTCACACTCGCTTCCCGCGGCGCTCACGCTTGTAGTCGTAGGCCGGATCGTAGTCGATCGTTCCAAAAAGGGACAGTATCTCTTGCTGCTTGCGGCGTCGGATGTACTCGTCGAGTGCCGCATTCACGGTATCCTTTTTCGTGCGGTGGCCGCCCAATTTGCGGGCCTCTTCAATCAAGCCGTCATCAATGGCAAGATTCGTTGGCATCACTCACCCCCGGCAAGAATCTTACACAGACGGACGTGTAAAGTCAATCATATCGATATGTGTAGGTGGAAACACACCAGCGGGGAAACTGGGCGCACCAGATTCACCGTGCCTCTACTCGACGAAGCCCATCAGCAATTGCACCAGCGTGCGCACGCCGTGGCCTGTGGGCCCTTTGGCGCGGTAGGGCTTCTCCTCATTCGACCAGCGCGGGCCGGCGATGTCCAGATGCACCCAGGGCGTGTCACCGGCGAACTCGCCGATGAACATGGCGCCGGTAATTGCCCCGCCCCAGCGCCCGCCGGTGTTGGCCAAATCGGCAATCGAGCTCTTGTAGAGGTCGCGGAAGTCGTCCTCGACGGGCAGTTGCCACATCTTCTCCCCGGCCGTACTGGCGGCGGTGAGAATGCGGTTCACCCAATCCTTGTTCCAGCCAAAGACGCCGGTGGTAAAGGTCCCCAGCGCCACCACGCATGCCCCCGTCAGGGTGGCGGCGTCGATCAGCACCGTGCAGCCGAGCTGCTTGGCGTAAGTCAGCGCATCCGCCAGCACCAGCCGTCCCTCGGCGTCGGTGTTCAGGATCTCGATGGTCTTGCCGGACATGGAGGTGATCACGTCGCCGGGCTTGAAGGCGCTGCCGCTCGGCATGTTCTCCGTGGACGGAATCACCATGGTGACGCGCACGCGTGGCTTGAGCTGGGCGATGGCTTGCATCACACCCAGCATGGTGGCTCCGCCCGCCATGTCGGTCTTCATCTCGTGCATGTTCTCCGCGGGCTTAATGGAGATGCCGCCGCTGTCAAAGGTAATGCCCTTCCCGATCAGTCCAATCACGGGCTGTTCCGGCGCGTCCGCAGGCGCGTAGCGAATCACGATCAGCCTGGCCGGTTCCTGCGGGCTGCCCTGTGCCACCCCCCAGAACGCGCCCATCTTGAGGCGCTGAATCTCCTCCGGCCCCAGCACTTCGCACGCCAGGCCGTAGCGCGCGGCCATCTCCGCGGCACGCTCCGCCAGCCGGGTGGGCGTCATGCGGTTGGAGGGCTCATTCACCAGCTCGCGCGTGAAGTTCTGCGCCTCACCCACAATGCGGCCGCGATCGAGTGCGGCTGGCGCCTCAGCGGGGAGCGTCTGCCCGTCCGCCGCCAGCCAGAGCGTGTCGATTCCCTTCGCGCCGTTGCGCTCCGTCCGGTAGGTGTCGGAATCGTAGTCAGCCACCACCGCGCCATCCACCACCGAAGTCACTGCACTGGGTTCGGTGGAGCCGAGGATCCAGGCCAGCTCGCGCGTGCCCCGCGAGCGCAGGTTTCGCACCGCCGCGCCGGCAAGATTGCGAAGCTGCGCGTCGTTGAACTTCTCGGGTTTGCCCGCGCCTACGACCAGCAGCTTGGAAGCCGCGAGTCCGGCGGGCGAATGGAGCGCGGTCATCTCCAACGTCTTGCCCGTGAGCTCGCCGGACGCCTGCAGCTTCTGCAATTGCTCGCGCGTTTCCGCCGGCAGGCGCTCGACCGTGCCGCTGGACGCGGGCGCTCCTTCGAAGGAATAGGCAACCAGGGTGGGGACGGAAAGTTGCGCCAACGGTTCAGCCCGATATTCAGTTTTCACAGTGCTGGAGCTCCTAGTGGATTTGCTGGAATTCTCGCCGCACCCGATCAGGCGTGCCGACGACGGTGCTCGTGTATGTCCTGCTGCGTTTCCCGATCAATGGTGCGCTGCCGCGAGGTTTCGCGATGGTCGTAAATCTTCTTGCCCTTCGCCAGGGCAATCTCAAACTTGATCATGTTCTTCTTCAGATAAGCGCGGGTCGGAATCAGGGTGAAGCCCTTCTCCTGCACGCGGCCCGCCAGCTTGTCGAGTTCCTGCCGATGCAGCAACAGGCGCCGGTCGCGAAGCGGATCGTGGTTCAAATAGCTCCCCGCCGTATAGGCACTGATGTGACAGTCAATCAGCCACGCCTCGCCCTTCTTCAGGTCCACGTAGCTGTCCTTCAGGTTGATTTTGCCGTCCCGCACCGACTTCACTTCCGTACCCGTCAACTCCGCTCCCACTTCGAAGCGCTCCAGCAGATGGTACAAATGGTGCGCCTGCCGGTTGACGGCAAACTGTTTCGGCGTCGGTTTGGAGGGCTTTGACATGCGAATCTCGGTCTACTCACGCACCTTTTCAGATATCACCTATTCTAGCATACGCGGCTGGGACGGGCTGCTCCGGCTGGAATCCCCACCCGGGGCCGCAGAAATCGTGTTGCGATGCCAATCTTTCCAGCTTAATATGGCGTTATCTTCACACCGCTGGGAGGGCCTATGACAGTCAAGGACTTGATTGGTTCCCGGACCGAGGTCTTTTCCGTGACGGAGGAAACTACCGTCCATGAAACGGCGCGCTACCTGCGCGAAAAACAAGTGCGCGCCGTAGGCGTGCTCAAGCCGGATGGCAAGCTGATGGGAGTTGTATCACAGAGTGATATTTCCGACAAGGTGGCGGCGGAGAACAAGTGTCCGGCGTGGATGCGAGTTGCGGAAGTGATGACGTCTCATCCCATCGTGGTACCGCCGGACACACATTTGGACGAGTGCGTGCGGCTCATGGAGAGACACGGCATATATCACCTCCCGGTGGTTGACGAGCTGGAAATCTATCACGGCATGATTTCCGTTCAGGACCTTCTGCGGGTGATAGCCTCCGATGAGAAAGCCCGGGCGGACATGCTGGAGTCTTTCCTCTTTTCCGGACGGTAACGGCCGATTCGGTCTTCTTCGTAAAGGCGCGGGTGACGGAGCCGTCACACGCCTTCTCGTTATATACGCGGTGACATGGGTGTTTGCGTATCGGGTTGTAACGGCGGTCTCCGACCGCCGGCGTCGATCAGAGATCGACGCTACAATTTATGTCGCACAGTAAGGAGAGGCCAGGCAATGCGAGTCTGTTCAACTCGATCTGCCGGCAGGATGGCGGAGCAGGAGTTCGCCGGCGCGCCCGAAGTGCGGGGGCGACTCCGCCTTGCGCGCGCCCGAAGCGTTGCGAGGCTGGCGATCGGTTGCGCTCTCGTCTGGCTGCCGCTTTGTGGTTCGATTGCCAGCGGAGCGCCCACCGGCAAGCTGGAATTGACGACTACGGCCTTTCGCCCGGGCAGTACGATCCCGGTGGCGTTTACGTGCAGTGGAACGAACATCTCTCCCGCCCTTTCCTGGACCGCAAGCCCGCCGCGCACTGCGAGCTTTGCGCTGATCGTCGATGATCCGGACGCCCCCGTTGGAACGTGGGTTCACTGGGTGGTGTATAACCTGCCGGCATCCACGCGGCAACTGCCGGAGCACGTGCCGCCAGGAGAGGCCATCACCGGCGGCGGCAAGCAGGGTGAGAATGACTTTCCGACCAACGGCTACGGCGGCCCTTGTCCCCCTCCGGGCAAACCGCATCGCTACTTCTTCCGCCTGTACGCCCTTGACACGCTGCTGGACTTGCACGGTCAGGTTCACCGGCGGGACGTTGACGCGGCGATGCACGGCCACATCCTCGCGCAGGCCGAAGTGATGGGCACGTTTGGCCGATGAGGGAGTGTGCGCCCCCGAAGCCCTTGACCGTTTGGCAACCTATCTTGAAGAATGGTTGAAGGGCTGACGCAATCCAAAGGCAGACTGGGGCAGCTTGAATTCTACAAAGGAGCATGGATAACACTGTGAGTGAAGAGACCCATTCTTTGGCATCGACCGACTTCTCCGGCGGCGCGACCGGCAAACCACGAGGACGATGCCATCTATCAAAACGGCAAGATCGCGGCGCGCGCGATCGGAGCCGAAGTTCGCCCGGACAACCGGGAGATTCACTTTGCCGAACTCAACAGCAGCGACGACTTGGTGCTGCCGGAGGAATGTGAGTTCCAGAAGTATCGTCTGATGATTCAACGGATCGAGTACGCCTCGCGGATCGACAAGACGGCGCCGGAAAAGGGCCGTGTACTTCGAGGGGTGGTGGCGGAAGTGTTGGGATACCGGGAGCAGTAAGGAGCAACCTTACGCAGATTTGAGCGGCAGGAGCTTCCAAAGTCCGGTGGCTTTGCAGAGCACGCAGGTGCGCTCGACTCCACCACGCTCCTGAAGCGAGGCGAGAAGATGTTCATCCGCTCGCAACGACTCGTGCGTGGAACAGATGGGACACTCCAGCGTCACTCGTACTTTGAGCTGATCGTCGGGCCGCATTTCGGGAATGTCCACTCCCCAGATGTTCTTGTCCGGATCCAGGTTTTCAACGCCCCAGTAGGTGAAGCGGAGCTCGGGGCTCTGCACCTGCGAAACGACCCGAAAGACGGAGTCCTGCCCGTTGGTCGTCACCAGGCGAATCTCCGAATCTGGGATAAGTTGGCGGTTCAGGCGGATCTTGGCCCCGTGCAGGTTGACCACAATAGTCAGGGCGTCCTCAGTGAAGTCCTTGCCCCGGTAGTCAACACCGAAGACCCGTACGGGGACGGCGAGCGCCACCCGGCAGCTTCGGCGAGCCTGAAAGTCAAACATAGGACATGTCCTCGAAGGGTAAAAAAGACCCTCGCTGGGAATATTTTACCGGGCGCAAGGCGATTTGGCTAGCGGACAGAAGGTAAACTCGGTCGGTATTTAGTTGGAAAGCAATCGCTGCTCGAAATGCTGAGCTTGCAGTAAGCTCAAGGCGTCGGAGATCTCATCGAGCAGCGCGCGTGCACCGGGCTCGCCTGCACTTGCCGCTGCCACAATGGCGTAGGCGCAATTCAGGCAGAGACAGTAGGAGCGGCTCTCGGAGATCTGGCTGGGGCGGCAGACGGCACAGGGCCATTCGGCGCACGAATGAACCAGCAATCCCCCTGGCGTCATGGTGAAATCCACCGCACACCCCCAACCGGCCTCACGGTCTACTCAAGCAAGTGGGCCGCCATTTTGCATATCGGATTTCCAGGGACAAGCTTAAACGGACGGCCACTCTCACGCGCGGAGCCGGGGATAAGCAGTTGGTGAAGTTGGCCAAGCCAGGAAGGAAGGTTGGGGTTGGAACCGCGGAGCAGGAGCATCAGACCGCGATGACAGGGATGGATAGGAACCTCGCAGCCAAGCGACTATCGCTCATAGCTAATGCCGTAGATCTTGCGTCCGGTGCCTTGCATCTCGCGTTCAACGCACGACCAGTCCGCGCACCTCGATGTTGTGGCCACCCTTCTCAAACGGACAGGTGACCAGCAGAACTTCTCCCACCTCGTAACTGTGGTCGCTGATGAAGCACACTCCGCCGCGAGAGACGTTCTCCGTGCGGGTAAACTCTTCCGCGCCGTAATAGCTGCGCACGCGAATGGGCAATTGCAGCGCGACTCGGTTGTGAGTCCGGCGATTCGGGCCGGGAGGCTCGGGGACGACGTCAGGCGCAGCGAGTGCCGGCGCACCGTCGTCCCCGCGGAGAGGCACCGACGGCTCCTTGAAGCTCCACGACGTGGAACGCCCGCAGGCCTCGCATTCCTTCACCAGCAATCCGGAGGTGCCCAATACTTCATGCTCGACAATGGACAAGCGGGAGAGCTTGACCGCGTGGCAACGGCGACACTCGATCAACGCCGCGCACTCGCCTTCTGTCCCAGAGGCAGGAGGAAATCCGATGCCCCAGATGTTTACGTTCGATTCCTGGGACTCAACGCCCCATTCGCCGCCGTCACCAGAAACAGGTTGAGTGGGGCCCACCACGCGGAACTTTCCGGAGCGGCGGCCCACCGTTGACGCAATCACCAACATCGCGCCGGCGGCCACTCGGTGCTTCAGGTAAATGCGCGCCCCCTGCCGATTAACCACCAGCGTCCGGGTCTCTTCCACGAACTTCGCGCCGTCGCGGTCCACACCCTCGACGCGAATGGGCACCGTAATCAGCAAACGCTCGCTGCGACGATGCTCCACTTCGCGCAACGAGCCCTTTGCCGTCGTCACTGGCGCGTGACCCGTTTCGGGAGCCTGACTCATTCTCTTACCCTCGGGTACGTCCCCACCGCCTTTGGGCTGCCGGCGGGCCTGAGAATTGATCTTTCTACGAGCACTACTTTAGCACAGCCGGGCGTGAAGTAGTGAGAGGAAGAATATGACGGAAGAGATCAACGGCGCCGGGTTCCAAGTTGACGCTGCACGGCAACTGCCGGCGAGCCGGTTTGAAGCCCATGGGACGCGGGACTGTGAGGAGCTCAGTGCGGGTTGCGGGACTCTCCCCAGCAGTGGCGCCGAGGCGAGCGCAGATACGGCGTACTCAAGCAACTGCCCCAGCCATCACCGCGTCTCAAGCTGCCATCGCGCTGCGAACCGCGGGCAAGGTGACAACCATGAAACATGATCTTCAGCACACAATCGCTCTTCTTACCCGCACACCGGCGGTGCTCAACGCGCTCCTGCTCGATTTGCCGGAAGCGTGGACATCCGCTAATGAGGGCGAAAACACCTGGAGTGCTTCTGATGTCGTCGCGCATCTGATTCACACCGAACGCACGGATTGGATGACCCGGGCAAGGACGGTGATGACATTCGGCGAGACGCGCACTTTTGCCCCGCTCGACCGTCGGGGAGACATGCGCGAGCTGCAAGGCAAGTCGCTCCCGTGGCTTTTGGAAGAATTTGCGACCGCGCGCTCACAAAACCTGACAGAGTTGCTGCACATGAACCTGCAGCCACAAGATCTCGATCGGCGCGGACGGCATCCCGCTCTCGGTATCGTCACGCTATCAGAACTGCTGGCCACTTGGGCTGCCCATGACTTGACTCATCTGCACCAGCTTTCGAGAATCATGGCCCACCCATACCGGGAAGCGGTCGGCCCATTCAGCAAGTTCCTGGGCGTGCTTAACTGCGATGGCCACAGCGCGCCTTAGATAGGCGACGCGGGGCCTTCCCAAAGCCTCCGTTGATAGAAAGCCTCCCGCCAATTCCAACCGGCGATCGACGGCTGAGAAGTACAGACCCTGGGAGTCAACACTATGACGCCCTCCGACAGAGACCGAGGGGGAAAACGACGATGATCGACGACGGTTTCCTAAAGAGTCTAGGCATTAGGTATCCCATTATCCAACGATGCGCCACGAGCCAGCAGATGGCCCATTTATCGTCTCGACAATTAAGTCCCTGCTGACTACGTCAGAAAACCCACTTGGGTATTGAATGCAAAGCTTCCTCAAGGCATACTAGCTGTAGGGCAAAACTGAGGATGGAAACTCTAGCGCATTGGTTCGGCCGAAGCTCACGTATTTTCTTCGGCGCGGAGAGTACTGTGCCCAGTTGGCGGAAGTGGATGCTTGTCCGGCCATCATGAACTAGGGTTTTCGGCGAATGATGGCGGGCGAAGAGATCAAGGCCAAAATCAATGGAGAGGAGAGCAATCTATGGGTGGTCTAGGAGACATGAGTGCGTGGATGGGGGCCCTGCCGAACCATCTGACGCTCAGGGATATTACGATGCCGGGAAGTCATGACGCGGGAGTTTACAAGGATTCGATGAGCAAAACGGGCGTCATCGGGTCGGTACTACCGAAGTCCCTATCAGCGTGCCAGGACCGAAGCATTCTGGAGCAATGCGAGGCGGGGTCACGCTTCTTTGACATCCGTCTGAAGGCATCGAAAACCTCGATTCGAGCACACCACACCACGAAGGGCCAAGGTGCCATCGGGGAGAGTTGGGATTCGACCCTCGAAAGTGTGTCGGCTTTTCTGGATGCCCATCCCAGCGAGTTTGTGATTTTACGCTTGACCAAGCCCACCGGCGGGGCGAAGGACGAGATCATCCAAAAGCTCGTACAATCTTCCCTCACGACCAATAAACTCTACAAGTCTAATACTTTCCCCAACTTTGCCGACGTGACATTGCAGGATTTGCGCGGCAAGGCAATCTGTGCTTTTGACCCCAAAGAGTTTTCCATCCTGCATTCTACGCTCGGTATGCATCCCTTCTACCGGTATGAGGATGGTATTCACTTTGGGCTCATTACCTGCGGAAAGTATTCGGACAAGAAGGACATCAAGAAAGTGATTGATGGTCAGGTGTCAAAACTCGATGCCCACGCCGATCATGGCGGATACCACCTGTTCGTCCTCTATTGGACGCAGACGGGTGGAAGTGTCGAATCCAACACCAAATCGACGAAGCAGGAAGAGCAAAGGCAA
This sequence comes from uncultured Acidobacteriota bacterium, assembly GCA_963719115.1. GTDB lineage: Bacteria > Acidobacteriota > Terriglobia > UBA7540 > UBA7540 > Bog-366. The sequence continues at coordinate 16,419 of CAVRBF010000097.1, read as the reverse complement.
AAAGGACGCATCTCCGGGGGAACCCACCACAACATTGATTATCTCAAGTTCCTCATTGCTTCCGGTAAGGACATACACACTGGACAAGCCAAATTCGCGGTGACGGATCAGAGAGGACGTCGTAATGTGATGCCCAACGTCGTCATGTACGATTTCGTGAATCCCACAACGAGTAAAGAGATCGTGTCCCTGAACGAACCGGGATTAAGAGCCCATCTGGTCTAAGCTGACAGACCCGGGCATCGATTCTCTGCCCTGGGCCTTTCCGTTCTGGCAGAAACGCTCGACGTTTGCGGCACTGGCCGCGCGACTCCGCTGCGTGAGGGAAGGAACACGTTCATCCTTCTGCCGACCGCGTTCCTTCCCATACTTCCAGCGGCTGCAATATAGCGCTGGGGGAGGGATGCCTTACGCCCAAATGGATCAGGCGGCAATAGCAAGGCGCGAAGTGTGAACTGCGCGCAGTTCACCTCGCCGCTTGGTAACGTACAACCACCTCAACGGCTAACGGCTGCATCACTTCATACCGGTTTCCGCAACATGATAGAATCTGGGATCATGGCTACCGCGACGATTGAAAAGAAGGAATTCCCCATGTTTATTGGCGGGGAGTGGGTGCGCACGGGGGCGCTCCGCACTATCAACCTGCCTTACGATGGCACGGCGGTGGGAGACACCTACGAAGCGGATGAGACGACGGCCGAACGGGCAGTCGAGGCGGCCTACTCCGCCGCTCCGGCCATGGCGGCACTCACCCAATACGAGCGCGCCGAACTGCTCGAACGCATGCGCCGGTTGCTCGAACGCGATGCCGAGGAGTTTGCCTTGCTGGTTTGCTATGAAACTGGCAAGCCCATTCGCGAAGCGCGGCTGGAAGTGGAACGCTCGCAGCAGACCCTTCTCGCTTCCGCGGACGCGGCCCGCCATCTGCGCGGAGAAGTAATTCCTATGGAGGCGGCGCCCATCGGCAAGGGCCGCTATGCCATGACCGTGCGCGAACCCTTGGGCGTGATCGCCGCCATTACTCCCTTCAATTTCCCGCTGAATCTCGGCCTGCATAAAATCGGACCGGCGCTCGCGGCGGGAAACAGTGTGGTGCATAAGCCGGCTGGGAATACGCCACTCAGCGCGCTACGCCTGGCGGGGCTGATCAAGGAAGCCGGCGCGCCGACCGGCGCCTACAATGTCATCACCGGCCCCGGAGGAACGGTCGGCAAATCGCTGATTACGGACCCGCGAATCAACATGATCACCTTCACCGGCAGCGTTCCCGTGGGAGAATACATCCGCTCCCAGGCCCGACTGCGGCGCGTCACGCTGGAACTGGGCTCAAACTCCGCCGTGATCCTGGAGCCGGATTGCGACCTGAGCACGATGATCCCGCGCTGCGTCACCGGCAGCTTCAGTCACTCCGGGCAGGTTTGCATCTCCGTACAGAACATCTACGTTCATGAAACCATCGTCAAGAACTTCCTGCCCAAGTTCGCCGACGCCACACAGAAACTGAAACTCGGGCATCCACTCGATGAAAGCACCGATGTCTCTTCTTTGATTACCCGGGAAGAGGCGGAGAGGGTGGAGGACTGGATCGGCCGAGCCCTCGTGCGCGGGGCGACTGTGGTGACTGGCGGCAAACGGCACAACGCCACGGTGGAACCCACCATTCTCACCAACGTCCCCGCCGACCTCGATGTCTGCTGCCGCGAGGTCTTTGGGCCGGTGGTGGTGGTCCACACCTACCGCTTCTTGCAGGAGGCCATCACTGCCGTGAACAGCAGCGAGTACGGCTTGCAGGCCGGCATCTGTACACGCGATATCGGCCGGGCATTCCAGGCGGCCCGCCAATTGCGCGTCGGCGGCGTCATCATCAACGACGTGCCGGCCTATCGCGCCGACCACATGCCTTACGGCGGCGTCAAGAAAAGTGGCATCGGGCGCGAGGGCCCGCATTTTGTGGTGGAAGAGATGACGGAAATGAAGCTGATCTGCTGGCGCGGCTAGTGCCCGCTTGATGTACAGCACTCAGCACGCCGGGACTGGAAGACCAACCCATACCCAAACGCTTTCAGGCTCTTACCGGAAGCGCTGGTTCTTCTCTAAAGCACGATGGCGGCGGAATCCCAGGGCACGATCTGGCCATGCCGCAGAGAGTGCTCCGCCGCCAGAGCGATGTGGATCGCGTCGCGCGCTACATCGCCATTCGAAAAAGGCGGGGCGCCGGTTTGCACGGAGCGCAGGAAATCACGATGAACCCGATACGTCGAAATCTGGTTGTCGTTGGACATGCCGTCGGGGTGAGAACTCTTCATTAAGTTCTGCCAGACCCGTTCCTCATTGGCTTCATAGTAAGGCACATCGATGCTCTCGGCCTTGCCGTGGTAAGGCTTGATCACGATGTGTTGAATATCCGCCTCGCGCTGGAACGTCATCTCGCCCGTCGAACCGTAGAAGCGCATGACCAGACCATCGTTAATGCCGGACGTGAAGAGTGAAAACCCGAAGTTGCACCGCGCGTGGTTGCTGAACTCGATCAGCAGACCAGCGTTGTCGATGGTCTCGCGGTCGAGGTATACATTGTTCCCGCCCTGCGCCTGGATAAGCTTCGGCTGGGCATTCACCAGCCAGTGAATGACGTCCAGTTCATGGATGCCGTCTTCCATCAGCGAGCATCCTGCGGTGTAGGTGAGAAACCGCCAGTTCGTGCTGACGCCGGTCTGGGGATCGGGGTATTTCCAACTGTGGGGATTCCAGTCGCCGCGAAACAGCGCCGCAAAAACGAGTTCGATGTCTCCAATCGCTCCCTGCCCCAGCAAATCGGCCATGCGATGGAAGAGCAGCGAGTAGCGCATTTCGAACCCGACGGCCAAGACGCGGTGTTGCTCTCTGGCCGTGTCGATCATCCTCGTGGCATCCGCGACGTGCGTGGCGATGGGTTTCTCGGTAAGAACGTGTTTGCCCGCTTCCAACGCCGCGATGGTCACCGGAGCGTGCAGGAAGTTCGGGACCACCACCAGAACGGCTTCGATCTCCGGGTGCTCCGTGAGCATTTTGTTGTAATCGTTGTAGCCCGCCACGGGTTTGCCATAGACCTTGCGGCCTTCCTCAAGATTCTCGGGAGTGACGTCGCAGAGCGCCACTACGTCCACCTCGGGGAAGTAATCGCGAAGCAGAGGCAGGTGTGCCCCGCGCGAGCGCGCCCCGGTGCCGACCACCCCGTATTTCCATCGGTGAGGAACCGCGGACGCGCGCGCCGGCTCGCCCTCGGACAAAGCCCAGCCCGAAGCTCCCGCCAACGCCCCGCCCAAAAATTCCCGCCGCGTGAAACTCTGCTCTTGTTTCATTCCATGCCCCTCCGCGCTTGCACCCATATGGCAAGATATCAGATTTCACTGCGGGCTCCGAGACGTTTATTTGATGTGGCCCACAGCGTGGATGGCAATGTCAACGGTGTCGTTAACGCGCAGGAACAGCGTGCTGGGATTCTTGAGCCCCCAACTGGAGTAAGGGATGGTGAAGCTCGTATCGGCAGTCACGCGGTCTTCCGCCCAATGCGCTTGCACAACCAGAGTGAGCGGATGGTTGGTTCCGTGCAGGGTGAAGGTTCCCAGAACTTGCGCTTTGAAATCGCCCTTGGGCAACACCTGACCTTGCACCTTCTCCGGCGCGAACGTGATCTCAGGGTACTGCGCGCTCTCCAGCACGTCTTTGTGCATCTTGTGATCGCGGGCATGACTGCCGCTATCGCCGCTGGTGGCATCAACCACCACCAGACCGCCGGCCTTGCCGGTACCGGGGTCAAAGACGATAGTTCCCCGCCTCAGCTTAAAGGTCCCATGCACGGTGTGAAGGACATCACCCAATGTGAAGCTGATCTGGGTTTGGCTGGGATCAAGTTCCAGTCGAACTTCCTCAGCGCGCGCGTTGAGCACGGAGAGCGCAAGAAGAAAACCGATCGCAAGCACGACTGCTGTTCGCCGCAATGGCAGGAGATTGGTCATGGAGTTCAAGTCCGGAAATGGGATTTTTCAACTGGGGTCGGCAATCAGCCTCCGGCCCAGTTTAAAGATGTTGCCGAAGCCAAACGTCAACGGAGAGAACGCTCCGACATGGGAAGCGAGAAGCCGCGCATACAACTGCGGTTCTTTGGCCAGAGCATGAATGGCCCGACGCCGCAGGCGGGGACGATTCTCCAGGGCGAGCAGTAGTCTGGACATCATTTCCGGCTGGCGATTGATGCGGCGATGTTCCGCCTGGTAACGTGCAAGGTCATCGCCGGCGAACGCCTGGGCCAACGCGCCAGCCTGGCGGAAGGCCAAGCCCAGGCCTTCGCCCGTCAGCGAGTCGACGGAGCCGGACGCATCACCGACCAGGGCGGTGCACCCCCTCGTAACGGTACGCAGAACGCGCAAGGCCGAAATAGCACCCAGATCTTTGGTGGTGGATGAACATCCATCGAGCCTCCGGGCAAGGTCGGGGAACCGGCGCAGAGCCTCCTGCAAGCGAATCCGTGGCGACCGCGAGGTTACGACCAGGCATACCTCCTGCGGGCTCACCGGGGTCACCACGATCTGGCAGTTGCTTCCCCAGTGAACTTCCACAAAATCTGTCCACGGGTCGACGCGAAAATGCTGGCGAAATCCGTACCGCGTTTCCTGGGGCTGCCCTCGATCCAAACCGGCCCACCTTCGCACCTGCGAGTTCAGGCCATCAGCGGCGACGATCCAGCGGCATTGCACGCGACGTGAGCCCAGCCCAACCTCGCGCGCTGCGATACGCGTCACGCGCTCGCCCCACAGGCATTCCACGCCAGCTTCGAGGGCGCGTTCCGCCAGGGCCTTGTGCAGGGTGGTTCGACGAATTCCCAGTCCGTACCCTTCCGGGAAAATACCCTCCGCGAATTCACCTTCGTTGACAAACCGAATTCCACGGAACGGCACGACCATTCCCGAACGCAGTATCACGCCGAGATCTTTGAGTGAAGCCACCGTGTTCGGCATCAGGCCTTCACCACAGGCCTTGTCGATCGGTGGCTGCAACAGGTCAGCTACTATGACGCGCAATCCTCTTTGCCTGGCCGCAATTCCCGTGGCGAGGCCGGCGGGACCGCCACCGGCAATGAAAACGTCTGTCTCCAACACATCGGCACCCATTTATTTCACCCGGGTAAGACTATGTTTCGGCGGTTAAATGTTTGTCACGCGCCGCGCGAGCCCCAGCGCCGCGGTCCAGAAAGTGGCGGAGGAATGAATGGACTCCACGACTTCGCGCAGCCTGGTGACAAACTCGTCGATTTGTTCCTGCACGACGACCAGCGGCGGAGCAACCTTCAGCACCAGGAAGTTGTTGCCACAAATCTGCGTCAGAATACCCTTCTCGCGGAAGAGTTGCATGACCAGCATCTGCCCAAACATGCCCGGATGGATTCGCATAAAAGTCTCAAATGAGGCCCGCAGTGCGAAGCTCCGGGGAGCTTGGAATTCGACGCCGCAGAACAAACCCACCCCGCGTACGGATTTCACCATTTCATATCCGGCAAGCGCGGCGTTCAACCGATGCACGAGGTACTGCCCCAGCGTGCGGGACCGCTCGCCGAGGCCCTGCGATTCCAGGACGTCCAGCGTTGCCAGTCCGGCGCGCATCGCCAGATTGTTTTCCGAATAAGTCGAAGTGTGGATGATGGCGCGCTTCAGGGAGCTGTATACAGAATCATAAACAGCGTCCGTGAGCAGCACCGCGCCCACAGGAACCAGACCTCCACTCAAAGCCTTGGCCAGGATCACCATGTCCGGGTCGAGCCCGAAATGGTGAGCCGCCAGGAAGCGGCCCGTCCGATACATTCCCGTCTGCACCTCGTCCAGAACGAACAGGCTTCCATACTTCCGGCAAAGTTCCTGGGCGCGCTGTAAATAGCCGTCCGTCGGAATACGAATACCGCCCTCGCCCTGAATGGTCTCCACGATGAACGCCGCGTGGTTCTTGGTCGCGAGCTCGGCGGCCAGACGCTGCAGATCCCCGAAAGGAACCTGCCGGGCATCAGGAAGAAGCGGCCCAAAGCCCTCGCGCCAGAATTCATTGCCCATCAGCGAAAGCGCGCCGCACGTCAGCCCATGAAACGCGCCTTCCGCGAAGAGCAGGCCGCTGCGCCGGGTGTGGGCCCGGGCGAATTTGATCGCCGTTTCCACGCCCTCGCTGCCGGAACTGGTGAAGTGAGCCTTTTTCAGGCGGCCGGCGGCGCTTCGGCAAAGGCGGCTGGCCAACTCGCCCGCAAGTTCGGGCACGTTGCTCTGGAGCATCACCGGCCCTCTTCGGTCCAGTTCGTCCTTCAGCGCCGCAACAATGGAAGGGTGGTTGTGCCCGGCATTGTGAACGCAGTAACCCGATAGGAAATCCAGTACGCGCTTGCCGTCCGCGCGCCAGAGCTCCACTCCCTCGCAGCGGGTGAACGAGACGTTCATTTGCAGTACGTCGAGCAGCCGCGTCCACTGCGGGTTTACATAGTCGGAATACAGTTTGTCAGCGGCAACCAGAGTTGGCATTGGCTAGGTTGGTGCCCTTTCCATTGGAGACTGTAGCTGGAGAATACCCTGCAAGTCGTGTAACAACTGGTAGGATGCCACCGTTCGCGTCAAGGTTGGCAGACGGCATTCCATGAGCGTTCCGGATTTCTGCCTGCGAGCCGTGTCGGGACTCTCGTCCGACGGTTTAATTTAGCTCGCCGGGCATTGTCCACGCGGCTCCGCTACTTGCTCCTTCCAGAACGATTTCCTGCTCGTACAACCTCCCGCCTGAGAGATGGAATCAGAAGAACTGACGGAGGGCGTATGAGGATCGATTTGCGTGAATTCCACACCAAGGCGGCAATTCCGGTTGCGAGCCTTTTTCTGTTTGCAACTCTGGCAGGTATGGCCCGCGCCGCCGACAAGCCACCGCAACTGACCGGTCGTTGGGAGTTCAACTCCGACGAAAGCGACGATGCGCAGCAGAAGATCAGCGACGCCCAGCAAAACAGCAGAGATAAGGGAAACAATGGCGGCGGTTATCCCGGCACCGGATCGCCGCGAGTGGGCGTCGGCTTCCCCATCGGCGGAATGGGCTGGCCCGGCGGCGGAGGAGGCGGGAGCCGGCGCGGTGGAGGGAGCCACGGAAGCGGCGTGAGCAGTGAGGACTGGGACCTCCTTGCCGCAACCCCCAAATTCCTGCGCATTGACCAGCGATCGGACCAGGTCGTAGTGATTGACGATTCTGAGCACGCCCAGAGCTTTTACCCGGATGGCAAGAAACACGAGGACACGGACGCGAGCGGGAAGAAGGTCTCGACCAAAACCGAGTGGCAGGGAGACGTGCTCATCGCTCAAACCAATCTGAGCCATTCGACGAAACTGATCCAGACCTTCCGCGTGAGCGACGACGGCAAGGAGCTTTACATCGTATCGCGACTGGAAGCACCGTCGCTCCAGGGGCCGGTCAGCATTCGGCGGGTTTTTGATTTGTCGCATGCCGCGACTCAGTCAAAGTCAGCGTCTCGCTAAGTTCGGTGCGCTGGTAACCATCCCCGCGCTTTCACGAACTCCCCTCCTCAGAAGAGGAGGGGCCGGCGCGTTCAGCGCTGGGGGTGGTGCTGAACGCGACGGGGCTGGTCCTGAACGGGAAATGAGCGAACCCCGTGGCGGTCGGAGACCGTCGCTCCAGCTTGCGGAAGGATGGTTCATTGATACGCACCGCAGCGAGACGAAAGATGCTGGGGATCGGCCGCCGGTTTCGCGAGGCGCGCATGTTCGCGCAGGCGATGCGCTCCCCACGCCATCCCATCCAGGTGCACATTGTTCCCACCCGACGCTGCAACCTCTCCTGTACGTACTGCAACGAGTTTGACGACCACTCGGCCCCCGTTCCCACAGCGGAAATGCTCAATCGAATCGAGCACCTGGCGCGCCTGGGGACCACCATCATCACCATCAGCGGAGGCGAACCGCTTCTGCACCCCGATCTCGATGAGATCATTCGCGCCATTCGCAGGCACGGCATTATCGCCACGCTGATTACCAACGGCTACCTGCTTACGGCCCAGCGGATTCAACGGCTGAACCGGGCAGGACTGGAGCACGTCGAGCTGAGCATCGATAACGTCCTGCCGGACGATGTCTCGAAGAAAAGCCTCAAGGTTCTGGATCAGAAACTGGTGCTGCTGAAGAACCATGCCGAGTTCGACGTGAACATCAACACCGTGCTGGGCACCGGCGTTCGCAACCCCAGCGATGCTTTGACGATTGCGCGGCGAGCGCGGCAACTGGGCTTTTCGAGCACCGTGGGCATTGTGCACGATCACACCGGCCAACTTCGTCCGCTCGACGCGGCGCAACAAGAGATCTATGCCGAGCTTGCCGGCATGAAGAAGAGCCTGTACTCCCGCTATAACCAATTCCAGCCGAATCTGGTGCGGGGCCTCCCCAACGAGTGGCATTGCCACGCCGGCAGCCGCTACCTCTACATCTGCGAAGATGGGCTGGTGCATTACTGCTCGCAGCAGCGCGGCCGGCCGGGTGTCCCCCTGGCCGACTACACCAAGGAAAATTTGCAGCGCGAGTACCTCACGGTGAAGACTTGCGCGCCTTTCTGCACGGTGTCCTGCGTGCATCAAACCGCCATGGCGGATTATGTGCGGGAAAAACCGTTTGAGGCTCTTCCCCGCTTCCTTCCCGCCACGCATGGAATCAACAAAGCGCTCGCCTGGCTCTTCCTGAAGCCCGCCACCCGAAGATTCTTCAGCAAAGCCGCGCTGTGGGTCTTGAAGGTCGAGTAGGTCCATACGAGGCAGGTCACGGGCCGTCAGGACCACTATCACGCAGGCTTTGCGCCACGCGGCTTAGTGCCTTGTGGAGCGGCTCTGACGTATTGCACCGGCCAGGGGACGGGATATCCCAATTCGCGCGCCGCGCGCAATGGCCAGTAAGGATCGCGCAGAAACTGCCGCGCGATAATGGCAACGTCAGCCTGTCCCGTGCGGATGATGTGATCAGCCTGCGCCGGGTCAGTGATCATGCCCACCGCACCCGTCAGGATTTTCGCTTCGCGCCGAATCCTTTCCGCAAAAGGTGTTTGATACCCCGGACCCAACGGCATGTGGACACGCGCTGCATTCCCTCCGGAGGAACAATCCACGAGGTCCACGGCGGAATCCTTCAGGCGCCGGGCCAACTCTAGGGAATCATCCAGGGTCCATCCGCCATCCACCCAATCCGTGGAGGAAATACGCACGAACAACGGCGCGTTCTCGGGCCACGACCGGCGAACGGCGCGCACCACTTCGATCAGCAACCGGCTGCGGTTCTCAAGCGAGCCGCCGAACTGGTCGGTGCGATGATTGGCGAGCGGCGAGAGAAACTCCGAAAGCAGATAGCCGTGAGCGGCGTGGATTTCGATGACGCGGAATCCTGCGGCCCGGGCGCGACGGGCAGCGGCAGCGAACGCCTCAACCACAGAGTGGATGCCCTCCTGCGTCAGGGCCTTGGGCTTTGGGTAGTTGTCGGCGAATGGAATCGCACTGGGCGCCACGACGTTCGTCCATCCACCTGCGTCTTCCGGCACGGCGCCATCTCCGTCCCATGGCCGATAGGTGCTGGCCTTGCGCCCCGCATGCGCCAACTGAATCCCGGCGACGCTGCCCTGGGAATGAATGAAACCGGTGATGCGGGAGAGAAACTCGATGTGGTCGTCGCTCCAAATGCCGAGATCGTGCGGACTGATCCGTCCTTCCGCCGCTACAGCAGCGGCTTCCGTCAGCACCAATCCCGCACCGCCGACGGCGCGACTTCCCAGATGCACCAGATGCCAGTCGTTGGCAAATCCATCGGTGCTTGAGTACTCACACATCGGCGAAACAACAATGCGATTGGGAAGGGTCACGTCGCGAATGGGAAGAGGGTCAAACAAACTTGGCATAGTGTCGGCTCCTCAATTTCCCAAGTTGGTGCCCCAGACGGCGGCGGCAATCCAGGCAGAATTTCAGCCGGCGGAGGTGACCCGCGCCGCGTCCCCGCCGTTCCACGCCGGCTACGCGCTGGTTCAGGGGACCGCCGTGTTGGAAGTCACGCTCAGTGCCAAAGGCGAAGTGGAGAGCGTCAACGTTGTTCGTAATGTTCCCCCGTTCACCCAAACCGCCGAGGCCGTACTGAAAGACTGGCGCTTCATGCCCGCAACCCTCAATGGCCACCCGATCCAGTCCAGGATTCTTCTCGCATTCGTGTCGCCACCCCTTGATTGATTCCTCCGCAGAATTGACCATCACTCGCACCCGGTGCAACTTCGTTTGTGAGAGCCTTTGTTCTCGTGGATAATCGTAACCTCAGGGGCTTTCAGCACAAGAAGTCGGAGTTCCAAGGAGCGACGCTGCGCGATGCCCAAGAAGACCCTCGACTTCAATACCGTGCGCGAAATCGGGCTGGCGTTGCCCGGTGTGGAGGAAGGCACGGCCTACGGATCGCCCGCTCTCAAGGTCCACGGAAAGCTTCTCGCTTGTTTCCCCGCTCATCGCTCCGCCGAGCCCGGCTCGCTGGTGGTTCGCGTGGATTTCGACGATCGCACCGAACTGCTGGCCGCCGCGCCCGACGTGTACTACATCACCGACCACTATACCGACTACAACGCCGTTCTGGTTCGTCTGGCGCGCGTCTCTCCCGACGTGCTGCGGGATTTGCTCGGTATGGCCTACAAGTTTGTGACCGCCAAAGCAGCACCTAGTGCACCCTCGCGCAAACGTAGCAAACCCGGACCGAAGAAATAAACGACTGCGGAGGGAGGGGATTGGACGCCTAGCCGCGACGGTAGCTGCCAGACGTGACCCGATATCGATTTTGGTGAATGACATTTTGTCACTGGCTTTTGTTTTCATACATATAGCCGGATGAACCTTCATTTCTTGAAGTGCAGGAGTCAGGAGACTGAAGCAGGGAACCGGAATCCTCGCCCCAATCGAGGGGGTTCCGAACCGTGGCGGCGCCTGTGTCATTTTCGCACCGGCCATCGATCCCTCTTCGAATCCGCTGGGCGACTTCGCTGGGGTCAAAAATCGCTAACTGCATATGTTTTCATCAACATCGTGGGTTAGAAATTATCAACTTGCTTGTTTTCATACACATCGCAGGTTTAGCCGCGCAGCGCCGATCGCCTTCCTTTGTTTTCATCAACATCGTGGGTTTAGCCGACAAAATTTAATTTCCCTTTTTTCGCTGGGCGCTCTCCCGTCCGGCAGGTAATCTTGCTTCGATTCAGCAACTTACCGCCTATGACATTCTGTCTTAGCTAAGGCTAACTATCTTTTGTTTCTTACACATCGTGGGTTCCAAGCGAAGGTTTCCCCGCCAGAACCCAGCATAGCCCTGTGGCTTTTTGTGCACATTCTAGCCTGGGAGGTACCGAATCTTCAGCGTGCCACCCCATGCGAAGCGGGCTTGGGATCGCAGACCGGGTCTCTGTCTGTTGCCTCTCGGCTTCTCGCGCCTGACTCCTAACCACTGACTCCTGACTCCTGACTTTCATTGCCTATAACCATCAGCTACCCGTGTAGCATAAAACTTCCGCATTGTCAAGTAAAATAATACAGACTCGGGCAATTTAGGAGATCCGAAACCGGTGTCACACGTTCAACCGCTCGTGTCGACGCGATGGACCGTGAAGGCTTATGCGGACCCCATGAGGGCCCAGCATTGGTTTCAGCGCAGCACGAACCGCCCGACGGGTTTGGAGGGCTTGCCGCTCACCAGGAAGCTCGCGTTCTCAACATCCTCCGCCGTGGGCGTAAGGTTGCCGAATGATGCCTGGGTACAGAACGGTTCGCCAATCCCGGGCCGCTTTCCGGGTGGCTTCCAGAACAAGTCGTAGCAGCGCCCCAGGGCTCTGGCGCCATTGTTGATGTCAGGGCTCGCCCAGCGGGCGCTGCGCATGAGCCAGAACACCGGGTCGCCGAGGCGCCCGTACGGCTTCTGGTCGATCCCCCAAGCCTTGAGCTTCTTGCCCTCCTCCTTCAAGTTCACGTCGCCCTGCGCTACCGGACTCAGAATGGAGTCCTCAAGATAGACAACGTAGGCGCCCATGGTCATGCGCTTCAGCCGATCCCAGGCTTCTTGCACGGAGTGGCCGCGGTGCGCCATGTTTTCAAACAGGTACTTGGCGAATCGCGCCGTCGCCCAGCCAGCCACGGTTGGGTCGTAGCCCAGGAACACCTTGGGCTTGAAGGCCTGGGCCAGCGCAGGGTAGCTTGCCGAATGGCAGGCGTCGAGAAACACAAAGGAATCCGGGACGCCCTGGCTGCCCAGCGCGGCCTTGAAGAAATCCGGCCACAGGATGGGAAAGCAGAACTGTACCCCGTTCACCTCGTCCAGACAGCCGACGGTGACCGCCGCTGCCGCCTGCCCGGGCACGCCATCTTTCACCAGCAAGTCGTGCAACCGCTTGACCGCCGCGGAGGGAGTCAGCGCTCCCGCGGACACACCCGGTTCCGCCGCCGCGCCAATAAATCCGGCTACGGCAATGGAATTGATGGGCTGGTCCGGAGACACGCCGCCGTGGCTGGCAAAGTAGATCACTGAGGGCCGGGTCTGCAAAGCGCGGAACACCGGGCCGGGAGTGGCCTGGTCGTCGATGAGCACGGTGACGTTATACCCGGCTTTGGTAAGTTGCTTGCCCACCCCTTCCGGATCGTCCCCCAGCGACTTGAAGGTAGCCTCCTGGGCGACGGTGGAGAGGGGGCGCGGACTGCTGTTCCCCTGCGTCCACAGTTCCGGCCGAAACGCGAGATAAGCCTTGCTGTGAAAGGGCGCCACCACCAGGGCCGTCTTCGATTTGGGCGCGTCCGGGTCGCCCGGCGGATTCTGCGCTTCAATGTGCGTGTGTGGGTCCACTGCAAGCGGCGAGATGGGTGCCTGGCGCTGCACCGGCGGCGTGCGCGGCGCCGCCTTGCTGGCAAACCAGATGTAGACTTTGGGCTGAACGGAAACTGGTGCGGGCGGCTTAACCGTCAGCGCCAGTGCCTCGCCCCCTGGCACCACCTCCACTTTCTCGACCCCCTCTTGTTTGCGCGCCTCCTGAGCTGCTTCCTCGGCTGCCCCGCTGCCGCCCTTGCCGTCTTCCACAGCTTTGTTGAAGGCCGCGAAGATCAGGCCTATGCCCTCCGATTTCACCCGCATCCACGTCGATGTACCCGGGTCGTCGCTGGAGAGTTGCGTGGGTAGCGTCAGCGTATCGCCCTGGAGCTGGAACGACTTGTTGCTGACCTCGACTTCGCCGGAAATGTTGATGGTGACCCGGCCACCTTGCTGCGACCAGGTGCCCGTCTGATTGAGTGGGTTCTGGTTGGGCCCCGTCGCGGAGAGGGTGGCCTGGCCGCCGGCGCTCAAGGTCAGGGTGGCCGAGCCGCCCTTCAACACGTGCCAGTTACTCGGGGAATCCTTAACGTGCTGCCACGTGCCCTCCAGCGAGTCGGAGGCAAGAACGATTGCCGGTAAATAAATAAGCATCAGTGCGAGCAGAACGAACGATTGGAGACTGCGACTGGTGGGCATTGCTTCGTCCTTTCTTTCCTTGTCTTCTCGTGCATGCCCGTCGCCGAGAACTTGTTGGTGATTTACGTCACCTGCGGCAACAGGAAGACTCCTGACTCCGAAAAATCTGGCGCCAATATAGACCACGATCACCACCCTTGCCAGCCCTATCGCAAATGCTTCAGCACGCGAGGGACAATCTGTCCACTTGCCTGGCCCGAGGAAGCACGGCGAACTACAAACCCGCATGGGCATTGCATTCAGCAGCAATCAGGCGTATGTTCTCGGCCGGGCGGAGAGCTGACGATGAGAACTCCAGGATCCTGCCCGCTTCCATTCCATATCGCCTTATCTGCGAAAGGTCAAAGACATGACAAAGTATTTCCGGTCTTTTTTCTTTTTACTCGTGTTCCTATCCGCAGTCGCAGGTGTACGCCTTACCGGGCAATCTCCGCAGCCACAAACGTATTCGGTTTCAGCCGTCGGCATGGGAACAGTGGAGAGCATGTTTAGCGGCAAGGAGTTGACTCTTAAGATCTTTCGCCGTGGCTCCAAAGAACTCATCGACGTCAGCATTGCTCCCTGGGGAGCCAACCCCAAGGGCATTCATACGATCAACCTTTACGACCTCCAGGCGCATAAAGTGTACATGCGCAATGTGACTCACGGCACCTGCTCATGGATGCGTTATGTGTCGGCGGAAATGCCGAACTACGACCCGATTGCCGCCGCCGCATCTCCCGACTTCGGCAAGCTGAAACCCAATGCCGGCGGGACGGAGATCGTTAACGGCATACCAGCCAGGGTCGCAGAGCTCTCCGGACCGCCGGAACAGCCCAAGGCAAAGATCTGGATTGCGGAGAAGGACAAGTTCATTGTCAAAATGGAGATGATCCCGCCGGGCGGCAAACCCATCAAGATGCTGGAAGTGAAGCAAGTGAGTTTTGCCCAGCCGCTCGATTCGTATTTCGTTACACCTTCGAATTGCGACACGCAGGCCCAGGGTGAGATGACCAGTACAGGGTTCAGCGCGCACGCCGAAGCGCAGATGGAAGCACAGGGGACGGGCTCGGCAAACGTAGGAACGAACGAAACCCACGGGGAAGCCACCGTACGAACCTCGGGAATGGCGGGTTCGCAAGTCAACCCTCCGGCGCCGCGCAGCCCGCGCATCGGGGCAACATCCCCCAACGCGACCAGTCGAGTAACCGACGTCCGCCTGCACCTGGTTCCGGACCATTATGAGGGTCCGTGCCCCCATCCAATGAAATTGGCAGCCGAGATCACCACCAATGGTCCGGGTGTCGTGTGGTATCGGTTTCTCGCTGGGTCGGTGAGCCACTCACCCGAGGGGACGGCGAACTTCCGCAGCGCTGGAACGCAGACCGTCACCACGGAGGGGACAATCACCGCGACTCCTCGAGTACCCGCGGCATCGTTCATTGCCATCATGGAAGACGCGCAGGGCCAACATGGGCCGCTGAACGTCAGCTCGGGCAACGTGAATTACAACACAATTTGCGCCGGGCAGGCCGCGCCGGCCCATTAAGGACGGCAAAAAGGACAATCCGAATGACTCATCTTTTTTTTCTCTTATTTTTCCTTGTCGGTGGCTTTCTATTTTGGCTTGGCTTCAAGAAGTATCGCGAGTACCGGATCCTCGCGGATACCCCGAGGGCGTCGGTCCGCAGCATCCCCATGGGCCTCGTCCATTTGAACGGCAAGTCAACGGGTGCGGACGTGGTGAGCAGCCCCCTGACCCGCACTCCTTGCTACTATTACAAGGCCTGGGTGGAACTGTGGACCATGAAGGGCAAGGACGACAGCGAGGACTGGAAGACGATACGGACGGAAGCTGATGCCCGAGTGTTCTATCTCGACGATGGGACCGGCAAGGTCGCGGTCATTCCGAACAATGCGGATTTCTACGTAACCCGCACCTTCCAGGCGGAGACGGGGCCCGGTGCCCGCGGTAAACGCCTCCTGGATCCGACCCTGGGTGTGCCCGGCCCCTCGAATCCGGAGCTCCTCGGCTATATGCAGCGGGTCTCGGAAGCCCCGCAGACGGCGCGGGCGACGCTCAATGCGGCGGTCAATGCCATGCCGGACTCAGCCGCCAAGACGGCTGACAAGGTGCTTCTGGCAATGTCCGGCGGCGGCGGACAACTCAGTAAGGACTTTGGCGGCCAGAGGCTCCGTTTCACCGAGGAGTGTTTGATTGCGGAGCGGCAATGCAACATCCTGGGGACGTGCGTGGAGAATCCCACCCCCAAGGATGAGTACGATCGCAACCAGATCCAGAAGGGCACCAACGAACCAACCTTCGTGATCTCCGACCGGGCGGAAGGAGCGCTGGAGAAGAAGGTGCGACGCGCCGCATTGGGCATGATTTTGGTGGGCGCCCTCCTGATGGTGGCCATGGTCGCGCTGCTCATGGGCATGCATGGCTGGCTATAAGCCGTCGCGAAAGGGTAACAAGACATCCCCATTCGCCGCAGTCGGACGAATAGGGAGCCTTGCCATCATTTCCCATCGACATGCGACAGAAATCAAGCCTTGGGGTCACGCTGCGTTATTTCGCTTATGACTTCCAGTTCTTGAACCCGAAGTCAGTCAGCAGCCAGGTTTCCGTGATCATGGTGGGCTTCGAAACGGGCGTCAGTTGGGAGGCATATCGGTTCTCAATCTTGACCACCCATCCCGCCGGGACGTCGGGCGATAGCCAGATGGTTGAAGTGCCGTTCCAGCCCGATTGGATTTTCGATATATCCGCCGCGCGGCTGACCTTGCGGACGATTTTCGTACATGCATAAGATTTGCCGTTGACGGTCAAATTATCCGAGGTTGTCGAAATGATGTCGATGTTCGCCTTCTCATTTAGCCC